>NZ_JAKUDL010000010.1:0-101455 GCF_022484835.1 Shewanella zhuhaiensis
GGAGCGACATATCGGGTTCGAACCGATGACCTATACCTTGGCAAGGTATCGCTCTACCAACTGAGCTAATGTCGCGTGTTTTACTTTAAAAGTATTTTTTCAAAAATACGTGCTTTTAAAGCGTTTGCTTTCAAAGTTTCCCCTGACTGCGGATTGGCATTCTACCGATTTAACCCCGACTGTCAAACGCTTATTTTCACTTAAAATCCTGTATGCACACTAAATAAACGACCTGTATCAGAAACATGCAGTTAGCGTGCAGTTCTTATTCAGCGGTGAGATCTTTCCAGGCTGCCATGATGTAACTCATCATCGACCAGAAGGTCAGAATGGCGGCGAAATAGAAAAGACCATAGGCCAAATCAATCAAAAAGGCATTGGGTTTCCAGATAAGACCAATAATGGCCACCATCTGGGCAGCGGTTTTATACTTACCAATCCAGGACACGGCAACGGCGCCGCGCTTGCCAATTTCCGCCATCCATTCACGCAACGCTGAAATCACGATTTCGCGGCCAATCATCAACAGTGCCGGTAGGGTCATCCAGGGCGAGTTGTAGTCTGCAACCAGCAGCACCAGGGCCGTTACCACCATCACCTTATCGGCGACGGGGTCCAAAAAGGCACCGAAACGGGTGAGTTGGCCTAATTTACGGGCGGCATAGCCATCAAGCGCATCGGTAATAGCCGCCAGCCAAAACACAAATGCCGCCGCAAAGGGCGCCCAGTTGTAGGGTAAATAGAAGAACACCACGAAAACCGGCAACAGCAACAGCCGGAAGAAGGTCAAGGCGATGGGTAAGTTAAACGGCATGGGAGACCCTGGAATTCAAAAGCAGCGCCAATCTTGCCTGATTTTTATCACCCCCGCAATGCGTCATGGATAGTTTGCGCCATTTCTGCGCTGATCCCGGGAACCTTGGCCAGCTCAGCCACACTGGCATTTTTAACCTGCTGTAATCCACCAAGATATTGCAGCAACGCCTTGCGTCTTTTTGGCCCTATGCCGGGGATGGATTCCAGACTGGAGGTATTGCGGGTTTGTTGTCGCTTAGCTCTGTGTCCGGTAATAGCAAAACGATGAGACTCGTCCCGGATATGCTGGATCAAATGCAGTGCCGGATTGTCGGACTCAAGCGAGAACTCGGCCTCGCTGCCACCGAAAATCAGGGTTTCAAGCCCGGGTTTACGGCTCTCCCCTTTGGCCACGCCAACCAGCAGCGGCTGACGATCCATATCGGCAAACTTGTCTTTCACTATGGCCATGGCGGCGCGCAGCTGCCCCAGGCCGCCATCGATAAACAGCACATCCGGCACCTTGCCGGTACGTTCAATCTTATCAAAGCGGCGCGATAGTGCCTGTGCCATGGCGGCATAGTCGTCGCCGCCGGTGATCCCGGTAATGTTGTAACGGCGATACTCACTCTTGTAAGGCCCTTCGCGGTTAAACACCACACAGGAAGCCACGGTACTTTCGCCCATGGTGTGACTGATATCGAAGCACTCCATCCGCTGGATAGGCGCGCCAAGCCCCAGCACTTCTTCAAGAAGCTCCATCCGCTGCTCAACGGTACTCTTGTGGGCAAGCTTGGTGGCAACCGCATTGGCGGCATTGGTACTGGCGAGGCGTAAAAACGCCGCTCGCTCCGCCCTCACCCGGGTTTTAATTTCCAGCTTATGACCGAGGGAGTCCTGCATCGCAGCTTCAAGCTCGTGCAAATCTTCAAAGTCATCCCCCAGCACCACTTCTTTGGGAATACTGCGGTGGGCTTCGTTACCCAAATAAAACTGCAGCATAAAGGCGCGCAGCACTTCGGCAAGTTCGGTGGCATCGGGCACAGCCGGAAAATAGCTGCGGCTGCCGAAAATCTTGCCTTCGCGGATAAACAGAATATGAAAACAGGCAATTCCAGAGGCGTAATGCACCCCGATAACGTCCATATCCCCTTGTTGCCCTGACACATTTTGCTGCTCGGCCACCTTACGAAGCGCCTGGATTTGGTCGCGGTAACGGGCTGCGGACTCATATTCCATTGCCATGGCTGCCGCTTCCATTTTGGCCACCAGGGCTGCAATCACCTGCTGATCTTTACCGCGCAGAAATAAGGTGGCGAGCCGCACCTGCTCGTTGTAATCCTCATCACTGATTTTTCCGACACAGGGCGCTGAGCAGCGGCCAATCTGATACTGCAAACAGGGCCGCGAACGGGCGCGATAGTAGGCATCCTCACATTGGCGGATGGGAAACAGCTTTTGCATCAAATTCAGGCTTTCGCGCACGGCGCCGCCATTGGGATAAGGACCAAAATATTCGCCCTTCTCACGCTGGGCGCCGCGATGGTACGCAAGCCTGGGATGGGTGTGGCGGCTTAGCAAAATGTAGGGATACGACTTGTCGTCTCTGAGCAGCACATTGTATTTAGGCATGTACTGCTTGATATAGTCGTTTTCAAGAATAAGGGCTTCGGTTTCACTGTGGGTCAGGGTGACATCCACATTGGCAATATTACTCACCAGCGCCTGAGTTTTTACATTGGGCAGATTGGTCCGAAAATAAGAGGACAGGCGCTTTTTTAAATCTTTGGCTTTACCGACGTAAATCACTTCGCCGGCGGCATCGTACATACGATAGACGCCGCTGGCACTGGAGACGGTTTTAAGGAAGGTTTTGCTGTCGAACACGCTCAGAACTTGCCGGGGTCGATGATTTTATGACGAATGGCCAAACGGGTGAGCTCTACATCACTGCCAATGCCCAGCTTGGCAAACAGACGGTAACGGTAGCTGTTCACGGTTTTCGGGCTCAGATTCAGCTGCTCGGCGATGTCGTTCACCTTCATGCTGTTGATGATCATCATGGCGATTTGCAGCTCACGCTCAGACAGCTGCTTAAAGGGGTTCTCATCGGTTTGGGTCAGCTGGCTTAAGGCCATTTGCTGCGCAATTTCAGGCGCCAGATAACGCTGGCCGCAGGCAACCTGGCGAATAGCCTGGATCACTTCCGGTGGCCTGGCACTTTTACTTAAAAAGCCGAAAGCACCGGCTTGCATCACCTTGGTTGGAAACGGATCTTCGGTGTGCATCGACAACATAATGATCCGCGAATGGGGCTGGTAGCGCAGGATTTTACGGGTCGCTTCAATACCGCCAATGCCGGGCATGTTCATGTCCATCAGCACGACGTCGGCCTCATTCTGCTTGGCCCAGCTGACGGCAGTTTCTCCGTCTGGCGCCTCACCTACTACCTTGATGCCCCGTTCGTCTTCCAAAATCCTGCGGATCCCGGTGCGAACCAGTTCGTGATCGTCGACCAAATATACAGAAATCAAGTTAACACCACCCTGTTGGTTTTTGTTATTGCATTACCGGCCACGGTCCTTGGGCCCAGCTGCGTTAATTTATCCCAACTACCGCCCGCTGGCAAAGCATTCCGCTCGCAAAATCGGTGTTAAACCACAGTAAATGACTGACGCTATAGCACTGTTATTAGGATGATTTAACAGGTCTGATGTCTGTAACTTTAGTAAGCGATAGATGGCGGCCGATGGCCTGAGGAAATGTGGGCAAAAGATGCGCAATCAACATACGCAATCAACATACGCAATCAACAGCCCATAAAAGCGAAAAGGCGCTGCTTTGTGAGCAGCGCCTTTCCTTAATATGGCGGAGGAGCAGGGATTTGAACCCTGGGTGGGCTATAAACCCACGCCGGTTTTCAAGACCGGTGCATTAAACCACTCTGCCACCCCTCCGAACGAGACGCATAATATCCGTGAGCCGTGGCGCTGTAAACCCCAATTTTGCATTTTTGTGTCGATTGCTCATTTGCGCGCCAGACGGGCGAAAAATCGGCCTGAAATCGCTGAAAATACCGAACTTCGACTCTGCTGAGCCTTCTTAAACCTTTGGCTCAAGCTTCAGAGTATCCAGATGCCCAGATGCCAAAGAAGGGCAGATGCCAAAGAACTGTAGCTGCCATCGAAGCATAAGCATCGCGATTGCAATTGGAGGATAAGCTTACCCGTGAGCAAGCGGACAGCCACAGCAGCTGATTGGGAAACATTCGTCCAGATCAGTTCAAAATGCAGCACAGAAGAAAGAGACGCAAACGAAAAAGGCGCTGCCTTGTGAGCAGCGCCTTTCCCTTGAATATGGCGGAGGAGCAGGGATTTGAACCCTGGGTGGGCTATAAACCCACGCCGGTTTTCAAGACCGGTGCATTAAACCACTCTGCCACCCCTCCGAACGAGACGCATAATAGCTGCGGCTATTCGCGCTGTAAACCTCTTTTATTAAAAAAACAATCGATTGCTTAGGCTTTGTGCAAACTGTTTTCCTTTTCACCACCGCCATGCATATAGACGCTGATTACAAAGGCGCAGGATATGCTAAAATCCGCCCAACGATGATTTTTCAATGACTTTTATGCACCCTTCTTTTATTCCCGTCCAGCGGCTCTCCCCATCTTTTACCTTGCCAAGTGGATTAAATGACAATCCCGGCATTGGCCATTTGCTGCTGTGTCAGGACAGAGTGACCGATGCCTTTGCGCTCACCGGTAAAATCGCCAACCAGCAAATGTTTCTGGCAGACTTTGCCGGTGTTCACCGCCCTTCTTTGTTTAAAGCATTGGCACAGGCATTCCCAAGGCCGCTCCAAGAGCTGGTTGCACGCCGCGACGGCGACAGCACTGAGCTGCAGTGGCAGGAGATCCAAGCCGGTAGCCATGGCTGTATTGCCAAAGAACGTGGCCTGCACACCTTGCTCGGCAGTCGCCTGACCCGCGCCGATTTGATTGGTCGTATTGAAGACGATGGCAAAGGCAAGAGCCAATATCAGCCAGGTGCCCTGGCAAGTTTTGCCTATGTGTTTATTGATGTGGAAGCCGTGTATCGCCGCGAAGGTTTATGGCAACTGCTGGTAGAGATCCTCGAGCGTGGCAGCTACAAGGTGGGTAAAGATACGCTGGTACCACTGCAATCCAGCATTATCCTGGTAGGCAGCGCCCTGCAATATGTGGAGCTTAGAAGCCACGATAGCAGCTTTGCCGAGCACTTCCCCCTTCTGGGCGAAGTGGCCCATGAACTGGATCTGACCCAAAAGTCCGAGCAGGAATATGGCCTCTGGCTCAAGGCATTGGCTTTTAATGCAGGCTTTACCCTGCAGGATTGCGCCATGGCGCCACTCTTTAGCTTCTCGGCCCGAGAATGTGAGCATCAGCAGCGCCTGTCTCTGGCGAGCCAGGACATGGTACAGCTGTTCGCTCAAGCCGCGGCTTATAGCCAAAGCAATGACATCAGCGGCGCGGCCATCGACAAAGCACTGCGCCAGCTGCAGCGCCGCCACAACAGCTCTGAGCGCTTCTCGGCACAAAGTTTCGACGACAGTTTTATCAACCTGCCCACCAGTGGCGAAATGGTTGGTCAAATTAATGGTCTGACCGTTATCGACAGTGTCGACTATGCCTACGGCGAACCGGCACGCATCACCACTACGGTGCACTATGGTGATGGTGAAGTGGCCGATATCGAGCGCAAGTCCGAGCTTGGCGGTAACATTCACGCCAAGGGCATGATGATCCTCTCGGCCTGTCTGTACCGGATCTTTGGCCGTGATGCGCCGCTGCACCTCAATGCCAATATCGTATTTGAGCAGTCCTATCAGGAAATTGATGGCGACAGCGCCTCACTGGCCGAATACTGCTGTTTGATGTCTGCCATTGCAGAGCAGCCAATAAAACAATCACTTGCAATAACAGGTGCACTGGATCAGTTCGGCAACGTGCAGGCGATTGGCGGCGTGAATGAAAAAATTGAGGGCTTCTTCAATCTGTGTGAGCGCCGGGGCCTCACTGGCGAGCAAGGGGTTATCATTCCCAAGGCCAATATGCTGCAGCTGAATCTGGCCCCCAAGGTGATAGACGCGGTCTCCAAGGGCTTATTCCATGTGTATCAGGTTGCCCATATGGATGAAGCCGTTGAGCTGTTGATGTCGCTGCCCGCAGGTGTCGCCGATGAAGAGCATAACTTCCCCGACAACACCCTTTATGGCCTGGTTCAGGCCAGGCTGGATAAGCTTGCCGGTGACGAGCCCGACGAATTGCCCCAGGGCTTTTTTGCAGGACTGCTCGCAAAATGGCCATTTTCACGTAACTGAAAAGGTGGTTGGACTTGTTTGGCGTACAGGTGTTCGCTAATCTTGGCCACTCTTAATGATGGAGTGGTAACTATTACAATGACTAAAGCAAACAGCTACACCAAAGAAGAACTGATCGCCTGTGGCCATGGCGAGCTTCTTGGCAAGAATTCTCCCCGTCTGCCCGTCGACAACATGCTGATGATCGACCGCATCACCACCATTAATGACGATGGCGGTGCCTTCGGTAAAGGGGAAATCGTAGCCGAGCTGGATATCAATCCGGATCTTTGGTTCTTTGGTTGCCACTTCGTTGACGATCCTGTGATGCCAGGCTGTCTGGGCCTGGATGCCATGTGGCAACTGGTTGGTTTCTTCCTGGCATGGGAAGGCGCTCAGGGCAAAGGCCGCGCTCTGGGTGTAGGTGAAGTGAAGTTTACCGGTCAGGTACTGCCTGGCGCCAAGAAGGTAACTTACCGCCTCAACATTAAGCGTACTATTCACCGCAAACTGGTGATGGGCATTGCCGATGCAAGCCTGGAAGTGGATGGCCGCGAGATTTACACAGCTACGGATCTGAAAGTGGGCGTGTTTACCGACACCTCAACCTTCTAAGCTTCTAACCTTAGAAGCCAAGGTGGCTTAAAATACAAAACACCGGCCAAGGCCGGTGTTTTTGTTGCTGATGCAGTCTTAATCACTGCCTGAAGAATACTGCTATAAAAATGCCCTCTTCTCAGGGAGGGCAAGATTTGCTGTGCATTACTTGGTAAAGAGCCCGGACATTCGGCCATCTACCCCCTCACGCCAGCCTCCTAGCCATTGTGAGCGTGAATCAAGATTAGTGTAAGGGCACATCTCTTTTGAGCGTCCCCCGGCTCCGGCTTGGAACCCCTTGGAAAAAGCTCTGTCCATGCGATCTCGTTTTTGTCTCTTCATGCAAGCGTCCTCTGTTCTACATAAAACAAGAAGCAACAGCTTCATATGTAGAAATAAGGCTTTTCCGGGCCAAGATCAATCGAAAAATCCATCGATTTTAGCGCGCAAATATTAAGCTATTGAGACAATGCGGAAAAAAATTTGGGGCCCAGATGGGCCCCAAATTTGCTTGGTCAGATCTGACCGGGAGCAGTTCGCACTCTTTGCTCAGCGAACCCGGCGGCGCAGCCACACCAGTGGCAGCAGCAACAGGCCAAGCAGGGTTGCAGCGCCCTGACGTTCGTATTTCTCACCGCCGGTATCACCATCAATCACGGTACAGGCTTCCGCGCCGGCTGCAGGCTCCAGCACCACTGCACGAGGCAGATAAGAGGTTACCGGGTTACCGTTACCATCCAGTTCAAACACAAACTTGCCGTTTTCTACTATAGGCAGACCATTTTCATCGGTCTTGTATACCGGCTTACGAATAAACGCAGTACCTACGATAACACCCTCTTCGTTGATGCTGTTGGCTTCGACAATCTGGATGTCAGAGTCGTAACTAAGAGTCTTGCCGCTGCCGTCTTCCACCTGCACCTTATGGCGTGCCCAGGTGCCGTCAGAGGCCTTCTCAAAGCCTTTTGACTCACAGGTGAGCAGACTGTTGAGGTTGGAGAACTCACCGCCCTCTTTGGCATTCATGTCGAACAGGAAGCCGGCTTTCGGACGTGGCTTTTCCTTGTCGTGGGTGGTTTCAATAAAACCAACGACCTGGCCTTTGTTGTTGATGGCCTTGCCACGGCTCGACAGATCCGACTGGGTTGAGTAGAAATCGTTCGGCACAACAGGCTTGGCATCGGTCGCCTTGGTATCAAAATAGAAGAACTTATCGCGGGTATAACCCTGAATGTAGCTGTTGTAAGAGCCAACCAGAATGCCGTTGTCATTGATGTCGTAGGCAATGGAGCTGCGCACATCATCCAGGTTCACCACGGGTACCCAGTGGTACTCGTAGCTGCCATCATCCTTACGGGTCCAGTAAGCGGCATCCATACGGAAGTAGTCATCGTTGCCGTTGCGGTTCACGTGGGAGCGACCGGCAACTGTGCCATCAAGGTTGATACCCAGGCCCTGAGCGGTATAGGTCAGGGTGGAATCAGATGCCGGAGTCAGCCCCAGAGGCAGCGCAGTACCGGTGGCAGCGTCGCCTTCCAGCTGCCAGACATAGGCACGGGTCTGGTATTGGATGTTACGGTTGCCCGAGGTATTGGGGTACTGCTCGTTCTGGATACAGATATCCAGCGGCGTGGCATTTGTGGTGCCAACGTTGTCCAAACACAGCTGGGCACGCTCACCGCCGTAGCGGGAAATATCAGTGCTCGCATAACCTGTGATCAAGTTACCGGCAATCGCGGTGGCCGCAGAAGTACCGCCCAAATACGCCTTCTTGTCGGTCTCGCCGGACTTGGTGCTGGTATACTCCACATAAGGTGGGGTCAGCTCAATCTCAGCGGTCGGGGTTTTCACCACGCCGCGGATTTCATAGTCGCGGTAGTACCAATAATCCTGCTCGGTATCTGTGCCTGTGTACTCAAGCTTCTTCTCTGGCGCGGTCATGGCGCCAACTTTCAGGCCGTCATCATTGATCCCGTAGTAGAAGGTATCCACCGAGTTCACGGTTTCAGGCACATTGACATCAGTATCTTTGGGATCTGTGGTGCCGTTGATGCTTTCAAAGGTGGGAACCCAGGCACCGGCCGCGCCGTTGGCGCCCGCCGAGAAGGTAAAGTTATTCGCCACAATCGGCTTGAGCACAGAGTAGGTGATCTTCTCTTCGTCGGAGATCCCGTCGTCCACGTCGATGATGCCGCCTTCCACGTCATCACTGGACAATTTCTTACGGCCCTTGGCGATACCCACCAATTCATTGTTGGCGTTTACGCCCATGGCGTAGCCAGTACGGGTGCCTTCGAGGGTACCTTTAAGGTCAAAATCTTCGAGGTTTTTAATTTCGTAAACCGGTGCGGCCTGAGCACTTCCAAGTGCACCCAGCACACCCAAAGCCACCAGGGACAATGCCTTTTCCAACTGTAACTTCATTAATAACTTCCTAATTTTAATAGGTTTACTTCATTGATTCGAGCTCTTCCCAACGCTCAAAGCAAAGCTCCAACTCTTGTTCTTTCTCGCCGAGCAAACTCAGACGGGCGTTGACCGTATCCTGAGGCTGCCCATAAAACTCGGGGGTATTCACTTCCTGTTGCAACGCCTCAATCTCGGCTTCGAGCTGCTCCATCCGCTCCGGCAGCGCATCCAGCTCCCGCTGCAATTTGTAAGACAGCTTCTTCTGCGATTTCACTTCAGGCTGCTGTTTTACCACAGGTGCCTGAGCTTGGACACTCTTTTGCCCTTCGGGTTCCGCAGAGGCGGCGTAGAATTTCGCGCCCTGTGCCACCGCATCCTGATAGCCGCCCACGTATTCGGCCCAGCGACCATTGCCAGTGAACCACCAACTGCTGGTCACTGTATTGTCGATAAAGGCCCGGTCGTGACTGACGATAAGCAAGGTGCCGTCGTAATCGGCCAGCATGGATTCCAGCAGTTCCAGAGTTTCAATATCCAGATCGTTGGTGGGCTCATCGAGAATAATAAGGTTGGCCGGGCGCAGCAGCAGCCGGGCAAGCAGCAGACGGTTCTTTTCACCGCCCGAAAGCGCTTTTACCGGCGTACGGGCACGGGCTGGCGAAAACAAGAAGTCCTGCAGATAGCTGAGGATATGGCGGTCGTTGCCATTGACTGTCACCGTCTGTTTGCCCTCGCCCACGTTTTCCTCAACGGTTTTTTCTTCGTCGAGGTTTTCACGGTACTGGTCAAAGTAAGCAATTTCCAGCTTGGTGCCGGTTTTGAGGTTGCCGGACTGAGGCTCCAACTGACCAATCAGCAACTTGATCAGGGTCGATTTACCGCAGCCGTTGGGGCCTATCAACGCAATACGGTCACCACGCATCACACTCACGGAAAAATCGCGCACCAAATCTTTGTCGGCCAGATTGAAATTCAGGCTGTCGACATCAAACACCAGTTTGCCGCTGCGCTCGCCTTCAGACACCGCCATACGGACGTTGCCCTGGCGGTTGATGCGCTCTTTACGCTCCATTCTGAGCGCCTTGAGTGCCCTCACCCGGCCTTCGTTACGGGTACGACGTGCCTTGATACCCTGACGGATCCACACTTCTTCGTCGGCAAGTTTCTTATCGAACTGGGCGTTGGCCTCGGCTTCGAGACGCAGCCATTCGGCTTTGCCTTCAAGGTAAGCCTGATAGGAGCCCGGCCAGGACGTTACCACGCCGCGGTCGAGATCCAGAATGCGGGTTGCCATGCGGCTGATAAAGCCACGGTCGTGACTGATAAACACGATGGCGCCTTTAAAGCCAAGCAGAAACTGCTCCAGCCACTCGATGGTATCTATATCCAGGTGGTTGGTCGGCTCATCGAGCAGCAGCAGATCCGGCTCACTCACCAACGCCCGGGCCAGAGCCACTTTACGCTGCCAGCCGCCGGAAAGTTCGCTCAGTGGTTTATCCGGATCCAGCCCCAGACGTTTGCAATGCGCCTGAATGCGGCTATCAAGCTGCCAGCCGTTCAAATGGTCAAGCTTGCCCTGCAAACCTTCCATTTCTTTGAGCATTCGCTCCTGGGCAACGGCATCGGCAGAAGCCAGATCGTGCGACAACTGATGGTACCTGTCCAGCACATCGCCCACTTCTTTCAGGCCCTGGGCAATATAACGGTAAACAGTACCAGACTCGGCCTTGGGCGGGTCTTGCTGTAAACGGCTGATACGCACATCGGTGGCGATATTCAGCTCGCCATCGTCCAGATGGGATTCACCGTCGATAAGCTTGAGCAAGGTGGATTTACCGGCGCCATTACGACCCACAATACACACGCGCTCACCGGCCTCGATACTGAGGTCGGCGTTTTTAAGCAGGGGAATGTAGCCATAGGCCAAAGAGCCATTGGTGATACGAACAAGACTCACATCAACATCCTTTACA
Organism: Shewanella zhuhaiensis; assembly: GCF_022484835.1. Classification (NCBI taxonomy): domain Bacteria; kingdom Pseudomonadati; phylum Pseudomonadota; class Gammaproteobacteria; order Alteromonadales; family Shewanellaceae; genus Shewanella; species Shewanella zhuhaiensis. The sequence goes on from NZ_JAKUDL010000010.1 coordinate 11,115, forward strand.
CTGGTGTTCCCGGGAACACTGTTTCTTTAAGAAACTCAAATTCGGTTAAAACACTGTTTATCGGACCGCTTCGCTTCAGTCACAAACTGCTAAGGTGCACCTTATTTAAGATGCAACCGAATGAGATGCAACCGATTAAGATGCAGCTGAATTAAATGCAGCGTCTTTAAAAGAGGCCAGCGCTTCGCTGTTGAAGGGCCAGCCAAGCTCTGCCGAATCCAGGGTGCGCAGCACAACCGGAATGCGCACGCCGTAACGCTCAGCCAAGGTGTCATCGTCACAGATATCCACCAAGGCATAATTCAGCCCTGCGTCCAACAGCAATGCCTCGGCCTGATGGCACAAGTGGCAGCCCTCGGTGTGATACAAAATAAACTCAGCCATGGGTCACTACCCAGCAGTTGTGGATTTGCGGGTTACGGGCGTAATCCATCGGCAGCACTTTATCGTCGATATTGATAGCCTTGAGCCCTTCGGCGTTCAGCGCTTCCATATCCATCTTGAACTTGCGTTTGTTGTTGGAGAATACGATTTCGCCACCGGGATTCAGCAAGCGCTTAAGTGACACCAACAACGCCACATGGTCGCGCTGCACATCGAAAGAGTCTTCCATGCGCTTGGAGTTCGAGAAAGTCGGCGGGTCGATAAAAATCAAATCAAACGTCTGCTGACAGTCACGGATCCACTGCAGGCAGTCGGCCTGCTCGAACCTGTACTGGCGTCCAACCAACCCATTGAGCATAAAGTTATCTTTTGCCCAGTTAAGGTAGGTATTGGACATATCCACTGTAGTTACCGACTTGGCGCCGCCTTTACCGGCATGCACCGAGGCTGAACCCGTGTAGGCAAACAGGTTCAGCACATCCCGCCCTCTGGACTTTTCACCCACCAGTTTGCGGGTCAGTCTGTGGTCAAGGAAAAGCCCGGTATCCAGGTAATCGCTTAAGTTCAGCTTGAAAAGGCAACCGTATTCTGTGGTGGTCAGTTCCAGCTTTTCCGCGTCCAGCTTTTGATACTGGTTGGTGCCCTTCTGGCGCTCACGGGTCTTAAGTACAATCTTGTCGGGGTCGATTCCAAGCGCCCGCGGCAAGGCCAGCAGCACGTCGGTCAGACGGCGCTTGGTCACGGCTTCAGGGATAGACGATGGCGCGGCGTACTCCTGCACCACCACGTAATCAAGGTATCTATCCACCGCCACGTTATATTCGGGGATATCGGCATCGTACAGGCGATAGCTGTCGATTCCTTCACGCTTGGCCCACTTCTCCAGCTGCTTAACGTTTTTCTTCAGGCGATTGGCAAAGGGTGCGGCAATTTCACCGCCCTGACTTGCCTGCTCAGGGGCCACTTCACGGCGGGTACTGTTGGCATGCAGGGTGTAGAGGTTAAAGGCACACTCCAGCGCACCGTTAAACATCTTCATCTGCTTGTCTGCTTTCAGTTTAAGTGATGACACTAACTCCATATCGCTGCACAGCAGACCCAGTTTCCAGCCACCGAAGCTTTGCTTGAATTTTTCGCCAAGCTGGAAGTAAAGCTGCAGCAAGCTGGTCACGTTGCCTAAACGCTCGCCATAGGGAGGGTTTGTCAGCAGCATACCGCCTTCGACCGGCGGTTCGATATTCAGCACATTGGCGACTTTGAGTTCAATAAATTCGAACACACCGGCGGCATTGGCGTTGCGCTTGGCAAGGGCGACCACCCGCGAGTCGATATCCGAGCCGTAGAATTTAAGCTCACAGCGGCTTTTACCCAAAGAGGCGCGGGCCTTGGCTTCTTCTTTTACCTGAGTCCAGACCGCGGAGTTATGGCGGTTCCAATGCTCAAAACCAAAACGCTCGCGCAGCAAACCAGGCGCAATATCGCAGGCCATCATGGCCGCTTCAATCAGCACAGTGCCGCTGCCACAGAAAGGGTCAAGCAAAGCGGTTGGGGTCTCGGCCCAGCCACTGCGATACAACATGTTGGCCGCCAGGTTTTCTTTCAGCGGCGCTTCACCCGTGTTACCGCGGTAGCCACGCTGGTGCAGTGCAGGGCCTGAGAAATTAAGGCCAATGGTGATTTTGCCTCGGCCATAGTGGGCATCGATGCGAATGTCCGGGGTTCCTTTCACCACGTCCGGACGGGCCTGGTCATCGTCACGGAAGCGGTCGACCACGGCATCTTTAATCTTGAGCGCACCAAACTGGCTGTTTTTGATAAAGCCACCGGTGCCGTGAAAATCGATGCTGAATGTGCAGCGATTCGAGAAATGGGAAGGCCAATCGATGCTGTACGCCGCGTTATAAAGCTGCTCAGGGGTTTCGCATTCGCCATTGAACAGGATAATGACAATACGGCTTGCCAGTCTGCTCCACAGGGTAATACGGTAGCCCTGCTCCAGGTTGGCACTGAAATAAACACCGGCTACGCTCTCACGCACCTCAGAGGCGCCCAGGGCTTCAAGCTCCTTGGCGAGTGCATATTCAAAGCCCTTGGGGGCAGCGGCAAAAAAGTTAAACATCGAAATTACGCCTGCAGAAAATCAAAGGGCACATTATACCCGTTTAGCCCCTTAAAAGATAAGCAATCTTGGGGCCGCGACACCTAAAACGGCGCATTATCAGGCAGGTTCCACCCCGCTGCGGCAATTTCCTACAGCTTCTGTTCAAATCCCCCTCAGCTTGCAGGATATTTGGGCAGTTACACACAAATCCGGGAATTTCCCTTGTAATTGGATTTCAGGATAGTTATAGTTCGCCCCGCTTCGACGCTGAGGGCTGAAACACAGGGCCTGAATGCGCTCTTTAACGAGAGATGAAGCGGTAAAAAATCGGACGCGGGATGGAGCAGCATGGTAGCTCGTCGGGCTCATAACCCGAAGGTCGTCGGTTCAAATCCGGCTCCCGCAACCAACTTTCTGGCTGACAGAAAGGCTCAAAAAAACAGCAAATAATCGGACGCGGGATGGAGCAGCATGGTAGCTCGTCGGGCTCACTCTTAATAATAGAGTCGAAGGTCGTCGGTTCAAATCCGGCTCCCGCAACCAACTTTCTGGCTGACAGAAAGACTCAAAACAAACAGCAAATAATCGGACGCGGGATGGAGCAGCATGGTAGCTCGTCGGGCTCATAACCCGAAGGTCGTCGGTTCAAATCCGGCTCCCGCAACCAATTCCTCAATTAAGAATTAAAACTGATTGCATCAACATCCGGACGCGGGATGGAGCAGCATGGTAGCTCGTCGGGCTCATAACCCGAAGGTCGTCGGTTCAAATCCGGCTCCCGCAACCAATTCCTCAATTAAGAATTAAAACTGATTGCATCAACATCCGGACGCGGGATGGAGCAGCATGGTAGCTCGTCGGGCTCATAACCCGAAGGTCGTCGGTTCAAATCCGGCTCCCGCAACCAATTTTCTGAAGTAAACCACTCCAATTATTTTTACTTATCTCTTTGTTAAAGCTCTGAGTTTAATAGAACTCGTTGTTTTCTATAAGCTCCAAGGTCGTCGGCGTGTGATGCCCAGTTCAAATCCGACTCCCGCAACCACTTTTCTAAAGTAAAACCCTCTCATCACTTTTACTGATCCCTATGCTAAGGCTCAAAGTTCGATAGATTCGTTGTACCCTATAAGCTCGAAGGTCGTCGGCGTGTGACGCCCAGTTCAAATCCGGCTCCCGCAACCACTTTTCTAAAGTAAAACCCTCTCATCACTTTTACTTATCCCTTTGCTAAGGCTCAAAGTTCGATAGACTTGTTGTATCCAATAAGCTCGAAGGTCGCCCTCTTGTGACATCCAGTTCAGCTCCGGATCTCAAAGCCACGCCTTGTTACTCCCTCCTTCAGTATTCTTATTTATCCGTGGTATTGGCACATTTTCTCTTTTTTGCTCGATCTGATGTTCACACATTGTGAGAGACGGCAATCCGTCGGGGACTAGCCAACAAAAAAGCACTGGCCGGGGCCAGTGCTCCTGGGAGTAACAGCTACGCTTCAGTAGTTAAAACGGATTCAGGCTATAACCCTGCTGCTGCAACTGCGCATGGGCAGTCATTGCCGAAAGGGACATCTCAACCCCGGGGAACAGCAAATTATTATCTATGCCGTAGTAGGCGGCGGTTTGTCCGCACACCATAATGCGTACGCCATTATCCATCAGTGCTTTGAGCAGCGAGGAATGGCTGTTGCCACGGGCAAGCTTCTTAAAATGGGCATCGTCATTCAGCACATCAAATACTGCCTTGCCATGAACCACCAGTGCCAGCTTGATGTTGTCGGGATTAACGCCCACAGCAGCGTGCATGTTCAGAAACCGCGCCAGGCTTTCAATGCCGCGGTTGAGCTGACCGGCTTCACTTTGGTTGCCAATATCAAATGCCACTTTAAAGTGTTGATCCTTTGGCACCGGATACGTTTGTTTGACCCGGCTTGCGACCTCGCCGTAGCCTTCAATCACAGGGCCGGACTTAAAATCCCCCGGTCCTGCCAGCGTCTGCCCGCTCAAACCCAGTCCCAGCGCCAGCAAAGCTGACACACCCAATCTGCCGCCTTTCCCGGCGCGCATTGACCAAGGTCCCATGGTTGCCTCCCATTTTGTTAATCTTATGTAAATTCAGTCTTGAGTTTGACATAGCTAGCCGCGAGACTCAATAAAGGAATCTGATTAACATCAATAAGATGGCAATATTACCAAGGGATAGCATTTCCCTGATAGTCGAAAAAGCCACCGCTTTGGGCGGTGCTCAAACCTTCGATAACCCGATATAAGCCTTGCGCCGAGGTGTCTGTGTCAATCAGGGCGCCGGGGCCACCCATGTCGGTTTGTACCCAGCCGGGATGCAGGGCCACCGCTTTAACGTTAAAGGGAGCCAAATCAATTGCCAGAGATTTGGTCACGGCGTTTTGCGCCGCTTTGGCGGAGCGGTACAGGTAGGCGCCGCCGCTGCCGTTGTCGGCCATACTGCCCATTTTAGAGGTCAAATTGGCAATAATGCCCTGCCCCTGACACAGGCCTTCGGTCAGGGCTTCCACCAACTTAAGCGGACCTATACAGTTGATAGCGAACAGCTGCTGCCACTCATCTTCCGGGGTATTGCCGAGCATCACGCCGCGGGGCCCGTAATAACCGGCGTTATTGATTAATCGATGAATTGGTCGCCCATGAAGCGCCTCTCCCAGAGAGGCAATCGCATCACTCGAACTCACGTCCAGCTCAAAGAGTTCCAGCCCTTCGTGGCTGTCCATCAAGGCATGCAACGCATTTGCGTCATCGGGGTTTCGACAGCAGGCCGCAACGTCGCAGCCGGCCGCTAAATAGAGTTTGGTCAGCGCAAGGCCTATGCCGCGATTGGCGCCGGTGATCACCACTTGCATCATGTTTCTCCTTGTTGGTATTTCTCAAGGGCTTTGCCAAGCAGCCCGAAATATTGCTGAATGTGCCCCATAATGGCGTCGCGGTGTGAAGGTTTTGGAAACGCGCCCGTTGGCATTGCGCCCCATTGGCGACTGGTAGCGCCATTGGCGGCGGTTAAGTCCTGGGTGCCTGTTACCAAATAGGGATTGATAAGCCGCTTCAGGCTGATTTCACCGCTTTGTAAATCGACATCTTCGAACAGGGCATGGGTTTCAATGGCGGCCTCAAACGCACGCGCCATCAGCTCAGACGGATGGGAAAAATAAAGCCTGCCAAAGGATTTATCCAACTGAATAGCACGGCGCACATAGTCACTTGGCTGCTCGCCATCCAGGCTTAACAGCACGCACTGAAACAGCGCATCCAGTCTGTCATTAAGTGGATGGCACAGCAGCGGCACATCCTGAAGCCAAAGTTCACTGGCGAATCTGCTGCTTTTGCCCCGGCCCATTACGCTGCCGACATCCATAGCGACATCGCCAATGTAGTGATCGAACGCATGCCAGAACTCATGGGCCAGTGCGCCCGCTCCGGCATGTTTGGCGAGCGCCAGGGTGCGCTCACAAGGCGAATAATGGGCCATTACCCCTTGCTGACCGCCATGGCCAAAGGCAAGGTTCAGTTTCTCCCTGAGCCCCAATGCTTTTGGTGGCAGCCCAAGCACCAGGGCCAAATCAGCCAGCGCGTCGAATACCATATTAGCGGCTATCAGCGACTCACTGCTGCTGACCCAGCGGCCTACCCGCACATGCCCGAGCCCAAAATACTGTTTTACGTCAAGAAAGGTCACCTGTTCACCATCACGATGATCCGGCCCCTGACGGACTCTTGCCTGCGCCCGCCCCATACGCTCAAGTTGCATTCAGTCGCTTAACCCCTCTGCGTAGCAGGCAATCATGTTATTGCTGACCCTTCATCCGATTGATTTGCCGCCCTACATCGAAACCTTCATCGGTGACTATGGTTTCCAATACCTGAATTCGCTCTTTGAGTTCACGGATTTCACCCTGCAACGCCTCAAATTCGGCCCTTTGCTCACTGCCGAGGCGTTGTTGCCGCTCCCGCAGCCGCATAAATTGCAGTATAAACCCACCAGTTACCGCGATAATCGGGATAAGTAACGCCAACATGCCCACATTCATAACAGCTCCCCTCTCTTGGGAAGGTGCGGACAAGTCCTCGCACAGCTCTGGCTATGATAGCGACGACAGTTCAAGGCATTCAACAGAAGGCATGCCGAGGCATGGTGAAGTTGAATAACGCCGAAATGGTGTCGCTATCAAAGCCCCGTAGGGCGTGGCTTACAGCGGTATCTGCTAGGTTACAGCTTTTGCGAAGGGCTAAGGCCATTCACTGCGAACTGCACCTTACATCTATCCGATGAAAGTTCACGCAGAGTAAGCACGGGACTTATTCGCACCTTCCATTGGTCTTGGCCTATTATGGCGAGCCCGATAACACCATGCCAGTGACAAAGGTCATTTGTTTACCAGGCATGCGCTTGAGAGTGACTGACAAAAACGGCAGAAAAGTAAAAGGACGCCAATGGCGTCCTTTAGGATATATACACTACCAAGCGCTTTTTTATCCCATCGGATAAAGCTTAATCAGGCCGCAACAGTTTGGCGATTAATGCGAGGCTCGTGCAGTCTGTTATGCATTACCTTAATGGTTTCAAATTGGCCGAGACGCTTACCGTCACCCAAATCACATTCTTTACCCAGCAACATGACCAGTGCGGCCTGCAAACCATTTTCAACGACCATCACCAAGTGACGTTCGCCATGGCATTTAAGTTCAAATACCTTGCCCATATCGGCGAAAACACAAATATCACTGGCTTCGAAAAACCAGGATTTGGGCATTTGAGGTTTAAGCATAAAATGGGCTGCCGTTGCATTGAGTGTAATTTGTACAGCCGCAGCATCGGTAATTTTCAGGCGTTTTTGCACACGGTCGAGCAGGTCTATATAGAACTTGGCGTGCTCGACGCTAAATTCCATATCACCCAATGCATCCGGAATAAGGAGCTTGGCTTTGTAAGGAGTCAGAAATTCCATTTCCGAACCTAACGAAACGCTTAAGACACCGTAAGCATCGTTATATCTCCATTGCCAATCCGTTTGTGGCATTAATAACATAACGTATACCTGCAAATTAGTTTATCAAGCGCATCATAGATGATTATTTACGCAATATCAAAAACTTTTTCCTGCGATATGACTTAGTTAACAACACGTTAGAGAGATCAATCAGATCATAAAACGATCGCTTTGGATCGACTTGAAGAAAAAAGGATCGCTTTCGCGATCCTTTTGCTGTTATTTTGCGCTGTAACTCGCGACTATATCTTTTATTAATTTGGGCCCTTGATAAATAAAGCCCGAATATATTTGAACCAAGGTTGCACCTGCATCAAATTTAGCCAGTGCATCCTGCGCTGAATTGATCCCACCAACACCGATGATCGGGATCGCACCTTTTAATTCAGTGGCGAGTTGTTTGATCACCTTGGTTGATAATTCAGTCAAAGGTTTACCGGAAAGACCACCGGTTTCATTGGCATTGGCAAGACCGCTTACCCCATCACGACTTAAGGTAGTGTTGGTGGCAATGGCCGCATCAAATTTATTTTTGATAAGTGATGCCGCAATACTGGCGATTTCTTCTTCGGTCAGATCCGGTGCAATTTTCAGCGCGATTGGCACATATTTGCCGTGCTTTTCTGCCAGCTCTGTTTGCTTTGCTTTAAGGGATGAGAGCAGATCGTCCAGTAGATCGCCATACTGCAAGGTCCGTAAGCCGGGGGTATTTGGCGAAGAAATGTTTACCGCAATATATGCCGCATAGGCATACACCTTTTCCATGCAGATCAGGTAATCGTTTTTCCCCTCTTCTACCGGGGTATCTTTATTTTTCCCGATGTTCACCCCAACCAGGATATCGGTTTTCTTGGCCTTGAGATTGGCCACCAGATTGTCGACACCTTTGTTATTGAAACCCATGCGGTTGATGATGCCTTTGGCTGGCTTCAGGCGGAACAGGCGCGGCAAATCGTTACCAGGCTGTGGACGTGGAGTCACTGTACCCACTTCGACATGACCAAAACCCATGGCGTGGAAGGCATCAATGGCCTCGCCGTCTTTATCCAAACCGGCGGCCAGACCAACGGGGTTTGGAAAGCTGATCCCCATGCAAGTCACAGGCTTGCTGGCGATAGACTGGGCGTAAAACGCAGTCAGTGGCGTATTGGCGGTACGTTTGAGGCTGCCTATGGCCAGATTGTGGGCTCGCTCAGGATCCATTTGGAACATGACTGACTGCGCGATTTTGTAAAACATTGGATCTCCTTGGATTTTAATGTTTGTTGGTCATGAGGCCAGGCTGCCTGCAGGGTAAGGCGCACAGTTTACAGCAGCACTGTGTTTTTAGCCAAAAAAAGCCCCGGCAACTGCCAGGGCTTGATTGGGTGCTATGAGCTTACTGGTGACCTTCGCAGTGGAGGATCAGTAGGTTGAGCTCACGCAGAGCCACCGAGAACTTGGCAAATTCATGGCTTTGCGTTGTCTTGAAGTCAGCCAGCATGTGGAACCAGCGTTCCAGCAGTACCCGGTTAACATCGATCCAGCCTTCGATGATGGCATCGGCGCTGCAGGTTTCGCTGCAGGTACGCAGTACCACAGAACTCAGGGCGCGCTGCTGCCAATCCAGCTCTTCGCGGAAGGCGGCACGGGCCAGAGCCTGCCAGTGGTTGGCCACAGGTTGGGCACTGATCTGCTCGAGGAACCAGTGCAGTTCAACCTTGGCACCCAGCTTGAAGTAAGTCTCGGCAACCAGGGCTACCGGCTTGTTTTCGTTCTGAGCTATCTGGGCAATGTCCAGCGCCGAGAACAGGGTGCTCATGTTAGCCACAACCTTGGCCACATCGGTGTCTACCAGCTCTTTCTCCAACGCCCTTACTTCGGCGCTGATGGCTTCCACTTCTTCGGCCACCATGTACTGGTGAACGTTGGCCTTGAGTTCGTCGAACACCGGCTTGAAGAAGGCAACTGTCTGCTCGATGCTGTTGTTGCGGTTTCTGTGACGCAGGAACCAGCGACAGGCGCGGCGCACGTTACGACGCAACTGATGCAGCATTTCCAGTTGAACCACGGCAGGCACCACGCCATTCTGCGCGCTGATGGCCATGGTAAGCTGAGCCAAACCAAAGACTTCGCGAGCCATAGTGTAGCAAATGGCAACTTCGGCCACTGTGGCACCAGTCTCATCCTGCATACGCTGTACGAAGTTCAGACCCATGTCGTTCACCAGCTCGTTGGCCAGTGATGTCGCGATAATTTCACCGCGCAGTGGGTGGCTGGTCATCTTGTCGGCATAGAGCTCCTGCAGTTTCTGCGGGAAGTAGCTCACCAGCAGTTTGGACAGGAAGCTGTCTTCGGTGATTTCAGCGGTAACCAGTTGCTCTTTCAGCACCATCTTGGCGTAGGCAACCAGTACTGACAGCTCTGGGCGAGTCAGCGGTTTACCGGCAGCCAGACGCTCGGCCAGTTCATCGTCGGTTGGCAGGAATTCCAGCGCGCGATCGAGTTTGCCTTCTTTTTCCAGGTAATGGATAAAGCGAATTTGCTCCTTGAGCTGCTCGGCGCCACGAACCTGAGTCACAGAGATGGTGCGGGTCTGATCTTTACAGTCCTGCAGAACAATCTCGCTCACTTCATCGGTCATCTCCTCGAGCAGGCGGTTACGCTGCTTGAGGGTCATTTCGCCTTCGGCCACCATGGCGTTCAGCAAAATCTTGATGTTCACTTCGTTGTCAGAGCAGTCCACACCACCTACGTTGTCCACGAAGTCGGTGTTCATACGACCGCCGTTCATGGCGTACTCGATACGACCCAGTTGGGTACAACCCAGGTTACCGCCTTCACCGATGATCTTGGCGCGCACATCGCCGCCATTCACACGCAGACCGTCGTTGGCACGATCGCCTACTTCGGCGTTGGTTTCGCGGGAAGACTTAATGTAAGTACCGATACCGCCGTTCCAAATCAGGTCCACTTCCATCTTCAGCAGCTCTTTGATGAGCTCAGTTGGGTTCATGGCCGTCTTGTCAGTACCCAGCATCGCCTGCATTTCAGGGCTCAGGGTGATGGACTTGGCACTGCGCAGGAAGATACCACCGCCCTTGGAGATGAGTTCACGGTTGTAATCATCCCAGCTGGAGCGTGGCAGATCGAACAGGCGCTGACGCTCTTTGAAGGTCGCAGCGGCATCCGGCGTTGGGTCGATAAAGATATGCATGTGGTTGAATGCCGCCACCAGACAGGTGTGCTCCGACAGCAGCATGCCGTTACCGAATACGTCACCGGCCATGTCACCGATACCCAGACAGGTAAAGTCGGTGGTCTGGCAGTCGATACCGATTTCACGGAAGTGACGCTTGACCGATTCCCAACCACCTTTGGCGGTGATACCCATCTTCTTGTGGTCGTAACCGTTTGAACCGCCTGATGCGAACGCATCACCCAGCCAGTGGTTGTACTCAATAGAAATGGCGTTGGCGATGTCTGAGAAGGTGGCCGTGCCTTTGTCGGCTGCCACTACCAGGTAGGCATCGTCTTCATCGTGACGCACTACATCCACAGGCGGTACGATTTCGCCGTTGATGATATTGTCGGTCACATCCAGCAGACCGCGGATAAAGATGCGGTAGCATTCCTGACCTTCGGTGAAGAAGGCTTCACGGCTGCCATCCATTGGAGGCTGCTTGCATACGAAGCCACCCTTGGCACCCACAGGCACAATTACGGTGTTCTTCACGTTCTGGGCTTTTACCAGACCCAGTACTTCGGTACGGAAGTCTTCACGGCGGTCGGACCAACGCAGACCACCACGGGCAACCTTGCCACCACGCAGGTGCACGCCTTCAACCCGTGGGCTGTAGACGAAGATTTCAAAGGCCGGCAGCGGCTTTGGCATCTCAGGGATCATCCGTGGGATGTACTTGAAGGAGATATAATCCTTGCCCTCGCCTGCGGCGTTGGTCTGATAGAAGTTGGTCCGCACAGTGGCGTTAATCAGATCCAGATAACGGCGGATAATGCGGTCATCATCCAGGCTCGCCACATCTTCCAGACGCAGGTTCAGCTGCTCCTGGAACTTGGTCAGGGTACGGGTCTTCAGTTTTGGATTGAACTTGCGGATGAACATTTTCACCAGCAAATCGGCAATTTCAGGATAACGGGCAAAGGTTTGCTCGATATACGCCTGGCTGAAGGTGGCATCAATCTGACGCATGTACTTGGCATAGGCGCGCAGGATAGACACTTCGCGGCCGGCCAGACCGGTAGACAGTACCAGACGGTTAAAGCCGTCATCTTCCAGCTTCTTGTTCCACACCTGGGCCAGTGCAGTCTGGAATCTGTCCTGACTGTCGGCGAGGTTTTCGGTGTTGCCACCGGTCACCATCATCAGGAAGTCGAGGATCCAGAAGGTGGCGCCGTCTGGCGTTTTCACTTCGTATGGACGCTCGTTAATCACCCGCAGACCGAAGTTTTCCAGCATCGGCAGTACGTCAGACAGGTGGATTGGCTCGTCTTTGTGGAACAGCTTCAGGCGTACCTTGTTGCTGTTGATGGCCGCTTCCTGTGGCTGATAGAACAGCATGCCAAGCTTGTGTTCTTCGTCCAGGGCTTCGAGCTGCTGTATATCCACCACAGCGGCGTTTGGCAACACGTCTTCTTTGTAAGAACGTGAGAACGCAGTCAGGTAACGCTTGGACAAGCGGTTGCCCTGCTCTTCGCCCATGGAATGGTTCAGCGAGGTATACAGCTTGTCTTCCCAGCTGCGGGCGGCTTCAATCAGGTTGTTTTCAATGGCGGCCACATCTACATCCATATTATTGTTATCAACTTTCACTATGTAGTGGGTTCTGGCCAGAATGGACTCAGAGAAGTAAGTGGTAAATTCCACTTCTTCCTTGCTCTGGAAGTGCTGCGCCAGAATGCGCTGCGTGTCCTGACGCAGCTTGGTGTTGTATCTGTCTTTGGAGACATACACGAGACAGGACAGGAAGCGGCCGAAACCGTCTTTGCGAACAAACAGCTTGAGCTTGTCGCGATCCTGCATTTCGAGCACGCCATGGGCCACGTGGGCCAGCTCTTGCTCGCTCGCCTGGATGATTTCATCCCGCGGCAGGTTTTCAAGAATGTTTACCAGCGCCTTATAGTCGTGCGACTTGGGCACCAGGCCGGAGTTATCCAGCACACGCTGCACCTTCTGCGCCAGCAGCGGGATTTCACGTGGGCTGCGGTTGTAAAGGTTTGAGGCGTACAGACCGATGAATCTGTCTTCACCGACCACATTACCCTTCTTGTCGAAGCGCTTGATGCCGATGTAATCGACATAGGCCGGACGGTGCACGCGGCTCTTGGTGCTGCTCTTGGTCAGGATCAGCAGCGAGTCGTCCAGGGCTTCTTTACGGGCGTTGTCTGACAGGGTGGAGAGCATCAGGCCTTCGACCTTGTGCTTGCCGGGGCGGTTCATCAGACCCAAACCGGATTCGAGGTTTGGCACCAGCTCCATGTCACCTTCCACGCGCTTAAGGTCGTATTGACGATAGCCAAGCAGCGTAAAGTGGTGGTTATTCAGGTAGGTCAGGAAGGCGACGGCTTCATCAAGCTCTTCCTTGGTACCCGGGAATGGACGCTTTGGCAGCTCTTCGATGGTTGAGCGCAGTTTGGCAGACATGGTTTGCCAATCGTTCACCGCAGCGCTCACATCAGACAGCACCGACTGGATTTCGCCCAGCAGGGTTTTCAAATCGGCCTCAGAGCTCTGACGGTCGATTTCAATCAGGAATACGGCAACCTTGTCGGCATCATCCGGGCTGTCTTTAACAAAGCCAACGCTGTCGATGCCTTTGTCGCTGCGACCAATCGCCAGTGGCGTGTGCAGCATCATGTGAGTGGTAACACCCAGACGATTCAGCGCCATACCGAGGGAGTCGGTCAAAAATGGCATATCGGTCTGGATCACTTCGATGATGGTGTGCGACGACTGCCAACCGTGTTTGGACTGAGTCGGGTTGTACACGCGAACATGGCTTTCGCCGGTGTTGGTCTTGCCAAGGGCATTCCACAGACTCAGCACGGCACCGTAGAGGTCGCTGTCGGTGCGGGCGTGGAGGTCGTCTTTAGACATGTGGGCATAGAGACAGGAGGCAAACTGTTCGACTTGTTTTGCTTGTGAATTGGGGACTTTGGAATGGATCAAACTGACTACGTTTTCGAGCAGTACTGAAGGCATTGCATCTTTCAAGGCCATGTTGCTGTTTCCTTAAGCGTCTATGGCAGCGCTTTATTCATTTTATGGATGCTTCCGACGTATGACCCCGGGCGAAAAATTGTGACCAAGGTCATGGCGCGCAGTTTATTACTAAACCATGCGATTTTCGAGGAAAATTTTAGTGGTAGATCCTGTAGAAATCCAGTAATGGCGGGACTTTAACGGAATGTTAAGAACAAGGATTCACATCAAAAGAGTAACTATGCAGTCTGCTGTTTAAAACAATTGGGGAGCAAAGCTCCCCAAATTCACGGTTTATCGGCGCTTGGGCCAGAACAATGCCGTCAGTGCCGGCAGAATAATAATGGCCCCGAGCATATTTACCAGGAACATGAAAGTCAGCAAAATTCCCATATCCATCTGGAATTTAAGTGCCGAGAAGAACCAGGTACTCACCCCAATCGCCAGGGTCAGACCAGTGAAGATCACCGCACTACCCCGCTCCTGCAACGCCTCCAGATAAGCCTGCTGTACTGCCATGCCATCACGCAGTTTTACCGCCATGGTGGACAGAATATAAATGCCATAGTCCACACCAATCCCCACACCGAGGGCAATCACCGGCAAGGTACTGACCGCAAGCCCAATTTCCAGCTTGGTCATCAGGGCCTGCGCCAGAGTAGAAACCACATACAGCGGCAAAATTACCGCTATGGTGGCGCGAATGGAGCGGAAACTGATAAGACACAGCACAAACACAGCGCCATAGACATACAGCATCATTGGCGTTTGTGCCTCTGCCACCGCTTCGTTGGTGGCCGCCATTACGCCCACCGGGCCTGAGGCCAGCTTAAACTGGATTTTATCGGTATCCAGCTCAGCCGACACAGCCTTCACCTTGGCAACAACCGCTTCAATGGTTTCGGCCTTGTGATCCTTAAGGAACAGATACACAGGCATCACAGAGCAGTCACCGTTCAAAAGCCCCGACGTGGTTGGAATTTGCCCCACAGCCTGCACCAGACTTGAAGTGTTGCGCGGCAGCACTTCCCACTTGGGGTTACCTTCGTTAAAACCGGCGTTAACCTTGCGGGCAATGGACGCCAGGCTGGCGGTGGACTCCACACCCGGGGTATTACCCACCTGCCATTCAAACTCACTGATGCGCTCAAGGGCATCGTGGTAAGTACAGGCTTCCGGGTAGGCCTCAGTGATAATGGTCATCACGTCGGTGGTAATACTGAAATGGTCGGTGATAAAGAAGGTGTCCTGATTGTAACGGCTGTCGGCATGGAGTGCCGGCGCCCCGCCCTGCAAGTCACCAATCTTCATCTCACTGGCGCCCTTTAGCCCCAGCATGTACACCCCGGCAGTGGCAAGCAGTACCACTACAGCAACGCGGATATCGGCAAAGCGTGAGAATGGCTGCCAGAATGCCTTGGCACGCTCGGCGCGGCCACTGTCTTCCTTGGCTTTGATATCAAAGAAGGAAATCACCACCGGCAGCAAAATAAGGTTGGTAAAGATAATTACTGCCACACCCAGCGACGCCGAAATCGCCAGCTCGCGGATGATGCCGATATCAATGGCAAGCAGAGTAATAAAACCGACAGTATCGGACAGCAGCGCCACGCCACCTGGCACCAGCAGACTGCGAAAGGCCGATGCGGCTGCGGCCTTGGTTTGCTGGCCATCTAGCACCCGTTGGCGCACCGCATTGATGATTTGCACCCCGTGGCTTACGCCGATGGCAAACACCAAAAACGGCACCAGAATCGACATGGGATCGAGCCCAAACCCGACAACGGTCAGCAAGCCAAGCTGCCAAACCACCGCCATCAAACTGCACGCCAGCGGCAGCAAGGTAAGCACAACAGAGCGGCTGAACAGGAACACCATCACCGCGGTAATAGCAATGGCAATCAGGAAAAACAGCACCACGCCTTTGGCGCCATCGGCCACATCACCGGCCATTTTGGCAAAGCCGATGATATGTACCTTAATGGTATCGGTTTCAAACTTGCCCCTGAGCTCACTCTCAAGCTTGGCCGCAAGCGCAATGGTATCCAGCGGTTCGCCGGTTTGCGGGTCAAAGTCCATCAGCTGTGCCGACACCATGGCAGCACTGTAATCTTCGGCAATCAGGCGTCCGACAATACCGGCTTTCTCGATATTATCGCGCACCACCGCAAGGCCCATCGTATCGTTCACGTAATCGGCGGGGATCACCGGGCCGCCGGCAAAGCCATCCTCCACCACTTCGGTAAAGCGGGTTGACGGCGAAAACAGCGATTTCACCTGTGAGCGGTCGACTCCGGGTATAAAGAACAGCTGATCGTGCACGTTCTTCAGGGCATCAAAAAACACCGGATTGAAGATATTGCCGCTGGTGTCTTCCACCGCCACCATGATGGAGTTGGCGCCGCCAAAATCCTTCTGGTGCTTGAGGTAGGTTTGCATGTAACTGTGGTTGAGCGGAATGTTCTTAACGAAAGCCGCATCCATTTTCAGCTGGCTTGCCTGATAGCCAAGGAAGGCCGTCAGCAGCACAAAAAGGCTTATCACCCAGCCACGGTGACGAAAAAGAAAGCTTTCAAAGCCGTTGACCAGTTTTTCCAACATCGCTTAGGTCCTGTTTTTATCGTTATAAAAGCGTAAACGGATCATTTTCCGAGGGCACTGCTGAGGGCAAATACCCCCTTGGCACCGACCAGCCAGACTTCACCCTGGTTGTCCTGGGCGGCGGCGACAATGTTTTCGCCCTGGCGGCGGGCAATCAGCTTGATATCACTGCCGGATTTTTGCAGTACCACGCCAGCATTGCCAACAAAGTAGAGGGTGCCGTCATTGCGGGCAAGTCCGCCATTGATGCTGGACTCCACCGGCAAGGATTCCTGCTGCCAGTCATCCAAAGCCAGTCCACTGCTGAACACGTGCCCGCGAAGCCCCATCACATAAACGGAATCGCCGTTTTGCATCGCGGAAAACATCGAGCCTTCGTAATCGAAAGGCAAGCGGTTAAAGCTCGCGCCGCCATCGTCGGAGACTGACACCAGCCCGAGCTCGCCCACCATCAGCAACCGGCCATCTTCAAGCTTAATCAAACGGTTAAAATGCGGCAGCAAGGATGCCTTTTCGATGGCATAGGCGTCAGGATCGGTTTCTTTCAGCTCATTCAAATAGGTTTTGTCTTCATCAAACAGCAGTTCTTCGTGAAACACGTCCTGCCAGCTCTTGCCGCCATCGCGGGTTTGATAAAAAAGTCCGTAGGCGCCAATGGCAAAACCTTCGGACTCATTGATAAAGAGTACGTCCATAAAGGGACGCTCAAGCTCGGGAGCAGAAAATTGCAGCTCCCAGGTTTTACCGCCATCGCGGGTGTGAATAATGGTGGCGTCGTGGCCCACCGCCCAACCGAGGTTATCGTTCACAAAGAACACCTTGGTCAGCTGTGCGCGGGTTGGGGTTTCCACCTGCTGCCAGCTGCCATTGCCCAGAAGCACGTGGCCGCGCTCCCCTACTGCGACCATGTGATCACCGGCGCGGCCGATGTCCAGCAGCAGGCTCTTGACGGCATTGGGCTGCAATTGATGGGAAACAGGTGACTGTGCCATAGCACCGGTCATGGCCAGAGAAAGAAGCGAAAGGGGCAACAGGGTTCGCAGCAACATAAAAACGTCCTAATGCTGAAAAATCGGGGCGCCAGAAGCGCCCCTTGTCTCGGGTAGACCGGAATTAACGCACACCCTCGCGGCGCAGCGCGTCTGGGGTAAAGTCGGAGGCAGACAACTTGGCGTCGAAGTTGTACATGCTACCTTCGTTATCCAGACCTATGGCCAGATAGCGGCGGGATTGCAGGTCGTGGAACACTTCCAGCGTACTCCAGTGGGTTGGCACTTCGTAGTAGTTCAGACCGTGGGCAAAAGCAACGCGATACAGCTCGTCACGGTTGTCGTACATATCGGTGGCCGACACCTGCCAGGAGTCCTCATCCAGATAGAACACGCGGGTCTTGTAGATGTGACGCATGCCTTCTTTGAGGGTGGCTTTCACTTCCCAAACGCGGTGCTTTTCCCAGCGGACCAGATCAGGGTTGATATGACCAGGCGTCAAAATCTGATCGTATTTCACCTTATCTGAGTGCAACTTATAGTCGTTGTACGGAATAAGGATCTCTTTCTTGCCGACCAGTTCCCAGTTGTAGCGGCTGGGTGAGCCGTTGAACATATCGTAGTCGTCGGTGGTACGCAGACCATCGGATACAGTACCTGGGGTATCGAAGGCAACATTAGGCGCTTTACGTACGCGGCGCTGACCTGTGTTGTAGGTCCAGGCCTGACGTGGCAGAGCTTCCTGATCCACAGTCTCTTTTACGAGCAGCGCGGTTCCGGCCAAACGTGCAGGCTGGGTAACAACCTGTTTGAAAAGCGCAAGAGTGTTGTTTTCTTTAAGCTTTTCAGGTGTCATTTCTGGCTGCGAGTATTCGAAACGCAGCTGCTCAGACAATTCAACCAGGGTATAGCCGCCGCCCTTGGCAGGAGCAGCCTGGTTACGCTGGGTCTCGATGTCCACACCGCGAAAACGCAGTACGTGGTTCCAGATGGCTTCCAGGCCGTTTTGCGGGATTGGGAACGGAATGCCCACGGCAGCGCCAATTACACCGTTACCGCCCTGTACCAGTTCAGCACGGCTGGCGTTGGCCTTGGTGGCATCGTAAACCCACTGCGGCGCAGAGGCGCTGCGGCGGGTCTGATACACGTTCATCTTGAAGGTATCGGGATACAGTTCAAACATCTTGATTTGACCAGGGGTCAACAGGCTCTTGTACTGCTCCAGATTGGCCTTGGTCACTGTGTATTCGATTTTGTCACCGGCAAAGGGATCTGGATGGTGGTCGCCCTTCTTGTAACCGGCTGGTGCGGCGGTAATGCCGCCATTCCAGGCAGGAATGGAACCATCAGCACTGGCAGTCATTTCACCGCCAAGTGGCGTCAGACTGGTGCCCAATTTTGCCGCATCGGCCTCGGAGACTTTCGCCATAGCAGCGCCGCTGCCCAAGGCAAACATGACCGCTGCAGACAATATCGCAAGTTTCTTCATTGTTATTGTCCTTTAGATAGAATACTTGATATTGAACGATACATAATCGCGATCGTTCATGGCGTTGGTGGTACCTACCCCACCGAAAAAGCTGCTGTAGGACAAATCGGCGCCCCAGCGGCTCTGGTAATCAAAGTTAATGCCAAAGGCCACTGACTTGCGTCCCTCAGTGAAGAGGAACAGTGGATCAGGAGTAATACCGTCCACGTCGTGTGACCAAATAACCCGTGGCGACACGTTGATCCCGGCAAACAGGTTGTTGTAATCGGCCTTGGCCACCAAACGGTAACCCCAGGCGAAGTCGGTTGGGAATGGGTTGGTTTCAGGGCCATTGTGCAGAATTTGAATAATGGCTTCGTAACCTTCCTTACCACCACTGCGAGCAGTACCCGGACCGTTGAGACGCAGCTCATCGTGCTCAGGCATGTCGTGGATCCAGATGCCGCCTACTTCCGCCAGCATGGTCAGGTTATCGGTACCCAAAGTTGGGCCAAACAGGTGGGTCAGTGTGAACTGCGCCTGGGTGGTATCCACGCGGATAAAGCCTTCGGCGTAATCACCTGGCTCGACGTTTTTGCCAAA
Organism: Shewanella zhuhaiensis; assembly: GCF_022484835.1. Taxonomy (NCBI): domain Bacteria; kingdom Pseudomonadati; phylum Pseudomonadota; class Gammaproteobacteria; order Alteromonadales; family Shewanellaceae; genus Shewanella; species Shewanella zhuhaiensis. The sequence goes on from NZ_JAKUDL010000010.1 coordinate 30,474, forward strand.
GTACGAAGTATACTGTGACAGGCCATCCAAGTAGCTGTAATCACCACCTACAACGTCAGAGTTGGCAAGCTGCTGCGGCATGGCGGCAAACAGTAATTCCACGTCATCAATCTGCAGCGGCTCATCCTGACGGTGGGCAATTTCACCGGCAACCGAGGTTTCGCCCACTGTGGTGTTAAAGCTGAAGCCGTACAGCTGAATATCTTCCGGATACACAATCTGCGCTTTGGAGAAGCTCTCAAGGCCCAGCAGCAGGTCGCGATCGATATTACCGGCGTTCATGCCCACTGTAGCCATGTCGGTCAGCAGTGGCACCACATCAAAGTTGGCAGCAGTACCGCTGATGAGCGGACGGCGGCTGTGGTAATTCATGTAGTAAAGACCAAACTCGGTATCACCCAGCTCTGGTGAATAGTAGCTGAGCTTGACGCCGTACTGACCATCGTCGCTCGCCTCGGCCTCATCTTCAACCAGGGTTACCTTGGTTGGATAAGCCAGTGCCGCACGAACCAGAGCCGCAGTGTCGTTGGCGAAGGCGCCGCCGCGGATCATCTGTGCCAGACGCTCGTACTCGGCCTGAACGAAATCAAGGTTGATATCAGGGTTGGAGTTAAAGCCCAGCTGGGCATTTTGCTGATAACCGCCGTAACCGGCAAAGTCATTGGTGGCAAAAATGGAGCCCGGCGTCGGTACCCAAATGGGTTCCCAATCGTATTGATAGAAGGCTTCGACGCTCAGGTTTTCATTGATACCGAACGATGCCCATACCATACCCTGTGGGCGGAAGGCTTCTTTCAGCTCAGCGCCTGGGGCATTGAGGATGTTCAGGTCAACCGGGTTGATAACACCGATACCGTGGGCAATAAGGGTACTTTCGCCCCAGGACACCACCTGATCACCCACGCGAATTGACAGTGGGTTCTGGCCATCGTTGAAATCGAAGTTGGCGTATACGAAGGCATCCAGCAGGCGGATATCCTTACATTGCACTTCTTTGGCCTGCTTGTCGGCGCAGGGATCAAACTCTTTGCCGGTGATAGGGTCGGAATAACCAAAGCTGCCATCATTGAGTTTGCGGTCGTAGAAGTACATACCACGGGCAAACAGACCGAAGTTTTCATACTTCAGCGACAGTTCGTGCAGGCCTTTGAAAATTTCGGACGTGGTATCGCCCTGAGAATACAGCAGGTTACTTAAGTCGTTGTTGCTTGAGTACGAACCAGGCTGAGCCCAAATCTCGGCCGAGGTGTACTTGGTGTTTCCAAACGCAGAATAATTGGACCAATCGAATCTGGGGTGGTTTACCTTACCGATTTGGTCGTTCCAGTCGCGCTTATCCACACGCCAACTGGCACCCAGGGTAAAGGTAGAGTCAAACGAGCCCTTCACATCGCCCCAGTCAAATGACACCGCCTGAGCATTGGGCAGTATTCCCATACTCAGGGCTGACGCTACCCCCAAAGCAAGCGCCGTCTTGTTAAAACCCTTTTTAACAATCTTCATGTTAGCTTCTCTCCGTAACCTGCTGGATTCTTTTTTATAGGTATTGCAACCAACACTTGGTTAGCCTACAGGTAACACCATTGTTACAGCAATTACATCGCCACGGCAAGGCGAGAGCGGAGAAAATTTTCCAAAGAATTGAGCACTTAGCAGTCATTTCGACCTTGAGCGCAGGGGTGAAATTTGAATTTATTTTGCGTGTCGGCGAATTCAACGACAACTGGTAGGATTAGTCAGCTTTTTTCAATAGCTTATAAATTTGCAAAATCGGTAAATAAGCCAAATCAAATCAATCAAACGTTTAAAGTTATTACTCTAATTTATTCAGCGATACAAAATTACCGCTTTTATCCAACTCGAGCCGAAAGAGTCCGTTAACCCCTTCCCTTGTAACAAATGGCCTGAAGTGCCGTCCATTGATCCAAAGCACCCTGCCCTGAAGATCCCTGACTTCAACCATTGTTGCAGCCCCTTGATAGTAGGGCAGAAAATCATCATAGCTAACGCGAAGTTTAAAGAAAAGTTCCAACGACCTGAACTCCGAAACCACAAAAAGCCGGACGGCAAAGTTACCGTCCGGCAACCGGTATTAATGTGCCAGCGCGCGGGACACTTTTTCAAACAAGTCCCGTGACAACTCAGGCATTGCCAACAATTCGTTCAAACAGGCCTTCATCTTTTGCTTACGGCCTTCATCGAACTTTCCAAACTGAATCAGCGGCGTGATGATCCGCGCGGCCACCTGAGGATTCACCCCATTGAGCTGCTTGAGATAACGGGTCAACAGCAAATATCCCTCGCCATCTTCGCGGTGAAACTGCACCGGATTATTGGCAGCAAAACAGCCAATCAAAGAGCGAACCCGGTTGGGATTATTCAGGCTGAACGCCTTATGATTCACCAGCGCATCGATACGGCCAAGAACGGCATCATCCTGACAGCTGGCCTGCAACATAAACCACTTGTCCATCACCAGTGGCGTATCCACCCAGCGCGCCTCAAAGCGTGCAAGCAAACTGTCGAGGCAATCGAGCTCCCCTGCCATGGCGGCGCCGAGGGCAGCCAGCGAGTCTGTCATGTTATTGCTGTCATTGAACTGAGACTCGACCATTTCTTCCGGGCACAAACCGCCGCGGGCAAGTAGCGTGAGGCAGGCATTTTTAAGGGCTCGAGCCGGAGCTGAGTCAACCTTTTGAAGCTCGCGATAACGCACCAGCAGTTCATCTTCGAGATTGGCTGACAACTCTTCCAACACAAAGGTACGGGCGGAAACCAGGGCATCGAAGTTCACGCTGTCGACCTGCTCAATCAAGGCATTGATTGACGGAATATTGAGAATTTCTGCGGCAAGTTCGGTATCAAGTTCAGCATCGAGCAGCACAGCGCGGAAGGCATCGGCAACCCGGGTATCGAGCGCCATATCACCGCCATCAAGGAGTACATTCACGTTATCCCAAATAGCACGGCTGATAAGGCTTACCGAGGCTTCCCAGCGGGCCACTTCAGCGCTTGCGTGGCGCATCAGACTGATAAGCTGCGCGGTAGTAAAGTCATACTCAAGCTTCACCGGCGCTGAGAAATTTTGCAGCAGCGACGGCACAGGCCTGGCGCTTAAGCCCTCAAACACAAATTCGTTGCGGGCCTCTTTAACATCAAGCACCTTATTGACAATCGATGTGCCATCATCGCCAAGCAGCTCCACATCAAAGGGAATATGCATCGGCTTGGCATCGTCACCGGCCTGTGGCGGCAATTGCTGCAAAACCACCAGGCGATATTCACCGCTCGCGGCATCAAAGCAGTCAGAGACCTTGAGCGTGGGCGTGCCAGCCTGGTTATACCACAGACGGAACTGGCTCAAATCGACACCACTGGCGTCTTCCATTGCCGCGACAAAGTCGTCGCAGGTCACCGCCTGACCATCGTGGCGCTCGAAATAGCGCTTCATCCCCGCCTGAAAGCCGGCTTCACCCAGCAAGGTGTGCATCATGCGAATAACTTCGGCACCCTTGTTGTATACGGTTACCGTGTAGAAGTTATTCATCTCAATCACGCTTTGCGGACGAATTGGGTGGGCCATTGGGCCGGAGTCTTCTGCAAATTGCTGATTTTTTATGACTTTAATGGCCTGAATACGATTCACCGCACGGGAGCCCACGTCGGAGCTGAATTCCTGATCGCGAAACACGGTCAGCCCTTCTTTAAGACTCAGCTGGAACCAGTCACGACATGTCACACGATTACCGGTCCAGTTGTGGAAGTATTCGTGGCCCACCACAGACTCAATACCGTGGAAATCATCGTCGGTGGCGCTTTCAGTATCGGCAAGCACGTACTTGGTGTTAAAGATGTTCAGGCCCTTGTTTTCCATCGCGCCCATGTTGAAGAAGTCGACTGCAACTATCATGTAGATGTCGAGGTCGTACTCCAGCCCAAAACGGCTTTCGTCCCAGGCCATGGATTTTTTAAGGCTGGCCATCGCATGATGCGCCTTGTGCAAGTTACCTTTATCAACAAAGACTTCCAGCGCTACATTGCGACCACTCTGGGTCACAAAGCTGTCCTGCAGCAAGTCAAAATCACCTGCAACCAGGGCGAAAAGGTAACTTGGTTTCGGGAAGGGGTCTTCCCACACCACATAATGGCGGTCGCCATCCAGCTCCCCGGCTTCGACCTTGTTCCCGTTACTCAACAGGTAGGGAAAACCGGCCTTGGGGGCATCGATACGTACCCGATATTTGGCGAGTACATCCGGGCGGTCAAGGAAATAGGTAATACGGCGAAAGCCTTCGGCTTCACACTGGGTGCAGTATGCACCATCAGACATGTACAGACCTTCAAGGCTGGTGTTGCCAACCGGATCGAGCAGGGTCTCAATTTCCAATATAAAGCTATCGGGCACCGAGTCGAGCTTAAGCTGGCCTGGCAGCACATCAAACTGCGCATCCTGGCCGTCTACTTTTACTGACATCAGCTTAAAGCCTTCGCCATCGAGCAGCAGCGGCTCCCCTTCCCGGCAACGTCTGACCTGACTTGTGGCAACGACACGGGTAGTGGACGGCGCAAGGGAAACATTCAGCTGCAACTCGTCAATGGTAAATGCCGGAGCAAGGTAGTCTTTTAAATGCTTTGCCTGAAGATCTGACATAAAAAATTCCTGTGTTCTTTGGCCACTGCCTTCCGCCCAAAGCTGGGCGCTGTAAGCCATCAATTAGCTGTTGCATGGCCATCTCAATCCAGAGGGAAATGGCGCCAAGTTGTTGTTAAAAAAAACGCGCCGAAGCGCGTTTTTATTGGGTATTTGCCGCTCAGCGCTGGTTTTTGGCCAGCTTACCGGCGTCAACCAGATCCAGCGTAATAAAGGCTGTTTCGTCTAAGAAGGGATCCGGTGCATCCAGCTCTTTATCGATATCATCGAGGCTGGCGACCTTGTCCAAACCGGCACGCAGTCTGCGGTCGTTAGTGCGATCCAGTTGTTTCTTGTCGTCGGCTTCGCGCTCGGCAACCCGCTCGCTTTCAACCAAAGAAACTGACTTCTCTTTGTGATGCTGCTTGTACTCTTCGATATCCTGATAGATATACCCGAATTCCACATCTTTCTTGATGCGCTGCTGATGCCTTGCATCCAACTCAGCCACCAGAGGCAATGAAATTTCAGCAACTGTGTTGTACTGGGCAACAGGCACCTTATCCCAAGGCAGTGCGTTATCTTCTTCCGCCTCGCCATATTCACCCGGCTCAAGGGCGCTTGGGAAAGGAATATCCGGGGTCACACCTTTAAGCTGAGTACTGCCGCCATTGATGCGGTAGAACTTCTGAATAGTGTACTGCACATGACCAACGGGCTTTTCGTACAGATCGTAGATGCGGGCCAGACCCTTGTGCTGCTGCACAGTACCTTTACCGAAAGTGGATTCACCAACAATCAGTGCTCGCTGATAGTCCTGCAAAGCCGCGGCGAAAATTTCAGACGCTGATGCACTGTAGCGGTCAACCATCACGGTCAGTGGACCTGAGTAGGTCACCTTGCCGTCGTTGTCTCTGTGCTGGGATACTTTGCCATTGGCATCACGAACCTGCACCACTGGGCCCATGTCGATAAAGAGCCCCGTAAGCAACACAGCTTCGGTCAAAGCGCCACCGCCATTGCCACGCAGGTCGATTATCACCCCTTCTACCTTGGCCTCTTTCAGGGCTTGCAGCTCTTTGGCCACGTCCTGGGACAGGTTCATGTAGAAACCGGGGATTTGGATTACGCCGACTTTGCGATTGGCGTACTGGCCTTCGGTTGGCTCAACAACTTTCGACGTCGCAGCGCGGTCTTCCAGGCGGATTTTGTCACGCACCAGAGTCACTTCCATCGGCTTGGCGTTGGATCCGCCCTTTTTGGGCAAAATTTGCAGTGTGACCTTGCTGCCTTTGGGGCCTTTGATAAGGTCGACAACATCATCAAGGCGCCAACCGATAACGTCCACCACAGAGCCACCTTCCTGACCTACACCAATGATGCGATCTTCAGGGGATAGCTTTTCGCTGCTGGCCGCAGGGCCACCGGCCACCATGCTTTTGATAACGGTATAGTCATCGTCCATCTGCAGCACAGCACCAATGCCTTCGAGGCTTAGATTCATTTCCATTTGGAAACGCTCGGCGTTGCGTGGAGACAGATAGCTGGTGTGCGGCTCAATGCTGCGGGAAAACGCATTCATTACGCTTTGGAAGACGTCTTCACTCTGGGTTTGACCAAGGCGTTTAATGGCGTTGTTGTAGCGCTTTTGCAGCACTTCAACGATTTCGGGCCAGGTTTTGCCGGTGAGTTTCAGGTTCAGCGCGTCATACTTGACCCGCTGACGCCACAGCTCATGCACTTCGGCTTCATCTTTCGCCCAAGGCGCATCTTCGCGATCGTAGGCGTATTTATCGCCGGCTACGCTGAAGTCCATCTCTTTGTCGAGCAAAGACAAGGCATATGCAAAACCTTCGTAGCGACGCTTCTGCGCCAGATCGAACATGGCGTAGGCCGCGGTCAGATCGCCAGACTTCAGCATGTCATCGAACTGATGACGATATTTCTCGAAATCAGCCACATCGGCTTGGGTCAGCACATTGCGGCGATAGTCAAGTTGCTTTAAGAAACGATCGAAAATTTGCTCAGAGAAGCCATCATCCAGACTGAATCTGTGATAATGCGAGCGGGTAAAGAGATCCGCTACCCGCTTGGAGGCCACTTTGTGTTGTGGCTCCTGCACCAAGGAAGGCAGCTCATCGATTTGAATGGCAGGGGCTAACGCCCACGCAGAGGACCCCATCAGGATCCCCGCTACGGATACCGCCAGAGAAAGTTTTCGCACCAACAAGCTACTCCTTAAACTTCAATGAATTACAGCAGTATATAATCGGCGCTGACTTTAACTGTCAAGCCGGAATCCAGCTGTACGTGAACATCTCCTTTGTTGATATCCACGATAGACCCGGCTACTGGGGATTGGCCGAGTTTTACATTAACACGTTGTGACACTTTAAGTTCTTCCAGCTTGGCTGGAACCAGGTTCACAGCGACTGGTTGTGCCTTGGGTGCACCGCGGCCTGGCTTGTCTTTCGCAGCAGGCTTGGCAGCACGGCGTGGCTGAGCGTCTGGCTTGCGCTTGGGTTTGCGCTGTGCCTTGTCGGCGGTCTCGCCTTCAGCCTTGCTGCGCTCGGCGCGCTTGGCTTTGGCCTTGTCCTGACTTTCTTTCAGTGTAGCCTGTGCGTGGTCAATGTGTTCCTGCTCAAGCTCACCACAGGGGTTGCCGTCCAAATCGACGCGAACCGCACCGGCCTTGATGCACTTCAGGTAACGCCAGCTGCTGGTGTAGCGGCGCAGGGCCACTCGCAGCTGAGTCTTACTGACCTTAGAATCATCAGCCAACCTTTCAGCCAAATCTTGAAACAATCCGATCTTCAGTGGCTTGGCTTCCCCCTCGGCCACGAAGCACAAAGGAAAGGTTTCATATAAATACGCGAGAATCGCGTTGGTGTCGGTCAACTTTTCTGTTGATTCCATCTTTACTTCCACAGTTACTAGGTATGTCTGTCCTGCTTGCAAGCACTTGCAGAACATAGGTTATTCTTGATTGTCAGCCTCATTGGCCAACACACAAATTAGCATCTTCCGAGCGCATGCCAAAGCGTTAATAACCATTGTTAACAATTTTTATCATTCGCCGGGTATCTGCCTCAGGCGCACGCGCAAGCAGCCTATTATAGTGACCGCTTGGGCGATTGCGACTGGCATTTAGCGAAAACTGGCGACTTATTGACCGAACAAGGCCTTTTCGAAGGTACGAACCAGCGCTTCCAGGCCAGTTTGATCGGCTTCATCGAAGCGATCAAAGCTTGGACTGTCAATATCCAGCACAGCAATCACCTCGCCATTACGGCGCACAGGTACCACGATTTCGGAGTTGGACGCCGAGTCACAGGCAATGTGGCCGTCAAACTGATGCACATCGGCAATGCGCTGGGTGGTATCGGTGGCAGCGGCGGTGCCGCATACGCCTTTACCCCAGGGGATCCGCGTGCAGGCAACTTTGCCCTGGAATGGGCCAAGCACCAGAACCTGCTCCCGGCGCACATAAAAGCCCACCCAGTTCAGAGAGTCCAGATGTTCATTTAACAGTGCCGAGAAGTTGGCCATGGCAGCGACCATGTCGTCTTCCCCTGCCAGCAACGCCTCTGCCTGGCGGTTTAAAGTGTCGTAAAACGCGTGTTTCATGCTGTTTCCTGCAACCTGTTATTCTGCGTCTGCCTTTTTAGCAGCTTTTTTGGGTTGGACCGCTGGCTTTAGTGGCGCAGCGCCCTTGAGCAGCGATGATAAATCATCTTTGTTGGTCGCAAAATAGAACGCCAGTTTTTCGGTAGTCGCTTCATCCAGACCGCAGTCGGCATTGCTGATGAAAGGAATAAGGCTGTCAGCGATATCCAGCATCTTGTCGTAGGCATCAGCCTCCTTTTTCGATGTAAATGTCATCTTTTCAACCCCATCTCTGACCACCACATACTGTGTGATTACCGCCATGATAGCCCTCGCACTGTTTATTTATACAGTGATGAAGTGTCACAGTTTTTATCCGGAGATGCAAGTATTTAACGGGATCTGATACACTCGTACGCTGAACATTTCTCAATTTGATGGGAAAGCCGCTTTGAATGCGGCATTACGTCGGTAAGCCAACGGATCTGCTACACGCTTATATGCATCATGACGATATCGACAATTCGGTGATCCTCTGCCGCGCCTGCGACCTGGCGGTCCGGCGCCGTGCCCTGCCAAGCGGGGTGCGGGCCCTGTGTCCCCGTTGCCATACGGCCCTGTACGACACGCCATACTGTTCGGTAAATGGCATGCTTGCCCTGTGCCTTTCCGCCCTCGCCCTGTTTGTGCCCGCCAATTTATTCCCTGTGCTCGAACTGCACTTTTTAGGCTCGGTGCGAACTGCCACGGTAATGGAAGGCGCAATGGCCGTGATGGATTTAGGGTATTGGGTGGTTGGTGTCGCTGTCCTGGTCGCAGCCGTCATAGGCCCCGGGCTGCTGCTACTGTCGATTTTAGGCCAAATTTTGCTGGTAAAATCCGGCTTGCAACGCCCCTGGCAAAAACATGCTTATGCCTGGCTTTTACGGCGCCATGGGCTTTTCAGCCAACTGACCATGCTGGAAATCTACGTTATCAGCTTCTTAGTCTCAGCGTTTCAATTGTCTGATTTTTCTGACATTTACTTTGGCGTAGGCACCTTCTGCTTTACCATGCTGTTTCTGGTCACTCTGTTTTTACAGCGGGAGTACAACATTGAGCATATGTGGAGCCATTTAAAATGAGCGTTGGCCACGAAACCACCGGCAAGCAAATCGGCCTGTGTCAGTGCCGGGTTTGCCGTGAAACCAACCCCATCAGCGCCCCCAAGTGCCGCCGCTGCGGCGCCGACAACAGCGCCAGGGACCACACCAGCCTACAAAAAAGTTGGGCGCTGCTGATCACGGCCGCCATTTTGCTTATTCCGGCCAATGTCTACCCCATCACCACCCTGGTTAATCAGGGCCGGGTAACCCACGATACGATTTTCAGTGGCATCAAACATCTGGTGCACTCCGACATGCTGCCCATCGCGATTATCGTGTTTACCGCCAGTATTCTGGTGCCCTGGCTTAAGATTGTCGGCCTGGCAACCTATCTCACCGCCATCAGCTTTGACTTGCCGGTTTCCAAACGCAAACTGATGGCAGGGTTTCATATTATTGAGTGGATTGGACGCTGGTCCATGCTCGACCTTTTTGTGATTTCATTGACGGTGGCACTGGTGAACATGGGGCAATTGCTGGATGCCAAGCCCGCCCCCGCCGCCACCGCATTTGCCCTGGTTATCTTGCTTACCCAGCTTGCCGCCAAGGTATTGGACACTCGTTTACTCTGGGATCGACTGGAAGTTAAAAATGACAAACATTGAAGCCCCAAAGGTGGTAAAGAAGAAGCTCTTTTCGCCGGTCTGGCTCCTTCCCCTCGTAGCCATGGCCCTCGCCGCCTGGCTTGGGATTAAAAGCATTCGCGAGTCGGGGGTGGAGATCCTTATCCATTTCCCCAGCGCCTCCGGTATAGATGTGGGTAAAACCCTGGTTAAATATCAGGGCCTTACCGTAGGTAAAGTGACCGATATCGCCATGGACGAAGATCTGACAGGCGTGAATGTGACCGTGATGATGGACTACCGCTCCGGCCCATACCTGCGCGAAGATACCCAGTTTTGGCTGGTATCCCCCAAGGCATCCATCACAGGGGTGTCGGGGCTGGATGCGCTGTTCTCCGGCAACTATATTGCGGTGCAGCCCGGCAAAGGCGACAGCGCCACCAGCTTTGAAGCCCTGCGTGAAGCGCCGCCACTGGCGCCAGGTAATGAAGGCATTCTGGTGGAGCTGAGCACAGATAAGCTGGGTTCGCTGGATGTCGGTTCAACCTTATATTTTCGTCAAATCCCCGTAGGTAACGTTGTGAGCTACCGCCTCGAAGGCAATCAGCGCATCCTTATCGGCGCCTTTATTCAGCAGCAATATGCCCATCTGGTGAAGAAAGACAGCCGCTTCTGGAATGTCTCTGGCCTTAGCATTGATGCTTCTTTATCGGGTATAAAAGTCGAGAGCGAAAGCCTGGCCTCCCTGCTTGCCGGCGGCATCAGCTTCAGCACCTCGGACAGCGGCGAAAACGCAGCCCACGGCGACAGTTTTGTGCTGCACAGTAGTGAAACCGATGCCCTCGGTGGCACTACCCTCACCTTGCTTGCAGATAACGCCGATGGCCTTGGAGCGGGCACAGCTGTGCTCTATCGCGGCCTGGAAATCGGTAAAGTGGTGAAAACCGAACTCACCGACGCAGGTGTACGCATCAGCGTATTTATCAATCACGATCAGGGCCATCTGCTTGGCAGCGACAGCCGTTTCTGGCGTGAAGGAGCTGACGTCTCCTTGAGTGGCATCAAACACGCTTCGCGACTTATTACAGGTGATGTAATAGCCATGCTGCCCGGTGAAGGTAAGCCACAGGACAGCTATCCGCTGGAAAGCGTTGCACCTGACTTTATGTTTGCTGAAAAGGCGCGCTTTACGGTCAGAAGTGAGCGCAGTGACGCCCAGCAAGGCGCCGAAATTCGCTACCGTAACCTACCCATTGGCCAAATCACGTCAGTGAAACTCGCCGATGACTTTGGATCTGTGGTATATAGCGCCGAAATTCAGCCTGAGTTCAAACGCTTGCTGACTGAAGGCAGCTATCTGGTGCCCGAATCGGCCTTCAGTGTCGACGCCTCCCTGAAAGGGGTAAAACTGGCCGTTGGCGACACCTCTACCCTGCTTAAAGGCGCGCTGCGGCTGATTAAAGGCACAGGCGCAGCCCTTAAAAATGGCGCTGAGCTTGCGCTGTATCCGTCGACCGATGCACTGCAAGCAAGCAAAACCATTGCCGAGCGGCTTGCCGTAACCCTGAGCGCCGCCGAAGCCCATGGGCTAGAGAGTGGCAGCCCTGTTTATTACAAAAAAATGCAGATTGGTGAAGTCACCAAGGTGAGCTGGCAAGCCAGCGACGATGCTTTCAACATTAGCCTTGCCATCGACAAACCCTTTGCCAGCTTGATTGGTGCCAACACCCTCTACTGGAAACACAGTGCCGTGTCAGTGGATGCCAGCCTGAAAGGACTTAAGCTGGACGTGGCTTCCCTGCCAGGCCTCCTCAGTGGCGGCATCGGCCTGTCGCTGGTAAAAGAGGGCAAGGTCACCAGTCCCGGCCACTTGTATGCCAGTGAAGCCCTGGCCCTTGCCGAAGCTTATCCCATAGAGCTGACACTGCCAGCCAGTGCCAGAGTGAGTGCCGGCGCTGCCATTCGTTATCAGGGGCATCAGGTGGGTGAAGTCACCGAGGTGCGTCTTGGCGACAGTTTGGAGGTCCTCAGTGCACATGCGTATCTGTACGGCAAGTATGCCGACAGTTTCACCCGCGCAGATTCGGTGTATGTGGTGCAGGATGCCGAAATTTCACTGCAGGGGATTAAAGCGCCTGAAGCTGTGTTGACCGGCGCATTTATTTCAGTGCATCCGGGTAAGGCCGTAAGCCGCAGCAATAAATTCACTACCAGCGAAATGCTCGACCATTACGCCGCCGTCGCTGCCGATGCGCTGAAACTGACCCTTGAGCGTCCTACGCTGGGTTCAGTAAAAGTTGGCAGCCAGATTTTCTATCGCGGTATTGCCGTTGGCGCCGTGGATGGCTACGCCCTAAGCACAGATGGCAGCAAGGTGGAACTGTACGCCCACATTGATGAGCCCTACCGTCATCTGGTGAACCGCAGCAGCGTGTTCTTTGACTTGTCCGGAGTAAACATTGAGTTTGGGCTCTTCTCGGGCGCCAAGGTACAAACTGGCTCACTGGAAACCATACTCGCTGGCGGTATTGGCCTGGCGACCGAGGTAAAAACCACTGTGCAAAACCGCCTGGCTGACGGCGCCGTGTTCCCACTTTACAGCGAAGCTGACGACAAGTGGCAGGAGTGGACTCCGCGCTGACGGCAACTAAACGGCTCTGTTTAGGCGATTTGCTTAGGAGCCAATACCTAAGAGCAAAGGATAAGTAGTGCAAAGGATAAGTGTCTTAAGCATTACTTTAACTCGCTAAGTGACTCATGCAGCAACAGCTCCAGTAGCCAAAAGCTCAGTAGCCGAGAGTTTGGTTGCGGACAAGTTCGGTAGCAAAGAGTTAGATAGCAAATAGTTCGTTAGCGAAGAGTTAGATAGCAAAGTATAAACCAGCTAATCGACAGCAATAAAAAAGGTCGCCCAAGGCGACCTTTTTTGTCATAACCGACTGCATTTACAATGCGTTTATTATTTTTCAGGGCGCGACCGGCGCCATCGCGGGGACCACTTTGGAGCCGTGCCTGGCAACAATTTCCATAATGCCTAAGTTCAGCTCATGGGCCACCTGTTGATAGGTCGGCAAACTGGTACTGCCCACATAAGCAAACACGTTCACTTCCAAGCCATGCAGACCAAAACCTTTAAAGGTCACCCGTAGCGGCTTTTCATTGATCTTCTCGTGGGCCTCCAGCAAGGCCTTGATATCCTCGGTGATAAGCTTTATCTGCTCGGCACTGGTGTCATAGTCGAGGCGAATATCGGTTTTAAAACGGATTTTTTCGCGCTCGGAGATATTTTCAATCTCCATCTCAGCGAGCTTGGCATTGGGAATATGGATAACCGAGCGGTCCAGGGTTCGAATGCGGGTGCACCTTAAACCTATTTCCTCCACGGTGCCGCGCAGTGAACCAAGCTTACACAGATTCCCCACCTTGAGCGGCGCTGAAGAATACAGGGTCACAGTGCCGATAAAGTTCTCAATCGACTGCTTGGAAGCCAGCGCAATGGCAATGCCGCCAATCCCCATACCGGCAAGGATAGCGCCAACGTTAAAGCCAAGGTGCTGCAGCCATACCAGCAGCGCCAGCATCAACATCAGAATACGTACAAAATTGGTCAACGGCCGCAGCAGAGATGCCGCCTGTTTATTACCATTAGCCACCCAGCGCGCCCGCAGCAGGCTTTGCACCAGCCCAAGCAGCGCCCAAATCAGCCAAACCAGGGTGAGCATCAAAAACAGTCCTGAATCCAGCAGCTCCTTGGTCAGTACCGGCAAGGTGGTTTGCATCAGCGCCAGCTTGTTGACCAGAATTGCCAAAAAGAAGCGCAGTGGCCCGGTAATAATATGGCCAACCTCTTCTTTATGCTGCCAGTTGGTGCGCAGCAGCAACCAGCGGGCAATCCAGGTCACAGGGATCACCAGCAGCAGCGACGCGGTTAAAAAGGCAAGAACAAATGCCCACTCCCACAGGTTAAGCATAAACAGCCGGCCTTCAGGAATGTGGGCGATAAACCACTCAATCCAGGGGCCATAACCGAGCTTTTCATACAGCACCGGGATTTGCGAAACCGTGGCGTTGGAAACCTTCCACACAGCGCCGATGGTGGGGTCTGGCACCCGCTGCAAATAGAGGATGGCATCGTAATCGGCTACCTTAATACGGGCAAACATGTCGCGATAAGAAGGCAGGTTATCGGCGCTGTTGCCCTCGGGGGTGTCGTTGACGGTATCCAGGTCTATCCATAGGTTGCGGTCGATAATCGCCTGCAGATCCCGGGCATATCCGGGAGCCTTGGCCTCGTTCATACCATCAGGCAGAAAGCGCATATCCAGATAGCGGGCGGCCCGCTGATAGTCCTGATCCCAGGCCGATTTCAAAAAGCCCTGCAGGGCACCGCGGGGAGTATCCCGCTCCAGCTCGTCCCGATAGGGGTAGCGCTCATCAACCTCAGCCTCGATTCCGGCCTGCTCGCTGGACTTATCCAGCGCCTGCACCACGGTCAGCGTGCTGTTGGCAAACACCTGGGGCGCGGCAAGCAGCAGCAAAAATAACCAAGACCACCTTGTCCTGTTCATCGGGAAATTCCAGTCTGTGAAATAAACAGACTAAATATTATCACCAACAACGGGTTTTAACATCCTTGTAAGGGCATGTTTTCAATCAGGTTAAGCTGATAAACACTCAGCAATGCCGTATAAAAGTGCCGCGATCACAGAAGTTTCTCAATGCTGTCATGGGACTGTCACTCAAGGCTGCTCAAATGCAAGGCATACCAGCGGACGTATTGTTTTCTCTATTAACACTATCGTTCGCTGCTAACTTGAAATCCATAAAGCAATCCGTTAGTCTCGATGGTCCTCACAACCGTCTTTTGCAAACAATTGCTAAGGATATTTTATAGTTAGATTTGATTCGCCCCATTCAGGCGACATAAACAGATAAGGAGTGTGGCTTATGTCATACAAATTGGATGGCCATGAAATCAGCGTGGCATTCCCGGTAAATTCGATTTCACTCAACAAGACCTCTATCGCCTTCACCGATAAACACGGTAAGAACCGGCGAACCTTCTCAAAGCGCACCGAAGCGCTGAAGTTTATGAAGTGGCTGCTGAGCACCAACAAGTAAACTACCGAAACTGGAACGTCTCAATCCTCTCATTTTTCCGTTCCATTTCACCGATAGCCTGAGCTGGAAATACAATTTCACAGGTATTTTCCGGCCCAGGCCTTATTTTTTTCAAACCACTGCGGATATTTGCGCCTGTACCTGGCCGCCATGGACACATTGCCCCTAAGCCCGCCCTGATGCAAATAAAGCCAGGGCGCACGCTGGTCAGCACACATCGCATCAACCTGCATCAGCGTCTTTAACACCTGCAAGCCAAATGGGTCATATAGCAGTTCAAATTCAGTGCCCTGCGCCAACATCTGCCCCCAGATTTCAAGCTCGCAGAGCTTAAGCCCGGCGTAATGATGCTTGCCGCCAACCACCTGCGGATGCACAGAACTATCAGCAATAAGCTCACTGAACTGGGCACTTAGGTAAGCCTCATCGCCTACAACCGGACAGGTATACACCTTAATTTGAGGCGCAGCTTCGATAAAATATTCACTCAAATACAGTGCGGTGGTGCCAGTGCCTGAAGGGAGAAACACCCGAAACGCATCTATCTGTTGCCCATTAGCCCAGATGCAAAGCTCCTGGCCAAGTTGCCTCACCCCTTCCCTTGCCAAAGCGCAGCGCCCGCCCTCGGGCACATACAGGCACTGCGCACCATCCGGTGCCTTCAGACGCACTGTTTCGATGTAGTCTCTGGCAGACATGCCCTCGACAGGAACCGGCAACACCCTGGCGCCTAAGCCAAGGGCGCCACCATAGTTGCTGCCGGGGCTGGCATCGATGGCCTGGGCGATGTGGCTAACATAAAACTCGAGTTGCCAGCCCCTTTCATGGGCAAGCGCTGCCAGGGAAAACAGCGAGTTGGACTGGGGCGAGCCGTAGCCTATCAGAGTGGTCACAGCGGGGAAGTCGCCAGTTCTGAGCGATGCAAACTTACGCGCCTTGTTGCCACTGAAAGGCTCAGGCAAAAGGTCATCCCGCTTAAGCCACAGCGGGCGTCCAAAAAACGAAATCCGTTCGACCGGGCTTGGGCTGCTCATACACAGATTCTTGACACAGGTTACTGATGGCGCAGTGTACCCTTTCTCAGCTTCTCAGGCAGCTGCAATCCATGGTGAAAATCACCACTTTAAAGTGCGATGGACGACTCTCCCAAATCACAGCCGACATATCCTATTGAATTAAATGAATATAAATTTTGGCCTTGGTTTTGCTTATAAAATATATAACGACGTGTAACAAGGAGACTTTATGGGCGTTTTACGACTCATCTTTAACATCGCCTGGTTTATTCTGGGTGGCTTCGTGATGGGCCTTGCCTGGTGGCTTGCCGGCATTCTGTGCTTTATCAGCATTATCGGTATTCCATTTGGCCGCGCCTGCTTCGTGATTGGAGAACTGGCATTCTGGCCATTTGGACAGGATCATGTTTCCCGCAGAGAGCTGACCGGACTGGAAGATTTTGGCACCGGCCCTATGGGTATGGTCGGCAATATTCTCTGGTTCTTACTGTTTGGCATTTGGCTGGCTATAGGTCACATCACCCATGCGCTGGCGTGCTTTGTCACCATTATAGGTATTCCATTTGGTATTCAGCACCTTAAGCTTGCGCTTTTGAGCCTGACACCCATTGGCCGTACCGTGGTTGCCCGCGCATAAGCGCCCGGGCAGCTAGCGCTAATCCAGTTCTTCCGGCAGATGATCTGCCATTATCTCTGCCACATCAATCCGCTGCAGGCCTTCGTTAAAGATGGCCTGCCAGCGTCTTCCCTCCGGGGTATTCTTGAACGCGACATACAGATTCTTATTGGCCAGCAGCTGGCTGTTGAGCTGTACCTTGTCGGCAAGGGAGCCTAGCTTGGGCTGACGCAGCAAAAAACGCATCACGTACACATCAATCACAGCTGCATCTATTCTGCCCGCCGCCACCTTCTTGATGTTGTATTCATCTGAGGTCACCACCTCGGCTGGCTGCAAATCGTCGGCGATGGCCCTATCCAGCTCCTCTGTATTCACATAATCCTGCACCACCCCAAGTCGGTACGCACGTAAGTCCTTTACCGATACCCAGCTTATGGGGTATTTGCGCTGCTCAACCAAGCCAAGGGGGCTCATACCCATCGGCAAGGAAAACACAAACTCCACGGTGTCGTAGTAATACTCTGGGAAGTAACCCACGTAGGGCGTATTGTTTTGATGGGCCAATTTGACCGCGCGGCTCCAGGGATAAAAATCCACCTCTAACTGATGGCCCATGGCGGCAAAAGCCGCTTTGGCGACGGCGATGGATGCCCCCTCTGCAGGCAGATTCTTACCCGAATAAGGAGGCCAATGCAGTGAAGTGAGGCGAACCGTTTCGGCATACACCCAGCCCTGGCTTGCAATGCAGCCAGCAAGGATCAGCATGGCAAAGGCTAGTCGCCGGGGGGTAAACATGGTGGATGACGCTCAGAAAGCCAGTCTTTGGGTTGAGTATAGCAAGCTTTTTTCCGCCGATTGTGACAGCCAGAGCCCCTTCCTGAACGCTTTTATCGTTTGCAAGCAAAAGGCCTAAATGACAACACCATATTACTGCCAGCATTCGAGCCGAAATAACAGCGAGCAGATCACAGTTCAAGCATCCAAATATACGATAGAGGCAATCGTAATTTATTGTTTTTATTGAAGAGATACTTTCATTTACGCTCATCACAAATACCACAGTAAAAATATGGATATTAAGGAGTGTCATATGAAATTATCGCCCTTGTCCCTCGCGCTGCTCGCCTTACCGCTTTCCCTGTCGGTCGCAGCATCCGCCAGCAATGCCCCCGCTGAAGGCAGTTCACTTATCAGTCCGATTGACCCACCTATTATCAGCGCACCTGAGAAAGTCGAGCTTGGCAAAATGCTCTATTTCGAGCCCAGGTTGTCGATGTCAGGGTTTATTTCCTGCAACTCCTGCCACAACCTGTCCATGGGCGGCGTCGATGCCCTGCCCACCTCCATCGGCCACAACTGGCACCAGGGCCCCATCAATGCCCCAACTGTGCTGAATGCAGAATATGGCCTGGCGCAGTTTTGGGATGGCCGCGCCAAGGATTTAAAAGAGCAGGCTGGCGGCCCTATCGCCAACCCTGGTGAAATGGGCTTTACCCATGAGCTGGCGGTGGATACCGTTGCCTCCATGCCTGAGTACCGCGCCCGCTTCAAGCAGGCCTATGGCGATGACAAGGTTAATATTGACCGCATCACTGACGCCATTGCCGAGTTTGAAAAGACCCTGGTCACCCCCAACAGCCCGTTTGATAACTACCTGCGTGGCGACAAGGACGCCATTGATGCCGATACCAAAGCAGGCTATGCGCTGTTCCAGAGCAAAGGCTGCATCAGTTGCCACCAGGGCCCTGCGGTTGGTGGCACCATGTATATGAAGATGGGGCTAATCAAGCCATTCCACACCAATAACCCGGCAGAAGGGCGCAAGGCGGTCACCGGCAAAGATACCGATAAGCACGTATTCAAGGTGCCTACACTGCGTAATATCGAGCTTACCTACCCCTACTTCCATGACGGCAGTGTCTGGACCTTGGAGGAAGCCGTGAACACCATGGCCGATATTCAGCTTGGGCAGGCACTCAGCAAGGACGAAACCCGCCAGATGGTTGCCTTCCTGCGCGCTCTGACCGGTGAGCAGCCAAAAATTGAGATGCCCATTCTGCCGCCAAGTAACAACGCCACCCCGCGCCCGCTGCCGTTCGTTGCCGAATAAAGGTTTGCGAGAAAGCGATTGTCTGACTTGTCAGGCGAATCGCCCAAAAGCGGCGAAGCCGGTCGGCTTTGCCAACATCTTTAAGCGCGAAGCGTTCAGGCGTGGGCCGACTCAAGCTGCCACAGGGCATCCAAACGCGCCATCAGGGCACAGAGTACTCCCTGGCGGCGCAGATTTTCCACAACGCCGGGGCTGAATCGCTCAAGCCTCAGCATGGCGCTCAAAATCACCCGGCAGTCGTGCAAGCTCGCCGTTTCCAGGTAGGTCGGGTTGTCGACCAGATGAGTGCGCTCGTACCAGTCTTTCCAGTCAAACCCCACCAGCTCAAGGGAAGAAGCCCGCAGGGCCGACAGAAAGGCGCTGGCATCGCCGCCGGACAGTTCGTGTTCTCCAGCCGCCAGCCAGGATAGAAAAGGTCGATACAGACCAAAACCATTGCTGTTGAATTCGAGTCTCATACATACCTCCGGTCAACAGTGTTATCCGCTCAATCTAAAGCAGGCATAATTCGTACCAGCGCCAGCATCGGCTAAAAGGACTGAACATTGGCTGAACGGAACAAAAAACCTTGCCGTTGCCCAAAGCCGCCGTAAACTGGGAGCTTAAGTAAAAAAGCGACGAGATTTTTGATGAATTATTGGCTGATGAAGTCCGAACCCGATGAGTTCAGCATCGATGATTTGGCTGCCAGACCGAATCAAACCGAAGGCTGGAATGGCATTCGCAACTATCAGGCCCGCAACTTTATGCGAGATGCAATGCAAATTGGCGACAGGGTATTTTTCTACCACTCCAGCTGCAAGGTGCCGGCGGTGGTCGGCATTGCCGAAGTCGCCGGAGAAACCTATCCCGATGCCAGCGCCTGGGATCCCGAGTCGCCCTATTACGACCCCAAATCCACACCAGAGTCGCCCCGCTGGCTGCAGCGGGATATTCGCTTTATCAAGCGCTTTGCCAAACCCGTTACCTTAAGCGCCATTAAGGCCCACCCGGCGCTTACCGATATGCTGTTGGTACAAAAAGGGTCGCGGCTGAGCATACAGCCTGTGGATGAGGTTCACTGGCAGCTAATCCACCAGATGGCTGGTGAATCCCTTTAATCAGTCCCTCAATTGAGGTTCAGGAGAGTCCCGATGAAAAACAAATGGATGTTTTTGATGCTGGCGACAGCACTCAGCACAGGTGCGATGGCCAAAAATGACAAGGACCATAAAGAGCACAAGGATCATAAAGATAAGTCCTACAATGAGTACCGCTCAGATGGAAAGGACTTGCCTCCCGGCCTGCAAAAGAAGGTTGCCAAGGGCGAGCCACTGCCTCCCGGTTGGCAGAAAAAGTATAGCCGCGGCGATATTCTGGATCTGGACATCTATGACCGTGGCGTGCGGGTTGGCCCAATCGGTATCGATGGCGCCGTGACCATCCGTATCGACGATTCGCTGTTTAAGATCCACGATAAAACCCGCAAAATTATAGATATTATCAACGAGTAATATCGATAGCTTGCCTATCACACCAAGGTAAAAAGGGAGCCATCCGGCTCCCTTTATATATCTGCGCTCCAGGGTATCAATCACCATCCAGCATGCGGCCAAGACCGCCAAGCACCGAACCCTCACCACGGCTCGAACCACCAGCCGAGGGCGCATGGGCAATAATACGGTCGGCCATGCGCGAGAACGGCAGACTTTGCAGCCATACGGTGCCATGGCCTTGCAGTGTGGCCAGAAACAGCCCTTCACCGCCAAACACCATGGATTTAAGCGAGCCTGCGCGCTGAATGTCGTAATCAATGCCGGGGGTAAAGCCAACCAAACAGCCGGTATCCACCCGCAGTGTCTCGCCCCTGAGTTCCTTCTTGATAAGGGTGCCTCCGGCGTGCACAAAGGCCATGCCATCGCCCTTGAGCTTTTGCATGATAAAGCCTTCACCACCAAAGAAACCGGTACCCAGGCGCTTGTTAAAGGTCATGGTGATTTGCGTTCCCAAGGCTGCTGCCAGAAAGCTGTCTTTTTGCAGAATAAGCTCGCCGCCAAGCTCGGCCATATCCAGTGCCAGCAAGGTACCGGGATATGGCGCTGAAAACGCCACCCGACGCTTGCCATGACCCTGGTTGGTAAAGTGGGTCATAAACAGGCTCTCGCCAGTGAGCATACGCTTGCCCGCGCCCATCAGGGCACCGAAAAAGCCGGACTCAGGCTGCGAACCATCGCCCATGCGGGCTTCAAACTGAATGCCCTCTTCCATGTAGGTCATAGCGCCCGCTTCGGCAATCACGGTTTCACCGGGATCCAGCTCCACTTCCACCAGCTGCATGCTTTCGCCGCGAATTTCATAGTCCACTTCGTGACAACGTCTCATCATCCTTTTCCCCATATGACGTTTGACTGATGTGGCTCACCATACGACATAATATGTCACCTGTCAGCGAGGAAATGTAAATAACTGTGTATGCAGCCTTTGCAATCTGTTAACCCAGGCCTTCGGGGATCCCCATGGGCTCCTTGGCAAACTCTTCCAAAATCAACTCGGTAAACAGCCGGCCGGCACGGCCCAGAGGGCGCTCCAGGGTCGACACCAACTGCGGCACGAAGGTGTAACGGCTGCCGCCAACAAAATCAATTTCAGTAAGCAGACCCGCTTTAAGCTCATCGCGCACCAAAAAGTCTGGCATCCAACCAAAACCAAGCCCCTTCAGCAGCGCGTTCTTTTTCATAATAAAACCAGAAAGATAAAAGACTTTATCGCCACCAAACTGCAGCTCGTCACGGTAGGTTTTGGCTGGCGATGAGTCTTCGATGGTCAGCTCTACGTGTTGCTGCAGCTCGGTGAGGGTAAGGGCTTTACGGCCCGCCAGCGGGTGATGGGGCGCCGTCAGCAACACGCTGGTGATCGCCGGCAGGGGTTTGGCGTAATAATAGGGGCCGGTGCGATAGTCTTTTACCAGCATCAAGTCGGCATTGTCGCGCTCAAATCTGTGCTGCACCCCGCCAAGGAACTCCATATTAAGCTGAATTTTGGTGGGAATTTGATGCTCGGCCATGCGCTTGAGCGCGGTCATAATCGGCTCCATCGGCAAGGCGCCATCGATTACCAGTTCAAGCTTGGGCTCCCAACCCTCACTGAAACGGCTCGCCAGATGCTCAATATTGGCAAGATGCGATAACAGCCGTTGCCCCTCGGCCAAAATCACCCGCCCCTCGGCGGTGAGCTCTGCGCGGTATTGCTCCCGGGATAACAGGCTAACCCCGAGATGCTGCTCAAGCTTTTTAATCTGGTAACTCACCGCCGACTGGGCCTTGTGCAGCCGCTCTGCCGCCTTGGCAAAGCTGCCCTCTTCCACCAGTACTTCCAATACCTTAAAGGCATCCACATCGATGCGCATCGGCCCTCTCCCGGGTCAGACAATGAACAAAAGCGTAACGCCAAATTTACCATCTAATTTTTAGATGGTGATTACCGATTAATTATTCTTTTTTTTGCACAAGTCGGCAACTAAATTGATACCCAGATCACATATAGCGCCAATTCGGCGGGTAAATGGGCCACTGCGAGCCCAACAGAGGATAAAAACAAATGCCATTTTATGTGAAGCAAGGTCAGATCCCGCACAAGCGCCATATCGCGTTTGCCAAGGAAAATGGAGAGCTTTACCGCGAAGAGCTGTTCTCTACCCACGGGTTTTCGAACATCTATTCCAACAAGTACCACCACAATATGCCCACCAAGGCGCTGGAAGTGGCCCCCATGTCACTGACCCACGGCGATACCTGGGTCGATTCGCTGGTACAGAACTATAAGCTGGACTCACGTCTGGCCGATGGTGAAGGCAATTTCTTCTCTGCCCGCAACAAGATTTTCTTTAACTCAGACGTGGCGCTCTACACCGCCAAGGTAACTGCTGACACGGATGAGTTTTACCGCAACGCCTATGCCGATGAAGTGGTGTTTGTCCATGAAGGCGACGGTGTGCTGCTGTCGGAATATGGCGAGCTTGAAGTGAAAAAGTGGGACTATCTGGTTATCCCGCGCGGCACTACTTATCAGCTCAAGTTCAACGATTACAGCAATGTACGCCTGTTCGTGATTGAATCTTTCACCATGGTGGAGATCCCTAAGCATTTCCGTAACGAATACGGTCAGCTGCTGGAATCTGCCCCTTACTGCGAGCGCGATATCCGCGTGCCCGAGCTAAAAGACGCCGTGGTTGAGCGCGGAAACTTCCCGCTGGTGTGTAAGTTTGGCGATAAGTATCAGCTGACTCAGCTCGAATGGCATCCCTTTGATTTGGTGGGCTGGGACGGTTTTGTCTATCCCTGGGCCTTCAACATCACCGAATACGCGCCCAAGGTGGGCAAAATCCACCTGCCGCCGTCGGATCACCTGCTGTTTGTGGCCAGAAACTTCGTTATCTGCAACTTTGTACCGCGCCCCTATGATTTCCACCCGCAGGCTATCCCGGCCCCGTACTACCATAACAACATCGACAGCGACGAAGTGCTCTATTACGTCGACGGTGATTTTATGAGCCGCACCGGCATTGAAGCCGGTTACATCACCCTGCACCAGAAAGGCGTGGCCCACGGCCCGCAGCCTGGCCGCACCGAGGCGTCCATCGGTAAGAAGGACACCTACGAGTACGCCGTGATGGTAGACACCTTTGCGCCACTGCAGCTAACCGAACACGTGAAAAACTGCATGGCACCCGATTACAACCGCTCCTGGCTCGAAGACTAATCAGAACAATTCCAGGCAGCATTCCATTGAAAGAGGACAAGACAATGGCAAGCGAAACCAATCCACTGGGCCTGCTCGGCATCGAATTTACCGAGTTTGCAACGCCCGATAACGATTTCATGCACAAGGTGTTTCTGGACTTTGGTTTTTCCATGCTGAAAAAGCACAAGGAAAAGGACATCTACTATTACCAGCAAAACGACATCAACTTTTTGATGAACCGCGACCGCGCCGGTTTCTCGGCCGGTTTTGCCAAGTCTCACGGCCCGGCCATCACCTCTATGGGCTGGCGCGTGGAAGATGCCGAGTACGCTTACAAGCACGCGGTTGAGCGTGGCGCCAAGGCCGCCCCGGATGAAGTGAAAGACCTGCCCTACCCAGCCATTTACGGCATTGGTGACAGCCTGATTTACTTCATCGACCGTTTCGGTGATGACAACATCTACGCCACCGACTTTGTAGACCTGGATGAGCCTGTGATTGTGCAGGAAAAAGGCTTTATGGAAGTCGACCACCTGACCAACAACGTCTACAAGGGCACCATGGAGCAGTGGTCAAACTTCTATAAAGACGTGTTTGGCTTTACCGAAGTGCGCTACTTCGACATCAAGGGCTCGCAGACTGCACTGATCTCTTACGCGCTGCGTTCACCCGACGGCAGCTTCTGCATCCCCATCAACGAAGGTAAAGGCGACGATCGTAACCAGATTGACGAATACCTGCGTGAATACAATGGCCCAGGCGTTCAGCACCTGGCGTTCCGCAGCCGCGATATCGTGGCCTCGCTGGATGCAATGGAAGGCTCGTCCATTGCGACACTGGACATTATTCCTGAATACTACGACACCATCTTCGAAAAACTGCCCCAGGTCACTGAAGACCGTGAACGCATCAAGCATCACCAAATTCTGGTAGACGGCGATGAGTCTGGCTATTTGCTGCAGATTTTCACCAAGAACCTGTTTGGTCCTATCTTTATCGAAATCATCCAGCGTAAGAATAACCTGGGCTTCGGTGAAGGTAACTTTAAAGCGCTGTTCGAGTCTATCGAGCGCGATCAGGTCCGCCGCGGCGTGCTCTAAGCCCCGCAGGCTAACCCCTGCCGACGGCAGTTAATACTGCTGAGGTGAAAACCGTCGCATCTGCGGCGGTTTTTTGTTTCTCTGCTGCCGTATTCTTTGCCACCTTTATCTGTGCCACCTTTATCTGTGCCGCCATGTCCTGTGTCGCCATTGGTTGATGGCGCTTGTTCAGCTCTGGTCTGCTCAATTAAGACCTGGTCTGCTCATTTAGCTCAGTGCTGTTAAGCTCTTTCAGCTCCGCCCTATTCAGTTCCACTCTGATGAGGGCACGGCTTTTCTTGATTAATTCGCGCCTTTTGCCAAAAAGCCACCCACAACTTTTACTCAACTTTTTTGCTTAACAAGCATTATCTTAGCCAACTTTAGGCAAATCCTTTCTGCACAGACCATGTCGCCTGACATCACAGTGCAGGCCAATACCAACGCTGGCTCAAAGTTTTCCGCATTCCATGCTAATGCGCATAAATAATCACCCTTTTGTGATCGCGCTCACCCCCTCATCCAGTCCGCATTGATTTAAATCAAGATGCAATTTTTTTGCAGGTTTACATTGTCAACATTGCTGCCACACAGAGTTAGCAATGTATTAGCAAGATATAAATAAAACAGTGAGTTAACAGGAATGCATTTGAGGAACTGTATATGGATTATTCGCGAAACCTGCGACGGTGCCTGTCGCTGCTCCTGCCGGCGATAGCCGCGCTAAGCCTCAGTCTGTCCCCCGCCAGTCAGGCCGAACCCAAGGCGCTGGTGCTCAAACCCTTCAAAACCCTCAGTGACGAAAGCGCCCAGTGCGCAGGATGTCACAAAGAAAAGAACCCTTCCCTTTATGCCCAGTGGGGCCGCTCCAAACACTACGGCGCCAATGTTGGCTGCTACGAGTGCCACAAAGCAGACCCAACGGATAAAGATGCCATCAAGCACGAAGGCTTCAGCATTGCGGTGATTGTGTCCCCCAAAGACTGCAGCCAGTGTCACAACCAGGAAGTGGAAGAGTTCACCAAGAGCCACCACGCCGACGCAGGTAAAATCATGGGCTCACTGGACAACTTCCTTGCCGAAGTGGTTGAAGGCGCCATGACCTTCAACGGTAAGTCCCCTGCGGCAGTCAATGGCTGCTGGCAATGCCACGGTTCCGAAGTTAAGGTGCTGGAAAACGGCGATCTGGATCCTACCACCTGGCCCAACACAGGTATTGGCCGGATTAACCCCGATGGCTCCATCGGCGCCTGCAGTGCCTGCCACCAGCGTCACGAGTTCTCCATGGTACAGGCCCGTCGTCCCGAGGCCTGCGGCAAATGCCACCTTGGCCCGGATCATCCGCAAAAAGAAGTCTATGACGAGTCCAAGCACGGTATTAACTTCTATGCCAACGTCGATAGGATGAACCTCGAATCCGCCAAATGGATCGTGGGTGAAGACTACGACGCCGCGCCTACCTGTGCCACCTGCCATATGTCTGCCACCCGCGAGCAGCCGGTTACCCACGATGTGGGCGATAGGATCAGCTGGACCTTGCGCCCTGCAGTGTCTGAAAAGGTCGATGCCGCCGCCAAAGCCAAGGGCAAACAGGTTAAGCCATGGGAAGAGCGCCGCCAGGACATGATGGATGTGTGCCAGGCCTGCCACACCAAGTCGATGGTCGACAGCTTCTATCAGCAGTTTGACTCGCTGGTGAACCTGTATAACGACAAGTTTGCCTCTCCCGGTAAGAAGCTGATGGCCACGCTCAAGGCCGAAGGCATGCTCACTGACACAGGTTTCGATGAAGAAATCGAGTGGACCTGGTTCTACCTGTGGCATCACGAAGGTCGCCGCGCCCGTCACGGCGCCGCCATGCAGGCACCGGACTACGCCCAGTGGCACGGCATGTTTGAAGTGGCTGAGCGTTTCTATGTTGAAATGGTGCCTCAGTACCTCGAAGTTGTCGAAAAGGCCGAACACGCCGGCAATAAGGAAGGCGCCGAGCGTGCCCGCAAGGTGCTGGATGAGATCCTGTCACGCCCTGAACACGCCTGGTTTACCGGCAATGAACCGGAAGAGCTGAAGAAAGCCCGTCTCGAGGCCCAAAAAGCCTTTAAAGCCCGTTATTTGGGCGAGAGTAAATAAGGCCTGAAGGGGCGGCAGCCCGCCCCTTCTTCACAGGGAGGATTTCCTCGTGAGTGAACAGGGAAAACCCACTCGGGTGCAGCGCCTGTGGCGCTGGTTGAGACGACCGCTGGCATTGGGAGTCCCCATCGGGGTCTTCGTGCTGGTCGCGGCGGGGGCATCATTTCAGGGAATGATGGTGCTGTCCAACCGCAACGAGTTCTGTTTCAGCTGTCACCTGAAAATGGACACCATAGTCCAGGAATACCAGGCCTCTGCCCATTACGGCGACGGCCAAACCATTCCCGCCACCTGTGCCGACTGCCATGTGCCGCACACCTTTATCGACAAAATGAAGGTGAAAATCGTGGCCACCAAGGACATCTACCACATGGTGGTGGGTACAGTAACCAAGGAGAACTTTGAATCACTGCGTCCGGCCATGGCTGAGAGTGTTTGGGAAACCTTTAAAAACAATGATTCCCAGAGCTGCCGTCATTGCCATCAGGGCGACAATTTCGATTTGGCCAAACAGCCTCAGCGTGCGCGGCTCAATCATGAGCGAATTGCCGAGCGCGGTGAAACCTGTGTCGATTGTCATCAGGGACTGACCCACAAGCGCATAGTCTCCAGATGAAAAAAGAAAAAGGAACCTTTACAACACATTGAAATAATACAATTAACCATCAATCATACGATATACCATACACCTCCACACTCCACCCAAGGTCGCCATTCGGCGGCCTTTTATTTTGGTCCACAGCGCCCCTTGTTCTTCGCGCCGCGGATGATTTACACTGCTCAGTCCTTCGTACTTTGCTGAATATAGAATCGATAAAAAATGCCTGATTTCGCGCTGCTTGCGGTGTTTATCCCCACCTTTTTATTTGTCTCCATCACCCCGGGTATGTGTATGACCCTGGCCATGACCCTTGGCATGAGCATTGGCGTGCGTAAAAGCCTGTGGATGATGGCGGGGGAGCTGGTCGGCGTAGGGCTGGTGGCATTGGCGGCAGTGCTGGGCGTGGCCGCTATCATGCTGAACTATCCGCAAGTTTTTGCCACGCTAAAGTACGTTGGCGGCGCTTATCTGGTGTACCTTGGCATTAATCTGTGGCGCTCCCGCGGCAAATTTGCCTTAAGCAGTGAGCCCGGCCCGAGCCCACGTCCGATGGCGCTTATCAGTCAGGGATTTTTGACCGCTGTTGCCAATCCCAAAGGCTGGGCCTTTATGGTATCGCTGCTGCCGCCCTTTATTAATGTGGAGCGCCCAATGGCGCCGCAGTTGATGGCCCTGCTGTCTATTATTCTTATCACGGAATTCAGCTGTTTGCTGCTGTACGCAGGTGGCGGCAAGAGCCTCAAGGCACTGTTAAGCCGTGGCGACAACTTAACATTACTTAACCGTATAGCCGGTAGTTTAATGGTTTTTGTAGGTCTTTGGCTTGCCTTTGGCGGATAAGGGGCAAGGCTGTACTTGAGGTAAAACCGGTAAAAGCATTGCAAAGCAAACGCCAAGCATGCACAGTGACCACTTTATAAAATGTAAAAAATACACAACAAAAATACGTTCTGGGGGAACCATCATGAATTCACGGCCCGGTGCCTTTACCCTAAAGGGGCTGACACTCGCCCTTGCCATCGCCCTGCCCTTTGGCGCCACTTTCACGGCCGAAGCCAAACTGCCAACCAAGCCTTTGCAGGATGACAGCGCCATTTTCAGTGAAATGGCCACGGCCCAACCGATTTTCGGCAAATACGGCATGGTCTCAAGCCAGGAAGCGCTGGCCACCCGCATCGGCGTGGATATTCTCAAAAAAGGTGGCAACGCCGTGGATGCCGCCGTGGCCGTGGGCTTTGCGCTGGCCGTGACTCTGCCCCGCGCCGGTAATCTCGGCGGCGGCGGTTTTATGCTGGTGCATTTGGCCAAAGACAACAAAACCATTGCCATCGACTATCGTGAAACTGCCCCCAAATCTTCAAAGCGCGACATGTTCCTCGATGAAGCCGGTAACGCGGTGGATGAACTCAGTCGCAGTCACGGTCTTGCCGTAGGCGTACCCGGCACAGTGATGGGGATGGAACTGGCGCTGGAAAAATACGGCACCATGACCCTGTCCGAGGTGATAGCGCCAGCAATTTTGCTTGCCGAAGATGGGGTAGAAGTCACCGCTGAGCTGGCAAGCTCACTCGCCGGGCTGCATGGCTGGATAGCCAAGTGGCCGACGTCAGCCGAGATTTTTTACCCCAATGAAGGGCAAAACCTCACCGTGGGCCAGCGCCTGGTGCAAAAAGATCTGGCCGAAAGCCTGCGCCGCGTCAGCAAGGCTGGCAGCAAGGGTTTTTATGAAGGCGAAACCGCCGAAAAACTGGTAGCCGCCGTTCAGGAAGCCGGTGGCATCATGACGCTGGACGACCTCAAATCCTATAAAGTGATGGAGCGTGAGCCAGTTCGCGGCAGCTATCGCGGCCTTGAAGTGGTCTCCATGCCACCACCAAGCTCCGGCGGCATTCACATCATTCAAATGCTCAATGTGCTCGAGCACTTTCCCATGGGCGAGCTTGGCCACAACAGCGCCCAAAGCATTCACTTTATGGCCGAAACCATGAAGCGTGCCTACGCCGACCGCAGTGAGTATCTGGGCGACCCGGACTTTGTGACCGTGCCGGTGAAGGCGCTGACCAGCAAAGCCTATGGCGATGCCATAGCCAAGACTATCGCCGCCAACAAGGCGACCCCTTCCGATGACATCAAGCCCGGTAAGCTGGCGCCCTATGAGAGCGATCAGACCACCCACTATTCGGTGGTCGACAAGTGGGGTAATGCGGTGTCCAACACCTATACCCTCAACTTCAGCTACGGCTCCGGCATGGTGGCCAAGGGCACCGGCATCCTGCTCAATAACGAAATGGACGACTTTGCCGCCAAACCCGGCAGCCCCAATGGTTACGGCCTGCTCGGCGGTGATGCCAATGCGGTGGAGCCGCAAAAACGGCCACTGTCATCCATGAGCCCCACCATAGTGATGAAAGACGGCAAGCCCTTTATCGTTACCGGCAGCCCCGGCGGCTCGCGCATCATCAATACCGTGCTGCAAATCATCATGAACGTGGTTGATTACGATTTGAACATTGCCGAGGCCAGCATTGCCCCCCGGGTTCATCACCAGTGGTATCCCGATGAAATCCGCACCGAGCGCAGCCTGAACCTGGATACCCGCCGTCTGCTGGAGTCCATGGGCCACAAGGTGAAGGTGAAACACGCCATGGGGTCGACCCAGTCGATAGTGGTCACTGAGGACGGTATTTATGGCGCCTCGGATCCGCGCCAAAGTGCCAGTGAAACCCTGGGTTACTGACGGGCGATAAAACACGCTTGCCAAAGCGCGTTGATGCGCACCTAGAGTAAAAAAGCGCCTTAAAGGCGCTTTTTTGTTTCCTGAAACCCGGCGGGCTGCATTAGTCTCGCATCGCCAACTCCACCAGCGCGGCTGTGTACATTTCCAGGTTCAGCTTAAGCTGCGCCCTGGTGATAAATTCATTTTCGCTGTGGCCCGTGTATTCCACGCCGGGCATGGCCGGACCAAAACTTAAGGCATTGGGGAACAACTTGGCATTGGTCGAGCCGCCAATGGCAATGGGTTTGGGGTCAGCAGTGTGGGTGTAATGGCCATACACGCCAAGCAGGGTCTCAAGATGGGGCGCATCCTTAACCAACATGGGCGTGCCCCAGTAAGTTTCTATATCAGCCACCTGAGTGCCTCCGGCGTCCTGCCAGGCATGAATGGCCTCCATGGCAAGCTTATCCAGCTCGTCGGGGCTACGTCCCACGGGGCGGCGCAGATTGAGAGTCACTTCGGCGCCCGCTTTTGTTTCAGTAATAAGGGTCGGTGCCAGAGTCATCGGCCCCATAAACTCATCGCTGTAGCCAAGCTTGCCAAATTTGTCGCCATAAAGGCCGGTACCCACCAGCGAATGTAAAAAATCCACCGTGGAAGCGGCAGTCGTCATGGGCCAGTCAGGAATGCTGCCATCGGCGCTGGGCGACAAAAGCTCAGCCAGATAGGCCACCGCATTGATACCGTCCTCCGGCGTGGATGAATGCGCCGCCTTGCCTGTGGCCAGAATTGCCAGTCCCAGAGGCTCATCGATAAAGTCCGTTTTGACGGGCAAGGTCTCGGCGCGGGCTTTGAGGGCAGTCACCAGCGCGGGATTGGGGTTTTGAATCACCGCCCTGGCCTGCTGCGGAATTTGGCTGGCAAAACTGCCACCGCTGAAGTGGGTTAACACCGGCGTATCGGCGGCAACTTTCGCCATCACCCGGGGCAAGCTCAGCTTGATTTGGCTCCAGCCCTTCTCGCCCGTCACCACCGGGTATTCAGCATCCAGGGTAATGTTGATATCGGCGCTCTGGTAGGTTTCTAAAAAGGCTTTCAAGGGATCCCAGTCCGACTCTTCCGCCATGTAAACCAGCAGCTCAATGCGTCGCTTAATGGGAATGCCACTGTCTTTTATCGCCTTCATCGCGTAAAGCGCGGTGGCAATCGGTCCCTTGTCATCCTCGGCGCCGCGGCCAACGAGTTTGCCATCGGCGGTTTCCGTCAGTTCATAGGGGCTTTGGGGCCACAGGCTGGGGTCGGCGGGCTGCACATCGCCATGGGTAATAACCCCGACCTTTTTGGTACTGGCAGAAGCGTCCTTTGGCGACAGGCTTATCAGCATCACATAGCCGCTGTCTTCTACGTCAAGCCCCAGCATCCGGGCTTTTACCCCAAGCGCACGCTTAAAGTCGGCAAACACAGGGTCGGTCTCCGGCGTCAGCCCCTCACGGGCGCGGGTGTCGTAGCTGACAAGGGTTTTCAGGGTATCAATTTGGGCCTGCTGAAAATGTGCCGCCGCGTACCCGGCGACTTTTTGCGCCTCGGCGGAAGGCACTGGCGCAGCAGTCTGGGTGGCCGAGCCGGACGTGGCAATCAATAGCGGAATAAGGGCAGACAGGCAGCGCAGGCTAAAACGGGTGGCTGTTATTTTTTTCATGTTCGTTATCGACGTTGGTTGTTTTAAATTTTTGGTTTTAGATTTTTGGTTTTTTGCTTTTCTGTTTTGATTTTTTGGATTGGCGCTTTCTAGGTTCAACTCGTTTTTTTGTAAACAGCGTCAGCCCGGGATTAGCCCCAAACGGCGCAGTTTATCCAGTGTGCCACACCCAAGGCGCAGGAAATAACCATTTACTCATGCTTTGTTACAACAAATTCCCCAAGAGCCTTGGCGCTCTGTAGCTGACATGTTACACAAGGGGCTGACGCCGGATGGCGGCCGCCACCGGGCACTGTCATTGCTGCCCGGGCGCAGAATTCGAACATACATTTAGCCGCCATCTTCCACACACTCGATACAGGAAACGAACCATGAAGGGACAAACCCTCAAACCCCTCGTTGTCGCCATGACCCTGGCCCTGGGCCTGAGCGCCTGCGGCAATGATGACAACAAGGCTGCCACCCAGACGCCTGCCGCCAAGGTAGAAACTGAGGCAACAGCAGCGGTTGAGCAAACACCCGTAGCCGCTATCAACCCTTTCTTTGAGCCTTACAACACCTATCAGGACATTCCGGCCTTCGACAAAATCGAAGAAGCCCACTATCTGCCAGCCTACGAAGAAGGCATCAAGCGTCAAAAAGCTGAAATTCAGGCGATTATCGACAATTCCGACGCGCCTTCGTTCGCCAACACCATCGAAACCATGGAAAAAAGCGGTGAGCTTATCACCCGGGTTTCTTCGGTGTTTTACAACCTGACCTCAGCAGACACCAGCGCGGGCCTGCAGGCGATTTCCAAGCAAGTATCGCCCATGCTCTCGTCTGCCCGCGACGATATTTTCCTGAACGACAAACTGTTTGCCAAAGTCAAAGCAGTATACGACCAGCGTGACAGCCTGGGGCTGAACACCGCCCAAAGCCGCCTTTTGGAAGACACCTACAAGGCCTTTGCCCGCGGCGGCGCCAACCTCGATGAAGCCGGCAAAGCCAAACTGCGTGAACTGAATGAAAAAATCGGCAAGCTGAATCTGGAGTTTGGCGATAACGTGCTCGCCGAAACCAATGGTTTTGAGCTGGTTGTTGAAAACAAAGCAGATTTGTCAGGCCTGCCCCAGAGTGTAATTGATGTGGCCGCTGCCACCGCCAAGGCCCGTGGCAAGGAAGGAAAATGGGTGTTTACCACCTCGCGCCCATCCATCACTCCATTTTTAACCTACGCCGACAACCGCGAACTGCGCCAGCAGCTGTACACCGCCTATGTTGAGCGTGGCAATCACAACGATGCCCACGACAACAAAAAGATCCTGGCCGAGATTGCCGCGCTGCGCGCCGAACGCGCACAGCTGCTCGGCTACAAAACCCACGCCCACTACGTGCTGGAAGAAAACACTGCCCAAAATCCTGACAACGTTTATGCGCTGCTGGACAAGGTGTGGCCTGCTGCCATCAATCAGGCCAAGGCTGAAGTAGCCGAGATGCAAAAACTGATTGATGCCGAAGGCGGCAACTTCAAACTCGCCCCCTGGGACTGGGATTACTACGCCGACAAAATCCGCGTTGCCAAGTACAGCTTCAATGAGCAGGACACCCGCCCCTACTTTTCGCTGGATGCCACCATCGAAGGCGTGTTCTACACCGCCAATCGCTTGTTTGGCCTGACCTTCAAAGAGCGCAGCGACTTGCCCAAGTATCATGAAGATGTGCGCACCTGGGAAGTGTTCGATAAAGACGGCAAGCTGCTGGCCATTTTTATGGGCGACTACTACGTACGCGACTCCAAGCGTGGCGGTGCCTGGATGAACGCCTATCGCTCACAAAGCGGTCTGGGTGATGAGCGGGTGGCGCCGATTATCGTAAACGTGCTCAACTACCCGCGCCCAACCGCAACTGAGCCATCACTGCTGACCTTTGATGAAGCCAGCACCCTGTTCCACGAATTCGGCCATGCCCTGCACGGTATGCTGTCAAACGTTGAGTACGAAGCTCAGTCTGGCACCTCTGTACCCCGCGATTACGTTGAGTTCCCATCCCAGGTGACCGAAAACTGGATGACTCAGCCCGAAGTGCTGTCGCAGTTTGCCAAGCACTACAAAACCGGCGAAGTCATTCCTGATGAACTGGTGAAGAAAATCCAGGCCGCCAGCAAGTTCAATCAGGGCTTTGCCACGGTTGAATACCTTGCCGCCACCAAGCTTGACCTTGACTGGCATACCCTTGAGAGCAGCGAAGTGCAGGACGCTGCTGCTTTCGAAGCCGCCAGCCTCAAGAAGATGGGCCTGATTGATGAGATTGCGCCGCGCTACCGCTCCACTTACTTCAGCCACATATTCTCCGGCGGCTACTCGGCCGGTTACTATGGTTACATCTGGGCCGATATCCTCGGCGCCGATGCCTTCGAGGCGTTCCGCGAAAAAGGTATTTTCAACCAGGACACCGCCAAGGCATTTCGCGCGACTGTATTGTCTCAGGGTGGCAGTGAAGACCCCATGCTGCTGTACCGTGAATTCCGCGGTAAAGAAGCCAGCATTGAGCCACTGCTGAAAAGCCGCGGCCTGCTGTAAGCAGTTTTGCAGTAACAAACATCAAAGCGCCCAACAGGGCGCTTTTTTTATCATGGCCTTTTTATCAGGCGCTTGGCTCCAGCCACCTGCACCTCAACAGCGGCAAACAGGCTTGGTTACAATTTCGGCTGGCCAAATCCAGCGCAATCCCTTGCCCTGCCCTTGGCAATCCACCTGCGGGCTTGTTAAGGTAAGCGCCGGGAATCAATCGCATGCCAGGCCCCATTCCGGGCGCTTTTGGTCACGATTAACGGAGTCAAAATGCATAAATCACTTATCGCCACCGCCATCGGTGCCGCGCTGTTTTTGTCTGCCTGTAACGAACAAGCAAAAGAAGCCCCTGCGCAATCTCAAACAGCGGCGAAGCAGTCAAGTCAACCAGAGGCGACTGAACAAGTAACTACTGGGCAAGCAGCGACCGAGCCTGCAGCTACTGCTCAGGCCACCAATGTACTGATGAGCCCAAGCCCGCTCACTTATGGCGCGCCCCAGTTCGATAAAATCAACAACGCCGATATACTGCCCGCCTTCGAAGCAGGTCTTGCCGAGCACAACCAGCAAATTGAGGCCATAATCGCCAACCCGGATGCGCCAAGCTTTGACAACACCCTGGTAGCCATGGAGAAATCCGGCGCCATTTTGACCCGCACTCTGAAGGTGTTTTTTAACCTTTCCGGCCTGATGTCAAACGATGAAGTGCAGGCCATTGAAGGCAAGCTGGTACCCAAACTCACCGAGCACACCGACAACATCTATCTGAATGACAAGCTGTTTGCCCGTGTTGCCGCCGTGTTTGCCGCAAAGGAGAGCCTCAGCGCCGAAGACCAGCGTCTGGTGGATTTCTATTACAACCAGTTTGTCCGCGCCGGTGCCAAGTTGAATGATGCCGATAAAGCCAAAATGCGAGAGCTTAACGGCGAGCTTGCCAAACTCAGTACCGAGTTTAACCAGAACATTCTTAAGTCATTCAAAGACGATGTGCTGCTGGTCACTGACCGCGCCGAGCTTGCCGGCTTAAGTGACAGCGAAATTGACAGCCTCGCGGCCGCCGCCAAAGAAGCGGGTAAAGAAGGCTATTTAATCAGCCTGGTGAACACCACCCGCCAACCGCTGCTTGGCAGCCTTGAAAACCGAGCCCTGCGCGAAAAGCTGTGGAACACCTCTGCCAACCGCGCCATGGGCACCAATGGAGCGCTGGTCATCAAACTTGCCAAACTGCGGGCCGACAAGGCGGCACTGCTGGGCTTCCCAACCTGGGCTGACTATGTACTTGGCGATCAGATGGCCGCCAAGCCCGATGCCGTATTTGGCATTCTTGATGACCTCGCCCCCAAAGCCGTGGCCAAAGCCAAGGTGGAGGCAGCCGATATTCAGGCGCAAATCCAAGCCGCCGGTGCGGATTTTGAGCTTAAGCCATGGGACTGGGCCTTCTACGCCGAAAAGGTACGCAAAGCCAAATACGATTTGGATGAAAGCCAAATCAAGCCTTACTTCGAGTTCAATACCGTACTGAAAGACGGGCTCTTTTATGCCATGAACAAGTTCTACGGCATCAGCCTTAAAGAGCGCAAAGACTTGCCCGTGTGGCATCCGGACGTGCTCGCCTATGAAGTATTCAACGATGATGGCAGCTCGGTGGGGCTTTTCTATCTCGACCCTTACGCCCGCGTCGGTAAAAACGGCGGCGCCTGGATGGATGAGTTTGTCAGCCAAAGCTTCCTTAGCGGCAACAAGCCGGTGGTGTACAACGCGCTCAATATCCCCAAGCCTGCGGCCGGTCAGCCAACCCTGATGACCTTCGATGAAGTGACCACCCTGTTCCACGAATTTGGCCACGGCATTCACGGACTTTTCTCTCAGGTGAAATACCCAAGCCTTGCCGGTACCGCCACCGCCCGCGACTTTGTGGAGTTCCCGTCACAGGCCAACGAAGACTGGGCGGTAGACCCTGAGGTGCTGACCCACTACGCCAAACACTATCAAACCGGTGAAGCGATTCCGGCCGAGCTGTTGAAAAAAGTGCAGGCTGCCGCGAGCTTCAACCAGGGTTACGACACAGTGGAATATCTGGCCGCTGCGCTGCTGGACATGGAATGGCACTCCATAGGTCAGGACGCCAAAGTTGATGATATCAAGGCTTTCGAAGCCAAGGCGCTCGCCAAGCACGGCGTGGACTTTGGCCCTGTGCTGCCACGTTACCAGTCAACTTACTTCAGCCACATCTTTGCCGGTGGTTACTCCTCAGGTTACTACGCCTACCTTTGGACCGAAGTCTTTGCCGCAGACGCCTTTGCCCACACCATGGCCCAGGGAGGCCTGACCCGAGAGAACGGCGATAAGTACCGCAAAGCGATTTTGTCTATGGGTAACAGCCGGGATCTGATGCAGGATTACATCAACTTCCGTGGCCAAAAGCCCACAGTGGATGCGCTTTTGAAACGCCGCGGCCTGCTGTAATTGCTGCAAAAATCGATGTAACGACCAAAGCGCCCTTCGGGGCGCTTTTTTATTGCGCAGCTTTTAGTACGCAGCTTTTATTACACAGCTGTTATTGCACTTTTTTTGCAGCCACCTTTTGCCAACCGCCATTTACCAACTGGCATTTGTCGGCAGGCGTTTACAACCAGGCATTTACAGACAGTCGTTTACAGACAGCCATGCGCATTGGTTCATAAAGCCAGCAGCCGTGAGCCGGGACACAATTTGATACGCAGTTTCTGCTCCCCGGTCACATTTTTGCAAGCTGTAGAGCTGATACTCTTGCCGCTCCCAACGCTTTAATGCGCTGGGTTGGATGATGGAGCGTGCCCACAGAGGCATGCCCGGGGTAAGGGAAAGTCCGAATAAGTCCCGTGCTCGCGCTGCGCGGCCAGTCGTCGCGGACAAAGCCAGCGCTGCGCGAGGATGCATTCGTAGCTTCCCACATAATTTCAAGAGATATGGATATGAACCAAAAACATTTACTGGCGGTAACCATCGCCGCTGCATTGGGCGTAAGCGCCTGTGGCTCCGACAACGACAAAGTGGAAAAAGAAGTGCTGGTGGATCTGCGGGTAATGGAAACCACAGATCTGCACACCAACATCATGGACTTCAACTACTACAGCGGTAAAGAAGATCCAACCATCGGCCTGGCACGCACCGCCAGCCTTATCAAGGCCGCCGCCAAGGAAGCCCCAAACCATGTGCTGGTCGATAACGGCGACCTGCTACAGGGCAGCCCCATGGGCGACTATATGGCCAAAGTCGGCATTGCCGATGGCGCCGTACACCCTGCCTACAAGGCCATGAACCTGCTTGGCTACAGCGTGGGTAACATCGGCAACCACGAATTCAACTATGGCCTTGAGTTCCTCGAAAAATCCCTCGCCGGTGCAGAGTTCCCTTACATCAATGCCAACGTTTACTGCGCCGACGATAACGGCTGCTGGAAAGGCATTAAAAAGGGCGAGCACCTGTTCACCCCATACGTGATTGAAGAAAAAGAAGTTATCGACCAAAACGGCGATAAGCATGTGCTGAAAATCGGCTATATCGGCTTTGTGCCGCCGCAAATCATGCTGTGGGACAAGCAAAACCTCACCGGCAAGGTCGAACCCGCTGACATAGTGGAAACAGCCCAAAAATACGTGCCCGAAATGAAAGCCAAGGGCGCCGATATCATTATCGCCATCCCCCACTCCGGCATTGGTTCGGTGGAAAACCCAGGCGACCCAATGGCAGAGAACGCCACCTACGCCCTCACCCGGGTTGATGGCATCAACGCCATCATGTTCGGCCACAGCCACTCAATCTTCCCGGATGCACGTTACAGTGACCTGCCAAATACCGACGTGGAAAAAGGCCTGCTCAATGGCGTAGCCGCCGTGATGCCCGGCCGCTGGGGTGACAACCTCGGCGTGGTCGACTTTAAGCTGGCCCGCAAGGACGGCAAGTGGAGTGTGCTCGATGTTACAACCCAGGCCCGTCCCATTTACGATGGCGCCAACAAAGCGCCTCTGGTGGACGCCGACAAAGACATCCACGATGCTGTAGAGCTTGAGCATCAGGGCACCCTCGCCTTCGTCGACGAGCCTATCGGTGTGGCCGCAGCCGACATGTACAGCTTCCTCACCCTGGTGCAGGACGACCCAACAGTGCAAATCGTCTCTGACGCCCAAATTGCCAACGTCAAGGCCAAGCTGCCAGCATCGCTTGCACACCTGCCGGTGATATCGGCTTCCGCTCCCTTCAAGGCCGGTGGCCGCCACGGCACCACCTCGGATGCGGATCAGTACGTACAGGTAGACGCAGGCGAGCTGACCTTTAAGAACGCTGCTGACCTTTACCTCTACCCCAACACCATGGTGGCGGTAAAGGCTACAGGCGCTGAGCTTAAAGACTGGCTGGAATGCTCCGCCAATCAATTCAACCAGATTGACCCAGCCAAGAGCGAGCCGCAGTTCCTCATCAACTGGGCTGGCCATCCAACCTATAACTTCGATGTGCTCGACGGCATGACCTACAAGATTGACGTCACTCAGCCAAGCAAGTTCGACCGTGACTGTAAGGTTGTGAATGAGAACGCCAACCGCATCGTGGATTTGGCCTTTAAAGACAGCGACGGCAAGGTTTACAGTGGCGACGAGCTGCTGACCAAAGAGTTCATTGTTGCCTCCAACAACTACCGCGCCTTCGGTGGCAAGTTTGCCGGTACCGGCAGCGACCATGTGGTATTGGAGCTGCCAGATACCAACCGTGAAGCGCTGGCGGCCTATATCACCGCCGAGTCGAAGTACAACGAAACCACCGGCAATTACGATGGCATGGTTAACCCCACCGCCGACTACAACTGGGACTTTGTGACCATCAATAGCGCTGTGACGCTGGATGTGCGTTTCGAAACCCAGGACAGTGCCAAGGCCGATGCCTTTATCGAGCAAAACAAGCAGCGCGCCATGACCAAGGTCGGCAAAGACGAGCTGGGTTATGCTGTGTATCGCATCGATTTGAGCAAATAAGCCACCAGCTTGCTTACCAGCCTATGACTCAAAAAGCGCCTTCGGGCGCTTTTTTTTATTGCACTATTCGTTATTTGGCCGTATTCGGGGCCTTTGAGCCGTACTTAAGGCCTGTATCTGGTCCGCAGGCGGCCAATATCCGATTTCACCTTGATATCACATAGAGGCTGTTTTACCTTAGGCACTCCGGCAAAACACAACTAGCTTGTGTTAAGAAAAGGACGTTAAATCAGGAATTAAGCAGTATCTCATACGCTTAAACTTCCAATGATAGCAACCAATAGCAGCAAGGAGAGCCCGGCAGTCTGGTGGCCAAAATCAGTGGCGGAAGCGTGCCTGAAGCCTGAGCGCCGCTGGCCGCTTTCCCAAAGCCAAAAGACTCAAAGCCAAGAGACTCAAAGCCAAGAGACTCAAAGCCCCTGAGTCCCTCGAGGTTGGCAACTCAACAATCAAAAACACGGCGTGGGGTAGTGAAACGCTATCCGTCAAACACCAACCGCTGATATTCATTATCCAATAATCGAATCGCACCGTTTTGCCGTAAAGGCGAAGCCTGGCTCGACGTTTATCCTCCATTTATTGAAGACATTTTTAACATGCACATAAAAGATAAAGTGAAAGAAGTCGCCGGAAAAATCCTGTTTGAACTCACCATAGTTTCTGCGGGTATCTTGTTGGCACTGGCGGTAAATTCCTGGTACCAGGGATACCAGCAAAGGCTACAAGCCGACAACTTGCTGAAAAAAGTTGAATTTGAAATCAATAACAACCTTAAAAGCCTTCAGCAAGTCAGCGCCACATTTGCCAGCAGTATTGCCCAAACCAACGGATACCTCTCAACCCTGAGCGCCGGGAAAAGCACCGAATTCGACTACGAATTGCGGATTCTGGACGTGGATTTTGCCGTATGGAAATTTTCCCAGCACCGGGCAGAGCTCGACCAGTTACCCGTTGAACTATTGATTGATATTTCAGAAAGTTACCGGGCACTGGAAAAAGCGGAGTCCCTCACCAATGAACTGGCATTCTCGAAAATGGAGCAGATTGCCGCCGATATGGATGGCAAAGAAGAAGCTGTGCTGAAAAAGCTGCTGATTGAACTGAAACAAGTGCAGTTTCACCTAAATGTCGCCCAAGGCAAAATGCAAAAAAGCATTCAGGTCATCAACCAGTATCATGAGGCATAACCCGCCAACTGAGCGGGCACTTTCAGGAAGTCTAAAAGCACTCTCTATCACTCGCCAGCTGTAGTGCTCTAATGGATCCGGACACCATTTTAGGTGGTAAAGTTGCCATCTGATGACGAGGTGTTTCATGGCCAGAAAAAGACGTTCCTTTACCCCAGAGTTCAAACTTGAGGCTGCCAGTTTAGTGCTCCACCGAGGTTATTCCATCCCCGAGGCCTGCCGTTCACTCGATATCAGGGAGTCAGCACTCAGACGCTGGGTTAGTCAGTTGGAAGCCGAGCGTAGCGTCGCGCTCTGGCCGCCAATGGCCCTGGCCGCCCGGCCGATACCTTCAGCCGATACCTGCATCAGCAAGAGCCAAGGCGGCGTGGCAATTAGGGCTCACACCTCAATATTTGATAATGGCAATAGTGATTAAAAGCGGCTCAGGTCGGCAGTTGACGAAAGAACGATTTTCCACTGCAACCTTCTTATACAGCTAATACGTCATAGAAATTATGTATAAATACAATAACAAGCAATACATTAAACTACTAATTCTCTTCTCGCTGGGGTTGCTGGGTGTGTTATCCGCCCTGCCGCTCGTTCCCAAACTGATACTGCTTACCGGCGAACGGCCACCAGTGTCTACGGGATTACTACAATTGATTTCGGTGCTTCAGTCGTCACTGCTGGTACTGGCGATGGTGCTGCTTGGCGACTGGACTGGCCCGAAAGTTAAGCTAGGTACGCCTGTCATTGACGCCCTGCTCGCAGGCGACTCCGTGGCCACACGGCTCAAAGCAATGCTGTTGCCGGCCATTGTGGGTGGCATTCTCGGCGGAGTGCTACTGGTCGCTTTCTTTGCCTTCTCAGCCCCCTCGCTGCCAGCAGGGTTTCTCGAAAACGGCCGAGAATTTTCACCGCCCATTTACACCAGGCTCCTTTATGGCGGGATCACCGAAGAAGTGCTTATCCGCTACGGACTGATGTCGTTTTTTACCTGGGTTATATACAGGCTCAGCCAAAAGCCGGGGGCCGAGACAGGCGCGCACTGTTATTTGCTTGCGATTTTGCTGTCATCCATTCTCTTTGGAGTTGGCCATTTACCGGTTGCGAGTCTGCTTTCAGTGGAGCTTACTCCCGCGCTGATAACCTACATCATCATCGGAAACAGCATTTTGGGTGTGATAGCCGGATTGCTGTATTGGCGAAGGGGCCTTGAGGCCGCCATCCTCGCCCATATGCTGGCGCATCTGGTAATGATTGCCGGTGAGTGGTTTATGTAAACCGACAGAGAGCTTTAAAAATCACATTAAAAGAAGACGTTACTATGAATACAGTCGCCAGTCTTTTGTTATTGGGTTTATCTGTTTCCTCCGCCACGGATGAAACCTCTATTTACGATGCAGACTTTACCCAGCTGCAGTTAGCCAAAGAGCGTTTATTAACCGAGATGAGCGCCACTCTTGAAGCTAAATCTGAATTTGATGCTTTGCTGCAAAGGCTCATGCAGGAAAACATCTCTCCCGGGGACATAGAAGATGGCAGTCATAGCGGCGAATTTGCAGACAGATACCATGCAGTGATGGCTGAGGCTAATGCCCGGATCAATGGGATTAAAGAGGTACAACAGCAAATAACGGCTATTATTTCAGGGCTTTGGGGGAAGTACCACAGGGTGAGTGAGCTTTGCGATATTGCCTTCCCCAAGGCTAAGGTCACGCAATTGCTCGAAAACCACGCCCTGGACAATCAGCGATATCATCAGGCCTATCAGTCGCTTTCCAACTTATCCGTTACCGAGTTCATTTGTGAAGATCAGGCATTTTATAATCAGGGAATCGAGGCTATCAGCGGCATGTTGGA
This sequence comes from Shewanella zhuhaiensis, assembly GCF_022484835.1. Classification (NCBI taxonomy): domain Bacteria; kingdom Pseudomonadati; phylum Pseudomonadota; class Gammaproteobacteria; order Alteromonadales; family Shewanellaceae; genus Shewanella; species Shewanella zhuhaiensis. Next base: position 72,824 of record NZ_JAKUDL010000010.1, read on the forward strand.
GCAATTGAATGCCCCCATTATGCCATTTTACCAAGAGCAATAACCCGGGCCTGCCCAGTGACGTAACTTTTTATCACGCCACTGTATTGCTGTGACATGCCAGCTCGCCCTGTTTTCGGTTACATTTACCACTTTAAGCGAGTATTTAACTTGATTGACATTATGCAAAGTGTGGCGCAAAGGCTCTACCCTATTCGCAACTTGTGGTTACTACTCGGTATGCTTTGCCTTATCGGAACGGTCTGGATTTTGGTTGCCGGCGGCAGTGAGTTTGACCCCTATCTGATGCCCACCATTGCTGGCTTTGGCTGGTCATTTTGTTTGTACGGTATTGCCAAGCAGTTTAATCGGGTACCCGAGAAAATCATGCCCGGCGACGGCATTTGGCAACGCTGCAAAAAACGTCTGAAGCGCTTTGTCAGCTGGGTATGGCTGCTGCTCGCACTAAATTGTACCCTGCTGCTGATTTATTCGAGCTTTAGGATCCTTGGTTTTGCCATGGCTCATCACTAACACCAAAACTTAAGCACATGAGTTTTAAATAATTAAATAACTATTATGAGAGAATCACTTAGAGAAAAGGTCATTCAGGTTTGCCGAAAGAAAATTGCTAAAACGGGAGAGACTGTGGGTGTCTCTTTCTATGCCTTTTTTGCCAACCGCAATGATGATCCTGAGCTGTTGATGGAAGCCGCAACCTAGTGGATCCAAACCCACCGGCTGGACCATTTTGAAAAAGCCACCAAAATCATAGCCATGGTAGAGGCAGGCGTCTAAAGCATCGCCTTTTCTATTGTTCTGGATTAACCAGATAAATAAAAGCCGCAACTAGAGTGCGGCGTCTTTATTCTGATGAAGCGAGGTGGCTGAGCTAGTGTTTGGCAACTTTGGCAGCGTCTTTTTGGGCCAGCACGTCTTTCATGGATGGCACCAGGGTAGCAGGGTCGAGGCGCATCTGATACCAGTTCAGGCGCCAGTCGAGATGCGGGCCGTTGGCACGGCCGGTGGCGCCGACTTCGGCTATCTTGTCACCCTGTTTCACACTATCGCCAACTTTAAGGTAAAGTTTTGATAAGTGTAGAAAACTTGAACTTACACCATAGCCATGGTCAATGATTATGGTGCCGCCGGAGTAGAACATATCCGGCACTGCCAGCGTGACCACACCATCGGCTGGAGCAATGACCACAGTGCCGGTTTTGGCGGCTACATCCACACCAAAGTGCGGATTACCGGGCACGCCGTTATACACCCGCTGGCTGCCATATACTCCCGAGATACGGCCGGTTAACGGCCAGATAAAGGGCTTGGCAAAGGCGGTGATATCCGAATCCGTGGCTCGGGCGGCCTTGGTCATGGCGCTGTCTTTGGCGGCGCGCTCCTGCGCCTTGGGATCAGGTTTCATGATTTTCTGGGCAATGCCATTCACCTCAGAAATCCGGTACTCCCGTTTGGCAAAAGTCAGGGGCTTGATTTCCGTGAGGCCATCGGCATACACCACCTGCAGCGTTTGCTTAAGCTCGCCTTCACGCTCGACGCCAAAAGCGAATTCCCCCTCCGGGGTCACTCTCAATGGCGTGCCATTCAGACTGACATTGCTGCCTGCAGGCACCTTGCCACGGATAAGTGAGCCCTGCTCCATCTTGCCACTGAGTTCAATCTGCGCCATTACGCCGGGGCTGAGTGTCAGTAACAGGGCGGCAATCCAGGGCTTTATCATCGGAGAATGTCCTTTCAGGTAGCGAGTTTACAACGTTCAGTCGGCGGCGATTTCGGCGGCGGCAATGGCGCCTTTGCCAATACCTTCGTAGGCAATCACTTTAAAGTGGCTGCCGGGTACCTTCTGGGCGAGGGTTTTGGCCATAAAATCGGCCAGCAGCTCTACCGTGGTGTCGTGGGGAATGATGTCGCAAATGGCCTTGGGCATCGCGAGCTGGAAATCTCCCTGGGGCGCCTGATAGCGAAAACCGATGTGGGACTCATCATCAATACGGCACTGCGCCGACAATTCCAGTTCCGCCACAGGCACTACATCTTCTTCAGTGCCAAGGTAAATATCCTTCCAGCGCTTGGCCCAGTAGGCGTCCCAGTCCGGAGCACTTTCACCGTTTTCAAATATCTGCACCGGGCTGCGATGACCGTGGGCAATGCGCTGGCAATTGCCATCGTGCTTTTTAAGTCCATGGCTGTAATGATAAAACGGGCCACTCAGGGACTCGGTTCTGAGGGTGAGATGAATACCGTCGACGTTGTTCGGCAAGGCTTCCCGCAGGGCTTTTCGCAGGAAGGCATTCACGGCCTCGAAGTCGACTCTCTCGGCAGGGATCAGTGCAAAAGCCTGACTTGGGCAAGCCAGGTGGATGTTGCCCACATCGCTGTGAAAATCCATCCATACCCTGTCGCCCTGCTGCTGCCAGCGCACATTGGATGAGGCCGTGGGGATAAGCAGCCGGTGGTCGGCCACTCTGTCGATGGTGTCTTTAATGGTGCGTTTTACCTTGGCAAAATCCAGCACCATATTTTGACTGTCCAGGCCCCCTTCGAGGACCACATCGACTATCCAGCTCTCGCCCACCATGCCGCGCTCGGCGCAGAGGTAGGAAAAATCGAGAACCGTTAAATCTTTTACAAAAAGTTGCATAACTCTCCCGGGCAGAGAAACAGTCTGCCGTGATTAGCGACCAAGCCGCAACACTGCCAACGGACAATCGCCGAAAAGCAGGCATTCAAAAATCAATTCTAAACAATTCACACGCCTGCGGCGAGCCTCAATGGCCGTTAGCGGGCGAAATTTACGCCGCTCGCCAACGGCTTGTTCCAAAGTGTTAGCCGGTGGGCAGCGAGCAGTACCATTGCCTGATGTGCAGCCTGTGCATTAAGCGTACAATCGCGGTTGCCCAGGCGCGCTTACCTTACTTTGTCCGGCAGTCAAAGGAGATGACATGATTAGCTTCGCCCCCGACATCTTTGTGTTTGATGGCCCCGCCGTGTCTTTTTACGGCATGCCTTATACCACCCGCATGACCATAGTGCGCCTGAAAAATGGCAAGCTGTGGGTGCACTCCCCCATTGAATTGCATGATGAGCTGATAACTCAGGTCAATGCCCTTGGGGAAGTGGCTTACCTTATCGCCCCCAATAAGTTGCACCATTTGTTTGTGGCCTCCTGGCAGGCTCGCTGGCCTGATGCCAGCGCATGGGCGGCGCCCGGGGTGGCTGCCAAATGCCAGCATCTGCATTTTGATGCCGATCTTACCGACAAGGTGCCCGCTGAATGGCTAGGTGAGATTGAGCAGTGCATATTTAAAGGCTCGCCAGTCATGGAAGAAGCCGTGTTTTTCCATAAGAGTTCGCGCACCCTTATCCTTACCGATTTAATTGAAAACTTCAGCCCAGGCCACTTTAAGGCGTGGCAGCGGCCTATTGCCCGCATCACCGGCATTCTTGCGCCCAACGGCAAGACGCCACTGGACTGGCGTTTATCCTTTATGAAAGGTCGTCACAAAGCCAAAGCAGCGGTGGCCCAGTTCAGGCGCTGGCAACCTGAACATTTGATTGTTGCCCATGGCGAGTGTGTGCATCACAATGCCATGGCCTTTGTCGAGCGCTCATTCAGTTGGGTGGGACTGCCGGAAATCGAGCCCGAAGCGGTATAGAATAGGTCTAGCAGCGGTACAGAAGAGGTATAGCGGCGATAAAAAGGCTTCAAATGCGCCCGAAATGCAGCTGCGCCGAATAGCCAAACTTCGGCGAATGAGCTGCCAAATAGCAGTTAACGCGCAGCCATCTTCAGCGAAAACGTCTGCAAGCACAGCCATAGTTAGAACGCAGATTTGGCATCAGCTTTGAGTAAGTACTGTATCGGTAAGGCGGTATCGGTAAAGCGGCATCAGTAAGCCGACAAAAAGGCGACCCGTAGGTCGCCTTTTTTAGTCAGTGTGCCTGCATCGGCTAACGATAAGTGGCTTACTCGCCTTTTAGACGGCGATGCAGCTGGTCTTTCAGATTCGCCGGTACGCCCTTTATCAGCAGGGTGTCGGAGATGGGGTCGTAAATCACCCGCTCGCCCAGATGATGGCCATCGAAACTGATGGTGACACCGCCGCCGGTACCAGAGAACTTTTTCAGCTGGCGCAGGGTCGACTTGTCCACCGGGAACTCGTCTTCCAGCTCGTAATCGCCGGTGGTGGCAAAATCGTAGAAGGAGTCCATGCCAGAGTCGGCAAGCTCATCGGCCAGATCTTTAATGTCCACCTCGGCGCCTGCATCGAAACGCTCGGAGCAGTAGTCAAACACCTTGTCTCGGCACGCCTGGCGCTCGTCTTTGGTCAGTTCGCTGCCAGCAACAAAGTCTTCCACCGCAATCATCAGGCTCTTGTTTTGTGCCTTGGGGTTAATGCCCTCAACGCAGCCCATAAAATCGAGGAAGAAATCCGCCACCTTGCGCCCGGCGCGGCCACGGATAAAGGAGATGTACTTGCGGCTTTCTTTATCGGCCTGCCAGTCGGTCAAATCGATACGGGCCGCCAGCTGAATATTGCTGAGATCCAAATGATTTACCTGGGTCAGCTCCATATCGTCCAGTACGGTCATGGATGACTTGGCGCTCAGCAGCGCCACAAACAGATAGTCGCTCGCCATATGGCGGTAGCAAGCCATCAGCAAAAAGCCGCCCTGGCTGAAATCGTATTTGCCAAGCTCTTCCTGCAACAGCTTACTGGCAAGACCGGTAAACTCCACAAAGCCGAGGCCACCATCGAGGTAGTCTTTCAGACCATTGGCAAAGGCCGGATTGGCTTCGCCATCATCCCCGTGGGTGCCAAAAAAGCCAAAACCCTTACCGGATTTGCTGGTGTAGGACTGATGCAGCTCTTCAAGCATCAGCTCCACCGCCTGGCTGTTCAGCAGCGGCTGTGGACGAAGACGGCAGTTTAACTGCCCCTCATGGTTTTGGGCGATTTCATGAATGATGGCCTGTTCTACTTTAATCGTCATACGCCTTGATAGTGATAGCCGTGGAAATCCGGTATTATATGCCGCTAACCCAATCCTTTGTGAATCATTTTTTGACTATGGCAATTCAATCCAAATACTCCAATACCCAAGTAGAAACCCTGCTCGCCGAAGTGCTGGCGGTGCTTGAAAAGCATCAGGCCCCCACCGATCTGAGCCTGATGATACTGGGCAACAGCGTCAGCCACCTGCTGGAAACCAAGGTACCGGCCGCCAGCCGCGCCGCCGTGGCAGAACAATTTGCCAAAGTACTGGTGCAATCGGTCTCCAAAGCCTGATAAAACTGGCACAGGCACAGAAAAAGTGCTTAAGATACCAAGGTGTTAACCAGCCCCAAGGATAAAGAGCGAGCGGCATGGTCGAAAGGAAACAACAACTGGTGCGTGACAAGGTCTCCCGGTTGGTCAATTGGGGCCACTGGTTTGCCCTGTTTAATGGCTTTCTGGCACTGATTGTCGGCAGCCGCTATCTGGAAACCGTCGGCCTGCCCGAAACCCTGATGGGCTGGGGCTATTTGGCGCTGGCCAGCGTCGGTCAGTTCGCCTTTTTGGCGTTTCTGGTTTACCTGTTGGTGTTGTTCCCGGTCACCCTGCTGTTACCTTATTCGAAGATCCTCCGCGGTCTTGCGGCCACAGTGGCCACCCTCGGGCTGTGTGTGCTCCTGTACGACACCATAGTCTACGACGACTACGGCGTGCACCTGTCGCCCTTTGCCTTCGACGTGGCCTGGGCCGATCTGCACTCGCTGCTCAGAGGCACCTCCTACATAGTGACCCCCATTGGTATTTTGGCGCTGGAGCTCACCGCTGCCAACTTCCTGTGGAAGCGGATTGGCAAAATTGAAAAGCGTCACCTCGGCGGCAAAGTGGCAGCCGTGATTGGCGCCTGCTTTGTGGCAAGTCACCTTATCCATATTTGGGGGGATGCGGCGGATGTAAAAGACATCACCCGCTACGATGACGCCTACCCGCTGTTTTACCCCGCCACCGCCAAGAGCTTTATGGAATCCCACGGCATTGACAGCCGCGACCGCGATTTGGGGCCGGAGGATTTACAAACCTTAAGCTATCCGCTGTCAGCCCTTGAGTGCAGTGCCAGCAGCCAGCCCAACGTACTACTGCTTGCCATCGACAGTCTGCGGGCCGACATGCTGAACCCGCAAACCATGCCGTTTTTAAGCCAATATGCGGCGGCCAATCAGCAATTTGACAAGCATTTAAGCGGCGGCAATCAGTTCCAAAGTGGCATGTTTTCGCTGATGTACGGCCTGCAGGGCAGCTACATGGGCGCATCAGACTTCCAGAACCGCTCCCCGGAGCTTACCCAGGGCTTTTTGGCTGCCGGTTATCAACTGGCCCGCTTTGGCCCCGCCTCAAACGAATTCAGTCCTCGGCCACTGGCGACCCTCAATGACTTTGCTGCCACCCTGGTGGAAGACAGCGAGTCACGGGCACTGGCGGACATTCAAAGCCGCGAAGCCTTTGATAATTGGCGCAAATCACAGCACAGCCCCTGGTTTGCGCTGGTAAACTTTGGCGCCGCCGAAACCTACGACACCCCCATCGGCTTTGCCGGTATCGAAACCATAAAGGCGCCACAGGGCATGGCGCCGGCGCAACGGGTACTGTTTAACCAGTACCGCCAGTCGCTGTACTTTATCGACGGTGAAATCAAAGCCCTTGTTGAGTCCCTGCCCACCGATACCCTGGTGATTATCACCGGTGTCAGCGGCAAGGCCTTTACCAGCAATGAGTCAGAGGCGCGCCGCGATTTATCGCCCCAGGCGGTGCGGGTACCTATGATTATTCACTGGCCCAAGGGTGAAACCGGTACAGTGAACTATGCCACCAGCCATCACGGCCTGGCGCCAACCCTGATGACCAAGGTGTTAGGCTGCACCAACCCCACTACCGACTACAGTGCCGGGCGCCAGTTGTTGGTACCAAGCGAACAGCCCTGGGTGTATGTGGGTGACAACCGATTCTTCGCCATTTATCAGGACGATGAAATCACGGTTATCGACCGCCACGGCAAATACGATATCTACAGCAGCGACTTCAAGACCCGCCTGCACAAGAAACTCAGCGCCCCGGATCTTATCCAGGTGATGCGCGAAGGACGGCGTCTCTATCGTCACTGAAATGCCCTGCCAGACGGTGTTTGACGACAAAATGATTGCTTAGGACACAAACTAAGCAATCAAACCAAATAGTTGTCATCAAGGCTTGCACTGCTTGGCGGCTCTTGATAAAGTTCGCCTCGTTGAGACGGCAACGGCTTTACGCCACTGCGCAGCCACTCAGCAATATCGGTATGTAGCGCAGCCTGGTAGCGCACTGTCATGGGGTGTCAGGGGTCGGAGGTTCGAATCCTCTCATACCGACCAAATTCAACAAAAAAGCTCAGCAGCAATGCTGGGCTTTTTTGTTATTTCCCCAAAGGAACTTTGTCAGAACCAGTAGCGCGCAGTCTAAATTGTAGCGCGCCGCCAAGAATGACAAATCACGCCGCCAAGAATGACAAAAACTAAAAGCCCTTAGCGAGCCTTTACCGCTCTTTTAAACAGTCCTTAAACCTCTATCTCAGTAAATGGCAGGTCGGCGGCTTGGCCTTGGAGCTGACCATCGATGATGTAAACCTTGCCGCTGGCAATACCCTCCCCTAACACTGTCTGATAGCTGCCATCGGCGTGCTGCACTGTCGTCATGCCATTTGACACCGATACAACGGTCGCAACAGCACGTTGAGGCTTGGGATTAAGCTGGCTAAATCGCTGGTAGAAGTCAGGTCCAATCAGCCTCGTCTCATACCGACCAAATTCAACAAAAAGCTCAGCAGCAATGCTGGGCTTTTTCGTTTTCAAATCACGACTATCACTCCCCCAACCAAAGCGAACAATCGACCAAAATACTACTGACACAGCCGTCAAATTCAGCAGTTACCGCTGTTGCCTGTTGTGAACGAAGCGTTAACGCTCTAAAGTAAGTATCAGAAACTTGGCTGATTTTTGGGAAATCATTCTTGCTGTCTTTTCTTACTGCATCGCCGCCGCGCACTGCAATTATTCTGGCCATTTGCGGCTTTTTACTGAACCTGTATCCGCTGCCACTGTTTGCCAACGTGCAGCTGATTTTGGGCAATGCCGCCTATGTGATTGCCGCCGTCATTCTTGGGCCTCGTTATGCCGTGGCCGTGGCACTGGCCTGTGCTGCCGGCCTGTACGCTATCTGGGGCGCCGAACATGTGTTTGTGATATTTCCACTTGAAGCCCTGGTGCTGGCGCTGGCCAAACGCCGCGGCATCTACTCCCTCTATGCCGGGGTGGGATTCTGGCTATTGATTGGTATGCCACTGTTCTATCTTTATGGCCTGACCCTCACTCCGCTGCCCGCAAGCCACCTGCCTTTTATCGCCTTTAAACAGGCAATTAATGGTCTGTTTTACATAGGGCTGGGTGCACTGTTACTGATGATATTGCCCGCCCTGATGCAAAATACCACCAGCCACAGCAAGGCGCCGGTGCGTTTCAGCGACAAACTCACCTACAGCTTTACCCTGTTTATCTCACTGGCGCTGCTGGTTGCCGCCTTGCTGTTCAATCAGTTTTTTATTGAGCGCCAGCAGGAGCTGATTAAAAAGAATCTGCAGGACAATGCGGTGCATTTGTCCCAATCCACTTTTGATTACCTGCGCGAACACCAAAAGGCGATTACTCAGGGCGCTCAGTGGCTGTCGATGATGGGAGACTCCCCCGAAAAACAGCAGGACTGGCTTACCCAGTTCAACCATGGTTACCCTGCCTTTTTAACCATGCTGGTTGCCAACGAGCAAGGCAACATAGTGGCGGCAAGCCCGGCAGCGCGGATGATGGACGATGCTATCCAAAAAGGTGAATACAGCGTAGCCGACCGCCACTACTTCAAAGAAGCCTTTTATAATCAGAAGCCTTTTATCTCACCGGTGTTCCTCGGCAGAGGATTTGGCAGCGATCCCATTGTGGCCATCAGCGCCCCTGTGTATGGCAAGGCGAATGTCCGCCACCCTTCGGGCATTCTGGAAGGCTCGCTCGATTTGAATCGCTTTGTACTTATCGACCGCCAGAATCGTCATCACTCCGAGCAGTTCTTACTGCTGACCGATGACAATAACCGGGTTATCTACGCATCGGCGCCACTGGATATTCCAGCGCTGAGTGAATTCGCCTCCGCCGAAAGTGGCCGCGAGTACCGCACCAGTTTGCAGCTGATTAACCTGCACGATCTGGACAATCCAAACCCCGAGTACATTTATGCCGAAGAGCTGCTGCCAAATGGCTGGCGACTGCTGGTGCTGTCACCATTCGCTCCCTTAATGCAGCTGGCTGAAACCCAGTTTTTGCGCACCTGCATACTGCTTATAATCAGCATGGTGATAAGCTTTTACCTGGCGCGGCTGATAAGCCGGATGCTGACCGGCTCGCTTGAAACCATTGCCAACGAATTCAGCAGCCCAGGTGAGCAGCCAAAGCCCCTGCCTGCCGATGCGCCCGCAGAAGTGCAAACCCTGTATCAAAGCCTCAAAGCCAGTCAGCGCCAATTAATGAGTTACCAGCTGGAGCTTGAAGAAAAGGTCGCGACCCGCACCTTCGAGCTTGAGAAGGCCAATCAGAAGCTGCAGGCCCTTGCCGAACGAGACGCCCTCACCGGTCTTTATAACCGTCGCCATGCCGTGGCAGGCTTTGCGCCGCTGCAAGCCCTGTGTGAGCGCAGCGGCGAAGCCATTGCGGTTGTTATTCTGGATCTCGACTTTTTTAAAGCCATCAACGATAACCACGGCCATTTGGCAGGCGACGAATGCCTGCGACAGGTGGCAACACTGCTGGCACAGAGCTTCAAGCGGGATTCGGATCTGGTGGCCCGTTACGGTGGCGAAGAGTTTTTGCTGATCCTGCCAATGACCAATGCCCTTAAGATTGAGCACCACCTCAACCTGTTCCGCGAACGTCTGGCGCGGCATCCTGTGAGCATCCCCGGCGCCGATGAACCCTTGTATCTGTCAATTTCGGTCGGTGCTCTGGTGGCCAACGCCAGTTTCTCAGACTCGCTGGAAACCTGGCTCAAGGTTGCCGACGACAACCTGTATCAGGCAAAAGCCGGTGGCCGTAACCGGGTCATCTGCACCTTGATAAACGATGATGCGCCTGGCCGCGAGCAGGAGCAGGCCCCCGAGCCAAACTAAAATAAGGCAGCCTCCAAGCTAAAGTAAGCAAACTCAACAAGCTAAACGGATAAAAATAAGGCCACAGGGTTTATCCTGTGGCCTTTTTTCATGGTGGTTTGCAGATTGCTGCGATCAATGCGCCGTGTCTGTTACGCCCTGTTGCAACTCTGACTGCAGCTGGGGCGCATCGAATAATCCTTTGATGGTATGTAACTGAAACGCATAAAACGGGTTCCACTTCTGGCGCAGCATTTCATCGGCACTGACGGCAAAAATGCCGCGCTCACCCCGCGATGCCGCCGCCCCAATCTGGATCCTGTCTTTGTGGGGCACAAGCCCCGGCCCATAGAGGCTGTCGGACTTGGAAAACGGCAGCGCCACGTGGGATAATGAGTACACATTCATCGGCCAGCTGCGCCCAAGCGCTGTAGCCTCACCGTCCGGCACCACAGGTTTAAACTCGACCGAAAGTGGATGGCTGCCATCCTCCAGAGTTTGGTTTTGCACCACGCCCACTGTCGCCTGCATCGCCGGAGAGCTGTAAAGCGGCTCAAGTTCAAGCTTGGGATCCCACAGCGTCAGCCGCTGATTTATCGGACTGCGATTAACGTCATACAGCACCAGCTGATGGCGAGACTCGGCCAGATTGAGATAAAGCGACTCGACCACGGCGCGGCTGGAAACGGTATCATCTGCCATCGACTGAAAGGTCAATAGCGTCGGCAGCGCTGCCTTCTGACTGGGGCTCAATGACAGTAATTGCCGCTGATTCTCCTGGGCAAGCCGGTACACCACATCCCCGGCATTGACCGCAAACGACATATACTTAAACGGGTCATATTCGGTGCCAAGGGCATTCCAGGCGAGTTTCTCAAGCCCCAGCCATTCGCCAAGACGCGCCTGCCAGTATGCGCCACGTGCCACAGGCGCAAGCCCGATGGCGGGAGATAAAAACACCATGGCGCGGCTGTCGGGCGCCTTGCCAGCCTCAATGCGCTTAAGTTCGTGATGCAGCGCCAACGCAGCGCCGGTGGAAAACCCCACGATATACAGCGGCTTGTTACCAAGCTCGGCTTTAAGATGACCTATCGCCAGCGCCACTGCGGCGCTCATATCCTGCCACTCAAGACTCACAAGCCCAGAGGGCAAGGTGCCGTGACCTGGCAATCTGAGCCCAAGCACGTGGGCACTGGCTTTAAAATCGGCTGCCAGGTTAGATAAAGCGTAGGGAGAGTCAGACATGCCATGGATAAAGAGCACACCATAATTTGCTGTGGGATTGGGCCACTCGTAGCTCCAATTCCAGTCCTGCTGCCAATGGCTGGGATCGGATAAGCTGCCACGCACATAGCGGTTCACCGGCGAGCCTGCATCCGGCAATGCGCCAGCGAACCCTTCGGCAATTTCGGCTTTAAGGCGTGCTTCCCGTGCCAGATAGTCGGCAAAGTTGGCATCACGGCTGTGTTGAGTAAAGCGATTCTCCAGCACCTTGGTGTGCCAGGGCGCAAGGTCAGCGCGACTGTTTAAAAACCAAATGCCAAACCCAAGAGCGGTAATCACAACCCCCAGAGTGGCATACACCATGGCTATCACCAGGTGTTTACTGGTTTTAATCAACAGCGTTTTCATCGAGTTAACTTTCCTTGTTGGGATAAAACGGCGTTGAGGATGCGCCCCCGGCTGCGGCGGCACATCCCCATGAAAAAACGCCGGCAACTGCCGGCGCTTTGATTAATCGTAGATGGTTGGAATGGATTGACGCTTATGCTGAGTCGCCTTGTAAATACCCACCAGCTTGTCTTCCACAGACTTGGGCACGTCTTTACCTTCGAGGAAGTCGTCAATCTGATCGTAGCTAAGCCCCAGCGCCACTTCGTCTTCAAGACCCGGGCGGTCGCACTCAAGATCCGCCGTTGGCGCCTTGGTCACCAGCACTTCCGGTGCGCCCAAATGACGGGCCACCTGCCGTACCTGGCGTTTATTGAGACCAAATAGCGGCGCCAAATCGCAGGCACCATCGCCCCACTTGGTATAGAAGCCGGTAATATTCTCGGCGCTGTGGTCGGTTCCCACCACCAGCCCGCCGGTTAAACCGGCAATTTCGTACTGGGCAATCATGCGCATCCGCGCCTTCACATTGCCTTTAACGAAATCGACCTTGGATTGCTCCGGCAAATCAAGCCCTGCTGCCTTGAAACCGGCCAGAGTTTCAGTGTGCACGCCATCGCTGCCTGAACCAACATTCACAGTCACCAGCTTGGAAGGCTGAATAAACTGGCATGCCATCTGAGCTTCGTGCTCATCTTTTTGCACATGGTATGGCAGGCGCACGGCAATAAAGCGGTAGTCGCTGCTGCCGGTTTCGCTGTTCAGTTCATCCACCGCCAGCTGACACAAGCGGCCGGTAACAGACGAGTCCACCCCACCACTTATCCCAAGTACCAGGGTCTTACTGTGGGCATCGCGCAACTTGGCTTTGATAAAGGCTACCCGTCGCTGCACTTCAAAGTCCGGTGTAATGGCTTTGAGAACCCGCATCTCACGTAAAATCTGTCCTTTCACACTTCTCTCCGCTGTCGCAAATTTGCGTCCATGCCGCTGCAATATTTTTCTAGCCTGCGGCCGGAACTGCCCCGTAAACTGGGCTAAATTGTTTCACATCAGGTGGCAGATGCAACAGGAAATTCTTGAATTCAGACAAAGCCGCACCTTCAAAGGGGCAGAGCTGAGCCATGGATTTTTGCGCCAGTTCGATTTTGGCCGCCATGTCCATGAAGATGTGCACTTTGGGGTGGTGATAAGCGGCGCCCAGGCGTTTCATCATCGCGGCCAAAGCTATTGTCTGAGTGCAGGTGAGGTCTCAACCCTGAGCCCGGATGAATGCCACGATGGCACAGCCGCCACTGAAAACGGCTACGAAGTGCGGGTACTGTCGCTGCCACTTGAGCATTTGCAGCAGGCGGCCGCCGAACTTGGGGTAAAAAGCACTGGTTTCGTCTCTCCGCTTCGGCGCGACGAGCGCCTGTACCAGCGGTTTTTAACCCTGCATGGGCTCTTGTATCAGCAGCAAAATCCCTTAATGGAGCAAACCGCGCTGCTGGATTTTTGCGAGCAGCTGTTTTGGGTCAGCCCACCATCAATAGCCCAGGTGGCTAACCCTTGCCCCCATGTGCAGCTTGCCAAGGCCATGTTGGCCGACAGCCCCGAGCCAGTGACACTGGATGAGCTTAGCGATGCTACCGGCCTTGGACGTTTTACGCTGCTGCGCCGCTTTCGCGACGCCACCGGGATAAGCCCACACCAGTGGCAACTGCGGCTAAGGCTTGAGCGCGCCAAAAAGAGTCTGATGCTGGCCGATGAGCTGTCGCTGACCGACATCGCCCACGCCCACGGATTTTGTGATTTAAGCCACTTTAACCGCCATTTCAGGCAAGCCTTTTTAACCTCACCCAAGGCCTACCGACAGGCCACCCGGAACCACAAATGATAGACGTCGCGCTGCTTGGCAGCATCGCCCTGATCCACACCCTGGCACTGGCAAGCCCAGGCCCCGACTTTGCCATCATGCTCAGAGTCTCAACCCGTCAGCCCCGGTCTGTGGCGCTGATGACGGCGCTTGGGATAGCACTGGCGATTCTGGTGCATACGCTGGCAAGCCTTACCGGGCTGGGCCTGATAATCCACACCACCCCCTGGCTGTTTGTGTTGGTGCAGGCGATTGGCGCGATTTATCTTGGCTACATGGGCGTGGGTGCGCTGCTGTCGGTGAGAAAGCACTGGGTGAGAAAGCACTGGGCCGAGGGTCAAAGTCAGCAGTTGACCGACACCCCGGCCGCTGACGAGCCTGCCCTTGGCAATGGCCGCGGGCTCAGGCTAGGCCTTTACACCAACCTGTTCAACCCCAAGGCGCTGGTGTTTTTCCTGACCCTGTTTTCCGCCATGGTTGGCCCTGAGGTTAACACTGAAACCCGCTTGAGTTTGCTGCTGCTGATGTTTGCCCTCTCCTTCGCCTGGTTTGGCTTACTGGCGCTGCTGCTGACCAAACCCGGCGTTAAGCAGGCGCTGGTCCGTATTGGCCCGGTTATCGACCTTATCACCGGAGCACTGTTCCTGCTGGTGAGTGTCGGCATCCTTGCCAGCCTGCTGAGCGATCTGCTTAGCTAACCCTGAGGCAGGCAAAAACGTCACTCGCGTTTGAACGCCATTTCCAAAAAACAAAAAGGCCGCACTCAGGTTATCACTGTGCGGCCTTTTGACATCTGCAGATGAACCGGCAAACACTACACCAAACGGTGTTTCTCCAGGCGGTATAAAAACGCCTTGTAGCTCATACCAAGCCACTTGGCGGCCTTGGTGCGGTTGCCATCGAAGCGAGCCATCGCCTGTCCCAGGCAGCGGGCCTCGAAGGCTTCCCACTCAATACCTTCATCAGGCAGCTGCCATTCATCTTTGGCAATGGCGGTGCCGCTTTCCTGGGTAAGCTCGGCTTCATCCCCGAGCAGCACAAAGCGCTCTATCCGGTTGGAAAGCTCCCTTACGTTCCCGGGCCAGTGGTAATCGAGTAAAAAGCGCATCGCCTGATGGCTGATATTGGCGACATCCAGCCCATACTGGCCCGAGTGCAGCCGCAAAAAATGCTCAATCAGTCGACCTATGTCTTCACGTCGCTCGCGCAGCGGCGGCATCACCACCGGCACCACATTCAGGCGATAAAACAAGTCTTCGCGAAAACGCCCTTCGGCCACTTCGAGGCGCAGATCTCTGTGGGTGGCAGCAATGACCCGCACATCCAGCTGCTGCTCTTTTTGGGCGCCAAGACGGGTGATAACCCCTTCCTGCAAAAAACGCAGCAACTTGGTTTGTTGTAGCAGTGGCAGCTCGCCCACTTCATCGAGAAATACGGTTCCGCCATCAGCCGCTTCCAGTTTACCCACCTTCAGCGCGGTGGCACCGGTGAAGGCACCCTTTTCAGCGCCAAACAGTTCGGCTTCGGCCAGATTTTCAGGAATGGCGCCGCAGTTAATGGCGATAAACGGCTTATGGGCGCGGCGGGAAAGCTGGTGCAATGCCCTGGCGGCAAGCTCTTTACCTGTGCCGCTCTCGCCGCCAATCAGCACTGTGGCATCGGTACCACTGACCCGGCTTAAGCGGTCGAACACCTTTTGCATGCAGGGCGCCTTGCCCACCAGCCCCACCAGCGATTGCTGGTGTGACAAGGCACTGCTGAGCGCCTTGTTTTCACGCTTAAGTGCCTGGGATCGCGCCACTTTTGAGATAGCCAGCAGCAGCGCCTGGCGCTGATATGGCTTGGTCAGGTAATCGTCGGCGCCGGCCTGAATGGCGTCCACCGCATTGGTGATGGTGCCGTAGGCCGTGGCCATGATGAAGCCAACTTCGGGGAACTCGCGTTTGACGAAATTGAGTAAATCCATGCCACTTAAGCTGCCAAGCTTCCAGTCGGAGAACACCAGATCCGGTGTCCGGGCCTTGATTTCGACAATGGCGGCTTCTACGCAGTCGGCTTCCCGAATGCGGTAGCCTTCACTTTTCAGCATGGAAACAATCAGTTCCCTTTGCCCCTGTTCATCTTCGACGACCAAAATTTCCAGCGTCATCTGCTCTCCCCATTGCTGAAATACACACTCACCCGGCTGCCGCCCTCGGCAAGTCGCTCGAAACTGAGCCTGCCGCCATAGTGACTGGCAAGCAGGCGGCTGGCAATGTAAAGCCCCATGCCGGTACCTTCGGGCTTGGTTGTCACGTGGGGCTGGCCCAGGCGGGCGATAAGGCTATCGTCTATGCCGGGGCCCTTGTCTGTCACCGCGATCAGCAGTCCGCAATTGCCATTCTCGCCCTGATAACCAATATCAATCCCAAGCCAGGGCGATTGCTGCCCCGGCTGCGCCTCAATGGCGTTTATCATCACCGCATGAAGAATGCTGCGCACCTCAGATTCCATTCCCGCAAGCCGGTACTCGGTATCAAAGCCCGAGAGCTTAAGCTCGGGTTTGATGCCCGCCACTGAAAGCTCCAGCAAAATATCCTGCACCACCGCATTTACCGGCACAGGACGACTGCGGTCCACCTCGCTGGAGGATAGCGTCAGCAGCGATTGTATGTGCTTATCCATCATGGCAATTTTTTGCTGAATTAGCCCAAGCTGACGGGCTCGCTCTTCACTGTCCTCGCTGGCGCTTTGGTTTTCAGCCAGCAGCCCCAGCGTATGCAGTGGATTGCGCAGACTGTGGGCGATACCACGGGTGATTTCGCCAAGTTCCGCCAAATGTTGCTGATTAGTCATTTGCTGCTCCCGGGCACTAAGCTCAGCAAGCTTATTACTCATGGCATTGAAGCCTTCGAGCATCTTTTTGATTTCATCCACACCACGGGGCGCAACCTGATAACCAAGCTCACCTTCACCGAGTTTGCGATGACCAAGCGCCAGCTCACTCAAGGGGCCACTGACCCGGCGGCTGAGCCAATACACAAAAATCAGCGCCAGCATCGACGACACCAAAATCAGCGCCGCCATCCATTCGCGAAAGCGGCTCAGAGCCTCCGATACGTTATTCTGACTAAGCTCAAGTGGTCTGCGTTCAATCTGAGTGCCATCGCGGGTACGCACCACCATCACCCGGCGGCCATCGTCGGTCTCGCTGGTGTTGATGGTTAAGGTGTCCAGCGACTGGTGCAGCGCCTGCTGATATTCACGGGTCAGCAGCTCCTGCATCCGCGACAGTTTTTCGAGCTCCAGGGACAGGGTCTGACGGATCTGTTCATCCCGCTCGCGGTACCTTGCTGAATTTTCACTGTGTTGCTCGCTCATCGCCTCCTGTTCAAGCTCAGCGCGAGCCTCGAGTTTGGCCTCCACTTCGGCCATTGCGCGGCCAACTTCGAGCTGCTGCAACTCGATAATCTCAGACTCGCTTGGCACCTCGACTTTGAGCGTCTCCAGCAGAACCCTGTCTTCGGGCGAAATCTCCGCTTCATCACGGTTGATGTGCACCTTTTGCACAAACTGCAGATTTTCACCCAAATCCTCAACGACTATGTCCACCAGTTGACGCGACAGGGCCAGAGAGTCTTTGCGCAGATCTTCATCCAGCTGCTGTTTGAGGGCCTCGCCTATCAGCAATTGGCTGAGCCCCAGCAGCAGGATCAAGCCGCCAAAGAGTGCAAACAGATAGTGTTTTATCGACATGAGTCATCCTGTATCGATTTGTTATATCAAAACGTCTGTGTGGCTTGTGCCCGCAGTTGCCGTAGCAGGCAAAAATCAGGGCAACCGACACGGCTACTCAGGAGATAACAAAAAGAGTGCCAGTTAAGCCCCGCAATCAATAAATTGCAATTCTTATTTTAAATCAGCAGCTAACGCGCAGACCTTTCGAGTAACATCCGCAACCTTGCCAGTTCTTCTACAAAGATTTCCTCATTTCAGGAAATCCGCTTCCCGAAATCAGGCGGCCGGCTGGCAACGGATTTGCTTCAAATAAACGCATCCATTTGTTTTACATGAATTTTACGATTTTGGCACGCTTATCGCCTTATCTGTGATGGACCTAGGGTCAATTCTTATCGACAACAAAAGGATAATTGCTATGAAAACCAATGCGCTGCTCGCTTCCAGTCTCGTTGTTTCTGCCCTGCTTTCCCCGGCTATTCTGTCTACTGCGCTGATATCTGGCGAGCTGCTGGCCGCGCCATCCAGTCTGCCCTCGGATGCTGAGGTGACCACAGGGGCGGCCAAGGCCCCCAGGGAGATAGTTGAGCGAGTCACCATGGAAGCGGATTCGCCCAAGAAGGTGTTCATTACCGTGGTCAAAGACGGTGAAAGCTCAAGCTTTACTCTGGAAGGTGACGAGCTGGCCGACGAGGCGCTGATTGATAACAAGCTGTCAGCGCTCGATAACGAAAGCCGCGCCGATATCATTAACACCCTGCAATCCATTCGCAGCGGCAAAACCCATGTGATCAGCAAGGGCGACATTGCTGAGCTTAAAGCACTGAAACAGCAGCTGCGGGTTCGCGAAGCCGAAATGGAAAGCCGCAGCGAAGAGATTAGCGCTCGGGCCGAAGAGATGTCCCGGATTGGTGACTCAATCCGTAAAATTGTGATTTCCAGCGTACAACAGATTGATTTGGATGAAGATGGCCACAGGGTGATGGTGCTGCATCATGCCGGCGATGAAGACCTGGCAATGGAGCTGCACAGCGTCGATAGTCAGGCAATTCAGTTCAAGATGCTCAAAGAGATCCTCTCAGACAGTGAACTGACTGACGAGCAGCGCAATGAACTCAAAGCCATGCTCGGCAACTGAGCAAACAGCGCCCCCTGAGGCGATAAATCATGGATATGTGATGCAGCTTAAAGACCACCGCCACCGTTACCGTTAAGCTGACATCACAATCCAGACTAATTTGATAAGGTATTTTATGTGGTGGCGTGTGTTATTGATTGTGCTGGCCTGTTTGCTCACCGGCGCACACTTCTTAAGATACAGTAACCTCGTTGGCGCCCTGGCCTTTGCCGCGGCGCCTTTATTGTGTTTCGGCCGCGAGTATGCGCTGCGGGCGCTGCAACTGGTGCTGCTTGGCGCCCTGGTGGCTGTGTGGGGCGTCGCGACCTTTGATTATGTCAGCATGCGCCTTGCCGCAGGTGCGCCCTGGGTACGCCTGGTGTGCATCATGAGCGGGGTTATGGCCTTTGTGACCAATGCCGCCTGGTGCTGTGAAGGCATCATTCGTCTAAAACGCGCCAGAGCACAGGCCTCTGCGGCATAATATTGATTAGATATTAATGCGTTAACAGCGTTCCCGCTGACGGCTCTCCTGCCCAAGGGCACGGCGGGCCGCAGCGTCCACCACCACGTTCACCAAGGCAGTTACTGCCATCAGTACCAAAGCACCTGAAAAGCGAATTTCCGAGAAATTACTGTCGATGTAAAAGCCCAGAGTCGCCACGCCGAGCATGCCGAGAATGGCGGTTTCCCGCAAAATCACCTCGAACCGATAAAACAGCAGCGCCATCATGCCGGGATAGATCACCGGCAGCACCCGATAGCCAAAGCCATCCAGCCCCGCTTTATCTTCTGGTCCCGGACTTAAGCGGTTGGCACTGCGGCTGGTTAAAAACGCAATCAGACCTGAGTTATGCAGCGCCAGCGCCAGAATGGCCGGCAGCATTGAAGGGCCAAGCAGCAACATAAACACAAACGCCAGAATGTACTCAGGTACCGAGCGAAGCAGCAGTTGCCAGCCTCGGCTGAGCCAATCCCCAAGGCGGCCTACCAAAGGTCGGTAGCCAAGTGGCAACATCAGCAGCACCAGAATATGGGTCAGTCCCAGCGCCGCAAAAGCCAGCAGCAGGGTCGCGCCTATGCCGGGCAATGCCTGATTTTTAAGCAGCGCAATCAACCAGTTGGTTGTGTCGGCGAGCGCTGGCAGCAGGGTGAGTTCACCGCCAAACCACTGACGAATGGCATAAGGCCAGATATCTTCGCTGACAAAGCGCCAGATGAGCATGCCATCGATAGCGGCCACAGGCGGCAAGAACACCACCGCAGCCAGCAGATACAGCGGCAACAGGGCCTTTTTGCACCAATAGGGCAAGGTGCCAATCAGGATAATAAACAGAATAAGCAGAGCAGCGCCTTCGCTGTAATGTCCCTGCTTAAAGGCACTTTCCAGATGAAAGCCCAGCGTGGGCATGCCCACAAAACCAAGGACAGCACTGCTTCGAAGCGCACATTCAAAGCGGTAACGCACATAGGCCAGAAGCTCCGGAAGCACATGCACGACTTTGGCATACACATAGTGGCTGACCGCATCCGTGCCAGCTGGCAAGGTACTGCCGGTATCTTTGGGGGCACGGCACAGAATATCGTAAAACACCCGCGCAAAGGTGGTGCCGTAAGGCAGCGCCAGCGCCAACACCCCGGTAATGGGCGACAGACCAAACAGCTGCAAAAATAGCAGTGCCCAAAAGAGTTCATGGATAGCGCGGATAAAGGCGCAAAACGCTGCAACCCAGGGCCTGTGGTACACCAGCGACAGCGGGATCCCGATAACCAGCCCCAACGCAACACCGAGCAGCGCAAAGCTGACCGTTTGCCACAGGGCTTCAAACAGATGATCGGTGGCCAGAAAGTCAGGGGAAATAAAGCCCTTGGCCATGCGGCCAAGTTCATTCCAGGGCTCGAGGGCAATAACTTCAGTATCGGCAAAGAAAAAAGCGCCGAAACACACCAGCCACAGCCCCAGGGTCAGCCGCTGCCAGCGGCCAAAAAAGCCTGTTTTCACCGGGACTCTCCCGGATGCGCTGCGGGTGTAATCGCCTGGCTCAAGTCGTCGTGAACGGCATCGCTGCCGTCTTCGGCGGAATAGAAACGGTCCAAATCTGCCAACTGCAAACTGGCAGCCGGCGCATCCAACTGCAAGCCGCCATCCGCAAGCCCAAGAATACGCTCGAAATGGGTCAGCGCCTGATGACGGTTGTGCAGCACCATCACCACAGTTTCGTGGCTGCGATTGATATGCTGGATGACCCTGTCGGCCATGGCAGGATCGAGTGCTGAAACCGGCTCGTCCCCCAGAAAAATGGATTTTTGCTGATACAGCGCCCGGCCAATGGCTACCCGCTGCCGCTGACCGCCGGACAAGCGGCTCACCAGGGTGGAGGCAGGCATTTCGAGCTCAAGGCTTTGGCAAATCTTGTGCACTTCATCCAGACGCGAGCCGAACGGTCTGACAAGATTAGCTAGGTTATACAAGGCATTATGGCGGGCCAGCGCCCCCATATAAATATTGTGGAAGAGGCTTAAGCCTTCGACCAGCCCCTGGCTTTGGGCACACAGGGCGGCATCAGCGGCCAAACGTTGATGCAGGTGCGTCAGTAAGGTGGATTTCCCGGCCCCCGAGGCACCCAGAATAGCGACTTTTTGCCCTGCCCTAAACGAAACCGAGAGATCGCGCAGGATCTCCCGGTCAGCATAGGCAAGGGTTAACCCTTGGATATCAAGCATAATCAGTCGATAAGGCCGATGGCTTTGGCCACGTCTTCAACTGGCTGATAGTCTTCGTTATCGGCAGGCACAAACGACTGACGTGGGAAAGAAGACAGCAGATCGGGGTCTTTCATCTCCAGCAGTACCTTGGTGACTTTCGCTTTAAAGTCGTCGCCATAGGTTTTGTTTACGTCGCCGCGGATGGTCCACTGGTAGTCAGGGTAAGCCGGGCTTTCCCACACCACCTGCACCTTGCTGGTATCCACTTTACCGGCTTCCACCATGGAGTCCCATACCTTGTAGTTGACCGCGCCCACCTGATACACACCGGCCTCAACCTGGGTCACAGTGCGGCTGTGGTCACCGGAGAAACCCACGCGCTTAAACAAATCTTCAGGACGCTTACCCAGGTTGCGCTCAATAAAGAACTGCGGCATCAAACGGCCAGAGGTTGAGTCTTTGGAGCCAAAGGTGAAGGTGTAACCGCCAATGGCCGGGAAGTTAGTGCCCTGGGTCAGGCCTGTGCTGTGGTGAGCAATGATATAGCTTTTGAAAAACTGGTCTTCGTAGCCCTGGGCAATGGCTTCAGAGCCTGGCACCAAACGACGGGCCTGCACACCGGACAAACCGCCAAACCAGGCAAGTTGCACCTGATTATTACGAAATGCAGTCACGGCAGCGGAATAAGACTTCACAGGCACATACTTTACTTCCACGCCAAGCTGGGTTTCCAAATAGTCAGCCACCTTCTCGAAACGGCTGCGCAGCTTGGTTTCGTCTTCATCGGGAATGGCCGTAAAGGTAAAGGTGGTGGAATAGGCCGCTGGGGCAACGCCTGCCAGCAACACCAGCATCAATTTGGCGATGTTTTTCATGGGTGTAAATTCCTGGGTCAATTTAGTGCACGGATTGTAACGCATCCACTCAGGCAGACAAGGGCTTGGGCGCTTACCGGTCAGCGTTCATTAAGAATATTCGTCATAGAATAGTGGAAAATTTTTACTCTCAAGCCTTTAGCACGTAAACTGGCCGAAATTTGCATGGGAACCCTGTTATGAGAATTCTGGTTGTTGAAGATGATCCTTTGCTGTCACACCACCTCAAAGTTCAGCTCACTGAGCTGGGCAATCAGGTACAGGTAGCCAACACGGCTCAGGAAGGTTTTTTTCAGGCGACCAACTATCCCATCGATGTTGCCATTGTCGATTTGGGACTGCCGGATCAGGACGGTATTGAACTGATTACCCGTCTGCGCGACGCCGAACTCAAAGCGCCCATTCTTATTCTCACCGCCCGGGTTAACTGGCAGGACAAGGTGGAAGGCCTGAATGCCGGAGCCGACGATTACCTGGTAAAACCCTTTCAAAAAGAAGAGCTGGTTGCCCGTCTCGATGCGCTGGTGCGCCGCAGCGCTGGTTTTGTGAAACCCAAAATCACCTCAGGCTCTTTGGTGCTCGACCTTGCCGCCAAGCAGGTCACCCTCGATGAAGAAATCCTCGAAATCACCGCCTTTGAATATCTCATCCTCGAATATCTGATGCGTCACAGCCATGAAGTGGTCGCCAAGCAGCGACTTTTGGATGTGATATACGGCGACAAAGAAGGCGATCCCAACACCATCGAAGTGATGGTAAGCCGCCTGCGTAAAAAGCTGACCCGGGATGGTATGGATAACCCCATAGTGACCATTCGGGGCCAGGGCTACAAATTCAACCTGCCCTGTAACTAAGCCATGCGCTTCAAGCTCAAACCCAAACGCCGCCTGCTGACAAGGATGTACCTCACATCCCTGTCGATTATTACTCTGGTGGGCTTTGGTTTGGCCTGGATGGTGAACATCCTCCATGCGCAAAACTCCTACAACGAAGAAACCGCCCAGCTGATCGCCGAAATTCCTCAGGTAGCGGCCGAGCTGCGCGAGCACGACCTTATCCCCGACACCAGCGCCTGGCTTGAAGAAAACCGCAAAACCGAGCGCTACGTCATGGCCAGCTGCGATGACAGATTCAAGCAGGTGTGGACCTCTTCGATGGCGGTTGATCGGGGCCTGTTCGATACCTGTGAGCGCTTTGCCGAAATCAAAGGCGAGTCTCCGCCCTACTATCTGACGCTATCCGACAATCGCGGCTACTACATCTATATGTTGTCGGTGGATATCGCCAAGGTGCACTACAACCTGCTGGTGATGAAAGATGCCGAGAAGCTGGAGCAGGAATACAGCAAGTTCAGCCGCCGCACTTATTTCAGGCTGGCACTGGTGTTGGTACTGGCGCTGATTTTGCTGGTCAGCGCCGCCTATTGGGGGATGCGTCCGCTGGTGCGGATGCAGGAAGAACTCAAATCCATTGCCGATGGCAAAGCCAAGTCACTGTCGGACGGCTATCCTGTTGAGCTTGAGGGCGTTACCCAGGCACTTAACCAACTGCTGCAGCAATCTGCTGCCCAGCAGGAGCGTTATCAAAACGCCATGAATGACCTGGCCCACAGCCTCAAAACCCGGCTGGCTGCTGTGCATGCCATTCTGGATGACAGGGCACTGCATCAGCAGGAAGCCGGCGAAAAGGTAATGGAACAGGTCAGCCAGATGGATCATCTGGTGAAGTATCAGCTCAAGCGCGCCATGCTCGGTCGTAAAGGCCTTAAGCAGGAGCAAACCCAGCTGCTGCCACTGGTGACTCAGTTGTCGCAGATGCTATTTAAAATCTATCGCGACAAAGATGTGCAGTTTTCGGCCCGCATTCCTCCTATGTTGCTGTTCCCCGGCGATAAAGGCGACATTATGGAGTTGTGTGGCAACCTGATGGAAAATGCTTTCCGGCTGTGTATTGGCATGGTGCGGGTGAGCGCCGAAATCAACGCCCGGGGCGAATTTGAACTCAGGGTGGAAGACGATGGTCCCGGCGTGGCCGAAAGCCTGCGGCAAAAGATTATCGAGCGCGGCGTGAGGGCCGACACCCAAAGTCCGGGCCAGGGTATCGGGCTTGCGGTTTGCCACGAAATCGTATCGAGCTACAACGGCGTGCTGACCATTGAAGAGTCCATACTGGAAGGCGCTCTGTTTCGGATCCGCATCCCGCTGTAACTGTTCTGTGGGTAAATCGGGTTAAAAAAGAAAGGCCGCATTGCGGCCTTTTTGCATAATCTCTTTTAGCATAATCTGTAGTGGACGGCGCTAAGCGGCGCGAGCTACTGCCCCAGCTGCGCGTACAGCTGCTCGGCGCGATTAAACATCACCCAGGAAGTCGCTATGTATTTATCTGAGCTTTGCGGCACATTGCCTCTGTGGGTGTGGGTAAAGCCTGCGGGCGCAATCACCATAGTGCCCTTGGTCGGCTTCAGTTTACGGCCCTGATAGAAAAATTCGGTCTCGCCGCCCTCTTCAACATCATTCAGGTAAAACATATACAGCACCACCCGGTGCAGCGCTTCGTTATGGCCATTTTGGGGAAACTGCTCTGAGTGCCAGTGCGGGTAGCCACCCTTACCCTTGGGATACTTTTGAATATTGATGGTCCCGCTGCGATACAGGTATTTCACCAGCGCATCGGCGCGTGGATGGCCCAGAGTGTCATAGTTTGCCGGAGTCAGGGTTACCGGCTTGCCCTGCTCGTCCGCCACCTGCACGGCAACCGCCCCCATCAGCGCCATGGAATACTTGTCAAAGTAATCCACTGTGCCCTTGAGCGCATAGCCGAGCAGCTCGTTGCGAATAGGCATTAACTCGTTGAAGGCGTCCAGTGTGATGTCCCGGCTGAGCTTTTTCTCTTTGTCCACCCCATTGCCGGTTTTGCCATCAACCACGCCGGGATGTTGTTCCAGCACACTAATTAAGCGATCGCACAGCTCATCCGGTATCGCGTTTGGGTATACTTCGATAAAATCCATGTCACACTCAGGGAATTCTTATGTCTTACTATGCTGACACGTCAGTTAAGTAATTGTAAAGTATTACCATTGGGCTAAACTTAACCCTCTCGTAATTGACTGACCCCATATGAATAAATGTTGTAAGGTTAGCGTCAACCAACTGCAGGTTGGCAACTTTGTTCGCCTGCCTGTTGCCTGGAAGGACCACCCTTTTTTATTCAACAGCTTTCGCCTGAAACAAGAAGCGCAAATTCAGCTGATCAGAAGCCTGGGTATTGAGCATGTGTTTGTCGATCTCGATCGCAGCGATGTGCCGCCGCTGAAAGAAGAAGCTGCGAATAAGCCAGCGCCTGCTGAGTCTTTGGAACCACTGCGGGAAACCCTCGACAAAAAGAAGCAAGAGCAAATCGACAAGCTGAAGAAGATGCGCCGCGAACTGGGCAAAACCGAGCAGGAATTTGACCGTTCACTTGCCAAAATGCGAAGCCTTATCAGCAAGTTGCGAAGCCGTCCCCTGAATGCAATTCAGGATGCCGAAGCCCTTATCCACGACATCACCAGCCAGCTGCTCGACAGCGATAACCTGGTACTGCACCTGATGGGCGATGCCAAAAAAGACGATGGCATCTACTACCACTCCCTCAACGTGGCCGTGCTGAGCATGCTCATAGCCAAGGAACTGGGCTGGGAGCGAAGCGAAATTGAGGCACTCGGCATGGGTGCCCTGTTCCATGACGTGGGTAAGCTTAAGGTACCGGCTCAAATCTTGAAAAAGCAGACACCGCTGACCACACCGGAAGAGAATTTTATTAAGCAACACCCAGTGTTTGGTGCCGAGTTGGTGAAGCTTGCCGAGAATTTCCCCGAAAAAGCCTTACCGGTCATCACCAATCATCACGAGTTTTTAGACGGTAGCGGCTACCCCAAGGCATTAAAAGCCAAGGAGTTATGCCAGCTGTCACAGCTTGCGGCTGTGGTGAATGAGTACGACAAACTTTGCCATCCTGACAACCTTTCCAAAGCAAAAACCCCTTATGCGGCATTGGGTTATCTTTTCAAACATTACAAAGGTAAACTCAACGGCGACTTTATCGGTCAACTTATCCGTATGTTGGGGATCTATCCGCCAGGCTCTGTTGTCGAACTGACCAGTGGCCAGTTCGGTATGGTCATGGCCGTTAACCTCAGTAAGCTGCTGTTCCCGAGGATCATGGTTTACGATGCGCTGGTGCCAAAAGATCAGGCCCCAATTATTGACCTTGAAGCCGAGGGGCTCAGCATAGTGCGCTGTCTGCCTCCCGCCGCGCTACCTGAGAAAATCTTCAATTATCTCAATCCCCGAGAACGGGTAACTTACTTTTTCGGCCAGGACGGCCAGAGCTGAACCCACTCGAAAGGCGCATTATTCCAGATGCGCCTTGTTGCTGTATATAACCTTCAAAGCCGCGCCGCTCGGCGCTTAGACCCAAGTTGTCTTGCCTTGGCAATCCCCTTTGTCTAGTGTGGAAGAATCACCAAAATCACCAGACGTGTTAAAGGGGGCGCTTATGACACCCTTGCCGGATTTCGATACTCTGCTGTGGATGGCCGATAACCAACCCGATGAGTTGGAGCGGCTCAGGAGCACGCTCAACCGTGAAGTGATAGAAGGATCTGAGTGCAACAAGGCACAGCTGGAGTGCCTTGTGTTTAACCTTGACCGTCAACTGGAGCGTTGCAGCAACCCCTACCATCGCTGTGTAGTGGCCATGAGCATGATGCGCGGCAAACTCCACACCCTGCAAAACCTTATCAACGAGCCCAATTACCTCGAGCGCACCAGCGCCGACGTTATCCCGCTGTTTAAAGTCTGAGCTTACAACCAGCGTTTACGTTTAAAGAAGAAATAGGTGCCCGCGGCACTGGCCAGCATCATGGCGATGGCCATGGGGTAGCCATATTGCCATTCCAGTTCCGGCATGGTGGTAAAGTTCATGCCATAGCTTGACGCAATCAGGGTGGGCGGCAGAAACACAACTGCAGCAACCGAGAAGATCTTGATGATTTTATTCTGCTGCAAACTGGTAAAACCCATAGCGGCATCGAGCAGGAAGTTCAGCTTGTCGAAGATAAACTGGCTATGGGGCATCAAAGATTCGATATCCGACAGCATCTCCCGCAGATCCTTCATGTCCTCGTCGGTCAGCTGGCCGCGGTAATAGCGCTGCATGTAGCGCAGTGAGCGCTGGGTATCGAGCAAACTGAGGCGGATTTTGCCGTTGGCATCTTCCTGAATGGTGATAAGCTTGAAGACTTCATCCAGCTCCTGGCTCTCGAACACTTCTTCGCCCACATTTTCAAGCACCGTGTACACGTCTTCAATCAAGTCAGATAGATAGTCTACCTTCAGATTGAACAGCTCGATAAACAGCTCCTGCGGCGTGGAGGCTTCAAGTCGGCCAAGACGCAGGTAGTTTCTGAGCAAGCGGATAAGACCCACGTCCTCTTCACGGATGGTCAGCAGGAAATTGGTTCTGAGGTTAAACGAGACGTTAACGCCGCGCACATCCTGCCCCACTCGCTGGGGGAACAAGGAGTTAATGTGCAAACCGTCGCTGTTTTGATAGAAACGGGCCGAGGCTTCAATCTCGTTGATGTCTTCCTCGTCCGGCAGCTCTTCAACTGAGAACTGTGCCAGCCACTCACGCTCCTCGTCTTCCGGCTTGTACAGATCAAGCCACAAGGTTGCCGGGGGGATGGGATCCTGAATGCCAAGTTCGAGTATGGTCAATTGACGATTTTCATACACATACGCAGTGATCATGGAGCCTCCCTAACCCGTTCACACGGGGAGCAATCTGAAACCGCGGCTAGTTTACCCGATAACCACAGAATGAAAAGCAGAGATCTTTGAAATAAGACGTTGATTTATTGCTGGTCAGAGCTGGAGATCATTATTCGCTCCTGGGAAGACAAGCGGATTTTAAGGCCATCGAGGGTTTCAAGCTCTGACTGTCCCAAATCGCGTTTACGCACCTTGAAGGTCTTCTGTTCGCCCTCAGCTGGGGAAATTATGGTAACAGACAACACCCGATTGCCATCGTACCAACGCCAGCCAAGCCAAACGGAGCTTAGCAGCACCGCTGTAAACAGGGTGCCTATCGCCAGATAACGGGTTAGTAAGCCATTGGCACTCACTGCAGGGGTGACGGGTTTGCGCTTTTTATATGAAAAATAAGCGGCGGATATAATAACCAACGTCAGCAGTATTTTCAGCAACATAGCAATCTCCCTGAGCAATTGCCACAGTTTAACCCATAGCGTAAACCAGTTCTGTTAAGAAACTCTTATAAAGCAGGGGCGAAATCAAAAAGCCAGTGGTTAGTACAAAGCTGAGTGCGCAAATGCAAAAAGGCCACCCGCTTGGGTGGCCTCTTCAACACTGTTTGATTTCACTTTTCAAAGTGGAAACCAGAAATAGGCGCTTGGCGATGACCTACTCTCACATGGGGAGACCCCACACTACCATCGGCGCTGCTCCGTTTCACTACTGAGTTCGGAATGGGAT
>NZ_JAKUDL010000011.1:0-89547 GCF_022484835.1 Shewanella zhuhaiensis
CACAACCCGCTACGCTTAGCGCCGCTTGCCGTGTCAGTGGATGCGCATTATAGGGACCCCAAACTTTTGCGCAAGGGCTTTTTTGAAGAAAACTTCGGTTTTTATCGCGTTCGTTTATTTTGCGAGCTAAAAGCACAAAAAAGGGGCATTAAGCCCCTTTTTTGTGTGTTGGTGTCATGCCCTGGTGCCTGTTGGCACCTTGGCGCAAACCTGATTAAGGCCCGAAGAAACGGGTTTCCTGCACGGCTTCGACTTCAGGAACGTCTTCAGCCACTACCCGGATATTGATTTTGGTAATGGGCCGTTTCAACTCGACCGGGTCCACTGCCACACTGACAGGCAGGGTGAGCACTTCACCGGCGTTGACCGACACAGTCTGCTCGCCAATCCAGCGGTAGTTTGGCAGGCCTTCTACCGACAGACGATAAACGTGACTCACTTCCGTCTTGTTAAGGATCTTCAGGGTAAAGGTGTTTTCAATCAGACCACGACTATCCTGACGATAAAGCGCGTTACGGTCGCGGATAACATCAATACGCAGTGGCGAGATGGTCGCTACCAGGCCAACGAATACCAGCACCATGGCTGTGAGCACCACACCGTAGCCCACCAGCTTGGGTCGCATGACTTTTTCCTGCTTACCCTCAAGTTTGTTTTCAGTGGTGTAACTGATAAGGCCTTTGGCGTAACCCATACGATCCATGGTCTGATCGCAGGCATCGATACAGGCGCCACAGTTAATGCACTCGTACTGCATGCCGTTGCGGATATCGATACCTGTTGGGCACACCTGCACACAGAGGTCACAGTCGATACAGTCGCCCAGTCCCATTTCTTTCGGGTCAGCTTTACGTGAACGTGGACCACGGGTTTCGCCACGGGTCGCGTCATAACCCACAATAAAGGTGTTCTTGTCGAACATGGCTGCCTGGAAGCGGGCGTAAGGGCACATGTGGATACACATGATTTCCCGCATCCAACCTGCATTGCCGTAAGTGGCGAAGGTAAAGAAGATGACCCAGAAGTACACGCCACCGCTGGCATTGAGTGTCAGCACGTCGAGATAGAGCTCGCGGGTTGGCACAAAATAGGAAACAAAGGTAGTGGCTGTCAGGAAGGATATCAGCAGCCAGCTGGCATGCTTGGCGGTTTTGCGCCAGGTCTTATCGAAGTTCCATGGCATCTGGTCCATCTTGATCCGCTTGTTGCGCGGGCCTTCGAGTTTTTCTTCAAACCAGATGAAGATAAAGGTCCAGACGGTTTGTGGGCAGGTATAGCCACACCAGACCCGCCCAAGATAGGTGGTCACAAAGAACAGACCAAAGGCGGCAATCATAAACAGCGCCGCCAGCAACGTCAGATCCTGAGGCCAGATGGTCAAACCGAAAATATGAAATTTCTGTTCGGCCAGGTTGAACCATACGGCTTGCCTATCACCCCATGGGAGCCAGGGCAAGATAAGGAAGAACAACATAGCCACCCATCCCATGCGGCGGCGCAGTTTACTCCACAAACCATCCACAGCGCGGACATATATACGGTTTCGCGGGTTGAATCGGTCCGCCTTACCGGCATCCGGTTGGTGGATTTTGATCCGCTCGGCTTTCGAGTAGTCCTTGTTATTCGAATCTGCGTTCATCTGACAGCCTTTATTACTGCTTTAATATTGCTCGAAAAGTGGCTTATTATAGCCATATTTATAGTGCACATTCACTCGATTGGACCAAAAGATGAGAGGATGGATTATCCTGGCAGCCC
The DNA here is from genome assembly GCF_022484835.1 of Shewanella zhuhaiensis. Taxonomy (NCBI): domain Bacteria; kingdom Pseudomonadati; phylum Pseudomonadota; class Gammaproteobacteria; order Alteromonadales; family Shewanellaceae; genus Shewanella; species Shewanella zhuhaiensis. The sequence continues at coordinate 1,759 of NZ_JAKUDL010000011.1, forward strand.
TCGCAGGTGGCTTGTATTACCTGTATACCGAAACCGACAAGCTTGATGAGCCTATCGCCGAAACCCAGGCGGTGCTGAAAAAAATCGAGCGAAAGCTCGATTCTTTGACCGGTACCCAGATCATCAGAGTTGACGGCAGATTGCAGAAACTCAAGGCTGAGATAGGCGAGCGCCTGTCCTCTACCGAGCTTTCAGAATTTGATGCTGTGCTGACCGATAAAAACAGTGTGATCGATTTCAAAACCGAATACTGCGGCAGCGCCAATGCCACTCACCCGGTTTTTGATAAAGAAAACCTGCAGTTTATTTGCGACAACCTCTGATAATTTTTGTCGCCCATCCCATAGCTTTTTCCTTAAAGCATTGACCCAAAACTGACTTGAGCCTAGCCTGTGGCAACTAATGTGAACACAGGCAGGCTCAGTCATGACCCAAAAAGTTTCTGATAATTTTGATCCAGATCTCTGGACAGAAGTACCCGGTTTTGCATTCGAAGACATTACCTACCACAGAGCCAAAGATCAGGGCACGGTACGTATCGCCTTCAACCGTCCCGACTGCCTGAATGCCTTCCGCCCCAAAACCGTGGATGAGCTTTACACCGCCCTGGACCATGCCCGCCAATGGTCAGACGTAGGCTGCGTACTGCTCACCGGGAATGGCCCGTCCGCCAAAGGCCAATATTCGTTTTCCTCCGGTGGCGATCAGCGTATTCGCGGCAAAGATGGCTACAAGTACGAAGGCGCAGAGCCTGGCAGTGCCGATGTGGCGCGCATGGGCAGACTGCACATTCTCGAAGTGCAGCGGCTTATCCGCTTTATGCCAAAAGTGGTCATTGCCGTGGTGCCGGGCTGGGCTGTGGGCGGCGGCCACAGTTTGCATGTGGTGTGCGATCTCACTTTAGCCTCCAAAGAACATGCCGTATTCAAACAAACGGATCCGGATGTGGCCAGCTTCGACTCCGGCTACGGCAGTGCTTATCTGGCCAAGATGGTGGGGCAAAAGCGGGCGCGGGAAATCTTTTTCCTCGGCTTTAACTACAGTGCCGATGAAGCGGTAGCCATGGGTATGGTCAATCGCAGTATTCCCCATGCCGAGCTTGAAGTGGAAGCACTGCGCTGGGCCAAAGAGATTAACTCCAAATCGCCCACCGCCATGCGCATGCTTAAATATGGCTTTAACCTGCCCGATGACGGCTTGGTCGGCCAGCAGCTGTTTGCCGGTGAAGCAACACGCCTGGCCTACGGCACCGATGAGGCCAAGGAGGGTCGCGATGCCTTCCTGGAAAAACGCGATCAGGATTACAGCAAGTTCCCCTGGCACTATTGATATCAGCCGAGCATCCCATCCAAGACGCAGCCCCACGCTGCGTCTTTTGTTTTAATCGACCCGCTCGTTTACCCCAATTGAACAATTTAACTTTACTTGCAAGTGATAACCATTATCATTTAAGTTAATTCATCTATGGGGGAAACCACTATGTTAAAGACCATGACCTTTGCCATGCTGCACTTTGGTGTGGCCTTCAGCATCACCTATCTGCTCACCGGCAGCGTTGTCGTTGGCGGCGCTGTGGCCCTGATTGAACCCACCATCAACACAGTGGTGTTTTACTTCCACGAAAAGGTATGGAAGCGGATTGAAGCAAAAAAGTCCGTACTTTTGATTGAGGCGTAAGTCAGATCAATGCCATATCGAATCAACTAAACTTATTATCACCAACAGCTTATCAATCTTAAGTTGAATGTTAATTCATCTCTAATACAACTAAAAATTGAGTGAAAAACATTCACACAGCCCAATGTTTCAAATTTGCAAAGAAATGGATTTGAACTTTGCAATCGAAACAAGCGACAGCTCCGTGTGAATAACATGGAGGTTGGTTTGGCGCGCACGCTTTCTATTTCCCTCAGGTATATAACAGCATCAGTATCGCTGGTGCTGCTGAGCGCCTGCACATCTATCAAGATTTACGACGACAACACTGTCAGTGTTGAGCGCTATTTTGGCTTCCCCATCATCAATGTGACTCCCAATATCGGAGCTATCGCATTGGTGGAGACTAAAGGACTGGGATTTATCTCGACACCCACTGGCACCACCTTGGGATGGGTAAGTGAACAACTTGCCTCAGTTCCCATAGACGCCAAGTGCCATGTAGTGCTGTGGCTTGAAGATCCGGAGCAATTGGAATTGCTCCTGTCTTTGCTGCAACGGCATCAACAATCGTTAGATAACATCTGTATCGCATCCCATGGAGGGACTCAAAATGATAATTAGACCTGCCCTGATAACTCTGACAGCTGTAACGCTAGTATCGGCCTGCACGCCATTGCAACAGGCTCCCTTGGTGTACTCATCAAAAGTCATTGTCGGTGTGGATGTAAGCGCCAATGCCAACGATGCACAAGGCGTATCAATCAATCTAGGCGTTAAATCTGTGGACGCTGCCTACGTACCAGTGGCTGTTTCAAAAGAAGGGCAAACAACAATTGATAAATTGGAAGCGACTTACGGCAAGCAAACAATAATGCGAACGCTGGAACAAGTTCCTGGCTCAAAAGCCAAATTTGACAACTTGCTTAAAAGCAAACAAGACCTTACACAAGCAGTTAATAAAAGAGATTCTTTGGCATCATCCAAAGGAATAGCGGATCCCGCTACCCAAAACGCCGAAAAAGATGTCATCTTAAAGCAAGCACAGTTAGCCCAATCCGAGAAAGACTTCATTGATATGGTGAGCCTACTGCAAACGCCTCGTACAGATGCCATGTCGACATACGGCAGTTTTAGTTCAGAAGGTGGCGGTGAGAAAGACAAAGCCAGTTTAAACGTGGGTAAAGTGTTTTCGACCGGTGTTGCCTCCCAACATTTAACGGAAGCTGTGAAATTATCAGCGATTTATGCAAATCAGACCCAGTGTCTGGAGCAACAAAATAAACTAATTGCGCTAGCAGATGCTGCCGATAAACCTGCACTGGCAAAGCTAGCCATTGAAAACTGTACCCCGAAATAAACAAAAAAGCCTCCCCGAGGGGAGGCAATACTCGACATACAGCTTGGTTATTCGACAGTCACTGACTTTGCCAGGTTGCGTGGCTGGTCGACGTCGGTACCCTTGATCAGGGCCACGTGGTACGACAGCAGCTGCAGCGGAATGGTGTAGATGAGCGGTGCCATAAACTCATCACAATGCGGCACCGGGATCACCTTCATGGTTTCATCCGAGGCAAATTCAGCGTCTTTGTCGGCAAACACATACATAAGACCGCCGCGGGCGCGCACTTCTTCCACGTTCGACTTTAATTTTTCCAAAAGCTCGTTATTGGGCGCCACCACAATCACCGGCATATCGGCATCAATCAGCGCCAGCGGACCGTGCTTGAGCTCACCGGAGGCATAAGCTTCGGCGTGGATGTAGGAGATTTCCTTAAGCTTGAGGGCTCCCTCCATGGCGATGGGGTACTGATCGCCACGACCGAGGAACAGCGCATGGTGCTTGTCGGCAAAGTCTTCGGCCAGCGAAGCAATGGCATCATCCAGCCCCAGTGCCTGCTCAACCTTGGCCGGCAGTGATTGCAGACTTTGGGTTAAAGATGATTGCAGCTCAGCAGGCATGCCATTATTGCGACCAATCACGGCGGTAAGCATCAACAGACCCGCCAGCTGCACGGTAAAGGCCTTGGTCGAAGCCACGCCGATTTCAGCGCCGGCCTTCATCATGTAAGCCATGTCGGATTCACGCACCAACGAAGAGCCGGGCACGTTACAGATGGTCAGGGTGGCCTGATAGCCCATCTCTTTCGCCAGACGCAGCGCCGCCAGGGTATCGGCGGTCTCGCCGGACTGGGAAATAGTTACCAGCAGGCTGTTGGGGAACAGGTGCGACTTGCGATAGCGAAACTCGGAGGCGATTTCCACGTTGCACGACACGTCAGCCCACTGCTCCAGCCAGTAACGGGCGGTCATGCCCGCGTGGTAGCTGGTACCACAGGCGATGATTTGCACATGTTTGATGTCTTTCAAAAGCTCGGCGGCCTTGTCGCCGAAGGCGCTGTCCTGCACCTGCATATTGGCGATGCGACCTTCGAGGGTGCGCGCCAGTGCCCGTGGCTGCTCATAGATTTCCTTGAGCATATAGTGGCGGTACTCGCCCTTGTCGCCGGCATCGTGGGTTACTTCCGACTCTTTGGCTTCGCGCTCAACTTCAGTTCCGTCTACATCGAAGATACGCACGCTGCGGCGCATCACTTCGGCCACATCCCCTTCTTCGAGGAAGGCGAAGGTGCGGGTTACCGGCAGTAGCGCCAACTGATCTGAAGCCACAAAGTTTTCACCCAGACCAAAACCAATCACCAGCGGGCTGCCACTGCGGGCCACAACCATGCGCTCGGCGTCACGGCGGTCGATCACCACAGTACCGTAGGCACCTTCGAGCTGCTTAACCGTGGCCTGCACTGCGGCAAGCAGAGTATCGTGACTCTTGAGTTCATGGTGTACCAGGTGGCAAATCACCTCGGTATCGGTATCTGAATTGAACTGATAACCCAGGCCCTTCAAGCGCTCACGCAGCTTGGCGTGGTTTTCGATAATGCCATTGTGCACCACGGCGATATCGCCCTCGGACTGGTGCGGGTGAGCATTGCGCTCGCTCGGCTCACCGTGGGTGGCCCAGCGGGTGTGGGCAATGCCTGTACCACCGGCAAGCGGCGCTTCGGTGAGTGCATCTGCCAGCTCCTGCACCTTACCTACGCGGCGGGTACGGTTCATTTCACTGTGGTTTATGATGGCCATACCGGCCGAGTCATAACCACGATATTCCAGACGACGCAGGCCCTCGAGCAAAATTTCGGCCACATCCCTTTGCGCCACGGCGCCAACGATTCCACACATGCTTGTATTTTCCGTAAGGTCTAAATAACGGTTACTGGACGTCGGCCAGATACACCTTCACTCCGTGAGACTCGATAGTGGCCACTGCCTCTTTGGGCAATCTGTTGTCTGTGACCACGGCGCTGACCTGACTCCAGGGCAGTTCGAGATTGGGAATGCGTCGGCCTATCTTGTCGGACTCCAGCATGACAATCACCTCCCGCGACACCTCGGCCATCACGCGTGACAGGCCAACGAGTTCGTTGAAGGTGGTGGTGCCGCGGCTGAGGTCTATGCCATCGGCACCAATAAACAGTTGATCGAAGTCGTAAGAACGCAGCACCTGCTCGGCCACCAGCCCCTGAAAGCTTTCAGAGTGAGGATCCCAGGTGCCGCCGGTCATCAGCAGGGTCGGTTCCTGCTCCAATTCGCGAATGGCATTGGCCAGCTGCAGCGAATTGGTCATCACCACCAGTCCGCGGCGATGGGCAAGCTCGGGGATAAGCCCTAACGTGGTGCTACCATAGTCAATGATGATGCGGTTATGGTCGCGGATAAGCCCGGCCGCCTCTTTGGCAATGGCGAGCTTCACCGGGGAGATGGCCACCGCCTGAGCATTCAGCTCCTGCGGCAGCGGCACGGCGCCGCCATAACGGCGAAACAACAGCCCGGCCTTTTCCAGCTCGGCCAAATCCTTGCGAATGGTCACCTCAGAGGTGGCAAACTCGCTCGCCAGCTGGTCGACATTCACCTCCCCCTGAACGTTCAGGAGTTCGATAATGCTGCGGCGGCGCTGCTGAGTGTTGCGTTTGGTCATCCGTTACTTTCAATTTAACTTTCGATTCGAAAGATAGATTATATAGAAACGAAACAAATTTACCAAGAATGAAATTTAAGCAACGAAAAAGGCAGCCGATTGGCTGCCTTGGAAAACACACAAAACGACTTAGAAGCGGGCGTTCAACGCCAGGTTAAAGTTGCGCTCCTGACCTATGGTGACCATCTGGTAATTGCCGCCATCAAGGTAATCGGTGTCGAACAGGTTACGCACGTTGGCACGCACATCGAACTCACTGCCACCGATATGGAAGGTGTAAGCGGCACCCATATCGAAACGCAGGTAACCGTCTTTGCTGATGCTGTTTTGGGTATCGGCAAAGCGCTCACCCACATAGACTGCACCGAAGTTCATGGCAAAGTTATCGGTCAGCTCGTAACGACTCCAGATATTAGCCGACCACTCGGGCGCATCGATTGGCGTTTTGCCATTAAGTGCATCGGCGGTTTTGTACTGGGCATCCAGATACATCATCGAAGCAGTCACGAACAGACTGTCACTCACCTGACCCTGAGCGCCCAGCTCAAAGCCCTTGTGGTGCTGAACGCCGTCCTGACGGGTTTGCTGGGTCGCGCTGCCCACCGGAGTGTCGAGGGTATGCACCACCACCCGGTTGTCGATTTCGATGTCGAACAGAGCGCCGGTCAGCAGCAGGCCGCCATTCATCAGCTCCCACTTGGCGCCGAGTTCATACTGGGTACCAAACTCGGGATCGAGCTCCATCTTATCGCTCAGGTCATTCTCATTATTTACCGAACCCTGAGGCACAAAACTTTTTGAGTAGTTGGCGTAGAGGCTCAGATCCTGTTGCGGCTGCCAAATCACCCCAAACTTGGGCGACAGTGCATTGTCGTTGCCACTCTGTTCTTTTTGCTCATCGAAACGTACTCCGGCCAACACCTTCCAGTGATCGTTGATGCTGATCAAGTCTTGCAGGTACACACCGTAGAACTCGTATTCGCTGGTGTACCAGCTGTCATCGTCGTGATAGTCGATATCCGGACGAGCGGCAGCCGCGCCGGGCATCACGGTTTGGCTTTTCCCCTTGACCCGCAGCTGGGCATAACCGTAATCGAGCTTGTTGGCCCCCAGCAGCAACTTATGCTCCATGCCTGCCAGCTCAAACTGGCCGTTCAGATCCACATAAGCCGTCTTATGGCTCCAATCATCGAAACGGTCAAAGGGACTGATCTTGTAGCCTTCGGTCATGGCGTTTTCGTTATAGGTTGGCAACGAATCGAAGCGACGACGGTTGAACTGCTGGTCGTTATAGCCAAGCTTCAGGTTCCAGTTGTCGCTCAGCTGCCAGGCAATGTCAGCGCCGAGGTTGGTAATGCTGTTATCGGTAAAAGCCCAGGGCATGTCCCAGATTTGCTCACGGCCACCAATCAGGTTACCGCTTTTATCGAGCCAGCCGCCCACGTCGATGCCGGTTTTGTCTTCGGTGCGGTCGTAGCGCAGCGACAGCAGCAGGTTATCGCTGATGTCATAATCGATAGCCACGAAGCCGAGCCAGCGGTCACGCTCTTGCTGCTCAGCAGCTTCGCCCGCCAGTGGCGAGTAACTGCGCCAGTATTCTGTATCCTGCTTCACGCCCACGGCACGGTATCTTAAGGTTTCGGCCTCGTTGATGGCGCCACCGGCATCCAGTTGGAAACGGGTCGAGCCTGAATCGTCAGTATCAAAACCGAGTTCGAACAGCTTGTCGTAAGTGGGCTTCTTGGTGACCATATTCACCAGGCCACCGGGGCCAGACTGACCATAGAGCATGGAAGAAGGCCCCTTGAGCACTTCCACCTGACTTAAGATTTCAATCGGCAATACATAATGGGCAAACAGCTGATGACCGTTGGCGAGGTAACCTGAGCCCGAGTCCAGCTCGAAACCCCGCAATGAAAACACCTGACGGTTCCAGCGCTGACTGCCAGCGGTAATGGAGGAGTCATTCACCAGCACTTCGGCCAGGTTGGTGGCCAACTGCTCATCGGTCACAAAGTCCGGGATCACGCTCACCGACTGGGGTGTCTCCAGCAGCGACATGTCGCCGCGCATGGCGCCATTGGCTGCGCCAACCTTGTATTCGTTGAAGCTGCGGCCTTTAACTTCGATGCGCTCGATGTTGCCATTTGATACCTCATTGGCCAGTGCCAACGGGGATTGCAGCGCGGCCACGACGGCCAGGCTCAGGGTGGAGAATTTGAGTGACATGCCTACCTCTTTACCAACTCTGTCAAAAAGTCTTACGAAACCGGCAGCACTATAATTGAGAATAGTTCTTATTTGATTTTCTTTACGGTAATTTACAATTGCAGGTGATGGGGATCACAAAAGGTCCCTCAGAAACGAAAAAGCGGCGCAAATGCGCCGCCTTTGACTAAGCCAAAACTGTTACTTTGGCTTTTTCACCGGACGTTGCCAGCCCTGAATATGGCGCTGCTTAACGCGGGTGATCACCAGTTCGTTTTCGCCCACTTCACGGGTGATGGTGGAGCCAGCGCCGAGGGTGGCCCCCTTACGGATAACCACAGGTGCCACCAGCTGGGTATCGCTGCCGACGAACACGTCATCTTCAATCACGGTCAGGTGCTTGTTGGCGCCATCGTAGTTACAGGTAATGGTTCCCGCGCCTATGTTCACGCCCTTACCAATCTCGGCATCGCCCAGATACGCCAGGTGCCCGGCCTTGGAGCCTTCACCCAGCACAGCTTTTTTCATTTCAACGAAGTTGCCGATATGGGCATCTTTGTGCAGCTCGGCGCCGGGGCGCAGACGGGCGAATGGACCGGCACTGGCGCTATCGCCGAGTTTGGCACCTTCGATAATGCTGTATGGCTTAATTTCGGAGTTATCGGCAATCTCACAGTCGATAAGGATGGCACCGGCACCAATGGTAACGTTATTGCCAAGCTTGACCGTGCCTTCAAAAATCACGTTCACGTCGATCATTACATCCATGCCCACAGTCACGTCGCCGCGAATATCGATACGGGCGGGATCGCGCAGGTTGGCGCCTGCAAGCATCAGCTCTTCGGCGCGGCGGGCCTGATAGGCACGCTCAAGTGCCGCCAACTGCACCCGGTTGTTGGCGCCTTCGGTCTCGATGGGATTGGCGGGATGGGCGGTATCAATTGCCACACCATCAGCGTGGGCCATGGCAATCACGTCGGTGAGGTAAAACTCGCCCTGGGCGTTGTTGTTCTCGAGGCGGCCAAGCCAGTTCTTTAGTCGCTTGCCCGGCAGCGCCATGATGCCGCTGTTGATTTCATTAATCTTGAGCTGCTCCGGGCTGGCATCTTTTTGCTCGATGATACCGACGACTTTGCCGCCTTCGCGCACCATGCGGCCATAACCAGTGGGGTTATCCAGATGCACCGTCAACACCGCAACACCATCGGGTTGGCGGGCAGCCAGCAGGGCTTCGAGGGTTTCTTTGCGGGTCAGTGGCACATCGCCGTAGAGCACCAGCACAGTGTCCTCGTCATTGATGTGGTCAATCGCCTGCGCCACCGCATGACCGGTACCCAGCTGCTCGGCCTGCAACACAAAGTTCAGCGGCTGCTCACCCAGCTTTGCTTTCAGCAGTTCGCCGCCATAGCCATACACCAGATTGATGTTATCGGCATTGAGCTCACGCGCCGTGTCTATCACGTGCTGAACCATGGGTTTGTGGGCGACGCTGTGCAGTACCTTGGGCAGGTCTGAGCGCATGCGGGTGCCTTTTCCGGCGGCGAGAATGACAACATTGAGTGACATAGGAGGTCCCTTATCTTTTATCTGGCGCAAGTGTACCCGATGGCCGCCTAAAATTCACCGCTGTGCAGAAGAGGACAGGCTATTTTTACCCAATAAAAAAGGCGCCCTGGGGCGCCTTTTTTGGGACACATTCACCTTATCTGGCAATGTTTTTCTTGATGGTTTCAACCACACGCAGCTGAGCTACGGCCTTGGCCAGCTCGATGGCTGCCGCGGCATAGTTGAAATCGGCACCGGCTTCGGCCATATGGGCCTCGGCGCGACGTTTGGCTTCCAGAGCCGCCTGCTCATCAATGTCTTCGGCACGCAAAGCCACATCAGCCAGCACAGACACAGAATTGGCTTGTACTTCCAGCAAACCGCCGGACAGGTAGAAAACCTCTTCTTTACCGTGCTGCTTAACGATGCGCACCATGCCAGGTTTGATAAAAGTCAGCAGAGGGGCGTGGCCAGGCATGATGCCCAGTTCACCCTCGCCACCGGTCACTTGCAGGTGTTCTACCAGACCGGAAAAAATGCGAGTTTCTGCACTTACGATATCAAGATGTACTGTCATGGCCATAGCGTTCTCCATTTAAGACTCAGGCAGGGCCCGAATTACTTCTTGTTGGCTTTCTCAACGGCTTCGTCGACAGAGCCAACCATGTAGAACGCTTGCTCTGGAATGTGGTCGAACTCACCTTCCAGAATGCCCTTGAAGCCACGGATAGTGTCTTTCAGAGGCACGTACTTACCAGGAGAACCGGTAAATACTTCCGCTACGTGGAAAGGCTGAGACAGGAAACGCTCAATCTTACGGGCACGGGATACTGTCATCTTGTCGTCGTCTGACAGTTCGTCCATACCCAGGATCGCGATGATGTCTTTCAGCTCTTTGTAGCGCTGCAGAACGTTTTGAACGCCGTTAGCCACGTCATAGTGCTCTTGGCCAACTACCAGTGGATCCAGCTGACGAGAGGTGGAATCCAGTGGGTCAACCGCTGGGTAAATACCCAGAGAAGCGATTTGACGAGACAGTACCACGGTCGCATCCAAGTGGGCGAAGGTGGTGGCTGGGCTTGGGTCGGTCAAGTCGTCCGCTGGTACGTATACCGCCTGTACGGAGGTAATAGAACCAGTCTTGGTAGAAGTAATACGCTCCTGGAGTACACCCATCTCTTCAGCCAGAGTAGGCTGATAACCTACGGCTGATGGCATACGACCCAGCAGTGCTGATACTTCGGTACCGGCCAGGGTGTAACGGTAGATGTTGTCTACGAACAACAGTACGTCTTTACCCTCGTCACGGAACTTCTCGGCCATGGTCAGACCGGTCAGGGCCACACGCAGACGGTTTCCTGGTGGTTCGTTCATCTGACCGTACACCATGGCTACCTTGTCCAGTACGCCTGATTCCTGCATTTCGTAGTAGAAGTCGTTACCTTCACGGGTACGCTCACCTACACCGGCGAATACAGACAAACCAGAGTGTGCCTTGGCGATGTTGTTGATCAGTTCCATCATGTTAACTGTCTTACCAACGCCCGCACCACCGAACAGACCTACTTTACCACCCTTGGCGAATGGACAAACCAGGTCGATTACCTTGATACCGGTTTCCAGCAGTTCAGTAGTGTTTGACTGCTCTTCATAGGAAGGAGCTTCACGGTGAATTACATAACGCTCATCTTCACCGATAGGACCCGCTTCATCCACAGGCTCGCCCAGCACGTTCATGATACGGCCCAGAGTGGCCTTACCAACAGGAACGGCAATAGCGGAACCAGTGTTTTCAACCTCGATACCACGACGCAGACCGTCAGAAGAACCCATGGCGATGGTACGAACCACACCGCCACCGAGCTGCTGCTGAACTTCCAGCACCAGACCGTTACAGGTACCTTCACCTGTGATCTTCAGAGCGTCATATACCTGAGGTACGGATTGCTGTGGAAACTCAACGTCCACAACCGCGCCAATTACTTGGACAACAGTACCTGTGCTCATGATTAATCCTCTAAAACTTGTATTCGTTACCTAAGCCTTAAACCGCTGCGGCACCGGAAACAATTTCCGACAGTTCCTGCGTAATCGCAGCCTGACGGGCCTTGTTGTATACCAGTTGCAGGTCATCGATCAGCGTACCGGCGTTGTCAGTCGCAGCCTTCATTGCCACCATACGGGCGGCCTGTTCAGACGCGATGTTTTCCACAACACCCTGATACACCTGAGACTCCACATAACGCACCAGCAGAGTATCCAGAAGGTCTTTCGGATCCTGCTCGTAGATGTAGTCCCAGTGATGAGCAATGTCATCATCATCGGATTTAGGCAAAGGCAGCAGCTGCTCGATCACGGGCGTCTGGGTCATGGTGTTCACAAACTTGTTGAATACCACATACAGACGATCCAGTTTGCCTTCGTTGTAAGCCTGCAGCATCACGCGTACAGTCCCGATCAGGTCAGTGAGCTTTGGAGCATCACCGAGGCCTGAGGCGTGGGCTGACACCTGACCGCCAAAAGCTTTGAAGAACTGTACAGAGCGGGCACCGATGGGGCAGAACTCTACCTCAACGCCTTGCTCTTTCCAGCTTTTCACGTCTGACACAACCTTTTTGAACAGGTTGACGTTCAGACCACCACAAAGGCCGCGGTCAGACGCTACAACAATGTAGCCGACCCGCTTGGCTTCTCTCACCTCTAAATAGGGGTGTTTGTATTCAAGAGAACCCTGGGCAACGTGACCGATCACCTTACGCATGCTTTCCGCGTATGGACGGCTGGCAGTCATGCGGTCCTGCGCTCTGCGCATTTTGCTGGCTGCCACCATTTCCATGGCGGACGTGATCTTCTGAGTGTTTTTCACACTCGCGATCTTGGTTTTAATCTCTTTTGCGCCGGCCATCTCTACTCTCCAATCTGGACCTGAGGTGCCTTAAGACACCTCGACGATTTTTACCAGGTTTGGGTTGCCACGAACTTGTCGAGACCAGCTTTCAGCTCAGCTTCGATTTCGGCATTGTAGTCGCCGGTATCGTTGATAAGCTTCATCAGCTCAGCGTGCTCGGAGTTCATGAATGCGAGCAGAGCGGCTTCGAAGTCACCGATCTTCTTCAGAGCAATACCCTTCAGGAAGCCTTTTTCCGCAGCGAAGATCACTACGGCCTGTTCGGCTACGCTCATTGGGGCATATTGCTTCTGCTTCATCAGTTCGGTAACACGCTCACCGTGCTCCAGCTGAGCACGAGTTGCATCGTCAAGGTCAGATGCAAACTGAGAGAACGCAGCAAGCTCACGATACTGTGCCAGCGCGGTACGGATACCACCGGACAGTTTCTTGATGATCTTGGTCTGGGCGGCACCACCTACACGGGATACCGAGATACCTGGGTTAACCGCTGGACGCAGGCCAGAGTTAAACAGGTTGGTTTCCAGGAAGATCTGACCATCGGTAATAGAAATTACGTTGGTCGGTACGAACGCAGATACGTCACCAGCCTGAGTTTCAATGATAGGCAGAGCGGTCAAAGAACCAGTCTTACCAGTCACAGCACCGGCGGTGAACTTCTCAACGTACTCTTCGTTCACGCGGGAAGCACGTTCCAGCAGACGAGAGTGCAAATAGAATACGTCACCTGGGTAAGCTTCACGTCCTGGTGGACGACGCAGCAGCAGCGAGATCTGACGGTAAGCAACAGCCTGCTTAGACAGGTCATCGTATACGATCAGTGCATCTTCACCGCGGTCACGGAAGTATTCACCCATGGTACAACCAGAGTATGGCGCCAGGAACTGCAGGGCAGCGGCTTCAGAAGCAGAAGCTACCACTACAATGGTGTTGGCCAGAGCACCGTGCTCTTCCAGCTTGCGCACTACGTTGGCGATGGTAGAAGCCTTCTGGCCTACTGCAACGTACACACACTTGATGCCGGAATCGCGCTGGTTGATGATGGCGTCGATAGCCATCGCAGTCTTACCAGTCTGACGGTCACCGATGATCAGCTCACGCTGGCCACGACCGATTGGGATCATGGAGTCAACGGCTTTATAACCAGTCTGTACAGGCTGGGAAACTGACTTACGGTCAATTACACCAGGAGCGATCATTTCAACAGGCGCGAAACCGTCATTGTTGACGGGGCCTTTGCCGTCGATAGGCTCACCCAGAGTGTTAACCACACGGCCAAGCAGGCCGCGGCCAACTGGAACTTCCAGAATACGGCCAGTGGTTTTAACTTTTACGCCCTCAGCCAGATCGGCGTAAGGACCCATTACTACGGCACCTACGGAATCGCGCTCGAGGTTCAACGCGATTGCATAACGGTTACCTGGCAGTTCGATCATTTCACCCTGCATTACATCGGCCAGGCCGTGTACGCGGATGATGCCATCGCTCACCGCAACGATAGTACCTTCGTTACGGGCTTCGCTGACTACGTCGAACTGCTCGATCCGCTGCTTAATCAGATCGCTGATTTCAGTGGAATTCAGTTGCATGCTCAAACTCCCAATTACGATTGCAGCTTATCAGACAGACGGGCAAGTTTGCCGCTGACGGAACCATCGATTACGAGGTCCCCTGCCTTGATAATTACACCGGCGATCAGGCCGGCATCCACGCTGCAATTCAGCTTAACTTTGCGTGCGAGACGTTTCTCAAGGGAAACACTAATCTGCTGTTGTTGTGCTTCGGAAAGCTCGGTGGCAGATACCACTTCAGCTTCAACTTCCTTGGCCCATTCCAGACGGTACTCAGCAAACAGCTGAGCCACAGCAGGCAGTACTTCCAAACGACCGTTTTCAGCCATCACTTTGATCAAGTTTTGACCGTGCTCGTTGAGCTGCTCACCACAAACATCAATAAAGAGTTTGGCGAGCGCGCTGCTGGCCATAGAGCCAGCAAGCAGTGGGCGCATGGTTTCATTTTCAGTCACCAGTGCGGCAAAACCGAGCATTTCTGCCCAGCTATCCACGGCCTGTTTTTCAACGGCAAAATCAAAAGCTGCCTTTGCATAAGGGCGAGCAATGGTGGTTAACTCAGCCATACCCCTTCTCCCTTATCAAATTTCAGCGACAAGCTTTTCAACTATGTCACTGTGTGCGGCTGCATCAATCGAACGCTCGAGGATCTTCTCAGCACCCACAAGGGCCAGAGTTGCAACCTGCTTGCGCAGTTCCTCTTTCACGCGATTGCGTTCAGCTTCAATTTCAGCTTTACCCTGAGCGATGATACGTGCACGCTCAGCATCAGCCTCGGCTTTTGCTTCTTCAACGATCTGAGCCTTGCGCTTATTGGCAGACTCGATGATTTCATTGGCTGTAGCTTTGGCTTCTTTGAGCTGCTCGGTGGCCTTGGCCTGAGCGAGCTCCAGGTCTTTTGCCGCGCGGTCAGCATTGGCAAGACCGTCAGCAATCCTCTTCTGGCGCTCTTCGATGGCATTCATCAAAGGGGGCCATACATACTTCATGCAGAACCACACGAAGATAATAAAGGCGACCGTCTGACCGATTAGGGTAGCGTTGATATTCACAACAGCCTCCTATTATGAGTTAAGACAGAAGCGGTTTTATTACAGCATTGCGCCCAGTGGGTTGGTGAACAGCATGTACAGAGCAATACCCACACCGATCATGGTTACGGCGTCGAGCAGACCAGCCACGATGAACATCTTAACCTGCAGCATAGGAGCCATTTCTGGTTGACGAGCAGCGCCTTCCAGGAACTTGCCGCCCAGAAGACCGAAACCGATAGCGGTACCCAGTGCACCCATACCAATCAGCAGAGCAACAGCGATTGCAGTAAAGCCCAGAATAGTTTCCATCTGTATCTCCAGTATCTAAATCTAAATTAGTTGATGATTTAGTTAAAAAATTTCTTCAGCAATCCTTAATGATCTTCATGAGCCATGCTGAGGTAAACAATAGTCAGCATCATGAAGATAAACGCTTGCAGCGTGATAACCAGAATGTGGAAAATCAACCAGCCCAGTTGCAGGGTCACACCCAGGGAGGCGATCAGCCAGTTGGCACCATACATCAGCGCAATAAGGATGAAGATCAACTCACCCGCATACAGGTTACCGAATAGACGCAGAGCCAATGAGATTGGCTTGGCTATCAGGGTAACTGATTCCAGCAGGAGGTTGACGGGTATCATTGCCCAGTGGTTAAAGGGCTGCAGTGTCAGTTCCTTCACAAAACCAGACACTCCCTTGACCTTGATGCTGTAGTAGATAATCAGCAAGAACACGCCCAGCGCGAGGCTGAAGGTGATGTTCAGGTCAGTCGTCGGAACCACTTTCAGGTAAGGCACACCCAGCAGAGCTGCAGTGTGTGGCAGCCAGTCAACTGGCACCATGTCCATGAAGTTCATCATGAAAACCCAAACGAAGATGGTCAGAGCGAGAGGAGCGATCAGGGCATTGCGACCGTGGAAGGTTTCTTTCACGCTGTTGTCAACGAACTCAACGATCATCTCGACGAAGCACTGAAGCTTGCCGGGAACGCCAGTCGTTGCCTTTTTGCCAACGCTGCGGAAAACCCACAGGAACAAAACACCAAGACCAACCGAAAAGAGCAACGAATCAATATGCCATGTCCAGAATCCTTCACCAACGGAAAGGTTGGTCAGGTGATGCTGGATATAGCCCTGCGGTGTTAACGCTTCACCAGTTGCAGCCATGATTCATCCCACTTTACTTTTGCTTGAAGTATAAAGGCGCTGTCCAATGCACCAGCAGTGCCAGGGAATAACAAACAAAAAGCGGCATAAAGACGACCTTAAGTTTGATAAACACCAGCGAAAACAGCGCAATGGTTAACAGCAACTTTACCGCTTCCCCCCAGTAGAAGGTTTTCAGTACCTTCCCTGATGCACTTGCTCCCGAATGGGAAAAAGCGAGGGTTGCGAATACAAAATTAGGGAGCACAGCTATCAGCGTACCGGCCAAAGCCGATATACCGTATTGCGCTCCCCATACGACGAAGAAGAGAACCGATGCACCCCCGGCCACCGCCGCCTGCATCAACACCAATTTATAGGCAGACCACCGGCCACGACGCGCCAAAACCTTGCTCAATTCTCATTCTCCGCATTCGGACTTTTTGTTTCGGTGACCGGACAACAAAATGCCGTAAAAAGTCACAGTACAAAAAGCTTGCGAAAGTATACCTTTTCGGGCCTTCAATGCAACTTTGAGATGCGCAAAATCGCCACTTTTCAGCGGTTCTACGACCAAAGATTCAAAATGCAAAGATTAACATTCGTCACAAATTTACATGAAACTCTGTTAACTGCATTAAATCAGCGGATTTTGCTGAGAATCCCGTCTAATTCAGCAAGATTTTGGTAGTTAATTACAATTTTACCTTTGCCCTTACTGCCATGGTTTATCGAAACCTTGGCACCAAGCTTCTCAATCAACTGCTGCTCGAGACGGCTTACATCGTGATCTTTGACAGCTTTTTCAGCTTCTTTGGGAGGATTTAAGCTTCTATTAATTAATCGTTCAGTTTCCCGAACGGTGAGCTCTTTAGCGGCAACCAATCTTGCCAGATTTGTCTGTTCTTCACCCTCTATGGCGAGCAATGCACGGGCATGGCCCATGTCGATATCGCCGTATTCAAGCAAGCGCTTAACGGGGTCGTTCAGACTATTGAGACGCAGCAGGTTAGTGACCGTAGTGCGCGATTTGCCCACAGCATCGGCCACCTGCTGGTGGGTGAGTTCAAATTCTTCCAGCAGGCGCTGCAGCGCAATCGCCTCTTCCATGGCATTCAAATCTTCGCGCTGAATGTTTTCAATCAGGGCGATAGCCACGGCGGATTCATCGGGTACTTGCTTGATAATACAGGGAACTTTTTCGAGCTTGGCCAGTTGCGACGCACGCCAGCGGCGTTCACCTGCGATAATTTCATACTTTTGCTCGGCGATTTTACGCACCACTATGGGCTGAATGATGCCCTGAGCACGAATGGACTCTGCCAACTCCTCCAGCGCCTCTGGAGACATGTCTTTACGGGGCTGATACTTGCCGGGCTGCAGCAAATCCACGTCCAGATGGACCAAATCGTCCTGTTTGTCGGCCCGCGCGGCTTCCTGTTCCAGTTTCTTGCTGGCGGCATGGCTGGTGCTCAGCAGCGCATCCAGTCCCTTACCCAAGCCCCGTTTTTTCAAAGTCATTGCTAATCCTTACGCCTGCTTCTTTGCCTGGGTTTGCTCACCCCGGCGAATAATCTCTCCCGCCAGGGCCAGGTAGGCCTTGGCGCCGGCACTGGATTTGTCGTAGTACATGGCGGGCGCGCCAAAACTTGGGGCCTCGGCCAGACGAATATTACGGGGGATCACAGTGCGGTAAACCTTCTCGCCAAAATGCTGCTTGAGCTGATCGGACACGTCATTGGCCAATCGGTTGCGAGGATCGTACATGGTACGCAAAATTCCTTCGATGCCAAGCCCCGGATTCACCATGGAGGCCAGCTTGCCGATGGTATCGATAAGGGCGGTGAGACCTTCCAGCGCAAAGTACTCACACTGCATGGGCACCAGCACAGAGTCGGCGGCCGACATGGCATTCACCGTCAGCATGTTCAGCGAAGGCGGGCAGTCGATAAAGATAAAATCATACTCGTCCCTGACGGCAGAGAGCGCATTGCGCAGCCGCACTTCACGGGCGAAAAATTCCATCAGCTTGATTTCGGCGGCTGTCACATCACCGTTGGCAGCAATGAGATCGTACTTGCCCTGGGTGTCACGGATCACCACTTCATCGAAGGGCTTTTCTTCCACGAGCAGCTCATAGGCGGTGTTTTCGGCTTCGTACTTATCGACGCCGCTGCCCATAGTGGCGTTGCCCTGGGGATCGAGGTCAATCAGCAGTACCTTGCGTCTGGTCGCCGCCAAAGAGGCCGCCAGGTTAATGCAAGTTGTTGTTTTTCCTACGCCACCTTTCTGGTTGGCTACGGCAATGACTTTCCCCACAATCTCACCCTGTTGTCGTTGTGTCGTTCATTCCAGGCACAGTGCCTTGGACAAGTTGCTTGATGTTGCGCCCAATTGCAAGGCGCAGACTCACGCTTTAACCAATTTCAGCAGATGGCGCTGCTCATCCAGGCCCGGCACGTCCAGGCGGACAGTTTCTGTTAACACGAAGCCTTGTGGGATCCCGGCCATCTCTTCATCGCTGAGTTGACCTTTGAGCGCATAAAAACTGCCATGCTCTGCAGGCAGATGATGGCACCAGCTGAGCATGTCGCCCACAGAAGCAAAGGCGCGGCTCAGTACCCCATCAAACCCTTGCTCCGGCTGGTACAGCTCAACCCGGCTTTCCACCGAACTGATGTTTTTCAGCCCAAGCTCCAGTGCCACCTGCTTTTGGAAGCGAATACGCTTGCCGAGGCTGTCGAGCAGCACAAATTCTTTGTCAGGGTTGATAATGGCCAGCGGAATCCCGGGAAGGCCCGGGCCTGTGCCCACATCGATAAAACGATCGCCACTCAAATGGGGCGACACCACCAGGCTGTCGAGAATATGTCGGGTCAGCATCTGCCCCGGATCCCTTACCGACGTCAGGTTGTAAGCCTTGTTCCACTTGTCCAGCAGTGCCACAAAGGCCAGCAGTTTGGTTTGCTGATCGGCACTGATTTCAAGACCGGCTTTGGCCAGATCCCGGCTGAGTTTATCGGCTAACACAGGATGATACTCCGTTAATGCCACCTTTGATGGGGCTATTATGAAGGGCAGAAAAAGTGAAGGGAAGGGCAGCGCCTTCCCTTTGGTTCAGCTTCGAGCGACTCAAGCGCTCTTTCTGAGCAGACCACGCTTTTTGAGGTGAACCAGCAAGATGGAAATGGCCGCAGGAGTCACACCGGAAATGCGCGACGCCTGACCTATGGTTTCCGGCTTGTGGTTATTGAGCTTGGCAGTCACCTCGTTGGACAGGCCCGGCACTTCGCTGTAGTCCAGATCCAGAGGCAAACGGGTGTTTTCGTTGCGCTCGGCCTTGGCAATTTCATCCTGCTGACGCTGGATATAACCGGCGTATTTCACCTGGATCTGCACCTGTTCGGCGGCCAGCGGATCGGCAAGACCCGGGCCGAAGCCTTCGATCTTCATCAGCGACTCGTAATCCATTTCCGGACGACGCAGCAGATCTTCCAGAGATGCTTCCCGCGACAGCGGCGCACTCAGGGTTTCATTCAGTTCAGCCAGCTGCGGTGAGTTCATGTGCACCCACTGGCTGCGCAGGCGCTGCTGCTCAGTCTCGATGGATTCACGCTTCTCGTTGAATTTCTGCCAGCGGAAGTCGTCCACCAGGCCCAGTTCACGGCCGGTTTCGGTCAGGCGCAGATCGGCATTATCTTCACGCAGCAGCAGGCGGTATTCGGCGCGGCTGGTGAACATGCGGTAGGGCTCTTTGGTACCCAGGGTCGACAGATCGTCCACCAATACCCCGAGGTAAGCCTGATCGCGTCGTGGCGCCCAGGCTTCTTTGCCCTGCACCTGCAGCGCGGCGTTCATGCCGGCCAGCAATCCCTGAGCACCGGCTTCTTCGTAACCTGTGGTGCCGTTGATTTGTCCAGCAAAGAACAAACCATCTATCACTTTGGTTTCCAGAGAGTTTTTCAAATCACGTGGATCGAAATAATCGTACTCGATGGCATAACCGGGACGAACTATCTCAGCCTGTTCCATACCGCGGATAGAGCGCACCAGCTCGATCTGCACATCGAATGGCAGACTGGTAGAGATGCCGTTGGGGTAAATTTCTGTGGTCGTCAGGCCTTCTGGCTCGATAAAGATCTGATGCGAGTTCTTGTCGGCAAAACGATGGATTTTGTCTTCAATGGACGGGCAGTAACGGGGACCAATACCCTCAATCACCCCGGAGTACATAGGGCTTCTGTCCAAACCACCACGAATGATGTCGTGGGTACGCTCGTTGGTGTGGGTGATGTAACAGGAGATCTGCTCAGGGTGCTGGCTTACTTCACCGATAAAAGACATCACCGGCAGCGGCGAGTCGCCTTTCTGCTCAGTCATGGCCGAAAAATCAATGGTACGGGCATCAATACGCGGTGGGGTGCCGGTTTTTAAGCGACCCACGCGCAGTGGCAGTTCCCGTAATCGATGGGCAAGGGCAATGGCAGGCTGATCGCCGGCGCGGCCACCACTGTAGTTTTCCAAACCAATGTGAATTTTGCCACCCAGGAAGGTACCTGCCGTCAGCACAACAGCTGGCGCTTCAAAGGCCAGACCCATTTGGGTAATGGCACCCACGACACGGCCATTCTCTACCACAAGATCGTCTACTGCCTGCTGGAAAATACGCAGGTTTGGCTGCAATTGCAGCATATTCAAGATCTTGGCTTTGTAGAGCGCTCTGTCTGCCTGAGCACGGGTAGCACGTACAGCCGGGCCTTTGCTGGAATTGAGAGTACGGAACTGGATCCCGGAGAAGTCGGTTGCGATCGCCATGGCACCGCCAAGGGCATCGATTTCCTTCACCAGATGGCCTTTACCAATGCCACCGATGGCCGGATTACAGGACATTTGCCCCAACGTATCCACGTTATGGGTCAGCAGCAGCGTCTTGCAACCCATGCGGGCTGCCGCCAGGGCGGCTTCGGTACCGGCATGACCACCGCCGACAACTATTACATCAAACCGTTCATGAAATTGCATGACACTACCTTAAAGCGAAAAAGAGGATCCTCAGTCGAGCCGGGCATTTTAACACTCCTGAGGCCAGAGTTGAACGATCTCTTTCATCAGAAAGATCCAAAGAGGATCGCCTTATAGATCTTAAGATCTTTATATAGATCTTCTTATATTTATCTTCTATTAGGATCGCCATTTTCTGTGGTTAAGCCTAAAAAGCCTTTTAATACAATAAATAGCGCGATCCGGATCCTGTGTTCAGTCGGCGATCTACTGCCAGAAAAGGTGGGGATAGATCGGTGTTTTATCCACAGGGTGGATCTTTGAGCGGATCGGGTAGTGAGTAATGCAACGGTAGATCAGATCTAAATAATATCTTATCCACAAATTTATTATTAACTAACAAGATTTGTGGATAAGAAAGATCTAACTTGTGAGTGAGTGGGGATAAGATCTATGAGCCGATCTTAAAGACTGGTCATCCAGGATTGTAACCACTGAATGGCTGGCTCTTCCGGCACGGGATCGGCCTGTACATCGATCCGGATCTTATCCACAAATGCTTTTGCACCGGCGTCGTCCAATAAATCGACAAGGGCTTCCGGGCCTTCACAGAAGGTGTCGTAGCTGGAATCGCCAATGGCGCAAAGGGCATAGCGCAAACCACTCAGATCCGGCATTGCCAGCATCAGTTGCTTGGCAAAAGGCTGCAGATTATCGGGCAGATCGCCGGCGCCGTGGGTAGCCGACACCACCAGCCACAGGGCGCCGGTATCCAGCTCTTCCAGCGAGGGATCCAAATAGGTATTGCATTCGTGGCCTGCGTCGCTCAGTACCGCGGCCAGTTCATCGGCCACGTACTCGCTGCCGCCCAGGGTGGTACCAATCAGGATTTCTATCTTTGCCATCGTTACGTCCGTTGATGCGAAAAGGGTTGGCGTCATGGTAGCCCAAAGGCGCGGCCGGCGAAATGGATCTGATGCCCGACACGCCTGTGATAGCATGACGCAGCCTGGTGAAGTTCAATGGATTGGATACCTTTATATGACTGTTTTGCAAAGGCTGTTGTTTCGCATCGTTTTGTTTGCCCTAATCGTGTTGGTTGTCACTATCTGGCAGAACTTGCCCAAGTTCCCAAACAGCCAGTTGCCGCAGCTGTCTCACTCCGGCACTGCTTATATAGCATCGAACGACAGCTGTCTGGAGCAACAACAGGCCAGTGGCGCTGTAGACAATAACGGCCAAATCGCCGTGCTGGTGTGGAATATCCATAAACAGGCCGATGGATATTGGCCTGAGGCACTTTGGTCGACTGGAAAGCACTGGCAATTGATGCTGTTGCAGGAAGCCGGGCAAACCGAAAGTTTTCACTCTGCCATCACCCGCGCGGGTTTTGAGTACGCCAACTTAACGGCTTTTCGGTTTCAAGAGGTGGATTATGGGGTGATGACGGCAGCAAAGGCCGCTGCGATCAGGGTGTGCGGCAGCCTGTCCAGCGAGCCCTTTTTACGGATCCCCAAGGGCGCCTTGAGCAGTTATTACCGTTTAAGTAATGGCCAAACCTTGCTGGTGATTAATCTGCACGGGATCAATTTCGATCTCTCCCTCAGCCACTGGGAAGGGCAACTTTCGGCCTTGTTCAGCCAAGTCGGCGCCCATCAGGGACCGGTTATTTTTGGCGGCGATTTTAACAGCTGGGGCCAGGAACGGTTCGAAAAGCTTAAGCAACTAACTGAATCATTTGGATTAAATTCGGCTGCCTTTGTGCCGGATGAACGGCGTCATGGCTTGGGAATGCCACTCGATTGGTTGTTTTACCGTGGCCTTGAGCTGAAAAGGGCGCAATCTCCGGCAACAGAATTGTCGGATCATGCGCCCTTGCTGGCAGAATTTACTATCCCCTGGTCAACCAGTGGTGGTGGAATTCCAGGTGCTCATCAATAAAGCTGGCGATGAAGTAATAGCTGTGATCGTAGCCCGGCTGCATCCGCAGATTTAACGGAAAATCCGCCCGGGCGGCCGCATCCATCAGCCGCTGCGGCATCAGTTCTGTTTCCAGAAAGCTGTCGGCATCACCCTGATCCACCAGCATGGGGATAGGATCGGCGCTGCGGCTTATTAACTCGCAACTGTCGTATTCGCGCCAGCTTTCCCTGTCTTTACCCAAATAGTTGCCAAAGGCCTTTTGACCCCAGGGGCTTTGGCATGGATTGCAGATCGGGCTGAATGCCGACACGCTGGCGTAGCGGCCGGGGTTTTTCAGCGCTATGGTCAGGGCGCCATGGCCGCCCATGGAGTGACCGGCAATGCTGCGTTTGTTGCTGACCGGAAAGTTGGTTTCAATCAGCTTCGGCAGTTCTTTCACCACATAATCGTACATGCGGTAGTGCTGGCTCCAGGGCGCTTGGGTGGCATTGAGATAAAAGCCTGCGCCCAGTCCAAAGTCCCAGGCGCCATCGGGATCGTCGGCTACGCCGTCGCCGCGCGGGCTGGTGTCCATGGCCACAATCGCAAGCCCGAGTGTAGCGGCCAGGCGCTGGGCACCGGCCTTCTGCATAAAGTTTTCATCGCTGCAGGTCAGCCCCGATAACCAATAAAGCACTGGCACGCTCTGAGTTTCGGCCTGGGGCGGCAGAAAAATCGCAAAGCGCATTTTGCAATTGAGGCTCGCGGATTGATGGCTGTACTGCTTATGCCAACCGCCAAAGCTGCGATTGGCACTGATAAGTTCCAGAGTCATGGCTGCTCCTTCCTCATTTGCGATCGTAATGGATCACGCTGCGGATACTTTTGCCTTCGTGCATCAGATCGAACGCTTCGTTAATGGCGTCCAGCCCCATGGTGTGGGTGATAAAGTCACTCAGGGCAAATTCACCGCGCAGGTACTGCTCAACAATGCCCGGTAGTTCGGAGCGTCCTTTAACGCCGCCAAAGGCACTGCCGCGCCACACCCGGCCGGTGACCAGTTGAAATGGACGGGTGGAAATTTCCTGTCCTGCGCCCGCTACGCCAATGATCACCGACTCTCCCCAGCCCTTGTGGCAACACTCCAGCGCGCTTCGCATCACATTCACATTGCCGATGCACTCAAATGAGAAGTCCACGCCGCCGTCGGTCATTTCAACAATTACGTCCTGAATCGGCTTGTCGTAGTCTTTGGGGTTGATGCAGTCGGTGGCGCCAAGTTTTTTGGCCAGTTCAAACTTGCTGTCGTTGATATCTATGCCGATGATGCGGCTGGCACCGGCCATGGTGGCGCCTATCACCGCCGACAAGCCAATGCCGCCAAGGCCGAAAATGGCCACTGTATCGCCTTTTTTCACCTTGGCGGTTTTCAGCACAGCGCCCATGCCAGTGGTGACACCGCAGCCCAGCAGACACACTTCTTCCAGCGGCGCTTCGGGGTTGACCTTGGCGAGGGATATTTCCGGCAGCACTGTGTATTCGCTGAAGGTGGAGCAGCCCATGTAGTGATAAATCGGCTCGCCATCCTTATAGAAGCGGGTAGTGCCGTCTGGCATCAGGCCCTTGCCCTGGGTGGCACGCACTGCCGAGCACAGATTGGTCTTGCCCGAGGTGCAGAACTTACATTTGCCGCACTCGGCGGTGTACAGCGGGATCACGTGGTCGCCCACCGCCACGCTGGTCACCCCTTCGCCGACCATTTCCACAATGCCGCCGCCTTCGTGGCCCAAAATCGCCGGGAACACACCTTCGGGATCATCGCCCGACAGGGTAAAGGCATCGGTGTGGCACACGCCGGTGGCGACAATCCGCACCAGCACTTCGCCAGCTTTGGGCAACATCACATCCACTTCTTCAACAGATAACGGCTGGCCCGGGCCCCAGGCAATGGCGGCGCGGGATTTAATAAAAGATGCTGACATGGGGTTCCTCCCTGATATGTCGGTTTGGGGCAATTGGCCCGAATGGCACAGCCGCGCTAAGTGCTTTGCGGCAAGCTTGATGGGATTGATTGTATTTCTTTGCTGATGATTGATAATCGGCTGTATTGGTAAATTACTTTTACTGGATAGAAATAATCATGCGCTGGGAAGGGGTTTGTGAATTTGTAGCCGTGGCCGAGGCGCAAAGCTTTACCACTGCTGCCGGTCGGCTTGGCATAAGTACCGCCCAGGTGAGCCGTCAGGTGCGCGAGCTTGAAGAGCGCCTCGGCAGCAAGCTTTTATACCGCACTACCCGCAAGGTGTCGCTTACCGAAGACGGGCAACTGTTTTACCGCCACTGCCGCCAGGTACTCGATGGTCTGGATGAAGCCGAACGGGCGGTGTCGTCCCTTAAAAACGAGCCGCGAGGGCTTATCCGTATGACGGCGCCTGTGACTTACGGCGAGCAATACGTGATGCCAATAGTGCTCGAATACATGCAGCAGTTTCCGCAGGTGGAAGTACAGTGTGAGCTGACCAATCAACAGCTGGATTTGGTGCAGGGCGGTTTTGATTTGGCTATTCGCCTCGGGGTGTTGCCGGACTCGTCGATGATGGCCCGCAAACTGGCCGAGCGGGTGCAGTATCTGGTGGCATCGCCGGACTATATCAGCCGCCATGGTGCGCCCCATTCGCTGTCCGAGCTCAGTCGTCATCAATGTTTGCTCGGCAGCCTGCCATTCTGGCGTTTTCAGGAAGAGGGCAAGCTTCGCAGCCTGAAGGTGAAAGGGCGCCTCAGTTGCAGCAGCGGCAACACCCTGCTGGCGGCGGCTCTGGCAGGCATGGGGATAGCCCAGCTGCCCGGCTATTATGTCGACGAAGCGATTCGTGACGGCCGCTTGCTGGTGCTGCTCAAACCATTTCAGGAACCCAAAGAAGGCATTTGGGGCTTGTATCCCCATAATCGGCAGCTCTCGCCCAAGATTGGCCATCTGATGAATGTGCTGGCCGACAAGTTGCCCAAAGCCTGATCTGTGAGCTGGCGCCAGTATCCAACTCGTTTCAACTTGTTGAAAATGGCGGGACATCATACTGTGGTGCAGGCAGGGTGTTTTGCCGAAACTCCTCGATTCAGTACGACTTCACTAAAGGGAATTGCGATGAAGAATTTTACAGCCGGTTTGAATAATTTCTGGGTTGGGTTGGTGACCGGCATGCTGATGCCTGTGATTGTGGTGGCCGCGCTTTTGTACCTGACCGTGGATAAGCTGACCAGCGTGGTGCAGGACTCGGCCATTTCGCCCTTTCTTGAGCGCAGTGAGCAGACCCTGGATAAGGTTGATAACCTGCTGGTGACCCTGGATGACAAGGTCGACAGTGCCAGCCTGAAAGACCTGAATTTGCTGGAGCCATTGAAAGATGCCCAGTTATTCCCCGAATTGCAGGCACTCGCATCGACAGTGACACAAATACGGCAAGCTGTTGATTCGGTGGATAGAGACGCTTTGCTTCAGGGATTACAGACGCAGTTGCAGCAGTCGCTGGCGGCAAAGTTTCCGCCCGAAAAAGCGGCGGCGCTGGCACAAAATCTGCGCCAATTGGCCGAACTGCTGGCAAGTAACGAGGCGGTGAGGCAAGAGTTGGAGCTGCTGAAACAAAACGCCGGCGCATGAGTTCGGCCGGCGTTGTTGCTGACGCTTTTTCGGTGTGGGCGTTTATTTACCGATACAGAAGGAGCTGAAGATCTTGCCGAGCAGATCGTCTGAGGTAAATTCGCCGGTGATTTCAGACAGCGCCTGCTGCGCCATCCGCAGCTCTTCGGCCAGCAGTTCGCCCGCCAGATACACTTCCAACTGCACCTTGCCCAGTTGCAGATGCTCAGAGGCTTGCTCAAGCGCTTCAAGGTGACGACGACGGGCGATAAAGCCGCCTTCAAGGTTACTTTGATAACCCATCAGCGATTTCAGGTGCTGCTTGAGCGCATCCACACCCAGGCCGGTCTTGGCCGAAATCCGGTAGACGCTGTAGCCTTGCTCTTCGGTGGCTTCTAAAGGTTCACCCGTGAGGTCGGCTTTGTTGCGTACCACGGTAACACCCAGAGCCTGAGGCAGACGGTCGATAAAATCGGGCCAGATCTCGTGTGGGTCAACAGCGGCGGTATCCGTACCATCCACCATAAACAGCACCCGATCGGCGCTGGCTATTTCGCTCCAGGCGCGCTCAATACCAATGCGCTCCACTTCATCTGTGGTGTCACGCAGACCGGCGGTATCGATAATGTGCAGCGGCATGCCGTCGAGGTGGATATGCTCCCGCAGAACGTCGCGGGTGGTGCCGGCAATGTCGGTCACAATCGCTGATTCTTTCCCTGCCAGGGCGTTGAGTAGGCTGGACTTACCGGCGTTGGGGCGCCCGGCAATCACCACTTTCATGCCTTCGCGGATAATGCTGCCTTGCTTGGCACTGGCCTGCACTTCATCAAGCTGGTCGATAATGGCGTAGAGGGCGGCGGCAATTTTGCCGTCACTCAAAAACTCCACCTCTTCGTCGGGAAAATCGATGGCGGCTTCCACATACAGACGCAGGTTGGTGATTTTGTCCACCAGGGTATGCACCTGAGTTGAGAACTCGCCTTGCAGCGAGTGCAGGGCGCTCTTGGCAGCCTGTTCGCTGGTGGCATCAATCAAGTCGGCAATGGCTTCGGCCTGAGTCAAATCCAGCTTGTCGTTCATAAACGCCTGCTCGCTGAACTCGCCGGGACGGGCAATGCGCACCCCTTTGACCTTGAGCACGGCGCGAATAAGCATATCCATCACTACCTGGCCGCCATGGCCCTGCAGTTCCAGTACATCTTCGCCGGTAAAGGAGTTGGGGCCTTTGAAGAACAGGGCTATGCCCTGATCAATCACGCTGCCATCGGCCGCTTTGAAGTCGCAGAAATCGGCATAGCGAGGTTTGGGCAGGTGTCCCAGCAGGGCATTGGCCACGTCGCTGGCCAGTTTGCCGGATACCCGGATGATACCTACGCCGCCCCGACCGGGCGCGGTGGCCTGTGCCACGATAGTGTCTGTTGTCACCTGTTTTTCCGCTTGTTATTCAAAGTCAAAAGGGAAACAAAAAGGCGACCTCAGGTCGCCTTTTTAGTGTGTAGCCTGAAAAGTGGGCTTATTTTAAGCCTTTTTTCTCCAGCTGGGCATAAATAATCTTCTGCTGGATGATGGCCACTATGTTACCCACCAACCAGTAGAGTACCAGACCGGCAGGGAACCACAGGAAGAACACGGTGAAGATCACCGGCATCCACTGCAGCATCTTCTGTTGCATTGGGTCCATGTTGGGGGCCATTGGCTGCATCTTCTGCATCATCCACATGGAGGCGCCCATCAACAGCGGCAGTACGTAGTAAGGGTCCTGCACTGACAAATCCTGGATCCACAGCATGAATGGCGCGTGGCGCAGTTCAACGCTTTCCAGCAGTACCCAGTACAGGGCGATGAAGATTGGCATCTGCAACAGGATTGGCAGACAGCCGCCCATTGGGTTTACCTTTTCCTTCTTGTACAGCTCCATCATGGCCTGACCCATCTTCTGGCGGTCATCACCGAAGCGGTCTTTCAGGTCCTGCAACTTTGGCTGCAGGTTACGCATCTTGGCCATGGACACATATTGCGCCTTGGTCAGCGGATACAGGAGACCACGTACAGTCAGGGTGACCAGAATAATGGCCACACCCCAGTTGTGCACCAGGCTCTGGAAGAACATCAGGATCCAGTGGATTGGCACAGCAAGCCACCACAGGAAGCCATAATCCACTACCAGGTTCAGGGTGTCAGACAGAGCAGACAGCGCTGCCTGGTCTTTTGGACCTACGTAGAAGGTGGCTGAAATGGTTTCAGTGGCGCCGGGGGCTACGTCATGTACCGCGCCCTTGAAGCCAATGTTGGCCATACCGCCGGCACTGACAGAAGAGAACAGGGTGTTCTTGTCAGAAGCGGCTGGTACCCATGCTGACACAAAGTAGTGTTGCAGCATGGCAACCCAGCCACCCAGGGTTGGCTCTTCCAGGTCTTTCTTGCCCATGTCATCGAAGCTGTACTTCTCGTAACGCACATCGGCAGTAGAGAAGGCGGCGCCGCGGTAGGTTGGCATCATCATGCTGCTTTCATGGGCAGTGATTGTTTGCTTAATCTGACCGTACATCTGCACCTGCACAGGGGCTGATGAGTTGTTGGCAACGCGGTAATCCACGCCCACATCAAACTGGCCACGCTTGAACACAAATACCTTGGTGAAGGTTACGCCTTCATTGTTGGTCAGGGTCAGCGGTACTTCCAGAGTGTCCTGGCCTTCGGCCAGTTTGTAGGCGCTGGCAGCGGCAGCGAACTTGGCGCGGCCACTGGCGGCGCTGTCGATACCGTCACGGCCAATCAGACCACTTTGGGCGATGTAGGTGAAACCGTTTTTCTGCTCAAGCAGTACGAAAGGATCGTCTTCGTTTTGCTCCAGCTTGTGGGTCAGCAGCGCGGCATGGACAATGTCGCCGCCCACTGGATTAATCTGCACATCCAGCTGATCTGTGGTTACACGGATCAGGTCCTGATTACTGGCCACAGTGGCCGGTACTCCGGTATTGGCTGTTGGAACATCACTGTTGATAGCCTGATCGTGGATTTGGGCCGCCGCAGTGACTTCTGTGGCTGGCTTGGGTGCCTTGTCGGATTCCCACTGTTGCCAGATCAAAAAACTGACAAACAGCAGGCCGATGAGCAATAGATTGCGTTGTGATTCCATAGCCTTATTTATTACACCTGTCTTTTTTCGGAGGGACGGGATCTTGGCCGCCCGGATGTAAAGGGTGACATTTTAATATGCGTTTGATTGCAAACCAACTGCCTTTTATAACTCCGTGAACCTGGATGGCTTCGATGGCGTAATGGGAGCAGGTGGGATGAAAACGGCACTTAGGCCCAAGGAATGGGCTGATAAAGACTTGATAGCCGCGAATAAGCTTGGTGGCTAGCCATTGAAACGGCGACTGAGTTTGCGCCATAGCTTGTCTACCAGCTTGTGAAGGGCAGCATTATCCAAATCCATCACCCCTTTGCGTACCAGCACAACTATGTCCAGTGAGGGGATTTCATGTTGCTGCAATCTAAAACTTTCCCGGATGACGCGCTTGACCCTGTTACGGTCATGGGCCCGTTTAACCTGTTTTTTAGGTACGGTTAAACCCACACGAGGATGTTCCTGTGTGTTGGGAATGGCAAGTAGCGTGATTTCAGCAGAAGATGCTTTGATGGGATTGGAAAAAACAGCTTGAAATTGCGCGGGAGTTAACAAACGTAACTCCCGCGTAAAGGTGTAGCTAGTCACCTAGACGTCGACCTGAATTAGGCAGACAGACGAGCGCGACCTTTGGCACGGCGGCGAGCCAGTACCTTACGGCCGTTAGCTGTAGCCATGCGAGCGCGGAAGCCGTGAGAACGCTTGCGCTTCAGGTTGCTAGGTTGAAAAGTACGTTTACTCATGGTGGCAATCCGTCTTTACTGGTTAACATTCCTTGACGCTGGTATCAGTAAATCTGAAATCAGAGACAAGGGCACAAAAAAGAGGCCGAATTGTAATCACCTAAACGCCATCCGTCAAGAACTCTGGCACACCAGCGACACATTACAGCCAATATTTTTCCCCTTTCGCTTAGCAGAGAACCCAACAGAATGTGGATAACTCTGTGCATCTACACAATATCTGGTGGATCCAGCCTGCGTAAAACCGATCGAAGGTCGCGCATTATAGATCAAGGTGGATCCCTTTAGAAAGCAGGATTTGTGCAACATGGACCAGAAAAAGATCTGATTCGATCTTGACGGATCCAAGTTATTCAGATCTGGCGATCTTCCTGTTGATAAATCTATTTAAAGGATAGCGATCCGGTCAGAGTCCCGATAGAATACTCCTCCTTTGGATAGATCTTTTTGGGGACGGAATACGTGGCGGTTTCACTTTGGCAACAGTGTATCGGCAGGCTGCAGGACGAGCTTTCAGCGCAACAATTCAGCATGTGGATCAGACCGTTACAGGCCGAAATGGACGGGGACACCCTGGTGCTCTACGCACCGAACCGCTTCGTGTTGGATTGGGTACGCGATAAGTACATCAACTCCATCAACCAATTCTTTACCGAGCAGATGGGCGACGATGCCCCCAAGCTGCGTTTTGACATTGGCAGCCGTCCTTCTGCCAAGCCGCAGGTTGCCACCCCTGCTGCAACCGTTAAAGCCACCCCGTCTCAGCCCAAGCCAGGTGCGGCCTTTGCCAGCCAGCCCGAGCCGGCTGTGAGCAATCATCGCAGCAACATCAACCCCACCTATCAGTTCGACAACTTCGTTGAGGGTAAGTCCAACCAACTGGGTAAGGCCGCCGCTTTGCAGGTTGCCGAAAATCCGGGTGGCGCTTACAACCCACTGTTTTTGTATGGCGGCACCGGTCTGGGTAAGACTCACCTGCTGCACGCGGTGGGCAATGGCATTATTAAAAACAAACCCAATGCCAAGGTGGTGTACATGCATTCCGAGCGTTTTGTCCAGGACATGGTCAAGGCGCTGCAAAACAATGCCATAGAAGAGTTCAAGCGATACTACCGCAGCGTTGATGCGCTCTTTATCGATGACATTCAGTTCTTTGCCAACAAAGACCGATCTCAGGAAGAATTCTTCCACACCTTTAATGCGCTGCTGGAAGGCAATCATCAGATCATCCTGACGTCAGATCGCTATCCCAAAGAGATCGACGGGGTAGAAGACAGGCTCAAGTCCCGCTTTGGTTGGGGCCTGACCGTTGCCATCGAGCCACCAGAGCTTGAGACGCGGGTGGCGATTTTGATGCGTAAGGCGCAGGAGAGTGGCATCAATCTGCCAGACGAAGTGGCCTTCTTTATTGCCAAGCGTTTGCGCTCCAACGTACGTGAGCTGGAAGGCGCCCTGAACCGGGTGATTGCCAACGCCAATTTCACCGGACGACCCATCACCATCGATTTTGTGCGCGAAGCCCTGCGCGACCTCTTGGCTCTGCAGGAAAAATTGGTCACTATAGACAACATTCAGAAGACGGTGGCCGAATACTACAAGATCAAGATGGCTGATATGCTGTCCAAGCGCCGCTCACGCAGTGTGGCGCGTCCAAGACAGATGGCCATGGCCCTCTCTAAAGAGCTGACCAACCAAAGTTTGCCGGAAATCGGCGATGCCTTTGGTGGTCGCGACCACACGACTGTGCTGCACGCCTGTCGTAAGATCGCCCAACTCCGTGAAGAGAGCCACGATATCAAAGAAGATTACGCCAACCTGATTCGTACCTTATCTTCCTAAAAGACAGGGACTTGGACACAATGAAATTTTCTATCGATAGGGACGCGCTGTTAAAACCCTTGCAACTGGTGAGCGGGGCTGTGGAACGTCGCCACAACCTGCCTATTCTGGCGAATCTTTTGGTGGAAGTAAGTGGTCACTCACTTAAGATGACCGGTACCGATCTGGAAGTGGAGCTGGTGGGTGAAGCTACAGTGCACGGCGATGTTCAGGAAGGCCGCACCACTGTGCCTGCCAAGAAACTGCTGGATATCGTCAAGTCCCTGCCGGAGCAGTCTGAGCTCAAGGTTGAGCAACAGGAAAATAAATGGTTGCTGCGCTGCGGCCGCAGCCGTTTCTCGCTGGCTACTCTGCCGGCAGAAGAATACCCCAATGTCGAGGCGTTCCGCCCGGACATCGAATTTACCCTCAAGCAGGGCACCCTCAAGTCGCTTATCGACGCCACTCAGTTTTCCATGGCCAACCAGGACGTGCGTTACTACCTCAACGGTTTGTTGATTGAAACCGAAGGCAGTGTGCTGCGTGCCGTGGCCACAGATGGTCATCGCCTGGCACTGAGCCACCGCGTGATTGAGGCCTCGCTGCCTGAGAAGCAGGTGATTGTGCCCCGCAAAGGTGTGGTGGAAATGTCACGTCTGCTCGATGCAGAAGATCAGGATATCACCCTGGCCATTGGCGAGAGCGCCATTCGCGCCACCACCGCCAGCGCCGTATTCACCAGTAAGCTGGTGGATGGCCGCTTCCCTGACTACCGCCGGGTGCTGCCAAAGGGCGGCGATAAAATCGTGATTGCCAGCCGTAACCAGCTCAAACAGGCGCTGTTGCGGGCATCTATTCTGTCGAACGAGAAGTTCCGTGGTGTGCGTATTCTGCTGGAAGATGGGCTGCTGAAGATCACCGCCAATAACCCAGAGCAGGAAGAAGCGGAAGAAATCATCGACGTGGATTACAACTCCACCACCCTGGAAATTGGCTTTAACGTTTCTTATCTGCTGGACGTACTCAACAGCCTGCGTTCCGATGAAGTGCGTGTCACCCTCATCGACAGCAATTCCAGCGCCCTGATTGAAAACCACGTGGAAGAAGATTCCATGTACGTGGTTATGCCGATGAGGCTCTAAGACCGTCGCTGACGAGTCTTTGTTGGTATGAGCCTCAGTCGTCTTTCCATCGACGCGTTTCGCAATATTGATTCAGCCCAGCTTGCCCCAGGCGCCGGGCTGAATCTCATTTATGGCCACAACGGCAGTGGCAAAACCAGTATTCTTGAAGCCATTTTCTTTTTGGGCATGGGCCGCTCGTTTCGAAGCCATTTGTCCCAGCGGGTTATTCAGAACGACGCCGACAGCCTGACCCTGTTTGCCATTGCTGCCGGTCAGCAGGGGGAAAGCCGCATTGGTCTGCGCCGTCATCGCAGTGGCGATACCGAAGTCAAAATCGATGGCGACAAGGTGAAACGCCTGTCACAACTCGCCGAGGCGCTGCCTATTCAGGTGATCACCCCCGAGAGCTTTTCGCTGCTGTTTGAAGGCCCGTCGGCCCGGCGTCAGTTCATCGATTGGGGCGCCTTTCATGCCTCGAAACAGTTTCATTTGGCGTGGATGAATACAAGGCGGATTTTAAAGCAGCGAAATCAGCTGCTTAGAGATGGCGCCAGTTACGAACATATCGCGTTCTGGGATCAGGAATTAGTTCGCTATGCCCTTGAAGTCACAGAGATAAGAAACCATTATGT
Source organism: Shewanella zhuhaiensis (assembly GCF_022484835.1). Lineage (NCBI taxonomy): Bacteria > Pseudomonadati > Pseudomonadota > Gammaproteobacteria > Alteromonadales > Shewanellaceae > Shewanella > Shewanella zhuhaiensis. The sequence continues at coordinate 35,849 of NZ_JAKUDL010000011.1, forward strand.
AGGCTCGTTAAATGGCGTGCTTAAGGGTATAATCGGGGAGTTTTTACCCGATGTGGATATCCGGGTTTCTTTCACCCGTGGCTGGGACAGCAAAACGGAGTTTTCCGACCTGCTCAAGGCCCAGTATTCGCGGGATTTGGCCATAGGCCATACGGTCAGCGGCCCCCACAAGGCAGACCTCAGACTGCGGGTTGGCAATTTGCCCGCACAGGACGCGCTGTCCCGTGGACAATTGAAGTTATTGGTGTGTGCCCTGCGCATTGCCCAGGGTAAGTTGCTCAAGCAACAAATCGATAAACACAGCATCTATTTGGTGGACGATCTGCCCTCCGAGTTGGATGCCAAGCACAGGCAACTGTTGCTGAAAGAGCTTATAGATACCGGCGCTCAGCTGTTTGTAACCGCCATCGAGCCTTCAGCAATTGTGGATTCTTTGCCTGCGCCCCCCGACAGGATGTTTCACGTACAGGCCGGCCGGGTAACAGAGACTAAATAAGGAAGGTGCGGCACAGGCGGGGCAGTCCGTGGTGCCGTCGCAGTGCTTTTTGGGACTTATTTTGCCCCTTCCATAACCGACGAGAGAGAAATATGTCAGAGAATACTTACGATTCGTCGAGTATTAAGGTACTTAAGGGCCTTGATGCAGTACGCAAAAGACCAGGGATGTACATTGGTGACACCGACGATGGTACGGGTCTGCATCACATGGTATTTGAAGTCGTCGATAACTCTATCGACGAGGCGCTTGCCGGTCACTGCAGTGAAATCACCATCACCATTCACGTGGATGGCTCAGTATCGGTAAAAGACGATGGCCGTGGTATTCCTGTGGCAATTCACCCGGAAGAAGGCGTGTCTGCCGCCGAGGTGATCATGACAGTGCTGCACGCCGGCGGTAAGTTCGACGACAACTCCTACAAGGTGTCAGGCGGTCTGCACGGTGTGGGTGTGTCTGTGGTAAACGCCCTGTCCAAAAAGCTGCAACTGACCATTCGTCGTGACGGCAAGGTACACGAGCAGTTCTACACCCACGGTGTACCTGATGCGCCTATCAAGGTTGTTGGTGATGCCACCAAAACCGGTACCGAAGTACGTTTTTGGCCAAGCGAAGAAACCTTCTCCGACACCCTGTTCCATTTCGATATTCTCGCCAAGCGTGTGCGTGAGCTGTCGTTCCTGAACTCAGGTGTGGGTATTCGTCTGGTTGACGAGCGCGACAACAAAGATGAATTCTTCAAATATGAAGGTGGTATCAGTGCGTTCGTTGAGTACCTGAACCGCAACAAGACCCCGGTAAACAAGGACATCTTCCACTTCGCCCAAGAGCGCGAAGACGGTATCACAGTGGAAGTGGCCATGCAGTGGAACGATGGTTTCCAGGAAAACATCTACTGCTTTACCAACAACATTCCCCAGCGTGATGGTGGTACCCACCTTGCCGGTTTCCGCGGCGCGCTGACCCGTAACCTCAACAACTATATGGAAGCTGAGGGTTACAACAAGAAGAACAAGACCAACGCCACCGGTGACGACGCCCGCGAAGGCCTGACCGCCGTTATTTCGGTGAAGGTGCCTGATCCCAAGTTCAGCTCCCAGACCAAAGACAAGCTGGTATCCAGTGAAGTAAAAAGTGCGGTAGAGCAGACAATGGGTGAGAAGCTCGGTGATTACCTGCTGGAAAACCCAGGTGATGCCAAGCTGATTGTTGGCAAGATCATCGACGCGGCCCGAGCCCGTGAAGCGGCCCGTAAGGCCCGTGAAATGACCCGCCGTAAAGGCGCGTTGGACCTCGGTGGTCTGCCAGGTAAGTTGGCTGACTGTCAGGAAAAAGATCCCGGACTCTCCGAAATCTACATAGTGGAGGGTGATTCGGCCGGTGGCTCTGCCAAACAAGGCCGAAACCGTAAAAACCAGGCGATTCTGCCACTGAAGGGTAAAATCCTTAACGTAGAAAAAGCCCGTTTCGACAAGATGCTGTCTTCTCAGGAAGTGGCGACCCTTATCACCGCCCTGGGCTGTGGTATCGGCCGCGACGAGTACGACCCGGAAAAGACCCGCTACCACTACATCATCATCATGACGGATGCTGACGTGGACGGTTCTCACATTCGTACCCTGCTGCTGACCTTCTTCTTCCGTCAGATGCCTGAGCTGATTGAGCGCGGCTACGTGTATATCGCCCAGCCACCACTGTACAAGGTGAAAAAGGGTAAGCACGAGCAGTACCTGAAGGACGATCCGGCCCTGACCGAGTTCCTGACCACAGGTGCACTCGACGGCGCTTCTATTCACCCATCACAGGGCGCTCCCGGCATGAGCGGCGAGCCACTGGAAAAACTGGTGAATCAGTACCGCGAAGTGGAAGGCATCATCGCCCGTCTGGATCTACGTTATCCGGAAGTGCTGACCGATCGTATGCTCTACCACCCAGTGCTGAGCAACGACATGCTGGCCGACCAGGCCAAGGTACAGGCCTGGTGTGATGCCTTTGTGGCCGATCTGGTTGAGCGTGAAAGCAGCGGCGTACTATACAACGCCGTGGCCGAACACGACCCAGAGCGTCAGGTGTACGTACCTAAGGTGACCCTGCGTCGCCACGGTATCGACCATGAGTATCTGTTCAGCTACGACTTCTTCCAGTCCAGCGACTATCGCAAGCTTGGCGCTCTGGCCAACGCCCTCGATGGCCTGATTGAAGAAGGTGGCTACGTACAGCGCGGTGAGAAAGTAAAGCCGGTGACCAGCTTTATCGAAGCCCTCGACTGGCTGGTGGGCGAGTCCAAGCGCGGCCTCTACATCCAGCGCTATAAGGGTCTGGGTGAGATGAACCCAGAGCAGCTGTGGGAAACCACCATGGATCCTGAAAGCCGCCGTATGCTGCAGGTAACCATTGAAGATGCCATCGCTGCAGACCAGCTGTTCACCACCCTGATGGGCGATCAGGTTGAACCGCGCCGCGACTTCATCGAGGCCAACGCCCTCAACGTGGCCAACCTGGACGTGTAAGTATTCGGTTTGGAACAAAAAGGGAAAGCAGCTGCTTTCCCTTTTTTATTAACCCTTTCGTATAACTTCTTATAAAACAGCCACTTTTTATGTGGTTATCTGAGTGCCATCTCGCCGCAACAACGCTGTCATCCGGGTGTCAAATAGCAGAGAAAAATACCAATGCCGGGATGAATAGTACCGCCCAAGGCTTGGCTATCCCTGTAAGTTAGCCTGAAGAAAAAAACAACACCCATAACAACAGGGAAGCAAGGACATGTTAAATCAGCGGATATTTAAAACCTCCCTCCTGGCCGTTTGTGTGGCTCAGGCATTGGCGGGCACCCAGGTGCATGCAGCCGAAACCGGGGAGGCCGAAGCAGCCAACGCCAATGTGGAAGTGATTGAAGTACGTGGTATTCGCCGCTCGGTGGAAGCGTCGATGAACACCAAGCGCTTTGCCAATGCCGTGGTGGATGCAGTAACGGCAGAGGACATCGGCAAGTTCCCTGATAAGAACATAGGTGACGCGCTGCAGCGCATATCCGGCGTGTCGGTGGATCGCCAATACGGTGAAGTAAGCGGCGTAACCATTCGCGGTACCGCCCCTGAGCACACCCGCATTCTGCTGAACGGTCAGACAGTTGCCAGCACCTCTTGGTATGACCTTGGCCCAGCCAGCCGTACCTTTAATATGGAACTGCTGTCTGCCGAACAGGTCGCCGGAGTTGAAGTGTTCAAGACGCCGGAAGCCGCCATGGAAGAAGGCGCGCTCGGTGGTACTGTTAACCTGAAAACCCGCAAGCCGCTGGAGCTGGATGCCCATACTTATCAGGTGTCGGCTGAAGCGTCCCAAAGCAGCCTCTACGATGACACCAAGCCCAGCTACTCTTTCCTCGGCAGCTGGAAAGATGAAGATGCCCGTTGGGGTGTGCTGGCCGCTTACTCGGTGGAAGAAATTGTCGATGGTCGCCATGTGATCGAGTCGCTCTCTGGCTATTACGAGTACTTTGCCGAGGATGCAGCCACCGGGCAGGAATCTACCGTCGGCGCCTGGGGTATTGGCTCTCAGGTTTACAAGGCCGAGCGTGAGCGCAGCAGTGCTCAGCTGACGCTGCAATTTGCCCCCACTGACGCGCTGGAGTTCAGCCTGGACTACTTCCGCTTCGAGCTGGATAACCCCCATGTAAACCACAACTTCCTCACCATAGGTGCCCGCGGCGCCGGTTCATCCAACGTGGTGAACAACGCTCAGGGCGGTACCGCCCAGGCCACCATTGCGCCGGGCTATGCCTCCATCATTTACAACCCTGTGGTGCGCCAAGCGGTGAACATGGAATCGGACGTGCTTAACCTGTCGGGCAAGTACAGTGGCGATGGCTTTGATTTATCAGGCGTGATTGGCCGTTCCACTTCTGAAGGCGGCACCCAGGGCGGCGCGTCCAGCTGGTGGATCCCGGCGACAGACGATGGCGACCGCATTGGCGACCCGGCCTTCCCCGATGGTCAGGGCGGCACCGATGGCGGCTTCAGCTACGATGCCACCGGACCTTATCAGGTGTGGCTGACCAGCCTGGATGCCACCAATGCCAGCGAGCTTAAGTTTGCCCAGGAAGCCAACTACGAAACCACAGTACAGGACCACGATGTGCGTTATGCCCAGCTGGATCTGAGCCTGCCGCTGGATGGTGACTTCTTTAACAAGCTGGATGTGGGCGTGAAGTACAACAGCAGCGACTTCGAGCGGGTTGCCTTTAACCGTAACCCCTCTGAAGTGATTGGTTTTGTGCCCAACGGCAACTTCTCCAACTGGAGCGGTGGTGTATTCAGCGGCCTGCACAGCCAAAGTAGCGGCCATACCCTGAACTCGTACGCCTATCTGGATGCCGACAAGTGGTGGGCCTTTATCAGCGACAAATATGCCAATGGCGAGCTGGTGGAAGTGGCTAACTATGGCAACACCTTTACCGTGTCTGAGGACATGCTGGCGCTCTATGTTCAGGCCGATTTCAGCGGTGAAAACTTCCGCGGTAACATGGGCCTGCGTTATGTGGATACCAGCCAGACCTCATCGGGCTTTACCCGCAACGGCGGCGAGATTTCTCCGTTCGAGGAAGATGCCAGCTATGACAACTGGCTGCCAAGCATCAACTTTGCCTATGACCTGAATGATGACCTTATTCTGCGTGCTGCGGCATCCAGCGTCATGTCCAGAGTTAACTACAGCGATCTGAACCCGGGTCTGGCCATCGAAGCCAGCTTTGGCTCGGCCAGCGGCGGTAACCCCTTCCTCAAGCCTTACGAGGCAAACCAGGCTGACTTGGGTATCGAGTGGTACTTTACTGAGTCGTCCATGGCGTCTGCGGCACTGTTCTACAAAGATATCAGCAACATGGTGTTCAACACCCAAACCGTGGAATACGTGCAGGGCTGTGGTGCCAGCGAACCTGAGTGGAGCAAGTGCCGGGTAACCAAGCCACAGAGTGGCGGCGATGGTGAGGTGCTGGGTCTGGAGCTGCAGCTGCAGCACAACTTCGACAATGGCTTTGGTTTTATTGCCAACTACACCTATGTCGACAGCGAAACCCAGACTCCGGATGGAACCACCCAAATGGTGCCGGGCGTGTCGGAAGACACCTTCAACACCACGGTGTTTTTTGAGAACGACTACATCAGTACCCGTGTCGCCTACAACTGGCGCTCTGAGTACATTGGCGTAGGCAGCGTGCAGAACGTGCTCAACGACAGCTATCAGCAGGTCGATGCCTCTATCATCTGGCATGCCATGGAAAACCTCGATATCAGCCTCGAAGGTGTCAACCTGACCAACGAAGTGGTTCAGTCCTATGACGTGAACTACGGTCTGACCCAAAACACCATCGAGTTTGGTTCGCGCTACTTCCTGGGAGCGGCTTACCGCTTCTGAATCTGAGCCAACGAAAAGAGCCGATCCTGTATCGGCTCTTTGTGTTTGGAAAAGGCCTTGGTTGGAGGACAGGATGCAGCAGTTCGACTTGCTGATTGTGGGCGGTGGCAGCGCCGGGTGGATGGCGGCGGCACTTTGCAGTCGTTTGCGGCCCCAGTGGCGTATTGCGCTGGTGGAATCGGAACGGATTGGCACCATAGGTGTTGGCGAAGGCTCTACGCCGCACTTTGGCCGGCTGATGGCGACGTTGGGGCTGGCGGAGTCACAGTGGATGCCCGAGTGCGATGCCAGCTTTAAAACCGGCATCGATTTCGGTAACTGGGGTGGTGATGAGCAGCGCTACTTTCACCCCTTCCTAAGCCCGATGGATCTTAAGGCGGCAGAGGTATTTTACCTTGGCGCCAACGCCAGGCGTCGTGGCCGTGGCCCCTGGACCGGCCCGGATGAGTATTTCATTGCCGCAAGGCTTGCCAGAGCGGGTGTAGATCCAATCGCGGCAAAGCCGCTGCCGGCACCACTGGAATACGGCTATCACTTCGATGCTGCCAAACTGGCGGCGCTGCTGCGTCGGGTGGCCGAAAGCGCTGGTGTGCAGCGTATTGCCGCCGAGGTGGTGCAGGTGCACAGGCAGGATGCGGATACACTGGCCGGGGTGAGCCTTTCCGACGGTCCGCGTCTGGATGCCAGCCGTTTTATCGATGCCAGCGGCTTTGCGGCGCTGCTGATTGGCGATGCGCTGCAGGTGCCGTTTGAATCCCTGGCAGACAAGCTGTTATGCGACAGCGCCGTGACCGTGGCCACTGAGGCTGTGTCCGGCATGCCGTTCACCCGGGCCGAGGCGCTGGAAGCTGGCTGGCTTTGGCAAATTCCGCTGGCCAGTCGTACCGGCAATGGCTATGTCTACAGCTCGGCTCACTTGAGCGCCGATGAAGCGGCCTTCAGGCTCAGGGCGCGCCTGGGGCTGACGCCCGATGTAGCAGTAAAACACTTGTCGATGAAAGTTGGCGTGCGCAGCCGCTGCTGGCAAGGCAATGTGCTTGCCATCGGCCTGGCGCAGGGATTTGTGGAGCCGCTGGAAGCTACATCCTTGATGGTGACCCAGCATACCCTGGAGCAGTACCTGCAACAGGAGACGCTGGATACGCCACTGGCAAGCCGTCAACAGGCCTTTAATCAGGCTTGGCGAACCCTGATGGATGGCATTGTGGACTACATTCAGGCCCATTATCTGTGTGCGCGGCGCCGGGACAGTGAATTCTGGCAGACGGCCAGCCAAACACCGGCAGGGCCCTTGCTCAGCGAGCTGCTCACCGTGTGGCGAGCGGGCGGGGATCTGGATGCCTTTTTACATCAGCATGATAGCAAACTGGCCTATTTCAGGCCCAGTTGGTATGCGCTGCTGGCAGGGCTGGATGACAGAAATCCCCAACTGGTCATGCCATACCAGCCTCCGGCGGCAGACTTGCGCGCGGCGGCATCGGCGTTCAGTCAGTGCCTGATGCAGCAGTTTTTTACCGCCAAAGCCGGTTAGTCAGTCCGGCGTTAAATGGGCACTGACTTGCCGCGAAAGCGCTGGCGGAAAAGGCTGGGCTGAATACCTTTTATCTGCAAAAAGCGCCGGTTGAAGTTGGACAGGTTGTTGAAGCCACATTGGTCGCTGATGGCCGAAATCGGGCTGTGTTGGGTGATCAGCAGCTTGCAGGCCTTGGCAATCCGCAGCTGATTGATGAACTCGGTGAGGGTTTTTTCGGTTCGCTGTTTGAAGAAACGATGAAAATGGTTGGTGCTCATATGGGCCAGCTTGGCCAGCTCACCTGCGCTCAGTTCAGTGGTGTAGTTTTCGTAGATGTACTCAATCACCCGGTCGAGCTTTTTCACCGCGTATTCCTGCTTGCTGTTATTGGCATACAGGGTACTGGAAAGCGCGTGGGCGCTGCGGTCGGTTAGCATAAGTTGCAGCAATTCCAGCAGCAGGATCAGCCTTCTGAGTGGGGTGGCCTGTTCCATGGCTTCAAATAGCGGCAGGGCGGCTTTGGCGTTGGCTTCACTGAATTTCAGCCCCCGGCCAGCCTGATTCAACAGCGGTGCCAGCGCGGCAAACTCGGGCTGATCGGCCAGCTGCTGATGCAACCAGCTGGCAGGCAGCTGCGCTACATACACCCGCTGCTCGATACCACTGAGCTCAGACTGCCAGGCGTGGGGCATATCCGGGCCGATGAGCACCAGATCCCACTCGCCATAGCGACCAATATGATCGCCCATATAGCGCAGCCCGCGGCCCCCCAGCGTCAGGCAGATTTCATATTCGGGGTGATAGTGCCAGTTGAATTCCATCTCCAGCCAATCGTAACGCCCAAAACGCCAGGAACTGTTTTCATCCGGGATGACTTTTTCACATAAGGGCTTCATTCCTTTGAACTCCTTTGTTTTCGCAGGGGGATGGCTATGAAAGCCCAACTCCATTGTGCTGTCCATTCGCCTTTTCGGTAATACCGGATTCTGTACGCTTGATACTTTTCTATCGCAATTGCCGCGCCGGCGCCGGTTTCGGGTGCGTGAAAAGTACCGATACCGGTGGCAGGGGTATCACCGGTGGCGAATGCCTGCGGTCACAATAGCTTGAAATCCCACAGAGGAGCTGACCGTGAATAACCGATGGATAGTGCTGTATGCCCTGATCACCTTTTTTGTGATCTCACTGATAACCAACAGCATGGGGCCAATTTTCCCTGCGCTGATTGACAGTTATAACATTGGCCTGAGCCTGGCTGGGCTGTTTCCCTTCGCCTTTTTTATCGCCTACGGGGTGATGTCGATTCCTGCCGGTATGCTGGTGGAAGCGCAGGGTGAAAAGCGGGTGATGTTATTGGCATTCGGCCTCGCCTTTGTGGGCGCCAGCGGGTTTTATTTGTATCCCAGCTTTACTGTGGCCATGGTCAGTCTGTTTTGTATCGGGGCTGGTATGAGCCTGCTGCAGGTGGCGATTAATCCGCTGCTGCGTCAGGCCGCGGGCCCGGAGCACTTTGCTTTTTTCTCGGTGGCAGCCCAGCTGGCATTCGGCGGCGCCGCCACCCTGACACCGCTTATCTATCAGCAATTGGTGACCGATAACCCCGACACCATGGCCTGGCTGGGGATGTATGCCCTGTTTGCGTTGGTGGCCGTGCTGATGCAATGCCTGACTTGGTTTTTGTCCATCAGCCGGGTAGTACGGGTGCAGGATGAGCGGGTCGGCAGCTGGCACAAACACAAGGCGCTGTTTGCCGATGCCACTGTGCGTAAATTCTTTTTCGCCATTGTCGCTTACGTGGCGCTGGAGCAAGGGGTAGCTAATGCCATTTCTGTGTTCCTCGAGCACTACCACGGACTCGACAGCGTGGCTGTGGGCGCCTCTGTGGTGAGCGACTTCTGGCTCTATATGACCCTTGGCTGCGTGCTGGGCTTGCTGCTGCTCAAGCTGGTGGACAGCCAGAAACTACTGATTTTGTTTTCCCTGGGGGCAACGACTGCGTTCTTGCTCGCTGTCTGGGGCGGAAGCCAACTGGCTGTACTTTGTTTCCCATTGGTTGGCTTCTTTATTTCTATTCTGTGGTCGGTGATCTTCTCGCTGGCACTCAACTCGCGGGCGGAGGATCACGGCGCATTTGCCGGTATTCTCTGTACCGGCATCATAGGCGGCGCCCTGATTTCGCCGTTGATTGGGCTGGTTGCTGAGTGGTTTGTCAGCCTGAGGCTGGGACTGATGGTGTTGCTGCTGCCCCTTGGCTATATTGCCTGGGTTGGTCTGAGCGCCACGCCGCTGGTGCGAAACCGTACCCTGCTTGGTGGTCAATCGGCCGGGGAGCAAGCGTGATGAGTGTGCTGTGTTTGGATTTGGGCGGCACCAAGCTTGCCATTGGCCGGGTGGCTTACCCCGATAAGCATGCGACTCAAACCGATGCGGTTACGGCCATTACCCGATTGCCTGTGCCGCAGCAGGCCGACTATGCCGGAATGCTGCAGTTTCTGAACCAGGCCATTGAGCCGCAGCTTGATGGATCTGTTCGGGGCATTGCGATTGGTGTGCCGGGCACAGTATCGCTGCAAAACGGTACCTTGCTGGAGGTGATGAACCTGCCGTGCCTGATTGGCAAGCCACTGGCTGCCGACCTCGAAGCGCGTTTTCAGCTGCCGGTGAGTTTGAATAACGATGCCAACCTGTTCGCCCTCGGTGAGTCGGTGCTCGGCAACAAGCGTAATTTACTCGGCATTACTCTGGGCACTGGGGTGGGCGCCGGTGTGGTGTTTGATGGACGCCTGTATTCGGGCAAGCACTGCGCTGCGGGGGAAATTGGCTGCTTTCCCTATCTCGATGGCATTATGGAACACTACTGCTCGGGGCAGTTTTTCCGCCGCTTTGCCCATTGTCCTGGTGAGCAGGTGCGGGCACGGGCGCTGGCGGGGGACACAGATGCGCTGGTGCTGTTTCAGCGTTTTGGCGAGCATCTGGCTGAGCTGATTTATCAGACACTGCTGGCCTACGATCCGGCTGAAATTGTGCTGGGTGGCTCGGTCAGCCAGGCCTTTGCGCTGTTTAACGACGCGCTGTGGCAGCGGCTTGCTGAACGCGCCGATGTCAGTCGCCTCGAGGGCCTGAGCATTCGTGCTTCAACCGAGGCCAATGCGGCGCTGATTGGCGCTGCCCACTGGTTTTTCCAATATAAAGGAGATAGCAACCATGAAATGGCTGTGGCCTGATTTCTGCCTGGGCGCGGGCTTATGCTTGAGTGTGAGTGTGTACGCTGCGCCATCCGCCGACACCCTGAGTGTTCAATATCGGCTCGAAGACAGTGCGGCCAAGCACTGTCCGGCTGCACAGCGCCGCTGCTACCTCTCCAGCGTGACATTGACCTCGCCAAATGAGGTGGCAGCAAACGACTGGTCAATCTACTTCAGCCAGCTCACCCCCGTGTATCAGGTAGAGGGCGACGAGTTTGTTATTCGCCATATCAACGGTGATTTGCATCAGTTAAGCCCGGGGCCCGGTTTTAACGGCCTGAAAGCTGGGCAGGGCCACAGGGTGAGTTTTTACAGCAAGGGCTCACAAATCACCCGCTCTGAATTTATGCCGAATTTTGTATTGCTGGCGGTCGGTGAGGCCAAGGTGATTGCCAGCACTCAGTTGCAACATGATCCCGAAACCGGCCTTGAGCGGCAGCCGTATCTGGCGCCGTTTGATTCTGCCGCCCAATTTCTGCTTGATGAACGCGACAAGACCCCGCTGGCTGACGGCGAGTGGTTGTATGACTATTACGCTGGGCTGGCGAGCCTTGATGGCGAGCAGGCTTTAGCATCACAAACGCCTGCGCTTATCCCTATGCCGGTGCAGATGAAGGCTCATTCGGGGGAAGGCATTGCCATCGCCAGCGGCTTTAGGCTCAAGCTTGAGGCCGCCAGCGCCGATGAGGCAGCCCGGATGTCAGCCGCCATGGACGCAGCGCTGTCGCGGCTGGCGTCGCTGGGGTTTAAACCATCGCCAACCGGCGTGCCGCTGGTGGTGTCCCTCATGGCAGCTGATAGTGCCAGGCCTGTAAGTCCTGAGGGCTATCGGCTCGATATCGAGGCCTCGGGTATTCGCCTTGAAGGCGACGGTGAGGCCGGGCTCTTTTATGGCCTGCAAAGCCTGGCGGGTTTGATTGCACCTGCAGAAGGCAAACTGCCATTGGTAAGTATTAACGACAGCCCGCGCTACGCCTTTCGCGGCATGCACGTGGATTTGGCGCGTAACTTCCACTCGCTGGCGTTTCTTGAGCGTTTGATAGTGCAGATGGGCGCTTACAAGCTCAACAAACTGCATCTGCATTTGGCCGATGATGAAGGCTGGCGGCTGGAGATCCCCGGGCTGCCGGAGCTCACTGAAATAGGCGGTCGCCGCTGTTTCGATTTGGATGAAAACCGCTGTTTGCTGCCCCAGCTTGGCAGTGGCATCAGCGGCTCGTCACAGGTGGATGGTTACCTGAGTGTGGCTGATTATCGGCGCCTGCTGCGCCTGGCCACCGCGCACCATATCCAGCTCATTCCCTCGCTGGATATGCCGGGGCATTCACGGGCGGCGATTCAGGCCATGGAGGCCCGTTATCGGCGCCTGATGGCATCGGCAAAGGACGCTGAGGCCAGCGAGTATCTGCTGACCGAATTTACCGATACCACCCAATACCAATCGATTCAGTACTACAGGGACAACACCTTGAATGTGTGTCTTGAGTCGACTTACCGTTTTGTTGGCAAGGTGGTGGATGAGATTGCGGCCATGCACAGCGCCGAGGGCGTACCTCTGTCGCTGTATCATATCGGCGCCGATGAAACTGCCGGAGCCTGGGTTGAGTCACCGGCCTGTCAGGCGCTAAGAGCAAAAGAGCCGCAAATCCACAGCCTCAATGGTTACTTTATTGAGAAGGTGAGCGCCATGCTGGCCAAGCGCAATATCCAGGTGGCCGGCTGGAACGATGGCATGGGAGAAACCCGCCCCGAGCTGATGCCGCGCGAGGTCCAATCCAATGCCTGGAGCCTGCTGGCAGAAGAGGGGCATCAGGTCGCTCACCGGCAGATGAATTTGGGCTGGCAGGTGGTGATTTCCACCCCGCAGGTTACTTACTTCGACTTCCCCTATGTGAGCCACCCGGAGGAAACCGGTAACCACTGGGCGACCCGGGCGCTGGACAGTTTTAAGGTGTTCAGCTTTATGCCGGACAATCTGCCTGCCCATGCAGAGTTCTGGACCGACGTTCGCGGCCAGGTCTATCGCGCCGATGATAAAGAGCCCTTGTTGCCGGGCAAAAAGGCGGCGGGGCTGCAAGGCCAGCTATGGAGCGAGATGATCCGCAGCGATGCCATGGCGGAATACATGGTTTACCCGCGGATGCTGGCGCTGGCCGAACGCGCCTGGCGCAAAGCGGATTGGGAGCTTGAGTATCAAAGCGGCCGTCATTTCAGCCGTGAAACCAGCTACTTTGACAAGGCTCGTCAGCAGGCAAGAAGTCGTGATTGGCAAGGCTTCGCCAATGCCCTTGGTCAGCGTGAGTTCGCCAAGCTGGAGAAGGCGGGTATTTTCTATCGCATCGCGCTGCCGGGTATTAAAATTGAACCGGGCGTGAATGCGGCCCCGGCGCAATTACACCTGAATCACCCTTACCCGGGCACCAGGCTGGAATATCGGCTCGATGGTGGCGACTGGCAACCATGGACCGCACCCGTAGCTGTCAGTGGGAAAAACGTCGAGGCGCGGGCGATAGGTGCCGACGGCAAGCGCCGCTCCCGCAGTGAACAGCTACGGCTGTAAGGCACATAAGCCTCAGGGGATGAATGAGTCAAAAGGGAAAGCTGTGCTTTCCCTTTTTTATGTTTCATTGGACAGAATTTAGCCACCGCTCGCAATGGCTTGTTAATTGAAGGAATAATTTCACCAATGTTTGGATGACTCATGATTCGATGCGTTCATTTAAGAAATTGCACCTCAGCATCGCAAGGGAGCGTAACCACGCTGGTGCTTAAAATGCGGCGCTTTGAACCTGGCCATTAAAGTCTAGACATTCGCGTACGCGGCGCTGCTGCACGGTTGAGAGGCTCTCTATTTCAAAGAAGCCGTACTCGTCGTGTTCGGTGCTAAGCACTATGTTGGGCTGAGCTAAGTGGGCGCGAAAGATGAAGGCCTGTGAGTTATAAGCCGAGTGAAAATACACGCCAGTGAGACATTGGATTTCCACCACTTGCCCCAGTTCTTCAAGGCATTCGCGTATCAGAGCCTGATGTATGGTTTCGCCGGGCTCCAGTGCGCCGCCTGGAAGCCCCCATTGATAGTTGCCGTAGTTCGCTTTGAGCAGTAGCACCTTACCTCCATCATTGGTGATCACTGCGTGGCAGCTCAAACGGAAGGTATCGTTGAAGGCCATCAGTGGGTCAGCCCGGCGCTCTCGTGGATGTCGGTGGCTGTTGTTACGGCTGTGGCCAGCATCAGTCGCAGGCCGTGGATAACGGTTTCCAGCGCCATTGATGGCGTGCCCGGCAGCCCTGAGGCTTGTTCGGGTGCCAGCGGAATATGCAAAAAGCCGCCGCGGCATTCAGGGGTTTGGCTCAACTGATGCAGCATGCCATAGAGCACATGGTTGCAGACAAAGGTGCCGGCGGTGTTGGACACGGCCGCAGGTATCCCGGCTTCGCGCAGGTCGCGCACCATGGCCTTGATGGGCAGGGTGGCAAAGTAGGCCGCCGGACCATCGGCTATCACGGGTTCATCGATGGGTTGCTGGCCGCGATTATCGGCAATTCTGGCATCGTCGATATTGATGCCAATACGCTCAAGGGTCAGCTCACTGCGTCCGCTAGCCTGGCCAACACAGAGCACCAGCGCTGGCTGGTGGTAATCGATGGCCTCGGTTAGCTGGCTGAGCGCATCGTGAAACACGCAGGGCAGTTTGATGGCCTTGATCCTGTGGCGGCAGATTAGCTCGCCATCGAGGTTTTTTACTGCCTCCCAGGATGGGTTAATTACCTCGCCGCCAAAGGGTTCAAATCCGGTGAGCAAAATCAGTGGCACGGGTTTCATAATGGGCTCACTCAGTCAAAAACGATGAAATACATCAGCAATATGTTGGTTGTCAGCAGCGCCAGCGCCGTGGGGATCTGCACCTTAATGACCTGATACTTGTCGTCCAAATCAAGCAGCGCTGCCGGCACTATGTTGAAGTTGGCCGCCATGGGCGTCATCAGGGTGCCACAATAACCCGAGTACATGCCAATGGCCATCAGGGGCGCCGGGCTGGCGCCTTGACCCTCAATCAAAAACGGCAGGGCGATACCGGCGGTCATCACCGGGAAGGCGGCAAAGGCATTGCCCATGATCATGGTAAACAGCGCCATGCCCACACAGTAAATAACCACCAGTCCAAAGCGATTATTGGGGTCTACAAACAAACTGACCAGCGCCTTGATGCTGTCGCCGGTTTGCGCCACGACAAACACTCCACCAAGCATAGCCAACATTTGTGGCAGAATCGCGGCCCAGCCGATGCTGTCTACCAACCGGCGCGACTCGGCCACCGCCTTGAGCGGGTTGTCGCCGGTCAGACGCCAGCCCACCAGCAGGGCGATGCCGCATGCCAGCGCCAGTGCCGCCAGGGTTTGATGTTTGGGGTCGAGCAGGAGAACATCACCGACGCTGACTCCCGCAAGCAGCAGGGTAGCCGCTACCGTAAGCAGGGGGATAAGCAGTGCCGGCAAAAAGATGCGATTACCCAGACGCTCGGCGCTGGCCGCTTTCTGCGCCTGGCTGGTTTCCTGATAGCTGCCTAGGCTGACCCAGCCCATTCCCGCCAGTACGGCGATACCAATCACCATGGCGCCGGCAATCTGGTGCGCCAGTTTGGCGCCCAGGGTATCTACCGCCAGATCGCCAAACAGGAACAGGCTGCCAAACAGACCCCAAAACAGGGCTGTGGTCAGCCGTTTAGGATGTTGTTTGTCTTTCAGGGTCAGTATCACCAAAATGGCCACCACCAGCCCAATCAGCAGATAGATATCGTCGATACTGATAAGGCTCATGCTTCGGCCTCCTGCTGATTGGCGTCTTCTTTCGCTTGCCATTGGGCTATATCGCGGCGAATGCCGGCTTCCAGCCTTGAGAGCCGGAACAGATGAATAATCAGCGCCGCGACGGCGGTGGGAATTGCCCACAGGCCTATGTGCAAAGGTTCGATGCCGTGGATGCCATTTTCTTTGAGGAAGGCATCCATGAGCAGCACGGCGCCGAAAGCGATAAAGATGTCTTCACCAAAGAACATGGCCACATTGTCACAGGCTGCGGCGTGGGCAGCGATTTTGTCGCGAATGGGTTTGGGCAGTGGCCCGTAGGCATTGATGGCGGCGGCTTCGGCCATGGGGGCCAGCAGCGGTCTCACCGTTTGGGCATGGCCGCCAAGGCTTAACAGCCCCAGCGCGGCACTGGCTTCGCGCACCACAAAGTAGAGCGACAAAATGCGCGCCGTGGTGGCGCTTTTGATGGTGGCAATCCAGCCCTTGGCACGCTCCCTGAGGCCGTGCCGCTCCAGCAGGGCTATCACCGGCAGGATCAGCAGAAAAGACGCCAGCTGGCGGCTGGAGAGAAACTTCTCGCCAAAGGTCTCCAGCAAAGTCGCGGCATCCATGCCAACGGCCCAGCCGGTAATAAGCCCCGCAAGGGTAACAACCAGCAAGGGGTTGAATCTCAAGGCGAAGCCCAGCACCACCACGGGTATGCCGATCAGCGGCCAGTAGTTGAGGGCGAGCAGCTCATTCAGCATGGCTCGCCTCCAGTAATGCCCGTATGCGGCGGGCAAACTGCAACGCCTCGGGATTGTCACCGTGCAGGCACAGGGTGTCGGCCCTTAGCCTGAGTGGGGTGCCATCGATACTGGCGAGCTTGCCCGACATTAACGCCTGCACCTGCGCCAGCGCTTCGGCTTGGTTGTGGATTACGGCCCCCGGTTTTTGCCGCGACACCAGGGTAGCGTCGGCCTCGTAGCGGCGGTCAGCAAAGGCCTCCGCCTGCACCTTAAGGCCAGCTTCACGGGCCCATTGCAGCAGCGGGCTCGCCGCCAACCCCATTAATACCAGCCCGGAGTCGACGGCCTGTATCGCCTCGATAAGGCATGTGGCCAACTCTTTATCGAAAGCGGCCTGATTGTAGAGAGCACCATGGGGTTTCACGTGAAACATTACCGCGCCTTCATCATCGCAAATCTGCTTCAGGGCCTGGATTTGGGCGATAAGGCTGGTGGTCAGCTCGGTGGCATCCATGTTCATCGGCAAGCGGCCAAAGTTGGCTTTATCGGGGAATGACGGATGGGCGCCAATCAGGCAGCCGTTTGCCACGGCAAGCTTTACCGTGGCGCGCATGCTGTCTGAGTCGCCGGCGTGGCCACCACTGGCAATGTTGGCGGCATCCACCAGTGCGAGAATCTCGGCATCAAAAGGATAGCCTTCGCCTACATCGGCGTTTAACTGAAGATTAGACATGGGCTTCTCCGCTGCCCAGGGCGCGGCCGAGGCGATAAAAATACTGTTTCCAACGCTCGCAAGCGGCCAGCGCCTCGGCGCGGTCGACCAACACAAATTGCAGTGATTGCCCTGGCCGAGCCTGGGCGAGTTTCCACAGATCGGCCTCAATCACTGTGGCCACAATTGGATAACCACCGGTGGTTTGCGCATCGTTTAACAGCACTATGGGTTGTCCCGATGGAGGCAGTTGGATAACCCCGGGGAACACGCCCTGGGAGGCCATCTCCAGCGGTGCCCTCAGGCGCAGCGTTGGCCCCGTCAATCTGGCACCCATACGATTGCTGCTTGGCTGTAATTGCCACATCGACTCTGTGAGTATTGAGGTTTCGGCGAGCAGGGGATATTGCGGCCCTGGCAGCACCCTTATCTGATTGTCCCAGGGGCTTTGCATAGCGCCTACCTGATGCTTCAGCGACCGTTCTGGCCCAAGCTCAAGTCGGTCGCCGGACCTCAGTGCTCGCCCTTCAAGGCCGCCCAGGCCGCTGGATAAATCCGTGCTGGCTGAGCCCATAAACAGGGGCACCTGAATACCGCCGTCCACCGACAAATAGGCTCGCATGCCCGCCTTGGGGCCGCGCAGGCTAAGTGTCTGCCCGGCTTTAATCAGGCTGCGCCAGCCGCTCCAGACCGGCTTGGCATCGATTCGGGCATCGAAGTCGGCACCGGTGAGCGCAATCCAGGCATCGCGGTTAAATCTAAGACTCGACTGACCCAAAGCAAACTCGAGGCCAGCAGTGTTATCCGGATTCCCCAGCAACCGGTTGGCGAGCAGCAGAGCCTGACGGTCCAGCGCGCCACTGCGGGGCAGGCCCAGATGGGCAACGCCGCTGCGGCCGAGATCCTGCACCGTGGTTTGAATACCTGCCTGCAGCACTTCCAACATGATCAGGAAACCTCCCTGACAAACTGGATCCGGTCACCCGGTGCAAAACGGCACGGAGGCTCCTGTTTGGCATCAAATAGCGGCAATTCAGTCCGACCTATCAGTTGCCAGCCGCCTGGAGCCTGACAGGGGTAGATACCGGTTTGGGCACCGCCAATGCCTACGCTGCCGGCGGGCACCTGTTGTCGTGGCACATTCAGCCTGGGTGTGTGCAACTGGCTTGGCAGCCCGGACAAATAGGCAAAACCCGGCAGAAACCCTAAAAACATTACCCGATACTCAGTAGCGCAGTGGGCGCGGATAATCTCTTCGGCGGATGTGTGGTGGAAGCGGGCCACGGCTTCCAGGTCTGGGCCATGGTCATTGCCGTAACGCACGGGTACCCGATGCAGGCGCCCATCCGGAATTTCAACCGGCAGACGGGGCCAAATATTCTGCAGCCATTGCTGCCAGCTATTGGGGTCCTGATTGGCCTCCAGGCACAGGGTGAGATTGTTCATGCCGGGGGTTATATCGGTCAGCCCGCCCTTGCTGCGACACTCCTGTGCCAACGCCCAAATCTTTGCCTGATTGGCAAGTGTTGAGGCGGTACAGCCGGTGTTTGCCAGTGTTAGTAGCAGGTGATGTTCACCCAGTAAGGCAATGTCCGGAAATGGCTGATTGGGCATGATGTTTTTGCCGATTAACAGGTATCATTCGACCCTAAAAAATGGCCTCTGTCATGTCAATGAATTGCTGCGAAAATGTTGGTATTTTCGCCATTTATTAAGCCGCGATTAAGGTGTGTATCAAATTTGAATGGCTGGGCAGGAAGGCCTTGGGTTAACTGGCAAATTTGGGCTCAGCGCCTAGTATTGATAGATGCCTGCCAAATGTTTTTTCAGCCCGGTTCTGTGGGCAACGTGACAATCTCAGCGATTTAAGTCAGGGGCAGTTTTTTATGCGGCTTTTTAATAAGCTCTTTAATATCAGGGACAACACCATCGTCGAGCGACCACGCAGTTTAAGTGGTGAAGGTCTGGCTGCAAAAACCGCCGAAGCGGTGGCCAGAGCGCAGGTGCGCAGTTCGGCGGCCGTGGTGGCACAGCCGGCCAGGGAGGAGGCCCATAGCCCAACAGTGGACGTTACCGCACTGTTCTACAGCTTGCTGTTTACCGGGGGCAAAGACACTGGGGGGATAGCCAACAACCTCGAAAAGGAGGTGATAGCCAATGTCGAACAGGCATTGGCTCAGCCCAGTGTGATTGCCGATAAGGTTTTGAAGCTGCCGCACGATATCATTGAGCTCGACAAACAACTGGCCGATCCTGAGGTAGACACCGACGAGGTGCTTAAGTACATCAAGCGTGACCCAGTGCTCAGCGCCGAAGTGCTGAAACTCTGTAATTCTCCCGCCTTCAGACGCAGCAGCAAGGATATCACCAGTTTACAGCAGGCCGTGGTGGCCCTGGGGCGCGAACAGCTTCGACGATTTGTTACCAGCGTGCGCGTGCGTGAAGTGATTGAAATAAAACCAATTTACTACCGGCGCTTTGGCTCTGAGGTCTGGCGTCACTCATTACAGGTGGCCTATCTGGCATCGGAACTGACCCGCGAAGAGCAGGACACCGCCTTTATGCTCGGCTTACTACATGATGTTGGTAAAATCGCTATATTTCAGATGCTTATTGATGCATTCACCAAGGCTGAGGCCGGTGAACAGCCCAGGTCCTGGCTGTTTCGTCAGGTAATGACCTCAAAGTCACTGCTGCTCAGTGCTGTGCTGGTGAGAAGCTGGCAGCTACCACCTTTGTTTGCCCGCTCTCTGGCGGCGCTGGCCAATCCACACAATATGCCCACAGATCCTTTGCCCAAAGCCATTTGGACTGCAAACCATATAAGCGAATGTTCCATGCTGTGGCAGGCCGAGCGTATTGATGAGGCTCAGCTTGTTACTTTGCTGGAGCGAATCGGCATGGACAGAGAAACCTTCGATGACCTGCACGAAAAACTGTTGCAGCTGGCAAGTTGAGGTTTAGCAAAAGCAGGGTGTCAGCAACTCTGGTAATAAAAAACGCGCCCTGAGGCGCGTTTTTTTATGACAGGCATCGCTACTGCAGCATTACTGAAGCAGAGAAATGTCGGCTACGTGCAGGAACTGGTCGCGCAGGTTACCAAGCAGTGCCAGACGGTTGTTACGAAGCGCCTGGTCGTCGGCCATGACCATCACGTCTTCGAAGAACTGATCGACGCTCTCGCGCAGGGCAGCCAGTTCGGTCAGAGCCTGTTGGTAGTTACCGGCAGCAAACAGCGGGGCAATCACTGGCGTCACTTCGGCAAGCTTGGCGGCCAGTGCCTTTTCAGCGGCTTCACTCAGCAGTGCAGCACTGATGCTGTTTGGCAGTTCACCTTCTACCTTGGCCAGAATGTTGGACACACGCTTGTTGGCGGTGGCCAGTGCAGCGGCTTGCTCCAGGGTGCGGAAGTGGCTTACCGCCAGGATCCGGTCATCAAAATCCGCAGGGCGGGTTGGACGACGGGCCAGTACTGCGAGGATAACGTCGGTACTGATGCCTTTGTCCTGATACCAGGCGCGGAAGCGGGCCATCAGGAACTCAAGCACTTCATCAGCAGCCTGGGCATTGCTGAGGTTGGCGCCGTGCAGTTCGACAGCTTTGGCAATCAAATCAACCAGATCCAGCGGCAGCTTGTTCTCAACTATGATACGCAGCACACCAATGGCGGCGCGGCGCAGTGCGAACGGGTCTGCAGCGCCTTTTGGCGCCTGACCGATACCGAAGATGCCAGACAGGGTGTCGAGCTTCTCGGCCAGAGCCACGGCGCAGGAAACACCGGCGCTTGGCACGCTGTCGCCACTGAACTTGGGCTTGTATTGCTCTTCCAGTGCCACAGCAACGGCTTCGGCTTCACCGTCGAGGCGCGCATAGTGCATGCCCATGGTGCCCTGGGTGTCGGTGAATTCCATCACCATGTTGGTCATCAGGTCGCACTTTGACAGCAAACCTGCACGGGCAGCTTCTTCGCTGCTAGCGCCAATCTGACCCGCGATAAAGCCAGCAAGTGCAGAGATGCGCTCGGCGCGGTCTTTCAGGGTGCCCAGTTGCTTCTGGAATACTACGGTTTCAAGGCTCGCAAGACGGCTTGCAAGGGTGTGTTTTTTGTCGGTATTGAAGAAGAACTCGGCGTCGGCCAAACGTGGACGAACTACCTTCTCGTTACCGGCAATGATTTGCGACGGATCTTTGGACTCAATATTGGCCACAAAGATGAAGTTTGGCAGCAGTTTGCCCTCGTTTGAGAATACCGGGAAGTACTTCTGGTCGCCCTTCATGGTGTACACCAGTGCTTCAGCAGGCACAGCCAGGAACTTGTCTTCGAAGTGGGCGGTGAGTACCACCGGCCACTCAACCAGTGAAGCCACTTCTTCCAGCAGGCTTTCTTCGATGTCGGCGTTGCCACCAATCTCGGCAGCGGCCTTTTCGGCATCAAGCTTGATCAGGGCTTTACGGGCCTGATAGTCGGCGATAACTTTACCGCGCTTTTTCAGAGCGGCCAGATAGTTGTCGGCATGATCCAGGCTGAAGCTGGACTCACCCATAAAGCGGTGGCCACGGATAACGCGGTCAGACTGGATACCCAGCACTTCACCGGCAATCAGTTCGCTGCCAAGCAGCAGGGTAACTGTGTGTACTGGGCGGATAAACTGAGTGCTGTTGCTGCCCCAGCGCATTGGCTTGGGGATAGGCAGCTTGTCGAGCGCGCGCTGGGTCATAGCAGGCACCAGAGCCGCAGTGGGCTCACCGGCGACATTGGCACGATAAACCAGCCATTCGCCTTTGTCAGTGGCCAGACGCTCGGCTTCGGCTACGGTTATACCGTTACCACGGGCCCAGCCTTCGGCGGCCTTGGTTGGGTTACCCTCGGCATCGAAAGCGGACTGCACGGCAGGACCGCGCTTTTCAACGACTTTGTCTTCCTGAGAGGTAGCCAGACCCTTAACGTACAGGGCCAGACGACGTGGGGCGGCATACCATTCGATAGATTCAAATGGCAGTTCGGCCTTGGTCAGCTCTTCGCTGAAGTTGGCCTGAAAGGATTCGGCCAGGGTGCGCAGCGCCTTCGGTGGCAGCTCTTCGGTACCGATTTCGATGAGCAGGTTTTCGAATTTCATTTAATCTTCCTCTTATTTGCACATCGGGAAGCCGAGGGCTTCGCGGGCCTTGTAGTAGGCTTCGGCAACTGCCTTGGCCATGGTGCGCACACGCAGAATGTAGCGCTGACGCTCGGTCACAGAGATAGCGTGACGGGCATCCAGCAGGTTGAACGCGTGTGAGGCCTTCATGACTTGCTCGTAAGCGGGCAGAGGCAGAGGAGTTTCCAATGACAACAAATGCTGACAGGCTTTTTCGCATTGGTCGAACATGCCGAACAGGAAGTCCACATCGGCGTGCTCAAAGTTATAGGTAGACTGTTCTACTTCGTTCTGGTGGAACACATCGCCATAGGTGATGCGACCCATAGGGCCATCGGTCCAGACCAGATCGTAAACGCTGTCTACGCCCTGGATGTACATCGCCAGACGCTCCAGACCATAGGTGATTTCACCGGTCACTGGGCTACATTCGATACCGCCCACTTGCTGGAAGTAGGTGAACTGAGTCACTTCCATGCCGTTGAGCCACACTTCCCAGCCCAGACCCCAGGCGCCCAGTGTTGGCGATTCCCAGTTGTCTTCTACGAAGCGAATGTCGTGGATTTGGGTGTCGATGCCCAGGGCTTGCAGCGAGCCCAAGTAGAGTTCCTGAATGTTGTCAGGGGATGGCTTCAATACGACCTGGAACTGGTAGTAGTGTTGCAAGCGGTTCGGGTTTTCACCGTAGCGACCATCGGTTGGGCGGCGTGAAGGCTGCACATAGGCGCTGCTCATTGGCTCAGGGCCGAGGGCGCGCAGGAAGGTCTGAGGGTGGAAGGTGCCGGCACCGACTTCCATATCCAGTGGTTGGACAATGGCACAGCCTTGCTGAGCCCAGTAATCCTGCAGGGTCAAGATAAAGCCCTGGAATGTCTTTACGTCGTATTTCGTCGTCATGTCTACTGCTGTCAGCTGAAAATAGAAAATGGGTTCGATTATACCTTGTAGATCTGTGCTTATGTAGGCTATTTTTGAGCGAATTTACGGCTAAATAGGGACTTTGAATGGCAGATAACAAAGTGAGATGCGCTTGGGTCAGCGATGATGCGCAGTACCAGCAGTATCACGATGAGGTATGGGGCAGGCCGGTTTACGATGCCAAAGAGCTGTTTGCCAAGCTTTGCCTCGATGGTCAGCAGGCCGGATTGTCCTGGATTACTATCCTCAGAAAGCAGGCCAGTTACGAGGCCGCCTTCGCCGATTTTGAACCCGCTATCATAGCTCGCTTTGATGAAGCCAAGGTTGAAGAGCTGCTGCAAAACCCGGGTATAGTCCGTAACCGTGCCAAGGTGAACTCCATTATCCGCAACGCCCGAGCCTATCTTGATTACGTAGATGCCGGGAATGACTTCTCCGCGTTTTTGTGGAGTTTTGTTGGTGGTGTACCCAAGGTCAATCGGTTTGCGTCCATCTCTGAGGTGCCCGCCCAGACGGCGGAATCGGAAGCTATGTCCAAGGCGCTCAAGAAGCTCGGCTTTAACTTTGTCGGCCCCACCATTTGCTATGCCTTTATGCAGGCGGTCGGCATGGTCAATGACCACACCACAGATTGCCATTGTTACCCGCAGTAATTGTTACCCTCGGTAATTGTTACCCTCAGTAATTGTTACCCTCAGTAATTGTTACCCTCAGTAATTGTTACCCTCAGTAATTGTTACCCTCAGTAAGAATGTTTGGCGCCACAACCTGCTGGCTGATTTCCGGTAATAAAAAAGGTGTTCCACGTGGAACACCTTTTTTGTTCAGACGTTTTCTTTAGGCGCTAATGTCAGATTTTCTCGAAGAAGAAGGGCTGGCGTTTGCGCTTGTCACCATTGAGTTGGTTCATGGTTTCGGCGTCAAACAGCTTACCGTTGACCATAGTATGGGTGACCTTGTCGGTCACTCGGATATCGGCCAGCGGGTCTCCATCAATAACGATAAGGTCGGCGAGTTTGCCTGCCTTGATTGAACCCAGCTGATGATCCATGGCGAAGGTTTTGGCAGGATTGATGGTGGCTGTTTTCAACACATCCATATTGCTCATGCCACCCTGGGCGAACATCCACATTTCCCAATGGGCTGCCAAGCCTTCGCGCTGACCGTGGGCACCAATGTTTGGCACTATGCCCAAATCATTCACTTCTTTGGCTACGCGAGCCACATTGAAGTGATTGTAATGCTCGTCCGGTGCGGTAGGGCGACGCATGGAGCGCGCTTCCAGCAGGTCGCTCGGTACGTACTTGGACAGACGGGGGTGAGCCCATACCTCGGTCTTGTCGTACCAATAGTTCTCACCGGAGATACCTCCATAGGCCACTACCAGAGTAGGTGTGTAGGCAACCTTGGTTTGGCTCCAGAACTGCTTGATGTCGTTGTAGATGGCACCAGCCGGCAGCGAATGCTCTATGGTAGTGTGTCCATCGGCAATCATGGTGAGGTTGTGCTGCAGCAAGCTGCCGCCTTCGGGCACTACCATCATTTCCAGCTCCCGCGCAGCCGCTATCACCTGTTGGCGCTGGTTACGGCGCGGCTGGTTGTAGCTTTTCACGCTGAATGCACCAACTTTTTTCAGGCGTTCGAGGTGGAACTTGGCATCGTCAACCGAGTCGATGTGGCTGGTGTAGCCGGGCAGGTTGGCACCGTACAGAATGGTACCGGTTGAGAAGATCCTTGGGCCCACGATCTTACCTGCCTTTTGCTGCTCAGATGCGGCAAAGATTTCGGTGGTGTCGTTTGATGGGTCATGGATGCTGGTTACACCCAGCGACAGGCCTGCATACAGGTTCCAATTCTGCTGCGGAATAATTTCGTCTTCACCCTGAGAACCATGGGCGTGGGCATCGAACAGGCCTGGCATAATCGTCTTGCCACTGATATCGATAACTTCCGCCGATGCAGGAATGGTTACTGCGTCTTTACTGCCTACAGCTGAAATTTTGTTATCTGTTACTATCACCACACCATTGTCGATTACCTGGTCGTTTTCCATGGTAATCACCTTGCCGCCAACAAAGGCAATGGTTCCACGTGGAACATCTGCCTGCTTCTCAAAGCCGATCTGGGTGATCTTAGGTTCAACCTTGGCGTCTTTGTCTTCGACTTTTGCGTAGCTGGCATCAACCGGCATTTGATACAGCTCTGGACCAAGGGTCCAATAAAGCTGGTTGCTCTTGCTGTTCCAGCTCAGGCTTTCACCGGCACGAACACTGAGTTGCGTCACTGGCAGGTTGCTGGCCTTGGGACCAATTTCAATGGTCTCACCATGCTTGGCGAAGGGGGTAACAAAAACCTTGAAGCGCTCGGCAAAGGCCAGTTGCTCACCATCGGGAGAAATGCGGAACTCGGTCGCATGTTTGCTGGTGTAGTGAGTTCGCTTCTCGAACCCATTCATGTTGATGGAGGAAAACTGCGGCGTCTCGCCACTTTCCATAAAGTAAACCCGCTCGTTATCGGCGCCAAACTGAGGTTGGAAACCCATGGCACTGATGCGCGTATTCTTCCTGGATTTGATGTCGGCCTTATAAAGCCCTGGATCATTCGACCAGGTAGGAGGGGTAATGTAGCCACCACTGGCTTTGCGGTACACCAGAGTATCACCCTTGGGTGAAAATACCGGCTCGACGTATTTGCCTGGGTGCTCACTAATCTTGGTGAGCTTGCGACCACTCAGGCTGATAACCTGAACCGTACCCTGGTCTTTGTCGTTCCATGTGGTGAAGGCCAATTGCTTGCCATCACGGGACCATGTTGGATACAGCTCTGCAACTTCGTCGGCAAGTTTGGTTAGGCGGCTGACTTTGCCATCCGGTAATGACTTCAGCCAGAGTTTGCCAAGGGCTTCATACACTACCTGTTTACCGTCGGGTGATACCTGCGCCATACGCAGCATTTTCACATCAAACTTGTCCTGATCCAGATTTTGGGTGAATCGCACCGAAGGCTGTATATCCATCTGGGTTTTTACATGGAACGGTATTTCTGTGACCTTGTTGTTGGCAACATTGAGTCGCTGGATTTTGCCCTTGGCCCAAAACAGCAGATCTTCACTGTCTTTATCCCAGGCCATGGTGGGGTACACACCATGAATCGCCCAGGTTTCCTGCATGTCGCGGTCCAGTTCACCGTAAAGCTTACGCTTCTCACCGGACTCTAAATCCAATAAGTAGAGAGTGGACTGGAAACCATCACGGCGGATAAATGCCAGCTTTTTGCCATCTGGGCTTGGTGTTGGACGAATGGCACCGCCGGTGCCTTCAATCAGTACTTCGATATCGCCGGTTTGGGTGTCATAGCGTTTAATCTTGTAGATACCTTTCACTGAGTCTTTGGAGTAGTGGAAGGTTTTACCCGGGGTCGCATCCTGACTGAAGTAGATATAGCGGCCATCCGGTGAGTAGGCGGGTTCGCCCAGGTCCTTTTGATCGTTTGGACGTTCGGTGAGCTTCACACCGTCGCCACCTGTGATGTGGTACAGCCAGACTTCACCGGCTCCCAAACTACGGCTGGCGGTAAAGTGTTTGCGACCGACAAGGTATTGAGAGTCAGGGCTCCAGGCCGGGCTGTTGATCAGCCGGAAGGTTTCTTTGGTGACGGCGCGGGCATTTTTGCCATCGGCATCCATTACCCACAGATTATCGCCGCCATCCTGATCTGAAGTGAACGCGATATATTTGCCATCCGGACTATAAACCGGCTGCATTTGCCAGGCGATGCCGCTGGCCAGTACTTCGGCCTCTCCACCTTTGGCGGGGATGCGATAGATGTCGCCTAAGAGGTCGAACACTATGTATTTGCCATCCGGGCTCAGGCTCAGGTTCATCCAGGTGCCTTCGTTGACATCCACGTTGACTTTTTCGAGAGGGGCATTTTGGGGCGCATTGACTTGCCAGGTTTCGGCTTCGTCATTGGCAAAAGCGGCTGGCGTAAACGCCAAAGCCACCGCAATCATGCTGGGGTGCAGACGGGTCTTGAACATTCGGGTTTCCTAATCGTTATAGTTATTGAGATAACGCCGGGCAAAAAATGAATGCCCAAGGCTGGTTGGAACAGCTTGTTATCTCACAAATCGCAGATCAGGAAAACCTCATTTCTGTTTCAAATAATAATCTTCAGGGCTCGACTAGAGCCCTTTTTTGATGAGGTAGCGGTAAGGAGTCACTGAAGTATCACTGGCTACCAGGGTGTGATCCATAAACTCGCAGAAGCTGGGAATATCGCGGGTGGTCGCCGGGTCATCGGCGATGATCAGCAAGGTTTCACCATCAGCCATATGGCGCACCGTTTTACGCACCATCATCACTGGCTCGGGGCAGCGTAATCCGAGGGCATCCAGTTCTTTGTTAGCAGTGGTGAAAATATCAGTCATTGGCTCATTCTCAGGGTGTAACAGTCGACGCTAATGTTACTCCACGGTCACTGAATCACCAAGTCAGCGAGCCATAAAATGTGGGCTTGGATGTTTCACGTGGAACATCAGTTTGGAACCTTCCAAAACTTTCATTTCGGCTTAAGGGATAATGTCTAAAATTTCGCTGCTTAACGAAGGATTCCGCCTAAAAATTAGCCCAAAGCAGTACTTTGTATAAGGCATAGCAGAATATTCGTTGTCAGACTCAAGCGGTGTGCTAGGGTGCGCCGGAATAATAACCATTATCATCAATACCTTATGCAAATGCTCTCCTTCAAGAAAACCTTATGGTATGGGCTGTTGGCGATAGGTCTGGTTCCGCTGTTAGTAACCGGATTTGTTGTGCAACGTCTTGCCGAGTCAGCCATGACCGAGCAAGCCTTCAACAAGCTTTTGGCAGTTCAACAACTCAAACAAAGCCAGATTGAAGATTACTTCAATGACACCCGCGCCGATCTCGCCATGTTATCAACGGCAGTATCGGACATGCTGAGCTACGGCAATGGTGCGTCTCTTAAAGCCACTGCCCACACTCATCATGAATACTTCGACAAGATGGCTGCCGAATATGGTTATTACGACGTATTTGTAATCGACCCGCAGGGCACGCTGGTCTACACCCAAGCTAGGGAAGCTGATTATGGTACCAATTTGGTGTCGGGGCCGTTTCAGGAATCAAATCTGGCCAGCCTGTTTCAGCGGGTGATAGCCAGCCAGCAGGCTGAAATGGTGGACTTCGCACCCTATGCACCAAGTCGGGGCGAGCCTGCCGCCTTTATCGGCGCTCCTGTCTGGCTTAACGGTAAGCTGGTCGCCGTGGCCGCACTGCAGCTTTCCATCGATAAGATAAACCATTTAATGATGCAAAGAGCCGGTATGGGTGATTCCGGCGAAAGTTATCTGGTGGGCAATGACTACCGCATGCGTTCTGACTCCTTCCTGGACTCTCACGGCCGTTCTGTAAGGGCGAGCTTCGCCGGTACCGTAGAAGCTAATGGCGTGAATACCAAGGCCTCGACAACGGCTCTGAGTGGGGCAGAAGGCATGGAAATTATCGTCGATTACAATGGCAATCAGGTGCTCTCAGCCTACAAGCCGCTTTCGCCTGATCTCAGCGGCAAAATTCGCTGGGCAATGATTGTGGAAATCGATGAGGCAGAAGCGCTGGAATCTGTTGTGGCTATTAAAAATAGCCTGTGGATAGCTTTGGGGATTTCTGTGTTGGTGGTGCTCGGATTTGCGGTGCTGATCCTGCGCTCAGTTTTGCGTCCTTTGGGGGGGGAACCGGCGGTAATGCAGCATATATCTGAGCGGGTTGCCAAAGGGGATTTGGCTATCGATTTTTGCCAGGGTAAAAAGACAGGTGTTTACCTCGCCATGGAAACCATGTCGCACAACTTGCGCGATATTGTGTCGCGGATGGTCGGTATTACCGCACAGCTTTCGGCGGCCTCTGAGCAAACAAGGGTTGCCAGCGAAGAGACCAATCAAAGCCTGTTCCAGCAACAATCCAACATCGAGCGGGTATCGGCTTCGATTCACGAGATGAGCGCCACTATTGCCGAGGTTGCCAATAACGCCCGTCAGGTCGCAGATTCAACCCAGGCGGCCTATGGGTTGTCGCAAATCGCCGATCAACAGGTGCGCAGCAACATAGGCACCATTAATGGCCTGGCGTCGGCGATAACTGAGGCGACCAATGTTATCCGCAATGCCGAATCCCAAAGCCAGAGTATCAGTAAGGTGTTGGAAGTCATTCGCGGTATCGCCGACCAGACCAATCTGCTGGCGCTGAATGCCGCTATTGAGGCGGCGAGGGCCGGTGAGCAGGGCCGAGGTTTTGCGGTTGTAGCCGATGAAGTGCGGCAGCTGGCGCAGAAAACGGCCCAGTCTACTCAGGATATTGAGCAGATGATTGAGTTATTGCAGCAAGGCACCCAAAACGCGGTTGGCGTGATGGCCCAAAGCACCGAGCACCTGAAGCAGACTGTCAGCAGTGCCGAGTCTACCGCCGAGGCGATTCGCAATACGCATATTGAGATTGAGTCCATAGCCGCCAACGCTGAGCAGATTGCCACAGCGGCAGGGCAGCAAACGCTAGCGGCGGAGGAGATAGGCCAGAGTCTGGCGGTGATAAGCGACGCGGCCTCGGTGAATGCCGCCAGTTCGGAGCAGACCGCAGTAGCATCGGTGCAGCTGAGTGAGTTGGCGCTGGACTTAAAAGCCATCAGCGGCAGCTTCAAAACCTGAGTTAGCTGAAAAGCGAGGTTTCACGTGAAACATAAAAAAAGCCGACCCAATGGTCGGCTTTTTGTTAGCAAAAGTGCGGGTTACACGCGCTCAAACACAGTCGCAATGCCCTGACCCAGACCGATACACATGGTCGCCAAGCCGAGGGTGGCATCCTTGTGTTCCATCAGGTTGATCAGGGTGGTGGAGATACGGGCACCGGAGCAGCCCAGCGGGTGGCCCAGGGCGATAGCACCGCCGTTGAGGTTCACCTTATCTTCCATTACGTCCATCAGACCAAGGTCTTTTACGCAAGGCAGAGACTGAGCGGCAAAGGCTTCGTTCAGCTCAATCACATCCATGTCCTGTATGCTGAGACCGGCACGGGCCAATGCTTTTTGGGTGGCAGGCACTGGACCATAACCCATGATGGCGGCATCGCAACCGGCAACAGCCATGGAGCGCACGCGGGCGCGGATTGGCAGACCGAGGGCGCGGGCTTTTTCTTCTTCCATCACCAGCATGGCGGCAGCGCCGTCAGACAGAGCAGAAGAAGTACCGGCGGTTACTGTGCCGTTGGCTGGGTCGAACACGGGGCGCAGGCTGGCCAGTGACTCCAGAGACGTCTCGGGGCGGATTACTTCGTCGTAATCGACTTTGATCAGGCCGCCGTTGGCGTCGTGGCCTTCGATGGCATAAATCTCTTTGGCGAAGCGACCTTCGAGGGTTGCGGCGTGGGCGCGTTGGTGTGAACGCACGGCAAACTGGTCCTGCATTTCACGGCTGATGCCATGCAGCTTGCCCAGCATCTCGGCGGTCAGACCCATCATGCCTGAGGCCTTGGCCACATTGGCAGCGAGACCTGGATGGAAGTCAACACCATGGTTCATCGGCACGTGGCCCATGTGCTCAACCCCGCCGATGATAAAGGTGTCGCCCATGCCGGTCATGATGGCACGGGAGGCCTGATGTAGGGCTTCCATGGAAGAGCCACACAGACGGTTAACGGTAACGGCACCGGCAGTCTTGGGGATGCCGGCCAGCAGCGAGGCGTTACGGGCAATGTTAAAGCCCTGTTCCAGGGTTTGCTGCACGCAGCCCCAAATCACGTCTTCGATGCTGTTTGGATCCAGGCCTGGGTTGCGCAGCAGCAGGGCTTTCATCAGCTCGGCAGACAAGGTCTCGGCGCGAACATTACGGAATACACCACCCTTGGAGCGGCCCATGGGGGTACGGATGCAATCTACGATAACGGCTTGTTTCATTTTGATGTTCCTTCCCTAATCAGGCCTTTGGATAGTAGCTGCCATTGCTGCTCGCGAGGGCGCGCATGGCGTCTGTGACCTGATACAGGCCGCCCAGATGGGCATATTTATCGGC
This sequence comes from Shewanella zhuhaiensis, assembly GCF_022484835.1. Classification (NCBI taxonomy): domain Bacteria; kingdom Pseudomonadati; phylum Pseudomonadota; class Gammaproteobacteria; order Alteromonadales; family Shewanellaceae; genus Shewanella; species Shewanella zhuhaiensis. Next base: position 66,903 of record NZ_JAKUDL010000011.1, read on the forward strand.
CAGTGCCACGAAGTTGGCTACGCCCATGGTATCCAGATAGCGGAACACGCCGCCGCGGAATGGAGGGAAGCCAAGGCCATATACCAGACCCATATCGGCTTCGGCCGGGCTGGCGATAATGCCTTCTTCGAGACAACGAACGGTTTCGATGATCATGGGGATCATGGTGCGGGCGATGATCTCATCGGCATCAAAGGCTTTCTGCTCACCAAAGGCTTCGGCCAGCATGGCGTAGGAAGCCGGGTCCACATCTTTCTTCGGCTTGCCGCGCTTATCGATGCTGTACTGATAGAAACCTCTGCCATTTTTCTGGCCCAGGCGACCGGCTTCGTACATTACATCAATAGCGTCTTTGCCGGACTTGCCCATGCGGTCAGGGAAGCCTTCGGCCATCACTGCCTGAGCGTGGTGGCCGGTGTCCAGGCCTACTACGTCAAGCAGGTAGGCTGGGCCCATTGGCCAGCCGAATTGCTTTTCCATTACTTTGTCGATGGCCGCGAAGTCGCCACCGTCGGCCAGCAGACCGTTGAAGCCGGCAAAGTAGGGGAACAGCACGCGGTTTACAAAGAAGCCGGGGCAGTCGTTCACCACGATTGGGGTTTTGCCCATCTTGCTGGCGTAAGCAACGACAGTAGCAACGGTTTCTTCGCTGGTGTCTTTACCGCGGATCACTTCCACCAGTGGCATCTTGTGTACCGGATTAAAGAAGTGCATGCCGCAGAAGCGCGCAGGGTTCTTCAGGCTCTTGGCGAGGAAATCGATGGAGATGGTAGAGGTGTTGGAGGCGATGATGGCATCGTCAGCCACCAGACCTTCTACCTCGGCCAGTACCGCGGATTTCACTTTCGGATTTTCCACCACGGCTTCAACTACCACGGCGGCGTCTTTAATGGGGGCGTAGTCCAGCGCAGGGGTGATGTTGTTCAGCACCTTGGCCATTTTCTCGGGCGTGGAGCGACCACGGGATACCTGAGCGGTAAGCAGTTTGGCGGCTTCGTTCAGACCCAGATCCAGCGCGGCCTGGTTGATGTCTTTCATCACAATCGGCGTGCCCTTGCTGGCACTCTGATAGGCAATACCGCCACCCATGATACCGGCGCCGAGTACGGCAGCCTGGTTCACGTTTTTGGCGAGCTTGCCTGCCTTCTTGGCTTTGCCTTTTACAACCTGGTCGTTAAGGAAGATACCAATCAGCGCGGTGGCAACATCGGTCTTAGCCAGCTGAATAAAGGCCTGATGTTCAACCTGCAGCGCGTCGGCGCGGCTCATGCCGGCAGCCTTTTCAACCACACTCACGGCGGCCATTGGTGCTGGGTAGTGCTTACCGGCCACGGCGTAGACCATGCCTTTGGCTGTGGTGAACGACATCATGGCTTCGAGCTTTGGCAGCGTCAGCGGCGACTGCTTACGGGCGCGGCGCGCTTGCCAGTCGAGCTTGCCATCGATGGCATCTTTCAGCATTTGGGTCGCTGCGGCTTCCAGAGCATCCGGCGCTGTGACTGCGTCGATGGCGCCAACTTTCAGGGCGTCTTCAGGACGCTGATCTTTGCCGGTGGTGATCCATTCCAGCGCGTTATCGGCACCTATGATGCGAGGCAGGCGCACTGTGCCGCCGAAGCCAGGGATGATTCCGAGTTTGGTCTCGGGCAGACCAATTTTGGCTGTGGTATCGGCGACACGGAAGTCAGTGGCCAGAATGGTTTCGCAGCCGCCGCCCAGGGCAAAGCCCTTGATGGCTGAGGCAGTGGGGAAAGGCAAGTCTTCGAGCTTGTTGAACACCACATTGGCCTGCTCGAGCCATGCTTGCAGCTTGGCATCTTCTTCGGCAAACAGGGCGAGGAATTCGGTGATGTCGGCGCCAACGATAAAGGTATCTTTGCCTGAGGTCAGCAGGGCAGCTTTGGCGTCGGAGGCCTTGATGGCGTCAAGAGCAGCGTCGAGGGCGGCGAGGGTTTCACGATCGAACTTGTTGACCGAGCCGGGTGCGTTAAAACACAGCCGGGCAATCTTGTCACCGGTCAATTCGACCTGGATTGTAGGGCTTTGGTAGATCATGTGCTTGCTTTCCTTTTTGGTCAGGAATCCATCTGGCGACGGACTCTCCTTTTTCACAGCAATAGCGGCCATCATTTGACCATTTGTTTGCCAGTGTGCGTCCAAAAAACAAAAATTACAACACCCAATTAAAACGATCGTTTAATTGTTTGGCGGCGAGGAGGATTTTTACCCTTTGTGATACACTGCACAGCAAACAGAATAGTTCGCCAAGACGGTGTTTGGGATATGATTTTTCAAATTTCCGTCGGTTGGCGTAATGAGCACAGAGGATGGAACATGATGGAAAATTTGGCCCCGCTGTACGTCAACCATATTCAGGAACAAACCCGCCGGGTAGCCGATGTACTGGCCCGCGAGCAGCTGCAGGGACTGGCCATTCATTCGGGCCAGTATCGTCGCCAGTTTCTCGATGACATTAACTATCCCTTCAAGGTGAATCCCCACTTCAAGGCCTGGTTGCCGGTGCTGGATAATCCCAACTGCTGGATTCTCACCAACGGTCAGGAAAAGCCGGTGCTGGTGTTTTATCGCCCCGAGGATTTTTGGCACAAGGTGAGTGATGTGCCCGAGAGTTTCTGGACCGAGCATTTTGATATCAAGCTGCTGACCAAGGCCGAAAAAGTGGCCGACCTGCTGCCGAAAAACCTCGATGGCTGGGCCTACATTGGCGAGCACCTGGACGTGGCCGATGTACTTGGCTTCAAGAGCCGTAACCCCGATGGGGTGATGAACTATCTGCACTGGCATCGCAGCTTCAAGACCGACTACGAGCTTGAGTGTATGCGTGAAGCCAACCGCATTGCGGTGATTGGTCACAATGCCGCGCGGGAAGCCTTTTACAAAGGCGCCAGTGAGTTTGAGATCCAGCAGCAGTATCTGTCGGCCATAGGTCAGGGCGAGAACGATGTGCCCTACGGCAATATTATCGCCCTCAATCAGAACGCCGCTATATTGCATTACACCGCGCTTGAGCACAGCAATCCGGCGCAGCGTCTGTCGTTTTTGATTGATGCCGGTGCCTCTTTCCACGGCTATGCCTCCGACATTACCCGTACCTATGCGTTTGAAAAGAACGCGTTTGACGACTTAATCAAGGCCATGGACAAGCTACAACGGGAACTGGTGGAGCTTATCCGCCCCGGCATGCGCTTTACCGAGCTGCACCTGGCGACCCACGACAAATTGGCGGCCCTGATGCTGGAAATGCACATTGCCTCCGGCGATAAGGACGCACTGGTCGAGCAGGGCGTTACCTCGGCATTTTTTCCCCATGGTCTTGGCCATATGCTGGGGCTGCAGGTGCATGATGTGGCCGGGTTTGCCAACGACGAGCGTGGCACTCATCTGGCAGCGCCCGCCGAACATCCGTTTTTGCGTTGTACCAGGGTGCTGGCACCAAGACATGTGCTGACCATTGAGCCCGGTTTTTACATCATCGACTCTTTGCAGGCGGCCCTGAAAAATGATGGCCGCAGCGCCCTGGTGAATTGGGACATGGTCGACACCCTGCGCCCCTTCGGTGGCATTCGCATTGAGGATAATGTGATTGTGCATCAGGAACGCAACGAGAACATGACCCGGGATCTGGGACTTAACTGATAGTGGCAGAGAAGTACCCCATTCCGGCGGGCGAGCTGGTGTTTGAAGAAGAGATCAAGGCCAGCCGCTTTATCACGGTTCTGAGTCATTGCAGCAGTGAAACCGATTTGAAGTCAGTGCTTACTGACGTGAAAAGCCGCTACCCGGGTGCAAGTCATTACTGCTGGGCCTATGTTGCGGCGGCGCCGGATAACAGCGTTGCCATAGGTTCCAGCGACGATGGCGAGCCTTCCGGCAGTGCCGGTCGGCCTATGCTGGCCACCCTGCAAGGCTCAGGGTTGGGAGAGGTTTGTGCCGTGGTGGTGCGTTATTACGGCGGCACCAAACTAGGGGTGGGCGGTCTGGTTCGGGCTTATACCTCGGGTATCAAAAAGGCACTGCCTGATTTGCCGACCCAGCTGCGGGAGCTTAAATATCCTTCCCGTCTTTGCTGCGACTATGGGCAGCTTGCGGATATCGAGTATCTGCTGGGCAAACACGGCGGCGATATTCTCGAGCGGGATTTTGGCGGCAAGGTCACGCTGCAACTGCAATTACCCAAAGCGAATCTGGCGGATTTGAACCGGGATCTGGCGACGCTTACTCAGGGACAAATCGTCCTCAAATTCGACGAATTCGAATGAGTGTCAGCGCGAAGGAATTGTGCGACAATTCCTCGAACAACGAAAAAGTGCCCCACAACAAGGGAATGCCAAAAGCAGCTCCATGCAATACAGAACAATAATAAGGATCACCGGCCTGCTGATGGGGCTCTTTTCCATCACCATGCTGCCACCGGCGCTGGTTGCCATCTACTATAAAGATGGTGGCGGTACTGCTTTTATTCAGGCGTTTGTGGTGAGCCTTATTTTGGGATTTCTGTTCTGGTATCCCAACCGCCAGCACAAATCCGAGCTGCGCACCCGTGAGGGCTTCCTGATTGTGGTGCTGTTCTGGACCGTACTGGGCTCCATAGGTGCCTTGCCGTTTATCTTCTCTTCCACCCCCGATTTGAGCTGGACCGACTCCTTCTTTGAGTCGTTCTCGGCGCTGACCACCACGGGGGCAACCGTTATTGTGGGGCTCGACAGCCTGCCCAAAGCGATTCTGTTCTACCGCCATCTGTTGCAGTGGCTCGGGGGGATGGGGATCATCGTATTGGCGGTGGCCATTCTGCCGGTGCTGGGCATCGGGGGCATGCAGCTGTACCGCGCCGAGATCCCGGGGCCGGTAAAAGACAGCAAGATGACGCCGCGGATTGCCGAAACCGCCAAGGCGCTCTGGTACATCTATCTGCTGCTGACCACCGCCTGTGCGCTGGCCTACTGGGCCGCCGGTATGTCGGTGTTCGATGCCATTTGCCACTCGTTTTCCACCATCGCCATCGGCGGCTTCTCGACCCATGACGCCAGTATGGGCTACTTCGACAGCCCGATGATCAACATGATTTGTGTGGTGTTTCTGCTGATTGCGGCGGTGAACTTCAGTGTCCACTTTGCCGCGTTCAGTCGCCGTGGCATTAATCTCAAGGTGTATTTCAAGGATACCGAATTCAAAATCCTGATAGTGATCCAACTGCTGCTGACCGCTATCTGTTTTGCCACCTTGCTGCACTCCGGCATCTACGATTCTGCCGAAGAAACCCTGGACTATGCGCTGTTCCAGGCGGTGTCGATTTCGACCACTGCGGGCTTTGGTACCGAGAGCTTCCACCTGTGGCCGCTGTTTTTGCCGATGCTGCTTATTTTCTCGAGCTTTATCGGCGGCTGCGGCGGTTCAACCGCCGGTGGTATCAAGGTGATCCGGGTACTGCTGCTGTTGCTGCAGGGCAGTCGTGAGCTGAAGCGGCTTATCCATCCGCGGGCGATGTTTTCCATTCGTATCGGTAATACTGCGCTGCCTGACCGGGTCGTGGATGCGGTGTGGGGCTTCTTTTCGGCCTACGCGCTGGTGTTCGTGATTTGTATGCTGATTTTGATGGCCATGGGGCTGGACGATATTACCGCCTTCAGTGCCACCGCCGCCTGTTTGAACAACCTGGGCCCGGGTTTGGGTGAAGTGGCCAGCAACTATGCCAGTATCGGCGATGGCGCCAAGTGGGTGCTGGTAGTGGCCATGCTGTTCGGCCGACTGGAAATCTTTACCCTGCTGGTACTCTTTACGCCTACCTTCTGGAAGACCTGATAATGAAGACCCTGATCCTTTACTCCACCGTCGATGGCCAAACCTTACGTATTTGCGAGCGTATCAAGGCGCGCTGCGAAGCGGCGGGTGAGACTGTCACCCTGGCAGAAATTGGCACTGCAGCGCCGCTGCTGGCAGAGGCAGACAAGGTGCTGGTTGGTGCGAGTATCAGGTATGGCAAGCACAGACCGGCACTGTTTGAATTTGCCGCTGCGAATGCCGAGATTCTTGCCAGCAAGATAAACGGCTTTTTCACCGTGAATGTGGTGGCGCGCAAAAGCGAGAAGAATACTCCGCAAACCAACCCTTATATGCAGAAGTTTTTGCAGCTGTCCAAGTGGCAGCCACAGCAGCTGGGAGTGTTTGCCGGTAAGATTGATTATCCCCGCTATGGCCTGTTCGACCGCAGCATGATCCGTTTCATCATGTGGATCACCAAGGGCCCCACCGATGTGAAGGGCACCTTTGAGTTTACCGATTGGGATAAGGTTGACGGCTTTGGCGATGCCTTTGCCGCCCGCAAGCCGTGAGCGCCTGCGTTACACGCTGCAATAGCGTTTGTGCAGGATAGAAATGATGTCGGTGACCTGCTCGTTTTTGAGCTTGTAGTACACCAGCTGCGAGCTTTTACGGGTATCCACCAAATCTTCCGCCCTAAGCACCGCCAGGTGCTGAGACAGTGCTGATTGGCTCAGGGGTACAATTTCATTGAGCTCAGTGACGCTGAGCTCGTTATCCAGCAGCAGACAGAGGATCATCAACCGATAGGGGTTGGCGATGGCCTTCAGCCATTTGGCGGCGGTTTCGGCGTTGCCGACCATGGCGTTTACATCAATAGTCTGTGGCATCTGTAACCTCTGTCCGTTAACCTGAGTGGAACATTTGATTAGATGATTCTAATTGACTGAGGCGTCCAAGGCAATTTCCCCATTCATAACTGTGACATCGGTGGCAATTGCGCATTTATGATGTCCGTTTGTGACCTCAAGGCAGGACAGTTGCCGTCGTGGTTGTCACAATGAAGTGTCCATAGTTTGCGGAGCCCAGCATGTCTCAATCAGCCAAGCGTCAGATCCTGCTCATTTATTTTTCCCGTGGCGGCCATACCCGCAAGATATCTGAAGCCATGGCCACCAGGCTGAACGCGCTGGGCCATGAGTGTACCCTGATGTCGGTGGCCGAGGCACTGGCCGCCGAGCCAGACTGGCAGCGCTTCGATGTGGTGGCGCTGGGCGCCTGTGTGCTGTACGGCAGTTACCATAAGTCGGTGTTTGAACTGGTTAACCGCTATCAGGCCGCGCTGGCGTCAAGACCGTCGAGCTTCTATTGCATCAACGTAGTGGCCCGCAATCCCGAGAAACGGGTGCTGGAAAACAACAAGTATCTGCAGAAGTTTCTGAGCCTGTCGCCCTGGCAGCCACGGGATTTAAAAATCATTGCCGGTAAGGTGGACTACCCGTCCTGGCCCTGGTACGACGCCCTGATGATCCGGCTGATTATGAAGATGACCAACGGCCCGACAGACCCCAAGGCGGTTATCGACTACACCGACTGGCAGGATGTGGACAAGTACGCGGAGCATTTGCTGACGTTGGCGCAAGCCGACTGAATCAGCCTGAACGAGGCAATTCCAAAACCGATTGCCGTCAGTATTGCCAGAACTTGGGATGGAACAGCACAGCCACTGTGAGGATCTCCAGTCGTCCAAGTAACATGCCCAGCGACAGCGCCCATTTGGCGCTGTCGGGCAGACCGGCAAAGTTACCCGCCGGGCCAATCACAGGCCCAAGCCCTGGCCCCACGTTGGTCACCGCCGTGATGGCGCCGGTCAGGCTCGACATGGGGTCGACCCCCACTGACACCAGAAACACCGCCAGTGCGACAGTTACGCCTACAAACAGCAGAATGAAGGTGACCAGGGAGCGAATGATGTCTTCGCTGATAGGGCGATTGTTGTAGCGTTCCCGGAAGATGCCCGCCGGGTGGATTTGCTGCTTTAATTGCTCGCGCATGATGGCGAAGGCGATTTGAAAGCGGAAGATCTTAATCCCGCCCGATGTAGAGCCTGAGCAGGCGCCGACAAACATCAAAAACAAAAAGGCCACGTTGGCCAGTGGACCCCAGGCGCCGTAGTCGGTGAGGCCATAACCTGTGGTGGTAACCACGGACACCACGTTAAAGCAGGTCAGGCGCAGAGCATCGATAAACGCAAGCTCTTTTACAGGTGCAAGCCATACCGCCAGAGCCACACTCACGGCACCGACCAACACTAAGAAGCCCTTCACCTGGGCATCGTTCCATACCTTGAGGGTGCGGCCACGGATCATCTGTACAAACAGCAGCAGCGGCAGACCACCCGCCAGCATAAAGGCGGTGCCGACCCAGTGGGCGCCGGGGCTGAAGTGCGCCATGGATTCATCGGACGTGGAATAGCCGCCGGTGGAGAGGGTGGTCATGGCGTGGTTAATGGCTTCAAACCAGTCCATGCCCGCCATGTGGTAGCCCACACCGCAAAGTATGGTCAGCAGTATGTAGATTTGGAACAGGTGCTTGGCCATGTCCTGAGTGCGGGGTGTGGCCTTGTCGCTCCAGTCTGACGATTCGGTGCGAAACAGCCGCATGCCACCCACGTTGAGGAACGGCAGCACTGCCACCGCCATCACGATAAAGCCGATACCCCCGAGCCACTGCAACAGCGAGCGCCAGATAAGGATACTGCGGTCCATATTGTCGAGCCCCGACAACACGGTGGAGCCCGTGGTGGTGATGCCGGACATGGTCTCGAAAAAGGCATCTGTGTAGTTGATGCCGTGGTAGAGGGTAAAGGGCAGTGCCGCGAACAGGCTGACGACAAACCAGGTGATGCTGGTCAGCAAAAACATGTCGCGGATATTGAGCTTGATGTGTTTTTGTTTGCCGCCGCTGATGCAGAAACTGGCCGCCACCCCGGTCACCATGGCCGAAATCATAAAGGCGCCGGAAGTTTCATCCCCATGCACCAGGGCGAACAGCAGCGGGATGAGCATGAACCCTGCCAGCATCGACAGGAAGGTGCCGAGGATAAAGAGCAGGGGCCTGAAATTCAGCATGGCTGGCTCGGTTTCTGGGTTATCAGAAGAAGAAGGCGCTGGGTTGGAACAGTTTCTCCACCTCGCCGATAAACTTCTTGTTTACCAGGAAGAGGATGACGTGGTCGCCTTGCTCGATCACCGTTTTGTCGTGGGCCATCAGTACCTCGTCGTTGCGCACTATGGCACCTATGGTGGTGCCGGGTGGCAGACGGATTTCGCCGATTTGTTTGCCCACCACCTTTGAGGTGCTGGGGTCGCCGTGGGCGATGGCTTCAATGGCCTCGGCGGCGCCGCGGCGCAGTGAGTACACGTTGCAGATATCGCCCTGACGAATGTGGGTCAGCAGCGCTGAAATGGTGGCCTGCTGCGGCGAGATGGCGATATCGATATTGGCTTCCTGAACGATATCCACATAGGCTTCGCGCTGAATAAGCACCATCACCTTTTTGGCGCCCATGCGCTTGGCCAGCAGTGCCGACATGATGTTGGCTTCATCGTCGTTGGTCACCGCAATAAACACGTCGGTCTGGTCGATGTGCTCTTCGAGCAACAACTCCTGATCCGAGGCATCACCGCAGAATACCGTGGTGTTTTCCAGTTTTTCCGACAGCGCCTCGGCGCGCTCGGCCCTGTGTTCGATCAACTTCACCGAATGGCTGCGCTCGAGCTTTTTCGCCAGACCCAGACCAATGTTGCCGCCGCCGGCTATCATGATGTTGCGGTAGCTGTTGTCGAGCTTTTGCATCTCACTCATCACGGCGCGGATGTGGCGGCTGTCGGCCACGAAGAAGACTTCGTCGTCGGCTTCAATAATGGTGGTGCCGCGGGGCATGATGGGGCGACCCTGACGGAAAATGGCCGCCACCCGGGTATCAATATTGGGCATGTGCTCACGCAGCGCCGCCAGTGCGTTGCCAACCAGTGGGCCGCCGTAGTAGGCGCGTACCGCCACCAGGCTCAGCTTGCCATCGGCAAACTCCAGCACCTGCAGGGCGCCTGGGTATTCCACCAGTCGCTGAATGTAGGAGGTGACCAGCTGCTCGGGGGCAATCAGTTCGTCAATCACGAAGCCGCCGCGGGTACGGTTGTCGGAGTTTTTGGTTTCGCTGTCGATGAACAGACGCTCCTGCATGTGCAGGTACTGCTCAGAGCGGATACGGGCAATCTTGGTGGGAGTACCAAACAGGGTGTAGGCAATCTGACAGGCCGACATATTGCACTCGTCGCTGTTGGTCACGGCAATCAGCATATCGGCATCTTCGGCACCGGCCTCGCGCAGTACATCCGGGTGGGCACCGTGGCCCACCACCACCCGCAGGTCATATTTGTCCTGCAGGCTGCGCAGCTTGTTTTTGTCGGAGTCGACAATGGTGATGTCGTTGTTTTCGCCTACCAGGTTTTCTGCCAGGGTTCCCCCGACTTGACCTGCGCCCAAGATGATAATTTTCATGGCGTTTTGCCTAGTCCCTAAACCAGCGCTTTTTTCAGGCGGGCGTAATAAAACCCGTCCATGTCGTCCTGTCCCGGCAGGATTTGCCAGCCGATATCATTATTGTTTGCCTGATTGGGCAGGGCTTCCAGGGTCGCATCTGCGGTGCGTTCGAGGAAGGCCTTGATCTGCTCACGGTTTTCTTCAGGCAAAATGGAACAGGTTGCGTACAGCAGTGTGCCACCAGGCTTGAGCCACTGCCAGCAGTTGTCGAGAATTTGCTGCTGAAGTTTGGCAAGCTCGGCAATGTCGTTGTTTTGTCTGAGCCATTTGATGTCTGGGTGGCGACGGATCACCCCGGTTGCAGAGCAGGGCGCATCCAGCAGGATGCGGTCAAACTTGTCGCCCTGCCACCAACTGCCGATATCGCCGGCATCGCCGTGGATAACTTTGGCATTGAGCTTGAGACGCTCGAGGTTTTGCGACACCCGCTCGAGACGCTTTTCGTCGAAGTCCACAGCGACCAGCTCGATATCGGCCAGCTCCAGCAGGTGGCAGCTTTTTCCGCCGGGGGCGGCGCAGGCATCCAATACCAGCTCGCCGTTTTGAGGTGCCAGCAGACTGGCGGCCCACTGGGCTGCGCCGTCCTGTACCGAACTCGCGCCATCGGCAAAATGCGGCAGGCGGGCAACGTCGGTGGCAAATTCGAGGCAGATGGCATCTTCGCCCTGACCCGCAACGGCACTTATTTCTGCATCGGCAAGCGCCTGCAAATAGGCATCGCGGCTCTGGTGGCGGCGATTGTTTCTAAGCCACATGGGTGGGCGCTGATGTGACGCCTCAATGATGTCTTCCCAGGTTTCAGGGTAGGCGTCTTTAAGGCGGCGGATTATCCAGCCGGGGAAGTTGTATTTTAAGGTGTCGTTGGACTCATCCAGCGGCGGCACCTGACGCTGAATGTTGCGCAGTACTCCGTTGACCACCTTGACCAGGTTTTCAAACTTGAGGGCGCGGCATCCTTCGGCGGTTTCGGAAATGGCGGCATGGGCCGGCACCCGGGTGAAATACAGCTGATAAACACCAACCAACAGCAGCTGGTGGATAACGCGCTGTTTGCCCTTGAGGGGCTTTTGCATGTAGCCACTGACCAGTTTGTCGAGCTGGGGCAGCTGGCGCATGACACCGTAGCAAATCTCAGCCAGCAGTGCCTTGTCTTTACCATCACGCAGCAGTTGCTGCTGGGCGGGCAGGGCGACCGAGAGCGACACGCCGCGCTCGAGCACATCGAAAATCGCCTTGGCGGCGAGGGCTCGGATATTCATTACTCGCTTGCCTCAGGGCTTGCCAGCAGGGTGCCGGGAGTAAACCAGTCGCCGCGGCTATTGAGGATATCGGCCACGTCCATTGGTTTTTTGCCGGGCAGCTGCATTTTGTGAATACGCAGCACGCCATCGGTGGTCGCGATATCTATGCCTTGTTTGCCGGCGGCAACTATGGTGCCGGGCGTTTTGGCGCTGGATTCGGCCAGCACACTTGTCTGCCATACTTTGATGGTCTGACCCTGGTGCTCGAAATAGCTCACCGGCCAGGGGTTAAAGGCGCGTACTTCCTGCCACAGATTTTTGGCAGGCTTGGCAAAATCGAGGCGGGCCTCTTCCTTGCTGAGCTTCTCGGCATAGTTGGCCTGGGCTTCATCCTGCTTTTCGGCGCTCAGGCGGCCTTCACTGAGGGCGGCAAGGGCTTCCAGCAGAGCTTCAGGGCCTTGCTCTGCCAGTTTTTCATACAGGCTGGCAGAGGTGTCATCATCTTCGATGGGCAGACGGGTTTTGAGCAGCATATCGCCGGTATCCAGGCCGACATCCATTTGCATGATGGTGACGCCGGTTTCAGTGTCACCGGCCCACAGGGCGCGTTGGATGGGCGCCGCACCGCGCCAGCGCGGCAGAATCGAGCCGTGCACGTTGATGCAGCCGAGGCGCGGAGTATCCAGCACCACCTTTGGCAGGATCAGGCCGTAAGCCACCACCACCATGATATCGGCACCGAGGGCCGCCAGTTCCTGCTGCGCTTCTTCTTTGCGAAGAGATTTAGGCTGATAAACAGGGATCTGGTGCTCAAGCGCCAGTGACTTCACCGGGCTAGGTGTGAGTTTTTGCCCCCGTCCGGCGGGACGGTCGGGTTGGGTGTAAACGGCAATGACCTCATGGTCTGAACCCAGCAGCGCCTGCAGATGGCGCGCTGCAAAATCCGGCGTACCGGCAAAGATGATTTTCAGTGGCTTCAAAACGTTACCTGAATCTTATTTTTCGTGACGAGCGGCTTTTTCCAGCTTTTGACGGATACGCTGGCGCTTGAGTGGCGACAGATAGTCGACAAACAGCTTGCCCATAAGGTGATCCATTTCGTGCTGCAGACAGATAGCGAACAAACCGTCAGCTTCAACGGTAAATTCTTTGCCATGGCGATCCAGAGCCTTAACGGTTACAAATTCGGCGCGATCCACTTTGGCGTAAACGCCGGGTACCGAAAGGCAGCCTTCTTCATTACAAAAATCGCCACTTCTGGCCACAATTTCAGGGTTAATGAACACATTAGGGCGCTCAATATCATCCTGAAGATCCATCACGATAAGACGCTGATGAAAATCTACCTGAGTGGCCGCCAGACCAATTCCCTTTTCTTCGTACATGGTCTCGAACATATTGTCGATTTGGGTCTGAAGTTCAGGAGTAAATTCGGTTACCGGCCGGGCAACAGTTCTCAATCTCTCATCGGGGAAGCGTAATACTTTCAGTAAGGGCATACTTAAACTCTTAACAAGTCTGTCAAATCCGTGCCAGTTGGTTATACTGACTTTGCTATTGGGTCAATTTTAATCCGTAGCGACAATCAATAACAGTAAAAGCTCGCCTAACGAGCCAAACAACATGGATGCACCCATGAAACGGTTAATTCTAGTCGCGTTAATGTCGGTAACCAGTTCGTTTGCATTGGCTGATACCCTGACTCTTAAGCCAGGCCATCCGGACACCTATGTCGTAGAGAAAGGAGACACCCTGTGGGATATCTCCGGCCAGTTTCTTAACGACCCCTGGCGTTGGCCCACTCTGTGGAATGCCAACCCGCAAATCGCCAACCCCCACCTGATTTATCCCGGTGATCGTCTGACTCTGGTATTTATTGACGGCCAACCCCGGCTGGTAGTAAAGCCACAGGTGCGTAAGAGCCCAGAAGGTCGGGTGATGCCCAAGGGCGGCGCCATTCCTGCTGTGAGTCTGGAGCTTATTCAGCCTTATTTGAGCCAAAACCGTGTGGTCGACGCGGAATGGTTTGCTCAGCAGCCGCTGATTCTGGGTGGTGAAAGCCCCTCTCGCCATCATACCGAGAGTGACATTATTTATGTGCAGGCGCAGTTGCCCAAAGGCATGAAAGTCGCCGCTTATAACGCGGGTCGGACTTTCTCTGACAAGGCCACCGATGAGGTGCTTGGTCAGGAAGTGATTTTAACCGCCAGTGGCCGGGTAGTTGAGTCCGGTGAGATCTCCAAGGTGCAGTTGCTGACCAATTTACGCGAAACCAAAGCCGGTTACCGCGTGTTGCCTATCGAAGAAGATTCGATGCTGTCGGCCTACTTTATGCCTAAACCTGCCGATGTGCAGGATGCCTATGTGCTTGGCACTGAAGATGAAATTCGTGAAGCCGGTAAGCTGGATGTGGTCTATATCAGCAAAGGTCAGAACGATGGCGTTGAGCCCGGTGATGTGTTCGCCATTCATCGTGATGGTGAAACCGTGGTGATCAACGGAGATGGCACCCCTGTGCCCACCATAGATCGTAACGCCTATGGCGACCTGATGGCCAAGTTTGGCAGTGATGATGCCATCAAGCTGCCTGACGTTTATCACGGTAATCTGATGGTATTCAAGGTGTTTGATAAAGTCAGTATGGGCCTGATTATGGTGAACAGCCGTCCGGTTCGTATGGATGACAAACTCTCTATGCCTTCGATTAAGGGGGAGTAAATCAGTCAGACGCTGGTTGACTGGCTGATTGTCGGTGCGGTTTCCGGGCTTGGACCTGCCCGGATCCGACAGTTACTCGAACACATGGATGTGGATGAGTTAAGGCAAAGGCTTGAAAGCGATAGTGGCTCACTGCCTTTGCCGCCCTCTCTGCGGTCCGGTTTAACTATTGATTATCGTAAGGTTGACCTTGCGCTCCAGTGGCAGGAAACCTCAGAACTTCATCATCTTTTATGTCCGGACAGCGATTGCTATCCACCGCTCCTTAAGAATATCTCCGATCCCCCTCCCTTGTTGTTTGTGAAAGGTCAGCCGCAGGCGTTGCTCGTTCCGGCTGTCGCCATGGTGGGTAGCAGGGCTGCCAGTTACACCGGACTGCAGACGGCCCGCAAGTTAGCGGCGGATCTTGCCAGTCGCGGTCTGGCTGTAGTCAGTGGGCTCGCCGCCGGTATCGATGGCGCCTGTCATCAGGGCTGTTTGAGTGTTGGCGGGGTAACCCATGGGATCCTGGGCACAGGTATCGAGCAGGTGTACCCCAAAAAGCATCTGGGGCTGTATCAGGACATGCAAACCAAGGGCTGTGTTGTCAGCGAGTTATGGCCGGATGTTGGTGTGTTTGCCGGCAATTTCCCCAAGCGCAATCGGATTGTCGCCGGAATGGCGCTGGGCACTGTGGTGGTAGAGGCCGCCCGCAAGAGTGGTTCTTTGATCAGTGCCCGATTGGCAATGGAGGAGGGCCGTGAGGTGTTTGCGGTGCCCGGTAATATTCTCGATGAGCGTCATCAGGGCTGCCACGATTTATTGCGTCAGGGGGCAAAACTTGTGTGTGAGGCGGCCGATATAGTGGAGGAACTAGACGCCATGTTGCGTTGTCAGCTTGATATGTTGCCCCAACGCCCCCATATCCAGGCTGAAATAGGTCAGGAGTTGCCATACCCAGAGCTCTTGGCTAGTGTAGAATATGAGACCACACCCTTAGACAGGTTGGTGGAACATAGTGGTAAACCGATAGATCTTGTGCTGGAACAAATACTTGAGTTGGAGTTACAAGGTTGGGTTGCTGCAGTACCCGGTGGTTACGTCAGAATCAGGAGGAATTAGCCATGTTTGACATCCTCATGTACCTATTCGAGAACTATGTTCAGAATGACCTGGAAGTGGATATGCTGGTGGACGAAGACCAGCTGAAAAAAGAATTGGTTCTGGCAGGTTTCCGGCAGTCGGAAATTATCAAGGCGCTGAATTGGCTCGAGCATCTGGCCGACTTGCGCGACAGTGAACAGCCTTATCTGTGCAGTCACGAACAGCACTCTTTCCGTGTCTATACGCCGGAAGAGCTGGAACGTCTGGATGTTGAATGCCGTGGCTTCCTGCTGTTTTTGGAACAAATTAAAGTGCTCAACGTCGAAGCCCGTGAAATGGTGATAGACAGAGTAATGGATCTGGATGAATCCAGCCTGACTCTGGATGACCTCAAATGGGTGGTCATGATGGTGCTGTTTAATGCGCCCGGGCAGGAGATGGCCTACAACCAAATGGAAAACATGATGTTCGACGAGCAGCCGGGCCGATTGCATTCCTGAGCCAAGACTTCTTCCGTAAAAGAGTTGTCTAAAAGCGCTGCGTAAAGAGCTGTATAAAAGAAAGGAGACCCTAGGTCTCCTTTTTTCATTGCGCCTTTGGCGTGAATTGCTTCAGCAAAGCCATGCGTTACCTAAAACGGATTTAGAAATGGAAATGCACGCTGGTTTTACCCTTGGGCAGAAGATGCGCTGGCGTTAAGTAGTCGCGATAGGCATAGCGGTTAAGCTTGCGGGGCAGAGTTGGTGCATCTTTTGGCTGGGCTTCAGCTTGGGCTATTTGCCCATCCAACCAGGTTTCAAAACCGCTTTGCTCTTCGCTGGCCAGTTGGCTTAGCAAGGCATCATAGCCTTCAAAATAGTCGGTCTTTAACAGGCGCGACAACTCTACCAACGCGGCTGGACGCTGCTCTGCCAGATAGCGGATAGCGAGATAACTCCAGCGGTAGGTCCTGTCCAAGCCATCCTTGTACTCGGTTGCGAAGATATCCGCCAGGCTGGGCGCTTCAGCCCGTTTTTCCCGCGCAAGCTTGATGGCGTCTGGGTTGTCATTGCTTTTGGAGACATATTCCGCCAGCCCCTCTGCCCACCACACCATTTTGCCCGGGAAGTGGCCAAAACCGCCGTATTTTACAAAACGGCCATCGAGGTAATGCACGTATTCGTGGTTCAGGTTCCAGATAGCAAATTCGGGCGCAATCCACCATTGGCGGAAGGCGAAAAAGCTGGCCTGATTACCGGGTTTGGAGGGTGTGCCTTCGATATACATGCCGCCGTTGTCTGTACCTATATCAAACAGCAGTTGTCCGTAAGCGTTGTATTGGCTCCAGTTTTTAAAAGCGACGACCTGCAGCGCCTGATTGAAGTCGTTGGCGGTCGCTACACGGCCGGTCTGCAGCAATGCATGGAAACTGTCTTCCTGAGAAATCAGTCGGGTGCAGCTTTCGGCAAATTCCGCGTCGGTCAAATCCTGAGACAGGATATACAGGCTGTCTGAACACTCATGGCGCTGGGGCAGTACCTGGGTCAGCTCCGGGATCTCGCAGAGTTCATCCTGCTCGCAGGCTTCTTTGCCGGCAAAGCGGTTGACGTGGTAACCCAGGGTATAGGCAGTTTTGGCCGCTTCGCCGCGAATTTTGGCATCGGCTGCGGCAATGTGTTTCACCGCTTCATCCAGTTTGTGCTCCGCGGGCGTGGATTCAGCATCGTCGCTCGCTGGCAGTGCCAGACGATAGAGTGCCAGTGCCCAGTAGGCATTCATTCGCGGCCAGTCATCCGCGCCACTGATGGCGGCGTCGCTGCCGGCAAAGTTCAGCAGCACTGTGCTTGCATCTGAGGCGAGCATAGTTTTGGCCAGGCTGCTATCCGGGTACTTGCGGCTTTCAAACAGTAAAAAGCCATAAGCTCTCAGGGTTTCCCACAGGGCATAGTCCCGCTCGAGTGATGCAGGTTGTGCTGCTAATTGCTTTAGCTGCGACGCCAGCAGATCAATAAAAGGCGCAATCTCAGCGCCGCGGCTTTTATCGGCGAGGAATCGATAGCCCACTACGGCGACTTGTTCTTGGGTGTTGGCAGGGGCTGCCTGCGCCAGTTGCGCCAGAATTACGGCAAGGCGTGAGGCCTGCTTGGCATCCATCACATCCAGGTCACCGAAATAACTGTAGGCACGCAGGTAAACGAGTAGCTGTTCATGGTCTGTTTCTGGCCTTTGCAGCAGTGCCAGCGCCAGGTTGAAGTTGGTCTTGCTGTAGAGTTCATCATCGGCTGTCAGTGTATGCTCAATGTTGGCAAGCCTGGGCGTAAGCGTATCGGTCAACGCAATGTTTGATGTGGGCGTTTGAGCGCAGCCTGCTATGGCCAGCATCAGGCAGAGGGCGAGGGATTTGGAGTTCACGTTAAGTCTCTATTGCTATTTTGGATACAATATAACATCGCCCTTGTAAGTTTTCACCTCTCACCATTCTGTGTGCTCTGGTGGACACCATCGCTCGGTGCCGGCGCCCTGGCTAAGGCAAGGTTTACCTGGTTTCATGTATGGAGCTGGGTTATTCGACTTTGCTGGCTTTCGGCCAGGCCAGCCAATTGCTAAAATAGCGGCAGTTTGCAGTAGAGGTCGCCATGTCCAAGATAGATCACAGCCTGTTCAGTGCCCACGAGCACGCCCTGGAGCGTGAGTTTGAGCTCTGCCCCGAATGCGGCAGCGAGCTGTCGGTGCGTCACAGCAAACATGGCAGCTTTGTTGGCTGCAACAACTATCCAAATTGCCAATACACCCGGCCGCTGGTGCAGCACGAATCCATCGAAACTCAGGTAATTGAGGGCTCAGAGTGCCCTGAATGTGGTCATGAACTGGCGGTCAAATCAGGTCGTTTCGGTATTTTTATCGGTTGCACCCAATACCCTGAGTGCCATCACATCGAAAAGCCTGATCAGGCCCCGCCGGAAGAGGCTGTGGCCTGTCCGGTATGCAAAACCGGTGTGATGGAGCACAGAACCAACCGCTACGGCAAAGGCTTTTATGCCTGTTCCTGCTACCCCAAGTGCAAGTTTTTGGTCAACTTTCCGCCTGTGGCTGAAGCTTGCCCGGATTGTGGCTTTGCTCTGCTGGTACAGCGAAAAGGCGCCAGCGGTAGCCGTCTCGAATGCCCCAATAAGCCGTGCAAATACAAACGGCCTCTGTGACCCGGGGCACATTTCTTTAAGCTTGTCCGCCTTGTCGCTATAATGAGCGCCCTGCCAAATGTTGGGGTGGCATTGGTGCGAACTTATGAATCTTTGAGATGATCTTAATGTTGCAGGTAAATCCCTCCGAAGTCAGTGGCATCATCGAAAGTGGCGGTGTGGTGGCCTATCCCACCGAGGCGGTATATGGTTTGGGTTGCGATCCGGATAATGATGCAGCCATCGAAAAGCTGTTGGCAGTAAAGCAGCGCCCGTGGGAAAAGGGGCTGATTCTGATTGCCAGCGGCTTCGACCAGCTGAAACCCTATATCGATTTAAGCCGCGTGACTGAGGGTCAGTTACAGGCCGCTTTCGACAAGTGGCCCGGCCCGTTCACCTTTGTGATTCCGGCCAGAGCCGGGGTATCACGTATGCTCAGAGGTATCTTTGATACCATAGCCGTGCGGGTGACCGCCCATGAAGGCGCGCGTGCCATGTGTGATGCCTGCCAAAAGCCCTTGGTGTCCACCAGTGCCAATCTGGCAGGTGAGCCGCCAGCGCTGACGCTGGATGAAGTGCAAACTCAGCTTGGCGATAAAATCGATGCCGTGGTACTGGGTGAGTTGGGGCAATCCGGGCAACCATCCACCATTATCGATATTCAAACCGGCCATATTTTCAGACAAGGATAAGAAGGAACACAGCATGGGACTTCCCAACGCCGATGAGGTAAAAGCGTTTTTAATGCAGCTGCAGGCAAACATCTGCGCTGGCCTGGAAGGGCTGGATGGTAAAGCAAGCTTTGCCACCGACAGCTGGCAGCGCGACGAAGGCGGCGGTGGGATCAGCCGGGTGCTGACCGATGGTGCTGTGTTTGAGCAGGCCGGGGTAAACTTCTCCCATGTGATGGGCGCCTCCATGCCTGCATCGGCTACGGCGCACCGGCCTGAACTTGCTGGCCGCAGCTTTGAGGCGATGGGGGTTTCCTTGGTTATCCACCCCAAAAACCCCTATATCCCAACTACCCATGCCAACGTACGCTTTTTTATTGCCCGTAAAGATGGTGCTGACCCCGTGTGGTGGTTTGGTGGCGGTTTCGATTTAACGCCTTACTATCCGTTTGAGTCGGACGTGAAAGAGTGGCACCAAAGCGCCAAAGATCTGTGTGAGCCTTTCGGCGATGATGTGTATCCCAAGTACAAAGAGTGGTGCGATAAGTACTTCTTCCTGCCACACCGTGGTGAAACCCGTGGTGTTGGCGGTCTGTTCTTCGACGATCTTAACCATTGGGAATTTGATAAGTGCTTTGACTACATGCAGGCGGTGGGTAAAGGTTTCCTCAAGACCTATGCGCCGATTGTTGAGCGTCGTAAAGACACGGCTTACGGCGAACGTGAGCGGGATTTTCTGCTTTATCGTCGCGGCCGCTATGTGGAATTTAATCTGGTGTACGACCGTGGCACTCTGTTTGGGTTGCAAACCGGTGGCCGCACCGAATCGATTCTGATGTCGATGCCGCCGCTGGTTCGTTGGCAGTATGCTTACAGTCCTGAAGCCGGAACCCCTGAGGCGGAGCTGTACGAGCGCTTCCTCAAGCCCCAGGACTGGCTGGCTAATTGATTCATAATAGTAACCAATTAGCGTTAATGTTGGCTTATTGGTTACGCATGTGGTCTGCCAGGGTGGCAATAGCCTGGTAGATCACCTTGCGGTGTTGCTCATTTGCCACTTCCTGTTCCAGCGCATGCTGCATGCACAGCAGCCACTGATCGCGCATTTGCTCATCAATGGCGAAGGGCATGTGTCTTGCCCGCAGGGCCGGATGGCCATACTTTTGCTGAAACAGCTGAGGTCCGCCGAGCCAGCCGCTTAAGAACTCATACAGCTTCTGTTCTGATTGCTCGATTGGCCCCGGGTGCATCGCCAGCAGTTTTTGGGTGTCTTCACCTTGCTGCATACGGGCGTAAAACTGTTTTGCAATGGCGCGAATGGTTTTGTCGCCGCCTATCATGTCGTAAGCGTTGGACTGATTCGGATCTCTGTCATCCTGAGGCTGTTGGCGGAATATCTTCTTTATCCAGTTCATCTTGCTACTCAGTAAATACGGTTTATGTCTGGCAATAACTGCCCGGCAGTATACATCAGCACTGTATTTTGTGGTGCGCCTGAAAATTCCTCTGCACGGCGCCATTGCCGTAACCAAAAGGGCAAGGGTAGACTGAAGCCAACCCCTATAGCCGATTTGTTATCCATGACAGACAGATACGCCGTATTTGGCAACCCCATCAGCCACAGTAAGTCGCCGCAAATTCATGCCATGTTTGCCAAAGAAACCGGGCAGACCCTCAGTTATGAGGCGATACTGGCGCCTCTGGATGGCTTTGGCGAAGCCGTGACAACCTTTATGGCGACAGGGGGCCGAGGGGCGAACGTTACAGTGCCCTTTAAAGAGCAGGCCTTTGCCCTTAGTGATGAGCTCAGTGATGATGCCCGCATTGCCGGTGCGGTCAATACACTGATAAAGCTGCCGGACGGGCGACTTCGGGGTGATAATACTGATGGCATTGGGCTGGTGGCCGACCTCATAAGACATGGTGTGGAGTTAAATGCTAAGCGGGTGCTCCTGGTGGGCGCTGGTGGTGCAGCACGCGGCGCCTTGCTGCCGCTTATTCGTGCCGGTGCCAGGCTGACCATCAGTAACCGTACCTTGAGCAAAGCCGAAGCATTGGCTGCATTATGTCCAGAGGCCAATATCGAAGTCGTTGAAGGTAACAATATCCGCAGCCCCTTCGATGTCATTATCAACTCAACCTCGGCGAGTCTTAATGGTGACTTGCCTGCACTGAATGCCAGCGCCATCGACAATCAAACCGTGTGTTATGACATGATGTATGGCGCCAACGCCACCGTGTTTAATGAATGGGCCCGCTCTTTGGGGGCCAAAGACTGTATCGATGGTTTGGGCATGTTGGTGGGGCAGGCGGCGGAAAGCTTTTATCTATGGCGCAAGGTGAGACCCAATACTGCGCCGGTGCTGCAAACTTTGCGGCAGAGTCTTATCTCAGGAGTGTAAAATGAATCAGAGCATTATCTTTGCCGATGCGATTTCCATCGATGGCAAAAAGCAGCAGTTGATGCTGGTGGCCCATCAACAGGGCATGCGTATTGAATGTATCCTGCCATTTGAGAGTCTCGCCGCCATGAGCGGAGAAGAAGTGACTGTGACCAACGCAGCAGCTTTGCTTGAAAGCGTGCGTTTTGAAGTGGAAGAGCTGGCCGAATCACTCATCGAAGAAGATGCCTTCGATGAGTGGGGCCGGATAGAGCTTTAAGCGGGAGACTGCTCCTGCAGATACTCATCTTTCAGCAGCACGTAGTTTTGCGCTGACTGGGGCAGGAACTTAAGTTCAGCTTCGGTCAGCGGCCTGGCTTGTTTCACCGGGCTGCCCACATATAAGTAACCACTCTCCAATACCTTGCCGGGGGGCACCAAAGAGCCTGCGCCCAAAATCACATCATCACTCACATGGGCACCGTCCAAAACAATCGCGCCCATACCAATCAACACCCGGTTGCCCACGGTGCAGCCATGCAGCATGGCTTTGTGGCCTACGGTTACGTCATCACCAATAATCAGTGGATGTCCGTCGGGCTTGGCAGGGGTCTTCCGGGTGACGTGTAAACAGGTGCCGTCTTGGATGCTGCTTCTTTTACCTATACGGATATGGTTCACATCACCACGGGCGGCTACCATGGGCCAAACGCTGGCATCATCACCAAGCTCAATATCGCCAACCAGCACACAGGCTTCATCTATATACACATTTGCGCCCAATTTGGGGGCCATTCCTTTATAGGATCTCAGAGCCTTTGACATAAAAATCTCACAAAATGACGGTTTTTTCGCATTATAAGGCCGTAAAATCGGCAGGTCAGGTCGTTTTTCCCGCAAACGAGGTAAAAAAACAAAAAAACTTAAAAACACCCCTTGCGCAAAAGTTTGGGGTCCCTATAATGCGCATCCACTGACACGGCAAGCGGCGCTAAGCGTAGCGGGTTGTG
>NZ_JAKUDL010000012.1:0-61830 GCF_022484835.1 Shewanella zhuhaiensis
TTTAAATGCGGAATAAGAATGTCGTTCAGGCAGGTAATAAAGCCCCACATAAAGAACAGTGTGGTAAGCGAGGCCAGTGCGAAACGGAAGTTACCCGCTCCATCGCCGACCTGGGTAGCTGCAACGCTTGGGCTGGGTGCAGTTGCCATCTTCTCTCCCCTTAAAATTCTTGCGTTTGGCAGTGCTGACCGCATTGGTGATTGACCTTTGACAGTTCTGCCACTAGATTAATGTAAGCGCTTTCATTTTTAACACTGCGTTAACCCTTGTCAACCTATTTTGCCCACGGAATGATGAGCACCATGGGCATAAATACAGGCAATAGCGCCGGGGCCGGGGTCGGTTTCAGGAACAGGACAACAATGACACAAATAATGCCTTTCACCCTGCCGGGTGATTCCGCCATGATGCAGCAAGACTTTTTATTTGGGGTGGCTACCGCGTCTTTTCAGATTGAAGGCGACATTCGCCATCGACAGCCCTGCATTTGGGATACCTTTTGCGCCACCCCCGGCAAGATTGCCGATGGCTCCGACGGCAAGGTGGCCTGCGATCACGTAAACCGCTGGCGGGAAGATGTGGGGCTGATTGACTCACTTGGGGTGGATGCCTACCGATTGTCCATCTCCTGGGGACGAGTGCTGCACAAAGACGGCAGCATCAACCGTGAAGGCATGGATTTTTACAAAGCCCTGCTCGATGAGCTTACCCTTCGCAATATCAAGGTGTTCGTGACCCTGTATCACTGGGATTTGCCGCAGCACCTTGAAGATAAAGGCGGCTGGCTGAACCGCGACACCGCGCTCGCCTTTGCCCAGTACACCCGCGCGGTGGTGCAGTCCCTGGGAGAGCGGGTTTACGCCTACTCGACCCTGAATGAGCCTTTTTGCAGTGCCTTTCTGGGTTACGAAGCGGGCGTGCATGCCCCTGGCCAACAAAGCCGCAAAGCCGGCCGGGCAGCGGCGCACCATCTGCTGCTGGCCCACGGTCTGGCGATGGCTGAAATCCGCCGGTTTGCCCCCCAGACCAAAGCGGGCATAGTGCTGAACTTCAGTCCCGCCTACGCCTTTGGCGACAACGAAGCTGACCGGAATGCGGCCCGTCTGGCCCATGAATATCACAATCTGTGGTACCTGATGCCGCTGATGGAAGGTCGCTACCCTGACATCATTGATGCACTCGACCCCGACCAAAAGCCGCCGGTGCTGCCGGGAGACATGGACATCATTCAAACCACCATGGACTACCTTGGCATTAACTACTACACCCGCAACGTCTATCAGGCAGGCGGCGATCTGGGTTTTGAAGATGTAAGGGTAGCCAATGTGCCCCGCACCGCCATGGACTGGGAAATCTGCCCCGGCGCCTTTACCGACTTGCTGAAAGATCTGTCGCGCTCCTTCAAGCTGCCCCCCATTTACATCACCGAAAATGGCGCCGCCGAAGACGATGTGCCACTTAACGGCGAAGTACACGACCCGATGCGACTCGACTATTTGCAATCACACCTGTTGGCAGTACACAGGGCAATAGAAGAAGGGGTTAATGTAAAAGGCTATTTCGCCTGGAGTTTGATGGATAACTTCGAGTGGGCAGAAGGCTACCGCAAACGATTCGGCCTGGTGTATGTGGATTACGACACCCAGAAGCGCACCCTCAAATCCAGCGCGAAAGCCTATCAGGGAATGCTTGCACACAGGCGCGCGCTGAGCCAAAAATAATAAAGGAGGTCGCCATGTTGAGCGTCAGAGAAAAAATTGCCTACGGGCTTGGCGATACTGCCAGCAATATAGTGTTCCAAACCGTCATGCTGTTTCTGACGTTTTTCTATACCGACATCTTCGGGATCTCCGCTGCTTTTGTCGGCACCATGTTTTTGGCGGTGCGCATTATGGATGCGGTGACCGACCCGCTGATGGGCTACCTTGCCGATCGCACCAACAGCCGTTGGGGCCGCTACCGCCCTTACCTGCTGTGGTTTGCCTTTCCCTTTGGTGCCATCAGCGTGCTGGCGTTTACCACCCCGGATTTGACCGAAAGCGGCAAGGAAATCTACGCACTCATCACCTATGCCCTGTTGATGCTGGCCTACACCGCCATCAATATCCCTTATTGTGCGCTCGGCGCGGCGCTGACCACCAATCCGGCCGAGCGGGTCTCTGTGCAGTCTTACCGTTTTGTGTTTGCCATGCTCGGCGGCCTGATGGTCAGTGCGCTCACCTTGCCTTTGGTGGATTTTTTCGGCCAGGGTGATAAAGCCAAGGGCTATCAACTCACCATTCTGGCCATGAGTATCATAGGCACAGTGATGTTTTTACTGTGTTTTATTGGTACCAAAGAGCGGGATTTCAGCACCGATGACAGCAGCAGCGACATGAAGGCCGCAGTCAAGGCGCTGTGGGCAAACGATCAGTGGCGGGTGCTGTCGGCGGCAGCCATCTTTTTGCTGACCGGGCTTGTGCTTAAATCCACCCTCGCCATCTATTACGTCAAGTACGTGCTTGGCCGTGAGGACATGATAAGCCTGTTCGTCACCAGCGGCGTGATAGGCAATATTTTTGGGGTTGGGCTAGCCAAGAAACTGGCCGACAAAGTCTGTAAGGTGAAGGCCTATATCCGCCTGCAACTGATAGCGGCCGCGCTGTGCCTGCTGGCCTGGTTTGTGCCCGGCGAGCAATACCTGCTGGCACTGGTGCTGTATATCGCCTGGAACTTCACCATCAACATGGGCACCCCGTTGTTGTGGGCCAAAATGGCAGATACCGTGGATTACGGCCAGTACAAAACCGGTGTGCGCACCACGGGCCTGGTGTACTCGTCGGTGATTTTCTTTATCAAGCTTGGCCTTGCCATTGGTGGCGCCCTCGCCGGTTGGCTGCTGGCCGCCTACGGCTATCAGGCCGATGTCAGTCAGAGTCAGCAAACCCTTGATGGCATGGTGCTGTGTTTTACCCTGTATCCGGCGCTCGCTTCAATCGCGGTTGCCTTTGTCATGCGACACTATACACTGGACAGTCAACGCGTTGCGCAAATCAGTGTGGCGCTGGAACAAAAACATTCAGGCACATAGCAGTTCAAGGAAAGCCAGCTCTTATGGCCACAATTTATGACGTTTCCTTCCTGGCAGGCGTGTCGCTGGCGACCGTCTCCCGGGTAGTCAACAACACCGGTAAAGTCAGCGAAAAGACCCGCCAAAAAGTCCACGATGCCATGGCGCAGCTGGACTACCGCCCCAACACCATCGCCCAGTCTCTGGCGTCCAATCGCTCCAACAGCGTTGGGGTATTGGTGTCCCAGCTCGATGGTCCGTTTTACGGCCCCATGATGCGGGAAGTGGAGTCGGCGCTGCGGGCGGCCAATAAGCACGTGATCATTGCCGCCGGCCACAGCGACGCCGCCCAGGAAAAAGAGGCGGTGGAGTTTCTGCTCTCCCGCGGCTGTGATGCCCTGATTGTGGATGCCGAAATCCTCTCCAATGAATATTTACAGGAGCTGTGCAGGGGCAAAACCCCGGTGGTGCTGATTAACCGTCATGTGGACGGCATTGAAGAGCGCTGTGTCCACCTGAACAACCTGCAGGGTGGCCTGCTGGCCAGCCGTCATGTACTCGCCCACGGCCATAGCCGCATTGCTTACATTTCCGGGCCGCTGTTTAAACTCGATGCCAGAGAGCGCCTCGAAGGGCATAAACAAGCGTTGGCGGAAAAGGGGCTTGAGTTTGATGATGCCTTGTTCTTCGAAGGGGATTTCCGTGAAGAAGGCGGCTTTGAAGGTATGGCGGCGCTGCTCGAGCGCGGCGTCCCTTTCAGTGCTGTGGTCTGTGCCAACGATCAGATGGCCTCAGGAGCTATCGCGCTGTGCCTTGAGCGAGGCCTGCGGGTGCCTGAGGATATCTCCTTTGTGGGCTTCGATAATATCCCCTTCCCCCGCTATATCTCGCCCAAGCTCACCACTGTGTGCAACCCCATCCAGGACATGGGCCGCATGGCCGCCAACTGGGTATTAAAAGAGGTTTACGATAACAGTGAGGTCAGCTTTCACCATCGCTTTGAACCCGAGCTGGTTGTGCGTGAATCTGTGCAGTCACCGAGCGCAACCTAGACAACAAATGAAAGCGCTTTCAATTTTTCAGGCGAGCCAAGGTGCTCGCCTGATTCATTAAAAAACAAAATAATTACAAAAACCTGCGCCAAGTTCGCTTGAATCTTCCCACCACGGCAAATAAACATTTTTTCAACAATTCAACTGAGAGTGGTTGACATAAAAATACCGGCATCATAATTTATGTAAGCGCTTACATTTACACTTGCAGGCGAAGTGGTATGCAAACCTGTAAGCTTTACAACAATAGCGTCCCGGGCTGCACTGCGGCCACGGGTCTCTGGGAGAGGAACCTGATGCGACAATTAGAATTCAAAAAATCAAAGCTGGCGACCGGGGTATCCCTGGTGCTGGGCTTGCTGTCTGCCCTACCCGCCATTGCCGAAGAAGCCCCTGCGGCTGAAGGCGATATCGAAGTTATCCAGGTCACCGGGGTGCGCGGTTCACAGGCCAAGGCCATGGAACTCAAGCGCCAATCTGCCGGTGTGGTTGATGCCATTTCCGCCGAAGACATAGGTAAGTTCCCCGACACTAACCTGGCCGAGTCTTTGCAGCGGATCACCGGTGTATCCATTGACCGAGTCAATGGCGAAGGCAGCAAGGTAACAGTGCGTGGCTTTGGCCCTGACTTTAACCTGGTGCTGCTCAATAACCGCACCATGCCTACTGCCCAGGTGGCTGGCGAGTCGACCCGCTCATTCGAATTTGCCAATCTGGCATCCGACGCCGTCAGCGGCGTGGAGATCTACAAAACCGGCAAAGCCGATATCAGCTCAGGCGGCATTGGCTCTACCATCAACATCCGTACCGCCCGCCCCTTCGATACCCGCGATCTGGTGGCCAGCGTTGGCGTGAAAGCCCATCACGATACCAGCGTGGAAGATGGCAGCTCCATCACCCCGGAAATTTCCGGTATTTTCAGCAACACCTTCATGGATGACACCCTGGGCCTGGGGTTCAACGCCTCTTATCAGAAGCGTGACAGCAACACCAAAAACGCCAATATCTCAGGCTGGCGCCAGAACATCGATGGTGAACTGAACCCCAACGCTGTGGTGGTAAACGAGAACAAAAACCCCTACGGCAACACCTTCTATGCCCGTAACATCGGCTTTGCCAGCCAGGACACAGAGCGTGAGCGCACCAACGCCCAGCTGGTGTTCCAGTACGCGCCATCCGATGCGGTGGAAATGACTCTGGATTACACCTACTCCAAGCTGTCTGACGTATCCAACACCGACACCTGGGGCCTGTGGTTCTCGGGTCCAGGTAACGCCACCTATGCCCATATCAACGAAAACGGCACCTTCGATTATGTGACCGAAGTGGGCGGCGACTATTCAGGCACCATGCATCAGAATGCCTCGGACAACATCAACAAGTCGCTGGGCTTCAACATCGAATGGCAAGCCACAGACAATCTGCAGCTGAGCTTTGATGCCCACAACTCCAACGCCAGCGCCGAAGGCACCCTGGGCAACAGCGCCGACAATGTCTTTTTCATCCTTGGTGCCCTGAACGTAGCCGACAAGACCTATGACGCCACCGGCACCGAGATCCCGCTGCTTAGTGCAAACTATGCCAGCCTCAACCCCAACGGTGAGCCGCACCTGCTGCCCGAGCACTATGCGTCCCTGTTTGCCGGGGTGCGCGCCGGTCGTAACGAAACCGACGTAGACCAGTATCAGTTCGATGGTCACTGGGTAAATGAAAACAACGACGCCCTGTCTTCAATCGACTTTGGTGTGTCTTTCACCTCCATGGAAACCCATGCGCAGGGCTCTTACACAGGCCCCATCAGCGCCGGCTGGTACGGTAACATGGGGCTGTGGAAGGATGATGTAAGCTACGTCGGTCTGGGCTCAGACTTCCTGTCTGATTTCAGCGGTGGCGGCAACGACATGCTGATCCCCTACTACTACACCTACGATCAGCAGGCTGCCATGGACAAGGCTCAGGCCCTGTATGATGTCCAGTACGTGGCTGCCCCCTGGCAGGACGACCACCTGATCAAAGAAGACACCGCAGCCGCCTATGTGCAGGTAAACATTGACAGCGAATTCAACAACATGCCTTTGAATATCGTTGCCGGTTTACGATACGAGCAAACCGATGTCACCGCCAGCTCCATGCAAAAAGAAGCGCAGCAACTGGTGTGGCTCAACCCCACCGAGTGGCAGACCGTCTATGCCGATGACTTCTCTTACAGCCATGAAACCCATGACTATAAAGAGTTTCTGCCAAACCTCGACATCAACCTAGAAATGGTCGACAACCTGATTGCGCGCTTCAGTTACAGCCGTACTATCACCCGTCCGACCCTGGGTTCAATGCGCGCTACCACCGCACTGACCCCCATTCCAAAAGTCGGTTCCCGTACCGGTTTCGCCGGTAACCCATCGCTGAAGCCGTTCAGCTCCAACAACATCGACCTGTCGCTGGAATACTACTACGATGACGCCAGCTACGTGTCTGTGGGTTACTTCAACAAGGAAGTGGAAAACTTCCTGATGAACACCATCGAAACCGTGAAATACGATCACCTGCGTGACCCTTATGTTGGCCCTGCGGCCGAGCAGGCCCGCGCCGAGCTGATTGCCAACAACCAAACCCCAAGTGATGAAGCCGTGTTCCAGTGGCTGATTGACAACGGTTACGGCAATGCCGACGGCCGTGTACCTCAGTCAGGTGCCGATCCTGTAGCCGACTGGAACATCAGCAAGCCAAACAACGTTGAAGATCTGAACATCAACGGCGTTGAGCTGGCCTGGCAGCACTGGTTCTGGGACACAGGCTTTGGTTTCGCCGCCAACTACACCCTGGTAGACGGTGACACCGAGTATGACGTGGAGCGCGTGGACGAGCAGTTCGCCCTGCCCGGCCTGTCTGACTCGGCCAACCTGTCGGTGTTCTATGAAAAAGAAGGTTTGCAGGCGCGTCTGGCCTACAACTGGCGTGACACCTTCCTGTCAGGCATGGGTCAGGCAGAAGCCGGTGGTCCTGCGCCTCAGTTCACCGAAGCCTATGGCCAGCTGGACGTCAGCGTGAGCTACCAGCTCACCGACAACCTGTCCATCTTCGCCGAAGGCATCAACGTGCTTGAGCAGGAAAAACGCGTCTACGGCCGTTACGAAGAGCAAATGCTGCTGGCGCAGCAGAACGCCGCCCGTTACTCCATTGGCGCACGTTACAACTTCTAATCCTTTGTGTACTGAAGTGGGAAAACCCCGGGCCAACACCGCAAGGTCGCGGCCCACGGGTGAGGTCTTTGCCGCGGCATCTGCCGCGGCTTTTTTTATCTTCGCCGCCAAGGCTGGTACACTCTGGGCAAAATCAGAAAGAGCCAACGCCACCGCGGACGGCTCCATTGCAATTGAGAGTGTCATGCAAGGAACATTGAGAAAAATGCGCACCGGGCTCGATGAGCAGGGCCTGGCCAGTTACCGCTTGCCGGTAGGCGATGCAGAAATCGCCCTTAACCCATTGATTGGCAAACCGCTTAAGCTTATCTATTCCGGCAATATCTACTGCTGCAACTGCGGTAAAAAGACCAAAAAGAGCTACTCGGAAGGTCACTGCTATGTGTGCATGCAAAAGCTTGCCAGCTGCGATATGTGCATCTTAAAGCCCGAAACCTGCCACTACGATCAGGGTACCTGCCGCGAGCCTGAATGGGGCGACAGCCACTGCTTTGTGCCGCATTTTGTGTATCTGTCCAACACCTCGGGGCTGAAAGTGGGTATTACCCGCCACACCCAAATTCCAACCCGCTGGATAGATCAGGGGGCCACCCAGGGCCTGCCAATCCTCAAGGTGGCCAGCCGTAAGATTTCCGGCCTGATTGAAGTGGAAATTGCCAAACACGTGGCCGACAAAACCCACTGGCAGGCCATGCTGAAAGGCAACAATGCGCCAATGGATTTGGCGGCCGAGGCGTCGCGTTTACTCGCCGAAGTGGCGCCGGTTATCGAGGCTATCCGCGCGGACTTTGGTCAGGATGCGGTGCAACTGCTGGGCACTGAAGCACAAGCCATTGATTTCCCGATTAATGAATTCCCGACTAAGGTAAAGTCTTTCAACCTCGACAAAGAGCCGCTGATTGATGCAGTACTGACCGGCATTAAGGGCCAATACCTGATTTTTGATAGCGGCGTTATCAATATCCGCAAATACACGGGTTACGAAGTCAGTTTCGAGTACTGAACAGAAACCTTGAGTGCTGAACTGAAATCTTGACTCAGCAATAAAAAACGCCGGGCAATGCCCGGCGTTTTTTTATTGCCAATCGGCTTTTCGGTCAGAACCGCACCCGCGCCCCCAGGGAGTAACGGCTGCCATACTGACGGGCAAACAGGAACTGCTCTTCAAAGCGGCCATAGCCCTGCTCGGTTTCGTTGTTGAGGTTAATGCCCTCAAAGAACACGGTCAGATAGTCGTTCACATCGTAGTTGATGCTGGCATCCAGCTGGCCAAAGGCCTTGGCATACTGCGGCGGCGCATCGGCTGAACCCTGGGACTGCCCCACCCCAATCAGGTAGCTGTCACGCCAGGCGTAAGTGAGCTTCACTGACAGACCATCTTTCTCATAAAACGCCTGGAAGTTGGCCGAATCGCCGATACCACTGAGAGGATTTTGCGGCGCCAGACTATAGGGGTCATAGGTCACATCCCCTTCGACGAAGGTCCCGTTTACCCCCACACCAAAACCGCTTTCACCGAACACATGCTGCAGTGCCAGCTCTATCCCCTGCACTGTTTTGCTATCGCTGTTAAAGGGGCTGGTGATATCCCATACAATCAGCGGATCTGTATCCAGCGGCACTATCTGACCATCAGCATTGCCGTGACCATTGGCTATCATCTGCGCAAAAATGCTGTTTTCGCTCACAGGCGTGCCGGCGGCCTCTAGCTGGCTGATGGCCTCCTGATAGCGTGGGCTGTTATAAACGTCGTGCAAACCGTCAATGGTTAGCTGGGTGGTCTTTTGCGACACATAGTTATCGGCGTACTTTTTAAACAGGCCTACCGATGCGTAACTGGCATCGCCATAGTAATACTCAAACGACAAATCCAGATTCACCGATTCCAGCGGCAGTAGCCCGGGGTTCCCCAAACTTCCGCGGCGGGCACCGATTTTAGGGCTGCCGCTTAAGCTTCTGCCAGCCACCATATCGCCAAGCAACGGCCGGGAAATGGTCTTGCCTGCCGAGAAGCGCACCACCACATCCTCCAGCGGCTCGGCGCTGATATCCAGCATTGGCAGCCAGACATCATAGTCGCCGCCCTGGGTGAAGTAGTTATCATCACCGCCGGGGGCATATTGCATGATCCACTCAGTGGGACTGGCCCACACCACCTGGCTCTCAACCCGCTGCTTCACTGTGCTTGAAGCGTCTGTCTGTTCGTACCTGAGGCCGAGATTCACAGTCACAGGAACATCACCAATATCAAAGCCCCATTGGGTGGCGAGATACAGCGCCAGGGTCTTTTCTTCCACCAGGCTGGAACTGTCTATGCCATCGAAATAGGGGTCGATAGAGTAATAGTTGTCTCCGGCCACCTCGGGGGTGATAAACGCAAGCTGCCTCGCCACCGCTTCATCAAAATTGAAGCTGTAGTAGTAATTGGGCATAAGCTCGCTGCCACCGCCACCGAGGGCATCCAAAAGCCCGGAAGCATCCTCAAGCACAAACATGGCATCGGGGAAGATTTCGGCGTAGGACGGATTAAAGCCCGGACCGCCGCGCAGCCCGCTCCAGGCCGTGGTACCCGAAATCGTCTGCTTGGTGTAGGCCGCACCAAAGTCCACCTTCACCAGATGCTCGCTGAACTCGGGATACCAGTTGCTGTTGAACTGCAGCTGCTCGATTTCGCTCTTGCCAGGAGAGTGAATAAACTGACTGAAGTTGGAGTCGATATCACCCGCATCCAACTGATTGGTGCCATTGTTCCAGTTAATCAGGAAGTGTGGCACTTCCCCCGAGCGATAATCATAGACTTTGGAAATCAGCTTATCTGAACCCAAAATCACCTGACCTGCGCTGCCAAGGCCGGTATCGGCACCATTATCGATTTCGTTTGAGGAGTTGTGGTAGTCCAGGGTGAAGCGCCAGGCTTCGTTGGGGCTCCAGTCGATATTCAGACCAATGGAGTCGGCATTCACCTCAGTGGTGCTGCGATTGGCGGTAAATGAGCCATCGCCACCGCGGATATCGGAGTAAAGCGCAGTGCCGTTGGCATCCAGCTCATAGCCAATCACGGGGGCGCCGTCGGTGGACGAGTTCCAGATACCCCAGCCAAATCCGTTTGCAGCGGTCAACGCCCGGGTCACCACATAATCGGCGGTCAGAACCAGGTTATCGGTGGCCACAAACTGCAGCGTAACCATGCCGTTGGTGCGCTCACGCTCTACGTCATTGATGCTGAAGTTCATATCCCGCGGGAAAAAGAAGGGGGCAACTTCATTACCCTCTGCATCTCTGAACAAAGACACCAGATTGCCTTCACTGCCGCGGGCGCGGTTATCGATACCCCGGTCGGCTGCCAGTGTTGGCAAACGGCCGTTGTCGGTTTGGGCAATCCAGCCCTGACTGTTGGCGGTTTGCTGCTGGAAATCACGCTCCTGATGGGATACGGAAACCATAACGCCAAAACGGTCGTCCATCAGGGTGTTACTGTAAATCGCCGCCAGCTCGGGCGTCACATCATCCCCAACGACATTGGACTCGTCGTAGATGCCTTTGGCTGAAAAGGTAAAAGCCTGGCCTGGGTTATCCAGCGGTTTGTGGGTAATGATGTTAACTGTGCCACCCAGGCCACCTGTGGGCACATCGGCGCGGGCGGTTTTCACCACTTCCAGGGTTTTTACGCCCTCGGATGACAGATTCTCAAGGTTGTATGAGCGGGTGTAGCCGGTGCCCGGCATCTGGCGCCCGTTAAGGGTGATAAGGTTAAACTCGGGCCCAAAGCCGCGCACCGTGATTTGGCTGCCCTCACCGTTGGCACGGCTGACCGTGACCCCGGTGATCCGCTGCAAGGATTCCGCGAGGTTGGTGTCGGGGAATTTCCCTAGCTCCTCGGCAGAAATCGCATCCACTACGCCATTGGCACCACGCTTTAAATCCATAGAGCGATACAAACTGCCCTTAATACCACGGATTTCAATCACTTCGATAACAGCTTCGCCGGCGTTGTCGTCACCTGCCTGCAGCTCATTGGCCTCGTCTGCGGCCAGGGCAAGTGGCATGGCACCCACGCCGAGAACCGCTGCCAGCACGGCGGACAACCGGTTACGCTTGAATTTCGTCTCTAACATAATTGCCTCGTATTCTTTTCGCTGTGGCCTTGCCGGGCGCATTCGTGGCCCGGCTGGCTTAACCCATTGATGGACTGAGGAGAAAGCTCTCCTTAAGGTGTGCCTATCAGCGCATTGTCGAGCCGAAATACAGCGCCGTTACCTGTGCCCCAGGCAGGGAACACCATCACCACATCGATGGCACTCGCATCCAGTCCCGCATCCGCCAGGGTTTGCAGCGGGAAGGTGTAGGTCTGCCATTGACCCACCACAGGCGCCACGCCTTCCTGACTGTCGGAAAGATTAAGCTCCACCGCCGTGGTGGCATCACCGGACTCAATCTTGAATTTCCACACAGACGTCGGGTCGCTCGGCGCCGACACCAGCTTCATCTCAAAGCGCACCACGCCACTTGCTACAGCTGCCGCCGCATCGTAATAAACGCCATCATCGGCAAAGAAACCCACCACGGTTGGCTGCGAGCCAATCACGTACTCGGCCACGGCGCCATGGGCAGCATCATCGGCTTCCACTGTAGGAGTTGAGCCGCCGCAGCAATCCCAGATGGACCAGGCATCGGCCACATTATCGGCAAACAGGGTCAGCGCATTCATGGCAGCGGCCGAACCCGGCTGATGAATTTTCACGTTATCGATGCGATACACAGCCCCTTCACCCTGTCCCCAGGCAGGAAACACCATCAGCACATCAATGGCACTCAAATCCAACCCGGCATCGGCCAGAGTCGATAAACGGAAGCTGAAGGTTTGCCACTCGGCACCCGGTGCCACCCCTTCAATGCTGCTGGTTAATGGCAGCTCCACCGCGCTGGCGGCATTATCAGACTCGACTTTGAACAGCCAGGGCGCATCGGCCACATTAGGGGCGCTCACCACTTTCAAATCAAACTGCACCACGCCGTTTTCATACAGAGACGATGCATCAAAGGGATTGCCACCTCCGCCAAGCTCAGTGCGATTGATAAAGCCCATCACTGTGGGGCTGGCGCCAATGCTGAACTCGGACACAATGCCGTGCTCAGCATCGTCGGAGACCACCTGAGGGGTAGAACCGCCGCAGCAGTCCCACAGCGGCCAGTCGGGGTTTTCGTTGTCAGTAAACACGGTCAGCGACGACAGACTGGCATCGGTGCGGGCAATCTTGACTTCATCGAGCAGGTATTCTGCGCCATTGCCAGTGCCCCATGCCGGGAACACCATCACCACGTCGATGGCCGACAAATCAAGGCCTTTTGCTGCAAGTTCAGACAGCGGGAAGCTAAAGGTTTGCCACTGGCCCACTGCAGGCGCAACGCCTTCACTGCTTGCCGTCAGCGGCAGCTCGACGGCGGTGGCGCCCTCGTTGCTTTCAGCCTTCATCATCCAGGTCGAGTTGCTGTCTGCCGGTGCGCTCACCACCTTCATGGCAAAGCTGAGTACGCCTGTGGCCTCAATCGGCGCCGCATCGAAGGGGCTGGGCACGCCGGCGGGGTCGGTAATAAAGGCCGAGCGGCTGATAAAGCCGTTAACCGTGGGGCTTTCACCAACCACAAAACGATATACGGCGCCCTTGTCGGCATCATCCACCAGGCTTGGGGTCGAGCCGCCACAGCAATCCCAGGCGGGCCAGTTGGGGTTGGGGGTGCTGTCAAAAATCAGCAGATCTTTTGGCGTGCCATCAGAAGGAGGCACAGGTACTGGCGCCTTACCTTCCACCAGCGCATCGTCTGGATTGTCGTAGCCCGGACGCACGGTTTCGCAGCCCTTGCCGGTATCCGGGTTGGCGGCGCACTGATAAACCCGCACAAAATCAATCTGGTACTTATTGCTTTCGCTAAAGGCACTGTCATCGATACCGGTCTCGTTCACCGACACAGGCCAGTTGCCGCCCACGGCAAAATTCACAATAAGGTGGAATTTCTCATCGAAGGGCGCATCAGACCAGCTCAGTGCCAGCTCACCGCTGGACTGATCGTAATACTCGGTAAACCAGCCCTTGTGGGCCAGACCCACAGCTTCGCCCTTGGCGTTATATCTGAGCTCCGAGCGGCGCTGGGTCGCATAGAGGTAATCGTCCACATACCAGCGAATTTCCCCCTGCTGCCACTCAATGGCATAGGTGTGAAAATCGTCTGCCGGATTCACCCCATCTGGCAATTGGTAAGCCTTGCCGGACTGCTCATTTTTGGGCCATTCGCGGCCATAATGCAGGGTGCCGTGCACATGGGCTTCACTGTTGCCATCAGCGTCGGCGGCCTTGAGATTAACAGCCTCGACGATGTCGATTTCACCGCTTCTGGGCCAGATGCCATAGACATTGTCGCTGGGCAGCATCCAAAACGCCGGCCAGCTACCCTGCCCCGATGGCAGCTTGGCGCGCATTTCGATGCGGCCAAAGGTAAAGTCTGCCTTGCCCTTGGTGCTGAGTCTTGCCGAAGTGTAGGGCTTTTCGGCGCCTTCCGGCGCTTTGAGCGCCACAATATTCAAGATGCCGTCGGCAACGTAAGAGTTTGCCGCATCGGCGGTATAGCACTGCGACTCCTGGTTACCGCCGCCGGCGCAGTCCACCTCATGCGCCCACTTGGCCGCATCTATGCTGCTGCCTTCAAACTCGTCGCTCCACACCAGCTCCCAACCGGTCGCGGGGCCTTCGAGGTTGACCGCATCCAGCTTGGTATCTGTGTTGGTGTCCCCTCCGCACCCCTGCAGCGCCGCCACCAGGAGTCCGAAGGAAAGGTATTTGGTCGTTCCAGAATTCTTCATCATTATCGGAGCCCAACCCACTGTGTTTTATGGATAAAGTTAGCTTTGTCAGCGCTACCTACTGCCGATGTTTCCTTCTGAAACCAAATGTAAGCGCTTACATTTGTATAAATTAAGTAAAGAAACTGTAAAGATCAACCAGAATTTTTAGCGGCAGTCATTCGCTCCGCCACCAAACCGCTGTCGCAGCACTGGCAAGCTCATAGGAAATCGGCCGCACTGAATCGCGAATGGCATGGCAAACGGCGGGATCGGCCTTAGGATTTGCTGACGGCTTGGTGAGTCAATGGCGTTAGTGATATGCGTCAGAGAGTCGTATCCGCAAGTGGCTGCGGTCTGCGCTGATGCAAACGCCCTGATGAAAATGCGCTTGTGAAAATGCGCATATGAAGAGATGTGTGGAAGAGAGCTATGCGGAGGAAGACAATACGGAGGAAATCGATACGATGGAAAAATGCGCTCAAAAGGCAAATAAAGCGACGTTTTTCAAATGCCACAAATACAAATGCCCGCCCCTGAAACAGAGCAGGCATTTTGGCGGAGCCAAGCTACAGTAAAAGGCGTCTTCAGAACCCTATCTGAGCTTATTCGGATTTATCTTTGTCGTCGTTCTTACCCATGATGTCCACATGGGCCTTTTTCGACATGCCAAGCAATGCCATTTCCTGGCTGCCCATGGAGTCGTAATTCAGCTCAATTTTCTTGAGTTTGGCATCGCCTTTTGGCACACCAATCACCCGGCTGGCGAGACCTTTGCTTAGCACACCCAGGTTATCCACCACTTTCACCGAACCGTCAGACATGTGCAGGCTGATCTTATGCAGATTCACTGTGCCCTGGGTGCATACCAGCTTGATATGGGTGACGTTCTTCTCGCCAAACTGTGGAGTAACCTCGTCGGTTTCCGATTTGTAGTTCACCACCTTATCGGCAATCTTGAACCATTCGGCAGCCATGGCTGGCATGGTTACCAGCGAAATGGACAGGGTCAGGGCTGCGGCGAAAATAGATGATGTTTTGCGTTTCAAAGACATAATTCCTCCTGAATGCGGGTATATCCCTTTAAATTCACCAAACCGGGAGTCAATTTCCCGTATCCGATCCTGTGAGAGTAATCCCCAACAGCGCAGATTACCAGTGGCCAAAGGTCGGTTTTCGCGCTGGCTCACATTTGCTTTAAGCCGCTGTAACTGCGGCACAATTTTTTAACCTTTGTAAATAATGTGAATGTATTATTGATAGTGATTATCATTCCCGAGATTTTTATAACGAAGGAATGAGAGATGAAGTACTCCCCTGTTGCCCTGGCCCTGTCCTCACTGGCGGGCCTCGCGACGCTCCCTGTGGCTGCCGAAACCCAAGCTCAGGCCGCTGACAACGCCCAGCCTGTCGAGCGCATGATAGTCACCGGCAGCCGTGTGCCCGAACGCCTCGATGAAGTGCCCTCCTCAGTAACCCTGGTGGACAGCGCAACTATCGCCACCGAAATGAGCATCAGCTCGGAGCTGCAAAATCTGCTGGCGGTGCGGGTACCGGGCATGTCCCCTGCCACCGGCACCTCAAGCAACGCAGGGCAAACTCTGCGCGGCCGTAAAGCATTGATTCTGATTGATGGCGTGCCGCAGTCCACCCCACTTAGAAATGGCTCGCTGGATATCCGCTCCATTGATATGAACGCCATCGAGCGTATCGAAGTCATCAAGGGCGCCACCTCGATTTACGGCAATGGCGCGGCGGGCGGTATCATCAACTACATCACTAAAAAGCCCGGCGCCGGTGGCGGCATCAATGGCACCCTGGGCGTGTCCAGCCGCTTCAGTGCCGTCAAATTTGAAGATAGCGCCGGCAGCCGAATCGAAGGTGCCCTCGACGGCGTCAGCGGCGATTTTGGTTATCTGGTCAGCGCCAGCCGCGAAGAATACGGCCTGCAGCGCGACGCCGAAGGCGATGTGCCCGGCTTGGTTTATGGGCTGTCGGAAACCACCTCACAAAACCTGTTCACTAAATTCCGCTTTGATTTTGATGATGAAAAATCACTGCAGCTTACCTACAACTATTTCGAGTCACAGCAGGATGCCGATTTGGTGGATGTGACCGGCAGCGTCAACACGGGTCAGAAAACCTATGCCATCAAGGCCGAAAATCCCTCGGCCCGCAAAGGTGTTCCCCAGGGGCCCGACGGCAACCACAACCTGATGCTCAAGTACGAAGATCTGGCGCTGTTTGACAACACCCGTCTGGCTATCGATGCCTACGGCCAGAAAATTAACAACGTGTTCTTCTATAGCGCCAGCCTCGCCAACCCCGAGCAGGGATTTGACGGCGGTCAGTCGATTATTCGCTCAGAAAAGCGCGGCCTGCGCGCCAACTTCAACTCAAGCTTTGAGCTTGCCAGCAGCGAACTTGACCTCATCTACGGCGTGGATTACCTGCAGGATGTCTCCAGTCAACCGCTGGTCGACGGCCGCATGTGGGTGCCGGAAATGGACATGCAAAATCTGGCCTTCTACCTGCAAACCAAGTGGTTAATCAGCGACGACTGGGTGCTTAAAGCCGGTGTGCGCCGGGATCAGATGACGATTGCAGTCGAAGACTATCAGACCCTGCGAGTCTGTCGAAGCCAGACCCAGTGCTCCACACCGGTGGATGTGCGCGGCGGCGATGTCGATTTTGATGCCACCACCTATAACATTGGCCTGAGATACAATGGCAGTGAGCTGCTCAGCCCCTTTATCAGCTTCTCTCAGGGCGCCGATGTGTCTGATCTGGGACTGCTGCTGCGCACCGCCACCGTGGACGATTTGGCCAAAATCCAGTCCCAGGCGGCCTTGATTGATAACTACGAAGTGGGCTTCTCCGGCGATTGGCAGGAGCTCAGTTACTCGGCAGCGGCCTTTATCAGCAAATCTGAGCTTGGCACCCGTACCGTGCTCAATCCGGCCACCGGCATTTACGAGCCGGTACGCGCCCCCCAGGAAATCAAGGGTTTCGAACTGGCGGCAAGCTATGCCCTCAGCGACGCGTTGACGCTCGGCGCCAACTACGCCTGGATGGAAGGCAAGGATACCGATCAGGATATTTACCTCGACGGCCAGGCCATCACCCCGCCGAAATTCGCCGCCTTCCTCGACTGGGACGCCTTCGATAACGCCCGCCTGTCGTTAAGCTGGCTGTATGTCGGCGACCGTAAGCGCTTTGAGCCGGTCAACGGCCAGTACACCGGCAGCCAGGGGCCGGTAGACAGCTATTCGCTGCTGAATCTTGCCGCCAGCTATCGTATGGATCAGTTGCTGTTTAGCCTCGGGGTCGAGAACCTGTTGAATGAAGACTATTATTCAGCGCGATCTCAAGCCTTTACCTTCCCCGGTTACAACACCAAGGGTTTGGGTACCACGGTCAATCTGGGCATGAAGTGGTCTTTCTGAGCCTGAGCAATATGTGAAAAAAGCAGCCCCTGGGCTGCTTTTTTATTTGCGTGTTGGCAGCGAGGTTTCTACCATGTGCGTCCAACCGGCAAAACCGAGCCCCAGAGACCAGCCAAGATGTCCGAACAGCAGGAAATTCAGGCCATCACCGATGAGACCCGCGCCTGGGTCACCAAGGTGATCATGAAATACAATATCTGCCCCTTCGCCCGCCGCGAAGTGGAGCGCAACAGCATCCGCTATCTGGTGTGTGAAGAAACCCGCATGGAGCACGTATTGCAAGCCCTGCTGGATGAATGCCAGTTCCTCGATGCCCATCCCGAAGTGGAAACCAGTCTCTTTATTCTGCCGCGGGGATTCGAGGGCTTTTACCTCTATCTGGATCTGCTTGGCATTGCCGAAGACCTGTTGGTTGAAGAAGGCTTTGAAGGCACCTATCAGTTGGCGAGCTTCCATCCTGACTATTGCTTCGACGGCGAGCCGCAGGACGATCCGGCCAACTTCACCAACCGCGCCCCCTATCCCACCTTGCATATCATCCGCGAGGAAGGCATGGCGGCAGCCCTGGCAAGTTACAACGAGCCGGAAAGCATCCCGGAGCGCAATATCGCTTTTGCCCGCCGCAAGGGCAGCGAGTTTTTTGTTCGCCTGCTGCAAGAGTGCAAAAAGCCGGACTGAGTCCGGCTTTTTCATGCTGCGCTCAACCCGCTGGCGGGCTTTGATGATGGTGCAACTCTTCATCCTGAGTGGCCAGCACCTTTTCATAGCCCTTGGGCGGCGGCGTCCAGCCGCTCAAACTGCGGCTGTGACCATCCATCCGGTCTTTGCCCATATCTTCCACCAGCGCCGCCTCAAGCTTCATAAACAGGTTCAGATAGCGCTCGCGCCGGTCAAGGTTGTCCCGCATCTCAAACCAGGCTTCGTACAGCTCGCCCGCATGGGCCTTCTCACGCTCCACCATGGCGGTTTTACGTTGCTCGGCAACAAAAGGATGCAACCCAAGGCGCGTCAGTGCCTCACCGCCCATATTCAGCGCCGAGTGGAAGGTTTCGCTCACCACCCAGTCGGCCCCGGCTTCGGTCAGTGCGTAGGTGTGGCCCCGGTCAAAGGCGCGCGCCAGAATCACCACCTGCGGATAATGATGCCGCACATGGCGCACAAGCTCAGTGGCGCCCTCCACATCATCAATGGCTACCACCAGCATCTTGGCCGACTCAATGCCTGCGGTGTGCAACAGTTCAGGGTTACTGACATCGCCGAAGAAACTCTTCATCTGAATGTCCCTGAGCCGCTCAACCTGAGCATATTCATGGTCCAGCACCACGGTTTTTACGCCATTGGCCCTGAGCAGACGATTGACTATCTGGCCGAAACGACCGATCCCGGCAATGATCACCGGCCCCTGCTCATCGATGGTGTCAGCCTGACGCTCATTGGCACTGCGGGTGACCCTTGGCAAAATCACCTTTTCAAACAGAATAAAGAGCCCTGGGGTTAAAAACATGCTGAGTGCCACCACCATCGACAGCAAGGCCCCAAGCTCGCTGCCAAAAATCCCCTGTTGCTGACTGTAGCCAAGCAGCACAAAACCAAACTCACCCGCCTGGGCCAGCGACAGCGCAAACAGCCATTTATCCGAGCCTGACAGATGAAAGATTTTAGCCAGCACCAACAGCACCAACGCCTTAATCAGCATCACCCCAAGGGCTAATCCCAGCACCAGCGCAAACTGTGACAGCAGCATCTCAAAATCGATGCCCGCGCCCACCGTGATAAAAAACAGCCCCAGCAACAAGCCCTTGAACGGCTCTATGGTGGACTCAAGTTCATGACGAAACTCACTGCTGGCAAGCACCACGCCGGCAAGGAAGGTGCCAAGGGCCGGTGACAGGCCCACCAGGCTCATCAGCGCTGCAATGCCAATCACCAACATCAGCGCAGCAGCGGTGAACACTTCCCGCAGGCCCGAGCGGGCCACATAACCAAAAAGCGGCCGGGTCAGGAAGCGGCCGCCAAATACCACGGCGGCAATGGCGCCAAGCACCACCAGGGCATTGGCCCAGCCCGGCAAACCTGCCACCAGCGACATATCCTCATGGCCGCTTTCGGCGACTGGGGCACTTATTGCCAGCAACGGCAAAATCGCGAGGATTGGGATCACTGCTATGTCCTGAAACAGCAGCACCGAGAAACCGCTGCGGCCACCTTCTGTTTTGGCAAGGCCCTTTTCATTCAGCGATTGCAGCACTATGGCTGTGGACGACATGGCGAGGATCATCCCGAGCGCCAGCGCTATCTGCCAGGGCTGACCGAGCGCCAACGCAAGCCCCGCCACCGCGCCTGTGGTAAGCAGCACCTGCAGTCCGCCCAGGCCAAGTAGCCGCTGACGCATCTGCCACAGCTGCTTGGCAT
Source organism: Shewanella zhuhaiensis (assembly GCF_022484835.1). Lineage (NCBI taxonomy): Bacteria > Pseudomonadati > Pseudomonadota > Gammaproteobacteria > Alteromonadales > Shewanellaceae > Shewanella > Shewanella zhuhaiensis. The sequence continues at coordinate 19,995 of NZ_JAKUDL010000012.1, forward strand.
CAAGCTCCATGCCCACCAAAAACAGCATCAACACCACACCAAACTCTGCAAAATGCTGAATACTTTGTGTTTCTTGCCCAACCAGCCCCAGCAGCGGCCCAATGGCGACCCCGGCGACCAGATAGCCAAGCACAGAGCCAAGCCCCAATCGCTTGGCCAGGGGCACCGCCAGCACGGCGGCGAGCAAGTAAACAAATGCCTGCAAAAAAATGCCTGTCATGACAAAGCCTCCCAGCCATTGAGCAGCCCCGCCGCTGCGGCTTGCTCATCCGGCAGCGCCCCTGCCACCAGTTTTTCAAGCAAGCGGCGCCAGCGCTCCAGGTGGGGCTCGAGCCGGTCTTCCTCCAGCGCCGAACGGGCGCCAAATATCGCAAACGGCGGCAGATAAGCCATGCCGGTGAGCGAGGCAGTTTGCTCAAGGGGTGACAGCAAGGTTCTGAGACCAAAATGGTTATAACCATCCGGACTGTAGGATGCTTCGCTGCCACCGGCACTGATGGCACAAAAAAACGGTTTGCCGTGCAGCTTGTCGCCCCTGGCGCCATAGGCAAAGTTGTATTCCAGCACCAGATCCTGCCACTCCTTGAGCAGCGACGGGGTGGAGTACCAAAACAGCGGAAACAGAAAAATCAGTACCTTATGCTTAAGCAGCCGCTGCTGCTCGGCCTGAATATCGATATTGAAGGTGGGATACTCAGCGTATAAATCCACACAGGTGACACCTGGGGTATCGCAGGCAATGCGGTACATTGGCAGGCAGACTTCCGAGCCTGTCTGCCCCGGATGGGCAAACAAGACCAGGACCGAATTGGATGTTGCTTGATTCATGAATGAAAGACCCCTGGGCATCTGCGTGCCCTCAACGGATTGGAGATGGGCTGACAATACGCCTCGTCAGCCCGAAAGCGGAATTACTTGAGCGAGTGCATGCCTATCATGTTGCCTTCAGTGTCTATGGCAAGGGAGATAAATCCATATTCGCCGATGGACATCTTGGCGCGCTGCACCTGGCCGCCCGCCCCCACTACCCGCGACTCCTCCATGGCGCAGTCGTCACAGGCAAAATACACCAGGGTACTGTTGCCGCCCGCATCGAAACCCGGCATATGCACCAGTGCGCCACTGGCGCCGTACTGGCTCATCTCAGACGGAAAGAACCACATTTCAAAGCCATTTTCATCGGGGATGGGGATTTGCTCGAGGCTGACGCCAAACACGGCCTCGTAGAATGCGCGGGCCCTGCCAATGTCATTCACATAGATTTCAAACCAGGAAACGGGATTTTTCGCCATTGGCTTCTCCTAATATGCGAGTGGCGCCGCAGCACAACACGGCTCTTCAACAGAATTTCCTTCCAAACAAGGATTCAGTTAAAGGGATTTTTACTGATAAAACAACCCCACTCGTCAAAGACACTCTGGCTACGCCTAATCTCAGCCACAAAAAAAGCCGGCACAGGCCGGCTTTTTCATCAGCAAAGGGTATCAGTTTTCGATCCCTTTGCTGCGCAGGAACTCATCGTAGGTGCCTTTGAAATCGGTCACACCATTTGGGGTGATTTCAATAATGCGGTTGGCCAGTGAGCTTACGAAGGCGCGGTCATGCGATACGAAGAACAGGGTGCCTTCGTACATTTCCAGCGCGTTGTTGAGTGACTCAATGGATTCCATGTCCAGGTGGTTGGTGGGTTCGTCCATCACCAGGATGTTGGGCTTTTGCATGATCATTTTGCCAAACAGCATACGACCCTGCTCACCACCGGACAGCACCTTGACTGATTTCTTGATGTCGTCGGCGCCAAACAGCATACGACCCAGAATACCGCGAACGGCCTGCTCGTCGTCGCCTTCTTTCTTCCACTGGCTCATCCAGTCGAATACGTTCAAATCGTTTTCAAAGTCACTGGCGTGATCCTGAGCGTAGTAACCGATAGAGGCGTTTTCAGACCAGTGGATAGTGCCTTCATCCTGTGGCAGTTCATGGATGAGTGTGCGTACCATGGTGGTTTTACCGGCACCGTTCTCACCGAGGATGGCAATGCGCTCACCCACTTCGGCAATCAGGTTGAAGTTTTTAAACAGCGGCTCGCCATCAAAACCCTTGGTCAGGTTCTCAACCACCAGCGCGTTACGGAACAGTTTCTTTTCCTGCTCGAAACGGATGTAGGGGTTAACGCGGCTTGAGGCTTTCACTTCGTCCAGCTTGATTTTCTCAATCTGCTTGGCGCGGGAAGTGGCCTGCTTGGCTTTGGAGGCGTTGGCAGAGAAGCGCGACACGAAGGTCTGCAGCTCAGCAATCTGAGCCTTCTTCTTGGCGTTGTCGGCCAGCAGGCGCTCACGGGCCTGAGACGCAGCCGTCATATATTCATCGTAGTTGCCCGGATACACACGCAGCTCACCGTAGTCCAGATCCGCCATGTGAGTACACACAGAGTTCAGGAAGTAACGGTCGTGCGAGATGATGATCATGGTGCTGTTACGCTGATTCAGCATGTCCTGCAACCAACGGATGGTGTCGATGTCCAGGTTGTTGGTTGGTTCGTCGAGCAGCAGCACGTCCGGATCGGAAAACAGTGCCTGCGCCAGCAGCACACGCAGTTTCCAGCCGGGCGCTACTTCGCTCATGGGGCCGAAGTGTTGCTCAAGCGGAATACCCACGCCCAACAGCAGTTCGCCGGCGCGGCTTTCGGCGGTGTAACCGTCCATTTCCGCGAACTCCATCTCAAGCTCGGCCACCTTGATGCCGTCTTCTTCACTCATTTCAGGCAAAGAATAGATACGGTCACGTTCCTGCTTCACGGCCCACAGTTCTTTGTGGCCCATGATAACAGTATCGATTACGCTGAACTCTTCGTAGGCGAACTGATCCTGATTCAGCTTACCCAGACGCTCGTTGGGATCCAGATGAACGTTACCGCCGGACGGCTCAAGCTCACCGGCGAGGATCTTCATAAAGGTGGATTTACCGCAACCATTGGCACCGATAAGGCCGTAGCGGTTGCCGTCACCGAACTTGACGGAGATGTTTTCAAACAGTGGCTTGGCGCCGAACTGCATGGTGATATTGGCGGTTGTGATCACGGGCTGGTTTCCGTTTGTCTGTAGGCCGAGGCAGGCGCCTGCGGCGAAAATCCCAAGGGTTAAGCATAAGCCTACCCTCTGATAAAGCGCGGTACTATAACACCCCTGCGTGAATTATCAACCGACTTGCGGCCGCACGCCAAATGCCGCCAATATAGTCGGGTAAAAAATAAAAATCGGCGCCTATATAAGGAGAAGCGAATGGTCCGGCTGGAAAAGATGACTGCATCAACTCGCCCCCTCGCCGAAGCGCTGGAAGTGGCCCCGGAGCAATTGCGCTTTGTGGGCACCATGGAAGAAATCCTCGCCATCGCCGGTGGCGCCATAGTGCCTGTGCTGGTGTGGCATCAAACTGACACTGCCACGACTGATACAGCCGAGACTGCAAACGGCGAACACCTGGTGGGCTTTTTTCTGCTGGATAAGGAATACAGCCTGGAGCATGGCTTTGCCAAGGCCAGCGATTTAGGTTTCAGGGCATTTCTGATTGATGTGCACCACCAGGGCAAAGGCCTTGCCAGGGCGGTAATGCAGGCGCTGCCGCAGTTTATTCAGGCGCGCTACCCGCAGTTTGGGCGCCTGGTATTAACCGTCAATCTTAAAAATATCCCAGCACGGGATCTTTATCTTAAAAATGGCTTTATCGACAGCGAAAGCCATTATCTGGGCGGCAGCGCCGGGCCGCAGCACATTCTTTATTTGCCGCTGGGTTAACCAAGGCGAGCACAAGGCATTTAGCACAAGGCACTTAGCACAAGGACTGTTTATGACAACAACGTCTGCCACCGAGCCGCAAACCGCGGTAACACAGGGCCATGGCCCCAGCCCCGATAACCCGTTTCCGATGGAAGGCTTTCCACAGGTGTGCTTTATCAAAAACACCATCAGCAATCCCAATATTCAGGTGGGCGATTACAGCTATTACGACGACCCAGAGGACAGCGCCAACTTTGAGCGCAACGTGCTGTATCACTTCCCCTTTATTGGCGACAAACTGATTATCGGTAAATTCTGCGCCATCGCACGTGGGGTTAAGTTCATTATGAATGGTGCCAACCACCCCATGGCGGGGGCAAGCACCTACCCGTTTTTCATTTTCGGCAACGGCTGGGAGCAGGCGGCGCCTGAGCCGGGGGAACAGCCCTTTAAAGGCGATACCGAAATCGGCAACGATGTGTGGATAGGTTATGAGGCACTGATTATGCCTGGGGTAAAAGTGGGCAATGGCGCCATTATCGCAAGCCGCTCAGTGGTCACCTCAGACGTGCCCGCCTATGCCATCGTTGGCGGTAACCCGGCCAAAATCGTGAAGATGCGCTTTGATGACCAAGACATTGCCCGACTTGAAGCTATCGCCTGGTGGGAATGGCCTGTAGACAAGATTTCTGCCCATCTGCTGGATATCAAAAATGGCAATCTTGAAGCCCTCAGCGCCGCGAGTTGCCAGTGGCGAACGCTTAAGGCGAACGCTTAAAATGCGCCAACTCAAAGGGCTAATGGTTGCTCCTTTGCAATCCCTTCCACCACAGCAGCGCCAGCATGATATCGACGCTGGCTCAAAACGCGCCCCACCACCAGGGCGCCGCGTCGCTCGCCAGCAGTAAATCGTAAACTCCGTGACCAAGCAGCGCCGCAGGCAGCACAGGCGCTTGCCTTTGTGACCAGAATGCCAGGGCCCCAAACACCAACGTAGCGACAAGTTCATGGCCCACCATAGTCCAAGCGCCCTGTTGCAGCGCTAAAGCCTCATCAAAGCCGCCAGCGGCAGACGTCACAAACTGAGCAAACAGGGCGAACAGGGCAAACACCAGGTGATAGAGCGGAAAGCTTGCCAGAAGCAGCACCCTCGCAAACGGGCGCTGAAGCGCTGAATGGCGGGCAAGCCAATATCCGCTGAGTATTCCTGTAAGAATGGCAAGCAGCATTGTCAGTCAACCAACTTACGGCTTTTAAGGCGGTTGGCATTGGTCACCACGGTCAGGGATGAGGCCGCCATGGCAGCCCCTGCCAGAACCGGGCTTAGCAGCACTCCAAACGCTGGATAGAGCACGCCCGCCGCCACCGGAATGCCGAGCACATTGTAAATAAAGGCACCAAAGAGGTTTTGGCGAATATTGCCAAGGGTGGCGCGCGACAGCGCAAAAGCATCGGCAAGGGCTTCAAGCCGCGGTGAAAGCAGGGTCAGAGACGCGCTCTCAATGGCGACATCCGTGCCAGTGCCCATGGCGATGCCCACATCTGCTTCGGCCAGCGCCGGGGCATCGTTAATGCCATCCCCCACCATGGCCACCACTTCGCCAGCCGCCTTAAGACGGGCAACATGCTGATGTTTTTCATCTGGCATCACCCCGGCAATCACTTCATCAATACCTACCTCGCGGCCAACCGCCTCGGCCGTATGCTGGTTATCGCCAGAAAGCAGCACCAAACGCTTACCCTGAGCTTTAAGGCGCGCCATCGCGGTTTTGGCATCGGGGCGAAGCGGGTCGCCAATGCCCAGCAAGGCCACCAGCTCGCCATCCCTTGCCACCAGCACAGGCGTCAACGCTTCAGCAAAAAGGGCATCAAGTTCAGATTCAAGGGCTTCAAGTTTTGACTCAAGGCCAAGGCGCGCCATTAAACGTGGATTGCCGATGTGCCACTCATGGCTGCCATCTGTGGCGGTGACCTTACCCATGAGGCCTTCGCCGGGCAGGTTTTGAAATTCGCTCACAGTAAGTGAAGGCGCATCCGACAGGGCCGCAAGCGCCTCTGACAGCGGGTGGCTGCTGTGGCGCTCAAGGCTGGCAATAACCTGTTTTATATGAGTTTCATCCCCTTTAAACCACAGGGCTTTACTTACCTTAGGTTTGCCCAGCGTCAGGGTGCCGGTTTTATCAAGCACCACTGTGGTAACCTTACTGGCCCGCTCAAGTGCTTCACCGTTTTTAACCAAAATGCCCATGGAGGCGGCGCGCCCTACCCCGACCATAATCGACATGGGCGTGGCAAGTCCAAGGGCACAGGGGCAGGCAATAATCAGCACAGTGGTGAGCACCACCATGGCATGAGACAACGCAGGCGCCGGGCCAACAAAGTACCAGATCAGAGCGGCAATAATGGCAATCGCCACCACCACTGGCACAAATACCGCCGAAATCGCATCAGTCAGCCGGCCTATGGGCAATTTGGAAGTCTGCGCCTCCTCCACCAAGGCGATAATTTTCGACAATCTACTGTCATCGGCCTCGGCGGTCACTTCAATGACCAGACTGCCATTGCCATTGACCGTGCCGGCAAACACGCTCTCGCCTGCAGTTTTGGCCACCGGCAGCGGCTCGCCCGAGAGCATGGACTCATCAAGCAGCGACTCACCTTCGATAACCTTGCCATCGAGGGCAATCCTGTCGCCCGGGCGCACCCGAATAAGGTCATTGAGTGCGATATCTTCAACCTTAACCCAGCGCTCAGTGCCGTTTTCAAGCCGCAGCGCCTCATCGGTTTTCAGCCCAAGCAGTTTGTCCAGCGCCTCGCTGGTTTTGCCCCTCGCCCGCGCCTCCAGCGCATGGCCAAGGTTGATAAGACCCAAAATCATCACGCTCGCTTCGAAATACACATGGCGACTGCCTTCGGGGAACGCCTGTGGCAGCAGCACCAGCGCCATGGAATAGAGCCAGGCTGTGCCTGTGCCCAAGGCTATGAGGGTGTCCATGGTGGCACTTTTGGCCTTTAATGAGCGCCAAAGCCCTTGGTAGAAGTGAGCACCGGTCAGCAGCATAGCAAAAGCTGTTATCAGCCCCACCAGTCCCCAGCCAAGGCGGGTGGCATCGTTCACCATCATCTCACCGCCAAAAAGTCCCCATAACATTAAGGGCACCCCGAGCCCCAGCCCCACAGCTGCCTGCCACAGTCTGGTTCGAAAATGCTGTCCATCATCGCTGACAGGCCTCGGCTGTGCGGTCAGGAGCTCGCCGGGGTAACCAACACCACTGAGCGCGACCGCCACTGCATCGGCGGATAAGCCTTTTACCCGCACCACCTTACGGGACAAATCGACCCGGCCTTCACCACCGGCTGAGCGCAGCGCCGCTTCTATCTTGGCCACACAGCTGGCGCAGCTCATCGAGGGCACGCTGAAGCGCAGTGCCGTGTGAGCGATTGCAGCCGCAGCCGAAGGCTCCCCGGCTGGCACCTTGCCGGCATCAAAGGCCATTTGGTCAGCATCGGGTGCCAACTCCGGCAGCGCTGCTGCCAAAGGTTCATCCATCATCGTTGCGGGATAGCCACCGGCTTCGAGCCGCGCCAGCACATCATTCACATCAATGGTCGACGCTGCACTGATATCGAGCCGCTTACTGGCGGGATCTGTGTGTATTTTCCAGCCTTCTGTGGCCAGCAGCGAGGTGATTTTTTTGCCGCAGCCGCCACATTTCATACCGGGCACGGTGAGATGTACGCTGTTCATATAGGCTCCTTAGGCGAACTTGCAACCGAAACTGAGTTTGCAGGTGAATTCGAGTTGGCTTCAGGTTAAAGTCTCCAGTAACTGGAGAGTCAAGCACAAAAATGCAGCGGACTTTTTAAGGGTTGCCGAAGAGGGATAACAGATGAAAATTGGCGACGTGGCCCGCATCACAGGGCTAAGCGTTAAGAGCATTCGCTATTACCACGATATCGGGCTGGTAACGGCCAACCGCAGTGACAACGGCTATCGGGTGTATGACAAGGCTACGCTGGAGAGCCTGCGCTTTGTGCATCAGTGCCGTGAAATGGGGTTTTCCATTGATGAGTGTCGCAGCCTGCTGGCACTGCAGCAAAATCCGGCACGGGCCGCCGGCGAGGTGAAGGCGCTGGCGGAAGTTCACCTGAGCACGCTGGCGGACAAAATCCGCCGCATGCAGGCGCTTCATAAACAGCTTGGTGAACTGGTTTCGCAGTGTCAGGGCGGCGAGCAAAGCAACTGCCCTATTCTGGCCTCACTTGCCACCGACAACTGAGGCGTAGCTTGAGATCTCAGCAGCCTAAATGCACAGCCGCTTAAGGGCTGACGGGCACAGATTCGGGGTTTTGCAGATTGAGTGCCGGTAAAGTATCGGCCGGGCTGAAACCAAATACCTGGCCATAGAAGCTGAGTTCGTACTCCAATGCCTTGATAAGACTCCCATCTTTCCAATGATTGTGGTTTTCATCGGCAAAGGTCAATAGTGCCACTGGCACCCGGTTTTTCACCAGCGCCTTGTGAATGTCAAGAGTCTGATTGGGTGGCACCACAGTATCCTGCAGCCCCTGCAACAGCAGCAATGGCTTGTTCAGATGATCGAGCTGATGGATAGGCGAGCGGTGACGGTACACATCTCTGTGGGTCGCAATTGGCCCAATGAGTTGATCAAGGTAGTTTTTCTCAAACTTGTGGGTTTCTCCGGCAAGCAGCTCCAGATCGCTTATGCCCGCACGGCTCACCCCAGCCTTAAAGGTGCCGTCATGGGCCAGTGCCGATAATACGGTCAGGCCTCCGGCGCTGGAGCCGGTAATAGCCATCCGGCTGCCATCGACCCAGCCTTTATTCACCAAAAAACGGGCAGCGTTGATGGCATCATCCACATCGGCCTTGCCCCAGTTTCCGTACAAGGATTGACGGTAGGCGCGGCCAAAGCCACTGCTGCCGCGGTAATTCAAATCCAGCACCGCAAAGCCGCGGCTGGTCCAGTATTGAATATCACTGCGATAGGCAAGGCTCGCCTTGGCAGTAGGGCCACCGTGCAACTTAACCAACAGTGGCGGACGTGAGTCCACCAGCCCTTTAAATGATGGATTACGTGGCCAGTAGAAGTATCCCCAGGCACGCATATTGTCGCCAGTGGCAAAGCTGATGCTTTGTGCCCGTGAAATGTACCTTGGATCGAGGGCGGCCAGCTCCGGGGTAAACACCAGCTCCACGCCACGGCCACTGACCCGGTAGATGCCTTTCTCAGTGGTGACCTTATTGCCAATGAAATACACACCGTCACGGCCACCGGTCAGCTGTTTGATTTCACCGAAGTCCACCGCAATGTCTTCGGCGGCGCCGGTATCCAGATGCAAGCGGATAAGCCCGGCTTCACCATTGTGAATATAGCTTGCAATGATGTTATTGTCGCCTTCAAAGGCATAATTGCGCTCACCGAGACGCCAGGCAGGTCCGGCAAAGTCCGCCGCCTTTTTCAGCAGCAGCTCAGGTTTGCCATCCTCTCCCAAGCGGTAAAGGTTCCACCAGTCATCAAAATCGGCAATAAAATACAAACGACCATCGGGGCCGAACATCGGCTGGGTAATGGCCACATTGCCCTCAGTGCCAGCGACGATTTTGGGACTGTGCAGCCGTCCTTTACGGTCAAGCTCACCAAGCCACAGGCGGGTGTTATCCCATGGCATGGCCGGGTTTTCCCAGGTAAGCCAGGCCAGCTGACTGTTATCGCTGTTGATGGCAGGCGAGCTGATAAAATCATGGCCCTCAACGAAGGTGTCGCCTTCTCCGGCAAAGTTCAGGTTGATGGTGACCAAACTCGCTACCGGGGTGCCGGGCTTGCGGTGATCTTCGCGCACACAAATAATGCGCGACCCCTTGGGGTAGGAAATACAGTCGCCATGGCGGGTGCCATTGGGGGTAAGTGCCAGAGGAGGCTGATTGGGGGCAAAGCGGTAAAAGAGTTGATCGCCCTTGGCGGACGCAAACAGGCTCTGGCCAATGCCAAGAAAATCGCCGCCGCCGTATTCGTGTACCCGACTGCCAACATCAAAGCCATCGGGCACTACCGCCGTGACCTTACCGTCGTTTTCCAGCCGCCGAATGGTGGTGGTGCCGCTGTTGCCGTCAAACAGGGAGAAATAAATGAGGTCACCAACGGCTCTGAGTTCAAGCAGCTCATCGGAGCTGGCATAGACGTCAGCAGCCAACAGCGGCGATGCCCAGGTGCCATATTGAGCCGCAACCGGCTCGAATTCAGCACTGACAGGCACAGCCAGCTCTTGCTTCGGCTCGCAGCCCAAAATCAGCCATGTCAGCAGAAACGCCAGCAGGCGCTGCCCGGTACTGAGCCTCATGTCTGTGCTTCCCCCCAAGTCTTCGCTTAGCGAAGTATAAACACCGGGCCGGTCAGCGTTTGAATTTAGTTAGAAACCAGCCCACTACATCTTTTTGTTGTTTGTCGCTCAGGCCAAAATACACGCACACCCAGGGCGACAACAAAAAATACCAGGGGATCACCCGGGTATCTCTGCCGCTGAGCAGCAGATAAAGAAAACCGCCGTAAATCACGACAACACCTGCATAACCTACCCAGAGCATCATCTTTCTGGTGTAGTTTTCCAACCTCGACATCTGCTTTAAGCCCTAGAACAATGACCCAGTGCAAGCGCTTTCGCCTTGCTTTTCAAGACGATTCTACGTCGAATTTCACCCGGCATTGTTCAATTTGGCCAAGCTGATGTCAACGTTATCGCTGAAAATAAAGTATGACAAAAAATAACGGCACCTGCGTCCGTGGACATCAGGTGCCGAAGGCTTTCATCGGGCGAGCAGCCTCATTACGAAGGCCTCACCCCGGCCTGGCGCTTAAAAACGCAGGCCGCCATCGATTTCGAATACCCGGCCGTTCACATAATCGTTTTCGATGATGAAACGCACGGTGGAGGCGATTTCTTCTGCCTGCCCCAGACGACCAACCGGCACCAGCTTCTCAAGACGCTCCAGCGCCTCGGGTTTCATGGCGGCGGTCATCTCGGTGGCAATCACGCCCGGTGCCACTGCCGCAGCGCGGATATTGTGGCGGGCAAGTTCTTTGGCCCAGCCCACGGCCATGGTGGCCACACCGGCTTTGGAGGCGGCGTAGTTGGTCTGACCCATGTTGCCGGAACGCGCCAGGCTGGAGATATTGACAATCACCCCGCCCTCACCGGTTTCAATCATGGCGCAGGCCGCTTCACGGCCGCACAGGAAAGTGCCGGTAAGGTTCACGTTAATTACCGACTGGAACTGCGCCAGCGACATGCGATCGCTGATTACGCCGTCTTTGGCTTTCACCAGCATGCCGTCACGCAGAATACCGGCGTTGTTGATCAGCACATGCACGGCGCCAAAGTCTTCAAGAATGTACTTAAAGCCTGCGGTCACATCTTCTTCGTCGGTGATATCCAGCGCGTAGCCCTGTACCTCGGTGGCATCGCCAATATCGGCGCAGGCACGCTCGAGGCGCTCCTGATCTACATCAATCAGTGCCAGCTTGGCACCGTGAGCGGCCAAGTCTTTGGCCATGGCCAGGCCCAATCCACCGGCACCGCCGGTGATGACCACTACCTTATCCTTCAATTCCATCTTGTATCCTTAGGCTCACTCGCCTTTGGCAAAGTGTTCAAAAATGCTTGAGAAGTCTCGCTTGCCGTTACCAGCGCGGGCATGGGAAACGTACAGACTACGTGCCAGCGCGCCCATGGGGGTGCTTGACTGGCTGCTGAGCGCCGCTTCCTGGGACAGCCCCAAATCCTTCACCATCAGGTCAACCATAAAGCCGCCCTGATAGCCCTTGGATGATGGCACTGTGTCCATCACACCCGGGCAAGGGTTGTATTTTTCCAGCGTCCAGTTGCCGCCGCTGGACACCTTCATGATGTCAGACAGCACCCTGGGATCGAGCCCATGGTCAATCCCCAGCGACAGCGCCTCGCTGGTGCCCACCATCAATACCGACAGCAGCATGTTATTACAAATCTTGGCCACCTGACCGGCGCCAGGGCCACCAGCGTGGAAAATATTGGCGCCCAAATTGCCCAGCACTACTTTGGCTGCCTCAAATGCGGTATCTGTGCCACCACAGATAAAGGTAAGGGTGCCCGCCGCCGCGCCTGCAGTACCGCCGGAAACAGGCGCATCGATAAACTCGAGCCCCTTGGCAGCAGCTGCTTCGGCCACAATCCGCGCGCTGTCGGCATCTATGGTGGAGCAGTCTATCAAGAGACAACCTGCTTTCACCACCTCAATCAAACCTTTAGCTGCATCTGTACCCAGGTAGAGGCCACGTACATGCTTACCGGCAGGCAACATGCTCACCACCACATCGGCGTCACTGGCGATATCCTGAGCAGAATCCCCGCTGCCCGCGCCCTGTGCTTTTAAAGCCTCAACGGCGGCGGGATTTAAATCGAATACCTTCACCTGATGGCCGGCTTTGAGCAAATTGGCCGCCATAGGGCCACCCATATTACCAAGGCCGATAAACGCTACGTTTGCCATACACTCACTCCTTGAAATCATCACCCAAGTGCGCACCGCGCCGCTCGGAAAAACCTCCACCGCTTAGCTTAGCCAGCGGATTAAAATCGATATTACAGATTGTCCAGTGGATGGGCGCCGCCCTCCCAGGGGGAGGTCAACAGCCGTTCCAGCACGTCCTCGGGCACCGAGGCCACATCGGCAAACTGCCACTTGGGATTACGGTCTTTGTCTATCAGCAGCGCACGCACCCCTTCGACAAAATCGCCATGGGCGCAGCAATTGACACTGACACCCAGCTCCCAATGGAAGCAATCATCCAGCGGCAATTCATCGCCGATAATCGCCTGATGCCAGATGATATGGGCACTTAAGGGGCTGCCAGCCAGGAAGGTGTCACGGGCACGCATAAAGTGCGGCGCGCCCTCTTCATCCAGTGCCTTGAAGCGCTGGGCTATGTCGGTCAACTCCCCTTCACACAGGGCCGAAATCGTCTCGTGATGGGCCTTTAAGAAACTCTCCTGCGCCGGCACCTCACGGGCACACAACACTGCTGACAAACGGCCGTGGTTGGCGCTGGCGTCCTCATCCCACATGACTTCGGCGAGGGCGTCGAGCAGTGGCTCTTTATCATCGCTGCGAAGCAGATAATTGGCAGTACCGGCAAACAGCGCATCGGCGCCATTCATTTGAAATGCCGTCAGCCCCAGAAACAGGCCGATTTTCTCTGGCATATGAGCCAAAAAGAAGGTGCCGCCCACATCGGGGTAAAGACCTATGGTAATTTCCGGCATCGCGATGCGGGAGCGCTCGGTAGCAATACGATGGCTGGCACCGGCCATCAGGCCAAGGCCGCCGCCCATGACTATGCCATCGCCCCACACCATAAGGGGTTTGCCGAATTCATGGATAAGATAGTCGAGGCGATATTCCTCTTCGAAAAACACCTTGGCCAGGGTATCGACACTGCCGGGGGCCTCTTTGCTGGCCTGATACAGCGCCCGCACATCGCCACCGGCACAAAAGGCTTTTTCACCGGCGCCGTCGAGCAGCACCATGGCAATGTCATCATCGGTTTGCCAGGCCTTCAACTGAGCATTCAGGGCCCACACCATATCCAAATCCAGCGCATTGAGGGCGGCTTCCACATTGAGGGTGGCCACACCTATTTGCTTGCCTGAGACGGTGCCCAGAGTCTGAAAAACAACTTTCTGTGTCATGCTGTCTCCTTGCGTATCAGCGTCCAAGGCATGGCCTCAGCGGTTTTTCCATACAGCGGCACGCTTCTCGAGGAAGGCATTAACCCCTTCGGCCTGATCTTCAGTATCAAAAAGTCCGATAAAAAGTTCACGCTCGATTGGCAGCGCCTGGGTACGCGGCATACTGCGACCACTTTGAATCAGCTTTTTGCACACCGCCACGGCCGACGGACTTTGTTTGGCTACCTTGGCGGCCAGAGCAATGGCGGCATCGAGCGCTTCACCGGTTTCCACCACTTCTTCCACCAGCCCAAGATTCAGTGCCTTGGTGGCATCAATACGCTCGCCGCAGAGGATCATGCGCTTGGCCCAGCCCTCGCCCACCAGCGCAGTCAGGTTTTGCGTGCCACCGGCGCAGGGCAACAGGCCCACAGTGGCTTCCGGCAACGCCATCACCGCCTGAATTTCGGCGATACGGATATCACAGGCCAGCGCCACTTCTAGGCCACCGCCCATGGCATAGCCATTGATGGCGGCAATGGACACACCACGAAACGCACTCAAGGTCTCGAACGCTTCACCAAAGGCCTTGGCCATGGTTGCAGCGTTGCCTTTATCACCATCGGCAAAGAGTTTTAAGTCGGCGCCGGCGGAGAAAAACTTCTGCCCTTCGCCGGTCAGCACCAGCGCATAAATCTCGCTGTTGTCATTAAGCTCGAGTACCTTTTCCTTCAGCTCATTCAGGCTCTCGCGGGTCCAGGTGTTGGCCGGTGGATTGCTGATGGTGAGAATGGCGGCGTTGCCTTCGATACGTTCAATCAAAAAAGCCATGGCAATAATTCCTTATTCTGTCGAAGTCTCGGGTCCAAATCAGAGAATGTCGTGGGCGTTTTCGTCCAGCAGGCGACGGGAGATGATAAGGCGCATGATCTCGTTGGTGCCTTCCAGAATTTGATGCACCCGCACATCGCGGAAATGACGCTCCAGCGGATACTCACGGATATAACCATAGCCGCCATGAATTTGCAGTGCAGCATCGCACACCGCAAAGCCGATGTCGGTGGCAAAACGCTTGGCCATGGCACAGTATGCGGTGGCTTCAGGGTCCTGGCTGTCAAGTTTAAAAGCGGCCAGACGCACCATTTGACGGGCAGCCACCAGCTCGGTGGCCATGTCGGCAAGCTTGAACTGCAGCGCCTGGAAGGCCGCCAGAGGTTTTCCAAACTGTTTGCGCTCGTTCATATAAGCGATTGAACGCTCAAGAGCAGCCTGTGCCGTGCCCACAGAGCAGGTCGCGATATTGATACGGCCGCCATCCAGGCCCTTCATGGCAAAGGTAAAGCCCTGGCCTTCATCGCCCAGCAGGTTTTGTACCGGCACCCGCACGTTTTCAAAGGTAATAAGGCGGGTTGGCTGGGCATTCCAGCCCATCTTGTCTTCGGCCTTGCCGTAAATCACCCCTTCGGCATCGGCGGGAATGGCGATGGCAGAAATGCCCTTGGGACCGGCTTCGCCGGTGCGGCACATCACCACCAGAAGCTCGGTGGCACCGGCGCCTGAGATAAACATCTTGCTGCCGTTTATCACATATTCGTCGCCCTCACGCACCGCCTTGGTGGTAAGCGAAGCGGCATCACTGCCGGCACCGGGTTCGGTGAGGCAATAGGACGCGAGCTTGGCACCCGTGGTTAAAGCCTCGGACCACTCGGCGCGAAACGCTTCAGTGCCCCAGGTCGTCACCATCCAGGTGGCCATATTGTGAATGGTCAACATTGCGGTGGTGGCGGTACAACCTTTTGAAAGCTCTTCAAAAATGATGGAAGAGTCGAGCCGTGACAGGCCCATGCCACCTTCGGACTCGGGTGAGTATAGTGAGCAAAAACCCAGCTCACCGGCCTTTTGAATAACGTCTTTCGGGAAATGATGTTCTTCGTCCCACTTACCGGCGAAGGGGGTGAGCTCATCTGCGGCGAACTGGCGGGCAAGTTCGGCGAACTGGCGTTGATCTTCGTTTAAATTGAAATCCATCTTGACTGCTCCCGTGACTCTGGGGTCACTTCATGTGATGGCCGGCGATAACGCCGGCCTGCCTGTTTTTAAGTTGCTGTCTTGTTGTCTGATAGGTCTGCACCAACCCCGGCGCTTAGCGCAGGGCGATGGTCATATTGGGGCCATGGGGAATATCGTCTTCAAACCAGCGACAGGTGATGGTCTTGGTCTCGGTAAAGAAACGCACCGCCTGCTTGCCATAGGCGTGCTGATCGCCGTAGAAGCTGCCTTTCCAACCGGTGAAGGAGAAAAATGGCAGCGGCACAGGGATAGGCACGTTAATCCCCACCTGACCCACTTCGATTTCGTGCTGGTATTTACGGGCGGCGGCGCCACTGGCGGTGAAGATAGAGGTGCCGTTGCCGTAGGGTGATTTGTTCACCAGCTCAATGGCCTCTTCCAGTTCGTCCACTTCCATGCAGCACAGCACAGGGCCGAAAATTTCTTCTTTGTAGATGCTCATGTCGGTGGTGACCTTGTCGAACATGGTAGGACCAACCCAGTTGCCGGACTCATAGCCTGCAACGGTGAAATCAGAGCCATCCAACAGACACTCTGCGCCCTCGGCCTTGCCCTGGGCGATAAGTTTCAGCACCCGCTCTTTGGCGGCAGGGCTGATAAGCGGGCCGTAACCTGCGTCTTTATCATCCCACAGACCCGGACGCACCTTGGAAAGCGCCTCTTTAAGCTCGGGGATCCACTCTTTGGCGGCGCCCACAAATACGGCCACAGATATCGCCATACAGCGCTGACCGGCAGCGCCCACTGAGGCGCCCACCAGGTTATTGATCACCTGCTGCTTGTTGGCATCCGGCATGATCACGCAGTGGTTCTTGGCACCGGCAAAGGCCTGCACCCGCTTTAAGTTATCGGTCCCCGTCTTATACACGTACTGGCCCACACCCACAGAGCCCACAAAAGAAATGGCCTTTATATCAGGATGGGTCAGCAGAATGTCCACAGCACTCTTGTCGCCATGAACCAATTGCAGCACGCCCTTGGGGGCTCCTGCCTGTTCAAACAGCTCGGCCAGACGCTGAGGGGTCATGGGGTCTTGCTCGGAAGGCTTGAGCACAAAGGTGTTACCGCAGGCGATGGCAAGCGGGAACATCCACAGCGGGATCATCGCCGGGAAGTTAAATGGGGTAATACCGGCGCACACGCCCAGCGGCTGGGTGTAGGAATAGGTGTCGATTTTACGGGCCACGTTTTCAACGGTTTCGCCCATCAGCAGCGAAGCGATATTGCAGGCATGCTCGGCCACTTCAATGCCGCGCCACACATCGCCTTTTGCATCTTCAAAGGTCTTGCCGGTTTCCTTGGCAAGAATGGTGGCCAGTTCGTCGTGGTGCTCTTTGAGCAGCGCCTGATAGCGCAGCATCACCCGGGCACGCTCTGACACAGGTACTTCCTTCCAGCTTTGGAACGCCGCCTTGGCACTGGCAATAGCGCCATGCACTTCGTCATCGCTGGCACAGCGCACCTGGGCAATCGGCTGATTGTTGGCCGGGTTGGTGACTGTAATTACCCGTTCACCTTGTCCCAGGGTGAACTCGCCATCGATGTAATGCTTAACTTGTGTGGTCATATCGCTTCCTTTTGAGGGTCAGAGGTCGCGGCGCGCCTTATAGGAATTATGAATGGCTGCGCCCGCTCGCTCCTGATGTCTTGTTGATTGCTGCTTGCAAGAGTCCTGAATAATTACACTTCGATGGCCATGGCAGTGGCTTCGCCGCCGCCGATACACAGCGAGGCAACGCCACGCTTAAGGCCTCGGGCCTTAAGGGCGTGAATGAGGGTCACCAGTACCCGGGCACCGGAGCAGCCGATGGGGTGACCAAGGGCACAGGCACCGCCATTGACGTTTACCTTGGCGGCATCGAGCTGAAGTTCGCTGATGGCCAGCATGGTTACCATGGCGAAGGCTTCATTGATTTCAAACAAATCCACCTCATCCTTGTTCCAGCCCACATTGGCCAGCAGCTTGTTCATCGCGCCAACCGGCGCTGTGGTGAACATGGCGGGCTCCTGAGCGTGGGTGCTGTGGCCCTTGATAGTGGCAAGTACGCTCAAGCCCAGGGCATCAGCCTGTTCACGGCTCATCAGCATCAGCGCGGCGGCGCCGTCGGAGATGGAGGATGAGTTGGCGGCTGTGATGGTGCCGTCTTTGGCGAAGGCCGGACGCAGAGTAGGAATTTTTTCGGGGCGGGCGTTGCCTGGCTGCTCGTCAACTTTCACTTCCACATCGCCTTTGCGGCTGGACACAATCACGGGTACGATTTCTGCTTCAAAAGCACCTGAGTTGATGGC
Source organism: Shewanella zhuhaiensis (assembly GCF_022484835.1). Classification (NCBI taxonomy): domain Bacteria; kingdom Pseudomonadati; phylum Pseudomonadota; class Gammaproteobacteria; order Alteromonadales; family Shewanellaceae; genus Shewanella; species Shewanella zhuhaiensis. Next base: position 37,856 of record NZ_JAKUDL010000012.1, read on the forward strand.
GGCATTGGCTTTTTCCAGTGAGCTTAACGCAAAGGCGTCCATCGACTCGCGGGTCAGGCCATAGTCGTCGGCTGTCTTTTGGGCGAACGTGCCCATGGCACCGCCGGTGTAGGCGTCTTCAAGGCCATCGAGGAACATATGATCCAGCACCTTGCCATGGCCCATGCGCATGCCACCACGGGCCTTATCGAGCAGGTATGGCGCCTGACTCATGCTTTCCATACCACCGGCAATCACCACATTGGCGCTGCCTGCTTTGATAAGGTCATGGGCCAGCATCACGGTTTTCATGCCCGAGCCACACACCTTGTTGACTGTGGAAGCACCCACAGACAGCGGCAAACCGGCACCCAGTGCAGCCTGACGCGCAGGCGCCTGACCCAAACCTGCGGGCAGCACGCAGCCCATCAGCAGCTCGTCGACTTTGTCAGCAGCAATGCCGGTGTCATCCAGCAGGGCTTTCACTGCGGTGGCGGCCAGTTTGGGTGATGCCACCTCTGACAAACTGCCCTGAAAACCGCCCATGGCAGTACGCTTTGCCGCGACAATGACGATATCCGATACGCTCATTTTCTGACTCCAATTGCTTGTCGTGCCCGATCCAAAACAACGGGCAAATGTGATTGCTGTCGCAGTTTGCGACCCGATGCATTGAATGTGACGTTTACGCGAACGTAAAGCAAGTGGAAATTGGTCTAAGATTGCGCTTTTTCTGGCAGAGGCTTTGTCACTCTGGATTTACACCCGGGGTTGCTGTGGCGCGGCGAAGGAGAGCAGATAAACAAAAAGGCCGGTATTCACCGGCCTTTTTGTTTATCTATCAGGACCTTTCGCCCTCTTCCCAGGGGGTAATGGCGCTCATGTCCGACAAATCATAGGGCGTCAACTGGTACACATAGTAGTTAAGCCAGTTACTGACCAGCAGGCTGCCATGGCCATGCCAGCGGGCCACCGGCGCCTGGGCCGGGTCGTCGTTGCGAAAGTAATTTCTGGGAACTTCCGGGTCGATACCGGCAGCCAAATCCCGATGATATTCATCACTTAAGGTGGATTTTTGGTATTCGGGGTGACCAATCACAAACAGATTGCGATTATCGCGGCTCAGCACCAGATAGGCACCAGCCTCTTCAGATTCGGCCAGCACCTGCAACTCAGGATGAGCATGCAGCTCGGCCACCGGAATTTCGGCATAGCGGGAATGGGGCGCGAAAAACTCTTCATCGAAACCGCGCAGCAGCGGATGATGCTCACAGCTTCGGGTATGAACAAACACCCCGGAGCGTTTGGTTTCAAGCAGTTGCCGCTTAACGCCATACAGATGATACAGCCCGGCATGGGCCGCCCAGCACAGGAACAGCACTGAGGTCACATGGCTTTGCGACCAGTCGATGATTTCGCGAATATGGTCCCAGTAAGTCACATCTTCAAAATCGAGCTGCCCCAGGGGCGCACCTGTGATGATAAGACCGTCGTAATTCTTGTGGCGAACATCCTCAAAGTCGCGATAAAAGGTGTTCATATGGTCGACTGAGGTGTGGCGGGACTCTTTGTCGTGAATACGCAGCAAGTCCACATCCACCTGCAAAGGCGTGTTGCCAAGCAGGCGCAGCAGTTGGGTCTCAGTCTCAATCTTATTGGGCATCAGATTGAGAATAAGCACCTTCATCGGACGTATGTCCTGATTGGCCGCCCGAGTCTCGGACATCACAAAGATATTTTCAGCTGACAGAATTTCTGCCGCTGGCAGGTTATCTGGGATCTTAACCGGCATACCGCGCCTCTCGATTGATTAAATCCGCGGGCGCCGCTGCCGGTTACCCCGGCTCAACGCCCTACTTTCTCCAGCATCACCGACATACCGGTGGGCTGATTGAGATCCACTGTGTAGCTTTGCGTGTTGATAAACAAAAGCTTATCGTCTTTGGTTATCCGCGCACCTATGGCATAGGTGTGCCCTGGCTTAAACTGATCGCGCTTGAACACGAACAGAAAGTCCTTTGGCACCGCCTGCACAGTTACCGCCATCTCACCCAGCACTTCGGCAGCCACATCCATACGGGATACATCCTGCACCTGTACCGTGAGCACAGACTCCGGCGGCAGCGCGATACGCTCGCGAAACCACACACTGCCACTGATCTCCACATTGTTGTCAGTGGAGGCGCAACCTGTCAGTCCTGCTGCCCCTATCATGGCAGCCATTGGCAGGGCGGCGCTCAGTAACCATTTCTTCATCATTGGATCCTCCCAGATCATACATCAAGACTTCCGGATGTCTATACATCCATTATTGAATCTTGTTCACCTGTGGCTTTAGCCCTATCATGTTAGCCTCAGTTCACGGCAAAAATACTTTATGACTCAAGCAACTGCGATAATTGTGGGCGCCAGCTCACAACTTGGACGCGAATTAGTGATCCAGCTCTCACAGGAAGGCACCCGCCTCGGTCTGTTGGTGCCGGAACCCGACGCCATGAACGACTTTATCGGTTCACTCCCAGAACAAAACCGAGCCGATATCACTGTGGCTGCCTTGCCTATCACGGAGCCAGAGGCCGCTGCCCACGCCATTGAATCCCTGTGGCAACAGCTTGGCGGCGCCCATTTGGTGCTGGTCAATACCGGCCTCAACAGCTACCACCCGGATCTGCCCTGGCAAATGGAAGCCGATATCATCAAGGTAAACGTGCAGGGCTTTGCGCTGATTTGCAATACGGCCTTTCGATTACTTCGCGAACAAGGTTACGGCCAGTTGGCGGCGATTAACTCCATCGCCGGTCAGCGTGGCGGCCCGGCAGTGGCTTACCATGCCTCCAAGGCCTTTGCGCAAAATTACCTTGAGGGCCTGTCGATGCATGCCCAGCGGCTGAAGCTGCCGATTACCATCACAGATCTGCAAATGGGCCTGCTGGATAAAGCGGCGATGCAACAAAGCCAGTTTTGGTTGCCGCCACTGCCCAAGGTGGCAGCGCAAATCATCCGGGCACTGAAAAAAGGCAAGCGACGGGCCTATATCACCCGCCGCTGGGCGCTGGTGGCCTGGCTTACCCGGCTACTGCCCGAGTATATCTACAACACCCGCCACTGGAAGAAAAAGGCTAAGCACTAATCCCTTTACTCTCTGAAAAACAAACACAAAAAAGGCGCCATCGGCGCCTTTTTTCTCCAAGGTTTGCAGGGAAGGGAAAACCTTAGAACTTGTAACCTACGCTCACCATGTAAACCCATGGGTTGATGTCGGTCTTCACAGACTGTGCTTCGCCGCCCAGGTTGAATTTCACGTCAGTGCTGATGTCGGCATACCATACAGAAGCGTTCAGCATCCAGTTCTTGTTGAAGCTGTAGTCAAAACCGGCTTGAGCAGCCCAACCGATAGAGGTGGACAGGCTCAGATCAGTCAGGGCGCCATCCAGATCGTTGGTGAATTCGTTGTCAAAGAAGTTGGTGTAGTTCACACCCACACCCACATATGGGCGGAAGGCAGAGTTGGCATTGCCGAAGTAGTACTGAGCAACCAGAGTGGGTGGCAGGTGCTTGGTTTCAGCGATTTTGCCCAGCGCGCCCAGAGACACGTCGTGGCTGAATGGGGTAGCGGCCAGCAGTTCGATAGCCCAGTTGTCGGTCAGCATGTAGCCGAAGTTCAGACCCAGCTGAGTGTTGTTGCTTACGCCAAACTCGGCCACACCGGCAACCACAGGGCTTGATTCTTCAGGGGCAACAGTCACAGCACCGGCACGAACGATGATATCACCGGCCTGATGCGCCATGGCAGAAACAGAAACAACAGACAGCAGGGAGGCGGCAATCAGACCAGACAGATAAGATTTCTTCATCATTTACTCCATTAACCACGTGGGCTTTGTTATTTTCAGTTACATCCGTAACAATTGGGGCCTAGCCTGCCAGACGATGACGTTAACTTTCTTGATCCAAATCAACGCCCAAGCCTGATACCCCGTTTGAGGTATCGCCCACGCGATCCAGCTCACACAATCAAGCCAAAATGTCTGGCTGATTTTATTGCCTGATGACCTGAAAAGCCCTCATACAACATGGCGTTCCATATAATTTGTTCGATTGCCTGTTCGATAGCCCAGTCAATAGCCCTTTCAATAGCCCATGCGCGGCAACATGGCGTTAGGGTTACCAGAGCAATGCAGCAGTGGATAAATGCGGGAGCGTGAAAAGCACAGCTGAAAGGCGCAGGAGACCTGTGCAAGCGACTTATGTAAAAGACTTATACAAACGACTTATACAAACAAAATGTGCAAACGAAATGTGCAAACAAACTGTGCAACCGCGGCGCGCCGGAGTCATTCACTCAGCAGTAAGGGGATATTTATTTAGCCCTTAGCAACATCAACCGTGAGTCTGGGGAAGCGTCTTAGCCAGTCTTTTTGTGCCAGGCGCTGCTGGAATACGGCCAGAGACCGCCCGGGAGCAGGAGTCAGCTTGAGGGCAAACAAGGACTCAAGCCCCCAGGCTGATTGAAACTCAAGCTCACCATCCGGGTTTAACCTCACCCCCACCGCGGTTTCCTGCTCCGGCCAGGCGGCCATGGCTTCGACGAGTGAAGCATAAGGGGCATCGCCATGCTTCAGGTGCATGCGGCTCTGATTTTTAACTTCCCAGGGAATGTCGACAGTTAGGTTATCAGGGATTTCAGCGGCTGACGCCCGGCTCCGGGTCAGGGCTGCGCTTTTGAGTGCCAACAGCAGCCGCTGCTCCTGATGCTTTGCCGTTTGGCTATTGCCATCATCTGGCCTCTCGGTATTAAGCGCGCTGTTTTCCCTTTGCGACAAGCCCATAAAAATCAGGTCGACGTCATTGAGGGGCGAGTGGGCAGCGTTATGCAAGTGGTCCCACACGGCATTTCGCACAAAGCCTGCCGCCAGCAGGTAGTCGCTTATCCCCTCGGCAAGGCAGGCCTCCCGCGCAATCTCGAGGCAGGCAAGACGCCTGGGATCGGCCCGTAAAATGGCGCCAAGCCTGGCCTCAAGGGCGTGGGTCATACTCAGTTATTCACCTGCTTCATCACCACCTCAGTGGTGAACTTATTGTTGTGGATCACCGGGAAGCGGTCATAGGTTTGGAAAATGACCTGATTGTTGTGCTTAATCAGTGCCACCACCCCGTAGTTAACCTTGGGATCTATGGTTTCCGGCGGCAGGATAAATTTAAAAGGCACTGGCGTGCGCACCACGTTAAAGGTCTTCTGGGCGAAGATAACCCCGGGGGTGTCCAAATCGATAACGGCAATGGTAATGGCGCTGTTTGGTGGCAACGCCACCCGCTCCAGATAGCCCGCGGCTCCATTAATAATCACCGGCTTGGGCTCTTCTACTGTCACACAGCCACCAAAGCTGCCAAGGGTCAGCAGCATGGCAAATACAGAGACCAGCCTGGCTGCTGGCCTGAACATAGACTTCAACATCACTTTGTTTCCTGTTTCATCCGCATCAGCCCTTCCTGGGTCGCCGATGCCACCAGTTCACCCTGGCGATTGAAAAAATGTCCCTTCACAAACCCCCGTCCGCCACTGGCGTTGGGGCTGTCGATACTGTACAGCAGCCAATCGTTCATATCCAAGGGCCGATGAAACCACATGGCATGATCGATAGTCGCCATGCGCATCCCGGGCGTGAGGAAGGACACGCCATGGGGCTGAGCCGCCGTCACCAGAAAATTAAAGTCGGACGCATAGGCCAGCAGTGCATCGTGCACATGGCTGCCGCCCTCGACCTTACCATTGGCGCGCAGCCACACATGACGCACCGGCTCACGGGAGCGCGGCGCTACCGGGCTGCAGGGGTCGACAATGCGCATCTCAATCGGCGCATCGGCCATGAATTTTTCCAACATTTTCGCCGGGATCTTGTCTCTTAAGGTCACCGCCAGTTCCTGCTGGTTCAACAGCCCCTCTGGCCCAGGTACCTCTGGCATGCTTATCTGATGGGAAAAGCCCTCTTCTTCCGCCTGGAACGAACAGGTCATATAAAAAATCGGCCTGCCCTTTTGAATCGCCTTCACCCGACGGGCGCTGAACGAGCCGCCATCGCGCATAATTTCCACATCGTAAACAATGGGTAAAGACTCATCTCCCGCACGCAGAAAGTAGCTGTGCAGCGAATGCACCTTGCGGCTCGGTTCGACGGTTTCGCGGGCGGCGCTCAGGGCCTGACCCATTACCTGGCCACCAAACACATGACCAAAGCCCAGATCCTGGCTCTGGCCACGGTAAAGGCCAATTTCGAGGGGTTCCAGCGTCAGCAAAGACAGGAGGTCGTTTAACACCTGGCTCATGTTATCTCTCTGATTTAAGGTCAATTGCCTTCAGAGTAACAAAAACCGCCCGCCGCTGGCGAGTCTCATTCCAGCTTTATGCCCTGCTCATGGGCGGTGCGCCGTGCCCAGGCGAGGATTTGATCTTCTCCACTGGCGTGTTTGTGGATGGGCCAGGCCGAAGCAATCTCCCCCCAGTGGGCGGCGATGGCTTCGGGGGTGCGGGAGTCAGAATCAAAGTACCTGTGGCTATGCTCACCAATGCAAAGCTCGCTGACACTGCCACCGGCGGAAAGCAGATGCCGGCCACAGGGCGCTTTGGGACCGAGCAGGAACAATAAAGTAGCGGTAATGATTTCTTTGGAGAACAGCGGCTTAACCTGCGGCGCCAGGTGGGCCTCGGTCATCTGGGTATGGGCCAGAGGGCACAGGCTATTGACCATCACATTGCGCGGCAGTCCTTCGGCGGCAAGGCCATTGACCAGGCCCACCAGCGCCATTTTGGCGCAGGCGAAGGCACTTTGATGCAAATCGCCATAGAGGGCACTGACCCCTGTGGTCATCACAATCCGGCCATAGCCCCTGTCCATCATGCCGCGCCATAAACCGTGGGTCAGCGCAAAACTGCCACAGAGGTCGACCTGAAGCTGGCGATGGAATTCGATTGGAGTCAGGTGCTCGAACGCGCCATGGGTATGAATACCGGCATTGTTGATCAAAAGGTCGATACCGCCGGTCAACCGCTCGAGATCAGCAAACAGGGTACACAGCCCGCCCTCATCAGTGACGTCCACGCAAAGATAGGTGGCACTGGCGCCCGCCGATGTTAACGCCCTCAGCAACCCATGCACCTCCGGTGCCTCCCTTGGCAGGGTATCCACCAGAAACAGCCGTGCCCCCCTTTCGGCCAGCGCCAATGCATAGGCCCGTCCAAGCCCGGACGCCGCGCCCGAGATCAGGGCCGACTGCTTGTCGAATCGCATCTTTGCTATCCCCCAACATCTGAAATCCTTGTAAACGCTCGTTCAAATAAAGCACAGCGTACGTTGGAAAACTTTGACAATGCTGGCAAATTCTCACTTTGGCTCACTGACTGCTGTGCGCCTTCTCCCAGTCTGGTAAATGCGTGATTTCGATTGTGCTAACTTTCGTGGCATTTCTTGGTATCCTTAGCCAGTTTTGTGTTTTATCAGCCTAAGGACGTCATGAATCCCTGGTTACTTGCTATCAGACCCCGTACTTTACCGGCCGCCGTCGGCCCCTTGTTGGTGGGCAACACCCTTGCGCTGACGCTGGACAGTTTCAGTGTGCTTATTGCTATGGCTTCAATGATTTGCGCGCTGCTGCTGCAAATTGCCGTGAACCTCGCCAATGATTATTTCGATTTCAAAAGCGGCGTGGATACCGAAGAGCGCCTCGGCCCGGTGCGGGTTACCCAAAGTGGCTTGATTGCTCCGGCCATGGTCAAGGCCGCCATGATAGCGGCGCTGCTGGCGGCACTTGCGGTTGGCTCTGTGCTGATTTGGCACGGCGGCTGGCCCATTGCCATTTTGGCCGCAGCATCGATTCTGGGCGCCCTGTGTTACAGCGGCGGCCCCTATCCCCTCGCCTCACATGGCCTGGGTGAAGTCGCCGCCTTTGTGTTTTTCGGCCTGGTAGCCGTAGTCGGCAGTTATTACCTGCAGGCAGGTACCACCTCGGTGGACGCCTGGATTTTGGGGGCGGCCATTGGTCTTTTTAACGCCGCCATCATGCTGGTCAATAACACCCGTGATATCAGCACCGACACCAAGGCAGGTAAGCGCACACTGGCCGTTCGCATCGGCGAAGCCCAGTCACGGGTGCTGTATCAGGCGCTGGTGTACCTGCCATTTGGACTTATCATCGGCAGCTTTTTAATGGGCATTCTGCCGGGCTGGCCGGTGCTGCTTGCCGGGCTGTCGATTGTGATTGCCAGACGGCTGTCGCGGGAATTCAGCGAAATCAGCGGCGGCGCCTTAAACCCACTGCTTGGCCGCACTGCTCGCCTGACTCTGGTATTCAGCGTACTCTTTTCCGTTGGCTTACTTATTCCCGTACAGGCGTGATAGCGGCCAGCGCATCGGCCATTAAAAAGGCTTCCCGGGGGAAGCCTTTTTATTTATCTGACAATTTGCTTAGAGCTTAATCAGGTCGCGCTCGGCGCTGCTCCAGTTGAGGTGGTATTTCTCCCCGGCCGGGGTATCAATACGCTCAAAGCTGTGGGCACCGAAATAGTCACGCTGACCCTGCAACAGATTGGCAGGCAGGGTTTCACGGCGGTAACCATCATAGTAAGCCAGCGCCGAGGTAATGCAGGGCGAAGGCACACCGGCCAGCACCGCCTTGGACACCAGACGGCGCCATGACTGCTGCGCCTCACCCAGTGCTTTGGCAAAGCTTTCTGCCATCATCAGGTTGGCGAGTTTAGGCTCAGCCTCGTAAGCCTCGGTGATGGATTGCAGGAAGGTGGCGCGGATGATACAACCGGCACGCCAAATACGGGCAATCGCGGCAAAGTCCAGCTCCCAGCCCTGCTCGGCGGCATTCATCGCCATCAGTTGGAAACCCTGGGCATAACAGCAAATTTTGGCACAGTAGAGCGCCTGTTCCAGCTCATCAATGAAACTTTCTGCATCAACGCCTTGCAGCGGCTCAGCGCCACCAAGACGGCTGGCAAGCTCGGTGCGCAGTGCCTTTTGGTTAGACAGGGCGCGGGCGTAAACGGCTTCGGCAATGGTCGGCGCCGGGGTGCCGATCTGCAGGCTGCTGACCGCAGTCCACAAACCTGTACCCTTCTGGCCGGCTTTATCCAAAATCATTTCCACCAGTGGCTTGCCGGTCACTGGGTCGGGCTGTCTCAATACTTCGGCGCTGATGCCCATCAGGTAGCTGTTGAGCTTGCCCTGGTTCCAACGCTCGAAAATGGCAGCAATTTCCTGGGCAGACAGCGACAGCACGTCCGAGAGCAAATGGTAGGCTTCGCAAATCAGCTGCATATCGGCGTATTCAATGCCGTTGTGCACCATTTTCACGTAGTGACCGCTGCCCGCAGGGCCGATGTAAGCGGTGCAGGGCTCGCCTTCCAACACAGGGTTACCCGGCTCGAAACGCTCAATGGGAAGACCTGTGGCATTGTCGACCTTGGCGGCAATCGCACGCCAGATAGGGGCGACCCTGTCCCAGGCCTCTTTTTTACCGGACGGCATCAAAGAGGGGCCAAAACGGGCGCCCACTTCACCGCCGGAAACGGCAGAGGAGAAAAACACAAAGCGGCCAGCGTAGTCCTGTTCACGCTTAACGGTGTCGGTCCACAGGCTGTTGCCTGTGTCGATAACTATGTCTTCCGGCTTGATGCCGGCATCCATCAGCGCCGAGCAAACACCGTCAACTGGCGCGCCGGCAGGTACCGACAGCAGCAGCAAACGCGGAGAGCTTAAGCAGGCCAGCATCGACTTGAGGCTATCGACGCCGGTGAGCTCAGTGGCGTTGCTGTGGGCCGGTTTGGCAGCAACTTCGGCGGCAGACTGACTGACAGCTGCGCGCACCTTGGCGCCGTCCAAATCAAAGGCAGCCACGCGATAGCCGTTGTCTGCGATATTGAGGGCAAGATTTTTGCCCATGACACCCAGGCCAATGACCCCGATGTCGTGCAATTGGGTGTGGTTTTGCATTTATATATTCCACGGGTACAGAAAGAGGCAGAATTCGCCGCGGATTATAGCTACTTTGGTAAATGAATTACAGCTGTGGCCGGAAAATGCATAGGAATGCACTGTAAAACTGTTGCTAAATGACGACCTTAGCAATAAAAAAGCCCCTGAAGATATCAGAGGCTTTTCCATCAAATGGGTCGTCAGACCCTGGCGTCACCATAGCCCATGCGGGTCAGGGTGTTGCGCACCAGCTCCAGCGTGGCCGGATCTTCAATGGTGGCGGGCACAGCATATTCCTGATTATCAGCAATCTTGCGCATGGTCGCCCGCAGGATTTTACCTGAGCGGGTCTTGGGCAATTTCGGAATAGCGCTCACCAGTTTAAAGGCGGCCACCGGACCGATTTCGCTTCTCACCAACGCCACCAGCTCTTTATTAAGCTGCTCTTCGGTAATATCCACCCCGTTTTTAAGTACCACCAGCCCAAGTGGCAACTGGCCCTTGAGCTTGTCTTCCACCCCAATCACTGCCGCTTCGGCCACGGCGGGATGCTGACACAGCACTTCCTCAAAGCGTCCTGTGGACAAACGGTGACCGGCCACATTTATCACATCATCGATACGGCTCATGATGTAAAGATAACCGTCTTCATCCATGTAACCGGCATCCCCGGTGAGATAACAACCCGGGTACATGGACAGGTAACTGTCGATATAGCGCTGGTCGTTCTGCCACAGGGTTGGCAAGGTGCCCGGCGGCAGCGGCAAGCGGATAACCACATTGCCGTACTCGCCCGCGCCGACGCTGTTGCCGGCTTCGTCCACCACATCCACCAGATACCCGGGCACAGGTCGCGCAGGCGACCCTGGTTTAATAGGCGTTTGGGCAATCCCCATCAGGTTGGCAGCCACAGGCCAGCCGGTTTCGGTTTGCCACCAGTGGTCAATTACCGGCTTGCCGAGAATTTGCTGCGCCCACACCAGGGTATCAGGATCGCAGCGCTCGCCAGCCAGAAACATCTGTTTAAGGCAGCTCAGGTCCACCGAGGTGCATTGCAGGCCTTCAGGATCTTCCCGCTTGATAGCGCGAATGGCGGTAGGCGCAGTAAAGAAGCTCTTAACGCCGTACTTTTTAATGGTGCGCCAGAAGGCACCGGCATCCGGCGTGCCCACCGGCTTGCCTTCATACAAAATGGAGGTGGCGCCCGCTATCAGCGGCCCGTAGACAATATAAGAGTGCCCCACGACCCAGCCCACGTCTGACGCCGCCCAGAAGGTATCACCGGGTTCGATGTCGTAGATGTAACGCATCGACCAGGCAAGCGCCACCGCATGGCCGCCGTTGTCGCGCACCACGCCCTTGGGCTGCCCTGTGGTACCGGACGTATACAGCACATAGAGGGGATCGGTCGATTTCGCCGGCACCCAATCGGCATCCGGCGCACTGGCCACCGCCTGCTGCCAATCGAGATCGCGCCCAACTTGCATCGCCGCCTCATACTGAGGACGCTGCAAAATCAAACACTTGCTGACTTTATGACTCGACTGTTCCAGGGCGGCATCCAGGAGTGGCTTATAGGCCACTACCCCGGATGGCTCTACCCCGCAAGAGGCCGACAACACCATCACCGGCTTGGCATCGTTAATCCGGCTCGCCAGTTCATTGGCGGCAAAACCGCCAAATACCACCGAATGAATGGCGCCAATGCGCGCGCAAGCCAGCATGGCATAGGCCGTTTCGGGCACCATGGGCATGTAAATCACCACCCGGTCGCCCGCCTTGACGCCCTGGGAAACCAGCAGCCCCGCCAGGCGCTTCACCTGCGCCAGGCACTCATAGTAACTGATGGAGTATTCGGTTTCGGTCACAGGGCTGACGTAATGAAACGCAGTCTGCGCGCCGCGACCGGCAGCGACCTGACGGTCAAGCGCGTTGTAGCAGGTGTTGATTTCACCGTCTGTGTACCAGCGGTACAGCGGCGCCTGACTGTCGTCAAGAATGGTGCCGGGCGTTTTATGCCAGTCGACCAGGGTCGCCGCCTGGCGCCAATAGTCGGCTGGATTGTCTTTCGCCGCCAGACGCAGTGCCTCAGCGGGATCGTCAATAGGGTTGCCCGTGCTCGTGCTTGTTATCGTTGTCATTGTCTTATTTCTCCAAATTGGAGTGGCGCTGAGGCCGTAAGGTCCCTTCCTTATTGACTGCATTATTGCGCGCCAATAGCCGCTTCCCCATTAGACAAAAGCCTAGGGCACCACAAAACTGTGAAACTATTGCCTGACAAGCTGTGACGAAAGCAGGATCCCTGACCGACAAACGTTGAAGAGATCCTGCGCCAAGGTTAGGATTTTGCTGACACTTTGTTCACGGAAGACACCCCAAGATGACCAGACGACACTCAGCCAACCTGCTGCTGCCAGCCGTGCTTGCTTTGCTGCTTGCCAACACAGCCGCATTGCCGACAGCCTATGCACTGGAGCAGGCACAAACCGCCTCCGCCACAGCGGCCGAAAGCGTTCAACAAAATACCCAGCAAGCCACCGCTCCAACCGAAGTGCCATCAGCCATGCCACTTAGCGGCAGCGCGCTGAAGCTGTCGCAGCTGCTCGAACCCATCAGCCTGGGTGAGTCAGATACCCTGGGCGCTGCAGTGCTCGGCAGCCCCGAACTGCTGGTGCGCTTTTACCAGAATCGTCAGTTCACACCGCTGTGGACTGACCCTGACTACAGTCGCGAAGCCATTGGCATTCTGGATGGCGCCGCCGATGATGGCCTGCTGCCTGCCGATTACCATGCAGAACTGCTAAAGGCGCTGCAAAACGATGACAGCAAGGCGCTGGAATATGAGCTGCTGCTCACCGACGGCATCATCACCCTGGGCACCCATTTGATGAACGGCAAGGTGAACCCGCAAGACCTGGGGCGCACCTGGAACTATGAAGAACTCACGGTCAATTTTGGTTATTTGGCCAAGGAACTTGACCGCCATGTGCGGGAAAAATCACTGGCACAGGCGCTGGATAGCCTGCGGCCCCAGTTTCAGCCTTACCGCGATCTGAAGGCGCACTTAAAACGCATGCAAACGTTGGCGGCGAACCAGCCCTTTGCGGTTATCCCCCTCGACGCCACCATACGTCCGGGCAAGCCATCACCCAGCCTTGCAGCCATTGCCGAGCGTCTGACGCTGCTTGGCTATCTGACCAAAGACACGGATGCACAAACCGATACTGCTGCAAATAGCACCACTGCCAGCACCTCCTCAGCCTTAACCCTCAGTGGCGAACTGCTGCAAGCGGTGAAAGAGTTCCAGGCAAGTCATTCGCTCAAACCCGACGGCGTTATTGGCAAGGGCACCATGGCGGCCTTAAACGTGCCTTTTGCCGAGCGGGCCAAGCAAATTCAGGTCAATCTTGAGCGGGCCCGCTGGTTGTCGGCTGACTTGTCGTCTGACTTTTTGATAGTGAATCTGGCCGGTTACCAGCTGAAGCTGTTTCGTGAAAACCGCCTCGATTGGGAAACTGACATCATTATCGGCAAGGTGAGTTCAAAAACGCCGCTGTTCAAGTCGCGCCTCAAATACATGGTGGTCAACCCCACCTGGACTGTGCCGCGCTCCATCAGCCGCGAAATCATCTGGCACCTGAAAAAAGACCCTGAATACCTGCAAAAGAAAAACTTCGTGCTGCGCACCGCCTCGGGCGCTCCGGCCGACAGCAGTGGTATCGATTGGCAAACGGTTAACCCAAGAAGCTTCCCCTACTGGTTCGTACAACAGCCATCGGAGAATAACGCCTTGGGGCAAATCAAGTTTATCTTCCCCAATGCTCACTCGATTTACCTGCACGATACCCCGGCCAAAAGCCTGTTCAGTCAGGAAGACCGCGCCTTCAGCCACGGCTGTATTCGGGTAAAAGACCCACTGGTGCTGGCCGAACGGTTAATGTCGCCTGCCCCCAACTGGTCACCGGACAGCCTCAATCAGTCGCTGGCATCAGGGGAAACCAAGCAAATCTTCCTCGCAGAGCCACTGGATATCCTGATCATGTACTGGACCGCCGAGCCTCGTGACGGCAAGCTTCAGTTCTATAAAGATATTTATAAGCGCGATCAGGCTGTGGCCGATGCGCTGCTGGGTCAGCGTCACTCCAGAATTGCCGCCGCAGGCGATCCAAACCTGCTGTAACCTAAAACCTCAACAACTTTCAGGGCGCCAAAAGGCGCCCTGATTATTTCAAATCCTACGCCACCGCGATTGGCGGCGAAGGTTTCGCTCAGTTTAAGCATCCGTCAGCCACGGCAAGCCCATGTAAGCCCATGTAAGCCCATGTAAGCCCATGTAAGCCCATGTAAGCCCATGTAAGCCCATGTAAGCCCACGCTGACAGTGGCGGGATGAAAAAGCCAAACACCACCATGACACCAGCTTTACCTTTACGTAAACTTCATATATCTTGCTTGCAATTGAAACAAGTAATATCCGGTGTCGAAATGAGTTCAAACAATAACGCACAAACCAGCTATTCCATCAGTGACTTGTCGAAGGAATTCGACATCACTACCCGCTCTATCCGCTTCTATGAGGATCAGGGGCTGTTGAAGCCAAAACGCCGCGGCCAAACCCGTATTTACAGCCTCAAAGACCGGGTGCGCCTCAAGCTGATTTTGCGCGGCAAGCGCCTGGGCTTTTCCCTGGCCGAAACCCGCCGTTTGTTTGAGCTTTACGATGCCGACAAGACAAGTGTTACCCAGCTGAACACCATGCTGGCACTGATTGAAGAGAAAAAAGCCTCGCTGCAGCAACAGATGGACGACATCAAGGTAGTGCTGATGGAACTCACCAGCGCCGAGGCCCAGTGCCGCACCGCGCTGGATGGCCAGCAAAAGGCATAAAGGCCAACTAGAACCGCCCGGCGTTACCTAAACTCATTAAACACAATAACAAAGATAACAAGACAACAAGCAGATTTAAGGACACAAGCACATGAGCCACCTGTACTCTACTCTCAACTTTGGACTCGGTGAAGACGTGGATATGCTGCGGGACGCAGTATACGAATTTGCCAAGGGTGAAATTGCGCCGCTGGCCGAAAAGGTCGACCGCGACAACGCGTTCCCCAACGAGCTGTGGGCAAAATTCGGCGACATGGGCCTCTTGGGCGTCACCGTGGCCGAAGAATACGGCGGCGTCAACATGGGTTACCTCGCCCACGTGGTGGCGATGGAAGAAATCAGCCGCGCCTCGGCCTCCATTGGCCTGTCTTACGGTGCTCACTCCAACCTGTGCGTTAACCAAATTCACCGCAACGGCACTGAGGCTCAGCGCGCCAAATACCTGCCAAAACTTATCAGCGGCGAGCACATAGGTGCCCTGGCCATGAGCGAGCCCAACGCAGGCTCCGACGTGGTATCCATGAAGCTGCATGCCCGCAAGGAAGGCGACCGCTATATCCTCAACGGCAACAAAATGTGGATCACCAATGGCCCTGACGCCCACACCTATGTGATTTACGCCAAGACCGATCTCGACAAAGGGCCACACGGCATTACCGCCTTTATCGTTGAGCGCGGTTTCAAGGGTTTCTCCCAGGCGCAGAAGCTCGACAAGCTCGGCATGCGCGGCTCCAACACCTGTGAGCTGGTGTTTGAAGACTGTGAAGTACCGGAAGAAAACATCTTAGGCGGCCTCAACAACGGCGTGAAAGTGCTGATGAGTGGCCTGGATTACGAGCGCGTGGTGCTCTCTGGCGGCCCACTGGGCATTATGACCGCCTGTATGGACATAGTGGTGCCTTACGTGCACGAACGGGTGCAATTCGGTAAGTCCATTGGTGAATTCCAACTGGTACAGGGCAAGCTCGCCGACATGTACACCGGCATGAACGCCGCTAAGTCTTACGTTTATAACGTGGCCCGCGCTTGCGATCGCGGTGAAACCACCCGTAAAGACGCCGCAGGAGCCATTCTCTACGCCGCCGAATTTGCTACCAAGATGGCGCTGGATGCGATTCAGCTCCTCGGCGGTAACGGCTACGTCAATGAATACGCCACCGGCCGTTTGCTGCGCGATGCCAAGCTCTATGAAATCGGTGCCGGCACCTCGGAGATCCGCCGCATGCTGATTGGCCGTGAGCTGTTTAACGAGACTAAATAAGCAAGTAATTCAGTAAGTAAAGCGAACAAGCCAAACTCTTCACATCCCATTCCCCGGCAAGGCGCCGGGGAAAAGGACACAGCGGCAGGCAAGGTGCCTGCCCTTTGGAGGACACAAGACGTGACTCAACTCACCTCCCGCGTGAACCCACGCAGCGACGAATTCAAACAAAAACACGATGCCATGGCGGCCCTGGTGGCTGACCTTAAAGACAAGCTCGCCCATATCGAGCAGGGCGGCGGCCCGGTTGCCATGGAGCGCCACTTATCCCGAGGCAAGCTCGCCCCCCGCGCCCGGGTGGAAAAACTCTTGGACCCCGGTTCGCCCTTTTTGGAGCTAAGCCAGTTTGCCGCGTTCGAGGTGTACGATGAAGATGTACCTGCGGCAGGCATCATTGCCGGTATTGGCCGGGTCAGCGGCGTCGAGTGCATGATCATCGCCAACGATGCCACAGTAAAAGGCGGCACCTACTACCCCATCACGGTGAAAAAGCACCTGCGTGCTCAGGCCATTGCCGAGCGCTGCCACCTGCCCTGCATCTATCTGGTGGACTCGGGCGGCGCCAACCTGCCCCGGCAGGACGAAGTCTTCCCCGACCGTGACCACTTTGGCCGTATCTTCTTCAATCAGGCCCGCATGTCCGCCAAGGGCATTCCGCAAATCGCGGTGGTAATGGGCCTGTGTACCGCAGGCGGCGCCTATGTGCCTGCCATGGCGGATGAATCGATTATTGTGCGCGAACAGGGCACCATCTTTTTGGCAGGTCCGCCACTGGTGAAAGCAGCCACCGGCGAGGAAGTGAGCGCCGAGGAACTTGGCGGCGGCGACGTGCACACCAAAATCAGCGGCGTGGCCGACCATCTGGCGCAAAACGATGAACATGCGCTGGAGCTCGCCCGCAAGGCGGTATCGCGCCTTAATCATCAAAAGCAGGTTGAGCTGCAACTCGCAAAAGTCAAACCGCCCAAATACGACATCAACGAGCTTTACGGCATAGTCGGCACCGACCTTAAAAAGCCCTTCGATGTGAAAGAGGTGATTGCCCGCATCGTGGATGACTCCGACTTTGACGAGTTCAAGGCCAACTACGGCGCCACCCTGGTATGCGGCTTTGCCCGCATCCACGGTTATCCGGTGGGCATAGTGGCCAACAACGGCATCCTGTTCTCAGAGTCGGCCCAAAAAGGCGCCCACTTTATTGAGCTGTGCTGCCAGCGCAAAATTCCGCTGGTGTTTTTGCAAAACATCACCGGCTTTATGGTGGGTAAAAAATACGAGCACGAGGGCATTGCCAAGCACGGGGCCAAGATGGTGACCGCTGTTTCCTGCGCCACTGTGCCCAAGTTCACCGTGCTGATTGGCGGCAGCTACGGCGCCGGTAACTATGGCATGTGCGGCCGCGCCTTTGAGCCTACCCTGATGTGGATGTGGCCCAATGCCCGCATTTCAGTGATGGGCGGCGAGCAGGCCGCTGGCGTGCTGGCCACTGTGCGTAAAGATGGTCTGGCCCGTAAAGGCGAAACCATGAGCGCGGAAGAGGAAGTCAAGTTCAAGGCGCCCATCATCGCCCAGTACGATAAAGAGGGTCACCCCTACCATGCCAGCGCCCGCTTGTGGGACGACGGCATTATCGACCCGGCGCAAACCCGTGACGTACTGGGGCTGGCCATTTCCGCCGCCCTCAATGCCCCCATCGAAGAGACCCGCTTCGGCGTGTTCCGCATGTAAGGAGAAAGAGATGACAACCATGACTTCTATTGCCGAGCTGTCTGCCTCTTTCAGTGCCGTGCGCTGTGAGCTTAAGGGCAAGGTGGGTTATCTCATCTTAAATCGCCCCGAGGTGCACAACGCCTTCGATGAGGTGATGATCAGCGAAATGACCCAGGCCATCAATGCCTTCGCCCATGAGAGCGACTGCGCCCTGATGGTGCTTAAAAGCGACGGCAAGCATTTCTCCGCCGGCGCCGATTTGAACTGGATGCGCAAGCAAGCCGCCATGGACTTTGATGCCAATCTCAAAGATGCCCGTGAGCTTGCCAACCTGATGGATACCCTGGACCGCTTCCCCAAGCCGTCCATCGCCCTTGTTAACGGCGCGGCCTACGGCGGCGCCCTGGGGCTGATTTGCTGCTGCGATATTGCGATTTCGAGCCACAAAGCCAGTTTCTGCCTGTCTGAGGTCAAACTGGGGCTTATTCCTGCGGTCATCAGCCCTTATGTAGTGCGCGCCATGGGGCCACGCCAGAGCCGCCGCTATATGCTCACGGCTGAGCGCTTCGATGCCAGCATGGCGCTTGCCTTAGGCGTAGTGCATGAAATCGCTGAGGATTTGGACGCCGCAGCCTCGCCCATTATCCAAAATCTGCTAAGCGGCAGCCCTCAGGCGCTGGGGTGGTGCAAATCGCTTATCGCCCGACTGCAAAGCGGCGTGATTGATGAGCACACCCGCGACTACACCAGCGAGCGCATCGCCCGCATTCGGGTGTCCGCCGAAGGACAGGAAGGCCTTAACGCCTTTTTCGATAAGCGAAGCCCAGCGTGGGTTAATGATACCGGCAGCAAGGACTAAGGGATTTTCCATGTTTAACAAACTCTTAATTGCCAACCGCGGTGAAATCGCCTGCCGCGTTATTCGCACCGCCCGCGATATGGGCATCAAAACCGTGGCCGTCTACTCAGATGCCGACCGCGACGCCCGCCATGTGGCGCTGGCGGATGAGTCTTTTTATCTGGGTGAAAGTGGCCCGGCAAGCTCGTACCTGCGCGGTGAGCTGATTATCGACATCGCCAAAAAATGCGGCGCCGAGGCCATTCACCCCGGCTACGGCTTTTTGTCAGAAAACGCCGAATTTGCCCGCGCCTGTGAGGCAAACGGCATCGCCTTTGTCGGCCCCGGCTCAGATGCCATCGACGCCATGGGCAGCAAAAGTGCCGCCAAGCTGATTATGGAAAAAGCCGGTGTGCCCCTGGTGCCCGGCTACCACGGCGACGACCAGAGTGATGCCATGCTGCTTGCCGAGGCCAAGAAAATTGGTTATCCGCTCCTTATCAAAGCCGCCTACGGCGGCGGCGGTAAAGGCATGCGCATTGTCGAGGGCGAGAGCGAACTGAAAGCCGCCATCGACTCGGCCCGCCGCGAGGCCGCTTCCAGCTTCGGTAACGATAAGCTGTTGATGGAGCGATATCTGCGAGAGCCGCGCCACGTGGAAGTGCAGGTGTTTGCCGACGCTCACGGTAACTGCGTGTATCTGTCTGACCGCGACTGCTCTATTCAGCGCCGCCACCAAAAGGTGGTGGAAGAAGCCCCTGCCCCGGGCCTGCCGGACAGCCTGCGCAAGCAAATGGGTGAAGCCGCCGTCGCCGCTGCCAAGGCCATCGACTATCGCGGCGCCGGTACCGTGGAGTTCCTGCTTGACGCCCCTCAGCCAGGTAAAGAGCGGAGCTTCTTCTTTATGGAGATGAACACCCGTCTGCAGGTGGAGCACCCGGTGACCGAAATGGTCACAGGCCAGGATCTGGTGAAATGGCAGCTGTTGGTGGCATCGGGTTCGGTACTGCCGCTGGAGCAGCACGAAATCCAAATCCATGGTCACGCTTTTGAGGCACGGATTTACGCTGAAGATCCCAATAACGAGTTTTTGCCCGCCAGTGGCAAGCTTACCTTTTTGCGAGAGCCAGAGCCAAGCCGCCATGTGCGCATCGACTCAGGCGTGCGTGAAAATGACGTGATTTCAAACTACTACGACCCCATGATTGCCAAGCTGATTGTGTGGGACGAGTCGCGCCCCCGCGCACTGGCACGTCTTACCCGCGCCCTTGGCGATTACCGTGTCGGCGGCCTTAAGCACAATATCGAGTTCCTCTCCAACATCGCCGAGCATCCCGCGTTTAGTGATGCCAACTTCTCCACCGACTTTATTAGCCGCTATGGTGATGCGCTGATTGGCGACAGTCGAGACGAAGCCGACACCGCCTTTGTGCTGGCCGTGCTCACTCAGCTGCGTTTACGCGAGGCTGTGTCTCAGGACGTGGCTGGACACGACCCCTTCAGCCCCTGGTCGAGCCTTAAAGGCTTTCGCTTAAGCAGCCCACGGCGCCACAGCGTAACCCTGCTGGATGACGCTCACCAAAGCCGCAGTGCAGAGCTCACCGAGTCAAACGGCCGCTATCAGCTGTGCCTTAACGACAAGCTGATTGAGCTTAGCGGCAGTATCGAAGACAGCGAGCTTAAGTGCGAAATCAACGGCCACAAGATGAAGGTGACGGTATCGCTGGAAGAAGGCGGCCTTACCCTGTTCCTCTCAAGCGGCAGTTACCACTTCCGCGAAGTGCTGGGTCAGGTGCTGGAAGAAACCGCCAGCTCTGAAGATAAACTCAAGGCACCGATGAACGGCACCGTGGTGACCCATCTGGTGGCTGCGGGCGATAAAGTCAGTGCCGGTCAGGGTCTGCTCGTGATGGAAGCCATGAAAATGGAATACACCATAGAAGCGCCCTTCGATGGGGTGGTGAGCGAGTTCTTCTTCGCCCCCGGGGAGCTGGTGTCCGACGGCACCTTGCTGCTGGCGCTGGAAATGGCCGATGCTGCAGCCGACACTAAAGAAGCGGAGGCTTGAGATGACACTGCCAACCCATATCAGCCTGTTTGAAGTTGGCCCCCGTGACGGCCTGCAAAACGAAAAGCAGGTCTCCACGGCCGATAAAATTCTGCTGGTCGAAAACCTTGCCGCCGCCGGTGTTAAGCGCATTGAGGCGGCAAGTTTCGTGTCACCCAAGTGGGTGCCGCAAATGGCCGACTCAGGCGAGGTACTCAAGGGTATTTCCCGTGTGGCAGGGGTGCGTTACAGCGCCCTTACCCCTAATTTGAAGGGGCTGGAACTTGCCCTTGACGCCAATGCCTCAGAGGTTGCGGTATTTGCCGCCGCCAGTGAGGGCTTTAGTCAGAAGAACATCAACTGCTCGATTGAAGAGTCGATTGAGCGCTTTATCCCATTGATAGAAAAGGCGAAAGAGCACAACTTGCCGGTGCGCGGTTATGTCTCCTGCGTGCTCGGTTGCCCCTACGATGGCGAGATAGCGGTAAGCGAAGTGGCGCGGGTGTCTGAAATTCTGTACAAACTCGGCTGCTATGAAATTTCTTTGGGTGACACCATAGGCGTTGGCACACCGCTAAAGGCCCGTAAAATGGTGGAGGCCGTGGCGGCGAAGGTGCCGGCAGACAAACTTGCGCTGCACTTTCACGACACTTATGGCCAGGCGCTCGCCAATATCCTCGCCTGCCTTGAAAGCGGTATCCGCACCGTGGATACCTCGGTGGCAGGCCTTGGCGGCTGCCCCTATGCCAAGGGTGCGTCGGGCAATCTTGCCAGCGAAGATCTGGTGTATATGCTCCAGGGTATGGGCATAGACACAGGCATCGACCTTGGCAAGCTGATTGAGGCTGGTAACCGCATCAGCGCCGCCCTTGGCAGACAAAACGGCTCCAAAGTGGCTCGGGCTCTGACCTAGCCACTGCAAGATAACAATAACTATCTCCTGCCTTTACTGGCAGGCGAACAAAGCACAGCACACGACCTGACGTCACAGCAGGTTAAGAACAAAAGGAAGACAAGATGGCTGGACTCTACAAGGTCGTCGACACTTACGACCAGGCCCTGGCGGGCCTAACTGACAATATGACCATCATGGTGGGCGGATTTGGCCTCTGTGGTATCCCGGAAGGCCTGATTAATCAGATGGTAAAGCTTGGCACCAAGGGGCTTACCGCCATTTCCAACAACGCAGGCGTTGATGACTTTGGTCTGGGGCTTTTACTGCAAAACAAGCAGATCAGCACCATGATAGCCTCCTACGTGGGCGAAAACGCCACCTTCGAGCGCCAGATGCTGAGCGGCGAGCTGAACGTTATCCTGACGCCCCAGGGCACGCTTGCTGAAAAAATCCGCGCCGGCGGCGCCGGTATTCCTGCATTCTTTACCGCCTCTGGCTACGGTACTCCGGTAGCCGAGGGCAAAGAAACCCGCGAAATCAAGGGTCGCCACTATGTGCTGGAAGAGTCCCTGACCGCCGATTTCGCCCTTATCCGCGCCTGGAAGGCCGACACCATGGGTAACCTGGTGTTCCGTAAAACCGCCGCCAACTTCAACCCCATGATGGCCACCGCCGGAAAAATCACCGTGGTGGAAGTGGAAGAAATCGTTGAGCCGGGCGAACTTGACCCGGACCATATCCACACCCCAGGGATTTATGTGGACCGCATCATCAAAGGCAGCTTTGAGAAGCGCATTGAACAGCGCACCGTGAAGCAGGCATAAGGAGACACGCAATGGCACTTTCAAGAGAACAACTGGCCCAGCGCGTCGCCAAAGAGCTGAAAGACGGCTACTACGTAAACTTAGGCATCGGCATCCCTACGCTGGTGGCCAACTATATCCCCGACGGCATGCAGGTAATGCTGCAGTCGGAAAATGGCCTGCTCGGCATGGGTGAGTTCCCCACCGAAGAGACTATCGACCCGGATCTGATTAACGCCGGTAAGCAAACCGTAACAGCGGTAAAAGGCGCGTCCTTCTTCTCCAGCGCCGAGAGCTTCGCCATGATCCGTGGTGGCCATGTTGATTTAACCGTGCTCGGTGCCTTTGAAGTGGACGTAGAAGGCTCTATCGCCTCCTGGATGATCCCCGGCAAGCTGGTAAAAGGCATGGGCGGCGCCATGGATTTGGTGGCTGGAGCCGACAACATCATAGTCACCATGATGCACGCCGATAAATACGGCAACTCCAAGCTGCTGCCCAAGTGCGAGCTGCCACTCACCGGCTTTGGTTGCATCAAGCGCGTTCTTACCGATCTGGCTTTTATCGAAATCAAAGACGGCGCCTTCCACCTGCTGGAACGTGCTCCCGGCGTCAGCGTTGAAGAAATTGTAGAGAAGACCGCAGGCAAGCTTATCGTGCCCGAGCACGTGCCTGAGATGCAGTTTTAATTGGCTCAGCGCTTTTAGCGCCAATCCATAAAAACACCCGCAGCGGCGGGTGTTTTTATTTAAAGCAAGCCATTCGGATATCACATATTTTTACCGTGCTTACCACAGGCTTGTTACCAGCTTGTGATTTAGGTATCTTCGACCATAACAACGTCAGTATTACGGGTGAGTAATTGCTTATTCGCAATCGACGTTCAACGAGCGATTGTTTGCGACATCGACCAGCACCACAGCAGCAGGGACGCGCACAAATAAAAAGAGGCAGGGAAATCCCCACATCACCCTCCCCCTCTTTTACTTAAGCTGCTGAACCACAGTAATAGATGCTATTGAGCAGCAATAGCGTCGTGCGGTAGCTATGGCTTTTTGCCGATAACGGCAATCGTGAGTCGTGAATGCTTGATGCTGAATCGGGAGTCGAGAATGGCATCATCACAGCCGATCGAGGGGGCTGACTGTTCCGGCGTAATGTTGCCCCAGCACATGGGTGTAAATCTGAGTGGTCTTCAGGTCATTATGACCAAGCAGCTCCTGCACGGTACGGATATCGTAACCGGCCTGAAGTAAATGGGTCGCGAAACTGTGGCGAAAGGTATGGCAGCTGATTTTTTTACAGAGTCCAATTTTTTGTCCGGCGATGGAGAGCGCCTTTCGCACCAAGCTTTCATGTAAATGATGACGACACAGTTCACCTGTTTCGGGATGTACACACAGGGTCGTGCTCGGAAATATAAACATCCAAGCAGGACTGCGAAAAGCACATGGATATTTGCGCCCAAGTGCATGGGGCAAAGAGGGACCAACCCCAAGCGCATTATCTTTTTGCTGAATGGCAATACTGCTGGATATCCGCAATTGCAGCCATGGGATACAGGATGCCGCGAGTAACG
>NZ_JAKUDL010000013.1:0-46391 GCF_022484835.1 Shewanella zhuhaiensis
TTTTAAAGAACATCCGGTCGCGCTGGGCTCACCGGGTCAGGGCTGCGTATTCTACGCTTTCCTGTTTTCGCGTCAAGTGATTTACTTCAAGGTTTTTCTGTTTGGCGATTTTGTCACCACACTCACCTTTTCGTTTACTTTTCGCGTTGTTATCTCAGCTCTGCCTGAGCAGTTTTGCCGTGACAACGGATGCGCATTATAGGGAGCCTGACTCGAAGTGCAAGCCCTTTTTAAAAGAAAAAGATCGCATGCCGATCTTTTAGGCAAAATGCGATCTTTCCAGGATCCAGACGTTTGATTGGCTGGTTATTTGGCGGCTTTGACTGCAGGCGCGGCGGCTGGCGCCTCGATAATGCCTTTCAACAATGCTTCGGCTTTGGGGTCGTCCCAGTCGACGTAGCTTCTGACAAAGGCCACCAGCTGCCCTTCTCTGTTAAGGATAAAGGTGGCAGGAATGGTATCGAGGGGGAACACCTGCCTTAAGTTTTGCGGCGCATCGAAGAAAGAACCAAAGTCTTCCATCCCCTGTGCCTTTAAGAAGGCCTCGACTTCTGTCTTGCCACCAGCATCAATAGAGATCGGCAGGAAAGCGAATGTGTTTGGGTCCAACTTGGCTTTAAGACGTTCCAGTGCCGGGATCTCCCTGACACAGGGCGGACACCAGGTGGCCCACATGTTAACCATTACGACCTTGCCCTGATACTGACTGAAGTCGACGGCTTTGCCGCTTGCGTCTTCAAAGGGAACCACTTCGATCGGAAACGGATGGGGTAACTGACGGATAAGATCCACACTGGATGCCGGTTGCGCTGCTTGCTGTTGCATCCCCGGATAAGCGATGGCGGCCCCGGAGGCCGCCAACATCAGTGCGCAGACAATGCGCTTCATGATTTCTTACCCTTGTCGTGTTTATCGACATCAGGCTTGTCGCCTTTGAGCAAGGCATCGAGTTCTGCTTGCTGCTCTGGCGTCAGGTCGGCCGCTTCTACAGGCTGACTACGCTGTTTACGAATAAACAGGATACCGGCGGTCAAACCGATCAGCAGCAGGATGACTGGCCCCAACCACAGAATGTAAGTGCGACCTTCCATTCTTGGCTTATACAGCACGAAGTCACCGTAGCGGGTGGTCATGAACTCAATGATCTGATCGTCCGACTTACCCTCATCCACCATCTTGTACACTTCCAAACGCAGGTCGCGGGCAACCGGTGAGTTGGAGTCAATCAGGTTCTGATTCTGACACTGAGGACAGCGCAGTTCATGGGCGAGTGACAGGGCACGCTTCTGGTTGTCTGCCGACTTGAACTCATAGGTGTCAACCGGCGTGGCCAGAACCAATGAGCTGAAGCACAGCAGCACCATGGCCAGTAATGCGTTCAACTGTTTCATGATGCGGCTCCTGTTGCGGCTGGGCTGTTGGCTGCCGCCTCAGTGGCGGCCTCCTGTTGCAGCTGCTTCACCATCGGATACAGGGTTTCAGTCCAAACGCGCTGATCCACAGGACCTGCGTAGCGGAAACGAATAATCCCTTTATGGTCTACCAAGAAGGTTTCAGGCGCACCATATACCCCAAGGTCCAGACCCAAACGGCCATCTTTATCAAAGATGTTCAGCGCATAAGGGTCGCCTTCGCGGCGCAGCTCACGAATAGCTTCGGCGCGCTCGTCGCGATAGTTGATACCGTAGATTGGTACCAGCTTCTGGCGTGCCAACGACATCAGAAACGGATGCTCATACTTACAGGATGGGCACCAGGTCGCCCATACGTTCAGCAGCGCCACCTGACCTTTAAGGTTTTCCTGGGTGAGCATTTCACCCGGGGTTTCCAATTTTTCCAGTTGGAAGGCAGGCACCGGCTTGCCCTCCAGTGCTGAATCCAGCTTCTGAGGATTGAGGAACAGGCCCTTGTAGAGGAACACGCCCATCCCCAGAAACAATACCAATGGAATGAATAAGACCAGCTTCTTCATTTTTTCTCCAAATCTCAGGCAGTTGCCAATTTGCCTTTGGCGTCTTGCTGCGCTTTGTCTTTGGCAGCAACCTTAACACGATAGCGTTTGTCTGAGGCAGCAAAGAAACCGCCCACCATCATGAAGATACCGCCGAACCACAACCAACGCACAAATGGCTTGTAGTTCAGACGCACCGCGTACTCGGTTGCGCTGATAGGGTCACCCATGGTGACGTACAGGTCACGGAACAGACCCCAGTCGATACCGGCTTCGGTCATGTCCATGGTGCGCACGTTGTACTGACGACGATCAGGCTTGAGCAGGGTGACGAAGTTGTCACCTTTGTACACTTCAATCTGTCCTTGCTGAGCGGTGTAGTTTGGACCCACCACGTTTTTGGTCTCAAGGAACTTGAAGGTGTAACCGGCCAGCTCGTGGCTGACTCCTGGGCCCATGCGTACGCTCTTCTCGATGGAGTAGTTGGACACCATGGTGCCACCCACTACCGACACAGCAATACCCAGGTGAGCGATGATCATTCCCAGTTGGCTGCGACCCAGACGCGCCAGGCTCAGGCCTTCGTTGGTCTTGATGGCGTTGTATCCGGCACGCAGGCTGGCAAGGGTGATCCACATCGCGGTACCAATACCCAGGGCAACCCAGATATTGAACTCACCACCGGCGATGAAAGGCGCGGCAATACCTACCACTGCCGAAACAATGGCAGGGATCATCAGCTGACGCTTCACTTCACCGGCCTTGGCTTTCTTCCAGCGGATGATGGGGCCAATACCCATGAAGACAAACATCACCAGGATGATAGGTACAAACACTGCATTGAAATATGGAGGGCCTACCGAAATCTTGCCCATGCCCAGCGCGTCAATCAGCAGTGGGTACAGGGTACCCAGCAGCACAGTGCCGCAAGCCACTGTCAGCATCAGGTTACACACCAGCAGCATGGTTTCTTTCGACCAGAGCTCAAACTTGGCCGGGCTGGTCATCTCACTGGCGCGGAAGGCGAACAGCGTGAGCGAGCCACCAATGGCAAGGCCGAGCAACAACAGAATGAACATACCGCGGCTAGGATCGGCGGCAAATGAGTGCACCGATGTCAGTACCCCGGAACGTACGATAAAGGTACCCAGCAAACTCAGTGAGAAGGCGAAGATTGACAGCAGTACGGTCCAGTTACGGAAGGTGCCGCGTTTCTCAGTCACAATCAGCGAGTGCACGAGTGCAGTACCAATCAGCCATGGCATAAAGGATGCGTTCTCAACCGGATCCCAGAACCACCAGCCGCCCCAGCCGAGCTCGTAGTAAGCCCACCAGGAACCCAGCGCAATACCGCCGGTCAGGAAAATCCAGGCTGCCAGGGTCCACGGACGGCTCCAGCGCGCCCAGGCCGAGTCAAGACGGCCACTGAGCAGTGCTGCAATCGCAAACGCAAAGCTTACCGAGAAGCCCACGTAACCCAGATACAACATTGGCGGGTGGAAGATAAGACCCACATCCTGCAGCATGGGGTTCAGGTCACGACCTTCCATTGGCGCCGGGAACAGACGCTCGAATGGGCTGGAAGTCAGCAGCATGAACAGGGTGAAGCCCACGGTAATCATACCGAGCACCGCCAGTACCCGGGCGGTAAAGACTTCTTCCAGGCCCTTACTGAACTTGGCAACCGCCGCGGCCCAGACCGACAGGGAGAACACCCAGAACAGCAGAGAACCTTCGTGACCACCCCAAACGGCGGCGATCTTGAAGAAGCTGGGAAGTTGCGAATTGGAATGGTGCGCCACGTAGGCTACGGAGAAGTCATCGACCGCGAAGCTGTAGCCAAGGGTGATAACCGACAAGCTGATAAAAAGGAACATGCCGTATGCTAACGGCCAGGCATAGCGCACAAGGTATTGATCCTTGCGTGCTACCCCGACAAGTGGCACGGTGCTGAGCAGGATGGCGAATGCCAGCCCTGTGATCAGCGCAAAGTGTCCAAGTTCCGGGATCATGGGTACTCCTCAGTCTTATATAGTCATGTCGACAGCCTGACTTCTACTATCGACGCACAACATGAATCACACATTAGTTTTTACGAATTTGCGCCATTTTAGTATTTGCTATAGTTCCTGTCTGCCACTTTCGCGCAAATATGGGTCGCCAGTCTCATTCTTGGTTTCACAGGCAAAACCGAGCTAACTCTACCCCTTGGCAGACATTCTGACGCCTTTTATCTGAATTGGTTGCAGTTAAATCAGCTTTCTGTGAACCAGTGCCCAACTCTGGCGTTTCCCGTCGGCGCTTAAGCTTATATTACTGTTCAATGAATATGCTTTTCGTATAATCTGACCCGCAAACCCGGCGGTATCGCCAGTCAAGGCAACCAAGGTGAAAAATAGATAATGACGACTTTCTGGATTCTGATTGCATTTGTTGTGCTGATCGGCCTTATGCTGATCTGGGTACCCCACTTCCGTCAGCAGCGTCTGCTCAAGACCGAAGAGGCAGGTGTACGTAAGCAAACCAACCTCGAGCTGTTCAACGAACGTCTCGCCATTCTCGAAAAAGAACTTGCCGAAGGCCTGCTGGATGACCAGGAATTTGAAGGCCTGAAGAAAGAGCTGGAAATCAGCCTGCTGCAGGACATTAAGCAAGGCGCCGATGAATCGCTGGTTAATACAGTAAAACCCAAAGGCCTGCTGTGGCCTGTGCTGATGTCTGTCACGCTATTGGGTATTTCCGGCTACCTTTATCAGGACCTGGGACAGTACCAAAACGTATCTAACCCACCGCGCGCCGCCAATCCCCATGAAGGCATGACTGCCGAACAAATCATGTCGCAGCGGGTACAGATGATGGAAATGGCCGTACAGGCCGAACCGGAAAACAGCCAGGCCTGGTTTAACCTGGGTCACGCCTATATCTCTGCCAATCGTTTTGATGAAGCGGTAAATGCTTTCGATAAAGTGATGGAGCTGGTTGGCACCCACGCCGAGCTGATTGGTCCCAAGGCCACAGCGCTGTACTACAAAAACAACCAGCAGATGTCGCCTGAGATCCAGGCGCTGATCGACCAGTCGCTGGCGCTGGATCCCAAAGATCCATCAACCCTGCTGCTGGTTGGTATGGATGCCTTCTTCACCGCCGAATACCAAAAGGCTATCGACGCCTGGCAGACCATTCTGGCCACCGATCGCAACGATATCGACCGCACTGCGCTGATCAACGCCATCGAAACTGCCAAAATGAAGATGATGTCCGAAACCGGCATGATGCCAACCGACAGCGTACATCAGGGCGTAGCGACAACGGCTCCCACTGTAACTGTGCAGGTATCGGTATCGCCTGAGCTGGCAGCCAAGGTAAATGAAACCGATATGCTGTTCATCTTCGCCCGCGCCACCGAAGGCCCCAAAGTGCCACTGGCCGCAACCAAGCTGAGCGCCAAAACCCTGCCAGTTACTATCACTCTGGATGACAGCACCAACATGGGTGGCGATGTGAAACTCAGCAGCGCCAAGCAGGTGGAAGTGATCGCGGTATTGTCCAAGCACGGTAGCGTGAAGCCGCAAACTGGCGACATCAAGGGCACCCTGGCCTCAGTCGATGTGGGCGGTGAGTCTGTAAACCTGGTACTGGATACCCTGGTGCAGTAAAGCATCCATCTCGTTTAATGAAGCCGGCTAACCACGCCGGCTTTTTTATTGGCGCAGCCCTCTATTGGCACAGCTATTGGTTGGCGCAGCGGCTTAGTGGAGTAGCTCGTTATTGGAGTTGCTATTTGCTGGAGAAGGCATCTATTGGAGAAGCGGGGCCGCCAATTTGGATTACGATCGACCGACGAGAGAGTGCCGCACCGGCATTCTTTGGCCTTTTAGGCTTGCCAGTAAATCAGCGCTGAGCATCGAAACACGGCCAAATCACAGGCAATAAAAAACCGGCCAGAGGGCCGGTTCTTCTAACTACATTCCAATTACTTGGACATGAACTCGATAGCGTTCTTGTAGTCTTCATCAGTACAGTCGGTACACATACCGCCTGGAGGCATAGCGTTCAGACCGCCTTTAACACTGGCAACCAGAGCGTCAACACCTTTGGCCAGACGTGGTTCCCACTGGGCAGCGTCGTGAGCCTTAGGCGCACCGGCTACGCCCATGCTGTGGCAAACCTGGCAAGCCTTGTTATAAATAGCTTCACCTTCTTGAGCAGATACGCTGGCAGCCATAGTCAGAGCAGCTACTGCAGTCATTGCTAACAGTTTTTTCATGTTCAATGTTCCTAATGCAAATACTTACATGCTCAACGCTGCCCTCGAAGGCAGACTAGTTTTAGCGAGCTAAGGGTACTACAAACTTCAAAAGATCTCACCTTTTTGTGAGATCTCTCCCAGCTTGTTTCGGGAGATGAGATTTAGGCCACAATTTCGGCAATATATTAGCAAATCTTAAAAAAGTTCCGGCATCATTGCACATATTGGAAGTGCATCAAATTGCTGATACTTAGTCACCTTACGAAGTAAACCCTGCCCTTTAAGTATGTTAGTATCGGCACAGTTCCACCGCTGGATTAGAGGTCTTGGTGACACAATTGACAACAACAACCAAAACACTGGTATCCGCAGATAAGCTGACCTGTATCCGTGAAGAAAGAATTCTCTTCGATGAGCTGAGTTTCAGTGTCAACGAAGGCGATATCATTCAGATCGAAGGCCCAAATGGGGCCGGTAAAACCAGCCTGCTCCGGATCCTTGCCGGACTCTCTCGCCCCTATGCCGGGCGCGTATTTTACCAAACCGAAGACATCACTCGCTGCCGCGACGAGTTTAACGAAGATCTCTTATATCTCGGGCACTTGGCGGGCGTTAAGAGCGAGCTCACCGCCGAAGAAAACCTTAACTTCAATTTAAGGTTAAGTGGCTATGATGACTTCAACAGCGGCGAAATCCTCGCCAAAGTCAACCTGAAAGGATTCGAAGAAGCACTGGCAGGCCACCTGTCCGCCGGACAGCACAGACGCACCGCACTGGCACGGCTGTGGCACACCAGCTGCAAAGTCTGGATCCTGGATGAACCCTTCACCGCCATCGATAAACGCGGCGTGGCAGAACTGGAACAACTGTTCCTGCGCCATGCTGACAACGGCGGCTGCGTAATCCTGACCACTCACCAGGATATGGGGCTCATCACGGACGAGCGGCTGCGCAAGCTCAAGCTCGAATACCGCTTTATATAAGGTTGGCTCCCATGAAACGAGGCATTAGCTACAGACAAGCGTTCTTCACGGTGCTCAAGCGCGATCTTAAGATCGCGGTACGTCACCGGGGAGACATTTTTAACCCGCTGCTATTTTTCGTGATGGTGGTGACCCTGTTCCCATTGGGTATTGGCCCCGAGCCACAGGTGTTAACCCGCATTGCCCCCGGCATTATCTGGGTTGCGGCGCTACTGGCATCCATGCTGTCGCTCGAACGGCTATTCAAGGCCGATTATGTAGACGGCTCGCTGGAACAAATGCTGCTGAGCCCGCAGCCACTGTATCTCACAGTGCTGGCCAAGGTGTTGGCCCACTGGCTGTTAACCGGGGTGCCACTGATTCTGGTATCACCGCTACTGGCCGTGCTGCTGCACCTTGAGGACAACAGCTACGGTGCGCTGATGTCGACTCTGGCACTGGGTACGCCGGTACTGAGTTTGCTTGGTGCTATCGGTGTCGCACTGACGGTTGGCCTGCGCAAAGGTGGGGTGCTGCTCAGTCTGCTTATCCTGCCGCTGTACATTCCGGTACTGATTTTTGCGACCAGTGCCATTGATGCCGCGGGAATGAATTTACCCTATGACGGCCAGCTCGCTATAATAGGGGCCATGCTGGTTGGGTCTTTAACACTGGCGCCCTTTGCAATTGGCGCATCACTAAGAGTGAGTACTAACTAATATGTGGAAGTGGTTACATCCTTACGCCGATCCCGAGCGTGCTTACAAGTTATCAGACAAACTCTTGCCCTGGTTTGCCTTTCTGGCTATCGCCTTTATTGGCACCGGTACCGTCTGGGGGCTGGCGTTTGCGCCGACTGATTATCAGCAGGGCGACAGCTACCGCATCATCTTTATCCACGTGCCAGCCGCATCGATGTCGATGGCTGCTTACATGGGGATGGCCACCGCCGCCTTTATTGGTCTGGTATGGCAAATCAAAGCGGCCGACTGGACCGCCGCAGCTATCGCCCCAATCGGTGCCGTAGTGACCTTTATCGCCCTCTTCACCGGCGCCACCTGGGGTAAGCCCATGTGGGGTACCTGGTGGGTATGGGATGCGCGCCTGACCTCTGAGCTGGTGCTGCTGTTCCTGTACCTGGGTGTGATTGCCCTGTATGCCTCCTTTGAAGACAAGGTGCTTGCCGCCCGTGCCGCTGGCATTCTGGCGATTGTGGGTGTTATTAACATCCCGATTATCAAATACTCTGTGGAATGGTGGAGCTCACTGCACCAGCCGTCCACCATCAGGATCACTGAGAAGTCCACCATGTCAACTGACATGCTGTATCCACTGCTCATCAATATCGTTGGATTTGGTTTGATGATCGGTGCGCTGACCCTGGTTCGATTCAAGGCCGAGATCCTGGCGCGCAACGCCATGCGCCCATGGGTACGTCAAATGGCCCTGGCTCAAGGAGCTAAATAATGCAATTTGAAAGCTTTGCAGACTTTATCAACATGGGAGGTTATGCCTTCTATGTATGGCTGGCTTACGGTGTCACCTTCACCAGCCTTATCACCCTTATCGTTCTTAGCACGCGCCAAAAAGGCAAGGTGCTCACGGAAATCGCTAAGAAAATCGCTCGGGAAGAGCGCCTGAAAGAAAGCCGGAGCAACAAAGAATGAACCCAAGACGTAAAAAGAGACTCGCCCTCGCAGTGGGCCTGATTGGTGGTGTAGCCGCGGTGGCTTCTTTGCTGCTGTACGCGCTGAACACCAACCTGAACCTGTTCTACACCCCTACCGAAATCATTCACGGAAAAGCCGATACCGGCATCAAGCCCGAAGCCGGACAGCGCATCCGTGTGGGCGGCATGGTGACTGTTGGATCCATGGTACGGGATCCCAACAGTCTGCACGTTGAGTTTGCCGTGCACGATGCCGGCGGCGGTGAAGTGATTGTGACTTATGATGATCTGTTGCCGGATCTCTTCCGTGAAGGCCAGGGCATTGTGGCTCAGGGCGTACTGACCGAAGACGGCAAGCTGGAAGCCAGTGAAGTGCTCGCCAAGCACGACGAGAACTACATGCCGCCCGAAGTAGCTGAAGCCATGGGTAAAACCCATGAGAAGCTGCAGTACAGCGAAGATCAGAAAGGCGGTTCACGCTAATCTTCTCGAAAGCCTCCAATCGGAGGCTTTCTTTTTAACGGCAGGGCTATACTTGGAGAAGTCATTCACGGAGATGACGCCATGTACCGCTTACTCATATTGCTCTGCTGCTTCCTGCTCTCGCCGGCATTTGCCGCCCGGGTTGCCATTATTGAAAGCTACCATGCCGACTATGCCTGGGATCATGAGTACGTCCAGGGGATTGAAGATGTACTGGCAGGCCATCAGCTCGAACGCTTTCAGCTCGACACCAAACGAATTCAACGTGAAGACTATGAAATGGCTGCAGATAGGGTCTGGAATGGCCTGACCGCCTATCGGCCTGAACTGATATTAATTGGTGACGATAACGCTTTCAGATTGCTGTCAGCGCGTTTAAGCACATTGAATATTCCCGTGGTTTTCCTTGGGCTTAACGGCACACCCCGCGACTATGGTCTGGATCAGTTCAGCGCCATCACCGGGGTATTTGAACGGCCGCTGCTGAAGCGCTCGGTGCTGTTTCTCAGTGCCTTGCTTAAAAAAGACTCCCCGCGAATTCTGGTATTATTTGATGCCTCAACCACTTCAACCGTATCCCACGATCATCTGAGCCAACTTGAGCCCTATGTGAAGATTGGCAAAATGCATATTGATATCCGTCTGGATAACCGCAGCGAAGTGTGGCGGGAACGGGTAAGCCATGCGAAAGCACAAGGCTACGATGCCATTATCGTCGGCCTCTACCATACGCTCTCAGAAACTGATGGCAGCTATACCGAGCCAGACGAGATGCTCGCCTGGATCCACGACCACACCTCTGTGCCTTCCTTTGGTTTCTGGGATTTCTCGATTGGCCCCAGGGGCAACGTTGGCGGCTTTGTGCTGGATGGCTATGCCCACGGAAAAACCGCAGCAGGGATGGCAGAACGTATTTTAAATGGCACTCCGGCATCGAGTATCTATCCGGTGATAGATGACAGTGGCCGTTTTATTTTCAGTCGCAGTGGTATGAAAAAGTGGCAACTGACGGTGCCAGAAAGGCTGGATGGCAAAATTGATTGGATTGAATAAATCGCGGACATAAAAAAACCGGACCCTAAGGTCCGGTTTTCTTCGCTTTCACTGATTACTCAGCGGCAGCTTCAACTTCAACAGCTACGGCAGCTTCTGGGCGACCTACCAGCTCGATGTAAGCCATAGGGGCTTTGTCACCGGCACGCAGACCACACTTCAGAATACGGGTGTAACCACCAGGACGCTCCTGGTAACGTGGACCCAGCTCGTTGAACAGTTTACCTACGACTTCTTGGTCGCGGGTGCGAGCAAACGCCAGACGACGGTTTGCTACGCTATCACTCTTAGCGAGTGTAATCAGGGGTTCAACTACGCGACGCAGTTCTTTCGCCTTCACAACGGTAGTCTTGATGATCTCGTGACGTACCAGTGAAGAAGCCATGTTGCGGAACATAGCCTGACGGTGGCTGCTGTTGCGGTTAAGTTGACGACCACTCTTACGATGGCGCATGACCTAATCCTTATAAACTATCTCTGTACCAATCCGGTCTTACAGGTCGTCTGCCAAGCTGGCTGGAGGCCAGTTTTCCAGACGCATACCCAACGACAGTCCGCGAGACGCCAATACGTCCTTGATCTCGGTAAGAGATTTCTTACCCAGGTTAGGAGTCTTGAGCAGCTCAACTTCAGTGCGTTGAACCAGATCACCGATGTAATGAATCGCTTCGGCCTTCAAGCAGTTGGCCGAACGTACAGTAAGCTCTAAATCGTCGACAGGACGCAGCAGAATAGGATCGAACTCTGGCTTCTCTTCTTTCTGCTCTGGAACAGACACATCACGCAGTTCTACAAACGCATCCAGCTGTTCAGCCAGAATGGTTGCAGAGCGACGGATGGCTTCTTCTGGATCGATAGTACCGTTAGTGGTCATATCGATTACCAGCTTATCCAGGTCAGTACGCTGCTCAACACGGGCCGCTTCTACGTTGTAGGCAATACGGGCAACCGGTGAGAAAGAAGCGTCAACCAGCAGACGGCCGATTGGGCGATCATCGTCTTCGTTCTGGGCACGGGCAGAAGCCGGCACATAACCACGACCACGCTCAACGCGGATACGCATGCTGATGTCATGATTACCGGTCAGGTGACAGATAACATGATCAGGGTTAGCGATGGTTACATCACCGTCGTGGGTGATGTCTGCTGCAGTAACAGGGCCTGCGCCGGACTTGCTCAGCGTGAGCATAGCCTCGTCTTTTCCTTCGATGATCACGGCCAAACCTTTCAGGTTCAACAGGATCTCGAGGATGTCTTCCTGAACGCCTTCCTTGCTGCTGTATTCGTGCAGTACACCGTCGATTTCAACTTCGGTGACCGCGCAGCCAGGCATGGACGACAGAAGGATACGACGCAACGCGTTACCCAAAGTGTGACCGAAACCACGCTCAAGCGGTTCCAGAACGACCTTGGCACGAGTTGGGCTAACCTGCTCGATGTCCACGAGACGCGGTTTAAGAAATTCTGTAACAGAACCCTGCATTGTGTCCTCTCTTGTTTGTTAGCCTTACTTAGAGTAAAGCTCGACGATCAGCTGTTCGTTAATATCCGCAGACAAATCGCTACGCTCTGGCAGACGCTTGAAAGCACCTTCCATCTTAGCGGCGTCTACTTCAACCCAAGTAGGCTTCTCACGCTGGGCAGCCACTTCCAAAGCCGCTTTGATACGGGCTTGAGTGCGTGACTTCTCACGGATGCTTACTACATCATTCGCAGACACTTTGAATGAAGGGATGTTAACAACACGACCGTTTACCATAACAGACTTATGGCTAACCAGCTGACGTGCTTCGGCACGAGTTGAACCAAAGCCCATACGATAAACTACGTTATCCAGGCGGGTTTCCAAAAGTTGCAACAGGTTTTCACCGGTGTTGCCTTTCAGACGTGCAGCTTCCTTATAGTAGTTACGGAACTGCTTTTCCAGTACACCGTAAATACGACGAACTTTCTGCTTCTCGCGCAGCTGAGTACCGTATTCAGACAGACGTGGCTTACGCGCACCGTGCTGGCCTGGAGCGGTTTCCAGCTTACACTTCGAATCAATTGCTCTCACACCGCTTTTCAGGAAGAGGTCAGTACCTTCCCGGCGGCTGAGCTTGAGCTTGGGACCCAAGTATCTTGCCATGTTCTTTCTCCAACTATCCTAACTAACGGCGTTACACGCGGCGTTTCTTAGGAGGGCGACAACCGTTGTGAGGGATCGGTGTCACGTCAGTGATGTTGGTGATTTTGTAACCAACAGCGTTCAGCGCACGAATGGCTGATTCACGACCTGGACCTGGACCCTTCACGAAAACTTCAAGGTTTTTCAGACCGTAGTCCTGAGCGGCAACACCTGCACGCTCAGCTGCTACCTGAGCAGCAAACGGAGTAGACTTACGTGAACCACGGAAGCCTGAACCACCTGCAGTAGCCCAAGACAGAGCATTACCTTGACGATCGGTGATAGTCACGATTGTATTGTTGAAAGATGCATGGATGTGAGCCATGCCATCGGCAACCTGCTTACGTACGCGCTTGCGCGGAGAACGTGATGGAACTTTAGCCATTTCTCACCTTCCCGTTACTTCTTGATGGGTTTACGTGGACCTTTGCGAGTACGCGCATTGGTCTTGGTACGTTGCCCACGCAGGGGCAGGCTGCGACGATGACGGAGGCCACGATAACAACCAAGGTCCATCAGACGCTTGATGTTCATGGAAACCTCACGACGCAAGTCACCTTCTACTGTGTATTTGGCAACTTCTTCGCGCAGGGTATCGATTTGAGCTTCGCTCAATTCCTTGATCTTGGCATCTTCAGCAATGGCGGTAGCGGCGCAAATGGCTTTTGCGCGAGTACGACCAACACCGTAGATTGCAGTCAAAGCGATGACTGCGTGCTTATGATCAGGAATGTTAATGCCAGCTATACGGGCCACTATGCACTCCTTAAGTTAAAGGCCACCTGTGAAAAGCCCGAAAGGATACTCGACAGGTGACAGTTTTGCAAACATTTTTTGGCCAGCCCTGTTACCAGGGACTGGCCAGATTTTTTAGCCTTGACGCTGTTTGTGTTTTGGTTCAACACAGATAACGCGTACAACGCCGCTACGCTTGATGATCTTGCAGTTACGGCAGATCTTCTTCACGGAAGCTCGAACTTTCATTTCACAACTCCGTAAACTAACTTATCGGCCAAAGCGATCGAGATTCGCTTTGTTGATAAGGTTAGCTTTCTTCATTACAGACTCATATTGATGAGACATCATATGGGTCTGAACCTGAGCCATGAAGTCCATGATCACTACCACCATAATCAACAGGGAAGTACCGCCAAAATAGAACTGTACTTTCCAGGCGATGAGCATGAACTCCGGAATCAAACAGATAAAGGTAATGTATAACGCGCCTGCCAGAGTCAGTCGGGTCATCACTTTATCAATGTAACGCGAGGTCTGTTCGCCAGGACGGATCCCGGGAATGAACGCACCACTCTTCTTCAGGTTGTCTGCTGTCTCGCGTGGGTTAAACACCAGCGCGGTATAGAAGAAGCAGAAGAAGATGATCGCTGCTGCATAAAGCAGTGAGTACAGCGGTTGCCCAGGGCTTACGGCCAGCGAAATATCGCTCAGCCAAGACAGGGCTTCATTCTGACCGAACCACTGAGCCAGGGTTCCAGGGAACAGAATGATGCTGGACGCAAAGATTGGGGGAATAACACCCGCCATGTTCACTTTCAGTGGCAAGTGAGTGGATTGCGCGGCAAACACCTTACGGCCCTGCTGACGCTTGGCGTAGTTAACAACGATACGACGTTGACCACGCTCCACAAACACCACGAAATAAGTGACGGCGAATACAATCACACCAATCAACAACAATACCAATACGTTCAAATCACCTTGACGCGCCTGCTCGGCCGTTTGGCCGATAGCTGATGGCAGGCCGGCCACGATACCTGCGAAAATCAGGATCGAAATACCGTTACCAATGCCACGCTCGGTAATTTGTTCACCCAGCCACATCAGGAACATAGTCCCGGTAACCAAGCTCACCACCGCAACGAAATAGAACCCAAAACCTGGGTTCACTACCAGACCTGGAACCAGGTTAGGCAGACCGGTTGCGATACCGACCGACTGGAATGTACCCAACACCAGGGTACCCCAACGGGTGTATTGACTGATCTTGCGACGACCAGACTCACCTTCCTTTTTCAGTTCGGCGAGTGCGGGGTGCACCACAGTCAACAGCTGCATGATGATCGACGCCGAAATGTACGGCATGATCCCCAATGCGAATATTGAGGCACGCTCAAGGGCACCACCCGAGAACATGTTAAACATGCCCAGGATGGTTCCCTTCTGTTGAGCAAACAGCTCTGCTAATACAGCTGCGTCAATACCAGGAATTGGTACAAAAGAACCGGCACGAAACACGATAATTGCACCAATCACGAACAGGAGACGGGCTTTCAATTCTGACAGACCGCCTTTCGCGCTTTTTAAATCAAGTCCTGGTTTTGCCATCGACGTATTATTCCTCGATCTTTCCGCCAGCAGCTTCAATAGCTGCGCGTGCACCTTTGGTAACCTTCAGACCTTTTACGGTCACTGGGCGCTCAATGGTACCTGAAAGAACGATTTTCGCAAACTGGATGTTGCGAGTTACTACGTTCGCATCTTTCAGTGCGTTCAGGTCGATAACATCACCGTTAACTTTAGCCAGTTCGCCGAGACGAACTTCAGCAGTTACCATAGAAACACGAGAGGTAAAGCCGAACTTAGGCAGACGGATCTTAAGTGGCATTTGACCACCCTCGAAGCCTGGGCGTACACCGCCACCGCTACGAGATTTTTGACCCTTGTGACCGCGACCAGCGGTCTTGCCCAAGCCAGAACCAATACCACGGCCTACACGCTTAGGAGCAGACTTCGCGCCTACGGCAGGAGAAAGTGTGTTCAGACGCATTATCAGTCCTCCACCTTAACCATGTAGTAGACCTTATTGATCATACCGCGAACAGCTGGAGTATCTTCCAGTTCAACGGTGTGACCAATGCGACGCAGACCCAGGCCAGTCAGAGTGGCCTTGTGCTTTGGCAGACGGCCAATGGCACTTTTGGTCTGAGTTACTTTGATAGTTTTAGCCATGATGCATTACCCCCGAATTTCTTCGACGCTCAGACCACGCTTGGCAGCAACCTGCGCTGGTGACTTCATGTGCGTCAGAGCATCAACAGTCGCGCGAACGATGTTGATTGGGTTGGTAGAACCGTAGGCCTTAGACAGTACGTTGTGAACGCCTGCTACTTCCAATACGGCGCGCATCGCACCACCGGCAATAATACCGGTACCCTGAGACGCAGGCTGCATGTAAACACGCGAACCAGTGTGGCGTCCCTTAACTGGGTGGTGCAGAGTGCCTTCGTTCAGTTCTACAGTCACCATGTTACGGCGAGCCTTTTCCATTGCCTTTTGAATGGCAGCTGGAACTTCACGGGCTTTACCGTAGCCGTAGCCAACACGACCGTTACCGTCACCCACTACAGTCAATGCAGTGAAGCTGAAGATACGACCGCCCTTAACTACTTTAGAAACACGGTTTACTGCAATCAGTTTCTCTTGCAGATCGTCTTTCTGCTGCTGAGCTTCTACTTTAGCCATTGTAATAAACCCCTTAGAACTGGAGGCCAGCTTCACGAGCGGCGTCTGCCAGGGCAGCAACACGACCGTGATACTTGAAGCCAGAACGATCGAACGCAACAACAGTTACGCCCTTCTCGACGGCGCGTTCGGCGATGGCTTTACCAACGGCCTTAGCGGCATCCACGTTACCGGTAGACTTCAGGGCTTCCTTGATTGATTTCTCAACAGTAGAAGCCGCTGCAACAACCTGAGCTTCAGGATTGATCACCTGAGCGTAGATGTGACGTGGTGTACGATGTACAACCAGACGGTTCACGCCCAGCTCTTGGATCTTCTTGCGAGCGCGAGTAGCGCGACGCAAGCGAGATGATTTCTTATCCATATCGCGTTACCTTACTTCTTCTTAGCCTCTTTACGGCGTACCTGTTCGTCAGCATAGCGAACACCTTTACCTTTGTAAGGCTCAGGTGGACGATAGCCACGGATCTCAGCAGCCACTTGACCAACCAGTTCTTTGTCGATAGAACGCAGAACGATTTCGGTTTGGCTTGGGCATTCAGCAGTAACGCCAGCAGGCAGTTTGTGTACCAGCGGGTGAGAAAAACCCAGAGACAGGTCGACGTCGCTACCGGTTACTTTGGCGCGGTAACCCACACCAACCAGCTGCAACTTCTTCTCGAAACCCTGAGATACACCCACAACCATGTTGTTGATCAGGGCGCGTGCGGTACCCGCTTGAGCCCAAGCGTTAACAACGCCTTCAACAGGACCAAACTTGATAGCACCGTCTTCAACAGTCACTGCAACAGCGCTGTTGATTACGCGAGTCAGAGTACCCTTACCGCCTTTAACGGTAATTTCCTGACCGTTCAAGGTCACCTCTACGCCGGCAGGAATAGATACAGGTGCTTTTGCTACACGAGACATTCCTAGCTCCTTATGCTACGTAGCAGATAACCTCACCACCCATGCCAGCGAGGCGGGCGGCACGATCAGTCATCAGGCCTTTAGAAGTGGAAACGATTGCGATACCCAGGCCACCCATCACTTTTGGCAGTTCGTCTTTACCTTTGTAAATACGAAGACCAGGACGGCTTACGCGCTGGATAGTCTCAACAACTGGACGGCCCTGGAAGTACTTCAGAGTAACTTCCAGCTCGGCTTTATTGCCTTCAGACGCAACAGCGTAATCAGTGATATAACCTTCGTCTTTCAGCAGCTTAGCGATAGCTACTTTCAGTTTAGCGGAAGGCATCTTCACAGATACTTTGTTAGCAGCCTGGCCGTTACGGATACGGGTCAGCATATCCGCAATAGGATCTTGCATGCTCATATTAGCTTTCTCCGTGACAAGTACTTACCAGCTGGCCTTGCGCAGACCAGGAACCTCACCACGCATGGTAGCTTCACGCAGCTTGATACGGCTCAGGCCGAACTTGCGCAGGAAACCATGTGGGCGACCAGTTTGATTACAGCGGTTGCGCTGACGAGCGGCGCTGGAATCACGTGGTAAAGCTTGCAGCTTCAGAACAGCGTCCCAACGAGCGTCGTCGGTAGACTCTGGACTGTTGATGATAGCTTTCAGAGCAGCACGCTTTTCAGCATACTTAGCCACGAGAGCTGCACGCTTAGCTTCGCGTGCCTTCATTGAAGTTTT
Organism: Shewanella zhuhaiensis; assembly: GCF_022484835.1. Lineage (NCBI taxonomy): Bacteria > Pseudomonadati > Pseudomonadota > Gammaproteobacteria > Alteromonadales > Shewanellaceae > Shewanella > Shewanella zhuhaiensis. The sequence continues at coordinate 17,657 of NZ_JAKUDL010000013.1, forward strand.
TGCCATTACGCTACCCCTTATTTCTTGAATGGGAAGTTAAAAGCGTCCAGAAGAGCACGACCTTCCTCATCGTTCTTGGCGGTTGTGGTGATCACAATGTCCATACCACGAACGCGATCGATCTTGTCATAGTCGATCTCAGGGAAGATGATTTGCTCACGCACGCCCATCGCGTAGTTACCACGGCCGTCGAACGACTTAGCGCTCAGACCACGGAAGTCACGGATACGAGGGATTGCGATATCCAGCAGACGCTCAAAGAATTCCCACATACGCTCACCGCGCAGGGTTACTTTGCAGCCAATAGGGTAGCCTTCACGGATTTTGAAACCAGCAACTGATTTGCGAGCAACAGTTACTACTGGCTTCTGACCAGCGATTGCAGTCATATCACGGACAGCATTTTCCATGATTTTCTTGTCAGCAACAGCTTCGCCAACACCCATGTTCAGGGTGATTTTCTCAATCCGAGGGACTTGCATGACACTGGTATAACCGAACTTTTTAGACAGTTCAGCGATAACAGTCTCTTTGTATTTATCATGCAGTTTCGCCATCGTTTACTCCAGTTACTTAACGAGTTCACCATTCGATTTGAAGAAACGTACTTTCTTGCCGTCTTCAAATCGGAAACCTACACGATCCGCCTTGCCAGTAGCAGGGTTAAAGATCGCCACATTTGATACTTGAATCGCAGCTTCTTTCTCTACGATGCCACCAGTGATACCCAGTTGTGGGTTCGGCTTGGTGTGCTTCTTAACGAGATTGATGCCTTCAACAACTACCTTGCCGGTAACCAGTACGCGAGTCACTTTGCCACGCTTACCTTTATCTTTACCGGTCAGAACAATCACTTCGTCTTCACGACGGATTTTTGCTGCCATTTTGAAGCTCCTTACAGTACTTCTGGTGCCAGCGACACAATCTTCATGAATTGCTCAGTACGCAGTTCACGTGTCACAGGTCCAAAGATACGAGTACCAATCGGCTGCAGGTTGTTGTTCAGCAGAACAGCTGCATTCCGATCGAAGCGAATGACAGAACCGTCTGGACGACGTACGCCTTTCTTAGTACGGACTACCACCGCGTTATACACATCACCTTTCTTCGCTTTAGCGCGAGGAATGGCTTCTTTAACAGAAACCTTGATGATGTCGCCGATACCGGCATAACGACGATGAGAGCCACCCAAGACCTTAATACACTGAACTCTGCGAGCGCCACTGTTACATGCGACGTCCAGAGTCGATTGCATTTGGATCATTTTAAGTGCTCCGCTATCGTTACTTCACGAACCCCATTATTGGGGCATTAACTAACCATTTTGGTCCAGAAACAGACAAAAATGGCGCGCAAGTATAACACCGTTAAATCTGAATGAACAGTGCTAAAAAACAAACGGCCCCGAAAAGGGGCCGTTTTTCTTTCCAGGCTAAAATTAAGCCTTAGAAACTACGTCTACCAGGGTCCAAGACTTGGTCTTAGACAGAGGACGACATTCGCGAATAGTCACTACGTCGCCTTCATTGCACTGGTTCAGTTCGTCGTGTGCATGGATCTTGGTTGTACGCTTGATGAACTTACCATAGATTGGGTGTTTCACCAGACGCTCAACAGCCACAGTAATGGACTTGTCCATCTTGTTGCTGGTCACGCGACCCTGCAAAGTACGGATTTTGTCAGACATTATGCACCCGCCTTAGAAGTAATAATGGTCTTAACACGCGCAATGTTACGGCGCACTTGCTTCAGCTGGTGAGTTTGGGCCAGCTGGCCAGTGGCGTGTTGCATACGCAGGTTAAACTGCTCACGCAGCAGACCAAGCAATTCAGCGTTCAGTTCTTCAACGCTCTTTTCTCTCAGTTCGCTCGCTTTCATTACATCACCGTCTTAATTACAAAGGTAGTCTTGATAGGCAGTTTGGCAGCGGCCAGACCGAAGGCTTCACGAGCCAACTCTTCTGGAACACCATCCATCTCATAGAGTACCTTACCAGGCTGAATCTGGCATACCCAGTATTCAACGTTACCTTTACCTTTACCCATACGCACTTCAAGAGGCTTAGCGGTAATAGGCTTGTCAGGGAAGACACGGATCCAGATCTTACCTTGACGCTTAACATGACGTGTCATAGCACGACGCGCAGACTCGATCTGACGGGCAGTCAGGCGACCACGGCCGACGGCTTTCAGACCAAAAGTACCGAAACTTACTTCAGTACCTGCAGCCAGACCACGGTTGCGGCCTTTGTGCATCTTGCGGAACTTCATACGTTTTGGTTGCAGCATTGCCGGCTCTCCTACTTGTTACGAGGCTTGCGCTTAGGTTGCTGCTGTTTCGGCTCTTCTACCTGAGGCAGCATACCGTCCAGAACTTCACCTTTGAAGACCCAAACTTTAATGCCGATCACACCGTAGGTGGTGTGGCTCTCAGAAGTAGCGTAGTCGATATCAGCACGCAGTGTGTGCAGAGGCACACGACCTTCACGGTACCATTCGGTACGCGCAATCTCAGCGCCGCCGAGACGGCCACTAACTTCAACTTTGATACCTTGTGCACCGATGCGCATGGCGTTCTGTACAGCGCGCTTCATAGCACGACGGAACATTACGCGACGCTCCAGCTGCTGAGCGATAGAATCAGCTACCAGCTTAGCGTCCAGCTCGGGCTTACGGATCTCAGCGATGTTAATTTGGGCAGGAGTGCCAGAAATCTTGGCAACTTCAGCGCGCAGTACTTCAACATCTTCACCCTTCTTACCGATCACAACGCCTGGACGGGCAGTGTGGATGGTAACGCGGATGCTTTTCGCTGGGCGTTCAATCACGATCTTGGATACAGATGCGGCTTCCAGTTTCTTTTCCAGAAACTTACGCACTTCCCAGTCGCTGTTCAGGTTATTTGCATAATCTGACTTATCGGCGTACCAGGTAGAGATCCAAGGCTTGGTGATACCCAGACGGATACCATTAGGATGTACTTTCTGTCCCATTGCTCTCTATCTCCTAGCGATCTGATACAACCACAGTGATGTGGCTGGTACGCTTCATGATACGATCAGCACGGCCTTTGGCACGTGGCATGATGCGCTTCATAGTTGGGCCTTCGTCAACGAAAACCTTGGCGATTTTCAGATCGTCGATATCAGCACCTTCGTTGTGCTCGGCGTTGGCGATAGCAGAATCAACGACTTTCTTAACCAGTACGGCAGCCTTTTTCGGGCTGAAAGTCAGAATCTCCAGGGCCTTGGCAACAGGCAGACCGCGGATCTGATCAGCAACCAGGCGAGCCTTCTGAGGCGACGTACGGGCAAAACGATGTTTAGCTAAAACTTCCATCTTAAGTCTCCCGTATTAGCGCTTCTTCGCTTTCTTATCAGCAGCGTGGCCGCGATAAGTGCGAGTTGGTGAAAACTCACCAAGCTTGTGACCAATCATCTCGTCAGTAACGAACACAGGTACGTGCTGACGCCCATTATGGACAGCGATGGTCAACCCAATCATTTGTGGGATGATCATAGAACGGCGTGACCAAGTCTTGATAGGCTTTTTGTCACCCGCTTCCACCGCTTTCTCTACCTTCTTCAGCAAGTGCAGGTCGATAAATGGACCTTTCTTGAGAGAACGTGGCATGGCGAATCCTCTTAATTACTTATTACGACGACGTACAATGTACTTGTCGGTGCGCTTGTTGCTACGAGTCTTATAACCCTTGGTTGGAACACCCCAAGGAGTTACTGGGTGACGGCCACCAGAAGTACGGCCTTCACCACCACCGTGTGGGTGATCTACCGGGTTCATGGCAACACCACGAACGGTTGGGCGTACACCTCTCCAACGCTTGGCACCAGCTTTACCCAGCTGACGCAGCATGTGCTCGGAGTTACCCACTTCACCCAGGGTAGCGCGACAGTCTACAGGCACTTTGCGCATTTCGCCGGAGCGCAGACGCAGAGTGGCGTATTCGCCATCACGAGCTACAACCTGAACATAAGCACCAGCAGAACGTGCGATCTGAGCACCTTTACCAGGCTTCATTTCCACCGCGTGAACAACAGAACCCACAGGGATGTTGCGCAGTGGCAGAGCGTTACCCACTTTGATGTCTGCATCAACGCCAGAAACGACTTTGTCGCCAGCCTGCATGCCTTTGGCAGCCAGGATGTAACGACGCTCACCGTCGGCGTACAGCACCAGAGCGATGTTGGCGGTACGGTTTGGATCGTACTCCAGACGCTCAATCTTGCCTGGGATACCGTCTTTGTTACGCTTGAAATCGATCAGACGGTAATGTTGCTTGTGACCACCGCCAACGTGACGAACGGTGATACGACCAGTGTTGTTACGACCACCAGACTTAGACTTCTTGGCCAGCAGGCCAGCGAAAGGCTTGCCTTTGTGCAGATCGCTGTTAACGATCTTCACAACGCCACGACGACCTGGAGAAGTAGGCTTACACTTAACAATTGCCATGAGTAATCTCCTTACGCTTCAGCGCCAGCGAAGTCGATGTCAGCGCCGGCAGCCAGAGTCACATAGGCTTTTTTCCAATCGCTACGACGGCCTACACGGGCACCGTGACGCTTGGTTTTGCCTTTGTTGACGAGGGTGCGAACACCAGCAACTTCAACTTCGAACAGTTTTTCAACGGCAGCTTTGATTTCACTCTTGGTGGCATCGATAGCTACACGGAAAACTACAGTGTTGGTCTTCTCAGCAACCACAGTGCTCTTTTCAGAGATGTGTGGAGCCAGGATAACTTTCAGTAAACGCTCTTCGCGGATCATGCCAGCATCTCCTCGATTTGCTTCACAGCATCAGCAGTTACCAGGACCTTGTTGAACGCGATCAGGCTTACTGGATCCAGGCCTGCTACGTCACGCACGTCAACCTTGTACAGGTTACGAGCAGCCAGGAACAGGTTCTCGTCAACTTCTGCAGTCACAATCAGCACGTCTTCCAGGTCCATAGCTTTCAGCTTGGCCTTCAGTTCTTTAGTCTTAGGAGCTTCAACAGCAAACTCTTCAACTACAACCAGACGCTCTTGACGTACCAGCTCGGACAGAATGCTCTTCAGAGCGCCGCGGTACATCTTCTTGTTTACTTTTTGGCTGTGATCTTGGGTTTTAGCAGCGAATGTTACGCCACCACCACGCCACAGTGGACCTTTGATACCGCCGGCACGAGCGCGACCGGTACCCTTCTGGCGCCATGGCTTTTTGCCAGTGCCAGTGATTTCAGCGCGAGTCTTTTGAGCACGAGTGCCCTGACGCGCGTTCGCAGCGTAAGCTACAACTACCTGATGAACCAGTGCTTCGTTAAAGTCACGGCCGAAGGTAGTCTCGGAAACTTCAAGAGCGCGAGAAGCGTCTTTCAATACCAATTCCATTACTATCTCCTCAGACCTTAGGCTTTAACAGCTGGCTTGATGATCAGGTTGCCGTTGGTAGCGCCTGGAACGGCACCTTTAACCAGCAGCAGGTTACGCTCAACATCTACACGTACAACGTCCAGATTTTGAGTGGTAACGCGCTCAGCGCCCATGTGACCTGACATCTTCTTGCCTTTGAATACACGACCTGGCGTCTGGTTCTGACCGATAGAACCGTTAGCGCGGTGTGACAAAGAGTTACCGTGAGTCATGTCCTGGGTGCGGAAGTTCCAGCGCTTAACGCCACCCTGGAAACCTTTACCCTTAGACTGACCAGTAACATCTACTTTCTGCACGTCAGCGAAGATATCTACATTCAGCTCAGCACCAACTTCAATGCCTTCGCCTTCACCGTCGGCCAGACGCATTTCCCACAGACCACGACCGGCTTCAACGCCCGCCTTGGCAAAGTGGCCAGCTTCTGGCTTGGTTACGCGATGGGCTTTTTTGGCGCCAGTTGTAACTTGAAGTGCGCGGTAACCGTCGTTTTCCAGAGTCTTAACCTGGGTTACGCGGTTGGCTTCTACTTCGATTACAGTAACAGGGATAGACACGCCATCTTCGGTGAAGATGCGGGTCATGCCCACTTTACGACCAATAAGACCGATAGCCATCTCTACAAACCTCTTATAAGGATCTCTGTTAACCCAAGCTAATCTGGACATCAACGCCAGCAGCGAGATCCAGACGCATCAGGGCGTCAACGGTTTTCTCGGTTGGCTCAACGATGTCAACCAGACGCTTGTGAGTACGCAGTTCGTACTGGTCACGAGCATCTTTATTAACGTGCGGAGAGATCAAAACGGTGAAACGCTCTTTGCGAGTCGGCAGTGGGATAGGACCACGAACCTGAGCGCCAGTGCGCTTAGCAGTTTCAACGATTTCCGCAGTAGACTGATCGATCAAACGATGATCAAATCCTTTCAAGCGGATACGGATTCTTTGGTTCTGCATTGACCAGAGCTCCTAAAATGAACACATAAAAAATCACCCTCTAGCCATTTCCCTTTTGGGAAAGACAGAGCGAGATGATTTAACCGTTCGACCCCCAATCGGGGTCGCTGTAGTAGTGACCTTAAGCAAAAAGCCCGGTCAACTATGTCGCCAACCTAAGTTCGCGAGCGGCTTATTATACACGGCCGACACGCAGGATCAAGCTAGCTGAGCAATTCGTCGACAATAATCTGTCGAAACATAAGTAGCGCGGCATTATACGGACTTTTGCACAAATTGCCAGCTTTTTATGCACAGGTATTCTGGGACCCATTTTCTACCGGGCAACAAAAAGGCGACCCTGAGGTCGCCTTTTTCCAAGTCTACGAGATTACTCGTGGATCTTGGCTACTACACCAGCACCTACAGTGCGGCCGCCTTCACGGATAGCGAAGCGCAGGCCTTCGTCCATCGCGATTGGGCAAATCAGGGTTACAACCATCTTGATGTTGTCGCCTGGCATTACCATCTCTACGCCTTCTGGCAGTTCGATGGTACCGGTCACGTCAGTTGTACGGAAGTAGAACTGTGGACGGTAGCCTTTGAAGAATGGAGTGTGACGACCACCTTCTTCTTTAGACAGTACGTATACTTCTGATTCGAACTTGGTGTGTGGCTTGATGGTGCCTGGCTTGGACAGTACCTGACCACGCTCAACTTCATCACGCTTGGTACCACGCAGCAGGATACCGCAGTTCTCACCGGCACGACCTTCGTCCAGCAGCTTACGGAACATTTCTACGCCGGTACAAGTAGTCTTGGTGGTATCTTTGATACCAACGATTTCTACTTCTTCACCAACTTTAACGATACCGCGCTCTACACGACCGGTTACTACAGTACCACGGCCAGAGATTGAGAATACGTCTTCGATTGGCATCAGGAACGGCTTGTCGATAGCACGCTCTGGCTCAGGGATGTAAGTATCCAGGGCTTCAGCCAGCTCAAGGATCTTGGATTCCCAAGCTGGGTCACCTTCCAGAGCTTTCAGAGCAGAACCCTGAATTACTGGCAGGTCATCACCTGGGAAGTCGTATTCAGACAGCAGTTCACGAACTTCCATCTCTACCAGTTCCAGCAGCTCTTCGTCATCTACCATGTCACACTTGTTCATGAACACGATGATGAAAGGTACACCTACCTGACGAGACAGCAGGATGTGCTCACGAGTCTGTGGCATTGGGCCGTCAGTCGCAGCTACTACCAGGATAGCGCCGTCCATCTGGGCAGCACCGGTGATCATGTTTTTCACGTAGTCAGCGTGACCTGGGCAGTCAACGTGAGCGTAGTGACGAGTTGCAGTATCGTACTCGATGTGAGAGGTATTGATGGTAATACCGCGCTCACGCTCTTCTGGAGCGTTATCGATCTGAGAAAAGTCGCGAGCCTCACCACCGAAAGTCTTGGTCAGTACGTGAGAGATAGCAGCAGTCAGAGTGGTTTTACCATGGTCAACGTGACCGATGGTGCCCACGTTTACGTGGGGCTTGTTACGTTCAAATTTAGCTTTAGCCACGATATATTCCTTTCTTTTCAGAAATACCCGTCAATACGAGCGGGTAATATCAGTTAGTTTAACAGTTACACCCTTGCTGGACATCAGCTGCGGGCTTCAATAACTGCCTTTGCAATGTTCTGCGGCGCGTCGGCGTACTTATAAAACTCCATGGAGTATGACGCACGACCCTGAGTTGCAGAGCGCAAATCAGTCGCATATCCAAACATTTCAGACAGAGGCACCACGGCATGGACTATCTTAACGCCACCGACGCCGTCATCCATACCTTCAATCAGACCACGACGACGGTTCAGATCACCTACTACGTCACCCATGTAATCTTCTGGAGTGGTTACTTCTACCTTCATGCAAGGCTCGAGCAACACAGGTTTCGCCTCGAGTGCGCCCTTTTTGAAGCCCATTGAACCTGCAACTTTGAAGGCCATTTCGTTCGAGTCCACATCGTGGTAGGAACCATCGAACAGGGTGACCTTCACGTCCAGCACAGGGAAGCCGGCCAAAACACCGTTCTTCATCTGTTCCTGGATACCCTTGTCAACGGCAGGGATGTATTCCTTGGGAACCACACCACCCACGATTTCGTTGACAAATTCATAGCCGGCGCCTTCTTCGTTGGGCTCGATACGCAACCAGACGTGACCAAACTGACCACGACCACCGGACTGACGTACGAACTTACCTTCGGCTTCGACTTTGGCACGGATGGTTTCACGGTAGGCAACCTGAGGTTTACCCACGTTACACTCAACATTAAATTCGCGACGCATACGGTCAACGATAATGTCCAAGTGTAGTTCACCCATACCTGAGATCAGAGTCTGACCTGATTCTGCATCGGTTTCTACCCGGAAAGACGGATCTTCAGCAGCCAGCTTTTGCAGCGCGATACCCATCTTGTCCTGGTCCGCCTTGGAGCGTGGCTCCACGGCAATAGTGATCACGGGCTCTGGGAACTCCATACGCTCGAGGATCACCTTGTTGTCTGAGTCACACAGGGTATCCCCTGTGGTCACTTCTTTCAGACCGATGGCGGCGGCGATATCACCGGCACGCACTTCTTTGAGCTCAGTGCGATCGTTGGCGTGCATCTGCACGATACGACCGATACGCTCACGCTTCTGCTTCACTGAGTTGTACACAGAGGCACCGGATTCCAGTACGCCTGAGTAAACGCGGATAAAGCACAAGGTACCCACGAATGGGTCAGTAGCAATCTTGAATGCCAGCGCAGAGAAAGGCGCGTTGTCGTCGGCATGACGCTCAACTTCTTTCTCATCATCGTCGATACCCTTAATGGCAGGTACGTCGACTGGAGCCGGCAGATACTCAACAACGGCATCCAGCACTGCTTGCACGCCTTTGTTCTTGAAGGCGCTGCCACAGGTGGCCAGAACGATTTCGTTGTTGATGGTACGCTGACGCAGTGCGGCCTTGATTTCAGCTTCGGTCAGTTCGCCTGATTCCAGGTACTTTTCCATCAGCTCTTCTGAGGCTTCGGCGGCACTTTCCACCAGGTACTCGCGCATTTCAGTGGCTTTATCCACCAAATCCGCAGGAATGTCTTCATAGGTGAAGGTCATCCCCTGGTCCGCTTCGTTCCAGTTGATGGCTTTCATCTTGATAAGGTCAATCACGCCTTTGAAGTGTTCTTCCGCACCAATGTTTAATTGGATAGGCACACAGGTCGCCCCCAGACGCTTGCGGATCTGGTTGCATACGCGATCGAAGTCGGCACCGGCACGGTCCATCTTGTTAACGAACACCATGCGCGGTACGCCATACTTGTTGGCCTGACGCCATACAGTCTCAGACTGAGGCTCAACGCCGGAGGCGCCGCAGAACACTACTACTGCACCGTCAAGTACGCGCAAAGAGCGCTCTACTTCAATGGTGAAGTCAACGTGTCCGGGGGTGTCGATGATGTTGATGCGGTGTTCGGTGAACTGGGCGTCCATACCGCGCCAGAAGGTGGTTACGGCAGCCGAGGTAATGGTAATACCACGTTCCTGCTCCTGAACCATCCAGTCAGTGGTCGCGGCACCATCGTGTACTTCACCGATTTTGTGAGACAGGCCAGTATAGAACAGCACCCGTTCGGTGGTAGTCGTCTTACCTGCGTCAACGTGAGCACAAATACCGATGTTACGGTAGCGCTCAATGGGAGTTGTACGAGCCACGATAATAATCCTCTATACCGGAATAGTTTCCGGCAAAATCCGTAGCGGCGAGGACTGCCGAGGCAGTCCTCGCCATTTTTATTACCAGCGGTAATGAGCGAACGCTTTGTTCGCTTCGGCCATGCGGTGAACGTCTTCACGCTTCTTCACTGCAGTGCCTTTGTTGTCGGATGCATCCAGCAGTTCACCTGCCAGGCGCAGAGCCATAGATTTTTCACCACGCTTACGAGCAGCTTCAACCAACCAGCGCATCGCCAGAGCGTTGCGACGTACTGGACGGACTTCACAAGGAACCTGGTAAGTAGAACCACCAACACGGCGGGACTTAACTTCCACGGCAGGACGAACGTTGTCCAGAGCGGCTTCCAGAACCACCAGGTGGTCTTCGCCTTTCTTCTCGGCAACTACATCCAGAGCCTTGTAAATGATTTTTTCTGCGACGGATTTCTTACCGTCTTGCATAATGACGTTGATGAACTTAGCCAGCAACTCACTATTGAACTTTGGATCAGGCAGGATTTTGCGCTGACCTACTACGCGACGTCTTGGCATAACAATTCTCCGTATGCTTCAGGTATTTCCAAAACTGGAAGTTTTTAAAAAAAAGCTTGGCCTTACTTAACGGATAACCATTAAGACTTAGGACGCTTGGCACCGTACTTAGAACGAGCCTGACGGCGAGCGTTAACGCCAGCACAGTCCAGAGCGCCACGAATGGTGTGATAACGAACACCTGGCAGGTCTTTAACACGACCGCCACGGATCAGGATCACACTGTGCTCCTGCAGGTTGTGGCCTTCACCGCCGATATATGAAGTAACTTCAAAACCGTTGGTCAAACGCACACGAGCTACTTTACGCAGTGCAGAGTTTGGTTTCTTTGGGGTGGTGGTGTACACACGAGTACAAACACCACGCTTTTGTGGGCACGCTTCCAGTGCAGGCACATTAGTCTTGTCGACTTTTGGTGCACGTGGCTTACGTACCAACTGGTTTACAGTTGCCATGTTTTGCTCCGTTTAGTTGAAAAAGCTCAACGTAAGGGTGTAAAAATCTAATCCCACAGTAGTGGGACGCGGAATTTTAGAAAGGTCGGCGCAAACTGTCAAGAAATAGCCAACTTATGGACCGATTTACCGACAAAAAAGGCGCCTTTCGGCGCCTTTTTCACAGAGCAGTAACTTACTCTTGGCTACCGGCCAGGTTCAGCAGATCCGCCAGGTTCTGCTCAGCTTCGCTGGCAGTGATGGTCGGAGCCGCAGTTTCTTCACCCGCAGCACGCGCCTTGGCGCGGTTGGTGTGGTACGCGAAACCGGTACCAGCCGGGATCAGACGACCCACAATCACGTTCTCTTTCAGACCGCGCAGGTTGTCGGACTTGCCGCCAACAGCCGCTTCGGTCAGAACGCGGGTGGTTTCCTGGAACGAGGCCGCAGAGATAAAGGACTCAGTCGCCAGAGACGCCTTGGTAATACCCAGCAGTTCGCGTTCGAACTTGGCTGGCAGCTTACCGGCAGCTTCCAGATCGCGGTTGGCAATCTTCACGCGAGCCACTTCTACCTGTTCACCTTCCAGGAACTCAGAATCACCGGCCTGGGTGATGATGCACTTACGCAGCATCTGGCGAATGATCACCTCGATGTGCTTGTCGTTGATCTTCACACCCTGCAGACGGTAAACGTCCTGTACTTCGTTCACGATGTAGTTGGCCACGTTGTGGATGCCACGCAGACGCAGAATGTCATGGGCTGACTCTGGGCCGTCGGCGATAACTTCACCACGCTCAACCTTTTCACCTTCGAACACGTTCAGGTTACGCCACTTAGGAATCATTTCCTCGTAAGCATCGCCACCGTCGTTCGGGGTGATAACCAGACGGCGCTTACCTTTGGTTTCTTTACCGAAGGAGATAGTACCGCTGATTTCGGCCAGGATCGCAGGCTCTTTTGGACGACGGGCTTCGAACAAGTCAGCAACCCGTGGCAGACCACCGGTGATGTCGCGGGTCTTGGACGATTCCTGAGGAATACGTGCCAGGGCGTCACCCACGCTGATCTTGGCGTTGTCGTCCAGGTTCACAATCGCGTTGCCAGGCAGGAAGTACTGCGCTGGAACGTCGGTGCCTGGGATAGTCAGGTCGTTGCCGTTGTCATCTACCAGACGAACTGCTGGACGCATTTCTTTACCGGCAGAGGTACGCTGACCCACGTCCAGTACCACGATTGAAGACAGACCGGTCAGTTCGTCGGTCTGACGGGTAATGGTTACACCGTCAATCATGTCTACGAACTTAATGCTACCTGCCACTTCAGTGATGATTGGGTGAGTGTGCGGATCCCAGTTCGCAATGATCTGGCCTGCATTCACCTCGGCACCTTCTTTGGTGTCAAGCACGGTACCGTAAGGCACCTTGTAGCGCTCTTTCTCACGACCCAGCTCATCGATGATGGCCAGCTCAGAAGAACGAGATACGATAACCAGTTTGCCGTCGCTGTTGGTAACGTACTTGGCGTTGTGCAGCTTCAGAGTACCGGCGTTCTTCACCTGTACGCTGTTTTCGGCAGACGCTCGAGATGCCGCACCACCGATGTGGAACGTACGCATCGTCAGCTGTGTACCTGGTTCACCGATTGACTGGGCAGCAACCACACCGATGGCTTCACCCATGTTGATGATGTGGCCACGGGCCAGGTCGCGGCCGTAACACTTGGCACACACACCAAAGTCGGTTTCACAGGTAATTACTGAGCGAACCTGTACTTCGTCAACGCTGTGCTGTTCGAGCTTGTCACACCAGGCTTCGTCCAGCAGAGTGTTACGAGGCGCCAGCACTTCGTCGGTACCTGGGTAGAACACGTCTTCGGCAACCACACGGCCCAGTACGCGCTCACGCAGCGGCTCAACCACGTCACCACCTTCAATCAGCGGCTTCATGGACAGACCTTCGGTCGCGCCACAGTCGTCTTGGATGATCACCAGATCCTGGGCCACATCCACCAGACGACGAGTCAGGTAACCTGAGTTCGCAGTCTTAAGTGCGGTATCCGCCAGACCCTTACGAGCACCGTGGGTAGAGATAAAGTACTGCAGTACGTTCAGACCTTCACGGAAGTTCGCCACGATGGGCGTTTCGATGATGGAGCCGTCTGGCTTGGCCATCAGACCACGCATACCCGCCAGCTGACGGATCTGAGCGGCACTACCCCGCGCGCCTGAGTCGGCCATCATGTAGATGCTGTTGAACGACTTCTGCTTTTCTTCTTCGCCCTGACGGTTAATCACTGTCTCGGTAGACAGGTTTTCCATCATGGCCTTGGACACCTTCTCGTTGGCGCTTGCCCAGATGTCGATCACCTTGTTGTAACGCTCACCGGCGGTTACCAGACCAGACTGGAACTGCTCCTGGATCTCGATAACTTCGGCTTCGGCGTCGGCAACCAGAGTGTACTTCTCTTCCGGGATCACCATGTCGTTGATACCCACAGACGCACCAGAGATGGTGGCGTAGTGGAAACCGGTGTACATCAGTTGGTCAGCGAAGATAACGGTATCTTTCAGACCCAGCTGACGGTAACAGGTGTTCAGCAACTTGGAGATCTGCTTCTTGCCCATGTCCTGGTTCACCAGGTCGAAAGACAGACCGGCTGGCAGGATTTGCGACAGGATGGCACGACCAACAGTGGTATCAACGATACGACGCTGTTTGGTACGCTCACCGTTTTCACCCACGATGGTTTCGGTAATACGTACTTTCACGCGGGCGTGCAGCTCGGCAGCACCTACGCGATAGGCTTTTTCAGCTTCGGCAACAGACTCGAACGCCATACCTTCACCGCGACCGTTTACACGTTCACGGCTGATGTAGTACAGACCCAATACCACGTCCTGAGAAGGAACGATAATTGGTTCACCGTTAGCTGGCGACAGGATGTTGTTGGTAGACATCATCAGCGCACGGGCTTCCAGCTGGGCTTCCAGAGTCAGAGGTACGTGTACCGCCATCTGGTCACCGTCGAAGTCGGCGTTGTATGCCGCACACACCAGTGGGTGCAGTTGGATTGCCTTACCTTCGATCAGTACAGGTTCGAACGCCTGAATACCCAGACGGTGCAGTGTTGGTGCACGGTTGAGCATCACTGGATGTTCGCGGATCACTTCATCCAGTACGTCCCACACCTCAGCAACTTCACGCTCTACCATCTTCTTGGCGGCTTTGATGGTGGTGGCCAGGCCACGACCTTCCAGCTTGCCGTAGATGAAGGGCTTGAACAGCTCGAGTGCCATTTTCTTTGGCAGACCGCACTGATGCAGACGCAGGGTAGGACCTACGGTAATTACCGAACGGCCAGAGTAGTCAACACGCTTACCGAGCAGGTTCTGACGGAAACGACCCTGCTTACCCTTGATCATGTCGGCCAGGGATTTCAGAGGACGCTTGTTGGAACCGGTAATGGCACGGCCGCGACGACCGTTGTCCAGCAGCGCATCCACAGATTCCTGCAGCATACGCTTTTCGTTGCGTACGATGATGTCTGGCGCAGCCAGATCCAGCAGACGCTTCAAACGGTTGTTACGGTTGATCACACGGCGATACAGATCGTTCAGATCGGAAGTCGCAAAGCGGCCGCCGTCCAGAGGTACCAGAGGACGCAGGTCCGGTGGCAGAACTGGCAGCACTTTCAGGATCATCCACTCTGGCTTGTTGCCAGAAGTGTAGAAGGCTTCCATCAGCTTCAGACGCTTGGTCACTTTCTTGCGACGGGTCTCAGAGTTGATGGATGGCAGCTCTTCGCGCATCTGCTCGATTTCTTTCTCGAGGTCGATGGCACGCAGCAGATCCAGTACGGCTTCGGCGCCCATTTTGGCTTCGAATTCATCACCGTACTCTTCCAGAGAATCCAGGTAGTTTTCTTCGGTCAGCATCTGACCGCGCTCCAGGCTGGTCATGCCTGGCTCGATAACCACATAAGATTCGAAATACAGCACGCGCTCTATATCACGCAGCGTCATATCCAGCATCAGACCGATACGGGACGGCAGTGATTTCAAGAACCAGATGTGAGCAACTGGGCTGGCCAGTTCGATGTGACCCATACGCTCACGACGTACCTTGGTCTGAGTGACTTCAACGCCACACTTCTCACAGATAACACCACGGTGCTTGAGACGCTTGTACTTACCACACAGACACTCGTAGTCCTTCACAGGACCGAAGATGCGGGCACAGAACAGACCTTCGCGCTCAGGCTTGAAGGTACGATAGTTGATGGTTTCTGGCTTTTTCACTTCACCAAAAGACCATGAACGGATCAGGTCGGGAGAAGCCAGACCGATCTTGATGCCTTCAAACTCTTCGGTCTTACCCTGCTGTTTCAGAAACTTTAATAAGTCTTTCACGTTTCTCTCCTGAAGGAGTTAAACCAGGTGCCCCGTCCTGCCGGGCGGGACACCGTGTTAATTGCCAAACGCGTTTGGCGCCCTGTTACTCTTGATCCAGCTCGATGTTGATACCGAGCGAACGGATCTCCTTCAGCAGTACGTTGAAGGACTCAGGCATACCAGGTTGCATCTGGTGGTTTCCGTCCACGATGTTCTTATACATCTGAGTACGGCCGTTCACGTCATCGGACTTAACAGTGAGCATTTCCTGGAGGGTGTACGCAGCACCGTATGCTTCCAGGGCCCACACTTCCATCTCACCGAAACGCTGACCACCGAACTGGGCTTTACCGCCGAGAGGCTGCTGGGTAACCAGACTGTAAGAGCCGGTAGAACGGGCGTGCATTTTGTCGTCTACCAAGTGGTTCAGCTTGAGCATGTACATGTAACCCACGGTTACATCACGCTCAAAGGCGTTGCCGGTACGACCATCAAACAGCTTCAGCTGACCAGAAGTCGGCAGGCCGGCGAGTTCGAGCATCTGCTTGATCTCTTTCTCTTTGGCGCCGTCGAACGCAGGAGTCGCAGTTGGCAGACCGTCTTTCAGGTGCTTGGCCAGGCGGATAACTTCTTCATCGGTGAAGGAGTCGATATCCACTTTCTGCTGGGTTTCACCCAGCTCGTAAGCCTGCTTGATGTAATCGCGCAGTTCGGCCAGTTCACGCTGCTCTTCGAGCATAGCGCTGATGCGGTTACCAATACCCTTGGCAGCAGCACCCATGTGAACTTCCAGTACCTGACCGATGTTCATACGAGACGGTACACCGAGTGGGTTCAGTACGATATCCACTGGGTTGCCTTGCTCGTCGTATGGCATGTCTTCGATAGGACAGATCTTGGAGATCACACCCTTGTTACCGTGACGACCCGCCATCTTGTCACCAGGCTGGATGGTACGCTTAACCGCCAGGTAAACCTTAACGATCTTCAGTACGCCTGGAGCCAGGTCATCGCCCTGGGTGATCTTGCGACGCTTGTGCTCGAACTTCTTGTCGAAGTCGGCTTTCAGCTCTTCGTGCTGTTCCGCCAGTTGCTCAAGTTCGGTCTGCTTGGTTTCGTCATCGATAACCTGAGTCAGCAGTTCCTTGCGTGGGATGGCATCCAGCTGAGCTTCGGTGTAACCACCGGCCAGCAGCAGACCACGGGCACGGCTCAGAACGCCTTCTTCGAGGATCTTGAACTCTTCAGACAGGTCCTTACGGGCCTGAGCGATGTGCATCTCTTCGATTTCGATGGCACGCTTGTCTTTCTCAACGCCGTCACGGGTAAATACCTGAACGTCGATTACAGTACCAGTTACTGAGTTAGGCACGCGCAGTGAGCTGTCCTTAACGTCAGAAGCCTTCTCACCGAAGATGGCGCGCAGCAGTTTCTCTTCAGGGGTCAGCTGGGTTTCGCCTTTTGGCGTTACCTTACCAACCAGAATGTCACCGCCTTTCACTTCGGCACCGATGTAAACGATACCTGACTCGTCCAGCTTAGACAGCGCAGACTCACCCACGTTAGGGATGTCAGCGGTGATCTCTTCGCTGCCGAGCTTGGTGTCACGGGCGATACAGGACAGTTCCTGAATGTGAATAGTGGTGAAACGGTCGTCCTGAACTACACGCTCAGAAATGAGGATGGAGTCTTCGAAGTTGTAACCGTTCCATGGCATGAACGCCACGCGCATGTTCTGACCCAGAGCCAGATCACCAAGGTCAGTAGAAGGACCGTCAGCCAGTACGTCGCCACGAACGATAGGATCGCCTACCTGGCAGCATGGACGCTGGTTGATACAGGTGTTCTGGTTAGAACGGGTGTACTTGGTCAGGTTATAGATGTCGATACCGGCTTCGCCTGGGCGCAGCTCATCTTCATTCACCTTAACCACGATGCGGCTGGCATCAACGTAATCGATCACACCGCCACGCTTGGCGGCTACTACTACGCCGGAGTCCACAGCCAGTGCGCGTTCGATACCGGTACCTACCAGCGGCTTTTCTGCGCGCAGGGTTGGAACGGCCTGACGTTGCATGTTCGCGCCCATCAGTGCGCGGTTAGCATCGTCGTGTTCCAGGAACGGAATCAAAGAAGCAGCAACAGAGATGATCTGCTGTGGCGATACGTCCATGTACTGGATGTCAGAGGCGCGCATAAAGGTAGATTCACCTTTATGACGACAGGCAACCTGCTCTTCCAGGATGCGGCCTTCGTTGTCCAGTTCGATGTTGGCCTGTGCAATCACATAGCGGCCTTCTTCGATGGCAGACAGGTATTCCACGTCGTCGGTTACTACGCCATCAACTACTTTACGGTATGGAGTTTCCAGGAAGCCGTAAGAGTTGGTGCGAGCGAAAGTAGCCAGCGAGTTGATCAGACCAATGTTTGGACCTTCAGGGGTCTCAATTGGACACAGACGACCGTAGTGAGTAGGGTGCACGTCTCGCACTTCGAAGCCGGCACGCTCACGGGTCAGACCGCCTGGACCCAGGGCCGAAATACGACGCTTGTGGGTTACTTCAGACAGCGGGTTGTTCTGGTCCATAAACTGAGACAGCTGAGAAGAACCGAAGAACTCTTTCACCGCGGCCGAAATTGGCTTGGCGTTGATGAGATCCTGAGGCATCAGCTCGTTCAGGTCGCCCAGAGACAGACGTTCACGTACAGCGCGCTCAACACGTACCAGACCTACGCGGAACTGGTTTTCGGCCATTTCGCCAACGCTACGGATACGACGGTTACCCAGGTGGTCGATATCGTCCACTTCATCGTTGCCGTTACGGATTTCGATGATCTTCTTCATCACCGCAACGATATCGTCGTTAGACAGTACGCCAGTGCCCACGTCATCGGCAATTTCCAGACGACGGTTGAACTTCATACGACCTACTTTAGACAGGTCGTAACGCTCTTCGCTGAAGAACAGGTTCTGGAACAGGGCTTCGGCAGCATCCTTGGTTGGTGGCTCGCCAGGACGCATCATGCGATAGATTTCAACCAACGCCTCGAGGCGGTTGGTGGTGGAATCGATACGCAGGGTGTCAGAAATGTAGGCACCGTGATCCAGCTCGTTGATGTAGAGCGTGGAGATATCCTTGATGCCGGCCAGCGACAGCTGAGCCAGATCTTCCAGACGTACTTCGTTGTTGGCGGTCAGCAGTACTTCGCCGGTATCCGGATCGATGTAGTCCTGAGCTGCAATCTTACCAACGATGTACTCAACCGGTACTTCCAGTTCAGTGGTGTTGGTTTTTTCCAGCTGGCGGATGTGACGCGCAGTGATGCGACGACCCTTCTCAACCACGAGGGTGCCTTCAGAGTCTTTGATGTCATAGCTGGCGGTTTCGCCACGCAGACGCTCAGGCAGCAGCTTCATCACCAGAGAATCTTTCTTGATGCTGAAGTCTACGCGCTCAAAGAAGATATCCAGGATGTCCTGGGTAGAGTACTCGAGGGCACGCAGGATGATGGTCGCAGGCAGCTTACGACGACGGTCGATACGAACGAACAGAGCGTCTTTCGGATCGAATTCGAAGTCCAGCCAGGAACCACGGTAAGGAATAATACGCGCGTTATACAGCACCTTGCCCGAAGAGTGAGTCTTGCCACGGTCGTGGTCGAAGAACACACCGGGAGAGCGGTGCAGCTGAGATACGATAACACGCTCGGTACCGTTAATAACGAAGGTACCGTTTTCAGTCATAAGAGGGATATCCCCCATGTAGACTTCTTGTTCTTTAATGTCTTTAACCGTGCCAGGAGCTGCTTCACGGTCAAACAGCACCATGCGCAGTTTAACGCGCAGGGGGGCAGAATAAGTAACGCCACGGATTTGGCATTCTTTCACATCAAATACAGGCTCACCCAGCTTGTAGCTGACATATTGCAGCTCAGAGTTACCGGAAAAGCTCTTGATGGGGAAAACGCTGCGGAAGGCGGCTTCCAAACCGCGCTCACCGGTAGGATCTTGATCGGTGAACTTCTTGAAAGAATCTAACTGAATCGACAGCAGGTAAGGAATATCCAGCACCTGTGGACGCTTACCAAAGTCTTTGCGAATACGCTTCTTTTCAGAATAGGAGTAAACCATGGGTTTCCTCTTGCTTGCGAGATGTGACCAAGACTGAACTAACTCTTTGTTAATCCAGCACGTTTGCCCATCACCGTTGAAGGCAAGAACCTAACCAATAATCACTGCTAGGGACTGCAGACTGTGGCGATAAACGGTGAAAAAAATCGCCGGCGCTTACAGCGCAAAAAAGGCCGACGGCTAAAAAACCGTCAGCCTCCATCCGGGATCACTCCCGGATGTTGTAAGCTACAGAATAGCTTACTTGATCTCTACCTGAGCGCCAGCTTCTTCCAGCTCTTTCTTCAGAGCTTCAGCTTCTTCTTTAGATACAGCTTCTTTAACAGCTACTGGAGCAGCTTCGGCCATAGCTTTGGCTTCTTTCAGGCCCAGACCGGTAGCGCCACGGATAGCTTTAATAACAGCTACCTTGTTGTCGCCATGAGAGGTCATAACTACGTCGAACTCAGTCTTCTCTTCTACGGCAGCAGCGTCACCGGCACCACCGGCTACTACGGCAGCAGCAGCAGAAACACCGAACTTCTCTTCCATAGCTTCGATCAGTTCAACAACTTCCATTACAGACATAGCTGCAAAGGCTTCAAGGATTTGGTCTTTAGTGATAGACATAACAAAAATTTCCTAATGTTCTGAATTCAATTAATTCAAGCGGCCAGCTTAAAATTAAGCGGCTTCTTGCTTTTGATCGCGCAGCGCGGCCAGAGTACGAACGAACTTGCCAGCAGATGCTTCCTTCATAGTCATCATCAGCTGTGCCAGTGCTTCTTCGTAAGTTGGCAGTTTTGCCAAACGATCAATGTCAGCTGCAGGGATGAAGTTCCCTTCGAAAGCTGCACCTTTAACTTCGAATTTAGCTTGCTCTTTCGCGAAGTCTTTCAGCAGACGTGCGGCGGCACCTGGGTGCTCGTTAGAGAAAGCAATCAAAGTTGGGCCAGTGAACACTTCGTTCAGGCACTCAAAAGCAGTACCTTCAACTGCACGACGAGCCAGAGTGTTACGTACAACTTTTACGTACACAGCGTTGGCGCGAGCAGCTTTACGCAGAGCGGTCATGGCGCCTACAGTTACACCGCGAGAATCGGCTACAACTGCAGACAGTGCACCTTTGGCAGCTTCGTTGACTTCAGCAACAATCGCTTTTTTGTCTTCGAGTCTTAATGCCATTGGCTATACTCCTGGATTCTACCCGGGGAAACCCCGGAATTTACCTACCCACCCGAGGGTGAGTGACTTACGGTGCAGAGTATCCAGCAGAAAAAATCTAAACTGGGGACTGACACCGTCTACGCAGGAAATTAAGTAAATCTAATGAGTTACACCTGCGGTCTTGGACGGAAACCTGCTCTCACCCGAAGGTAAAACACAGGCTTCAACCCACAAAAGTGCGCGCATTATAGACTAATGCGCGCCCCTTGTAAAATTAAGCAGTAGCTTCCAAGGTGCCCTGATCAACAGAAACACCGGCACCCATGGTGGTGGAAATGCTTACTTTCTTAACGTACTGGCCCTTGGCAGCAGCAGGCTTTTGCTTCTTCAGCGCAACCAGCAGAGCTTCCAGGTTTTCCTTCAGCTTAACAGAATCGAAATCAACCTTACCGATGGTGGTGTGGATGATACCGTTCTTGTCGTTACGGTAGCGAACCTGACCGGCCTTGGCATTCTTAACGGCTTCAGCAACGTTAGGAGTTACAGTACCAGTCTTAGGGTTAGGCATCAGGCCACGTGGGCCCAGGATTTGACCCAGCATACCTACAACGCGCATTGCATCTGGAGAAGCAATAACTACGTCGAAGTTCATTTCGCCGGCTTTAACCTGCTCGGCCAGATCTTCCATACCTACCAGTTCAGCACCGGCTTCTTTGGCAGCTTCAGCGTTGGCACCCTGGGTGAACACGGCAACGCGCACGTCACGACCGGTACCGTGTGGCAGTACGATAGCGCCACGAACGTTCTGGTCAGATTTACGTGGGTCAACGCCCAGGTTAACGGCTACGTCTACGCTTTCAACGAACTTGGCAGTGGCCAGTTCTTTCAGCAGAGAGATAGCTTCGTTGATGTCATAGGCCTTGGTTGAATCCACTTTGTCGCGGATTACGCGCATGCGTTTAGTCAGCTTTGCCATTGTATTAGTCCTCTACTACCAAGCCCATGGAACGTGCAGTACCTTCGATTGAGCGAGACATCGCTTCAATGTCAGCACCAGTCATATCGGCGGCTTTGGTCTCAGCGATTTCCTGAACCTGAGCGCGCTTGATAGTACCCACTTTCTGGGTGTTAGGACGGCTAGAACCTGACTTCAGACCAGCAGCTTTCTTCAGCAGGAATGATGCTGGAGGAGTTTTGGTCTCGAAAGTGAAAGAGCGATCGTTGTAAACAGTGATCACTACTGGAATCGGCATGCCTTTCTCAAACTTTTCAGTACGAGCGTTAAAGGCCTTACAGAATTCCATGATGTTCACACCTTTTTGACCCAGAGCTGGACCAACTGGTGGAGATGGGTTAGCGGCACCAGCTGCAACTTGCAGCTTGATGTAAGCTTCAATTTTCTTTGCCATTGTGACATTTCCTCTATTTGGGTTCTAACGCCAACCCGCAACATGCGGTTCAGCTCCCCGAAAACAACGGGTGCGGATTATATAGAAACCCGCACCCGTTGCCAAACGGATTTTGTACTTTATTTAATCAGGACTTCTCAACCTGATTGAAGTCCAGCTCTACCGGAGTCGAGCGGCCGAAGATCATAACAGAGACCTTCACGCGGTTCTTGTCATAATCGACCTCTTCCACAGTACCGTTGAAATCGGCAAAAGGACCGTCAACCACACGAACCACTTCACCTGGCTCGTACATAACGCGGTGAGTCGGAGACTCAGTGGTTTCCTGCAGACGACGCAGGATGGCTTCGGCTTCACGGTCAGTGATAGGCGCAGGACGGTCAGAGGTGCCGCCGATAAAGCCCATCACGCGTGGAATGCTCTTAACCAGGTGCCAGGAATCATCGTTCATTTCCATTTGCACCAGTACGTAACCGGGGAAGAATTTGCGCTCGCTCTTGCGACGCTGACCGGCACGCATTTCAACCACTTCTTCAGTTGGAACCAGTACTTCACCGAAGTACTCTTCCATGCCGTGCATTTTGATATGCTCGACCAGAGACTTGGCTACACGCCCCTCATAACCAGAGAAAGCCTGTACCACATACCATCTTTTCTTTGCTTCTTTAGCTTCAGTCATCGAGTTATACACCGGTGATCAGATTGACGATTCTCAGCAGCAGCGCGTCCAAACCCCAGAGGATCAGGGCCAAAACACCGGTCGCAGCCAGCACGATGAAGGTGGTGTTCAGGGCTTCCTGACGGGTAGGCCACACCACTTTTTTCACTTCGATGTGAGATTCACGGGCAAACGCCAGCGCCTGCTTACCCTTTTCGGTTTGCAGAGCCACAAAACCGGCGATGGCAAACGCCACAATTACACCCAGAGCACGCACGACCACGCTGGCCTCGCTGTACATCTGGTTACCCACTACGGCCGCAGCCAACAGCAGGATGGCTACGCCCCACTTCACGATATCCAGGGAGCTGCCCTGGTTTTCAGTATTTGTCGTCATCGGTTAATTCCGTTACTCACTACGGCCTGAGCTAGGTATCCCCTGTTGGGATCCGCCTATCCGAATTCGCCCCCAAGGATAGCCGCAGTGCGGTTTCGGGGCTCAAAAATCGGCCATAGATTGTATTCTTATTCAGCTTGCATAGCAAGGCCAGTTCAGCCACTTAGGCGCCGAGTTGGGCCACAAATGCCGGAAAAAGCAAAAGGCGACCCTAAGGTCGCCTTTTTCCAAGTCTACGAGATTACTCGTGGATCTTGGCTACTACACCAGCACCTACAGTGCGGCCGCCTTCACGGATAGCGAAGCGCAGGCCTTCGTCCATCGCGATTGGGCAAATCAGGGTTACAACCATCTTGATGTTGTCGCCTGGCATTACCATCTCTACGCCTTCTGGCAGTTCGATGGTACCGGTCACGTCAGTTGTACGGAAGTAGAACTGTGGACGGTAGCCTTTGAAGAATGGAGTGTGACGACCACCTTCTTCTTTAGACAGTACGTATACTTCTGATTCGAACTTGGTGTGTGGCTTGATGGTGCCTGGCTTGGACAGTACCTGACCACGCTCAACTTCATCACGCTTGGTACCACGCAGCAGGATACCGCAGTTCTCACCGGCACGACCTTCGTCCAGCAGCTTACGGAACATTTCTACGCCGGTACAAGTAGTCTTGGTGGTATCTTTGATACCAACGATTTCTACTTCTTCACCAACTTTAACGATACCGCGCTCTACACGACCGGTTACTACAGTACCACGGCCAGAGATTGAGAATACGTCTTCGATTGGCATCAGGAACGGCTTGTCGATAGCACGCTCTGGCTCAGGGATGTAAGTATCCAGGGCTTCAGCCAGCTCAAGGATCTTGGATTCCCAAGCTGGGTCACCTTCCAGAGCTTTCAGAGCAGAACCCTGAATTACTGGCAGGTCATCACCTGGGAAGTCGTATTCAGACAGCAGTTCACGAACTTCCATCTCTACCAGTTCCAGCAGCTCTTCGTCATCTACCATGTCACACTTGTTCATGAACACGATGATGAAAGGTACACCTACCTGACGAGACAGCAGGATGTGCTCACGAGTCTGTGGCATTGGGCCGTCAGTCGCAGCTACTACCAGGATAGCGCCGTCCATCTGGGCAGCACCGGTGATCATGTTTTTCACGTAGTCAGCGTGACCTGGGCAGTCAACGTGAGCGTAGTGACGAGTTGCAGTATCGTACTCGATGTGAGAGGTATTGATGGTAATACCGCGCTCACGCTCTTCTGGAGCGTTATCGATCTGAGAAAAGTCGCGAGCCTCACCGCCGAAAGTCTTGGTCAGCACGTGAGAGATAGCAGCAGTCAGAGTGGTTTTACCATGGTCAACGTGACCGATGGTACCCACGTTTACGTGGGGCTTGTTACGTTCAAATTTAGCTTTAGCCATGGTATTGCCTCAGTCCAAGATTCTTGGTGATGAAAACCTGCACATACAGAAAAAATCCGATGTCACTCAATGACATCGAACCGTTCGTTTAGATAAAAGGCGGCATGTTAAGAGAGGCTGGTGCTGATAGGCAGAATCGAACTGCCGACCTCATCCTTACCAAGGATGCGCTCTACCGACTGAGCTATATCAGCATCTCTTAATTTTTTGGAGCGGGCAGCGGGAATCGAACCCGCGTTATCAGCTTGGAAGGCTGGAGTAATACCATTATACGATGCCCGCGCAACCTAACTGTAGGCCACCTAGTACCTAGAAAATGGTGGAGGGAGAAGGATTCGAACCTTCGAAGGCGGAGCCGTCAGATTTACAGTCTGATCCCTTTGGCCACTCGGGAACCCCTCCAATCAAAATGGTGCCGGCACCAAGAGTCGAACTCGGGACCTACTGATTACAAGTCAGTTGCTCTACCAACTGAGCTATGCCGGCGCTTCATTTCGGTAGCGGATATTAGGTAAATGTGGCTTGGGTTGCAATAGAAAAATCGAATTTCAGCCAAAAAAAGTGCCAAGCGGCGCTTTTTTGCACGCGCTCCGATGGCGATTACAACAAATTGCTTCCACTGGCCGACAATTGCCGTTGAACTATTGTTAATGCGCCATAGCTGTTGTACTGTGCGCAGCCTAAGGCGAGGAAATTGAATGATTAATAACCAGGCGCAGCAGGCGCTCTATCTCGATTTCGATCGGGAGCGCTGGGCAGAACTCAGGAACTCAGTTCCGCTGACGTTGGCAGAGGCCGATTTGGCTCGTCTGCGTGGTATTAATGAACGTATTTCCCTGTCTGAAGTGACCGACATATACTTGCCGCTGAGCCGCCTGCTTAATCTGATTGTGGGCGCCCGTCAACAGCGCGGCGTGGTGTTGAATAAATTCCTGGGTAATCATCAGTCAGGCAGCCCTTATATCATCAGTATCGCTGGCAGTGTGGCCGTGGGCAAAAGTACCACCGCTCGTATTCTGCAGGCGCTGCTGAAACAGTGGCCCGAGCACCCCAAGGTTGATCTGGTAACCACCGATGGTTTTCTGTATCCACTGACCGAACTTAAGCGTAAGGGATTGCTGCAGCGAAAAGGCTTCCCGGAAAGCTACGACACCAAGATGCTGATTGATTTCGTTTCATCGGTGAAGTCGGGTCAGGAACAGGTTGAAGCGCCGCTGTATTCGCACATTATTTATGACCGCCTGCCGGATACCCGTCAGATCATCGAAAAGCCGGACATTCTAATCCTGGAAGGCCTGAACGTGCTGCAGACCGGGCTGGACTCGCCAGTGGATATCCGTCGTCCATTCGTCTCTGATTTCGTCGACTTCTCTATTTATGTAGATGCCGATGAGTCATTGCTGAAAGACTGGTATATCGAGCGTTTCCTGCAGTTCAGAAGCGGCGCCTTCGCCGACGAAAACTCTTACTTCCGTCACTACGCCAGTCTCGATGATCACTCAGCGCGGGACATTGCGGCGCAGATCTGGGACAGTATTAACGGCCCTAACCTGCGGATGAATATTCAACCCACCCGCGAGCGCGCCCATCTGATCCTGCAAAAGGGCGAAGATCACCTGATGAATCGGGTACTGCTGCGTAAGTAACCCCCAGTTCGCACATAGCTCAATATACAAAAATGCCGACCTAGGTGCAGATAACAACTATCTGCATCCCAGTCGGCATTGTCTTTCGTGTCTTTCGTGTCTTTCGTGTCTTTCGTGACTTATGCGAGTTTCTATCAGGCGGGTCGCAGGCTGATTTCACCGCCGATGAAGCTCTTCAGTTCACCCTCAATGTCCAGCAGTAAAGCCCCCTGGCTATCAATTCCGCGGCAAATCCCGCTCTCCACTTTATCGGCCATCAGCAAGTTAACCTTCTTACCAATAAAGAGATCCGCTTGCTGCCAGCGACTTACAAAGGCTGGCAACCCTTCGCGCTCAAACAGGGTTAAATCTGCCTGTAGCTGACGTTGCAGCTTTATCGCAAATTCGGTCTTGTCCGGCATGGCAACGCCCTGCAAATCAGCCCATGGCTGATCAATAGCCTCACCCTGTGCATCCGGCATGGCCATATTTACCCCAATACCTATGATAAGCTCACAATTGCTGTCGGCCTGGCCTTTCATCTCCACCAGGATACCGGAAAGTTTGCGACCATCGAGATACACATCGTTTGGCCATTTAAGGCCAATATTATCTACTCCGAGATCAGCCAGTACCCTGGCTAGGGAGCAGCCGACAACAAGGCTCAGCCCCATTGCCTTACTCATGCCATCGGTTAAACGCCAGAACAGTGAGAAATACAGATGGCTGCCATAGGGTGACACCCACTTGCGGCCTCGACGCCCGCGCCCCGCAGACTGATGCTCGGCAATGCACACATCGCCGCTTTCCAGCTCATCAGAGTGGGACAACATAAAGGCATTGGTGCTGGGGATGTCATCAAAATAGAAACAGCGCCGCTCAATGCCCTGTTTGAGTGCAGCCTCATCAATTAAAGAAACCGGCGTTGCCAGCTTATATCCACGACCTTTCACGCTGAAGATACTGAGTCCAAGAGTTTCAAGTACATCAATATGCTTACTGATCGCAGCACGTGAAATACCAAGTCGTTCAGCGAGGGCTTCGCCCGAGACAAACTCCTGGGTTGATAGCATGGCGATGATGTCGCGCTTGCGTTGCCACTGTTCCATTTGCAACTCCCTGTCCGGGGTTAATCGTTTAAGAGTGAAAATTGACCCACCACATTGGGCTCAGCTTCAAGTTGCACCCCAAAGCGGGTATGCACCTCATCGATAACATGCTTGGCGAGTTTAAGGATATCCTTGCCGCTGGCCTTTCCAAAGTTAACCAGTACCAGCGCCTGTTTATCGTGCACGCCGGCCTCGCCCAATCGAAAGCCTTTCAAACCTGCTTTATCAATCAGCCAGCCGGCTGCCAGTTTCATCCGGCCGTCTTCCAGGGCGTAAGCCACTGCATCGGGATACTGCTTTACTATGCTCGCAAAGGTTGCTGCATCCACAATAGGATTCTTAAAAAAGCTACCGGCGTTACCCAATTTGGCAGGGTCGGGAAGCTTCTCTGAGCGCACGGCTATTACCCGCTCGAAGATCATCTTCGGCGTCACTGTATCCATGCCAAACTCAGCCAGCGGGCCATAATTCAGGTTAGGCTGCCACAACTTAGGCAGCTTAAAGCCAACCCGGGTAATAATCACTTTACCCTTAAGCTGCTGTTTAAAGATGGAATCTCGGTAGCCAAACTGGCATTGGGCAGCCGTCAGCCTGACAGTCACGCACTCCGGCAGCGACAGGTACTCAACCCACTCACAGACATCCATCAGCTCAACACCATAAGCACCTATGTTTTGAATAGGGGCAGCGCCAACAGTGCCAGGAATAAGTGCCAGATTCTCAAGCCCCGGCATCTGCTTTTCAAGGGTCCAGCTAACCAGCTCATGCCAGTTTTCGCCAGCAGCCACACTTAAATACCAGGCGGACTTATCCTCGAACACGTCTATTCCCTTATTTGCCATCTTAAGCACTGTGGTATCGACGTCCGATGTCAGAACCACATTGCTGCCGCCACCGAGAACAAAGAAAGACTGACCGCGCGTATCCAGATCATGAATAAACGCTGGCAACTTAGCGGCATCGGTGATCTCGATAAGCTCAGCACACTGATGATCGATACCAAAGGTATTGTAGGACTTGAGAGAAACAGGCATACCGCTTTCCGCCACGAATAAAAAGCCATTGTAACCAAGGGTGGCATTCCGCGCATTAGCGACAGACAGAAACTGCCAAACCCGCAAGGAATCTCGTTGATTGCGCGTAAATGCCGCAGTTGTGAGGTTATGAGGGGTCCAAACGCAAAAAGGCCACCCGCTTGGGTAGCCTCTTCAACTCAGTTTGATTTCACTTTTCAAAGCGGAAACCAGAAATAGGCGCTTGGCAATGACCTACTCTCACATGGGGAGACCCCACACTACCATCGGCGCTGCTCCGTTTCACTACTGAGTTCGGAAT
>NZ_JAKUDL010000014.1:0-46099 GCF_022484835.1 Shewanella zhuhaiensis
TTTAAATGCGGAATAAGAATGTCGTTCAGGCAGGTAATAAAGCCCCACATAAAGAACAGTGTGGTAAGCGAGGCCAGAGCAAAACCGAATTTGCCACGGGTCTCTTGCCCCTCGGCCCCTGAAGGCCCTGGAGGAATTGAAACGGGAGCGCCGGACGCCATAGTGTTCTCCTTAATCTTATTATCATTATGGGGTTATCAATAACGGCTTATAGATGCCAATCATTGGGGTGCTTTGTGTCGCATCAGGTGTCACAAAGCGGCTGTGTCACAACACCGCTGTTGCAATATAGCTATCAGTAAAACGTCAGGCCTGCTCACCGGCCTTCACCGATAAGAAGATTGCGCCATAGCTGTCAAACGCCACCTGAAGGCCCCCAGCAGTGCTATCAGTTACAAGTGCCGCACCGCCAAGACCATGGCCACTGAGCTCAGTAGCCGTGCGGTAAGCGCTCAATTGCTGCGCCCGCTTATCATCAGATAAATTGAAGGCACAAAGCACAATTTCGTCACCAAGGCGCCTTTCAAAGGCAAGAACAGGCTCTTTGGTGTCAATAAATTTAATATCACCACCCACCAAAGCGGGCTGAGTACCGCGCCATGCCATAAAGCGGCGGAACTGATTCAGGATGGAATCAACCACCTTTTCCTGGCTTGCCACGCTTAAACTGCGATGAGTTTCCGGCAAAGGCAACCAGGGAGCGCATTCACCAAAACCCATAAAATCCCCTTCACTTTGCCATGGCATGGGGGTACGGCAACCATCACGACCTTTGAAGTTTGGCCAGAAGGCGATGCCGAATGGGTCTTGCAGCGCATCGAAGGGGATCTCGGCTTCGGTCAAACCAAGCTCCTCGCCCTGATACACACACAGGCTGCCGCGAAGACTGCCGAGCAGCGCCGACAGCATTTTTGCCATTTGCGGTGTGCCCTTGCCCTGACCCCAGCGGCTCAATACCCGCTCCACATCATGGTTACCAATGGCCCAGCACGGCCAGCCGTCGCCAATGGCATTTTCCAGTGCTTCCACTGTGCTGCGGATATAAGCGGCGCTGTAATCCTTGGTGAGCAGCTCAAAGCTGTAGGCCATGTGCAGGCGGTTATCGCCTTTGGTGTACTCGGCCATGGTGGCGAGAGAGTCTTCGCTTGAGACTTCACCTAAGGTCACTGTGCCCGGATAGCGGTCAATCAGCGCGCGCAAATCTTCAATAAAGCCCAGGGTTTCGGGGCGTTCATTGTTGTACCAGTGGTACTGATAGGCGTAAGGATTGTCTTCCGAGAAGCCCCGGCCCTGACGCTTGTCAGTGGGTTTGGCGGGATTGTCGCGAAGCTCGGCATCATGGAAGCAGAAAGTGATGGCATCGAGACGGAAACCGTCCACGCCCTTTTTGAGCCAGAACTCGACGTTATCGAGCACGGCGCGGCGTACGGCTTCGCAATGGAAATTAAGATCGGGCTGGCTTTTAAGGAAGTTATGCAGATAGTACTGCTGGCGTCTTGGTTCCCACTCCCAGGCGCAGCCACCGAAAATGGCCAGCCAGTTGTTGGGCGCCGTGCCGTCTTCGCGGGGATCGGCCCACACATACCAGTCGGCCTTGGGATTATCACGGCTCTGGCGGCTCTCGGCAAACCAGGCGTGTTCATCTGAGGTATGGCTTAATACCTGATCGATAACCACTTTCAGGCCAAGTGAGTGCGCTTTGGCAATCAATTCATCGAAGTCAGCCATGGTGCCGAACATAGGGTCGACATCCAGGTAGTCACTGATGTCGTAGCCGAAATCTTTCATAGGCGAGCGGAAAAACGGCGAGATCCAGATGGCATCCACATTCAGGCTGGCAATGTAATCCAGGCGCTGGATGATCCCTTTCAGATCGCCAATGCCGTCGCCGTTGGTGTCCTGCAGGCTGCGCGGATAAATCTGGTAAATGGCAGCGCCACGCCACCAGGGAGTATTGCTCATTCTCGCCCCTTTTCTTTCTTCTTATTGAAGCCTTTACGGCTTTTACCCCACTTGCCTGTTGGCCGATTGTTGCCTTTTGGTAAGCGTGGCTGACTCGGTTTCATGTTGCATGGAGGATACGTGACAAGCAAAACCCCCAGCAATACACCTGCATACGTATGCACAGTATCGATGCATGCAGCCACAGCAAACCTGACATTATTAATCTATAATTATCATCACGTTAGACATCAGACGATTTGTTAATCGCTTGTTGAGACCAGCCCCTTGATCCAGTGGCTAACCCCGGGGGCAGTCTTTGAATACGTATGCACTCGGTTGTGAAGCCAAATAAGGCGGGAGTAGTATCTTCACCGTTGCGCAACATGTTGGTCATAAAAACAGCTCTTATGCAGTCAATTAAGTGCTTGGATGCCCAATAACACCAATAAACAAAGACTGTTGTCCCAACACTTCAGGTTCGCAGGCACCCTAGGCCCGGCGACACAAAGGGGAAAGATGAATGATGCAATTTAAACCAAGTGTGCTCACCCTGGCGCTTATTGCCGCCGGCGCAAGCATGTCAAGCTATGGCGCCGAAGAAGCAGCCAAGACACAAACTGCCAATGAAGAGCCAATTGAGGTCATCCAGGTAACGGGTATCCGCCGCTCACTGCAAGAGTCCCAGGCCACCAAAATGGCCAACTCCTCCGTGGTGGAAGCCATTTCCAGCGAAGACATCGGCAAGCTGCCGGATGTGAGTATCGCTGAATCTCTGGCCCGCCTGCCCGGCGTTGCCGCTCAGCGTCTCGATGGCCGCGCCAACGTGATTTCTATCCGTGGTCTGGGCCCGGATTTCACCACCGCCACTCTCAATGGCCGTGAGCAAGCGTCGGTAAACGACAACCGTGGCGTTGAATTTGACCAATATCCTTCAGAACTGCTCGATCAGGTGGTGGTCTACAAGACCCCGGATGCAACCCTGATGGCGCAGTCCATTGGTGGTACCGTCGATATGCGTACCATCAGCCCCCTCGCCCATGGCGAACAGACATTCGTTGTCGGTGCCCGTGGTGAATACAACGATTTGGGCGCTCTGAACAGTGACAGCACCGACAAGGGCTACCGCTTCAACTTCTCCTATGTGGATCAATTCCTGGACGACACCCTGGGTGTAGCCGTGGGTTATGCCCGCATGAGTTCACCCAACCAGGAAGAGCGCTGGCAGGCCTGGGGTTACCCAGAGCTGGACTATGATGCCAACAACCCCAAGGTCCTTGGCGGTGCCAAGCCATTCGTACGCTCAAGCGAACTCGAGCGTGACGGCGTACTGGCCGTGGTTGAATATCAGCCAAACGATAAGTTCCACAGCCTGTTTGACCTCTACTATTCAAAGTTTAAAGACCAGCAGCAGCTGCGCGGTATCGAAATTCCCGGTCAGTGGGGCGCAGGCTGGGGTAACACCGGCATCACCGCTACCAACTCGGCCGATGGTCTGGTAACCGAAGGCGTTATCAACGCTGCCGGCGTAGTTGTACGTAACGACGTTAACACCCGCGACGCCGATGCCCTGTCTATTGGTTGGAATAACCAGTATCAAATCAACGACAACTGGGCAGTAGAAGCCGATATCGCCCTCTCCCGCGCCAGCCGTACCGACTTAGGTATGGAAAGCTACAGCGGCACTGGCCGAGGTAATGGCAATGGCGCCACCGATACCCTGGGCTTCATGTACGATGGCGATGGCCGTTATCAGTTCAGCCACAACCTGGATTACGCCGATCCGGCGCTGATCAAGCTGGGCGGCGCCTTCAGCTGGGGTAACCCAATTGGGCCCGACAGTCAGGACGGCTTCATCAACAAGCCTGAAATCGATGATGAACTCAAATCGATGCGTCTTGCCGCCGAATACACCTTCGATGACGGTGCGGTGCGCAGCATCGAGTTTGGCGTAAACTACACCGAACGTGAAAAGAGCAAGCTGGATCAGGGCTTCTACCTGACCCTGAAACAGTACCCAGACATGCTCACTGTGCCAGAAAAGTACCTGCTGGACCCAACCTCGCTGGAATTCTTCGGCATGGGTGACATGCTGAGCTACGACTCACTGGCGTTCTACAACGATGGCAACTACATCGAAACCAACGCCGATACCGTGGACTTGAGCCGTGCCACCAACTCCTGGAAGGTGTACGAAGAAGTGACCACCGCCTTCGTGATGGCCAACATGGAAACCGAAATCGGCGGTCTGCCGCTGAGCGGTAACTTCGGGTTGCAGGCAGTGCACACCGATCAGAGCTCTGACGGCACAGTTGCGACAGTTGATTCAGGCTCAGTGGTGAAAACACCAATCACCGCCGGCGACAGCTACCTAGAGTGGCTGCCAAGCATGAACCTGACGCTGGAAGTGGCCGAAGATCAGGTGGTGCGCCTTGCAGCCGCCCGTACCCTGACCCGTGCCCGCATGGACAAGATGAATGCCAACGTCAACTTCAGCTACAACGCCAATCCAACCGATGGCGTGAACTGGAACGGCGGCGCCGGTAACCCTATGCTGCGTCCCTGGCTGGCCCGCCAGTACGACATCAGCTACGAGAACTACTTTGCCGATCAGGGATACTTCTCTGTGGCCATGTTCTACAAGGACTTGGAAAACTACATTTTCGATCAGCAAAGCAACTTCAACTTCGGTGAAGTCTTCCCTGACGTACCAGGCAACCCAATCGGTAACGTTACCCAGCCTCAAAATGGTAACGGCGGCTATATCCGCGGTATCGAAGCCACAGTGCAGCTGGACTTTGGCTACTTCGCCCCGGCAATGGAAGGCTTCGGTGTGTACCTGAGCGGTACCTACAACGAAAGCGAAGTGAAGGAAACCGCCGACTCAGAGCCAACCACGCTGCCAGGCCTGTCTGAGAAGACCTTCAACGCCACCATGTACTATGAAAACAGTGGCTTCCAGGCACGGGTAAGCTCACGCTACCGCTCAGACTTCCTCGGTGAAGTGACCAAAATCAGTCTGCAGCGCGAAAACGTGAACATCATGGCCGAAACCGTGGTGGACGCCCAGATTGGTTACGACTTCTCTGAGAGTGGTATCGATGCACTGTACGGCCTGTCTGTACTGCTGCAGGTAAACAACCTCACCAACGAGCCGTTTATCTCCTACTTTGGCGATGACAAGCGCTTCGTACGTGATTACCAGAACTATGGCCGCAACTTTATGCTGGGCGTGAACTACAAGTTCTAAGCCACGCGGCTCCCTGACTGCCCTCGCCTTCGGTGAGGGCATTTTTTTATCCGCCATTGCCTGATAACGTTCAGTTAACATTGCGATGGCAGCGAGGGGAAAGCAGATGACAGAAAAGCACAGCGCCATTACCTCGGTACTGATTGTTGGCGGCGGCAGCGCCGGGTGGATGAGCGCCGCCCTGCTGGCCAGAGTCTTTAAAGGCAGGCTTGCCATCTCCCTGGTGGAGTCCAGCGAAGTCGGCACCATCGGAGTTGGCGAGGCAAGCATCCCGCCGCTGACGCTGTTTAATCAGGGCCTTGGCATCGACGAAGCCGAGTTTTTGCGCCATACCCAGGGCAGTATCAAGCTGGGGATTGAATTTCAGGGCTGGGGCGACAAAAACAGCTGCTACATGCATGCCTTTGGCGCCATGGGCAAAGATCTGGGGCTTATCCCCTTTCATCAGCTGTGGCTGAAACGCTTTCTTGGCAGTGGCGATACCGGCAATAGTGCCAACCCGGCGAACGACTTTTGGCGCTACTCGCTCAACAGCCAGGCCGCCAAGGCCAATCGCTTCGCGCCCATGGCGCAGATTAATGGCACGCCGCTCTCCGGCCTCACCCACGCCTACCATTTTGACGCCGGACTCTACGGCGCCTTCCTTAAGGACTACAGCACGGCGCGCGGTGTGACTCACATCGATGGCCATATCGCCTCGGTGGATCTTGAGCATAGCCACCACGAGCGGCGCATCGCCTCGGTCAGCTTAACAAGCGGTGAGGTACTCAGCGCCGATTTTTACATCGATTGCTCCGGCATGAAGGCGCTGCTGATAGAAGAGGCGCTGGGTGCAGGTTTTGACGACTACAGCGCGCTGCTGCCATGCAACCGCGCAATAGCTGTGCCGTCTGAGCGCACCGAGCCACTGACCCCATACACCCAATCCATTGCCTTTGAAGCCGGCTGGCGCTGGCGGATCCCCCTTAATCATCGCACCGGCAATGGAGTCGTGTATTCCAGTGAATTTATGTCAGACGATGAGGCCGAAACTAAGCTGCTTGAAGGCCTGGATGGCAAGCCACTTGGCGAGCCAAGGCGGATCCGCTTTACCACAGGCAGGCGTAAGCAGCAGTGGGCCGGTAACTGTGTCGCCATAGGCCTGTCCAGCGGCTTTCTGGAGCCGCTGGAGAGCACCAGCATACATCTGGTGCAATCTGCGCTGCTGCAGTTGGTGCGTTTCTTCCCGGCCAGCAGTGATTTCAAGGCCTGCCGCGACGGCTTTAATCGCGCATCACAGCAGGAATTTGAAGAAATCCGCGACTTTATCCTGCTTCATTATGTACTGAACCGCCGGGATGAACCCTTCTGGCGCGCCCGTGCGGCGGTGGCATTGCCCGAAAGCCTGGCCAGCCGGATGGCGCTTTTTGCCGAAAACGGCAGCCTTGAGCGCCACTCGGATGAACTCTTCTCTGCGCTTGCCTGGCAACAGGTACTGTTGGGGCAAGGATTGGTGCCGATAACCCACGCCCCGATAGCCGATACAGTGCCGGGGGCTGAGCTTGCAGAATATCTTGAAAATATACATAAAATTCAGCAGCGCGCGCTCTCATCGCTGCCACTTCACAGTGAGTTTTTGGCTAAACTGTCTCGCTGAAAGGATTTGAATTATGGTCAACGTTCGCTTTTCCCCGGGCCGCATCTTAGCCCCCACCTCCGCAGTCACCTTTACAGGGCGCCTTGTTGTCAGCAGCCTGATGTTGTTGCTGTTATCCGCCTGCGATGATGCGTCAGCTGTCAATATCCAGTCTCAGGAACATCAAGCTGGAAGCCAAATCCAGGTGTCGCCGCCAAACTGGTGGGCTGGCATGCAAACGCCCACTGTGGAGCTGATGCTCGAGGGTAAAAATCTGCAAGGCGCTAAGGTCAGTATTGAACGAAGCGGCCAAGCCCAAGGCGTAAGCATAGTGAGCACACAAACGGCCGACAGCCCCAACTACCTGTTTGTGACCCTGGATGTCTCCAAAGCGCAGCCCGGCACTTTCACCCTGAATATTGCCAAACAGGGCGACACCATCAGCCTTCCCT
This sequence comes from Shewanella zhuhaiensis, assembly GCF_022484835.1. Lineage (NCBI taxonomy): Bacteria > Pseudomonadati > Pseudomonadota > Gammaproteobacteria > Alteromonadales > Shewanellaceae > Shewanella > Shewanella zhuhaiensis. The sequence goes on from NZ_JAKUDL010000014.1 coordinate 7,259, forward strand.
ACCGCCTTGATGAGCGTAACTTAAGCCCGGCGCACCAGGGTTACTCCAATAAGGACGTGATTTATCTCATCACCCCGGACAGGTTTGCCAACGGCGATACCGGTAACGACAATGTGCAAGGCTATGCCGATCGCGCCAAACCCGACTTTGATGGTGGCCGCCACGGGGGCGATCTGGCCGGGATCGCGCGCAGACTCGATTATCTTAACGACCTTGGGGTCACCCAGCTTTGGATAAACCCTCTACTGGAAAATGCCCAGCCTGAGTATTCTTACCATGGTTACTCCATCACCAATCACTACCAAATCGATCCACGCTTTGGCAGCAATGATGATTATGCGGCGCTCGGCCTCAATGCCGGCAAGGCTGGCATGGGACTTATCATGGATGTGGTACTCAATCATATCGGCTCGGGCCACCCCTGGATGCGGGACTTGCCGTTTCACGACTGGGTAAACCCGCAAACTAAACACACCAGCCACAGGCGCACTGCCGTACAAGACCCCTATGCCGCCCCCGCTGATACCGCAGCCTTTGCCGATGGCTGGTTTGTGGAGTCGATGCCCGATCTGAATCAGCGCAATCCGCATCTGGCGCGATATCTTATTCAAAACACCCTCTGGTGGATTGAAACTGCCCGTCTCAGTGGCCTTCGAATCGACACCTGGTCTTACTCAGACAAAGCCTTCTTGAAGGCCTTTTCCCATGCAATGCTTACCGAATACCCCAAGTTGAGCATGGTGGGTGAAGAATGGAGCAGTAACCCTGTGGTGGTGAGTTACTGGCAAGCCGGAAAGCAAAACCCCGATGGCTATGACAGCGAACTGCCGGGGCTAATGGATTTCCCCCTGTATGAAACCCTGCTGCAGGCCGTAAATGAAGACGAAAGCTGGGGCACGGGCCTTATTCGGCTATACGAGGCCCTGGCCAATGACAAGCTCTACCCCAATGCCGAAAATCTGGTGCTGTTTGAAGGCAATCACGACACCAACCGCCTCTACAGCCTGCTTGGACGCGACATGAACAAGTTCAAGCTGGCGCTTGCCTATGTGCTGCTGTCAAATCGGATACCACAGATTTTCTATGGCACTGAGTTTGCCATGCAAAGTCCGGTTGAGGGCCGTAACGATGGCGCTGTGCGCGCCGATATGCCCGGTTTCACACAGCAAGCCTTTGGACAAAAAGAGATAAACGCCATGGCTGCGGAGGCCAAAGAAGCCTTTGCCTTCACCCGCGCATTATTGCATTACCGCAAAACAAGCGACGCCATTCACCATGGCAAACTGGTACACTTTGTTCCCGAAAACGGCCTCTATGTGCAGCTGCGGCTCGCACCCGAGAACCAGGGGCAAAAAGCTCAGAACAAAGGCAAAAGCCTGATGGCTATTTTCAATAAAAACAATGACTCAACCAAGTTGAACATGCAGCGCTTCGCCGATTTCCTGCCTATTGGCCACCCAATAGCAGATATTCTTGAACAGCAACATTTTTCGCTGCCAGCCACGCTGGACGTGTCAGCCCCAGTGACCTTATTGGAGTTTTAATGGCCATGGATTTGTTTACTACAGCACCCGCCTGTCACCCTGTTCGTTTTAAAGTGCGCAGCCTTTGCACTCTGGGAACATTGGCTGCCCTACTTACAATCAATGGCTGCGCCGCGCCCGCAGAGAGTGCTGACAATACCGAAATCAATGCCTACACCAGGCCCGACACTGCGCAAAAGTCCCCTCTTATCTACCAAATGCTGCCACGGGTGTTTGGTAACCAGAACCTGACCAATAAGCCCTGGGGCAGCATCACGGACAATGGCAGCGGCAAGTTTGCCGATATCGACGATGCCGTGCTGGCCGATATCGCCGATTTGGGTGTAACCCACGTGTGGTACACAGGAGTGCTGCACCATGCGTCGCTCACCGACTACAGCGCCTATGGCATAGATAAAGACGATGCCGACGTGGTCAAGGGTATCGCAGGCTCGCCGTACGCCATTCGCGACTATTACAACGTCAATCCGGATCTGGCTATCGACCCGGCAAAACGTTTGGATGAGTTCAAAGCCCTGATTGAGCGCACCCACACGGCAGGCCTTAAGGTGATTATTGACATAGTGCCCAACCATGTGGCGCGTCGTTACCACTCCACCAGCGCCCCCGAAGGCGTTGAGGATTTTGGTGCACGGGACATTACCTCGGTTGTGTTCGATAAACACAATAATTTTTACTATGTGCCCGGCAGCGACTTTCAGGTACCCCAGGACACCAACAGGCCACCAGCCGCAAACCTTGACGCAGTTGGTGCCGCTCAGGATGGCCACTTTGCGGAAAAACCGGCCAAATGGACCGGCAATGGCTCAAGCGCAGAGCAGCAGCAGGCCAACCAGCCGGGGCTGAACGCCCCCAAGCCAGACGACTGGTATGAAACCGTCAAGCTCAACTACGGCGTCCGCCCCGATGGCAGCCTTAGCTTCCCAACGCTGCCTGCTGAGCTTGCCTTTGCAGCAATAGCAGACCATCAGGCCTTTTGGGCACGGCAGACCGATTTACCGGATACCTGGCTTAAGATGCGTGATATCAGCCGTTTCTGGCTGAGTATGGGAGTGGATGGCTTTCGGTTTGATATGGCAGAAATGATGCCTGTGGCCTTCTGGAGCTTCCTTGCCAGCGATATTAAGGCTCAGCGCAGCGATGCTCTACTGATAGCCGAAGTGTATAACCCCAGGCTATATCCGTATTTTATCGGCTTTGGCAAACTGGATCTGCTGTACGACAAGGTCGGCCTGTACGACACCTTAAAGGCCGTCAGCCAGGGTAAGGCACCCGTAGGCCATATTCAGCAGCGATTAGGTGAAATCAAGCCCTACGCATCCCATATGCTGCATTTCCTTGAAAATCACGACGAGCAGCGTATCGCCAGCCCCGAATTCCTCGGCGACGCGCAAAAAGCCTTACCTGCACTTGCGGTATCAACCCTCGCGACCGAAGGGCCCTTTATGCTCTATTTCGGTCAAACCCTGGGGGAAGACGGCAGCGAAACAGGCGGATTTGGCAAACCCAGTCGCACCAGTATTTTCGATTATGTGGCTGCTCCCGCTATGGCGAGGTATCTGCAAACAGACGATAAGGGCACCTTTGGCAGCCACAGTCAGCCGCAGGAGCTGGCACTTCGGGCCAACTATCGCGCCCTGCTCGCTCTGGCTGCAGAAATCAAGTCTGACCCTGTTGCCAGGTTTTCAGTGTTTCAAGGCGCCAAGATGACCAATGGCCAATTACGTAAAAACAATTACGTCAGTATTGCCCGTGGCGACTATGTCATTCTGGCAAACTTCTCCGATGCACAGGTGACAGATATTGGCAATCCTGCCAAGCCATTCGCCCAATTTGAACGTATGACCAAGCCCCGACGTACTGAGGCTGAGGCTAAGGCTGAGGCTACGGCACAAAGCCCCGAAGATGCCATGCCAGAGCTGCTGTTACGCCAGCCCCAGGGAACAGAAGGCGAAGGACTGGCGCCCTGGGGCGTGAATGTCTATAAATTGCCTTCAAAATAATTAGTACCAACATAAAAACAGCGGATCTGGTTCAACCTCAGGTCCGCTGTTTTTGTCTCTATTTTAGCAGTGTGAAGGTTCTGACTGCGATCCTACACCTCGCATCCGGCGGCATGGAATCGAGTGTACGCGACCGTTTGGCTTTTACTCAGAAACAGGCTTTTACTCAGAAGCAGGCTGTTACTCAGAAGCAGGCTGTTACACAGGATCATGCCCTCACTCAGACGCTTTATCTTCCAGCCCAAGCCCCAGATTGAGCCGATACATTTCTGCCAGCAAGGCGCCAGCCTCCCGATGCGTAGAGGCTTCAAGCCCGGCCGTCACCCCTTGTTGATCGTCAGACTTACGCTGCTGCCCCAACTTGGCTTTGCCTTCAATTTTTTCGATTTGGATTTCAAAAGCAACGATGGCAGCGCTCAACCTGGCCACGTAATCCGCTGGCATCAGCACGCCCGATAACAGTCCTGGCTCAAAGCGGTTTACTGTTTCCATCAGGGTATCCATGGCCTGCGCCCCCTCAAGCAGCGTCACCCGTCCTTTTACCTGCACTGCGGTGTAGTTCCAGGTAGGAACCGCCGGGCCTTTGGCGTACCAGTTGGGGCTTATGTAGGCATGGGGCCCGGAAAATATCGCCAACACCGACTTGCCATCCAATTCTTGCCACTGGGGATTGGCTCTGGCCATATGGCCATAAAGTCTGGTGCCGCAATCACTTAAAATCAGCGGCAAGTGGCTTGCTTCAATGCCGCCTTCGGCAGAAATCAGCAGTGCAAACGGCTCACGCTTGATGAGTTCACAGGCTTGCGCCTGGTCGAGTTGTAACTTTGGCGGAATGTACACGAATAACTCCCTGCTGAACGGTTTGGCTAAAGGCCACAGATAAAGGTTTCGCAGACCGGCGTTGACGAAGTAACAGGCGAGCGGCCCCTGGGCAATAAGGAGTCCTGACATAGACAGCATGCCGATGGCTGCACCCTGCAATGCCAACACCAGCTTAACAGGCCGGACTGCAAGCCTGAAGCATAAGCAGCAAAATTAAATAAAATTCAGTCAGTAAGCGAGCCAACCCGCTATCGACAGCCTGCCAGGGCGTGTTACGCCAAGGTTATTGCGCCGGTATGAATACGTATGTAGAGAGTTGTCAGTCACATTGCTGCAACTTAGGATGAACACGCTGATTATGAGCCCCCTTGGGGGCTGGGTCGTTACGGAAGAATGGACCTTCCGGCTTTGGAGTACCTTCCCGGGTTTCGCTTCCACGAAACAGGGACAAGGTCTTGGGCGGCGAGCGTCTGAGGGAGGCTCTCGCCGCTGATTTTTTCATCAGGCATTCATAGCATGGCACGGGCGACTAACGCCCTGTATCCCAAAGCATAACTGTACCCATCAGCATCAATGCCCAATAATAACAGACAAGGCCGTTCCCAAAGAGCGCAGCCATTGTCGGTCAACAAGCAGGACACCTATGAATTCATCCCGGACCACCGCCTTTGACAGTGCCGAGGCAAGCCTTACCCAGCCCAGCGCGCATCTGAAACCCATGCTGTCGTTCTGGCAAATTTTCAATATGTGTTTTGGCTTCCTCGGCATTCAATTTGGCTTCGCCCTGCAAAATGCCAACGTCAGCCGCATTTTCCAAACCCTGGGCGCCAGCATCGATGACATTCCTATTCTGTGGATTGCAGGCCCCCTTACCGGCCTGTTGGTGCAGCCCATTGTGGGGCACCTGTCCGATAACACCTGGAACCGTCTGGGCCGTCGCAGACCTTATTTTTTAATTGGCGCCGTGCTGACCACACTGGCGCTTTTTGTCATGCCCCATTCCCCTTATCTGTGGGTTGCCGCAGGCATGTTGTGGGTGATGGACGCCTCTATCAATATCGCCATGGAGCCTTTTCGCGCCTTTGTCGGCGACAAACTGCCGGAAAACCAGCGTGCCAAAGGCTTTGCCATGCAAAGCTTTTTTATCGGTATTGGCGCTGTAGTGGCCTCAGCCTTGCCCTATCTGTTGTCTAATTACGCCGGAGTGGCCAATACCGCGCCCGAAGGCCAGATTGCCGATACAGTGCGTTACTCCTTCTACCTTGGTGGCGTGGTGCTGTTTTTGGCGGTAGGTTGGACCATAATCACCAGCCGTGAATACAGCCCTGAGCAAATGGCCGCGTTTGAGGAAGGTGATGCCAAGGGTAACAAAGTCGATAAGGCACACAGCCGCAGTGCTGCCCAGTATCGCAGTGGCGCCCTTGTCTGGTCAGTGACCGGCCTTATTATTACCGCCCTGACCGCCGCGCTCTCGCTTGATAAGCAGCTATATATTCTCGGCTTTGGGGTATTTGCCTTTGGCCCGCTGCAATATTACTGTGCTGGCGTGGTCAGTCGCTGCGCCGGTGAAGCCAATGCTGAGGCTCGCAGCAAGCAAGGCATGGTGTTCACTGTGGTGGATGACCTTTTCCATATGCCAGAGGCCATGAAGCGCCTGGCCTGGGTACAGTTTTTTTCCTGGTTTGCCCTCTTTGCCATGTGGATCTACACCACAGCGGCGGTGACCTCCTTCCATTACGGCACCTCAGATGTGCTTTCCAAGGCCTACAACGATGGCGCCGATTGGGTCGGGGTGCTGTTTGCCGCCTACAACGGCTTTGCGGCGCTTGCCGCCATGGTTATTCCGCTGATGTGCATGGTGTTTGGCCTGCGCGCGGCACACATGATTAACCTTTGCTTCGGCGGTATGTCGCTGATGAGCTTTTTCATCATCAAAGACGGCAGCATGCTGTGGCTGCCCATGATTGGTGTTGGATTTGCCTGGGCGTCGATTTTGTCTGTGCCCTATGCCCTGCTGTCCACCAGCCTGCCTGCGGGCAAGATGGGAACCTATATGGGGATTTTTAATTTCTTCATTGTGATCCCACAGCTGCTGGCCGCAACTGTGCTGGGATTCATCCTTAAAATGGTGTTCGCCAACGAGCCCATTTATGCCCTGATTGTTGGCGGACTCTCCATGGTGATTGCTGCCCTGTGTATGTTGCGCCTGCCAAGCACCGCGCCGTCCAACAACGCCTGATACCAATTAAAAACGGGAGACATTCACGTGCCATCCATGACCTCATTTTTACGCCCCAATGCCCGCCCCAATGCCCATCACGGTGCTCGCAAAGCTACGCAGCTGAGCGCCCTGTCCTTCGCCGTTGTGGCCGCCCTCGCTGCAGGCTGTAACGACAATACTCCCAAGCAGCCTGAAGGCAGCAGCGCAGCGCCAGTGACTGTGAGCATTGCCCCCGGCGCGCCCGGCGCAACGCCAACCTGGGCCTTTGCCGGCAAAACCGGTATCGGCACCAGTTATGAGCCCTATATCGATGGTAAGTACCAGGGCAGCGATGCCAATCCGCTGAGCCGGGTGTGGTTCTCTGTCGCCAATGGCGTACTGACCGAAACCATGTACGGCCTTATTCATAATGCCCAGCTGCGGGAGCTGTCTTTTATTATCAAAGGGAAAGACTTCATCGACTTTGAAGCCAAAGACACCAGCCACAGCCAGCGCTACCTGCATACCGATGCACAGGGGCGCCCTGAGTCGCTGGCATTGGTGCTTGAAAACAGCGACAAAGATGGTCAGTACCGTATCGAAAAGCAGCTTATTACCGACCCCCACCGCGACGCGCTGGTGATGAAAGTGACTATTACGGCCATGGCCGATGGCATCACCCCGTATCTGTACGCCGATCCGCAAATGGATAACGGCGGCGCCGACGATATCGCCTACCTCTCCAACGGCGGTTTTATGGCCGCCCAGGGCACAACGGCCGCAAACGCTGACACCAGTGCAATGAGCATTCGTGCCAGTGTGCCTTTCGTGGCCCGTCAGGTTGGGTTTGAAGGCGCTTCAGCCGGGGTGGAAAACATCCAAAAAGGCGCAGCCCTTAACGGCTTCAGCCAGACCTTTGAAGGCGCGCCCAATGAGGCAAAAAATCTTGGTAACATCGCCCTGACTGCTGAGCTTGCTTCGCTGAACAAGGGCGATACCCTCAGCTTTGAGGTGGTGCTCGGCTTTGGGAAGGCCAGCAGTATCGAAGCGGCCGCGAGCCTTGCCGATGAGGCCGCGAAGAAAAGCCTTGCCGCCGGTTTCGATGCCCTTGCCGATGATTTTGCCGGCAATGACAAGACCCCGGGCTGGCGCCAGTACCTTAAATCGCTGCCGGCGCTCAATGCCATGGCGCAGCAAACTGCCGATGGTGGCAGCCTGCTGAACCTCTCGGCCATGGTGCTCAAAGCTCAGGAAGACAAAACCCACGCAGGGGCGCTGATAGCATCCCTGTCCAATCCCTGGGGCGACACCATAGCGGCAGTCACCCCAAGCACAGGCTATAAAGCTGTTTGGCCACGGGACTTTTACCAGTGCGCCATGGCATTTTTGGCCATGGGCGATATCCAAACCCCCAAGGTTGCGTTTGAGTACCTCAAACAAATTCAGGCAGGGCCGGAGCTCGATGGCTATGAAGGCGTTCCCGGCTGGTTTTTGCAAAAGACCCACGTCGATGGCGAGATTGAATGGGTTGCGGTGCAGCTGGATCAAACCGCTATGCCGGTGATGCTCGGCTGGAAACTCTGGCAAGCGGGCGTGCTCAGCGATGATGAGGCCCGCAGTTGGTATCAGGAGATGCTCAAACCGGCAGCGGACTTTCTGGTGAGCGGCGGCGCTGTGAGTCTTGACTGGAACAAACGCAGCATCACGCCGCCCAAAACCCAGCAGGAGCGCTGGGAAGAGCAGGAAGGCTATTCCCCTTCCACCATGGCGGCGGTGATTACAGGCCTGAATGCAGCTGCCGCGCTGGCCCGTCATGCAGGTGATGAGCCCTCTGCCATGACTTATGCAAAAGTCGCCAGCGACTACGCAGCCCAGCTTTCATCACTTACGGTTACCAGCACAGGCCCACTGGCCGCACATCCCTACATAGTGCGTCTGTCACCCAATGGCGAGCCCAACAGCAGTGCCAAACTGGCCGACAACAACGGCAGGCCCGGTCTTGATCAGCGTGAAGTGCTGGATGCCGGCTTCCTTGAGCTGGTGCGCTACGGCGTGGTCAGCGCCGATAACCCGCTTATCCGCGACAGCCTGGCATTGGTGGACAGTGAATCCCTCAGTGACAACCTGAGGGTGAAATACAACTTTGTGACCCTAAGCGGCAACCCTTTCCCCGGCTTCAGACGCTACGGTAATGACGGCTACGGTGAAGACACCCAAACCGGTGCCAACTACGCTGAAAAAGGTGAAAACACCCCCAACCAGCGCGGCCGGGTCTGGCCATTCTTCACCGGCGAGCGCGGCCACTATGAATTGGCGGCGGTGACCCAAAATGGCAATGCCCTCAGCGATGAAGCGCGCCAGGCGCTGGTCAGCACCTATGTTGCCGGGATGGAGTCCTTTGCCAACGCCGGTGGCATGTTGCCCGAGCAGGTGTGGGACGGCATTGGCGATGCGACCCGTTTCCAATACAAACCCGGCGATGGCACCAACTCGGCCACCCCGCTGGCCTGGACCCATGCCGAGTATGTCAAACTGGTTCGCTCGGTCACCGATGGCGTTGTGTGGGATGGCTACCCGTTCAAAACAGACGCCAGCTTTGGTGAAGCCAAAGAGCCAGCCAACTAACGGTCTGCTCAAGTAGAACCATTGCAATAAAAAAGGAGCCCACAGGCTCCTTTTTTATTGTTAACTCAGCCGCTTTTCATTACAGCCAAGCAGTTTACCTTATGGTTGTAGCGGATAAGCGTCAGAGGTCTATACCGCAGGACTTTCGAACCACCAAACTGGTGGGAATGAGTTTTGGCGGTACTTTTTCGCCGCGAATAAGTTTAAGCAGTGACTCCACCAGCATTTCACCGGCAAGCTGGGTATTTTGCTTGATGGTGGTAAGCGGCGGATTGGCAAAACTCGCCACCGGAATATCATCGTACCCTACCACGGCCACATCTTCCGGCACCCTGAGCCCGGCTTCTTTAAGGGCGCGAATGGCACCGACGGCAATCAGATCGCTGGCGGCAAAAATCGCATCAAAGTGTGCCCCCTTGCGGATCAGCATATTGGCCGCTTCAAAGCCGGCATTCTCGGTGCTGATGGCGTCCACCTGACGGCGTTTATCCACCGCAAGCCCGGCATCTTTCAGCGCCCGCACGTGCCCAAGGTAGCGGTCGCGAAATTCTGGGCTGTGGCTTGAGGCATCGCCCAAAAAGGCAAATTCGCGCCTGCCAAGGGAAATAAGGTGCTCGGTGGCAATCAAACCGCCCTGCTGATTATCACAGGCCACCGACGCCACTGAGGATTTATTGTGCTCGGCGCCCCAAATCACAAAGTGGGTGTTTTGCGATAACAGCCGTTCCAGCTTGTGCTCATAGTCCACAAAATCGCCATAGCCCAGCAGGATAATGCCGTCGGCCTTGTTGCTGTCTTCGTAGTCGGCGTGCCAATCACTTGAGAGCTGCTGAAACGAGATAAGCAAGTCATAGCCTTGCTTGGCCGTGGCACGGGTAATGGAGCCCAGCATCGACAGAAAAAACGGATTGATGAGCGAGTCATCATTGGTGGGATCTTCACACAACAGCAGCGCCAGCGTGTGGCTGTTTTGGGTGCGAAGGTTACTGGCGTTTTTATCTACCTTGTAGTTGAGCTCGCGGGCGATGGCTTTGATCCGCTCTTTGGTCTCTTCACTCACAAGGGGGCTGTCGCGCAGCGCGCGGGACACCGTGGACTGGGAAACCCCGGCCCGGTAGGCGATATCGATGGAGGTCGCTTTGTTTGCCATATCCGGATTCTTGTTATTATCACAAAGGTCCAGTCACCGAGGCGTCTGGCCGCCGCGCCACGTTGGTGCGGCGACTCCATGGTAATTCAACAAAAATCCCTTGTATAGCAACAGCCTTCAGATCCCAAGCTCATCGAGCAGATCGTCAGCATCATCGGCCACTATGCCCTTGCTGGCCATTTGCGACCAGGGCGACTTGCCGTTGCCGTGCTCTTCAAGCAGTGAGTCGGGGTCAAACTCTTCGTCGAGTTCAAATTCCTGGGTTTTGACAAACTCTGTCTTATCCATGGCGAACTCAAGATAAAAGATGTGGTTGCTCTCGGTGCGAAACGAAACCCGTCTGGCAATGGGCTCATCGAGGTTGGCATCAATCGAGATGGTCAGCTCTTTATTGATGGTCAGCATCTTGGGCTGGCTTTGGCTGATGGAGGTTTGCAGCTCCTTGGAAACCTTACTGATAAAGTCGCCGAGGATTTGATTCATCAGCTCACCCATCACGTTGCCCACTTCGTCGGAAGTATGGGAGAACGCCAGTTCACTCTCGGGCATCCCCATGTTGAGCATATAACGGCGGTAAATTTCCACGGCAGCTTCGGCGGAGAAGTTAATCACCACCAGCCCGGAGAAGCCGCCATCGAAAATAGAGAAACAGCCCAAATCGGGGCGAAGCCGAGTCCGGCTGATGTTTTGTACCATGGCTGCGTGGGTCACCCGGCTGCCACTGGTGTGGGACAGCACATGGGACACCGAGTGGCACAGCTTCAGCAGAATGTCATCGGAAGTTACTGTTTGGGTTGCGCTCATCTTGGTTCGCCTTTTCTTGTGATTACTTAATCTTGAGCACAAATGGCCGATAAATCAAAGTCTAAACAAATGATTAGCCTGCCAATTGCTCAATTTGACGACAATTAGCCCGTAACAGGCTGATTTCCCACGCAGGAACCAGGCTCAGCTCACATTTTTATACCGTACAAAAGCCGCCGCTCTGGATCACGGAATTTAACTTTTCGCTGATTTTTTACAAAACCATAACCGGGAAAATGCAGGCTTATACGGTAAAATCACCGCGGTCTTACCCCTGTTACGGAGATGGCAATGATTTCCTTGCTCAGAAAGTTCACCATTTTGCAGCGGCTGATCCTGATGTTGGCACTGGCTGCCGTCGGTACTGTGTGTTTTGCCGCCTTCAATATCAAAGAACAGTACAACAACCTTGAAACCCAGAAATGGTTGCAAAACGATGGCCAGCTGGACACGGCGCTGTCGCTGATTGATGCCCATCATGCCCAGGTGCAGCGGGGCGATATCAAACTGGACGATGCCAAGCGTGAAGTGGCTGAGCTGTTAAGCCTCGCCCACTACGGCAATGGTGGCTACTTTCTGGTGGTGGATACCGACGGTACTGTGCTGGCAGCCGGCGGTCAGTCTCACCTTCAGGGCCAGAGGCTTACCGACAAAGCACTGCTTAAGCTGGCAAATCAGGCCCGCCTGTCAGGCAAAGCTACAGCCAAACTGGAAGCCATCAATCCGGATACCCGCAAGCAGGGTGAGCAGCTTGCCGAGGCCCGGGTTTACAGCCCCTGGCAATGGGCAGTTATCACCGGCGCTTTTGTTACCGACATCAATGAAGCCATGGAAACTGCCATCTGGCACACCCTTATCATCATGATGCTGATTTCCACGCCGCTGTTTGCCCTGTTCATGGCGCTGAATCATTCAATTACCTCGCCATTGGAACGTGCCATTAAGGCCATGGAAGACATCGCCGACGGCGATGGTGATCTGGGTGCCCGCCTCGATACCCGCGGCAACGACGAAGTGGCGCGCCTTGCGGCCGCTTTTAACCGCTTTGCCGAAAAAATCGGTCTCCTAATCAAAGACATCAAGCCGATGGGCGCCGAACTGTCAGAAGATGCCAGCGCCCTCACCCATGCGGTGGCCACCGCCAATCAAAGTGGCGAGCGCATTCACCGCGAAACCGAAAGCGTGGCCGCCGCCATTCATGAAATGCTGGCCACCAGCCATGAAATGGCCCAAAACACCCAGCAGGCCGCCGATTCGGCCTCCAAGGTGCAGTTGCAGGCCGAAGACAGCCAAAGCCTGATGAGCCAAACCGTGCATCAAACCGAGGTGCTGGTTGACAAGTTAAAGGCCGCCGAGCAAACCACGGTGCGCCTCAGCGCTGCATCCGGGCAGATTGGCAGCATTCTGGATGTCATTCGCTCCATTGCCGAACAAACCAACCTGCTGGCGCTGAACGCAGCCATTGAAGCGGCCCGCGCCGGTGCCCATGGCCGCGGCTTTGCGGTAGTAGCCGATGAAGTACGGGCGCTCGCCAACCGCACCCAGGACTCTACCAACGAGATCCAGAAAATCATCTCAGAAATCCAAACCGGCATCGGTGAAGTCACCCAATCCAACAGCGCCAATCAGGAACTGTCGGTTACTCTGCAAGGCCGAGCCCGTCAGGCAGGCGATGCCATGGATGCCATTTTGTCGCTGATAGCCCATATCAACGACATGAACACCCAGCTTGCCAGTGCCACCGAAGAGCAGTCGCTGGTGACCGAAGAGATAAACCGCAACATCAGCAATATCTCCGAGCAAATGCAGCTGTCGGTACAAAGCAGTGACAGCAACAGCCGCGCCGCCGCATCGCTGCAATCCATCAGTGGCGCGCTGGCCAAGGCGCTGAGCCAGTTTAAAGTCTGACACCCAACACAAGCCGATGAGGGATCTTTCAGGTCCCTCTTTTTATGCGCAAATTTTGTGTTAGGCTAAGATTTCCAGCCACTCAACGGGACACAGCAGGAGATACTCAGTGCGCTTGACTCTGGCAGTTCATCCCGAGCTTTACACCATTCACAGCTTCAGCCCCGAGGCATCGCCCCCGGCTGAGGTTTTCTCCCAGGACATGTTTTTTATCGGTAAAACCCGGGAAGAATTGTCGGTGGTGGTGCCATCCCACATGGATCTTGACAGCCTCGAGTGCGAGCCCAACTGGATTTGCCTGGAAGTGCTGGGACCACTTGGCTTCTCCATGACCGGCATTTTGTCGCGCATTTCAGCGACCCTGGCTGACGTACAGATCAGCATTTTCGCCATTTCTACCTTTGATACCGATTACATCCTGGTGAAAAAGGAAAAACTGCCACAGGCGCTGGCGGCTCTTAAGAAAAACAGCTACCAAATCATCGAGTATCCCGAGCGCCAACCCTGAGCCAATCCCGAGTACCTTGCCTGCATCGCCGCCTTGGTGGACAATAGCCGCATTCTTTGCCGGACAATCAACGCCATGTACGAAAAAATCGTCACCATCACAGCCCCCCATGGGATCCATACTCGCCCTGCCGCCTTACTGGTCAAGGAAGCCAAGTCGTTTGGATGTGACGTGATAGTCGAGTGCAATGGCAAACAGGCCAGTGCCAAAAGCCTGTTCAAGCTGCAAACCCTCGGCTTATATCAGGGGGTTAGCGTGCGGGTTTTCGCCCAGGGCCCCGAAGCCGAAGAAGCGGTGGAAAAGGTCTCGGCGCTGCTGGTTACCTTAAGCTAAGGGGCGGGAGGAGTTATGCAGGTTAACGGAATAGCCATCAAACCCGGTGTTACCTTTGGGGAAGCGCTGCATCTCAATCACGGCCACAAGCCGCTGGATTATCGGATGCTGCCCATCAAGCGGGTGCCGCAGCAGGTAAAGCGGCTCGATGACGGGCTGGCGCGCCTGAAAGAGCAGCTGCAAACCAGCCTCGATACCCTCTCTCCCGACAGTGAAGCCCATGCTCTGGTCGAAGCCGATCTCCTGTATCTGGATGACCCGGATCTTCGCGATCATATTGTCGATACCATCACCCAGCTGCAATTTTCCGCCTGTGTCTCCATCGAGCGTGTATTTGCCCACCAGGCAAGTGAGCTGGAGGCCATGGACGATCCTTACCTTGCCCAGCGCGCCGAAGATGTACGCTGTTTGGGTAAGCGCCTTATTCAATCGGTGTTTGGCAAAATCGGCGCCGAGCCCGGCAAACTCACAGTAGCTACCATTCTGCTCGCCGAAGATATCACCCCCGCTGAATTTGCCACCTTGCCGCTTGAGAATGTGGCCGGCATAGTGCTCAAGTCCGGCGGCCTGACCAGCCATACCGCCATTTTGGCCCGGGCAGCCGGAGTGCCAGCGCTGCTGAGCACCCCTTACAGCGAGCTTGGCATTGTTAATGGTGACGCCCTGGTAATCGATGGTGACAGTGGCACCTTATTTAAAAACCCCGCCAGCGAAGTACGCGCTGAACTTGAGCTGCGCGCCGCCCAGAGCGCTGCTGCCCGGGAGAAGCTAAACGCCTTTCGCGACCGTCCGGCCATGACGTCTGATGGCCATGAGGTCAGCCTGCTCGCCAACGTTGGTAATCTCAATGACATAGTGCAAGTGGCAGGCCTTGGCGCCGATGGTATTGGCTTGCTGCGCACCGAATTTATGCTGATGCACAGCGACACCCTGCCAGACGAGCGCACTCAATATCAGCTTTATTGCGATGCTCTGCATGCCCTCGAAGGCCGGGTGCTGACCATCCGCACCCTGGACGTGGGCGCCGACAAAGAACTGCCCTGCCTGTGCCAGGCAAAAGAAGACAACCCGGCGCTGGGAATGCGTGGCATTCGCTACACCCTCGCCAATCCGGCGCTGCTGAAAACCCAGCTGAGGGCGGTGCTAAGAGCCGCCAATCATGGCCATATCCGGCTGATGTTCCCCATGGTGACCCAGGTGGAGGAGCTCGATGCAGTCATGGCGCTGATAGAAGACTGCAAACGCGAGTTAGACAACGAAGAAAAGGGTTTTGGCGATCTTAGTCTCGGCATAGTGGTCGAGACCCCGGCGGCAGTACTTAACCTGCCTGCCATGCTGCCGCTGCTGGATTTTGTCAGCATTGGCACCAACGATTTAACCCAGTACGCCATGGCCGCCGACCGCGGCAATCCGTGCCTTGCCAAGGACTATCCGGCGCTGTCTCCGGCGGTACTCAGGCTTATCAGCATGACCCTGCAAAGCGCCCGCAGTCAGGATGTCAAAGTGTCACTGTGCGGTGAAATGGGCAGCGATCCCAAGCTGGTGCCACTGCTGCTGGGGCTCGGGTTTGATGAAATCAGCGTCAACGTCGGCGCTCTGCTTGAAATCAAAGCGGCTATTTGCGGTCAGGATTTTAAGCGCTGCACCCAGCTTGCCGGTCAGGCACTGATGGCCGACCGATTATCTGAGTTGGTGTCCTGTATAAGTGGCTATAAATAAGCTAAATGTTTCAGTATGATGTCATATCCGCTGCCACAAAGAGCAGCCATTGAATTAAGGGGCAAGCAGTCATGGGATTTTTCAGCCGAATTCGGCGACTGATTTCCGGGGCGCCAACCATCGAAGGTGGCATTGCCATCCATGCGCCTGTGTCCGGCGAGATCTACCCCATTGAAAAGGTGCCCGATGTGGTGTTTGCCGAGAAGATTGTCGGCGATGGCATCGCTATCGATCCCGAAGGCGATACCATTCTCGCCCCCATCGACGGCACTATCGGTAAAATTTTTGAGACCAACCACGCCTTCAGTATCGAGTCGCCCCAGGGCCTTGAGCTGTTTGTGCACTTTGGCGTGGGCACGGTGGAACTGCGCGGCAATGGCTTTCGACGTCTCGCCGAAGAAGGCCAGCAGGTCAAAGCCGGCGATCCTGTGCTGGCGTTCGATCTTGAGTACCTCAAAGGCCAGGTCGACAGTCTGCTGACCCCGGTGGTGCTGGCCAACATGGAAGATATTAAGTTTCTGGAGAAATCCCAGGGCCGGGTCGAAGCCGGAAAAGACATCATTTTTACCGTCGAAATTTGAAATTCCTTCAAGGGGCCGCCGGACACTTGAGGCCTTATGGCCCAAATGCCACAATGCGGCCCTTTCCTGTTATTAAGCGGAGTTCCCACTGTGACACTCTTTGGCATTAAAAACTGCGATACCGTAAAGAAGGCCCGCAAATGGCTCGAAGCCAATGGCCATGCCGTTCCTTTCCATGATTTTCGTGTCGATGGTCTGGCTGCTGAGCAGCTGAACGACTGGGTTGAGCGCATCGGTTTCGAGCCGCTGCTCAATAAAAAATCCACCAGTTTCCGCGCCCTGACCGACGAGCAAAAGCAGGACATAGACACCGCCAAGGCCGTTGCGCTGATGCTGGAATACCCGACTCTTATTAAACGCCCTGTGCTGGTCAAAGGCGATGCGGTGTACACCGGCTTTAACGACAAGCTGTACAGCGAGGTATTCGGCCAATGAGCCATGAGAACCACAGTGACGTGATTGAACTGACCCGCGAGCTGATTTCACGCCCGTCGGTGACGCCCCTCGATGAAGGCTGTCAGGAGCTAATGGCAAAACGCCTTGCCGCCATTGGCTTTAGCATTGAGCCCATGGTATTTGAAGATACCACTAACCTCTGGGCCCGCCGCGGCACCGAAGGCCCGCTGTTCTGCTTTGCCGGTCATACCGATGTGGTGCCGGTTGGCGATATGAACCGCTGGCACACGCCGCCTTTCGACCCTGTGGTGATTGACGGTTATATCCATGGCCGCGGCGCCGCCGACATGAAAGGCTCCCTCGCCGCCATGGTGGTGGCCGCCGAGCGCTTTGTGGCCGAGCATCCAGATCACCCGGGCTCCATCGCGTTTCTTATCACTTCCGATGAAGAAGGCCCCTTTATCAATGGCACTGTGCGGGTGGTAGACACCCTCGAAGCCCGCAACGAGAAAATCACCTGGGCCTTGGTGGGCGAGCCATCAAGCACCCATCAGCTTGGCGATGTGGTGAAAAATGGCCGTCGCGGCAGCCTTACCGGTAACCTCACTGTCAAGGGCATTCAGGGCCACGTCGCCTATCCGCATCTGGCAGATAACCCGGTGCACAAGGCCGCGCCGGCGCTGGCCGAACTTGCCCGCATCGAGTGGGACAAGGGCAATGAGTTCTTCCCGCCCACCAGTTTTCAGATTGCCAATATCAATGCAGGCACAGGCGCGTCCAACGTGATCCCGGGTGAGCTTAAGGTGATGTTTAACTTCCGTTACTCCACTGAAGTCACCGCAGAAATCCTGATCTCCCGGGTGCTTGGCATTCTTGATGCCCATGGCCTCGATTACGATATCGACTGGGTTTTCAATGGCCTGCCGTTTTTGACCGGCGATGGGCCGCTGCTGGAAGCCACCCGCGAAGCCATCTTCGAAGTAACAGGCATTCACACAGATCCGCAAACCACCGGCGGCACCTCCGATGGCCGCTTTATCGCCCCCACAGGCGCCCAGGTGATTGAACTTGGGCCGGTGAACGCCACCATTCACAAGGTGAACGAGTGTGTGAAAGCCAGCGATCTTGAGCTGCTGACCAGCTGTTATCAGCGTATTCTGGAAAAGCTGCTGTGCCGGTAGCCAGTCTCGGCGCCAGCGCCTCGCTTTATGGCATCAGCCAGCCTCAGCTGGTCAATGCCGATGGCTTTTTGATGCGTCCGGGCACCGCCCGGGCTTATCTTGCCATGAAAGATGCCGCTGCCGCCGACGGTTTGCAACTGGCCATCACCTCTGCGTATCGTGATTTTTCCCGCCAGCTTGCCATCTGGAATGGCAAGGCAGAAGGCAAGCGGCCGCTGTTTGATGCCAGTGGGCAGGCGGTTGATATCAAGGGCCTTGGCGATGATGAGATAGTCAGCACCATTTTGATCTGGTCGGCGCTGCCGGGCTGCTCCCGTCACCATCTGGGTACCGATTTGGATCTGTACGATGCAGCCCATATCAGCCGTGATGACCTTAAGCTTGATACCGCCGAATATGCTGCAGGTGGCCCCTGCCATGCCCTTGCCTGCTGGCTCGACAGCAACGCTGCCCGCTTTGGTTTTTTCCTGCCGTATCAGCAAGGCAAAAGTGGCGTCTCACCTGAGCCATGGCACTTAAGCTTTGCCCCCGAAGCCGAGCCTCTGATAGCAGGTTTTGATACGGCTGAACTTGGCCGTCATCTTAAGTCCCAGCCGCTGGCGCTCAAGGCCGCTGTGCTTGCACGCCTCGATGAGCTGGTTGACCGTTATGTCCGTTTTTATGCCACACCCTCTTTTACTCTGGATGATGTTTTATGACTTCCTTTGATGCCTTCAGGCACAGTTTTCAACTTCCCGACACCCACTTAAGTTACCTGGACATGGGCCAGGGCCCGGTGCTGCTGCTTGGCCACAGCTACCTGTGGGATAGCCTGATGTGGCAAGAGCAACTTGAGGTGCTTGCGAAACACTATCGGGTGATTGCGGTTGACCTGCACGGCCATGGCGAGTCCGGCTCAGTGCCGCCGCGGGTGAACAGCCTGCGCATTGTCGCCGATGACATGCTGGCGCTGATGGACAGCCTTGAAGTCAGCGAGTTTTCGGTTGTTGGTCTTAGTGTCGGCGGCATGTGGGGCGCAGAGCTGGTACTCAAGGCACCTGCCCGGGTGCAGACACTGGTGATGATGGACAGCTTTATCGGCTTCGAGCCGGAAGTTACCCGCGCCAAATATTACGGCATGCTCGATGTGATTAAAGCCGCCGGCAGCATTCCTGCGCCCATGATTGATGCGATTGTGCCGCTGTTTTTCTCAAACAGCCCCGATGAGCGTCTGACCAGTGCCTTTGCCGCCAAGCTTGCAACCCTTGCAGGCGAGCGCATCGCCGATATCGAGCGCATGGGCCGACTCGTGTTTGGCCGCCGCGATACCATGGATGATGTCGAGCAACTAACTCTGCCGGTACTGGTGATGGTGGGTGTGGAAGATAAGGCCCGCAGCGTGCTGGAAAGCTATCTGATGCACGACGCCATCGACGGCAGCAAGCTGGTACATATCCCCGCTGCAGGGCACATCTCCTGCCTCGAGCAAAGCGCCTTTGTTAACGAGGCGCTGCTCGCCTTTTTAAGTGAGCACCTGCGCTGATTTCGCCTTAGTTCGGTTATCAGGGGCCTTAGGGCCCTTTTTTGTTGCCAAAAGGTGAATTTTGCGACTTATCAACTAGCTTTAAACTGTCTTTCCCCTCAAAAGGACTAAGAGCCATGAGAAAAAGTACAGTCGCAGCGACCATTGCCGCCTTGCTTGCCTCTCCCGGGGTGTGGGCGGAAATCCAAATCAATGGCTTCGCTTCCATAGTGGCTGGCAGCAGCCTTGATGATGATAAATCCCTTTACGGTTACGACAGCGAAATCGACTTCAATCAAAACACCAAGTTTGCCATTCAGGTAGCGGCAGATCTGGGCGGTGGGCTCAGGGCAACAGCGCAGCTGCTCTCCCGTGGCCGTAACGACTATGATGTTGATTTTGAATGGGCCTATCTGTCTTACGACATCACCGACAACCTGATGCTGATGGCCGGCAGGCAACGCTTTAACCTCTACAAATACTCTGACTACATCGATGTAGGCTATGCCTATCACTGGATAATGCCGCCCCAGGGGGTGTATTCCTTGCCCTTCAGCAGCGGTGAAGGTGTGGGCCTGGTGTATTCCACCCTGTGGGGCGATACCGATGTTGGCATCACCTACAAGTACATCACCTCTTCCATCGACGACTATGTACCATCCGGCACCAATGTCGCCCCGGCGCCCTACTCCGCCAAGGGCCATATTGTGAACCTGAACTTCACCACCGGTGACTTCGAATACGGCCTGAATCTTGGGTACGTGGCTGAGCTGAGCTATGAATACCCGGATCTGATTGCGCTGGCGGCGGCTGTTGACGCCACAGGGCTGTTTCCGGCCGGTACCGGCGATGAGATTTTGCCAATAGATGACTCAGCATCCATTATCGGTGTGCATGCCAAGTACGACCCGGGCAGCTGGTTTATTCTCGCCGAATACACCAGCATCGACCTTGACCCCAGTGCCTTTGCACTGCAGGACTCGGCGTTTGTCTCGGGCGGTGTTCGCTTTGATTCCATCACGCTGCACGCCACCTATGGCTGGGATGAAAATAAACCTCAGTACGATGCCTATGACGCCATGCTGCCTGTCTACAACGCCATGCCGGCGCCGGTTCAGGCACAGCTGGCACCACTGATGGCAGGCACCAGGATGGCACTCGAAACCCAGCAGCAGGACAGCTACTACTACACCCTCGGCATGCGTTGGGATTTCCACCCTTCCGCCGCCTTCAAGCTGGAATACACCGACTTCACCAATGACAAGGGCCCAGCCTCCGATGGGCAATTGCTGTTGATGGGCGTGGATCTGGTCTTTTAAGGAGCAGCCTGATGAAAAAGCTAACCTCTTTGCTGAAACAAGGCCTTATCACACTGGGCCTGTTGGCACTGGCACCTGCGGCCATGGCAGAAGTGGCCGTGGTGGTACATCCCAGCAATGCAATTTCAATGGATAACGGCGATATTTCCCGCATTTACCTTGGCAAGCTCAAAACCTTTCCCGGCGGTGGCCCCGTAGTGCCGCTGGATTTGAAAGAAGGCAGCGCCACCCGCAGCGCCTTTGTCGACAAGGTGCTTGGCAAGTCGGAAAGTCAGCTCAAGGCCTATTGGTCAAAGCTGGTGTTTTCCGGCCAGGGCCAACCACCCAAAACGGTCGAAGATGCAGAAATGCTCAGTCTGGTGGCCGCCAACCCCAATATGATTGGCTTTGTGGATGCCGCCAACGTCAATGACTCGGTGAAAGTCATCGCCAGGTTCTGAGGCGTGCTCCGTGGATAAAAAACAGGCGCCACTACGGGCCTGTTTTTTTATTGAATTATCAGTATTTTCGTCCAGATCACAGCTTTTTAAGATGGATTGACCAGCCAGGGGAATATTTCCTGATACACTAGCGCCGTATTTCGCCAAATTACGACAACAAGATGAAACTACTCAAACCCTTGTTCGACAATAACCGTCGATGGGCACAGCGCATCCTGCAGGAAAATCCAGGCTTTTTCGAAACTCTGGCCAAGCAGCAAAACCCTGAATACCTGTGGATTGGCTGCTCCGATAGCCGGGTTCCTTCCAATCAAATCATCGACTTGCTGCCGGGCGAAGTCTTTGTGCACCGCAATATTGCCAACATGGTGATCCATACCGATCTTAACTGTCTATCGGTGCTGCAGTACGCCGTGGATGTACTGCAGGTAAAGCACATTATGGTAGTGGGCCACTACGGCTGCGGCGGCGTACGTGCGGCCATGGGCAGCGCCCGCCTTGGGCTTATCGACAACTGGCTGGGTCACCTTCGCGACATTCATCGCCTGCATAATGAAGAGCTTGCCAACCTCGATGAAAAGGCACGCTTCGACCGCCTGTGTGAGCTCAATGTGATTGAGCAGGTGGCCAATGTCAGCGCCACCAACATAGTGCAGGAAGCCTGGTCGCGGGGTCAGGAACTGGCGATACACGGTTGGATCTATGGCATCGACAACGGCCTGCTCACCGACCTTGATGTCACCGCCGATCGTAACGCATTTATGGCTCAGCAAAGCTGATGCGCCTTCGCTGCGCGACACCATGTTGCAATCAGGCAGTCAAGTGACTGCCTTTTTAATTTTTTTCGCGCCCCCTTATCGCTATCAAGTTGCCAACCCAGTTATAATCTTTGGGTTTTTCATCGCGCCCTTGGCGCCATGCACAGAATTTTAGGAGAATCACTTCCATGCCCGGTTTTGAAATTTTTGGTCCTGAGGAAAAGCAGGAAGTCGCAGATGTCATGGAGAACGGCTTTACCTTCCGTTATAACTTTGACGGCATGCGCAATGGCCGCTGGAAGAGCCGCGAATTTGAAGCGCTGCTGTGTGAAAAGATTGGCGTAAAACACGCCCACCTGCTGTCCAGCGGTACCTCTGCCCTGACCACCGCCCTGATGGCTGCCGGCATTGGCGCCGGTGACGAAGTGATTGTGCCTCCGTTTACCTTTGTGGCCTCAGTTGAAGCCATCATGATGGCAGGCGCCGTACCTGTATTTGCCGAAATCGACGAGACCCTGTGTCTGTCACCCGAAGGCATCCGCGCGGCCATCACCCCACGCACCAAAGCGGTGAACTTTGTGCATATGTGTGGCTCCATGGGCCACATGGATGAAATCAAAGCCATTTGTGACGAGCACGGAATTGTGCTTATGGAAGATGCCTGCCAGGCCATTGGCGGCAGCTACAAAGGCAAAGGCCTGGGCACTATCGGTCAGGTAGGCTGTTTCTCTTTCGACTCAGTGAAAACCATTTCCTGTGGCGAAGGCGGAGCCGTTATCACCAACGACGAAACCATCTATAACCACAGCCACATGTTCTCTGACCACGGTCACGACCACATTGGCAACGATCGCGGCGCCGAGAAGCACCCTATTATGGGTCTGAACTTCCGTATCAGCGAAATGAACGCCGCCCTGGGTCTGGCACAGCTGCGTAAGCTCGACACCATCCTCGACATTCAGCGTAAAAACAAAAAGCTGATTAAAGATGCCATGGCAGAAATCCCGGAAGTAAGCTTCCGCGTGATCCCCGATGTTGAAGGCGACAACGCTGGCTTCCTGTCCTTTATGCTGCCCACCGAAGCGCGCACCCAGGAAATCAACAAGGCCCTGGCCGCCAACGGCGTCGATGGCTGCTTCTACTGGTACGTGAATAACTGGCACTACCTGAAGAACTGGGATCACATTCAGAATCTGACTGCACCAGCCGCGCTGCCGATCACACTGGTGGCCGACAAGCCTGACTACACTCAGGTTTCTGTGCCAAAATCCGATGCAATCATGAGCCGCACCATTTCCATGCTCATCAAGCTCAGCTGGACTGAAGAGCAGATCCAGGAGCGTATTGCCAACATCAAGAAGGCATTTGCCCAATAATAGACGGGAGTCTTTTGCATGAAATTCAGAAATTTCAAAGCTGTACCTAAGATGATCTTCGGTCGCGGCGCCTTTAACCAGCTGGACGAAGTGCTGGCTGCCGAGCGCAAGAGCGACGATGATTTCGTGGTATTTCTGGTTGACGATGTACACCAGGGCAAGCCACTGGAAGGCCGCATTCCTGCCAAGGCCCACGACAAAATCATTTGGGTTAACGTAGACGAAGAGCCTTCTACCGAACAGGTTGATGCCCTGACCGAAGAAGTTCAGGCCTTCAACAGCAAGCTGCCGGTAAGCGTGGTGGGTCTGGGTGGCGGTTCCACCATGGATCTGGCTAAGGCCGTGTCTTTGATGCTGACCAACCCAGGTGGCTCTGCCGTGTACCAGGGCTGGGATCTTATCAAGGTAGCTGCCGTGCATCACATTGGTATTCCTACCATTTCCGGTACCGGCGCCGAAGCCTCACGTACTGCGGTACTCTGTGGCCCTGAGCGTAAGCTGGGTCTGAACTCTGACTTCACTGTATTCGACCAGATCATCATGGATCCTGAGCTGATTGCCGGCGTGCCTGTTGATCAGTGGTTCTACACGGGTATGGACTGCTACATCCACTGCATCGAGTCACTGGAAGGTACCTTCCTGAACGAATACTCCAAGGCCTTTGGTGAGAAATCACTGGAACTGTGCCGCGAAGTGTATCTGGATGACCACCCAGAGAAAGACGACAAGCTGATGATGGCTTCTTACATGGGCGGTATGTCTATCGCTTACAGCCAAGTGGGTGCCTGTCACGCCCTGTCTTATGGTCTGGGTTATGTACTGGGCTACCACCACGGTATCGGTAACTGTATCGCCTTCAACGTGCTGGAAGAATTCTACCCAGCCGGTGTGGCCGAGTTCCGTACCATGATGGAAAAGCACAACATCACCCTGCCAAAGGACATCTGTAAAGATCTGCCTGACGAAACTATCGCCCGCATGGTGAAAGTGGCCAAGAGCCTCGGTCCGCTGTGGCACAACGTCTATGGCGACGGCTGGGAAGAGAAAGTCACCGACGAGATGCTGACCAAGCTGTATCGCCGCATCTAGTTTTGTGTAGCCGGGCTCCTGCGGGAGCCCTGTTTCTTTGTGCTAAGGATTTATCCATGAACGTGACCCTGCTTATTCCGGCCCGCTACGGCTCCAGCCGTTTTCCCGGAAAGCCTCTGGCCCCCATCAATGGCAAACCCATGATCCAACACGTCTACGAGCGTGCCGGACTTGCCAAGGGCCTCAGCGCCATTTACGTGGCCACGGACGATGAACGCATCAAGGATGCCGTTGAAGCCTTCGGCGGCAAGGTGGTGATGACCGGCGCCGACGCCGCATCCGGCACCGACCGTATCGAAGACGCCATCACCCAACTGGGTCTGGCCGATGATGATTTGGTGATTAACCTCCAAGGGGATCAGCCCCTTATCGACCCTATCTCCATCGAGCAGATCATCGAGCTGTTTGCCCGTCACCCCGGTGAGTTCGAAATGGCCACTCTGGGTTATCAGATCAGCGACAAAGCTGAGCTTGACGATCCCAAGCACGTGAAGATGGTGTTCGATAACGATATGAACGCCCTTTACTTCTCCCGTGCCCGCATTCCCTTTGGCCGCGACGTGAGCGAGTATCCGGTGTACAAGCACCTGGGCGTATACGCTTACACCCGCCGTTTTGTGCACACTTTCAATAGCCTGCCGCTGGGGCGTCTTGAAGATCTCGAGAAGCTAGAGCAGCTGCGCGCGCTGGAATATGGCCATAAAATCAAGGTTGCCATCAGTGCCTTCGACTCACCGGAAGTGGATACCCCAGAGGATATCCGCCGCTGTGAGAACCGCCTGAAGGTAGACTGATGAACGCCTCCTCTATGTCTACCCTTGAAGTGGTGCTGATTATCGCCCTGGTGATTGGGGTGATTTTCTCGAACCTGGCCGTGCTCAAGTACAGCGCCAGGTTCAAGATGCCTCAGTTTGGCGATCCCAACAAAAAGGCCGATAGTACAGCTGATCAGCAGCAAGACGCTGACAAGGCTAACGTGGCTGCGGATCCCGAACTCAGTGAAGATCAATCCGAAGCTGGCGAAAAAGATGAGTCCAAAAAATAGGCTCAAAAGATAAGCTAAAAAGCGACCCCGGTGACAAACAGGAATAAAAAACGCCCCACAAGGGGCGTTTTTTTCATGAAAACTGCCAACAAACCTATCACTAATCAGAAGAGCTTTTCGAGTCCACAATCCATACATAAAAAGCATATAGGTTGGAAATAGATAGAAAACAAAATAGCGCCCAATACCAGTAGGGATCTTCATTCGCATAGATCCCACCACTACGGCCGGGAAAATGCCCCGTATACAAGGCATAAATCAACATCACTGATAAACCCACAGCAGAGGCTCTTGCGGTCTTTGCGTTAAGCCTTTGCTCAGGTGGTGACTTTTGACGAAACTTATCATCGAATCCCTGAACATTAGCCTTTATCAGACTCTGGATCTCTTGATACTCTTCAGGATATTGATCTTCATCGATTTCCTGTCTGGCGCGCATCAAGTCTGTTAGGCTATAAGCGGAATAGTCTGTCTTCTTGTTATCCATTAGCGCGATCCTCAGTGTAAGGCCGTTAAAAAAACAAGCCCTTTCTGAGCCCAGTAATATGCACCAGTCCAATGCCCAAACAAATGAGGGAGCTCACCAACCAAAAGCGAATGCCAAGACTGGTGAGATACGGTGCATCCAGTATGCCCGCGCCAAGTAACCCAGCCAGCACCAAGCCATACAGCCCACGCAGGGTATAGACGGCAGCAATAAGATAAAGCGCCAGGCGGGTAAACGGCAGCTTGCGAATAACACCCGCTCCGGCAAGGGCGAATAGTCCCCACAGACTCAGCACGGCCGCAATAAACAACGTCAGATAAGTGGCATAAGGATCCCCCGCCCTTGCCATCTGCGCCATCTGCTCACCCGCGCCCATGGCCCGGTACCAGTCTTCACCGCCGGCAATGGTTGCCAGGTGCAGTAGCGCCGCACCAAAACTCAACATGGCTGCCCACACCAGGGCTGGGTTTTTATATCGTTTCCCGGCCAACGGCCGGGCGATTTCATTTGCGGCAACCACAGTCATTCCTCTGCAATTTTGATAATGCTTCCAAGGCTAAATCGGTTCACCAAGCGTTAGCCAAAGACCATCAGTCCGTGAGTAAAAAACCAAGCTCAGCACAGGCCTTGCCGGGTACGATTTCTGTAATCTCATAGCGGGCCAGTTTTTCCCGAAAGAATGGGTCTTCGACCAGAATACAATCCAGCATGTCGCGGCTATCCACATTGGCCAGGATCACCCCGCCGGTACGTGGCGCCTTGCGTCCGGACAACAGAAAATGCCCTTTTGCATAGTGCTCATCCAAAAAAGCGATGTGCTCAGGAATATAGGCATCCACCTTGGTAAGCGGTACCAGATAGTGAAGCGATACAATAAACATCCCAATCCCTTTCAAATGACATTCAACGAGCTTCAAACGATACTCATGCAAAACTGGCGACTCTGGCGACTCAACCTGAGCCAATCAATCACTGGCCCTGAACGGCAATTACCACACTGCCTTTTTTGCGGCGGCTGTCTACCCGCCGATGGGCCGATGCAATATCCGCCAACGAATACACACTGTCGATAACCGGCACCAGCTTTCCAGATCCCAACAAGGTGTTTAGCAGTTGCAGATCCGCCGCCGATTCAGTCGCAACCCCGGCAATCAGCCTTGGGTTTATTACCGCCCACAGGTTGCCCATAAGCCCGGTATTCAGCTGAATAAGCTTGCCGGTTGAACCAAGAAGTTGTGCGCAGCTTTTAGGCGTAAGATTGCCGACAGCATCCAGAATAAAATCAATCGGATAAAGCTTTTCTGGGTCTAACAGAGGGGTGTTTTTTGAAGATGCTGTATCGTAGTTCAGCACTTCATCGGCCCCCAGCGCGCGCACCAGTTCAGTATTGGCGCTGCTGCACACGCCGCATATCCAGGCACCTGCGGCTTTGGCCAGCTGGATAGCAGACGTGCCTACAGCGCCAGAAGCTCCGTTAATCAGCAGCCGTTGCCCTGGGCGCAGACTGGCTTTGTGCCGCAGAAACTGGATTGCGGTAAGACCACCGAAGATGGCGGCCACCGCCTGCTGATGACTGAGGTTGGCCGGTGTCTGGCAGATAACGGCATTTTCATCAATACACAGATACTCGGCGTGGGCACCAAGCGCCATGCCCGCAGTACCAAACACCTGCTCACCGACCCGAAAGCGGCTGACACCACGACCAACTTCAGCCACCTCACCGGCAAACTCCATGCCGGGCGTGCGCCGTCTGGGTTTGGTTAACCCAAAGGCAAGCCGGGTTGCCAGCCCAAAACCCGGCGCCACATCCATGGCCCTGAGTCTGGCATCTCCTGCGGTTACCGTAGCGGCATGTACCTTTATCAGCACTTGCCGTGCGCCTGGGCGCGGCGGCGCGATATCACCAAGGGTAAGCACCTCGGGGCCGCCATAGCCCTGCCAACAAACCGCTTTCATATGCCCACACTCCTTGTCATGAGACTCTTGCCAGTGCTTGGACTGTTACTGTTTGGACTGTTACTGTTTGGACTGTCACTGTTTGGACAGTCAGTGTTTTGACCAGCTACTCCCTGCCCGGCTCGTACCTTTCATATCGTGGCAGCCCGGCATCAAGATCTTCCCAACTGGCCTTGTACGTTACAAAATTATGGGACATTGGCCGCTCATTAATATCGCTGTCGAGCGCCCCTAATCTCAGCCGGTAACGACCCGGTTTAGCCGTATTTTTACTGTAAATGGGCGCGCCGCAGCGTTTGCAGCAATACTTGCGTTTACCCGCTGCACTCTAATAAAAGGTTAAGCTAGCCTCTGCGTCGGTCACCTCAAAATCTGCAGCGTCGATAAAGCCGTTGGTTGCATAGGCAGAACCACTTGCTTTGCGGCACAAAGCGCAGTGGCAATGAATAATCTCACCTATTCTGCCTTTCAATACAAAGCTGAGCGAGCCGCAAAGACAACTCCCTTTGTACATAGCTACATCCTTTATCTTTTTGTTTTTGAGCTAGTTTACATCCAGAAAGTCACCAGCGAGTTCAAGTGTCAGCGCCGCTGCCGCTATTTGCCTGCAGCCAGCTGCATTCTGGCCACACCACAAAGGGGAAAAATCATCTCGCCCACGGGGCTCGGCGGCGGCCCTGAGCTGCCCCATCTCAATAGAGGCGAAGGGGAATTCCGGCGCGTCGTCAATCATGTACCCAAGCTCGTTCATGGCGCGATTGACAATGCCACGGGCCGGTTTTCCTGAAAACAGATTGGTCAGCGCCGTATGAGCCGCCCGCCCCGATTGAATTGCCTGACGATGCAAGGCTGAGGTCCTTGCCTCATCGCACAGCATATAGGCGGTTCCCACCTGCACCGCAGCAGCGCCAAGTTCCATCGCGGCCTTAACTGAGCGACTATCACAAATGCCGCCTGCGGCAATTACAGGCACGCTTACCTTACTCACGATTTGCGGCAGCAAAGCAAACAGCCCCATTTGGGTACTGATATCCTTTGATAGGAACATGCCCCTGTGGCCACCGGCCTCCAGCCCCTGAGCGATAATGGCATCGGCGCCCTGTGCTTCCAGCCAAAGGGCTTCGTCCACTGTGGTGGCAGTGGACACTACTTTAGTGCCCCAGCCCTTCACCCGTGCCAGTAACGATTTTTCCGGCAGGCCAAAATGAAAACTGATAAAGGGCGGCACAAATGGCTCTATGGCATCAGCAATCTCATGACTGAACGGCACCCTGCTGGCCCCACCAGCACTTGGGGCAATCTTAAGCTCACTGAAGTACGGTTTCAGTCTGCTGCGCCACAGCTGCTGGCGAGCCTCATCAAACGCCAGGCTTTGATGACAAAAGAAGTTAAGGTTGTAGGGCTTGTTGGTTTGCCGTGCTATTTGCTGAATTTCTTCGACAATCTTGGCTGTGCTCAACATGCCACAAGGCAGCGAGCCCAGGCCGCCAACCTCGCTGACTGCAATCGCAAGGGCACTGTCCTGCACGCCGGCCATCGGCGCCTGAATGATAGGCAACTGTGTGCCCAATAACGCTTTAAAATCCATTTGTTTGCGTATCCCTTTAAAAATGCCCAAAAACGCCTGGGTTTAACAACCGGAGTTTAGGTTTAAGACGTTAAGTATTGTGATTAAGTATTGTGATTAAGTATTGTGATTAAGTCCTGGAAATAAGCCTGGCAGCAAAGTGTGCTGGCCCCGGAGCCACACACCCGCTAAGTCACCCTTATCTTCAAAATGCGTTAATCAGCACAGGCATCATTATCAACACCATTATCCAGCGACCAATACAGCAACCCGGATCCGTCACTCTGAACACCAATCTGAGCGCTGCTCTGACCGCTCTAATAAGCAAGCTGACCGCGCACTGAACGTTAATTAGTGGCTTGGCTGACTGCCGCAAACGCAAGGAAGGCTTCGGCAGTCACGTCAGGGGATTCGACCATCGGCAAATGACCCACATTTGCGAGGATATTCACTGTTGCCTGCGGCACTATGCCCTTTAGCACAGCAGCGCCCGACACATGCAATAGTCTGTCTTTATCGCCCCAGGTGATCAGCACCGGGCCTGTGTAATGCGTTAACACTGTATCGAGTGGTGCATCTGGATGAGGTTTGCCTTGTCTCATCCTATGAATTTGTTCAAAAATTTTGCTGTTCAGTTCGACACTCTCAACCGCCTTGGCGGACAGGAAGCTGACGATAGGTGAAGGGATGAAGGGTGCTTCGACAAACAAAGCATCGAGCAAGGCTGAAAACTCGGCGTTGGTTCGGGGTAAAACAACAGGAGCTGCGCCATGTTGAGTGGCGGTAAACATTTCGCTGGCCTCAGCACCCTCTACACCCAAAGGGCTGATAAGCCATAGATCTTTAACGGTTTCAGGGTACTTCGCAGCGAAGTTCCCGGCAATATATCCGCCCATGGAACTACCGGCGAGACTAAACTTATCCAAACCTAAGGCATCGGTTATCCGCTTAAGCCTTGCCACCTGCGAGCCAACATCATAATCAAGGCTTATGTCCTTGCTACTGTTGCCAAAACCCGGCAAGTCAATCGCAATCACATCAAAATTATCGACCAGATAACGCGCGATACGGCTCCAATTGTCCTTATCAGCGCCGAAACCGTGCAGCAGCACAAGTGTCGGGCCACTGCCGCCGCGAAGATACTCAATTTTCAGTTCATCAACATTGAGCCGATTCACCTCAAGATGGGCGATGCTTCGCTCAGTCGCGATCAGGTATTGATACAAGGTTGAAACTGGCGTGATGGCATACAGCATAGCCACTGTAGCAATTAACCCTAGTAATCCCAAAGGCAGATACTTTTTCACGCGCGAAATCCCGTTAATTCTTGTCAGTAACTTGCTATTGAACAGCCAAAAGGCAGCTATCGGACATCTGCTATACCCACTTTATTGTGCATGCCTGGTCGTCACTATTAACGCTTGGCACGAATCTCGGGAAAAGGTCAGCGCAGGGAAAGCTGCCCAAGGTGGCGTTAATCGCGTGCATGCGGAAGCTCTTGGTTACACTCAATACCATGATGAAAAACGGAACTCGCTGGGGCGAAAAATCACCTGAATTGGCGTAATAAACATTGACGGAATGCCACAGTCACTTGTTAGGGCTTATATACCTTCCAGGTGTTGCCGACACGAATAAATCCTACCTCTGCAACAATGTGAGACCAATTATTCTCTGGGTTATATACAATGCTATGTATTTTCGCCAAGCTTTCTTCATCTTCAGAACCCGTGATCAATAATAAACCTCTAGTTGGAGCATAAACCACAATGTCCCCGTTTACTGGGATTTGTTCTTTTGTCCAAACTCCATCAAACAGAAGAAATGATGCCTCATACATACCATCGGCAACCAACATTGATAAACGTGATGTATCTCCTTCTAGATGAATATTCGGAATAGACTTTTTTAAATTGCCCTTTGCTAGTTCTCTTAGCTCATCACGTTTCACCCCAGTTTCGAGAAGATCTTCCTCCGTCATAAACCTAATTGCCTTGGGTGTATCAAACGCATATACAACATATAAAACATCATTTAGCTTTTCGTAAACAAGCCCTTTCTTGCCTGAGTCTTTAAACATATCTTCTATTTGTTGGATGTACACATTGTCTTTTATAACGGGAAATATATATTCCTTCCCAAATTTATTATTTTCTAAATCATCTGATAGATTTAAGGAGCTAGCATAATTCTGGATGATGATTTCAATATCTTTTGGAGAGTTTAGATAATCTTTGTACGCATTATCTAAAAAAGCAGTCAATTCTTTACCATTGGGCATGGTTATTTTGACTTCTAGTTCACCTCTGATCTCTGCCTTTGCACCGGAATGTAACTCCACTACAACTGATGAGTATTTTTTTGAAAATTCGG
Source organism: Shewanella zhuhaiensis (assembly GCF_022484835.1). NCBI lineage: Bacteria > Pseudomonadati > Pseudomonadota > Gammaproteobacteria > Alteromonadales > Shewanellaceae > Shewanella > Shewanella zhuhaiensis. Next base: position 38,944 of record NZ_JAKUDL010000014.1, read on the forward strand.
TTTTATTGAAAAAGTCTATGGAATAAGATGACGATATACAGCTTAGAAATATTACAGCTGACAAAAACAATTTTTTCATAATACTTAACTTCCTAATTTCACAATAAGCCCTAGACATAATGATTCCCTGTGCAGGTGTCGGCCTCCGTGTTTTCTCGTGGGTTAGTGAAACCAGAGCCACACTGTTTGATGAACTTTCTCTATCAGGAAAGGCAAACAATCACAGGAGGCCGACATGTCTAAAGCTAACACACTTTTTATCGGTTTGGACGTGCACAAGGAGACCACAGATGTGGCCTGGGTTTCTGATAAGTTGGATGATGCGGTTCACTACCATGGAACCGTTCCCACCAACCTGCGTTCACTTGATAAACTCTTTAAAAATCAATCCACCAAGGCCAGCAAGCTTTGCATCATTTATGAAGCAGGGCCTTGTGGCTTCTGGCTTTATCTCCAACGCCGTGGCATCAGCTGTTGGGTCGTAGCGCCTGCCTTAATCCCCAAAGCGCCTGGGGACAGGGTCAAAACCGATCAACGTGATGCCATGACCCTGGCCAGATTGGCTCGCAGCGGCGATTTAAAGTCCATCTATGTACGGGATGAGCGGGATGAAGCCATTCGTGACCTTATTCGTTGCCGAGAAGATGCCATGCTCGATTTACGTCAGGCACGGCAACGACTGAAATCCTTCCTGCTACGCCATGGTCACCCCTGCAGTGGTCGCCAAAACTGGACCGAAGCCTATCGACGTCATCTGGCGGATATCAGCTTTGCTGAGAGTGCCTCTAAAATCACCTTCCAGCATTACATCCATATCGTGACTGAACGCTACGAGCGTTTACAGCGACTGGAGTTGGAGCTGCAAAGTCTCGCCGAAAGCTGGCGTTGGTACCCACTGGTTGAACGCCTGACCGTACTGCGTGGCGTGCGTTTCTTATCGGCCATGACGCTGCTGGCGGAGCTTGGCGACCTGCGGCGCTTTGCCTCGCCCCGTTCCCTGATGAACTTTGTCGGCCTGACACCGAGTGAGCACTCCAGCGGACTGCGGGAGCGACGGGGCGGCATTACCAAGTGTGGCAATGGCCACGCCAGGCGTATCTTAATCGAATCGGCTTGGGCCTACCGTTTTCCCGCTCGGGTATCACAGGAGCTGGAGAGTCGACAGCAAGGCCATTCGATGCCATTGCAAACCCGCTCCTGGGAAGTCCAGCAACGCCTGTGTCGACGTTTCCATGATCTGAAAGCCAGGGGTAAGGAATACAACAAGGTGGTGACCGCCGTGGCACGTGAGCTGACAGGTTACATTTGGGACATAGCCCAAGGCTTTGATGCCGACATGCCACGAAAAGCGTGCTAGTTCAGGGTTAACTTCACTCTGGCAGTAAAGGCGGCGGCAGCGGTGCGAGCACCCCTCGAGGGCGTTAAGCGGTCACATCCGCGCTTCTAGACTGAGGCAAGGCTCCTGCGGCGAACACCCAATCAGTTCGAACAAGGCGAATAACCAAACTCGCGGCCTCACTATTAACAAGAGTGCAAGGTCAACCGCCGACACTTACTCGCCAAAGCCCGTCTGCCAGAGTGTCCTTACCGGAGATTTTCGGGTCTCCGGTAAGGACACTATTATCCATTTGACAGAGGGAATCATATCAACGCCTTGCCCACAGGCCGACCGAAAGGGAGGTCCAGCCCGAAGGGCGATTGTGCGGCAACTTGTTAAGCATTTTGCACCTGCGAGTACAAATCACCTAAAGTTAAATTTTCATGCCAAATACTAGCAAAGTCTATTTGGTATACCTTTTCAATGTCTTCTGCCAGAGTCTCTATTTCAAGTGAATCTGCCATCCATTTCTTAGGGTAAAGAGCTTTATAAATATCCAGTATCTTATCTTCTGGCTCGAACTTTAATTTCTGTTTTGGAGAAAAAGCGAAAGCATCGGTAAATAGTAATAAGAATTTCCTTATATCTTCTTTAGTTGAGTGTGGGAAGGCAGTCTTCCAATGCTTACCCGTACAAGAGCGCACCTTATACTTTTTAGGCACATCTCCTATATATACACTCCAAGCTATAGCGAGAGCTAAAACGATTATGATTAGTGCGATCTTCATCTTTTCTGCTTAACGTTTTGTGCTGGCGCGAGCGACAGCGAGTCGAAGGCCCGCCGCGCAGCGGTTTTAAGCGGGCCAGTTCCAGCCACTCGTTGTTACTAGTATTTGCCACCTTCTCTAAAAGTTACCAAGTGTGGTGACGACTCAAATTCCTTAAACCTGTCTGAAAGATGCTCATGGTCATAGTCATCTCCCATTGATTCCATAGTGTTTGCTGTTTCTATAAAAAACTCAGCAATTTTTCGAAGCTCATCTGGAGTAGCAATGACACTGAGCTCCTTCAGTCTCAGAAACTCCGGAATGTCTTCTTCATTTTCTACTCCAACATGACCGGTAAGTCTCATAAGTTTCCTTTTACTAGTAACGCTCAAAGCAGCCGCGCGTTGAGCGTCGGCTGCCTTTGCTTGTTAACTTGCATCTGCGTACCAACCGTCATAATCCTCATCTTCCACTAATTGAAGATTATAACCATAACTAACAATTTCATAATTATCTGAAAGCCTGAACACAGTGTGGCCAAACTTATTCAGTTTTACGGACAGCAAAAACTTCCCTGTGACCTGTTGTTTCTTTTTACACCATAGCATGTGCTTCTGTGTATAAAGAGGCCCTTTGTGGTCTGGGTAGTTAGAACTTGATATTACACTTTTCCCTAGGTGAAATAACTCCCAGCAAGGGTCTATCCAGATATATGGCTTTCCACGACCTGAGTTTTTCCGAGTTTGAATTTTCAGTGAGTTAGTCGCAGCAATGATCTGTAAGGGAGAGTTTTTAAACTTTCTAGCATCCTTACCATATTTTTGGAAATCGATTTTCGACATAAGCTCCCTGCAAGTTAACGTTCAGCGCAGGGGCGAGGTACGAGTCCCAAGCCCGCCGCGTTAGCGGGTTTTGGCGGGCTTTAAACTGCCGCGCCTTGTTACAATTTACTAAACTCTGCCACATTTTCCATAGCCAAAGATACTACCATGTCAGTTTCTTGTGAGATGTGTTCCAGTACAACGCTTAAAGCTTGAGCCTGATTTGGTGTTAACCATGAAAAGTTATAGGCGGAGTTAATTTCTTCAAAATTAGCGTTCTCGAAGTAGCACACTAATGCTTCAGCCAATGTATCTTCATCAGGAAGCGATAGAACTGCAGAACGGATCAGGGATGGAAACATCCATTGCACTGCGTTGGCAGAAAGTGTCCCCAACTCGTCGTAGAATATGTTTAATTGGTGATTTGAAAGGTAAGCAGTTTTTATTTCTCGTACCTGCTTATGAAGAATAGTTCTCATAGGGTCATTAGCAGGGAAAACATAAAGCGAGTCGTCGTCCGGCTTTTCGATATATGGAAAGCACGCATCTACCAACTCAAGAACTTCTTCCTTAGTGGAGTAGCCGATAGTGTCCATACGTTCCCTTAGAATTGTAACGCCCGCCACAAACGCGAGCAACGTGTTGCGAGTCGAGCCGCGAAGCGGCGTTTTGATGGCGATTGTTATGTTTTTTCACTACGCCAGAACCACGTTATAACAGTAAATAAAGCTGCTAATAATCCAAGAGTTGAACTGAAACCCATGGAAGATTTGTAAACAGCTTTCCTTGGTTTAATTTCTGCCAGCTGTCCTTTAAGCCCTTTCACTTTTAGCTCATCAACTTCCGCAGTATTCTCATATTCTGAAATTATTGATTCGTAAACCTCTATTGCTACAGACATTTTTTTCAGATTATCGTAGGCAATATTGGACTCGTAATAAGCTACAAAACTAATAACGCCGACAAGCAAAATACCCAATGCTTTTTTGATATTAATTTTACTCAACACTCTCAAGTTTCCACATGACAAAAAACATAACGCTTTAAACAGCGGAAAACGCGAGCGTAGCGAGTGGTTTTCCGATGATTTAACTTGCTATAAGCCTTACTCAATTTTGACACCACATTTGTGACATTGATCTTGCGGCCACCGTAACGAGAAAATACTCAGTCCGCGTAATACTTGCTGCGCACCACAGTGAGGACAGGCCAACTTAATAACATAGACAATAGCAAAAATACCCCAGCCCATTCCAAGCCAATATGTCCAGTTATCTAATTGGTAGAAGTTCGATGAGTCAAACTCATTTGAGGATGTGTTGTGTATCACTGTGATGAACAATTGAATCACCAGAATACCAATTAATCTCAACTTATATTTATTCATTGAACGCAGGTTTCCATGTTCTTATAACGCCCTGCTAAGGGGTGAGCAACGCAATACAAAAGCCGCCGCAAACCACCTTAATCACTAAAATCAACGCATAGTGAAAATGCCACGCGTTGCGAATCCCTCTTGAGCAGTTTGTTAGGGCTCTAATTGAAGTCTAGCGATGGAATTGTAAACAGCACGGATTTCATATGCCCGATTGTGCCTTCTTGTTTTTCCTTACGTTCACCTGTTCTTTCCCACGTAAAATAATTAACCATATAGTCTTCGTCATCAGATATTTCTGTCACAATACATCGTTTATCCCTCGGATGTTCAACTACGGCAGAGTGATTTAACTCCAAGACCTCGCGATCAACCCTCTGGCACAATGACCCAAAGTATATCTCGCTCTCTACGTGGTCACAGACAGCAAAGTTACTTCCACAAATCGAGCACCTACCAACCGTTTCAATAAATCCGGGGCTATTAAATAATGCCCAACCTGGAAACACGGCTTCCTCGATGGAAAGAAGTTGACTCTGAAAGTTGATTATTCCTTCATATTCTTTAGTTTTTAAAGCAACTGAAGTGTACTCTTGAGCATCGATTAGATGCGACCATGATTTTTGAAAGTCTTCGTCTTTTAATGTTACCCACATAAGTAAAACGGATCGCAACCCATTAACAACACATTGCATGTGGAAAAATTCATTAGCCATCTCCTCACTGCCAAATTCAATAGCCTGTGCTTTATACCCTTTAATGCTGCTAATAAAATGATCACACTCACTGATCTTTTCGTTCTGTAATTTTTTAGAGCGTGTAAAAAAACTTAATCGAGCACAAGAATCTACGAAATCCATAAATGACTCGCTTAAGGCTTCAAATGAAATCCTATCTCTTTTCATTGTCCTTTTTTCACCACTTCTAAAATCGACTGTTCTAGTTTTTCAATACCCTGAATATCGCCTTCATAAGAAATTTCAGTAGTTTTTGAGGACTTAGTTTCTTTATAAAGAACCTTTAGCTTAACAACTGGTTCTTCACTTTTGCCTTTGAAAAAATCAGTTAGATAATTGGAGACGACTCCACATAAGACAGACACCAAAGCACCATTCCCTGACAGTAACGATGATGTAATCAAAATCATTGGACCAAACCATTCTCCAGAGCGCTGTTCAACCAGCGTTTTAGGCTCGGTGAGTAGTTCAATATCAATATCTCTTCTAGCATATTTCCAAAAAGACAACGCGGTAGAAGAGTAATTATGTAAGTCACATTCATTTGAGCTGACAGGTAATACTGTCACCACGTTTTCATTGAAATCAATTTTCATGATCTCTGTAGTTTCAATTTTTATATTCAATTTTACCTCCTGAGCCCTAACGCCGCCGGCAGGGGCAGCTTTCCTTGTGTGCGTTTTGCGCGAAAATGGGAGCGCAGCGACCCGCGCAAAACGTGCACAAGGTAAGCTGTCCCGCGGAGGGCCGAAGGCCCGGAGCAAACTGCCCGGCTTTGTTATGTGTTTTAGTAGACTGCAAGCGAGCTACCCTGCTCTAGTGCTTCTTCATAATATGGTTGGAATTTAACACCAGACGGGCTATTCAGTGACTCTACTTTTAGCTCAGCGCCTCTGAGATCACTGATGTCTTTAAACCCGTATAGCTCAATTTCCCTACTAGCGAGCTCAAAGTCTTCGGTGTTGCCCCTCTGTGCAAGCAAGAGGATAGCTTTCAGCTCTTTTCCTTCCTCGGGAAAACGATATTCATACGAAGAATCTCCGCTGAATACACCTTTAAAACCATAAACAAAAATTTTTTTCACAGCTTCACTCAGTGGAACACATAACGCCCGGCTAAACCGCCGGAATGAAGTTGGTTGGTTTGCGCTAGCGTAGCGCCTTAGCGCAAACCAAGCAACGTAATGGAGGTCGGATTAAGCCGTTTGTTATGTGAAAATCATGACTGGTTGAATACCACATACGCCCATGCTTAGGCCCCTTGCAATGCGCTAATGTTTTAAATGTTTTTTCGCGCCTGCAAGGTTTTTTCCAGTAATGCGCTTTGTTTTTACAGTATGCACATAGAGTGCTGAAAGCCCACCTGCTGCTCCAATTAAACACGTCACGCCACGGAAGACACATAACGCCCGCATAACGGGCAAATATACGTAGGCTAAAATACCGAGCAACGCGAGGGGAGCCTACGTGTATTTGTCCCAAGCGAGCGCAGTGAGTGGTTAATGCGATTGTTAGGTGGCTTTTACCTTTGAATTGGAATGTAAAAGGCAGTTATACACACAGCAATTAACACGTAACTTACAACAGAGTGCACAGTGCCAGCGACATTTAATTTTTTGGATATACCCCAAAATTTAAAGCCGAGAATTCTTATTACTGGAGGCATTACCCAGCCGAAAGTTAAAAGGGTAAACCTTTTAATTTCCTTGTCCCTTTGTAATTTAGGGAGTTCAGTACGAAGTCTAAATTCAAAGAAGATTGCTGATATTAGGTATGCTAAAAATAGCGCGATTACAAAATATTCAGGGATTTTCATAAAGACACCTAACATTTTAATAATGAGAATGCTCATTTAGCACCTCTGACCAGTGCAAAACGAGTATGTTAATTGATTTAATAATTATCAAGTTACGTCATTTTGTCCAGATAAATTTACGATGAAAGTGAGCATTCTCGTTATCTCCTTGGATCCCGCCTATTATTTTTACATGTCAAATTTTAACCTGCTGATATTAAAATGAAATAATATTTTCACGGGTCGGATAACCGGAGAACTGTCAGGATCAACTCTGACTTGAAATCGTCAAAATCTCGATAATACTGTTCATACATACAGCATTTGGAGGTTGGTATGAGTCA
>NZ_JAKUDL010000015.1:0-32072 GCF_022484835.1 Shewanella zhuhaiensis
CGTTACTCGCGGCATCCTGTATCCCATGGCTGCAATTGCGGATATCCAGCAGTATTGCCATTCAGCAAAAAGATAATCTACAGGGCCTTGGGCCATCGCTGCCCTATGCACTTGGGCGCAAGTATCCCAACGCGTTTAGAAAATCTATCTGGATGTTTGTCTTCCCATCACATGCAATCTGCCATCATCCCATTACCGGGGTGTTATGTCGGCATCATCTTCATCAGAGTGTTGTGCGTAAAGCGCTGGCGGTTGCTGTTGCTAAATCAGGGGTCAACAAGCGGGTGAGTTGCCACACTTTCCGTCATTCCTTTATAAAATACTTCCCTGTATTTTCCCCTTCGGGCCAGCGGAGCTGTTCAAATTCAGTCCCGCTGAATTTGTGCGACGCACTTACTTCAGGCCGGATATGACATCCGCACCGTGCAGGAGTTGCTTGGCCATAATGACGTGAAGACCACGCAGATTTATACCCATGTGCTGGGGCAACATTACGCCGGAACAGTCAGCCCCCTCGATCGGCTGTGACGATGCCATTCTCGACTCCCGATTAAGCATCAAGCATTCACGACTCACGATTGCCGTTATCGGCAAATGCCATGGCTACCGCACGGCCGATACTGGGTTTGCGTCGTCCATAACGTGCGATTTCCATTTTAATTACAACATCTTTGCAAATTAGTATGCTTTTACGCAAGGGTTAATATTGAGTACGCTGCACGGATTAATGTGCAAGCCACTTATCCTGTCTCCATCAGATCAGAGATCTTGCGTCTGAGAATATAAAAAACGCCCTCAAGGGCGTTTTTCATGGGTCTACATCAAACGGCTGATTTAAAACTTAAGTCCGTTGATGATGTCATCGTCGACGCGATTGGCCAGGGTCACCTTAAGCTTGGGCGTGCGGGCCATTTCGCGTTTGATGGCGAAGTTGGCTTCTTCGTTGCGGGCCCAGCTGCGACGGGCAATACCGTTATTCACATCGAACAGCAACATGGACTTTAAGCGGCGTTCAGCGGCTTCGGTGCCATCGAGCAACATACCAAAACCACCGTTAATCACTTCGCCCCAACCTACCCCGCCACCGTTGTGAATGGATACCCAGGTGGCGCCGCGGAAGCTGTCACCAATCACGTTATGAATGGCCATATCGGCGGTAAAGCGGCTGCCATCATAGATGTTGGAGGTTTCGCGGAACGGTGAATCGGTGCCGCTCACGTCGTGGTGGTCGCGGCCGAGCACCACAGGGCCTATGTCACCGCGATTGATAGCATCGTTAAAGGCCTTGGCAATTTCCATCCGGCCTTCGGCGTCGGCATAGAGGATACGGGCCTGAGAACCCACCACCAGCTTGTTTTCTTTGGCGTCTTTGATCCAGGTGATGTTGTCCTGCATCTGCTGCTGAATTTCTTCCGGAGCTTGGGCCATAAGCCTCTCCAGCACTTCAGCGGCGATGGCGTCGGTGCGGTCGAGATCGGCGCTGTTGCCCGAGGTGCATACCCAGCGGAACGGGCCGAAGCCGTAGTCAAAACACATGGGCCCCAGAATGTCCTGCACGTAGGATGGGTACTTAAAGTCGATACCGTTTTCAGCCATCACATCGCCACCGGCGCGGGAGGCTTCCAGCAGGAAGGCGTTACCGTAATCGAAGAAGTAAGTGCCCTTGGCGGTATGGCGATTAATGGCGTCGGCATGGCGTTTAAGGGTGGCCTGCACCTTGGCTTTAAACAGCTCAGGCTGTTCGCGGATGAGGCGGTTGGACTCATCGAAGCTTACATCCACCGGATAGTAGCCGCCGGACCAGGGATTGTGTAGCGAGGTTTGATCTGAGCCAAGGTGAACAAAAATATCATGCTCATCAAAGGCTTCCCATACGTTTACCACGTTGCCGATAAAGGCAATAGATACCACTTCTTCATTGGCCTGAGCCTGCTTTACCCGGGCAACCAGCGCTGGCATGTTGTCGATAAGCCCATCCACCCAACCCTGTTCGTGGCGCTTGGTGGCGGCCTTGGGGTTCACCTCGGCGCATACGGTAATACAACCGGCGATGTTACCGGCTTTGGGCTGGGCACCGCTCATGCCGCCAAGACCGGCGGTTAAGAATATTTTGCCCTTGGGGCTGTCGCCCTTTTCAAGCACCTTGCGGAAACCATTCATCACAGTGATGGTGGTGCCGTGCACAATGCCCTGGGGGCCGATGTACATAAAGGAGCCAGCGGTCATCTGGCCGTATTGGGTCACACCCAGCGCGTTGAAACGCTCCCAGTCGTCGGGCTTGGAATAGTTGGGGATCATCATGCCGTTGGTTACCACCACCCGCGGCGCATCAACCGAGGATGGGAACAGCCCCATGGGGTGACCCGAGTACAGGTGCAGGGTCTGATCCGCTTCCATCTCGCTTAAGTATTTCATGGTCAGGCGATACTGAGCCCAGTTCTGGAACACGGCGCCATTACCACCGTAGGTAATCAGCTCTTCAGGATGCTGGGCCACAGCTGGGTCGAGGTTGTTATCGACCATCAGCATGATGGCGGCAGCCTGCTCACATTTGGCCGGATAGTCGGAAATTGCGCGGGCCTTCATGGCGTATTCAGGCTTGAAGCGGTACATGTAGATACGGCCAAAGTCATTGAGTTCTTTGGCAAACTCTGCCGCCAGTTCCTGATGCCACTCGGCAGGAAAATAGCGCAGCGCGTTACGCACAGCCAGCTGTTTTTCGGCCGGGGTAAGAATGTCTTTGCGCTTGGGCGCACGGTTGGCCCCTGCCGGGTACGGCTTTGGCGCAGGCAGTTCGCTTGGGATCCCTTGCTGGATTTGAGCTTGAAAAGTCATCTGAGTATCCATTCTGTGGTGCCTCCCTCAGTTCACAATAAAGGCCTGGGCTTTCACCAGGGCAATGATGGCGTCGATATCGGGCTTGAGCAGTCTGTCTTCTTCAAGCTTGGCCACTTTCTCGCGAATAAGCGCATGGTTTTTCTCGATAATCTCTGAGCAGCGGTTGGGGCGGCGGAAATCAATCGCCTGGGCGGCATACATCAGCTCAATGGCGAAGATTTTCTCAAGGTTACCCAAAATCTGATTAAGCTTACGACCCGAGATACTGCCCATGGACACATGGTCTTCCTGCCCCATGGAGGTCGGCACGCTATCAGCCGATGGCGGGAAGCACAGGGATTTGTTTTCAGTAACCAGCGCAGCGGTCACGTACTGAGGGATCATCATGCCGGAGTTAAGGCCGCCGGAGGTGGTTAAAAGGCGCGGCAGACCGTGCAGGCCTTCGAGCAGCAAATAGCAGCGGCGGTCTGAAATGTTACCGAGCTCAGCCGCAGCAATGGAGGTGTAATCCAGCACCATGGCCAATGGCTGGCCGTGGAAACCGCCGCCGGAAATGGCTTCTTCTGCACTGATGACAATCGGGTTGTCGGTGACCGAGTTCATTTCGATTTCGGCCAGTTCCTTCAAATGATTAAAGGCATTGCGAGAAGCGCCGTGTACTTGGGGGATACAGCGCAGCGAGTATGGGTCCTGCACCCGATCGCAATCTTCGTGGGAGGCCATGTTCTCAGAGCCATCGAAGAACTTGCGCATGCGGGCGGCCACTTCGATATTGCCGGCAAAGGGGCGGATTTCGTGCAGTTCGGCGCGAAACGGCGACTGGCTGCCCTGCATGCCTTCAATGCTCATGGCACCGGCCATATCTGCCAAATCAAGCAGATACGCCATCTTGGTCAGCGCGGTGATGGCGTGGGACAAAATAAACTGGGTGCCGTTAATCAGCGCCAGGCCTTCTTTGGCATGCAGCTCCAGCGGCTCCAGGCCATTGGCCTTCAGCGCTTCGGCGGCAGAAACTATGCTATCGCCCTGCCAGAACTCACCTTCGCCGAGCAACGGCAAAAACAGATGCGACAGCGGTGCCAAATCGCCGGAGGCGCCCACAGAGCCCTGCTCCGGAACCACAGGAATGAGGTCAAGGGCGATAAAGGCCAGCATACGCTCGACCACCTCGAGGCGAATGCCGGAGAAGCCCTGGCTCAGGGCGTGCACCTTGGTGATAAGCATCAGCTTGGAGATTGGCTTGGCAATCGGCTCGCCCACGCCCACCGCGTGGGTGATGAGCAGGTTTTTTTGCAGCAGGTGGGTTTCGGCAGGGGAAATCTGGGTATCGCACAGGGGGCCAAAGCCGGTGTTGATACCGTAAATGGCTTTATCGGATGCGGCCATCACATCCACGTTATGGCGGCTGGCGTTGATCTTGTCGATGGCTTGCTGACAAAGTTCAGCCTGAATACTGCCGTTGGCAATGCCGTTTACGGTTTCGAGAGTGAGATGGTCAACACCATATCTAAAACGCATCTTTGGCTCCTAACAATTTGTTTTATCGTTTTTATTTGTGGGAAAAACCGGAGGTTTACCCCTATTGCCCCCATGCTAGCTTGCCGCTGAAGTTTTATAAATGCACAATAACCGTAATTCATTCCGGATTTATCGAACTATTGTCTGGCAGGTTTGTTGGCAACTCAGCAGCATTCGATAGACAGCCACCACAGGAAAGCATAAGTGCAGGTTCATGACGTCGATTTAAAACTGCTGAGGATATTTGTAGCCATCGTGGAGTGCGGCGGCCTGTCGGCAGCCGAATCACGGCTCAATATTGGCCGCTCCACCATCAGCGCTCATTTATCAGATTTGGAAGTGCGCCTTGGCATAAAACTGTGTAAGCGTGGCCGAAGCGGCTTTGAACTGACAGAGTCTGGCCGGGTAACCTATCAGGCATCATTGGAGCTGCTGCAGCACTGCGACGCCTTCGCATCCACTGTGGCCAGCGCCAAGCAGGAGCTTGCCGGGCGGGTCAGCATTGCGGTAATTGATACCCTGGTGAGTGACCCACGTTGTGACATTGCCGGGGTGATTGCGGCGCTCAAGGCCAAAAGCAACCATATCCAGTTTGACATCAACGTGTGTGAAGCGCGGGAGGTGGAAACCTCTGTGGTCAACGGCCGCTCTTTGGTGGGAATTGGCGTAAGCCGTCATCATTTGCGCGGGCTCGATTACCACCCACTACATAACGAAACCAACTACTTATATTGCGGTGTTGGTCATCCACTGTTTGATTGCCAGCCAGGCAAGGTGCCTGCGCTGCTGCAAAACGCCGAGGTTATTACCAGTAACTATATGCGTGACAAAGAGATGCGTAACGACGACCTCAACTATCAGAACACCGCCACCGCCTACCACGATGAAGGCATTGCCCATCTTATTCTGTCGGGCAAATTTATCGGTTACCTGCCGGAGCACTACGCCAGCCACTGGGTCGATAAGGGGCTGTTTAAAGCGATTTTGCCTGAGAAATACTGCTATCAAATACCTGTGGTACTTATCACCTCAAAAAGCATTGCCGCAACGCCGCTGGCAACGGCACTGATTGATGAGATTAAACGCCGCCATTAACCAGGCAAGCCAAGGCTTAAGCTGCTCGGGATTTCATCAGCGCACTCATCAAGCTTCAATTACCAAGCTTCAGTCATCAAGTTATAGCCGCGCCATCAGCGCTTGAACTTGGTTTCCAGAATAACCGACGAGGTAGTGCGCTCTACCCCATCAAGATTACCAATATCATCCAGCAGGTGACTGAGCTGCTCTGTGGTTTGCGCCTGCACCACCGCAATCAGGTCGTACTCGCCGCTGATTGCATAGAGCTCACTTATCCTGTGCATCTTCTTTAATTCCACATTGGTCTTGGTAGTGAATTTTTGCTTCACCTTAATGGCCACATGGGCCGACACCAGATGGCTGGTGTAGGCCTCACCAAGCTCTACGCCATAACCTTTAATCACGCCGGTTTGCTCCAGCCGGGCAATACGGGTCTGCACGGTCGAGCGGGATAAATCCAGCGCCCGGGCCAGATCCGATACGCTGATGCGAGCATTATTTTTCAGCAGCGCCAACAGACGCTCGTCCTCTTTGCTTATCATTTTGCTAAATAATTCCGTTATTTTGTAATATTCACCAACCATATTGTTAATAACGCTGCTGCAAATTGCAACTTATGCTCAATATAATACAGGGATAACTAAAGAAAGGGCCTCGAGCCCGACGATAAAACAATACAAAAACAGAGGCTTTGCATGCATATCAACAGAAGTTTATTCGATGAAGTGATGGTTCCCAACTACGCGCCATCCCCTATCATTCCGGTAAAGGGCCAGGGGTCGCGCCTGTGGGATCAGCAAGGCCGTGAGTTTATCGATTTCGCCGGTGGCATTGCCGTGAACTGCCTGGGCCATTGCCACCCTGCACTGGTGTCTGCCCTTACCGAGCAGGCACAAAAGCTGTGGCACCTGTCCAACACCATGACCAATGAGCCTGCGCTGATGCTGGCCAAGCAATTGGTGGACAACACCTTCGCCGAGAAGGTCTACTTTGCCAACTCTGGCGCCGAAGCCAACGAAGCGGCCCTCAAATTGGTGCGCCGCGTGGCCCTGAACAAGTTTGGCGCTGATAAATCGCAGATCATCGCCTTCAAACAAGGCTTCCATGGCCGCACCCTGTTTACCGTATCCGTGGGTGGTCAGCCAGCTTACTCCGATGGCTTTGGCCCCAAGCCTGCCGATATCGACCATGCCGAATACAATAACCTTGAAAGCGTGAAGGCACTGATTTCCGATCGTACCTGCGCCGTGGTACTTGAGCCGCTGCAGGGTGAAGGCGGCATCATTAACCCTACTCCTGAATTCATCAAGGGTGTGCGCGAGCTGTGTGACCAGCACAATGCGCTGCTGGTATTCGATGAAGTACAAACCGGCGTTGGCCGCACCGGCGAGCTTTATGCCTATATGGGCCTGGGCGTTACCCCGGATGTGTTGACCACCGCCAAAGCCCTTGGCGGCGGTTTCCCCATTGGCGCCATGCTGACCACCACTGAACTCGCCAAGCATCTGGTGGTGGGCACCCACGGCAGCACTTACGGCGGCAACCCACTGGCCTGTGCCGTGGGTCTGGCGGCTTTCAACACAGTGAATACTCCGGAAGTGCTGGATGGCGTAAAAGAACGCGAACAGCTGTTCCGCGATGGTCTCAATGCCATCAACGACAAGTATCAGATCTTCACCGAAGTGCGTGGCAAGGGTCTGCTGCTGGGCGCTGCGCTCAATGCCGACTACGCCGGCAAAGCCCGCGACTTTATGCTGGCCGCCGCCGAAGAAGGTGTGCTCTTGCTGATGGCCGGTCAAAACGTGGTGCGTTTCGCACCTTCTCTTATCATTCCTGAGGCAGATGTTCGGGAAGGCCTGGCGCGTTTCGACGCCGCCATCGCCAAATTGGTTGCCAGGCTTAACGCCGGTTAAGCCCCAGGCACTTGTGCGAACAGGCGATTGGGCAGTTAGCCCTTTCGCCTTCCACACAGACCAAGAGATCCGAATTATGTTACTTATCCGTCCTATACAGGGTTCGGACTTCCAGGCGCTGATGACCATGGCGCGGGAATCCGGTGCGGGTTTTACGTCCCTGCCCCTTTGCGAGCGAAAACTGACCCAGAAAATCGCCCATTCGGAAGCAAGCTTTGGCGCCGATATCGATGCGCCGGGCGAACAGGGTTATCTGTTTGTGCTCGAAGACACAGACACAGGCGAAATCCTTGGTGCTTCAGGTATCGAGGCGTCCGTGGGCCTTGGCAGCCCGCTGTATCATTTCCACAAAAGCACTGTGGTGCATCAGTGCAAAGAGCTGGATATTTTCAATCCGGTGGAAGTGCTGACGCTGGGCAACGATTACACAGGCGTGACCGAAATCTGCACCCTGTTTTTGCGCGAGCCTTACCGGGTGGGCCTCAATGGCCGCTTCCTGTCCAAGGTGCGCTTTATGTTTATGGCCGAGCATCCCAAACGCTTTGCCAAGCTGGTGATTGCCGAGATGCGCGGCGCCGCCGACGCCGACGGTCAGCCTCCCTTCTGGGGTTGGCTGCGGGAAACCTTCTTCAATATGGAGTTTTCCAAGGCCGATTACCTGATTGGCGTGGGCAACAAGGGCTTTATTGCAGACCTGATGCCCCGCTACCCCATCTATGTGGATCTGTTGCCAAAAGCCGCCCGGGATACCATAGGCCAGGTGCACGAAAATACAGTTCCTGCCCTTAAGCTTTTGGAAAACGAAGGCTTTATGCATCGCGGCTATGTTGACCTGTTCGATGCAGGCCCTACGGTGGAAGCCCAGCTTAAGCAAATCAAGTCGGTACGCCAGAGTCACAGGGTCAAGGTGGTGATAAGCCACAATCCGGCCGAGCTCAAAGGCGAATTCCACCTCGCGGTGTGCAACTGCGACAGTAAGGAATTTCGCGCCACCGTCAGCGATGAATGTCGCCTCGATACCGAAACCCACAGCATTGTTATGAGCCCGGCCATGGCCGATGTGCTCAATGTAACCGAGGGTGATTTGGTGCGCTACTTAAATCTCGACAAGGGGGCCAAATGAGCTCAGTAATCGAACATGCTACTCACGCCCAGGAGGCCCAGGGCCAGTTCATTGATGGCGCCTGGCAAGCAGGCCGTGGCAAAACCTTCCATTCTGTTAATCCGGCAAATGGCGAGGTTATCTGGTCAGCCAATGGCGCCAACGCCGAGCAGGTTGATACCGCCGTTAAGGCTGCCCGCGCCGCCTTTTACACCTGGTCTGCCCTGCCTTTGGCCGAGCGTTTGGCCATTATTGAAGCCTTTGGCGCGCAGCTTAGCGATAACAGCGAAGCCATGGCGCGCCTGATTGCCGAAGAAACCGGTAAGGCGCTGTGGGAAAGCCGCACCG
Source organism: Shewanella zhuhaiensis (assembly GCF_022484835.1). Lineage (NCBI taxonomy): Bacteria > Pseudomonadati > Pseudomonadota > Gammaproteobacteria > Alteromonadales > Shewanellaceae > Shewanella > Shewanella zhuhaiensis. The sequence continues at coordinate 8,797 of NZ_JAKUDL010000015.1, forward strand.
AAGTAGCCGCCATGACAGGCAAAATCGCCATTTCCATTAAGGCCCACAGCGAACGCACCGGTACAGTGGAAAACCCGATGGCAGGTGCCCGCGCCTTTATCCGCCATAAGCCCCACGGCGTGGTGGCGGTATTTGGCCCCTATAACTTCCCGGGGCATCTGCCGAACGGCCATATAGTACCGGCGCTGATTGCCGGCAACACTGTGCTGTTCAAACCCTCTGAACTGACGCCCAAAGTGGCCGAATTTACTGTAACGCTTTGGCAAAAGGCAGGATTGCCAGCGGGTGTAATTAACCTGCTGCAGGGCGAAGTCGAAACCGGCAAGACGCTGGCGGGCCACTCGGGTATCGATGGTCTGTTCTTTACCGGCAGCTCAAACACCGGCCATTTGCTGCATCAACAATACGCCGGTCAGCCGGGTAAAATTCTGGCACTGGAAATGGGCGGTAACAACCCACTTATCGTTAACCATGTGGCCAATATCGACGCTGCAGTGCACGACATCATCCAGTCAGCCTTTATCTCCAGCGGCCAGCGCTGCACCTGTGCAAGGCGCCTGTTTATCAAAAATGACGCCAATGGCGATGCGATTCTGGCCAAACTGCTTGAAGCTACTGCCAATATTAAGGTGGGTCAGCCCTTCGCCGATGCGCAGCCCTTCTACGGTGCCATGATAAGTGCCAAGGCCGCAGCCGCCATGGTCAAGGCTCAGGCTGATATTCAGGCACTTGGCGGGGTATCCCTGATTGAACTGACCCAGCCCGACCCAGCCCTTGGCTTTGTGACTCCAGGCATTATCGATGTCACCAACGCCACCGCCCTGCCGGACGAAGAGCACTTTGGCCCGCTGCTTAAAATCTACCGCTACAACGACTTCGATGCTGCCATCGATGAAGCCAATAACACCGCCTTTGGCCTGTCAGCCGGGCTGCTGGCCGACAACGAGGCAGATTATGAGCACTTCTATCGCCGCATTCGCGCCGGCATTGTCAACTGGAACAAGCCCATTACAGGTGCTTCCAGTGCCGCGCCCTTTGGCGGCATAGGCGCCAGCGGTAACCACAGGGCCAGCGCCTACTATGCAGCCGATTACTGTGCCTACCCGGTGTCATCAGTGGAAGCCAGCAGCGTCAGCCTGCCGGCAACCCTGAGCCCAGGGCTTAGCATTTGATTTGATTTAACTTAATTAAACTAAACCTACACGTACCACACGTTAGCATTAGCAGGATAAAAACGATGCACACCCAGATTAATGAACTCTTCTCCAACCTTTGGCAGGACTATGTGTCTGTGACTCCTTCTGCGCAAAAGATCCACGCTCTGCTTGGGTCTTCACAGCAGGATGACGTGCAAAACGACCATATCGCGCTGCGTACCTTCAACATCGAGAAGATTAACCTGGAAAAACTGGCTGCTCACTTTCTGGCCCTGGGCTATGTAGAGTGCGGCGAGTATCACTTCGAAACCAAAAAGCTCTATGCCAAACACTTCGAGCACCCAGATGCCACTCAGCCCAAGGTGTTCATCTCTGAGCTGCTGTTGGAAAAGTGCTCAGTAGAGCTTCAGGCCACAGTGCACAAGCTGGTTGAGCAAATCGATGTCGCCGCCGTGACTGCCGATAACTTCCTCTATTCAGGCCGTCACTGGAACATTGACCAGGCTACCTACGAAACCCTGCTCAAAGAAAGTGAGTACGCCGCCTGGGTTTCTGTGTGGGGTTTTCGCGCCAACCACTTCACTGTTTCGGTTAACGCGCTGAAAAACTATGAGACTCTGGCGTCTGTGAACGATGCGCTCAAGGCCGCGGGTTTTGCGCTCAACACCTCCGGCGGTGAAATCAAAGGCAGCGAAGAGGTGAAGCTCAAGCAGTCTTCAACCCTGGCCGACGAAGCCGTGGTGGAATTCACCGATGGCAAACGTATGGTGCCAAGCTGTTTCTACGAGTTTGCCCGCCGCTTCCCACAGGAAGATGGTCGCCTGTATCCAGGCTTTGTAGCGGCTTCCGCTGACAAGATTTTTGAGAGCACCAACGCCCGCTAAGATGGGGGGGATTTGGGCTAAGATGAAGTAAGATCGGAAAGCCCGGCCAATTGGCCGGGCTTTTTGTTGGCAGCGCAGAAATAGGCTCACCGCTCCAACATAGGCGCAAAAGACTGAGCGACGGGCTATTAAATGAGCAGCAGGTCTTCGATTGAGCCGCGGGTTATTGGCTGGGCTTTGATGGACCTGCTGGTTATTACTGGGCTTTAATTGAGCCACTGGCGATTGATTGTTCAACTGTGTGGAATGCTTTGGAAAGACATAAAAAAACCGTGGCGAGCCACGGTTTTTTGCTTACACGCAGAGATATTGTTTACCAACCTTTGACGCCGGACATGTCAGGCAGGTGGTGAGCAATCCCCTTGTGGCAGTCGATACAGGTCTTTTCGCCGCTCGCCAGTGAGGTGGAGTGCATTTGCGCTGCCCTCGGAGACTGGCGGGTAAAGTCCATATAATCAAAGTTGTGGCAGTTACGGCACTCCAGCGAATCGTTCGCCTTCAAACGGGCCCACTCGTGCTCTGCCAGTTCGCGACGCTTGGCCTCAAACTTCTCACGGGTGTTGATGGTGCCGAATACCTTGCCCCACACTTCTTTGGATGCCTGCATCTTACGGGCAATCTTATCAGTCCAGTTGTGCGGCACGTGGCAGTCAGGACAGGTAGCCCGCACACCGCTTCGGTTGGTGAAGTGGATAGTCGTCTTAAGCTCTTCATAGACGTTGTTTTCCATTTCGTGACAACCGATACAGAAAGCTTCCTGGTTGGTGGCTTCCAGGGCGGTGTTAAAGCCACCCCAGAAGATCACCCCGGCCACAAAGCCACCGAGGGTCAGAAAACCAAGGCTGTAATGCACACTGGGTTTCTTGAGGGTTTGCCATACTTTTTTCAGCTTATCCCACATAGCGACTCCTAGTGTTTGGCCTGGGTCTGCTCAGACTTCAGCAGGTGGTCAAGGTCAATAAACTCATTGTCAACCAATGGCTTGGCATCAAGCTGCGGCACGTGACACTGAACACAGAAGTAACGGCGTGGTGACAGCTCGGCCAGGAAGTTATTGTCCCTGTCCATGTAGTGAGTCACGCTCACCATGGGCGCCTGAGACTCGCCAGTACGGGTACGGGCGTGGCACGACATACACTTGTTCACCTTCAGATCCAGCTGGTAGCCATCAATCTTGTGGGGAATGACCGGTGGCTGCATCGGATAGTTACGAGCCTCTTTGATGTCTTTGTTCATCACCTTCTGCATCGCAGGCGGTGTGACTTCCACATTCAGCGGAGCCTGACGCAGGGTCGCGATTTTCTCATCAGACACTGTGCTGGCGTTGGTCATACAGGCGAAGGCAACCAGAGCAAGCGCAGAGAGTGTTTTCATTGTTTTCATGGTTTGTCTCCTCAAGCCTTCAACACTTTGACAGCACACTTCTTGAAGTCGGTCTGTTTGGACAGAGGATCTGTCGCATCCAGAGTGACCTTGTTGATGAGCTGACTGGCGTCGAACCAGGGAACAAACACCAGGCCCTTGGGCGGCTTGTTACGGCCACGGGTCTCAACGCGGGTGAGGATTTCACCGCGGCGGGACACAACCTTAACCTCATCACCACGGCGCAGACCACGGGCCTTGGCATCGTCCGGGTGCATAAAGCACACGGCGTCAGGGAAGGCGCGGTAAAGCTCGGGCACACGCTGCGTCATGGAGCCTGAGTGCCAGTGCTCCAGCACACGGCCGGTAGACAGCCACATATCGTATTCTTCATCCGGCGCTTCGGGGGCGGGTTCGTATGGCAGTGCAAAAATCACCGCCTTGCCATCTGGCTTGCCGTAGAACTCAAAGCCCTTGCCGGGTTTGACATAAGGATCTGAACCTTCACGGTAGCGCCACAGGGTTTCTTTACCGTCCACCACAGGCCAGCGCAGGCCGTGGGCTTCGTGGTACATGTCGAATGGCGCCAGGTCGTGGGCGTGGCCACGGCCAAAGGTGGCGTACTCTTCAAACAAGCCCTTTTGCACGTAGAAACCAAAGTGTTCGGCTTCATCGTTGGCGTATTTGGCATCGCGGTCCGCCAGCGGGAACTTGTCGACGTTACCGTTTTTGTAGAGCACTTCATACAAAGTCTTGCCTTTGTATGCTGGGTTGGCATCCAGTACGTCTTTTGGCCAGACCTCATCGGTGGTAAAGCGCTTGGAGAACTCCATCAACTGCCACAGATCTGAACGTGACTCGCCCGGTGCTCTTACCAACTGATGCCAGAACTGGGTACGACGCTCAGCGTTACCGTAGGCGCCCTCTTTCTCAACCCACATGGCAGTAGGCAGAATCAGGTCGGCGGCCTGGGTAGTCACAGTTGGGTAAGCATCCGACACCACGATGAAGTTGGCTGGGTTACGGTAACCCGGCAGGGTTTCTTCCATCATGTTAGGCGCAGCCTGCATGTTGTTGTTTACCTGCACCCAGTAGGCGTTGATATCGCCATCTTTCAGGCGGCGGTTTTGCTCAACCGCGTGGTAGCCTGGCTTGGGTGGAATAATACCGGCGGGGATTTTCCAGATCCCTTCCGCAACCGCACGGTGCTTGGGATTGGTCACCACCATGTCTGCAGGCAGACGGTGGGAGAAGGTACCCACTTCACGGGCGGTACCACAGGCCGAAGGCTGACCGGTCAGCGAGAATGGGCTGTTACCGGGCGTAGAGATCTTGCCTGTCAGCAGGTGGATGTTGTAAATCAGGTTGTTACACCATACGCCGCGGGTATGCTGGTTGACACCCATGGTCCAGAAAGACGTGACCTTGGTGTTGGGATCGGCATACAACTTGGCAAGTTCCACCAGCTTGTCTTCGGCAACGCCGGACATCTTACTGACTTTCTCCGCTGTGTACTCAGACACAAAGGCCTTGAAGGCATCGAAATCGATGGGGGTCGAATCCCCTGCCGTGGCAACGTTTTTCGCCTTTTGCTGCAGTGGGTGGGTCGGACGCAGACCGTAACCAATGTCAGTCACACCCTGACGGAAGTTCACATGCTTCTTAACGAAGTCATGATTCACCATGTCGTTTTGAATGATGTAGTTGGCGATAAAGTTGAGAATGGCCAGATCGGTTTGTGGTGTGAAGACCACAGGCAAGTCGGCAAGTTCAAAGGAGCGGTGCTCGAAGGTAGACAGCACGGCAACTTTAACGTGGGGCGCGCTCAGGCGACGGTCGGTCACGCGGCTCCACAGAATGGGGTGCATTTCGGCCATGTTGGAGCCCCACAGCACAAAGGCGTCGGCAGCTTCCATATCGTTGTAACAGCCCATGGGCTCGTCCATGCCGAAGGTGCGCATAAAGCCCACTACCGCGGAGGCCATACAGTGACGGGCATTGGGGTCAATGTTATTGGAGCCGAAACCGGCTTTCATCAGCTTGGAGGCGGCGTAACCTTCCCACACGGTCCACTGGCCTGAGCCAAACATACCGATGGCGGTTGGGCCCTTGGCCTTGATAGTGGCTTTCCACTTTTCGGCCATGATGTCGAAGGCGCTGTCCCAGCTGACAGGAGTGAATTCACCATTCTTGTCGTACTGACCGTTGGTCATACGCAGCATTGGGGTTTGCAGGCGATCTTTGCCGTACATGATTTTGGAGAGGAAGTAGCCCTTGATACAGTTGAGGCCGCGGTTTACTTCACTGTTGGCATCGCCGTGGGTGGCTACAACGCGGCCATCGCGGGTGGCAACCATAACCGAGCAGCCAGTACCGCAGAAACGGCAAGGTGCCTTGTTCCAGTCAAGCTTGGTCTGCTCAGAGCTGGTAATAAGATTGCTGGCGGTCGCCGGCAAAGCCAGCCCGGCAACACCGGCCGCGGCGATTGCCGCATTGGCCTTCATAAATTCACGTCTGTTCATTTTCATTGCTCATCCTCTTCCAGCACTTCACTCTGGTGATAAACCATGGTGGCCGACATCACACCTGGCAGACCATTAATGGCCTCAATACCAGCCAAAATGTCTTTCTGGGAGTTGCCCTCCAGCACCACCACCAACTTGACCTCGTTGTTCACGGAAAGCTCGGCTCCGGCCATGGCCATGATTTGGCCGCGCACCTCGGACATCTTTTCCGGTAACACCTGGACAATCAGGCTGGTGACATGAAGTTCATTGCTCATTGGCGTTTCCACTAAAGGTTAGAAATTTGTTCTGATTATTTTGTTTAGCCCGCGCCCGGTGGGCCGGTAAAAATCTGGCCAAGCCAAATGGCGAAGCCATAGGCCGACACCAGCCCAACGGCCAGCAGCGGCGCCAGGAAAACGGTCAGGAAGATAAAAATCTTCAGCTCCAGGCTCTTTTGATTGTCTTGGGGATCGGAACTCATGTGTCCTCCATTAGCCTCGGGCAATGCCCGCTCTGTGCCGTGTCTCTTTACTGTAGGTTCAGTGAGTTACAGCAGCATTTCTTTCGAGTCTGATCATACGCGCCCACTGTTAACAAACTGTATACCCCGAAATCGGTAAACAGAATGCCACTTGATCCAGATCATCTATTTCCCGCAATTTCAAACGAGATCATGAATTTCAAGCGCTCTTTTCGATTATTTACTGCTTCTTAAGCATATTTCAGCTATTCAGCAACTACTAAAGCTAGGCCAAAAAAGCACCGTTTGACCACAGCAAAAGGAAGGATTTTTGAAAAATATTTACAAAGAGGTAGGAAGGATAAAAAACGGGCCGTGATCCAGATCACGGCCCGCTAATCCCAAGGGGTAAGAAGGGTTACTGCGCTATATGCAGCAGTACCCGCTTTTCTGAAATCGGCACCGAGGTACCCAGCACCTGGGCGAACAGCGACACCCTGAGCTCTTCAATCAGCCAGCGAGCCTCCTGCAAATGGGCTGGTACCGGCTGACTTTTTGGCACCTTGGCAAGCTGCGCCTCCAGCGCCTGCTCCACCTTGTGAATTGACAGCAATTGCAGCTTGTCGCGTACCGGATCCACCGGCAGTTTTTCAAGCCGGTACTCAATGGCCTTCAGATAGCGAATAACATCCGCCAGGCGAGCGTGGCCACAATCGGCCACAAAGCCCTTGTATACCAGCCGGTCAAGCTGGGTCTGGATATCACTCATTGCAAACGCAATATCCAGGCTGATTTTGCCCTTGAGGCGCTTTTTGATGGCGTTATGCAGGGTAAGGATTTGCTCGACCTTGAGCGCCAGCCCTTCGGCGACTTCGTTGAGGCTGGCACGCACCTTGTCCCTGGCCTGCTCAAACCCGGCCTGATCACGCACCTTGAGATTATCGCTGTCGATAATTTGCGCCACCGCCGCATCGATAATGTCGTCAATCAGCAGCTGCACCTGACCAAAGGGATTAAAGTACATTGCCAGCTTGGCCTTGTTGGGCAGCGCCTGCTGTAAGTGTTTGACTGGCGATGGAATATTGATAAGCAGTAAGCGACGCACGCCCTGAGCATGGGCCTTTTCCGCCTGATGCTCATCATCAAAGAGCTTCACAGCCACACTGTCTTTTTCATCCACCAGCGCAGGATAGGCTTTCACCTCATAGTTGCCCTTGCGGCGCTGGAATTGCTCCGGCAGCGCCTCTATGGTCCAGCCAGTCAATCCAGACTGCTCGATACCAGACTTGGCTACCTGACGAATGGCCGTGGCAACAACGCCCTGCAAACTGGCTTTCAAGGCGTCCAAATCACGCCCTTGCCCTACAAGCTTGCCCTTGTCATCCTCAATCTTGAAATTCATCTTAAGGTGCGCTGGCAGCTCATCGGTATTGAAGTCATCGGCCGACACCCGGGTGCCGGTCATGCGAAGCAGCCGGTGGCTTAACGAATCCAGCAGCGGCATCTCCTGTGACATGGCTTCCACAGCGGCGCGGGCATAATCCGGCGCCGGAACGAAATTGCGTCTGAGCGCCTTTGGCAAGGATTTAATCAGCGCCACGCACTTCTCTTCCCGAAGTCCGGGCACCAGGAAATCAAAACCGCTGTCTTCCACCTGGTTGAGCAGCGCCACCGGAATGTGCACGCTGACACCGTCATCCTCAGCGCCCGGTTCAAAGTGGTAACTCAGTGCAAAGCTTAAGTTGCCCTGATGCCACTTGTCAGGGAAGTCCAGCCTGGAGACGTGGCCTGTGCTGCGGGCATAGAGCATCTCTTCATTGAAATTAAGCAGCTCAGGCTGTTTGCGTCTGGCTTCTTTCCACCAACTGAACAGCTTGGGTGCGTTGAAAATGCCTTCCGGCAAGCGCTCGTTGTAGAAATCGAACAGCACCTGCTCGTCCACCAGAATGTCGCGCCGGCGCGACTTGTGCTCAAGTTCTTCCACCTCTTCAAGCAGCTTTTGGTTATGCAGGAAAAAGGCTTCACGGGTTTTAAGCTGCCCTTCTGCCAACGCACTGCGGATAAAGATTTCCCGCGCCTCGATGGCATTGATGGGGCCGTACTGAACCTTGCGGCGATTTACCACAGTCAGCCCGTAAAGCACCTGATTTTCAAACGCCACCACCGCGCCCTGATTGGCTTCAAAGTGGGGCTCGTTGTGCTGCTTTTTAATCAGATGCGCGGCCAGTTCCTCAAGCCATTCCGGCTCGATTTTGGCGCAGCCACGGGCAAACAAACGGCTGGTTTCGGTCAGCTCTGCCGCCACTATCCACTTGGGGCCTTTTTTCGCCAGAGGCGAGCCCGGGAACACATAAAAACGGCGATTGCGGGCGCCCAGATACTCGTTGTTATTGTCTTTAAAGCCGATGTGGCTTAAAAGGCCGGACAAGAGAGAGCGGTGCAGGCTGTCGTAGTCGGCAGGTACGCTGTTTAATTTGAGTTTCAGCTCATGCACACTCTGGCGCACCTGAGTGTAAAGGTCTTGCCACTCCCGCACCCGCAGATAGGCCAGGTATTCCTGCTTACATAATTTACGGAACTGACTGGCGGAGAGCGCCTTTTGCTGCTCCTTGATGTAGTTCCACAGATTCAGCAGGGAGACGAAGTCAGAGTCTTTGTCGGCAAAGCGGCTGTGGGCCTCATCGGCAGCCTGTTTTTTCTCAAGCGGCCGCTCTCGTGGGTCCTGAATCGACAGCGCCGAGGTTACCACCAGGGCTTCGTGTAAAGCGCCTCGGCCGGCAGCCTCAATCACCATGCGGGCAAGACGGGGGTCCAGCGGCACATGGGCGAGCTTGCGGCCAAGGGGCGTCATCTGCGGCAAGCCTTTTTTCAGCTTGATGGCCTGCAATTCTTCCAGCAGCAAAAAGCCGTCTTTGATATGGCGCTCATCGGGGGGCTGAATAAAGGGGAAGCCCTTGATATCACCCAGACCGATGGAGAGCATCTGCAAAATCACCGACGCCAGGTTGGTGCGCAGAATTTCCGGGTCGGTAAACTCCGGCCGCGATAAAAAGTCCTGTTCGGCGTAAAGGCGAATACAAATGCCTGGCCCTACCCGGCCACAGCGGCCCTGACGTTGGTTGGCACTGGCCTGACTGATAGGCTCGATAGGAAGCCGCTGCACCTTGGTGCGATAGCTGTAGCGGCTGATGCGGGCTGTGCCCGGGTCAATCACATAGCGAATACCGGGCACAGTAAGCGAGGTTTCGGCCACGTTGGTGGCAAGCACAATCCGTCGCCCTGTATGGGACTTAAACACCTTGGACTGCTCGCCGTAAGAAAGCCGCGCATACAGTGGCAATACCTCGGTATCGCGGTAGTTGCGCCTGGCGAGCTGCTCAGCTGTGTCACGGATTTCCCGCTCACCGTTCATAAAAATCAGAATATCGCCGGGGCCTTCGGCCACCAGTTCATCAACGGCTTCAAAGATGCCGTCCATCAAATCCAGATCCGGCTCATCGTCTTTCACCAGCGGCCGATAACGGGTCTCCACCGGATAAGTCCGGCCAGACACTTCAATCACGGGGGCGTTATTGAAGTGTTTGGAGAAACGGTCCACGTCTATGGTGGCCGAGGTGATGATAATCTTGAGATCCGGCCTTCTTGGCAGCAGCTCTTTTAAGTAGCCAAGAATAAAGTCGATATTGAGGCTGCGCTCGTGGGCCTCGTCGATAATTAGGGTATCGTACTGATTCAAAAAGCGATCTGACGATAGCTCCGCCAACAAAATACCGTCGGTCATCAGCTTCACATAGCTGTTTTCATTGATGGCATCGGCAAAGCGCACCTTAAAGCCCACCGCCTCACCCAGCGGGCTTTGCAGCTCTTCTGCAACCCGGGTCGCCACACTGCGGGCCGCCAGACGGCGCGGCTGGGTATGGCCAATCAGACCACGACTGCCACGGCCAAGCTCAAGACAGATTTTCGGCAGCTGGGTGGTTTTACCTGAACCGGTTTCACCGGCAACAATTACCACCTGATGGGCGGCAATGGCCGCGGCGATGTCGTCTTTTTTCTGTGACACCGGCAGATTGTCGGGATAGCGGATATTGGGGCGGTTATTGAGCCGCTCAGTGACCTTGGCCCGTGCGGCCTCGGCGCGGACCGTCAAAGCCTCACGTTTTTCTGTACGGGCAGCATCATCGTCAAGCCGCTCAAGCTCTCTGAGCTCACGGCGAATGCGTACCACATCCGTTTGAAAACATTCCTGTAAATAGGCACGGGAGAGAGGGTGTCCTGCAGCGCTCAAATCCGGTTTCCCCAGCGAGAATCAAAACACAGGATCCTAACAAGAAGCGTTGGCTTTGGGTATAAAAAAGCCCCGGCGGCCGGGGCTTTTTTGTGCAGTCATGCGCCTTAAGCGGGTGCAAGATAGCATTGCTGCATGTAGGTGTTCATGGCAGCCAGCACATTGGTGCGGTTAATGGTGCCTATCACCTGGCCGTTTTCGACCACGGGGTAGATTTTCGGCTTGGGGCCGGTCATCTGCTCGGCGAGGCGCAGCATACTGTCTTCCGGGCTGACCCAAAGCACATCGGCACGCATGCAGTCAGCCACGGTGGCGGTTAAATCACAGTGATAACTGCTTTTGAGCATCACAGCCAAACAATCCTGTTGGGACAGAAACCCCACCAGATGGCGCGCGTTATCGACAACCGGTGCACCGTTCTTTTTATGTTGAAGCAACATCTCGACCGCAGTGGCAAGCGTCATATCAGGTTTGAGCAATACGGCTTGCCTGTCCATATGCTCCCTGACTTTAATCGAATCCATGGCATTCCCCTGTCAGTAGTTTCACTTCCAAGTGTAGAAAAAAACAACAAAGGTTGCCTGTCAAGCTTATCGATTGCCTCAATCGAGTGAAAAGTGCGGGATTGGCACCGTCAAAAACAGCATCTGCAAAGCTAAAAACTGCATCCGGCAGGTATTGAATCGCTCAGGTAGGCACTCGCGGCCTACCTGAAACACAGCTAGCTCGCGACAGCTTATTTATCACGCCAAATCATGATAACGGGCTCGTCCTTGCCAACCCGACTGGCGCGGTACATGCCCTCGGTGTTGAACGGCGTGGCCACATTGCCCTGAGCGTCAATGGCAATCACCCCACCACTGCCACCGGCTTGTTGCAGACGCTGGTTAATCACTTCGTCGGCGGCCTGAATCACGTTCTTTTGCTGGTACTTGATACGGGCACAGATATCACCGGCAACATGGTAACGGATGAAGTACTCACCGTGACCGGTGGCCGACACCGCGCAAACGCCGTTTTCGGCGTAGGTGCCCGCGCCAATCACCGGCGAGTCGCCAATCCGGCCGAAACGTTTGGCTGTCATACCACCGGTTGATGTACCTGCGGCCAGGTTGCCATTTTTATCGAGCGCCACGGCGCCGACAGTACCGAACTTGTAATCCAGATCCAGACTGGTGGCCGAGGCATGAAAATCTTTGTCAGCACTTTCAGCCGCCTTGATTTTGGCCTTGGCATCCAAAAGCTGCTGATAACGGCTATCGGTATCAAAGGTATTGGCCGGCACCAGCGCCATCCCCTGGGTCAGCGCAAACTCTTCCGCGCCGCTGCCTGAAAGCATCACGTGGTCTGACTTATTCATCACCAGCAGCGCCAAGTCGATGGGGTTTTTAATATGCTTTACCCCGGCCACAGCACCGGCATTCAAGGTCTTGCCATCCATCACGGACGCGTCCAGTTCGTGGGCGCCGTCGAAGGTGTAAACCGCGCCGTAGCCTGCATTAAACAGCGGACTGTCTTCAAGAATATTGATAGCGGCTTTCACGGCATCGAGGCTATCGCCTCCCTTGGCAAGGATCTTATGACCGGCGTTGACGGCTTCTTCGAGTTTATCCCGGTAAGCCTGCTCCTGCTCTTCGGTCAATTTGGCCTTGGAAATGGTTCCGGCGCCACCGTGAATGGCAATACCGTAAGGCGTCGTGGTGTCGGCTGATGAAGGCATAGTGGCTCCTAGGCTGAGCATCAGGGTTAAGAGGGCGAGCTGTTTGTTCATTTTTATCCTGCTTTTGTGTGACAAGCCTGTGTTCTTTTTAACGATTTTACGTTTTAAACTCAATCCCGACCTTGCTGTTAATGGCGCTTGAGGCGACAATTGGAGCCAATGGAATATTGACCGCGATCCAGGACTTTTGCGCCCTTGAACTCTCGTTTTTTGACCGCTTCGACGGCGGTATTTGCCTCCCTGCTGCTCCCGGCAGCCCACGCAGCCGACCCACTGCTGCGCGTCACCGTATCCGGCGTAGATGAATCGCTGCAAAAAAACATTATTGCTCACCTGGGCACCTTGCCCGAGACCGATGTGCAGCGCCGCGCCTTTTTATTTAACGTGGACGATGCGGTGGATGCCGCCATGCAATCCGTGGGTTACTACCACAGTGACGTCAGCCAATCGTTGACCCGCAGCGAAAAAGGCCCCTGGGAACTTACCCTTGCCGTCACATCCGGCGAACCGACCCGCATCGATTGGGTGGATATCCGCTTTGGCGGCGATATGCTGAGGGACGAGAGTTTCTCCCGCTGGCTCGATAACGTGAGTCTGCGTCCGGGCGATGTGCTCAACCACGGCCAATATGAAAGCCTGAAGGCGGAGCTTGGCGCCATCGCCCTGTCCCGCGGTTACTTCGATGGCGAATATACCAAGGCGGAGATCCGGGTCAACCGCGACGAAAACCGCGCCACTATCAGTCTGCATTTTAACTCGGGCGATCGCTATCGCTTTGGCGATGTGAGCTTTGAAGGCCATACCCTCGAAGAAGGCTTTCTCGATAAGCTTATCCCCTTCGATAACGACACCCCCTACGCCACCCGCAGGCTGTCGACCTTTAACAGTAAGCTGCAGGAAACCGGCTATTTCCGCTCGGTAAAGGTGTTGCCGCTGCTCGATAAGGCGCAGGACGGAGAAGTACCAGTGCGGGTAGAGCTTGAAAACCGCCCTGACCATTCTATCGAACTCGGTCTTGGCGCCGATATTGGCAGTAGCACCGACAGCTCATTTGAGCCACGGGTGCGGGTCACCTGGCGTACCCCGCAAATCAACCGTTATGGCCACTCCCAGGAAACCAGTATCGAATGGTCACCTGACAGGCCGAAGTTTTTAACCACCTACACCATACCGCTCACCCATCCGCTGGACGATCAGCTGAAAATCCGTTTTGGGCTGCTGCGTGACAAGTATGGTGTGACCCAGGTGTACGATCCGGAAAAGCTCGACTTCACCAACACAGGGCAACTTGAATCGAGCAAGGGGCTGCTGGGGGTTGTCAGAACCCAGCGGCTGAAAAGCGGCTGGCTTTGGGGCTACTCGCTTGATTATATTAAAGAAGCCTATACCCAGTCGGATACCGATTACGACCCTAGCTTCGTGCTTGGCGGCGTCAGCCTTTCCAGTACAGTGCGCGGCGATGCCTCGCTCGACCCCAAATGGGGTTACCGGCATTCTTACAGTGTGGACTATGCCGATCCCAGTCTGGGCTCAGAAACCCGCCTCACCCGTATTCAAGCCAAGTTCAAATGGATTGATACCTTCTTTGACAAACACCGCCTGGTTGCCCGCGCCGATTTTGGTGTCAATCTGGTGTCCGACGCCGATCTGGCGCTGGTGCCGCCGTCACTGCGATTTTTCGCCGGTGGCGATCAGAGTATTCGCGGCTATGCCTATCAGGAACTTGGGCCTTTTTATGAGTACACGGGCACCGACGGCACCATAGGCCGCGAAGTGGTCGGCGGCCGGTATCTGGCGGTAGGCAGCCTTGAGTATCAATATTACCTGACTCCATCCTGGCGCCTGGGCAGCTTTGTCGATGCCGGTAACGCCTTCGATAAAGACCAGTTTGAACCCGTAGTAGCCGTTGGCGGTGGGGTGCACTGGATATCGCCCATTGGCCCCATCAAGCTGGATATAGGCGTAGGCCTTAAAGAGACCGAAACCCTTGACCGCTCCTGGCGTATTCACCTGACCATGGGGAGCGAGCTATGACACAGGATATAACAGTGCCAAGCCCGGCTGCAGCCGAAACACCCATCAAAAAGCCCTGGTATCACCCCTGGCGGTTATTTAAGTTAATTGTCCGTATCGCGATTTATCTGCCACTGACGCTGCTGGTAGTGCTGGCACTGGTGCTTGGCACCCCCTTTGGCGCCCATATGGCGGTAAGTTTGGCTTCCAAACTGGTGCCGGGCTTTTCGGCCCAATACCAAAGCGGCACCTTAAACCGCGACCTGGCCCTGAGCGAAGTTTCTTACGCTATGCCAGGTATCGAGGTGAAGGCTGATGCGGTGTCACTGCTGTGGCAACCTTCCTGCCTGCTGACCAAAGGCGTGTGTATCAACGCGCTGAACCTCGACGATGTGGATGTGGCCGTTGATACCGCAGCGCTGCCAAAGTCCGACAGCAATGAAGCAGAAGAGGCATCCGGCCCACTGAAGTTGCCAATCACCCTGGCACTGGACAGCGCCGAGATTAACAGGGTCAATGTTCGCCTGGATGCCATGACCTTTGCTGCCGCGCAGCTGGCAACCGGCGCCCGCTGGCAGGACGACGGTTTGTGGGTCGACTTCCTCAGCAGCGATGGCCTGCTGATAGCCATTCCCACCACCGCAGCCTCTGATGAGGCCGCCAAGGCCGATGTGTCTGCTGAAACCGCCAAGGTGGAAGAGACTGGCAAGTCTGATGCCACGTCCACATCCACATGGCCGCTGGCGGCGCTGCCGGAAATCCAATTGCCGATGGACCTTCACCTCAAGACGGCCGAGATAAAAAACTCGACCCTGAACCTTGGTGAACGCAAGGACCACTTCAGCCTTATCACCGCTGCGGCCGACTTTGAAGGCAGCCAGCTGACCTTAACCGAACTGCTGGTGCGCCACGATGAAGCAAACCTTGAGCTTAAAGGTACGGTTGAGCTCAGCAAAAACTACCCCCTTGCCATCAAGCTTAAGCTTGATACCGACTCGCCTTCTTTGATGCCCGAGCTTGGCAAGCAGCAGCTGACCCTGGTGGCAAACGGTAATATGGACGCACTCAAGGCCGAGGTCGACGCCAAAGGCTCTGCCGAGCTGCGCCTTGCGCTGGACGCCGCCCTGTCAGATCCGAAACTGCCGTTTACCCTGACGCTCGATGCCCCACGGGCTGGCTGGCCTTTGAGTCAACCCGAGTATCTGGCAACCGACCTTAAACTGAATGCCAGCGGGGATTTGGATGCGCAGCAAGCCAAGCTAAGCACAAAGGTCACCACGCCGTTCCACACGCCGCTGGATCTCGATGCGGTGCTGTCCAACGCTGCCCAAAAGCTGAATATCGCGTCACTTAATATCAGCGGTGAGCCGGGTGACATTCAGTTAAATGGCAGCCTTGACTATGCCAAGACGCTGAGCTGGGATGCCAATGTGGCCTTCCAGCAGCTCACCCCCTCCGCCATCATATTGCCTGAGAACCCCGCTGCCAGCGCGAAAGCCGATACCGCCAAAGTCGATGCGCCAAAAACAGCCAAAACTGATACGGCAAATACGGCCAAAGCCAAAGCGCCTGAGGTTTCAGAAGCAGTCGACGCAGCAAACCCGGCTTTAGCTGTGCAGCAAGGAGCCAATGACGCGGTAACTGACTTAGCAGTTGCCGCCAAAGAAAGTGGAAAAGAGAAACAAACCGCCCCACAGCATCAAGCGGCCACCCCCGGCGCTCTGCCAAGTGGCAGCCTGGACGGCAAGTTACGGGTCAGCGGAAGTTTGGATAAGGGCTGGCAAATCGCACTCAGTGATACCGACATCCGCGGTGAGCTCGATGGCTACCCGGTCACCATGGGCGGCGATGTGAGCGTGGATCATGAGCTGCATCTCAGCGCCAAAGACTTCTCTCTCGCCGCTATGGGCGCCACAATCGACATAAATGGCGATGTGAAAAAGGATTGGGCACTCGATGGCATCATCCGCGCCCCGGATCTGTCGCTGCTCTCCCCGGAACTTGCCGGCCAGTTCAACGCCACCTTAACCGTGAGCGGTGCCCAGCAAGACCCCTTTGTTAACCTCGAAGCCCTGGGCGTTGCCATCAAGGCCGGCGGCGCAACCCTTGAGAGCCTGAATATCAAGGGTATGTATCAGCCCAAGGCCAATCATGAGTTTGCGCTTTCCGTCAAAGGAGAGCAGCTGAATGTGGGCGAACGTAAGCTTGAGACCATAACCCTGGGCGGCAAAGGCGATATGAACAGCCAACGCCTGCGCGCCCAGACCTTTGGCGATCTCCGTCTGGACACAGTGCTGCACTCTGAGTTTGATGATAAGCGCAAGCAAGTCAGTGCCGTGTTGAGCCGATTGAATATTGGCAGCGAATTCGGTGACTGGCAGCTCTCCAAGGACATGGAATTTGGTTGGGATCTGAATAAGAACAGTGGCAGCCTCAACGATGCCTGCCTTGTACAACAAAACAGCGCCCTGTGTCTGGCCCGTCCGGCCAAACTCGGGGCAACCGGTGATGTGGCCCTGAGCTTTAGGGGAGCACCCGGTGCCATCATCGACCGGGTACTGCCACAAAACATAGACTGGCAGGGCGATGCGAGTCTGGATGCCAACGTCACCTGGTCGCCCAAACGCAAACCCACCGGCGAGCTGCTGTTGGCCTTTACCCCGGGCAGGGTGCTGCTCAGCAGGCCCAAAGGCCAGGTTGTGGAAGTCGCCTACGAAGAGCTGCGTCTCAATGCCAGTCTCACGCCTGAGGCGCTAAGCACCCGACTGCGCTTTTTGTCAGGCACCCTGGCAAGCCTTGAGAGCGAAGTCAGTGTGAAGGTGACGCCGGATCGCACCCTCGATGGTTTTGTGCGCCTCGACAGCATCAGGCTTGAAGCCCTTAAAGAGTTTTTACCTCAGCTCGATACCCTCGAAGGCCAGCTCACCAGCAATCTGATGCTGGGTGGTAACCTGATGGAGCCACAGGTCAGTGGTGATTTAAGGCTTATCAAAGGCGCCTTCTCCGCCAGCGCCAACCCTACCCTTATCAGCGATGTGGACATGGATGTGAACTTTGCCGGACAGCGCGCCATGGTCCGCGGCGACTGGCAGATGGGCGACGGCCCGGGTGAGCTTAGCGGTAATATCGCCTGGCCCGGCGGCGAGTTCAGTGGTGAGTTGCTGGTCAAAGGCAACAAGCTTGCGGTTATCGTACCGCCAATGGCGCTGCTGGACGTGTCGCCGGATCTTAAGCTGGTGTTCGATGCCAAAACCATGGATGTCAAAGGCGCGGTAAATATCCCCACCGGTCATATCAAGATAGTGCAACTCGCCGAAGGCGGCGTGGCAGTGTCAAACGATGTGGTATTCGATGACTCCATCGCCGCCGCCGAGCAGAAGACCAGCCCTTACGGCATCATTGCCGATCTGAACATTCGCGTGGGCGATGAGGTGAAAATTGAAGGTATGGGCCTCAAGGGCAAACTAGACGGCACCATACGTTTGCAGCAGCAAGCCTTTAAGCCGCCACTGCTGTTTGGCGATGTGAAGGTGGTGAGCGGCAGTTACAAGTTTATGGGTCAGACCCTGAAGATCCCCAAAGGTGAAGTACAGTTTGTTGGGCCACCGCAGCTGCCTAACCTCAATATCGAAGCCATTCGCGAAATTAAAGAGGAAGATTTGGTGGCCGGGGTACGCATAACCGGCACCGGCATGGCACCGGAAGTGACCCTGTTTTCCAACCCATCCAAGGAGCAGGCTGAGATCCTGTCGTACATCATCAAGGGCAAGGGTTTCGACAGCAATGGCAGCGGCGATAACAATGCACTGATGATGAGCGCGGCGCTGTCGCTGAGCTCGTCCCTGTCAGGCGGCGCCATCAACAATATCGGCAGTACCGCTACCTCGCTGGTTGAAAAGTTCGGCTTCTCCAATGTGCAGCTCGATGCCAACGATGAAGGCCGGGTGGCCATCAGCGGCTACATAGGTGAAGATCTGATGGTGAAATACGGGGTGGGCGTGTTTAACCCGGGCTACGAAATGACTGTGCGTTATTACCTGCTGTCGCAGCTGTATCTGGAAACCGTATCTGGCACCCTGGGCCAATCGCTGGATATCTATTACAACTTCGACCTGTAAACTTGCTCAGCTGAATACTCAAAGGCCGATGCTAAACCGTCGGCTTTTTTATCCCCATAGACAGCAGCCATGTACGGTGCCCGGTAACTCTATCTCTTCTTTCTATACGGCGCTGAACCATATTTATCGGCATCATGGTTATCAGGAGCTTTGGTTATCAGGCGCCTGGACGTAGGTGAAGTGAGAAGAGCCGATTAGCTGGCACACTCACCCTAGCGATTGTTCCATTTCAAATGACGAACGCCCATCGACAGTGACATTCGGCACAATAAGATGAAAACGGCGCAATCAGGATGAAAACGGCGTAAAGCGGGCACAAAAAAAGCGCCACTGGGGCGCTTTTTCTCGGCAAAGCCGTCGATTAGGCGTAAACGAAGTCTACGTGCTCGATCATTGGCTTGAACACGTGGCGCTGCATGGCCTGGGCGCGTACTTTCACTTCTTTGCCGTCCAGAACGATGGTCAGATCGCTGGTGTAGAAATCATCGTTGGTCTGGATGTTGATGATGTCCTTGTGCTCGAAAACGATGGCAACTGGCTCTTTACCGATACCATAGATAACAGCAGGAACTTTACCCTCACGACGCAGGCGGCGGCTCGAACCTTTCCCGATCTCAGTGCGGGTTTGTGCAGTAATAGTGTAAGACATGTTTTTATCACTCATATCAAAAAGTTAAAATGCAAATCGGTCTTCGACCAACCAATAAGCACCTGCCCGGGAAATCCCAAAGCGCGCGAAGTCTAACACAGCACCCATAAGGCGGCAAGGAATGCGTTACTTCCCGAGCAATTTCGGCCACTTGATAACCAAAGTTTGCATTTGTAACAGCAAGGAAAATCTTGTGGTTACCAAGGGTTGATGCGTGATCTATGTCACATCTCATGGGATAAGCCACTGCTAGTCTTCTGGCATCAGATTGACGGAGTGTTGTCATGGCCTCATCCACGGCGTGCTTGATTGAGGTAACCCGCCAATGGCAGGGAAGCTGCCTTTTGCTGGATACCCTGATGAATCGACTTGAGTACAAGTTCGATTCGCTGGCCATTTCCGTTAATGCCATCGATTTACTGCTCGCCGAAGCCATGGCCTGCGTGGCCGAACTGGATATGCTGGCCAATCGTGTCGGCGGTAAGCAGCGCCCCCAATCCCTCAGACAGTTTTACTGCGTCCTTTCCACCACCCTGTCGGACTGGCAATTAAAAAGGGAGCAATCCAGCTTACGTACCGGATGTTGCTCCCTGTTAACTGACTATGGCCGTTTAATGCCACAGCTATCGGGCTGGTTTCACAGCATTACCAGCTGCGCACCCGTCCCACATCCACGTGAACAAAGCCTGATTGTGGATAGTAGCCAACACCACCCAGCTTAAGCTCTTTCGCAGCGTCTCTTACCTTGTCCAGGCGGACCCCTGGAATGGCGATATCTATAGCTTTACCTTCCATATGCAGGCTCTTTTTGGCCACTCCGCCGCTTTTCTTGGCCAACATGGCGTTAGTCTTCGGCGAGCGATAACCTGAAATAATATGGATGGTATCGCGACTTTTTAGATTTTCCTGCAGGTAAAACAGCAAATCGTACAGTCGCTTATCCATGGGAGCCGCTTCATTCGCACGGTGATCCCGTAAAAGATGATCAAACCCGGTCAATATCGGCCTTTGATATTCGCCATCAATCCAGTAGGCGCCCTTGCCTTCTTCCCGGGTGTGGAGGTTTAACATACTCAGCATCCTGCTGCCTTGGGTTGAACGACTGGCAAATGCCGGCGAAGAAATCATTGAAACCATCGCTGCACTGCCCAGCCCAAGCATTAACTGCCTGCGCGCAGGAGAGAAATCTGTCACTCAGTCACCTTTGTATTATTTTTGGACAACTCAGGCAAAAAGTATAACGAAAGCCCCATATGATCAAGCTTTACGCGAGATAAAATCCTGACTGAAACAAAGTGTAAAACCCGTTAATTAGCTCACACTTTTAAGGCTGATGACTGGCAACAACTTGATTATCTTGTATTAAACCATAGATATCATCGCGAAATTGCGCCTTTCCTTCGCTATCTATCCAGCTGGTCCAATAGACAAAACGCACCGGCAGGCGCTGTTTGAGGGTAAACCACTTGGTTCGTTCGGGGGTATTGAGGGTTGCTTGCCACTGACGCGGATCCGCCACCCGCTGCCTGGCAAGCCAGTCGGCGAGCTCGCCGATTTTCTCAACCCGCACACAACCGGATGACAAGGCCCGCATGGATTTGTCGAACAGGTGCTTATCCGGGGTATCGTGCAAATACACGTTATCGTCATTGGCAAAGTGCAGCTTAAAGCGGCCCAGGGCATTGTCGGGCCCGGGGCGCTGCTCAAGCCGGTAAGGAAAGCTGCCGTGGGCGGCTTTTTGATAAAACTCGTCAGTTTCGTTGAGCGCTTCACCGTCGCGGGTCCAGACGATAAAGCCTTTCTTAGCCAGATAGTGGCCATCTTTTCTGACCTTGGGCAAGACATCGAATCGCATCAGCCGCTTGGGCACCCGCCAGGAAGGGTTCACCACCACCGCACTGATTTCGCTATCCATCAGCGGTGTTTTGCGACTGGGTTTACCCACAATCACCCTCGAGTGCAGCACAGGTGTGCCCTCGTCCATCAGCGTCAGCTCAAATGCGGGGATATTCACCAGCACCATACTGGCGGGTAGCTGACGCCGCTCCGCACTTTGCTGTAAGTAATCCCGCGCCAACATCCGTGCCCTTGCCCGCGGCCCCTGATTGAGCCAATACAGGGTTTTCTCCCCGACGATACCATCGTCTTTTAACCCGTGGCGGCGCTGAAACGACTTCACTGCTTCCACCACGTCGCCTTCATAGCGGCGCAGCGAGCTTTCCGGCAGCGCAGCCAAGTCACCAAATCCATACAGTTTGTCAGCCAGTGCCGGCAGCTGACTATGTTCGTCCCCGGGCCGCAGCCAGCCGCCAAGAGTCAACGCCGGCCAGGGTGACTGGGCAAGCCACAACAGGTGGCGAATTTGATTGGTGACCGCCAAATACTGCGGATTGGGTTCCAGCGCTATCAGGCGCTGTGACAGGCTGAGCTTAGATATTGAGGTGTGGTCCGGGTTGTTTGCGAGTAAACCAAGGCTTGCCCAAGCCGCGCGAAGGGTGTTGAAGTCGCGCTCCAGCGCAGCTTCATCGGTATCAAAAGATTGCATTAACGGCATCAACGCAGGTACATCGCCCTGATTGGCAAGAATGAACAAGCTTGCCTGATCGCGCATCAGCTGGCGGCTGTACTCGGCCTCAGCACCCTGTGCCTGGGGCACCAGCAAGAGCAGCAGCCAAAAAATCACCCGTCTTGTCATCTATGCTCCCCGGACTTTCCAACACGCCCTCTTTACATCATGGCAGCTGGTAACGCCGCTGTCATACGTCACTGGACTGACTTGTAGTGTCCCGGGTCGCATAGAAAGCCAGCATTCAACTTAAATTCAGGGATTTACCCTTGAATGCATCGCCCAAGCTGTTATAACTGGCCCCTTTTCCATTGTGTTGTTGGAGAAATCGGATGAACAAGACAGATCTTTGCCGCCGGATGGCGAAGGAAAATGGCCTCACTCAGCCCCAGGCCAAGCGAATGCTGGATGAAATTCTGGCGCAAATATCCCGCGCGATCGAAGAAGGTGAAACCCTCTACCTACCCCAGTTTGGCACCTTTGAGCTGCGCTATTATTTGCCGCGCCAGTTCAGAAATCCACAAACTGGCGAGATGATGGAAGCTGATGGTTTTAACCAGCCAAGCTTTAAACCGGCACCCGCATTAAAACAACTGGTGAATAGCTGAATCGGGTCGCGGGATCTGCGCGGTTTTAAGCAATGAACCCCTGCTATCAGCTTTGATGCGCAATTCAGCCTTCATCAGCGTTTGTAAAAGCCGCGCCTGAGTACAGCACTGATAAGCAGCGGCAGCCAGATAAGCGCTATCAGGGTGGTTAGCATGTCTGCCACCATGTGGTATTGCTGATAGAGCATCAATGCAAGGTAGCCAATAAAAGAACCCATCCAGAGCGGCCACAGGCGCCGTTTCAACATACAAAGCGCCTGCACCAGGCTGAACGACACCGCCGTGTGGGTGCTGTAATCAAGCCCAAAGCCAGGCCAAAGCTTCAGCCAATTGTCGAGAAACATCAGCCCGTAGGCTGCAATAAGCATCAGTGCCAATATCAGCGCCGATGCTCCTACCGCTCGCCTTTGTCCCGGCAGCTGGATCAGCGTCCAAACCAGAGCAAACATATAGAGCCCCGCCAACAACGGAATGTAGGCGTCGGCTATGGTGTCCAGCGTTTCAAAATCCATTTATTCATTCCAATCTGTAGCAGCAAGATGTGTTATCTGCAGGTTTATACGGGCCTTTGCGGTATGCGTGAAGCTAGCAAAATAACCAGAAAGATAAGCGGCCTGCCAGCGCAGTGAAAACCAAGCTAGAGAGAAAACCAAGTTCAAGGGAAAATCAAGCTAAAAACAAAACTGTCGGCTTGGGGCGCAGGAAATAACAGCGAGGAGATAAAGAAGATTAACGCTTGCTTTGAATGGTACCCGAGGACGGACTTGAACCGTCACGACGTTACCGTCGAGGGATTTTAAATCCCTTGTGTCTACCGATTCCACCACTCGGGCTAAGTGTCGATGCTTCATCAGGGAAGTTATCGAAAAGTGGAGGCGCGACCCGGAGTCGAACCGAGATCGACGGATTTGCAATCCGCAGCATAGCCATTCTGCCATCGCGCC
>NZ_JAKUDL010000016.1:0-5468 GCF_022484835.1 Shewanella zhuhaiensis
GCAACTATTGTGGATGATGGCACCGGCCCGGGTCCGAACCCGGATGATGACCGTCCGAGCGTCACTATCAGTGATGCAGGCAGTGTGAACGAAGGCAGCATCGCCAGCTTCACGGTGAGCCTCAGCGCCGCTGCGGCCACCGACACCGAGGTCAAACTGACCCTGAATGCCGGTGATACCGATGCCGCTGACATGGGCAACCTGGAATACTTCGATGGCACCAATTGGCTGGCGGTACCGGCCGATGGCATCGTGACCATTGCGGCGGGCAGCACCAGTCTGCAGCTGCGGGTCCAGACCACCGATGACAGTGTCTATGAAGGCGCTGAGCACTTCAGTGTCACCGTGACCGGCGAGAGCGGCGTCACCGGTACCGATACCGGCACCGCCACTATTGTGGATGATGGCTCCGGCCCCGGCCCGAACCCGGATGATGACCGTCCGAGCGTCACTATCAGTGATGCAGGCAGTGTGAACGAAGGCAGCATCGCCAGCTTCACGGTGAGCCTCAGCGCCGCTGCGGCCACCGACACCGAGGTCAAACTGACCCTGAATGCCGGTGATACCGATGCCGCTGACATGGGCAACCTGGAATACTTCGATGGCACCAATTGGCTGGCGGTACCGGCCAATGGCGTGGTGACCATTCCGGCGGGCAGCACCAGTCTGCAGCTGCGGGTCCAGACCACCGATGACAGTGTCTACGAAGGCGCCGAGCACTTCAGCGTCACCGTGACCGGCGAGAGCGGCGTCACCGGTACCGATACCGGCACCGCCACTATTGTGGATACAGCCGATCTGCCCGTGGTGAACTCGGTGGTAGGCAATACGGTCGTTGAAGGTCAGTCAAACACCTTTGTGGTGACCTTGAGTAACGCCAGCACCACAGCAACCTCAGTTACCCTGGCGCTTAGCAGCGACACCGCCACTGTGGGCACAGATACCGGCACCACCTATATGGTGAGTTTCGACAATGGCGCCACATACACAGCCGTGAGCGGCAGCACTGTGACTGTGCCTGCGGGGGCAACCAGCTTCCTGGTGCAGGTGGCAACCGTTGACGACAGCATTTTTGAAGGCAGTGAGCAATATCGCCTGAGCGCGACCGCCAATGGCACCGGTGCCAGCGGCATTGCCACTATTACCGACAATGACAGTGCCCCTGTGGTCAGCAGCATCGTCGGCAACACCGTGGTGGAAGGTGATGTAAACACCTTTACGGTAACAACCGGCAATACCTCCACCACAGACACAGTGCTGAACCTGACTCTGGCGAATGGTACCGCAGTGAAGGGCGCCGACTACACAGGCAATCAGGTCACCGTGGTTATCAATGGTGTAAGCCAAACGGTTTCGGTTGCCGCCAACGGCAGCTTCAGCGTGACATTGCCGGCAGGGCAAAACAGCTTCCAGGTGCTGGTACAGACTAAGCAGGATTCGGCAGCCGAGCCTACCGAAACCTATACCCTGAGTTCAGGTTCTGTCACCGGCACGGCCACTATTATCGACAACGATATCCATGGCGGTGGCTCAGTAAATCTGGCGCTGCAGGATGCAGATACTAAAGGCAGCAATCAGGACACTGCGACCCAGTCACTGTCGTTTACTGCCAGCGGTGCGGCCGATGTCACAGGTTTCAGCTTCGGCTCAACCGCAGGCATCACTGTGTCGGGCTTGAACGGTAACTTCGTTTGGTCGCTCGATTCGGGTACTGGCAACCTTATCGGCAGCATCGGCGGGGTACAGATGATAATTCTGTCCCTGAGCGGCTCAAGTATTGGTGCAGGTGAGACCGGCAGTGTAAGCGTCACCGCGACCTTGCTGGACGATCTCCAGCATCAAAATAACCCGAACGCTGATGAGGTCGTGGTATCGGGTATTCAGGTTGTAGCGACAGACTCACTTGGCAGCACAGCAACAGGTACTGTGGCTATTACTGTGACTGACGACAATAACCAGGCTAATGATGATAACGGCAGTGTCAGTATCATTCAGGACAGCTTCCTGGTGTCCGGTATTGTTGCAGATTGGAAAGTACCTACAGGCGGTTCAAGCATTGAGCGGTTTGATGGCACCAGTAACCCCAATGGTGGTGGTTTGGACAACGACAGTGGCCTTGATCAGCTGCGTTGGGGAACGCCAACATCCACCTATAAATCGGGTTACGGTTTTATCGACAATGACGCGGCGCTTTCGGGCTCTTTGGGGCTGAATGAGGACATAGTGCTGGGTACCTTTACCCATTACAACTGGCCTACTGCCGCAGGCACTGCAATTACTGCCGCATCTATGGACGTAACCTTCTCGGTAACCGACTCCTATGGTGTGGTCACGCCGGTTACTCTGACCGTTGACTTTGCCCATGACGAGACGACCAACACCAACGATCCTGAAGCCTCCAAGGACATAGTGACCGTCAGTCAAACCAGTGTGACCTTCAACTATGAAGGCGCTTTCTACACCCTGCAGGTGATAGGTTTCAGAGATCCTGTGACCGGTCAGGTGGTTACCGAAATTCGAACCGCCGAAAACGCCGCCTCCAGTTACGAGCTTGTGGTGCGTGTGGTTGCAGGCGATGGCTATGAGCTGCCTTCAACCAGCGGCAATGTGCTGACCAACGATGTTATTGGTGCAGATGACACCATTACCCTGATTGGGGTGCAGGCGGGCGACCACAAGGCCGATGGCGTGAGTGGCAATGTGGGCACGCAGATCGTTGGCCAATATGGTGTGCTGACACTCTACAGCGACGGCTCTTACGACTATCAGGTCACCGTCAATAACAGTGATATCCCACAAGGGGCGGTAGATACCTTTACCTACACTGTGCTGGACGGCGACGGCGACGAGAGCAGCGCGCTGCTGAATATTGACCTGAATAAGGTTGATTTCCAGCAGGTTAAAGCGAACCTGGATACCAAAACCGGTCTGGAAGACGGCGGACCTATCGAAGGTAACGTGCTGGACAACGATGGTGATAACAACACCGACGTTGTCAGCTTCAAGGTTGCCGGTGACAGCAGCGAGTACGCGCCTGGCGCCCGTTTGCAGCTGGCTGAAGGTGAGCTGACCCTGAATGCCGATGGCAGCTATATCTTCAAACCTGCGGCCGACTGGAATGGTACTGTGCCTTCTGTCACTTACACGACCAACACGGGTGCAAGTGCGGCCTTGATTATTCAGGTTACGCCGGTTGATGATGCCAGTGTGCTTGCCCCAGACAGCAAGACCATCAATGAGGATCAGACCGCTACCGGTAACGTGCTGACCAATGACACCGATGTCGACAATACCTTGTCAGTGACCAGCTTCCAGGTAGCCGGCAGCAACACAGTCTACACCGCGGGTTCAACCGCTCATGTGTTGGCGGATGGGGTGCTTACCCTTAACAGCAACGGTAACTACAGTTTTGTGCCAAACAACAACTGGAATGGAACCGTGCCTGAGATCACCTACACCACCAATACAGGCAGTACTTCGACCCTCAATATCACAGTCAATGCCGTGGCCGATGCGCCTGTGCTGACGGTAGGAAACTACACCAGCGTTGCCGCCATCAACTTTGAAGACGTGAGCTTCAATGGCCCCTGGGACGGGGTTGTGGCCAATGAGATTTCCGGCCTCAACACCATAGGCACCTGGTACACCAGCAACGCCAATGGTCAAATCGAAGTCGGTTATGAGAAGACGTATCTTGGTGGCACCTCCACCAACAAGGTGATGGAAATTGAATTCCATAACGGTGACAAAACCCTCTACACCGATATGTCTCTCGAGGCCGGTCGTTTCTATGAGCTTGGCTTTGATATCGCGGCACGTAACACCACAAGCAGCGGTTTGACGGTGAAACTGGTGCCATTGGATGCCAATGGTCAGCCGCTGCTTGCCGAGGCGATTACGCTGTATGACTACAATCCGACCTCGACGGCCTGGCTGCTCGATCAGAAGGTGACGCTGCCTGTGGATGCCACAGGTAACTATCGCCTGCTGTTTGAAGCCGATAACGCCGACTCTGTGGGTGCGATTCTGGATAACCTGTCGTTCAGTGCAGTCGATAACTACGGCTACAAAGACGACTTTATCAAACTCGGCAACATAGGTTCGTCGTTGGTGGATGCTGACAACTCAGAGAGTCTGAGTGTCCAACTCCAGGGGCTGCCTGTTGGCGCTGTGCTTAAAGATGCCAATGGCAATCAGGTTACCGTTGGCGCCAATGGCACCGTTGATATTACCGATTGGGATAAATCCAGTCTGCAAATCAAGGTGACCACTCAGGGCAACTATACGGCGACGGTCGTGGCCACCAGTGTGGAGTCATCCAATCAGGATACCGCGCAAAGCAGCGTAGACTTCCAAATCACTGTGCTTGGTGCCAACCCAGTGATGGGAGATATAGGTCTTAAATCCTTGCAACTTAACCAGATGCAAGACAACAGCCTCCTGGCTGCACGGTCACTGATGAGTGAGTCATCCACAGAGCCGCTGCAGGGTTCTGAACCGGCCCATGCAGGCGCTGAAAAGGCGGCGCAGTTGGCCTTCGGTGCGCCTGAGGCTGCTGACACCCCTGAGGCTTCAACCGTCCAGCAAAGCACGGCTTCCGGTGAGTTTGCCGTGGCAAAAGAAGTGACTGATGCCCTGGATGACAGCCAGCCGCTTGCCCCAGACAATGCCACGCTCGTTAACAGCCCTGCTCCGCAGGACGCTGCCCAGAATGGGGATCCCGGACAAGCCAGCAATGGTGACTCCGGCCTGGTTGACGGCTCACTGCTTATTCAGGATGGCAGCACCATTGTGGGGCTGGGTGATGAGGTGTTCCACGGCACCGACGGCGCCGACACCTTTGTGTGGAAGGCCGGCGATACGGGCACAGACCATATCATCGACTTCGACCTGGCAAACGATAAGCTCGACCTGAGCGATCTGCTGCAAAACGAAGAGCATCACAGCCTCGAGGATTACCTCAGCTTCGATATTGTCGACGGTTCTACCACCATCGCCATTGACGCCAATCTCGACGGCAAGGTCGATCAGCGCATCGTACTCGATGGCGTGGATCTGGCCGAGCAGTATGGTCTGGATGTCAACGATGAGAGCGGCATCATCAACGGCCTGATTGGCAACGGCGATGGTCCGCTAATTGTGGATACCGATGCAGGGGACTTCCAGCCTGTGGGCCGCATGCTGTCACTGGAAGATGAAAACAAGGGCGACATTCTGCCCTGATACTGCAACCTGTTAGCTGCCGGACCATGACGTCATGGTCCGGCACGTCGTTTTCAGGCATTCAAGCAAGGTCCCAAACATAAAGGTGTAAGCGACAGGCCAAGCTTTACTCTGATAACCAGAATACCAATTCAAAGAACCCTGAATGTTGTACTTAAGGAAACACAGGGCTCTGACTAAACCGGGAGGGTTTAACCATGTTAAAAACACGCTTGCATCAGCTACGCCTTGGCGTACTGGCAGCT
>NZ_JAKUDL010000017.1:0-4614 GCF_022484835.1 Shewanella zhuhaiensis
ACCATCTGAAACCCATCTGGGTTGTATGGTTAAGCCGCACGAGTCATTAGTACAGGTTAGCTCAACGCCTCACAACGCTTACACACCCTGCCTATCAACGTCCTGGTCTCGGACGGCTCTTCAGTGGACTCAAGGTCCAAGGGAAGACTCATCTTGGGGCTCGCTTCCCGCTTAGATGCTTTCAGCGGTTATCGATTCCGAACGTAGCTACCGGGCAATGCCATTGGCATGACAACCCGAACACCAGCGGTTCGTTCACTCCGGTCCTCTCGTACTAGGAGCAACCCCCCTCAATCTTCCAACGCCCACGGCAGATAGGGACCGAACTGTCTCACGACGTTCTGAACCCAGCTCGCGTACCACTTTAAATGGCGAACAGCCATACCCTTGGGACCGACTTCAGCCCCAGGATGTGATGAGCCGACATCGAGGTGCCAAACACCGCCGTCGATATGAACTCTTGGGCGGTATCAGCCTGTTATCCCCGGAGTACCTTTTATCCGTTGAGCGATGGCCCTTCCATACAGAACCACCGGATCACTATGACCTACTTTCGTACCTGCTCGACGTGTCTGTCTCGCAGTTAAGCTGGCTTGTGCCATTACACTAACCACACGATGTCCGACCGTGTTTAGCCAACCTTCGTGCTCCTCCGTTACTCTTTGGGAGGAGACCGCCCCAGTCAAACTACCCACCAGGCACTGTCCCTAGTCCAGATTCATGGACCGAGGTTAGAACACCAACACTACAAGGGTGGTATTTCAAGATTGACTCCACGAGAACTGGCGTTCCCGCTTCAAAGTCTCCCACCTATCCTACACATGTAGGGTCAATGTTCAGTGCCAAGCTATAGTAAAGGTTCACGGGGTCTTTCCGTCTAGCCGCGGGTATACGGCATCTTCACCGCAATTTCAACTTCACTGAGTCTCGGCTGGAGACAGCGTGGCCATCATTACGCCATTCGTGCAGGTCGGAACTTACCCGACAAGGAATTTCGCTACCTTAGGACCGTTATAGTTACGGCCGCCGTTTACCGGGGCTTCGATCATGAGCTTCTCTTGCGATAACCCAATCAATTAACCTTCCGGCACCGGGCAGGCGTCACACCGTATACTTCCTCTTGCGAGTTTGCACAGTGCTGTGTTTTTGATAAACAGTTGCAGCCACCTGGTATCTGCGACTGCCGTCAGCTCAGGGAGCAAGTCCCGTCACCAACAGCAGCGTACCTTCTCCCGAAGTTACGGTACCATTTTGCCTAGTTCCTTCAGCCGAGTTCTCTCAAGCGCCTTGGTATTCTCTACCCGACCACCTGTGTCGGTTTGGGGTACGATTCCTGCTAACCTGAAGCTTAGAAGATTTTCCTGGAAGCATGGCATCAACCACTTCAGTGCCGTAGCACCTCGTCATCAGCTCTCGGTATATATGTGCCCGGATTTGCCTAAGCACACTACCTACCACCTTAAACACGGACAACCAACGCCGTGCTGGCCTAGCCTTCTCCGTCTCTCCATCGCAGTTAGCAGAAGTACGGGAATATTAACCCGTTTCCCATCGACTACGCCTTTCGGCCTCGCCTTAGGGGTCGACTCACCCTGCCCCGATTAACGTTGGACAGGAACCCTTGGTCTTTCGGCGAGGGGGTTTTTCACCCCCTTTATCGTTACTCATGTCAGCATTCGCACTTCTGATACCTCCAGTGTGGGTTACCCCTTCACCTTCAACGGCTTACAGAACGCTCCTCTACCGCGTACACGTTATCGTGCACACCCGTAGCTTCGGTGAATTGCTTAGCCCCGTTACATCTTCCGCGCAGGCCGACTCGACTAGTGAGCTATTACGCTTTCTTTAAATGATGGCTGCTTCTAAGCCAACATCCTAGCTGTCTAAGCCTTCCCACATCGTTTCCCACTTAGCAATTACTTTGGGACCTTAGCTGACGGTCTGGGTTGTTTCCCTTTTGACGACGGACGTTAGCACCCGCCGTCTGTCTCCCGGATAGCACTCTTTGGTATTCGGAGTTTGCAAAGGGTTGGTAAGTCGGGATGACCCCCTAGCCTTAACAGTGCTCTACCCCCAAAGGTGTTCGTCCGAGGCGCTACCTAAATAGCTTTCGAGGAGAACCAGATATCTCCCGGTTTGATTGGCCTTTCACCCCCAGCCACAAGTCATCCGCTAATTTTTCAACATTAGTCGGTTCGGTCCTCCAGTTGATGTTACTCAACCTTCAACCTGCCCATGGCTAGATCACCGGGTTTCGGGTCTACGCCTTGCAACTAAACGCGCAGTTAACACTCGGTTTCCCTACGGCTCCGCTATTCGCTTAACCTCGCTACAAAACGTAAGTCGCTGACCCATTATACAAAAGGTACGCAGTCACGGTCTCAAGAACCGCTCCCACTGCTTGTACGTATACGGTTTCAGGTTCTATTTCACTCCCCTCACAGGGGTTCTTTTCGCCTTTCCCTCACGGTACTGGTTCACTATCGGTCAGTCAGGAGTATTTAGCCTTGGAGGATGGTCCCCCCATGTTCAGACAACATATCACGTGTGCCGCCTTACTCGATTTCATCATCGGTTAGTTGTCGTGTACGGGACTGTCACCCTGTACCGTTGCGCTTTCCAACGCATTCCACTAACACCCCGAAGACTTAAGGGCTAATCCCCGTTCGCTCGCCGCTACTGAGGGAATCTCGGTTGATTTCTTTTCCTGAGGGTACTTAGATGTTTCAGTTCCCCTCGTTCGCCTCACTAAGCTATGTATTCACTTAGTGATGACACCTTATGGTGCCGGGTTTCCCCATTCGGACATCGCTGGCTATAACGGTTGTTACTACCTCACCAACGCTTTTCGCAAGTTACTACGTCCTTCATCGCCTCTGACTGCCAAGGCATCCACCGTATACGCTTAGTCGCTTAACCATACAACCCGGATGAGTTTCCTCACCGTGCTGTATTGCAACCAGCTGGTTTTCGATAGTTCAATCTGTGTGAACACTCAGCAGGATAATGTGTCGCTTAGGTAAGGAGGTGATCCAGCCCCAGGTTCCCCTAGGGCTACCTTGTTACGACTTCACCCCAGTCATGAACCACACCGTGGTAAACGCCCTCCCGAAGGTTAAGCTATCTACTTCTGGTGCAGCCCACTCCCATGGTGTGACGGGCGGTGTGTACAAGGCCCGGGAACGTATTCACCGTGGCATTCTGATCCACGATTACTAGCGATTCCGACTTCATGGAGTCGAGTTGCAGACTCCAATCCGGACTACGACCGGCTTTATGAGATTAGCTCCACCTCGCGGCTTCGCAACCCTCTGTACCGACCATTGTAGCACGTGTGTAGCCCTACTCGTAAGGGCCATGATGACTTGACGTCGTCCCCACCTTCCTCCGGTTTATCACCGGCAGTCTCCCTAAAGTTCCCGGCATTACCCGCTGGCAAGTAAGGATAAGGGTTGCGCTCGTTGCGGGACTTAACCCAACATTTCACAACACGAGCTGACGACAGCCATGCAGCACCTGTCTCAGAGTTCCCGAAGGCACCAATCCATCTCTGGAAAGTTCTCTGGATGTCAAGAGTAGGTAAGGTTCTTCGCGTTGCATCGAATTAAACCACATGCTCCACCGCTTGTGCGGGCCCCCGTCAATTCATTTGAGTTTTAACCTTGCGGCCGTACTCCCCAGGCGGTCTACTTAATGCGTTAGCTTGAGAGCCCAGTGTTCAAGACACCAAACTCCGAGTAGACATCGTTTACGGCGTGGACTACCAGGGTATCTAATCCTGTTTGCTCCCCACGCTTTCGTGCATGAGCGTCAGTCTTTGTCCAGGGGGCCGCCTTCGCCACCGGTATTCCTCCAGATCTCTACGCATTTCACCGCTACACCTGGAATTCTACCCCCCTCTACAAGACTCTAGTCTGCCAGTTCGAAATGCAGTTCCCAGGTTGAGCCCGGGGCTTTCACATCTCGCTTAACAGACCGCCTGCGCACGCTTTACGCCCAGTAATTCCGATTAACGCTTGCACCCTCCGTATTACCGCGGCTGCTGGCACGGAGTTAGCCGGTGCTTCTTCTGTGGGTAACGTCACAGCTACAGGGTATTAACCTGCAACCTTTCCTCCCCACTGAAAGTGCTTTACAACCCGAAGGCCTTCTTCACACACGCGGCATGGCTGGATCAGGGTTTCCCCCATTGTCCAATATTCCCCACTGCTGCCTCCCGTAGGAGTCTGGACCGTGTCTCAGTTCCAGTGTGGCTGTCCATCCTCTCAGAACAGCTAGGGATCGTCGCCTAGGTGAGCCATTACCTCACCTACTAGCTAATCCCGCCTGGGTTCATCCAATCGCGGAAGGCCCGAAGGTCCCCTCCTTTCCCCCGTAGGGCGTATGCGGTATTAGCAGTCGTTTCCAACTGTTATCCCCCTCGATTGGGCAGATCCCCAGGTATTACTCACCCGTCCGCCGCTCGCCGGCAAAGATAGCAAGCTATCTTCCCGCTGCCGCTCGACTTGCATGTGTTAGGCCTGCCGCCAGCGTTCAATCTGAGCCATGATCAAACTCTTCAATTAAAGTTTTGGTCTCAATGAATTTCTGCTGTCATGCTCTGCATGAAAACTC
>NZ_JAKUDL010000018.1:0-1342 GCF_022484835.1 Shewanella zhuhaiensis
GCTTTTTTGTTTGTTCAGGATTACATGAGCGGTAATTCAGTTGGTTAGCTTTTTATTAGAGCAAGCCAGCCTGTCACGCCGGGGTCACGGGTTCGAGTCCCGTCCGCTCCGCCAACTTACATGAAGCCTCGTCAGAAATGACGGGGCTTTTTTGTTTGTTCAGGATTACATGAGCGGTAGTTCAGTTGGTTAGCTTTCTATTAGAGCAAGCCAGCCTGTCATCCCGGGGGCGTGGGTTTGAGTCTCGTCCAACAGCGTCCTTGCTTAACAGCCCTGTTCGGCATCCATGCCTTTCACTCGTGGGCACATCGCTTCACCAACTTACATGAAGCCTCCACTGGGTACATAAATGACGGGGCTTTTTTGTATTTCTTGCTCCATAAAGTGCAGCGCACTTTGGGTCTAGAGCCGGAGGCAGCTCCGCCGGATGGCAGGGCGTCTTGTGCAGCCGCATTCTTCCTTAGCAGCCCAGTTCTGCATCTGATAGTGATGACTGGCGCAGAAGGACAGGATTTCTGGTAACGACCGGCCCTCTTGTTCCCAAACACATTACTTCGTGATATTCGCGTTCAACAAAAAGACACAAGCCTTGGCAGAAATGCCAGAGCTTTTTCGTTATGAGTCTCGGACTACTCAGCCCCAGTCCTCCACTCATAAGTTGAAGCTTCGTTATGCTTTGTGGATTGCGGGGGATAAATGAAAATGCGGAGGATTATTGGCAATAGGTTTCAGGACAAACGGGACGTGGATGCCGGGCTGAGGAATTGCCCTGACTTGGGAAGCAGGGAGCCTCGAGCTGTCTTACAGCAGTTTTGCCCTATCTCTCGCTTCGAAAATCTGCTGGCCAACTTCTACATATAGCTAAGGTGCTCCAATTAGGTGTCCTGGGTAAACAGGACGATAGAGTAGATTAATTCAATCGCGGTATGTGTTCTTGTGAAGCAGATACCCAAAGTATGTTCGGTGTCAGTGGCGGTAGATATAGTGATTAGATTGCCAAATATTTACTCTGACTTACTCTTACAAGCAAAAGCATAAATATGAAGGCTATCGGCAGAACTTATCTCGAGAGCCCGTTAAGTTTCGTTTTTGTTGCCAAGATGATCGCGTGATTCAACTAAGTAACAGAAAAACATACGATATTATCGGGTATAATATTTCGGCATTTTTCTATCACCAAAGCTGTTTTCTGTGGATAAGTTGTGGGTTTGGTGTGTTTAATAAGTGGTTATCTCGCAATATCAAAAAAGATCGAAAAAAGATGGAAAAAGCCCTTGCGCAAAAGTTTGGGGTCCCTATAATGCGCATCCACTGACACGGCAAGCGGCGCTAAGCGTAGCGG
>NZ_JAKUDL010000001.1:0-1309598 GCF_022484835.1 Shewanella zhuhaiensis
AGTAGTGAAACGGAGCAGCGCCGATGGTAGTGTGGGGTCTCCCCATGTGAGAGTAGGTCATTGCCAGACGCCTAATTCTGATTTATACATTTTTAATGTGAAATCAAAGAGTTTGCTGATATGGCTCAGTCGGTAGAGCGCATCCTTGGTAAGGATGAGGTCCCCAGTTCGATTCTGGGTATCAGCACCATTATTCGCCGCCAGGTACTAAATGGCAGCAACAAAATTTGCTTGGAAACCATAGCGCTGTGGTCCCACCTGATCCCATTCCGAACTCAGTAGTGAAACGCAGTAGCGCCGATGGTAGTGTGGGGTCTCCCCATGTGAGAGTAGGACATTTCCAGGCATCAAATACGAGAACCCCGACGGCAACGTCGGGGTTTTTCTTTATCTGGGCATCGAAGGCCAGATGCTGTTTTTAGGAGGGTGTTACGCCACAGCTGACGTAACACCTCGGTAAAGCCTGTAGAGGAAGTTCAGCTAAAGTCTTGCAATATTTTATCAAGGATCGGCTGGTTGGCATCCGGGAATTGATAGGTGTCGATGTCCTGCAGTGACACCCATTCGATTTGCTGCCCTTCGATACCGCTAGCTTCACCGCTGAAGTCTTCAACCAGATGAATATCCAGCAACACCTGCTTGTCAGGATAATCGTGGCTGATTTCCATATAAGGTCGGCTGGAGTGTACAGTCAGGCCAACTTCTTCTTTTAGCTCGCGTTTGAGGGCTTCTGAGGTGCTTTCACCGGCCTCTACCTTGCCACCGGGAAACTCCCATTTTCCACCCTGATGTAGATGGCCATGACGCTTCGCCAGCAAGATGTGCGAACCTTGTTTAATGATGCCTACGGCAACGTGAACACGTTTGGTCATACGATGATTCTTTGATAGTAAGTTTGGGAATGGGCTAGGGGTCAATCGGGTGCTTTGAAGAAATCTGCTTCTTCATAACCGAGCTGATCCAGCAGCTCTTCGCTGATGTCATCTTTTATTGGAATGGCATGCTTCTCTGAGGCCCAATCTCCCAAGTCAATCAGTTTGCAGCGTTCACTGCAAAATGGCTTGAAGGCGGAGGAGGCGTCCCAGGTAACAGGCTTTTGGCACTGGGGGCACTTAACCATCAATGTCATGAGAAAAACCTTTTTGGATGGAATAACAATCCCAAAATGGGGAAGGCCTTATGGTAAAGCCTTCAGGCGCAGGTCGCCAGTTTAAAGGCAATGGTCTTATCTGAATGACGTTGATCGGCGAATTGAACGAAGTGAATGGCATAGCGGGTTTTGTGGCCGCTGATAGTAGGATAGCAGCCTTGACCCGGGTCAATCTTTACCCGAATGAGCGATAGTGGCTGGGCATTGGTACCCTGATAGAAGCCGCCAGCAGCGGTTGCGTCCTGGTATTCAGCGGTGCTGCGGATCAGTGAGAGTAACAGGCTTACCGGTGTAAGCAGTGGCGTAAAGTGTTCTACCCACTGTTGATATTCGCCTCTGCGCTCATCCCAGGGTTTGGCAAGCCAATAGTGCAGTTGAGGCAGGTCGAAGTTGCAGCAAGCGCCTGGCATGCCAAAACGTTGCCTGAGAGCACTTAGAAATCTGTCTTGTTTGAGGGCACTGCCGATCCGGGATGGGTTTTGCAACAGCTCTCGCGCCTTGGAGAGGCCATCGATATATTCCTGTACCTGGACTGAGTCAACGTGGGGGAGTACCTGCCACTTGGCCAGGATGAAGAGTTGTTTATCAATTTCTTTAAGAAGATCACCGCGGTAGTCGCAGCGTTCATTGAGCTCAAGCAGCGAAAATAAGGGGTAGAAACAGCGCTGCTGATGGTCATTATCCAAATTGTGCTGAACTTGCTGAGCAAGGTATTCAAGCCGCAGATAGCTGCGGATTTTTTCATTTAAGGGTTGCTCATAAATCAGTTCAGTCATTTTTTGTCTTCGATGCTGCCAATGCCAGATATTTCTGGTGCAGGAGATCAACCTGCTTTTCCAGCTCGGCAATCACTCCCCGGTTATCGATAATGTCGTCAGCCATGGCAAGCCTTTGTTCACGGCTTACTTGACTGGCAACGATACTGGCGACTTGATCTTCGCTCACGTTATCTCGTTTGGCGGTACGACTGATTTGTAGTTCGGGTGAAATATCAACCACCAAGGTACGATCGACTAACCTATCTAACCCGTTTTCAAATAGCAAGGGCACGACCAAAATTACATAAGCCGAGTCGGCCTTTTTTGCCGAAGACATCATGGTTTCGCGGATCATCGGGTGCAGCAGATTATTGAGCCAAAACCGCTCGGTCTCGTTGGCAAAAATGTATTGGCGTAACTTGGCGCGATTAAGCGTGCCATCGGGCTGGAGAATCTCGGCTCCAAAGTGCTCTGCTATTGCATGAAGTCCGCTCGAGCCTGGCTCAACTACTTGTCGGGCAATAATGTCGGCGTCTACCAGGTCAATGCCACGGGCATGGAATAGGTTGGCGACGGTTGTTTTGCCGCTGCCAATACCACCGGTGAGCCCAAGCACATATCTGGCCATCACAGGCTTCCCAAGTACCAGGTAACGATGTCATTCCCCCACACCAGTGCTATCCAGCCTGCGGCAGCTATATAGGGGCCGAATGGAATTGGATTCTCCCGTTTATGGCTTTTCCAAACCATCATCGCGATGCCTACAAGGGCGCCGACGAGGCTCGAGAGCATGATGATAAGCGGCAGCATTTGCCAGCCAAGCCAGGCCCCAAAGAGTGCCATCAACTTGAAGTCACCATAACCCATGCCTTCCTTGCCGGTGGTAATCTTAAATAGCCAATAAACCGACCAAAGCGACAGGTAGCCCGCAACGGCACCAATCAGCGCATCCTCTAGACTGGTGAAAAGGCCTTGGTAATTCAGCAGCAATCCAAGCCACAGCAGAGGCAGTGTAAGGCTGTCGGGCAGCAGCATCTCATCCAGATCGATACCTGACATAGCAATCAGACCTAAGGTTAACAATGCTGATGCCGCAAATTCCCACGTAGGGCCAAAATGCCACGCGAGCGCTGCGACAGCGACTCCTGTAAATGCTTCAACAATAGGGTAGCGACTGGATATAGCGGCTTTACATGAGGCACATTGGCCACCAAGCACAAGCCACCCCAGAACTGGAAGATTGTGCCAGGGCTTGATGCCGTTGCCACATTTTGGGCAGGAGGAGCCTGGGACAATCAGATTGTAACGTGCGGGATAACCATCAATGGGCTTTTCCAGATTTGCTTTGCCAAGTTTTTTAAAAAGCTCAGGCTGGTACTCTTCCAGATAGGCATTACATTCCTGTTGCCACTCTCTTTTCATCATGACGGGAAGGCGATGAATGACGACATTCAAAAAACTGCCGATGGTGGCTGCAAAAATGAATGCGAGCAAAATAAAGAGCCAGGGGTACTGGCTCATTAAGGATATTAGTTCTGTCATTATTTTTTAATTGTTACCCAACGATATTACCCATCTGGAAGATTGGCAGATACATACCTACAATCAATCCACCCACCAAGGTGCCGATTACTACCATCATAATGGGCTCAATCAGGCTTGATAAACCATCGACAGCATCATCAACCTGCATCTCATAAATGTTGGCTATTTTGTTAAGCATGCTATCTAGTGAGCCTGATTCTTCGCCTATCATAACCATCTGAATCAGCATATCTGGAAAAAGACGAACTGTTCTCATAGCCACATTCATTTGCATGCCTGCCATGACTTCTGTTCTTATTTTGAAAAGAGCTTTACGATACACAGCGTTACCAGATGCCCCAGCAGCTGACTCCAAACCATCTATTAATGGAACCCCTGCTGCAAAAGTTGTCGCTAACGTCCTAGCAAAACGTGCCATGGCGGCTTTATGAAGAATCTCACCAACAACCGGGATTTTCAGAACAAGTTCATCTTGTCTATCTCGAACAGACTGAGAACCTCTATGCATTTTAATATACAGCCAACTCAAGGCTACGACTATTGTTAGAAAAATATACCAAGAAGACTGAAGGAAGCGTGAGATATTCACGATCATTTGAGTGAACGCTGGTAGCTCGGTACCAAAACCTTTAAAAATCTCTTCAAATTGAGGCACCACAAATAGCAGCAGAAGAGTTGTGACAGCTATAGCCACAATAACAACAGCAACTGGATAGAACATTGCCTTTTTAATCTTTGATTTAAGTTGTTCAGCTTTCTCTTTATAAGTGGCTATTCTATCAAATACAGTATCCAATGAACCTGAATGCTCACCGGCAGCTACTAAATCGATAACTAGATCATCAAAATAAATTCTATGGGGTCTGAGAGCCTCAGAAAGAGGTATACCTGATTGGATATCATTTAGGATTGTTCCCAACAGTTCTCTCATCTTCGGCTTTTCATGTCCCTTGCCCAAAATATCTATCGTCGTTACCAAAGGCACTCCAGCAGCGAGCATCGTTGCGATCTGCCGGGTTATCATAGCAATATCCATTGCTTTGATTTTTTTACCGCTATTACCTAGCAACCCCTCGGGTTTTTTACGGACCTGTTTTGGATTTATGCCTTGTGTCTTCAGAATAGACTTAATTTCAGCAGCACTTGTTCCTCTGAGTTCACCGCTGGTTTTCTTACCATCGCGATTTGTACCCTTCCACTCAAAGGTATATGCCTTTGTTTGCTGTTTAGGTGAACTTTTTTTGGGTTTACTCACAGTAGCGGTTGCCATGAGATATTATTCCTTTAGGATTTTAATTTTTTCATGTGAGTTGAATAATTTAGTGTCTAAAAACTGGTCACGCGGTTAACTTCGGTGATGCTCGTTACGCCTTGGATAACTTTAAGGAGTCCTGAGCGTCTAAGATCTCTAACTCCCTGAGAAATGGCCATTCTAGCAATTTCGAGTGAGTTACCACCCTCCATTATCACTCTGGCTATTTCGTCAGACATGGGCATCACTTCATAGATACCGACCCGTCCTTTATAGCCTCCTGAGCACAAGTCACAGCCACATGGCCTATAAACGGTAAAGCCTTCAGAAATCTGAGTTTGGGTAAATCCAAGTCTTTCCAGCTCGTGATTGGGTACTTCTTCAGGCTGTTTACACTCTGGACAGAGTCTTCGTGCCAAGCGTTGGGCGATAATCAGATTTACTGAACTGGCAATGTTGTAACCCGGTACACCCATATTCAAAAGTCGGGTCAGGGTTTCAGCAGCTGAATTAGTATGCAGGGTTGAAAGCACCAAGTGACCAGTTTGTGCTGCCTTGATCGCAATTTCAGCGGTTTCCAAATCCCGGATTTCCCCGACCATCACCACATCGGGATCCTGACGTAGGAAGGAGCGTAGGGCAGAGGCAAAGGTAAGCCCTGCTTTGTTATTAATATGAACCTGGTTTACACCTTCCAGGTTGATTTCGACCGGATCTTCGGCGGTGGAGATATTGCGCTCTTCGGTATTGAGAATATTCAGACCCGTATAAAGGGATACGGTTTTACCCGAGCCTGTGGGTCCGGTAACCAGAATCATGCCCTGGGGCTTCGCCAGGTTATCCAAGTAGAGCTGTTTTTGGTCTGGTTCGTAACCGAGTTTCTCAATCCCCAACTGCGCAGAGGACGAATCCAGAATACGCATTACAATTTTTTCGCCCCAGAGCGTCGGCAGGGTACTTACCCGAAAATCGATGCTCTTGGTACGACTGAGCTTCATCTTGATTCGGCCGTCCTGGGGCAGGCGGCGCTCGGCGATATCAAGCTTGGACATCACCTTTAAACGGGCCGATATCCGCCCTGAGAGGTTGATCGGTGGTTCAGAAACTTCGTGAAGGATGCCATCGATACGAAAACGGATGCGGTAGCGTTTTTCGTAGGGCTCAAAGTGTAAGTCAGACGCACCACGACGAATGGCATCTGTTAGGATCTTATTGATATAGATAACGATAGGTGCATCATCAGCCCCTTCGTTTTCTGTATCAGAGCGCCTATCAGTATCGGTGACTTCAATTCCGGCGAGCGCTTCTTCATCCATACCGCCCAAATCTAACGCACTGATATCCTCTTCCAGAATCTTTTCAAGCACCTTACCAAGTTTATCGTCTTCAACAAGTATGGCTTCTGCGTGAAGCCCAGCAGAGAACTGAAAATCTTCCAGTGCTGCAATATTGGTAGGATCTGAGGTGCCAATGTAGAGCCTGTTTCCACGCTTAAAAAGTGGTAGGCAGCGATGCTTTTCTATTAACTTTTTGTTGATGAATTCTTCTGGGATGGTTGCAACTTCAAACTCAGCCAGATCCAATAAAGGGGTGCCGTATTCTTCGTAACAGAGCTCAGCAACTTCTCTTGCAGACACAGCCCCTTCACTAATCAGTGACGATACCAAAGTGAGCTTATTCTTACGAGATTTGGAGATAGCCGTGGCCATTTGCTCTTCACTGAGCAAACCTTTGCGGATAAATAGTGTTGAAAGCCCTAAGTGAAGGCCGGTTGTCGGCATTACAGGTTCCTTAAGATGCTGAGTCCAGTATATCCATACTGGATAATTATATTCATCCCCGTTCAAATAGCTTCTAATTTTAAAGGTTTATAAAGGCATGAACCACATGATTCATGCCTTTATTACTAGAAAGTGGCCTAATGATATCTCGTTAAGCGACTTACCCTAGTATTAAGGTGCAGTACATACTGCATTCGCCCAGTCACAAGTAATGATTGTCGAATTTTGATCTTTGGCCGTTGTTGTCTCAGTACCTGTCAAGTCTGCAATAGTAGCTGGTTTTTTCAGTGCAGAAACACAGGCTGAAGGAGTGTGTGTGGGAATTGGTGTTTCACCGATTACGGCAGCATGGGCAGCCTTTGCGTAGGCCGAAGCCTCGCCTTCACACGCATTGACCTTACCTTTGTTGATATAATCGGTGTAAGCGGGCAGCGCTATAGCTGCAAGCACACCGATGATGGCTACTACGATCATCAGTTCGATCAGGGTGAAACCCTTGGCGTTTTTGTTTAAAGTGATACCTTTCATTTCTCTCTCCGTTAATTGCAATGCTGTGTGAGGTAGTGTGTGTTAAACCTCAGCAACAGCGCAAAAAAGTTGCCTTCGTTGTGGTCCATCTTTATCACTCGTCCCCGTTCTGTAAAGAGCCGGTTTGGTGAGACTTCCCACAGCAAGGTGTTGGCGTCACTCCTGTGGTGCCCTGTCATGCAAGCTAGAGCAGTTAAAGTGTAATGCACCATTTACTACCTGTAAAAAGCGCGCTACGAATGCTAAAGCTTACGTCTTCCTCGACGACACTTGCACTTTCCAGCTTATGCGGCCGCAAACATTGAGTCTGCATAAGATGGAGAAGGCCTGTTAACCAATTTGGGCT
Organism: Shewanella zhuhaiensis; assembly: GCF_022484835.1. Lineage (NCBI taxonomy): Bacteria > Pseudomonadati > Pseudomonadota > Gammaproteobacteria > Alteromonadales > Shewanellaceae > Shewanella > Shewanella zhuhaiensis. The sequence continues at coordinate 7,361 of NZ_JAKUDL010000001.1, forward strand.
TAGCATCCACTTTGTTGGATAGCATGTGCTGCTGCACTTGTTATCCTCAAAGCTTGGTCCAGCCCCGTGTTTTCACCCTGGATGTGGCCTTGCCCATTACTGGAACCGTTCACATCTTGGTTTGTTATTGCCCCACAGTCCATTCTGTTAAGAATGAGCGTTCTGCTATGAATTAACCTTTGACTGCTTGCTGCACAGGCTGTTTGGATGAGCCGATGCTGCGCGCTGCTAACTGTTAACCCCCAGCGAACAGACTGTGGGGTAGAAACCGATTTTGGCCCTTCTGGCTATCTCGGTATCCAGTACCTTAGGCGTTGCCCGGCCCACTTGTAAACAAATTGTAGTGGTTTGCTCGCTGTACCCAGTTTGCTTGCCTTCTACTCTTCGTCAGCTAGCCAAGTTGCCGCATAACGTACTTTATTCCGGTAGTGCGGTAAAGCGGCACTCCCAAGACTCGGAAGTTTACCTGCATTTATAGTGCTTTAGTATGAACCTCTGCAGAAGGCAAAAGATCCAATGATTTAAAACACCCTAAATTTGCTGCTTTTTTGCACTGGCCGGAAAGGCCATTGAGCCTTGGGTAAAAGTTAGTACAAAGTTTGCGAAAATGAAACAGGAAATTGCACGAAAGTCGTCGCTATTCACTTAATTTATCTAAAGTAGTTTGTTTGGTGTACGGTTTGTTCTAACAATTTTTTGACTGCGTTCGAAAGGGTGACGGTTTTCTGTTCAAGGTCAAAAAACCGTCGTGATTTGCGGGTTGAACCTGTGTCAAAAAGGGCAGGGATTTTTGTTGAGGAATGAAACCTGAGACTGATGGGAATTTGAAGTAATTCACTGCTGTCAGCTGCAGTGGCAGAATAATCTGCATTCAGGGGCAATCAAGCTAAGCGTTCAGAATATCGAGCAAAATTAAAAGTGGCGGTTGGTTGCCTGTATGAACTACAGGCAACCAATATCAATCAAATCAGCTCTTTAAGCGGAGAGATAAATCCATGGCGCGCACGTGCTTGGTGAGGGCGCCAACGGAAATAAAGTCGACGCCTGTTTTGGCAAACTCGCCCAGGGTATCTAAGGTCACGTTACCGGACACTTCCAGTTTGGCTCCGCCACCACGGGCTTTGTAGCCATCATTGATGCTGACTGCTTCGAGCATCATGGTGATGTCGAAGTTATCCAGCATAATGATGTCGCTGCCGGCGTCCAATGCCTGGGTCAGTTCATCCAGGCTTTCTACCTCAACTTCCACTGGCTTGGTTGGATGCAGACTCCGGGCTTTGTCGATGGCGGCTTTGATGCCGCCGCACGCCATGATGTGGTTTTCTTTAATCAGAAATGCATCATAAAGACCGATGCGATGATTTTTACCGCCACCACAGGTGACTGCGTATTTCTGCGCGGTTCTGAGCCCTGGAATCGTCTTGCGGGTATCCAGCAACCGGCAATCCGTGCCTGCCAGCTTATCCACATAGATTTTGGTCAGACTGGCTACGCCGGAAAGTGTCTGGATAAAGTTCATCGCAGTGCGCTCGCCGGTGAGGATGGCTCGGGCGGGGCCAGACAGCTCACATAGCATCTGATTGGGCACCACCAGATCGCCATCATCTACATGCCAGTGAATGGCAACCGTGCCGCCCAGCTGGTTGAAGACTTGCTCGGCCCAGGCTTTGCCGCAGAAAACCCCTTCTTCTCGGGTGATCAGAGTGGCTTCGGCAATCTTGTCTTCGGGGATAAGCTCGGCAGTAATATCGGCGTTGGCACCGCCCTGACCCAGATCTTCATCCAGTGCGGCTTTAACTGCGAGTCTGATGTCATTTTCCAGCATGACGACTTCCTTGAATTTAAGTGAGCGTTGTATCTATTGGCGTTAAGAACAGGCTACGAACCTTATGCGGCAAAGGATACCACGTATCGGCTCCCATCTAGAAGTGAAGCAGACCTCCCCAAAGCCAACCCCATGGTTGCCCGACCGGCATCTGCTGGCAATTCAGATTATGGCTGGAGAACATAAGTAAAATCGCTACAATAATCAGGCATTAGCCAAATACAGGTGGAGGCTCGATAAGCTGCGATGACAAAGGCAACGTGGGAAAATGGGTGGTATGCCGATGCCAGGCGAAGCCCGTCAGCCTTTTTTAATCAGCGCCCCCTCGGTGAGGTGAGTCTGCTGGTGATCCACAATATCAGTCTGCCAGCCGGGCACTTCGGGTTGCCGCACATCGAAGCCTTGTTCACCGGTTGCCTCGATTGCCATGCGCATCACAGCTTTGCCCAGCTCAAGGGGCTGGAGGTGTCGGCGCATTTTCTTATCCGCCGCGACGGTGAGCTGGTGCAATTTGTTTCCTGTGATGACAGAGCCTGGCACGCCGGGGTGTCCTCGTTTGAGGGGCGTACAAATTGTAATGATTATGCGGTAGGCATAGAGCTTGAAGGCACTGACAATTCGCTGTACACAGACGCGCAATATGCCTGTCTTGAAACCCTGACAAAGGCTATGATGGCCAAATACCCGGCCATTACGCCTGAGCGGATCACCGGCCACAGCGAGATAGCCCCCGGGCGCAAGACCGACCCCGGTCCGGGATTTGATTGGCAGCGTTACTTGACCGGTCTGACTCCAATCAACCAGGGAGAGGAGATTTAACATGGCACTGTTTTCATTGTTGATGGCCATTCTGGCCGAGCGCCTTAAGCTGTTGCCGGAGTCCTGGCAATTCGACTCGTTACAAACTTGGCTGCACCAACGTCTGTTTGCTGGAGACGACTTTTATTCAGGCAAGGTTTCAGAATTCAAAGTGCTGGCGGCGCTACTGCTGCCTGCACTCCTGGTGTATCTCGCCATTTCCCTGGTTGAGGGTATGGTGTGGGGGCTGGTATCGCTGGCGGTGTGGGTGCTGGTCGCCATGGTTTGCTTCAGCCATCAGGAACAGCGCAGTGCCTTCAAGCGTTATATTCAGGCAGCTTGTCGTGGTGATATCCAGGCCTGTTATCGTCATGCAGCCGAGCTGGATTGCTCCTCCTGCCTCGAGGCGGTGAGTGCCGATGAGCTTGGGCTCAAGGTCGGGCAGAGTGTGGCCTGGATTAACTACCGTTTTTATGGCGCTGTGGCGCTTTATCTGATTGTGCTTGGTCCGGTCGCGGCCGTCCTGTATTGCACGGTGCGTTTTTATGATGTGCGTCAAAAGGCGCTGCAGCAAACTACTGCCGAGTTCAAACTGCCTTATGTCGATGCCATTCTGACAGTACTCGATTGGTTACCAAGTCGCTTATTTGCTTTCGGCTATGTGCTGACGGGGCATTTCCACTCGGCCTTCAGTCGCTGGCAAAAGCTCGCGTTCAATGCATCGTCTTCGGCGCGGCAAATCATTACCGAAACCGCCACCGAGGCTGAAACTATTCCCGCCCCCAGCGCTGCGCCCGTGTGTTTGCAACCAACCCTGGTGCTGCTTGGGCTGAGTAAACGTAACTTTGTGTTGCTGCTGGCGCTGGCATCGTTGCTGACAATATTTGGCTTTATCAGTTAACCACCAATAAAATGCTGGCAGATTGACGCTGCCCTGGGCTCAGGGCAGCTGATATAGGGTAGATGCCGACAAGGTTGCTGCTCAGCGTCGTCAATCATCTTAAGACCCGGGCCAAAGGAGATGGCCAAAGCCTGCGATTTACGCCTACTTGAAGAGGCTATTTCAGGCTTTCATAAATTGGTCTGACCCCATGACAATTTTTTTCCGCTATCCTCTCTTGTCGTGGGTGATATCGATCACTGTATGGACTTTAAAACTGTGATTTGATAAAGTGCGCTCACTCGCATAAATTGGTAAGACCAATTTACAATGGAGCTGAGGGCCCACATGGCATATAGCAAAATCAACCAGCCGAAGATCTCAGATGTGATCATGCAGCAGCTCGAGCGCATGATCCTCGAAGGCAGTCTCAAGCCCGGCCAAAAACTGCCCCCCGAAAGGGAGCTGGCCATTCAATTCGAAGTTTCCCGTCCTTCCCTGCGCGAAGCCATCCAGAAACTGGAAGCCAAAGGCCTGCTTATGCGCCGTCAGGGTGGTGGCACCTATGTAAAGGAACAGCTGTGGCAAAGCATGGCTGATCCTATCGTGGAGCTCATGCAGAGCGACACCGAAAGCCAATACGACCTGCTCGAATTCCGTCATGCCACCGAAGGCATGATGGCTTACTTTGCCGCCCTGCGCGGTACCGATGCCGACATGCAAAACATCCAGCGGATGATCCTCGAAGTGGAAGAGGCCAAGGATATTGAAGGCCAGGCCGCTGCCATCGTGCGTTTTTATCGCGCCGTGGCCGAAGCCTCCCACAACGTGGCCATGTTGCATCTGGTTTTAAGTTTAACTCCGGTGCTTCACAAGAATGTGGCACAAAACCTGGAGCTTCTGAGCCGCCGCGAAGAAGCCTCCCGCATGGCGAACGAACACCGCCGGGCTCTGCTCGCCGCCATTGTTCGCCGCGATCCCGAAGCGGCCCGCGAAGCCTCGAATGAGCACTTGAGCTACATCGAGGAGGTCATGCTGGCCGTGAGGGAAGAAGACAGCCGGTTGCAGCGCAGTCTGCGCCGATTAAAGAGCGGCGCCTGATAACTGGGATGGCACTTCGCCAGTACCCAGTCAGCCGCTTTCCTATAAATATGTATAAATAAGGACAGTCTCATGTCTGAACCTATGCAAAAAAATTCAGTGCTACAAGACTTAGACCCAACCGAAACCCAGGAGTGGCTTGCGGCCCTCGAGTCCGTTGTTCGTGAAGAAGGCGTAGAGCGTGCCCAGTTCCTGTTGGAGCAAGTGTTGGAGCAGGCCCGTCTTGACGGTGTAGACATGCCCACCGGCATCACCACCAACTATGTGAACACCATTCCGCCTACCCAGGAGCCGGCTTACCCTGGCGACACCACCATCGAGCGCCGTATCCGTTCCATCATCCGCTGGAACGCCATCATGATCGTACTGCGCGCCTCCAAGAAGGATCTGGAGCTGGGTGGTCACATGGCGTCTTTCCAGTCGGCGGCTGCTTTCTACGAAGTGTGTTTCAACCACTTCTTCCGCGCACCTAACCACAAAGATGGCGGCGACCTGGTGTACTATCAGGGCCACATTGCCCCCGGTATCTACAGCCGCGCTTTCCTCGAAGGCCGCCTGACCGAAGAGCAGCTGGACAACTTCCGTCAGGAAGTGGATGGCAAGGGTATTTCTTCTTACCCGCATCCCAAGCTGATGCCTGAATTCTGGCAATTCCCAACCGTATCTATGGGTCTGGGTCCTATCTCTGCTATCTATCAGGCGCGTTTCCTCAAGTACCTGAACGGCCGTGGCCTGAAAGACACCACTGAGCAGCGCGTATACGCCTTCCTCGGCGACGGTGAAATGGACGAGCCGGAAAGCCGCGGTGCTATTTCTTTCGCTGCCCGTGAGAAGCTGGACAACCTGTGCTTCCTCATCAACTGTAACCTGCAGCGTCTCGACGGCCCGGTAATGGGTAACGGCAAGATCATCCAGGAACTCGAAGGCCTGTTCAAAGGCGCCGGCTGGAACGTGATCAAGGTAGTGTGGGGCAGTGGCTGGGACAAGCTGCTGGCCAAAGACACCACCGGCAAGCTGTTGCAGCTGATGAACGAAACCGTTGACGGTGACTATCAGACCTTCAAGGCCAAAGATGGTGCCTACGTGCGTGAGCACTTCTTCGGTAAGTACCCAGAGACTGCTGCTCTGGTTGCCGACATGACCGACGAAGAAATCTTCGCCCTCAAGCGCGGTGGCCATGAGCCATCCAAGCTGTACGCGGCATTCAAGGCTGCCCAGGATACCAAGGGCCGTCCAACTGTGATCCTGGCCAAGACCGTAAAAGGTTACGGCATGGGCGATGCTGCCGAAGGTAAGAACATCGCGCACCAGGTGAAGAAGATGGATATGTCCCACGTAGCCAAGCTGCGTGACCGTCTGGGTCTTGGCGACCTCATCAGCGATGAATCTCTGGTTAACCTGCCTTACATCAAGCTTGAAGAAGGCAGCACTGAGCACAAGTACCTGCACGCCCGTCGTGAAGCCCTGCTCGGTTACACGCCAAAGCGTCTGCCTAACTTCACCGGCGAGTTTGTTGCCCCTGAACTGACTGAATTCCAGCCGCTGCTGGAAGAACAGAAGCGTGATATTTCTACCACCATGGGCTTTGTTCGTACCCTGAACATCCTGCTCAAGGACAAGAATATCGGCAAAAACATCGTGCCTATCATCGCCGATGAAGCCCGTACCTTCGGTATGGAAGGTCTGTTCCGTCAGATTGGTATCTACAACCCATACGGCCAGAACTACATCCCTGAAGACCGCGATATCGTGTCTTACTACAAGGAAGACACTTCAGGCCAGGTACTGCAGGAAGGTATCAACGAGTTGGGCGCCATGTCTTCATGGGTTGCCGCTGCCACCTCGTACAGCACCAACAACCTGCCGATGATCCCGTTCTACATCTACTACTCCATGTTCGGCTTCCAGCGTGTGGGCGATATGGCGTGGATGGCGGGTGACCAACAGGCGCGCGGCTTCCTGTTGGGTGCCACTGCCGGTCGTACCACTCTGAACGGTGAAGGTCTGCAGCACGAAGACGGTCACAGCCACATCCTGGCCGGTACCGTACCTAACTGTATTTCTTACGATCCGACCTTCGCATACGAAACAGCCGTGATCATTCAGGACGGTATCCGCCGCATGTATGGCGAGCAGGAGAACGTGTTCTACTACCTGACCCTGATGAACGAAAACTACGCCATGCCAGCCATGCCGGAAGGTGCCGAGGAAGGTATTCGCAAGGGTATCTACAAGCTCGAAAGCCATACTGGTGGCAAGGGCAGTGCCTACAGCCCAGCGAAGCCATCAAAGGTACAGCTGATGGGCTCAGGCACCATCATGAACGAAGTACGCAAAGCTGCAGTCATCCTAGCTGAAGAATACGGCGTAGGTTCTGATGTGTTCTCAGTGACCTCGTTCAACGAGCTGGCCCGCAACGGTCAGGACTGCGAGCGTTTCAACATGCTGCATCCAGAAGCCGACGCCCGCGTACCTTACATCACCACTGTGATGGGCAACGAGCCTGCCATCGCCGCGACCGACTACATGAAGAACTACGCCGAACAGGTGCGTGCCTTCATGCCAAGCGTGTCTTACAAGGTGCTGGGTACCGACGGTTTCGGTCGCTCCGACAGCCGCGCCAACCTGCGTCGTCACTTCGAAGTGAACGCCGGTTACGTGGTGGTTGCAGCCCTTAACGAGCTGGCCAAGCGCGGTGACATCGAAAAATCTGTGGTAGTTGCTGCCATCAAGAAGTTCGATATCGACACCGAGAAGATGAACCCACTTTACGCGTAAGAGACGAGACAATGGCAATCGAAATTCATGTACCCGATATCGGCACTGATGAAGTCGAAGTGACCGAGATCCTGGTCAAGGTGGGTGATTCCATCACTGAAGATCAGTCGCTGATCACCGTGGAAGGCGACAAGTCTTCCATGGAAGTACCGGCTCCCAAGGCCGGTGTGGTCAAGGAAATCAAAATTGCGGTGGGCGACAAGGTCGCCACCGGCTCACTGATCATGATGTTTGAAGGTGAGCAAGCGGCTGCTGCTCCGGCGGCCCAGGCCGCGGCGCCAGCGCCGGTTGCTGCAGCTCCTGCGGTAGCCGCACTGAAAGATGTTTTCGTGCCTGACATCGGCGGTGACGAAGTTGAAGTTACTGAAATTCTGGTGAAAGTGGGCGACAGCATCTCTGATGAGCAGCCGCTGATCACCGTAGAAGGCGACAAGGCCTCTATGGAGGTGCCTGCGCCGTTCGCCGGTGTGCTGAAAGAAATCAAGGTCGCCACCGGTGACAAGGTTGCCACTGGCTCCCTTATCATGGTGTTCGAGACTCAGGCTGCATCTGCTGCCCCTGTGGCCGCTGCTGCGCCAGCTCCGGTTGCCGCCGCGCCAGTTGCTGTTGCCGGCGGTGACAAAGACATTCACGTGCCGGATATCGGCGGCGATGAAGTGGAAGTGACCGAAGTGCTGGTGAAGGTAGGCGACACCGTTGCTGCCGACCAGTCACTGCTGACCGTGGAAGGCGACAAGGCCTCCATGGAAGTGCCAGCGCCATTTGCCGGTACCGTGAAAGCCATCAAGGTGGCCACGGGTGACAAGGTGTCTACCGGTTCACTGATCATGGTGTTTGAAGTCGCAGGGAATCCTGTTGCAGGTGCTGCTCCTGCTGCCGCACCAGCTGCACCTGTGGCTCAAGCTGCTGCTCCGGCCGCTGCGGCGCCTGGCGCAAATGCCCAGGCTCAGTCTCCGTCTCAGGGGCAAAGCAAGACCGGCGAGTTCGTGGAAAACCACGAGTACGCCCACGCGTCACCGGTTATCCGTCGTCTGGCCCGTGAGTTTGGCGTTAACCTCGCCAAGGTTAAAGGTACAGGTCGCAAGGGCCGTGTGGTGCGCGAAGACGTGCAGTCTTACATCAAAGAAGCACTCAAGCGTCTCGAGTCAGGTTCAGCCACCGCTGCTGCGGGCGCTGCCTCTGGTGCTGGTCTGAACCTGCTGCCATGGCCTAAGGTCGACTTCAGCAAGTTTGGTGACGTTGAAACTCAGCCGCTGTCTCGCATCAAGAAGATCAGTGGTGCCAACCTGCACCGCAACTGGGTGATGATCCCCCATGTGACTCAGTTTGATGAGGCCGACATCACCGAGCTTGAGGATTTCCGCAAGGCGCAAAACGCCGAGGAAGCCAAGCGCGATACCGGCATGAAGATCACCCCACTGGTGTTCATCATGAAGGCGGTGGCAAAGTCACTGGAAGCCTTCCCATCGTTCAACGCGTCTTTGTCTGAAGATGGCGATAGCCTCATTCTGAAGAAATACATCAACATCGGCATTGCGGTGGATACCCCCAATGGTCTGGTGGTGCCAGTGGTACGCGATGTGAACAAGAAAGGCATCTATGAGCTGTCCCGCGAGCTGGCCGATATCTCCAAGAAGGCCCGCGCCGGTAAGCTTACTGCCTCTGATATGCAGGGCGGCTGCTTTACCATCTCCAGCCTGGGTGGCCTCGGTGGTACCTCGTTCACCCCAATCGTGAATGCCCCTGAAGTGGGTATTCTGGGTGTGTCCAAGTCTGAGATGAAGCCCAAGTGGAACGGCAAAGAATTCGTGCCACGTCTGATGCTGCCACTGTCGCTGTCGTACGATCACCGGGTGATCGACGGCGCCGAAGGTGCCAAGTTCACCACTTATCTGAGCGGTGTACTGTCAGACATACGCAAACTCGTTCTGTAACCGTAAAGGCTGTCCTGAATAGGACGGCCTTTTTATTGTGATCCGTGTCGAACGCGGGTTAAAATGCGGCCACCTTACAAGCGGGCCGATAGTTGGTTTAAAAAGTCGCCTCCCTCAAATGCTTGAGCAACTTTTTAAACGACGGAATGAAGAAAAATTCAGAGGAAAACATGAGTAATCAAATCAAAACTCAGGTAGTAGTGTTGGGCGCGGGCCCTGCGGGTTATTCCGCCGCTTTCCGTGCTGCCGACCTTGGTCTGGAAACCGTAATCATCGAGCGCTTCAGCACCCTGGGTGGCGTGTGTCTGAACGTGGGTTGTATCCCATCAAAGGCCCTGCTGCACATTGCCAAAGTGATTGAAGAAGCCAAAACTGCTGCCGAGCACGGCGTAGTATTCGGCGAGCCAAGCATCGATATCGACAAGCTGCGCGGCTACAAAGAGAAAGTGATCGGCCAACTGACCGGTGGTCTGGGTGGCATGGCCAAGATGCGTAAAGTGCAGGTTGTAAACGGTCTGGGTAAATTCACCGGCCCTAACAGCATCGAAGTAACCGGTGCCGACGGCGCCGCTACCGTAATCAACTTCGACAACGCCATCATTGCTGCCGGTTCACGTCCAATCCAGCTGCCATTCATTCCTCATGAAGACCCACGTATTTGGGACTCTACCGATGCGCTGGAACTGAAAGAAGTACCTAAGAAGCTGCTGGTGATGGGCGGCGGTATTATCGGTCTGGAAATGGGTACTGTGTACCATGCTCTGGGCAGTGACATCGACGTGGTTGAAATGTTCGACCAGGTTATCCCAGCTGCAGACAAAGACGTGGTGAAGGTTTACACCCGTAAGATCAGCAAGAAATTCAACCTGATGCTGGAAACCAAGGTGACCGCGGTTGAAGCCAAAGAAGACGGTATCTACGTCTCTATGGAAGGCAAGAAGGCCCCAACTGAGCCTGTGCGTTACGACGCCGTGCTGGTTGCCATCGGCCGTACCCCTAACGGCAAGCTGATCGACGCCGACAAGGCTGGCATCAACGTTGATGAGCGCGGCTTTATCAATGTAGACAAGCAACTGCGCACCAACGTGCCACACATCTTCGCCGTGGGCGACATCGTGGGTCAGCCAATGCTGGCGCACAAAGGTGTGCATGAAGGCCACGTGGCTGCCGAAGTGATCTCTGGTCTGAAGCACTTCTTCGATCCTAAGGTTATCCCCTCTATCGCTTACACCGACCCTGAAGTGGCCTGGGTAGGTCTGACCGAGAAAGAAGCCAAAGAGAAAGGCATCGCGTACGAGACTGCGACCTTCCCGTGGGCAGCTTCCGGCCGCGCCATCGCCTCTGACGCCAGCGACGGTATGACCAAGCTGATTTTCGACAAAGAGACTCACCGTGTTATCGGTGGTGCCATTGTTGGTGTGAACGGCGGCGAGCTGCTGGGCGAGATCGGCCTGGCCATCGAAATGGGTTGTGATGCCGAAGATATCGCTCTGACCATCCACGCTCACCCAACTCTGCACGAGTCTGTGGGTCTGGCGGCTGAGGTTTACGAAGGTTCTATCACTGACCTGCCAAACCCCAAGGCGAAAAAGAAAAAGTAATTTTCTGATCCGCCGCAAAAAAGACGCCGAAATGGCGTCTTTTTTTATGGCGGCATTTGTGAATGGTGTAAAATTTATGTAATTATCTTCAGGTCTTAGGCTGCTGGTGGCTCTTGGGAATCTGGTCGCAGATCTTAACGCAATAAAAATCATGATAAGAAAAGCCGTTCATCATCTGCTGTTGTGTTTGTGCCTTTATCTGCCCTGGCTGGGAATAAGCCACGGCGGCGAATTTGTGCAGCGCGTTTTTGAAAGCCGCGATGGCTTGTCCAATGGCATGGTGAACTCCATAGCCTTCGATGGCTATGGTTTTGTCTGGGTTGCCACCGAAGATGGCCTGTTCCGGGTCAGCAAGACCCTGGTGCGGCGCATCGATACCTATCAGGGCGAAACCCGCCTCAACGATTCTTACTTTGTGGATGTCAAAGCCCTCGGGCAAGAACATCTGCTGATAAGCCTCTCCGACGTTATTTATCGCTATCACATTCCCTCCGACACCTTCGAGCAGGTCGGCACCGCCGAACTCATGCCTGAATTTGAGGGTGGTGGGATCGTAAGTTCCAACTTTATCGATGACCACACGCTGGTGTTCCTGACCAGCGAAGGCGAAGTGTATCGGCTCAACTTCAGCAGCTGGCAGATAGAAAAAGTCATTCAGCTGCAACAGGACCCGGATCAGCCCTGGGATAAAATTTTGTCCCTCTCCGATGGCAGATTGCTGATTGGTAAGGAATACCACTTGGAGCTTCGCAGTCGCCAGGGTGAAAAGCTGGTGGACTTGCCCTGGGTGGAAGCCTCTGGGCAGGCGAAGCGCTTCTACCGTGACCGGGCCGGGCGGGTATGGCTGACCTCGAGCGACGGTCTGTTCAGCATCGACCCGCAGCGCGAACAGATAACCGCTGTTACCGAAGTGCCGTTTTATGTCACCGCCATCAACGAGGATGCCAAAGGCAATCTGTGGCTTGCCAGCCGCGGTGGGGTACTGAAATGGGAGCCCGAGTCGCGCAAGCTCACCACCTTCGATGGTGATCTGCGCCGCACTGCCAACATCGACTACCTTACCGATCTTGCCATCGACAATCAGGGACTGATTTGGCTTGGTGGCGCCGGTGACGGGCTGGTGCTGGCGGTGGACACGTCGGACTTCATGAAGCAGAAATTTACCGACGCACCGCCGTATCAGCTTGGTAATCAGATGGTGTGGTCCATCTACACCGAGGGCAATAGCTATTGGTTTGGTACCGATGCCGGCGTTATTCGGGTCGAAGAAGGTAAGCCCGGCTCGGTGCTTATCACGCCTGATGAATTTGAGTCCAATGACAGCGTTTACGCCGTGACGTCGTTAAGTCTGGACGAGTTATTAATTGCCACCACCAACGGTCTGTTTGTGCTGAATAAGCAAACCAATGCTGCCCGGCGTTTTTCGGAATGGACCCACGGCAGTGAGTCGTTGAAGCGCAAATACATTCTGAATGTGTATCAGGACCCCGGCATTCCCGGCCGCATCTGGTTTTTGACTGCGACCGGACTCTTCTATTGGGAGCCGGGACTGTTCGACCCTCAGGAGTTTTCCATTCAAAGCCGCAGCGGTGAGCCGCATCTGCCGTCGCTTTACACTATGCTCAGGGCGGCCGATGGTAAGTTGTGGCTAGGGGGCGAGCGCAAGTTCGGCTATCTTGACGGCGATAACTACTACATAGATAAAACCGAGATGTTTGCCAACTTCAAGGGCGATTTGCAGGTCAGCCAGATTGCAGAAATTTCCCCGGGCAAGTTCTGGCTGGGAACGTCCATGTATGGCGTGCTTGAGTATCAGGAAGCCTCCGACAGTCTCGAGTCATTGATGGAGCGCTGGAAGCTCAGCTGCTATATCTCCTACGGTATTGTTGATACCGCGGACTATCGGGTGCTGGTTTGCCCTAAATCTCTGGTGCGGCAACACAAGGCCACCGGTGAGGTGCAGGTGTTTTCGGCCAATGATGGGGTGGTGAACTCCGAATTCAACGAAGGAGCCATCAGTTACCGGCCCGACAAAGGGCTGTTTTTGGGCAGCCCCAATGGGGTGCGACTGCTGGATGTGGCCAAGTTGTCTAATCGGATTTCCAATGAGCGGGTGTTCCTGGAGTCGGTTACAGTGTTTTACGACAATCACGTCGAAAAGGCCTTGGTCCCGTCCAGCGAGACCTATCTCGCCCCCGGTGCGCGCATGATTAGCCTGCAGCTGACCACCAATGATTATCTGGACGATTCCCCCATTTCCTTCCAGTATCGGCTTACCCGCCGCGGCGAGCTGAGAGAGCCCCATTATCTGATGCTCGATGGTCAGCCGCAGCTGAATTTATCCGGGCTTTCCGCCGGTTCCCACAGTCTGGAAATTCTCAGCCAGCGCCACGGGGTTTGGTCAGAAACTCCATACATTCACCAGTTGAAGGTAGATCTTTACTGGTGGGAAACCCCCTGGTTCAAGTGGTCGCTGATTTTTATGCTGATGGGCCTGACCCTGGCCATCATCTTCGTGCGTCAGCGCCAGGTCTCACGTTTCCGCGCCATCAACACTGCGCTGCACGAAAGTGAAGAGCGGCTCCGGCAGTCGCTGCGCGGCAGTGACTCCGATTTGTGGCTGTGGACCCGTAAAGACAACAACTTCTATCTGGATAACAAAAATGGTGTGCTGTCGGTCGACAAGGACGTCCTGGTGTTGGCGCCCGCCGACTTTCCAATCCACCCCGACGATAAAGAGCGGGTGCTGAACCACTGGAATGCGGTGGTGGACGGTGAAGTCGATCGCTTCGATGCTGAATATCGCTTCCGGCGCCGCAGCGGCAGCTGGGGTTGGCTGCGGGTACGTGGCCGTCCAAGTCAACTGGCGCGAGACACAGGTGAAGTGCTGAAAATCAGCGGCATCTACAGTGATATTACTCAGCACAAAGAGCTGCAAAATGAGGTGGATCTGCTGGCGCAGGCCTTTGAAAATACGTCGGAAGGGGTGCTTATTCTCGATGCCGACGAGCAAATCAAGGTGGCCAACCGCGCGGCGCAATCAATACTGGGCTCAACCACGGGTGAGCTTAGTGGGCGCAAGTTTATTTCGCTGCTGTCGGAGCATGGCGGTAACCGCAGTGAGATAGCGGCGCTGCTTTCCAACGGTATGAGCTGGACCGGTGAGCGCGAACTGCGTATCGCCAAGGGGCAGGTGTGTCCTGTGTGGCTCAATGTCTCGGCCATGCTTGGATTGCAGGGCAGGGTCCAGCACTATGTGGTGGTGTTCTCGGACATCACCGAGCGAAAGCGCAGCGAGGCCGACCTGCGCCGTTTGGCCAACTACGATGTGCTCACCGGCTTGCCCAACCGTTCGTTGTTTGCCGCCAGACTGAATCAGGCCATTCACAAGGCGACCCAGCACGATGAGAAGCTGGCGCTGATGTTCCTCGATCTGGACCGCTTCAAGCACGTCAACGATTCTTTCGGCCACAGCATGGGCGATGCACTGCTGGTGGAAGCCGCGGCGCGGCTGCAGTCCTGTATCGACCCTGAGTTCACTCTTTGTCGGTTTGGCGGTGATGAATTTGTAGTGCTCGTCAATGGCGCCGAAGTAGACACGCTCAACCATCTGGCCAACGCTATGCTGGAGCAAATCGAGACGCCGTTCAGGCTGTTTGGCCGCGAATTTTATATCTCCACCAGTATCGGTATTGCCATTTGGCCCGACGATGCGCGTCAGCCGGAGGCGCTGATTAAAAACGCCGATCTGGCCATGTACCACGCCAAAGAAGAAGGCCGTGGCAACTTCCAGTATTACTCTCAGGAGCGCAACGCCGAAGCGCTGTACCATTTGCGCCTGGAGGCTGACCTTCGTAAGGCACTGGAGCGCGGCGAATTTTTGCTGAATTATCAACCACAGGTTGATGTGTTGGAAGACAATCAACCCGTGGGTATGGAGGCCTTGCTGCGCTGGAATCACCCAAAAGACGGCTATGTGCGTACCGACATTTTTATCAAGGTGGCAGAGGCCTGTGGCCTGGTGATCGATATCGACAAGTGGGTGCTGAAGCAGGCCTGCTCCGACGGCGCCCGCTGGAGCAAGCTGCTTGGGCGACCATTCAAGCTGTCAGTGAATATCTCGGCGGTGCATTTCCGTCAGCATGATTTTATTGAGCACCTGCAGCAAACCCTGGACGAAACCGGTATGCCGGTGGAAAACCTGGCGCTGGAAATCACTGAAGGGGTGCTGATGAAGGAGCTGCACGTGGCCCGCGACCACCTGCGGCAGCTGAAAATTATGGGCGTGCAGGTGGCGATTGATGACTTCGGTACCGGTTACTCCTCGCTGGCGTACCTGCGTCACTTCGATGTGAACGTGCTGAAGATTGACCGCTCCTTCCTGATAGATATCGCTGAAAACCCGGCGGATCAGGCCATTGTGTCCAGTATCATAGAACTGGCCCGCAACCTGAAACTCAAGGTAGTGGCCGAAGGGATTGAAACCGAAGAGCAGCTCGAGCAGGTGTTCCGCCGTGGCTGCCATGTCATCCAGGGATATTACTTCGCCAAACCCATGCCAAGGGATGATTTGGATGCCTTCCTCGGCTTGTCTGATCCCGATGAGGCCCTTTCCAGCCAGGTCTGATGAGTCTGTTACTGCTCAGTAAATATTCAAGTTTTTAACTTTATTGCGTCATGTCTGATAGAATGGCGCACAACTTTTTTCCGATACCTTAGCGACCGGCTTAAATGAAGAAGATACTGTCTCTGCTGCTGCTTTTTTCCCTGTCTGCCGCCCAGGCTGCCGATCGCCCCAAGATTGGCCTGGTGCTCAGTGGTGGCGGTGCCAAAGGGGCTGCCCACGTGGGCGTGCTTAAGGTATTGGAAGAGAACCACATTCCGGTGGACTACGTGGCAGGCACCAGTATTGGCGCTTATGTGGCAGGCATGTATGCCCTGGGATACAGCGCCGCCGAAATCGAAGCCATCATGATGAACGTGGACTGGAACCGCGGCTATTCTGACACCATTCCCCGTGAGTCCCTGAGCTACCGCGATAAGCAGCTCAGAGACAAGTACAATATCCCGCTTAATATAGGCTACAGCGAGGGCGAGGTGCAGGCGCCTTCCGGGCTCCTGCGTGGCCAAACCATGTCAGTATTGCTGCGTGAGTCCACGGATGTGGTGCGCGAATTTGCCAGTTTTGACGAGCTGGCGATTCCTTACCGTGCCGTGGCCACCGATCTGGTGACCAGCAGGGCGGTGGTGCTTACCAGCGGCAGCGTGGTCAATGCCATGCAGGCATCAGCCACTGTGCCGGGTGCGCTGCAGCCAATGTTGATTGACGACCGCCTGTTGGTTGATGGTGGTATTGCCAACAATATGCCGGTGGATGTGGTAAAAGCCATGGGGGCCGACATAGTGATTGCGGTGGACATTGGCTCGCCTCTGGTAGGGAAAGATCAGCTCAATGGCACCCTGGCGGTGCTCAATCAGCTATCGACCATGCTGACTGCCGCCAGCACCGAAGCGCAAAAGAAGTTGCTCACAGACGCCGATGTGTTGATTAGACCCGCTATTGATGATCTCAGTACCACCGACTTCACCGTGATGAGCACCGCATTGGTGCTGGGCGAAGAAGCTGCAAACACCCAGGTCGACAAGCTAAAAGCCCTTGGCGTCGACGCCGAGCGTTATGCCGTGTATCAGGATAATAAACGCCAGCGTTCCAGGCAGTGGCTCGAAGACATGCAGCGCCCGGTGGTGAAAGTGGTATACGCCAACCAGTCGCGGGTGAGTGAAAGCCTGCTGGCGGAGACTCTGGGTATCGAGGCCGGAGAAGTGGTCAGCCGTGAAGACCTTGAAGCCGGTATCAACCAGCTTTATGCGCTGAACCGTTTTGAGCGGGTGGATGCCGAGTTTACCGATACCCCGGATGGCCGGGTGCTGACCGTGAACACCAAAGCCAAGTCCTGGGGACCCAACTATTTTGATCTGGGCTTTAACTGGGAAGATGACTTTACCGCTGACTCGGCCGTGACCCTGGATACTGCCTACACCATGACCAACCTCAATGAGAATGGCGGTGAGTGGCGCAACGAGCTAAAGCTGGGTTACGAAAAGCTGATTGGTACCGAGTTTTATCAGCCGCTGGATAAAGATCAGCAGTTTTACGGCCGCGCCCGCTACCAGTATGAGATTGAAGCCTGGGATCTGTTCGACGCCAATAACAAGGTGTTTGAGCTGGACAAAAACACCCATCAAATTGATCTGGGGCTGGGGCTTAATTTTGCCAGCCATGGCCAGATGGAGATTGGTCTGACCGGCGAAAAAGGCAGAATTTCCAATGAGGCCTGGCTTGCCGAAGATTTGGGATTCTCATCCTACGGCAGTTATTTCCAGATTGGCTACGATACTCTCAACAGCATCAGCTTCCCCACTTCCGGCAATAGGGTCACGCTCAAGGTGACCGTGCGCAAGGAAGAGTTTGATGTGGAAGGGGTGGAAAACGAATCCAGCACCCAAATTCAGGCCGATTGGAAAGGTGCCCTGGGCTTTGGCAATCACGCCTTTGTGGGTAAGGCATCGCTGGAGTCGTCCGACTCCGATGGTAATTCTATCCACATTGCTGAGCTGGGCGGCTTCCTCAACCTGTCGGGGTATCGCAAAGATGCACTGGCCGGTGCCCATAAGGTGTTTGGTGCCTTCGTGTATCAGTATGACCTTGGCCGCGATGCGCTTGGGATGACAGATTATCCACTCTATCTTGGCGCCAGTGTCGAGGCCGGTAACGTCTGGTGGGAAATGGATGAGGTGTCGCTGCAGGATCTTATCTATGCCGGCAGCCTCTACATAGGCACAGATACCGATCTTGGTCCTGCCGCCCTTGGCATAGGTCTGAGCGACGATGGTCAGCGTTCCTTCTACCTGTTCATCGGCAAGAACTTCTAAGGCAGGTGCGAACCAGTCCTCGCACCCTGCCAACTAACAGAATTTTACAAAAACCCGCTTAGAGCAGCCTGACATCTCCTGTTAGGCTGTGCGGGACCTTTCTGCCCGCCGCATGGGCATATAACAATAACCGGGGATTGATATGACCAAGTTATCTACTCTGGCGCTGGGCGTAGCCCTGGGGCTGGGTCTGGCTGGCTGTGCCGACAGCACCAAGGCGCCCGAAGCCGCCGTTGCCAATACCGTTGCCGTTTCCGGCATCGAACAGCAAAACTTCGATAAAGATGTGCGTCATCAGGACGACTTCTACTACAGCGTCAACGGCAACTGGCTGAAGAACACGCCAATTCCGGCCGACAAATCCAACTACGGCGCCTTCTCTGTGCTTTATGATGACAGCCAGAAAGCCCTGCGCGAAATCGTTGAAGCAGCCGCCGCCAAAGAAAACAAACAGGCTGGCTCTACCGAGCAAAAAATCGGTGACTTCTACCAGAGCTACATGAACACCGACAAGCTGGAACAGCTGGGTGTTGCGCCGGTTAAGCCTGCGCTGGATGCCATCGCCAAGGCAAAAAGCCATGAGGCACTGGCGGGTTTGATGGGCAAATTGCTCACCGACGGCAGCAAAATTCCTTTCGGTTTCTGGGTTAACAACGACGCCAAAAACTCTTCCCAGTATGCGGTATACATGAGCCAGAGCGGCCTGACCCTGCCTGATCGTGATTACTACCTGAAAGATGACGCCAAGTATGTGGCCAACCGTGACGCCCTGGCCAAGTATGTTACCGAGGTGCTGAGCGCTGCCGGTTACGCCGATGCCAAGCGCGCTGCCAAGAGTGTGGCTGAGATTGAACTCTTTATCGCCAAAAACCAGTGGAGCCGCGTGGAGTCACGTGACGCCAACAAGGTTTACAACAAGCTGAGCCGCAAAGAGCTCGATAAACTGTTCGGAGGTTTTGACTTTGAAGCCTTCGCCGCCAAAGCCGGCATGGGCGACAAGGTGACCGACATTATCGTGCGTCAGCCTTCTTACTTCGAAGCGCTGGGCAAGGGCTTCAATGAATTCCCCGTGGCCGCCTGGCAGGACTATCTGGCCTTCCATCTGGTGGATGGTGCCGCCGAGCTCTTGAGCGACAACTTTGTGCAGCTGCACTTTGATTTCCACGCCAAGACCCTGGCCGGTGTGCAGGAGCAGGCGCCACGTTGGAAGCGCGCCGTGGACGCTGCCGATCAGGTGATTGGTGAGCTGGTGGGTGAAGCCTATGTGAAGGCCCACTTCAAGCCCGAAGCCAAGGCCCGCATGGAGCAGCTTATTCATAACCTTATCAAGGCCTTCGAGGTGAGCATCAATGAGCTGGAGTGGATGACGCCCGAAACCAAGATTGCCGCCCAGGACAAGCTGTCCAAGTTCACCTACAAGATTGGCTATCCGGATAAGTGGAAGGATTACACCGGGCTTGAAATCAAGGCCGACGATCTGGTGGGCAACTACGTGCGCTACGCCAACTTCGAATACGCCGATATGCTGGGCAAGTTGGGTCAGCCAATCGATCGCACCGAGTGGCACATGACGCCGCAAACCGTGAACGCCTATTACAGCCCTGTGGGTAACGAAATTGTGTTCCCGGCCGCGATTCTGCAGCCGCCATTCTTCAACATGGACGCCGACGATGCAGTGAACTACGGTGGTATCGGTGCCGTGATTGGCCATGAAATCAGCCACGGCTTTGACGATCAGGGCTCCAAGTACGACGGTAACGGTAACCTGCGTAACTGGTGGTCTGACAAAGACCGTGACGAATTCCAGAAGCGTGGCAAGCAGTTGTCTGAGCAGTACAGCAAGTACGAAGCCCTGCCAGGCAAGTTTGTTAACGGCGACCTGACCCTGGGTGAAAACATCGGTGACCTTGGCGGCCTGACCGTAGCCCTGCGCGCCTATCAGATGAGCCTGAACGGCAAGCCTGCGCCGGTAATCGATGGTCTGAGCGGCGATCAGCGCTTCTTTATGGGCTGGTCCCAGGTATGGCGCCGCAACTACCGCGATGAAGAGCTGGGCCGTCGTCTGCTGACCGACAACCACTCGCCAAGCCACTTCCGCGCCATGGGCACCCCACGTAACATCCCCGGCTTCTACGAGGCCTTCGGCGTGTCCGAAAACGACAAGATGTACCTGCCAGAAGAGGCGCGGGTGAAGATCTGGTAACGGATTTTTCCCACTAAAAAAGCCGGGCCGCTGAGGATCAGCAGTCCGGCTTTTTTTATTACTTTTACAGCCAGTTAACTGTGGCTTGTCAGCAGCACAGGCAGGGCGGTTAAGTCGTCGGCCTTTACGTGGGCGACGGCCCAGCGGGCCTGTTCGCGCTCGTGGGCGGGGGGAATGGCCAGGGTCTGCATGGTGGCGGCGCGGGCGGCGATCAGGCCGTTGAAGGAGTCTTCCACCGCCAGACAGTTGCGGGCAGGCACCCCCAGAGCGTCGGCACACTTCAGGTATACCTCGGGGTGGGGCTTGCCGTAATCGAGATGCTCGGCAGATTCCATGGCCTCGAAATAGCCGCGGATATTCAGGGTATCCAGCACCGCATCGATAATGGCCCAGCTTGAGGAGGTGGCAAGGCCTATTTTAAGACCCTTGGCACGGCAAAATTCCAGCGCCTCAATCACGCCCTTCATGGGTACGCCTTCGGCGAGGATATGAGCCACCACGCCATCGACAATCTGTTTGGCCACGGCGGCGTTGTCGTAGTTATCCCAGGGGAAACGGCGATACCAGTAGTCGACCACCATATCGATGCGCAGCCCCACGGTGTCGTGGATGTCTTCGGGCTTGATGGGCAGGCCGAGTCCGGCCAGTACTTCGTATTCGGCGAGTTGCCACACGGGTTCTGAATCGATAAGTATGCCGTCCATATCAAAAATTACGGCATCGATGCGGTTGGTTAACATGCTGGCTCCTCAGAAAATGAGTCGATATTGTCGCTTGGGCAAAATTTTTTTTCAGCCCATATTTGTCTGCACTGAAAACCCGGCTGTTGAAATTAAATGGGCAGGTGATTGGTAACGTTTTGTATTGTATGAAATTTGCCCTTGTTTCAAACTATTGTCTAATTTCGTGCGTTTAATCGCTGGGATAAGGTGCCGCTTGCCCACAGAATTTCCGCAGATTTCCCCCGCACAAGAGTGTGAGCTGATTCATACTTTTTCAAAGCTGTAGTATACTGCAGCCCGGAAATCCGGGTCGTCCTGTCGGACTGTAGCCTTCATCCACGAAGACGTGCAGTTTCGTTGAGAGCGCCATACAAAGAGGAATGTTGCCGTGCTAGAAGCATATCGTAAACACGTCGAAGAACGTGCTGCAGAGGGCGTTGTCCCTAAGCCACTCGATGCCCACCAGGTAGCCGAACTGGTTGAATTAGTAAAGAATCCTCCAGCAGGTGAAGAAGCCTTCATCCTGGATCTGCTTGAAAACCGTATTCCCCCCGGCGTTGACGAAGCCGCCTATGTGAAGGCCGGTTTCCTGGATGCCATCGCCAAGGGCGCTGCCACTTCTCCTATCCTGAGCGCTGAGCGTGCCGTTGAGCTGCTGGGCACCATGCAGGGTGGCTACAACATCGAGCCGCTGATCCATCAACTGGACAACGACAAGCTGGCCCCGCTGGCCGTTAAAGCCCTGTCGCACACCCTGCTGATGTTCGACTCATTCCACGATGTGGTTGAGAAGATGAACGCCGGCAATGCCCACGCCAAAACTGTGGTTGAGTCATGGGCCAACGCCGAGTGGTTCCTGAGCCGTCCAAAGCTGGCTGACAAGATTTCCCTGACCGTATTCAAGGTGACCGGTGAAACCAACACCGACGACCTGTCTCCGGCTCCGGATGCCTGGTCTCGTCCAGATATCCCGCTGCACGCCCTGGCGATGCTGAAAAACGCCCGCGACGGCATTGTGCCCGATGAGCCAGGCGCCATTGGCCCAATCAAGAAAATCGAAGAGCTGAAAACCCAGGGTTTCCCACTGGTTTATGTGGGTGACGTAGTAGGTACAGGTTCTTCCCGTAAGTCTGCCACCAACTCAGTGCTGTGGTTCATGGGTGATGACATCCCATTCGTACCTAACAAGCGTGCCGGTGGTTTCTGTCTGGGCGGCAAGATTGCGCCTATCTTCTTCAACACCATGGAAGATGCCGGCGCGCTGCCAATCGAGCTGGACGTCAGCAAGATGGAAATGGGCGATGTGATTGATATCTACCCTTACGAGGGCAAGGTACGTCGCCATGGCAGTGATGAAGTGATTTCTGAGTTTGAACTCAAGACCGACGTGCTGCTCGATGAAGTACGCGCCGGTGGCCGTATTCCGCTGATCATTGGCCGCGGTCTCACCGACAAGGCCCGTGAAGTGCTGGGTCTGGGCGCGTCGAAAGAGTTCGTCCGTCCGCAGGACGTAGCCGATACTGGCAAGGGTTTCACCCTGGCCCAGAAGATGGTTGGTAAAGCCTGTGGCGTGGCCGGTGTTCGCCCCGGTCAATACTGTGAGCCCAAGATGACTTCTGTTGGTTCTCAGGACACCACAGGTCCTATGACCCGTGACGAGCTGAAAGACCTCGCCTGTCTGGGCTTCAGCGCCGACCTGACCATGCAGTCATTCTGTCACACCGCCGCTTATCCAAAGCCAGTGGACGTGAACACCCACCACACCCTGCCTGACTTCATCATGAACCGCGGTGGTATTTCACTGCGTCCGGGTGACGGTGTTATCCACTCATGGCTGAACCGCATGCTGCTGCCCGATACCGTAGGTACCGGCGGTGACTCGCACACCCGTTTCCCAATCGGTATCTCCTTCCCGGCCGGTTCCGGTCTGGTAGCCTTCGCCGCTGCCACCGGCGTTATGCCACTGGATATGCCTGAGTCGGTACTGGTGCGCTTCAAGGGTCAGATGCAGCCTGGTATCACCCTGCGTGACCTGGTGCATGCCATCCCGCACAAGGCCATCGAAATGGGTCTGCTGACCGTTGAGAAGAAGGGCAAGAAGAACATCTTCTCTGGCCGCATTCTCGAAATCGAAGGTCTGGAACACCTGAAAGTTGAGCAGGCGTTCGAGCTGTCTGATGCCTCTGCCGAGCGCTCTGCCGCCGGTTGTACCATCAAGCTGGATAAAGATCCTATCATCGAGTATCTGAACTCCAACATCGTCATGCTCAAGTGGATGATCGCTGAAGGCTACGGTGACCGCCGTACCATCGAGCGTCGCATCAAGGGCATGGAAGAGTGGTTGAAGAACCCAGAGCTGATGGAAGCCGATAAGGATGCCGAGTACGCTGCGGTTATCGAAATCGACCTGAACAACATCAAAGAGCCAATCCTGTGTGCGCCTAACGATCCGGACGATGCCGTGCTGCTGTCTGCCGTTGCCAACACCAAGATTGACGAAGTGTTCGTCGGTTCCTGTATGACCAACATCGGCCACTTCCGTGCTACCGGTAAGGTGCTGGACAAGTTCGCCAAGAGCCTGCCAACCCGTCTGTGGATTGCTCCGCCAACCAAGATGGACAAGGACCAGCTGACCGAAGAAGGTTACTACGGTATCTTCGGCCGCGTCGGTGCCCGTATCGAAATCCCGGGTTGTTCTCTGTGTATGGGTAACCAGGCTCGCGTAGCCGATGGCGCCACTGTGGTGTCTACCTCTACCCGTAACTTCCCGAACCGTCTGGGTACCGGTGCCAACGTGTACCTGGCCTCAGCGGAACTGGCCGCCGTAGCCGCCCTGCTGGGCCGTCTGCCATCGCCAGAGGAATATCAGGTATACGCCAAGGAAATCGACGCCACTGCCGCCGATACCTACCGCTACCTGAACTTCGACCAGATTGATTCCTACACCAAGAAAGCCGGTGAAGTGATCTTCCAATCTGCGGTCTAAGTACTGACGCTTTGAGTCAAATTAAAAGCCGGCGCAAGCCGGCTTTTTTGTGTGTTTTTTTAGTAGGTTAGTAAAAGCCTGCCGCCTACGGCAAGGCTACATACTCGTACAGACATTTGGTTGCCCACCACCAGTCTTTGTTGTACCTTGGTGCAACTTGTTACTGACAAGGCTTTGTTAACCCTAAGGTGATGAATTAAGGGCGTTAATTAAGCATGCCGTACACGGTAAACAGTAAAGGGTACAACAACGTGGATCAGGGAAGAACCGCTTAGCCAAGCCGCCACAGGCTCGGCCAGCAAAGCAGGGACAGCGCCACTTAGGCACGCCACTTAGGCACGCCACTTCGGCAAACACAGCCCTCCCTTCAACTTCTCCCCTCGTTGCACAAAACATGAACCAGTCCAAGGTTTGATTAAGCCCATACTGTTAGCGTAGTAAAGTTAATTTTTTAAACGAAATCTGTTGGTTGGGTACGTAATAAGGCTGCGAGTGCCGGTGCGGTAGCCTACCCGGAATTTGGGCGCTGCGCTTGGCTGATATGGGTTTTGGCGAGATGAATTGGCAGGTAAACCGACCTGCGGTCGGTTTGGGGAGATTGCCAAACTGCGTTTGGCGAAAGTCGTGGGGCTTCACCCCACACCCGAGGAAAGGGGGCAGTATCGACTTGCCCCCTTGTCCAATCCCCCTGCGACCCCAGACGAAGCCGAGCACTTTGGCCTTATGGGCTGAAAACGACCACCGTGACCGATTCGCTCCAAGCTCAACGGTCACTGCCTCGACGTCCCTGTCTCGGCTCGCTCGTTTCACTCAGCCCAACAGCCAAAGCGGCTTCGACGGGGGGGAGGGGGGGAGAAGTGAAACCTTTGGGCGCAGTGTTGTGTGAAAGAGTTGTGGTTGTCCTCACTCTTTTTTGAAAATCAGTCGATTTTTGGGCTAAAAACCGTGCCGTCTTTGCGCATTATTTCTGAAACACTTTTTATAAAGTGAACGATTTCAGATGGTTATAAACAGTGCGCGAAACAAAGCGAGCGCAAATCATGCGCATGCGCACTTTCCACCCAGGATGATTTTTGCTAATTTAAAAATCAAATTTAAAAACAGCGTGTTGCGTGATTTCTTGCCAAGTGGTTGGAGGTGAGATTATGCGCAAGCGCACTATACAAATGTTATGCGGGGTAATTTTATAATTGTCCGGCGTGCTCAATATGGTTCGGAAATTTAGTCAGTCAGAACGAAGGATTATTCAAACACGGAAGTTTGCACATCTTTTCATACTTCAAATTTTTATAAATTCCGTGTTTTCTTGAGGCATTGCACACTTAATCTAGCGCTAACGTTTTGAGCTGGTGTTGTGTTAAATTTAGGCTTCTTTGGCCTGGTTTTGTTTGCGAGTCTTGGCCATTAAATTAACAATGCACCTTGTTCTGCTTGTGGTTGTAGGCTTTTGTTTTACACAGCTTCTAAGCCAATTCCGCACACGCATAACAAGGTGCAGCAGCTGACCTTCGGCAATTGTCACCTTTTGTGCATTCGCACAAAAACTGCCAATTACCTTGGCCGCTGTGCACGGCGTTATGTTTAAAGAGGTTAAGCTTGAAGTTCTATAAATACATGACATTAAATAAGAATACTCTTGATGCGTTTATCAATGAGTATTGTTGGTATAGCTCTCCGCTCAGTTTCAATGACCCATTTGATTGTGCGTTAATGAAAGGGAAGAAGTTTAAAGAGTTCTTTCTAGAAACCAAGAAAATACTATGTTTAGCAACTGAGCATAACAATTTGCTAATGTGGTCTCACTATGCTGATTCGCATAAAGGAATTTGTATTGAATATACGCCTTTTAGTGATGAAGAAATTGCTAGTTTAAAAGAACAAGGGATTTTCGGAGATTCTCCCAACGACAGATTGTGTATCGTACAAAACGCTCGTAAAGTTGAGTATAAATCAGTTGAAGCAATAAATGATTACCTTGCTTTATTGCCGAATACTGACCAAGAATTTATGGAATTGCATGATCAAAAGCAGGCAGCTGGACAGGCTGAGGAATACTACTCAATGATAAGTAAAGCTTTGACCATAAAGCATGAATCTTGGGCGTATGAAAACGAGTATCGCATTATCCATGATGGTAATAACAGAAATACTCATCCGGGCAAAATCACCAAGATCTATATTGGCGCTAAGGCATCTTCACAAGACAAGCGAACGCTATCGATGTTGACGAATGGCAGTATAGACCTCGTATGTATGGACTTTTCTGAATCAACATATGCTTTAACCGAAAGAAGCCTAAATCCGGAAATTGATTTTCAGGGTTTGGGCTTGCGCTTTGAAGAATAAACATAACAAACGCTTTAAGACGGATTCGCAACGCGTGGCATTTTCATCATGCGTTGATTTTAGTGATTTAGGTGGTGTGCGGACACACTGTATTGCGTTGCTCACCACTTAAGCGGGCGTTGATATGATTCCCTCTGTCAAATGGATAATAGTGTCCTTAGCGGAGACCTAAAAAATCTCCGGTAAGGACACTCTGGCAGACGGGCTTCGGCGAGTAAGTGTCGGCGGTTGACCTTGCACTCTTGTTGACGAAATGGCCGCGAGTTTGGTTATTCGCATTACTTGTGTTCGCCGCTGGAGCCTTGCCTCAGTCTAGAAGCGCGGGCGAAAGAGTCAGGAGAGGCATAACACTTCACTTGCAGATTGCACCGCACCTTCATCCCGCTCGAAGCGGCCGAGGGAGTTGCTGAAAATGGCGTAGCGAGGCATGGATGCCGATGCAGCGCCAGTCGAATCAGGGATGAGCGTCTGGCGCGTTAGCCAATTTTCAGCATAAGCCCGAAGGAGTGGTCCGCTTCGTCGCGGGTCGCAGGGGATTGGACAAGGGGCCTGTCGAAACGGCCCCTTTCCTCGGGTGTGGGTTGAAGACCCACGACCTTCTGTCGCTTGCAAAGCGACTATAGAACTATAGAGTTGAGGGCGTCCTCACTCTTTCTTTCCTCGAGTGTGGGTTGGCGAGTGTCGCACAGCGACAGGCTCACGAGCGAGAGCCGGGGATGGTGAGCTGGCCTTTTTGCACTGATGCAATCACAAGTCGAAACGGCATCCGCGTGGCGCCAAGAGTGCTTCGGCTCCAGCAAAGCGACAATACACAGTTAAGGCCGCTGAATGCGGCCTCATTTCCTCTGGCGCTATTCCTCTCGCGTCAGCCTCTTGGCTTACCTGAGTCCTTGCCCTTTGGCGTTCCAGATCTGGCGGCGCTGGTGCCACGCTGCGGGTTGGCAGGTTTTTTCCTTTGCGCCGATGCCCAAGGGTCTTTGGCTGGGCTCATGTCCTTACCTGTGCCGCTTTCGCTTGCCCCTGGTTTTTCTGGGCGCGACTTTGATTGAGAGATGCGCTGAGAGCTGGGTTGAGCGCTGGGTTGAGAGCTGCGCTGAGAGCCGGGGCGAGAGCTGGGTTGAGAGCTGCGCTGAGAGTTGGGCTTATAATTGAGAATAGACACCGGAATGGGCTTTTTGGGCTCAAATCCCTCAATCACTCGCCGTTCAATCACATGCCCCAGACGGCTTTCAATCATACACAGATTCTTGAAGTCATCTTTTGACAGCAAAGATACAGCTTCCCCTGTCATGCCCGCCCGACCGGTACGACCGATACGGTGAATATATTCATCCGGCGGGTATGGCAGATCGTAGTTCACCACCCTTTGCAGCTTGTCGACATCAATCCCCCGTGCGGCCACGCCGGTGGCTACCAGATACTGCAAACTGCCGTCTTTGAATTCACTCAACAGCTGTTCACGCACCGCCTGACTGCGGCCACTGTGAAAGGCTTCGGCGTGAATGCCACGCTTTTCAAGCTGGCTGACCAACTTGGCCGCGCCATGTTTGGTTTCAATGAAAATCAGCGCCTGCTGCCATTGTTCAGTTTGGATAAGATGGCTCAGGAGGGCTGACTTGGCGTCCTTATCTACCGTCACCAGCCACTGGGAAATCTCTTTTTTGCTGGGCTTGGCAATGGCAATTTCAACCGGATCCGGCACCGCAGTTTTGGCCAGCTCGCGAATGCGCGGAGACAAGGTCGCTGAAAACAGCAGATTCTGGCGGTTCGTCGGCATACGGCCGATAAGGTCGTTAATGACCTCAATAAAGCCCATATCCAGCATGCGGTCAGCTTCATCCAGCACCAGCACCTGGATTTCTTCAAAATGCACAGCGCGCTGATGGTACATGTCTTTGAGCCTGCCTGGCGTCGCCACCAGAATATCCACGCCCGCAATCAGTGCCTGCTTTTGGGCCTGCATATCCACACCGCCATACATGGCCAGCACGGTCAGTGGCAAATTTGCCGCGTAGGCGCTCAGATTGTCAGCCACCTGCACCACCAACTCCCGGGTTGGCGCCAAAATCACCGCCCGTACCCGTTTTTTCCGCTCGGTCTTGCCCTGGCTCAGGCGCTCAATCAGCGGCAGTCCAAATGCTGCGGTTTTGCCTGTTCCGGTTTGAGCCGCGGCCAGCAGATTGCGGCCACTTAAGGCTACCGGGATAGCCTTTTGCTGGATCTCGGTAGGCTGTTGATAGTTCAGCGACTCAAGTGCAGAAGTAATGGCGGGAGCTAATCCCAGACTGGCAAATGACATAGAAAATCCAACTCAGTGTAGTGGGCAGTAGCCTCAGGATGGGCGCGCATTCTATCGCTATTCATCCGGTATTCAAAGCCAGCGGCGCGTGATGGGGGTAAGCCGACATGGCATTAAGTCTGGCACAGAAAGGCCGCACACACATGGACACATCCCACAGATGCAGGCCGCCTTTTATTCGCGGATAGCCATCCGTTGTGTGAAGCAAAAGTGAGGACAGCTATAACACTTCACTCGCAGATTGCACCAGCTTTTACCCCATCGAAGCCGCTTTGGCGGTTGGACTGAGTGAAACGGGCAAGCCGAGATATGGATATCGAGGCAGAGACCGTCGAGCTTGGAGCGAGTCGGTCTTGGTGACCGTTTTCAGTCCATAAGGCCAAAGTGCCCGGCTTCGTCAGGGGTCGTTGGGGGATTGGACAAGGGGGCAAGTCGATACTGCCCCCTTTCCCCGGGTGTGGGTCGGCGACCCACGACTTCGAGCAAACTTTCCGTCATTTAGTCAAACGACACCCAAAACGCGCAGACAGCCACTATTCGGCCATCCTGTCGAACATCATGAAACTGATACCGTTTGCATCTGAAGTAAGCGCCAATCCATCACTCTGCCTTACCGTGTATCCAATCCAGCATTGGGCTTAGCCACTCGGGTAGGGGTTGATAAAAGGCACCGTGCAGTTTGCCGGTATCGATTTTAAGCTCCTTGAAGCTTGCCGGTTTTTCGGGAAAGTCCATAAAGTGGCGGCAGCTTGCGCCCAGGGTATCGCTCGCTTCATAAATCGACAGCACCTTGCCGGATAATCTTAAGCTGGGTGGCACTGAACCTTCGGGGCAGGAAGCCAGCAGCACGTAGCGCAGCTGTGGTCGATGCAGATAGCTCGACACTCTGGTAGTAATGCCGCCGCCCTTTGAAAAGCCGACCACCACTATGTTGTGCTCGGGTACACCCGCTTCAATCAATTGTTCAACCTGCGCCACTATGGTGCCTGCATAGGCGTACATGTTGGTATTGGCCGGGCGCTGGGATGAAATCACCACCGCGCCACGGGAAGCCAGCGCATCAAGCACTGCCGGATAGTCATATAAGCCAAAACGTGGGTCGGTTGGCCTGGGGCCGCTGTTTTCAATAATGCGGCCGTGTAAATAAAAGAGATAGGTTGCCGATGGGCTCGGCTTGTCAGGCGGCGCAGTCACCACAGTGCCGGCGTGCGCCTGCATGGCTACAAAGCTTGCCAGCGCCAATGCTGCCAATTTTAATTGCATCACCACCTCGTCAGTTTGTTGCTCCAGCCCCTTAAGGTCACACACATTGGTAACTTTGTGAACAGTGAGTCGTCAGTTGCTTGGTGTTGTCGGTGCAGTGTTGCCAAGGCTTTCAGCAAAGGCTGCCAGATGTTGAACTGTGAGCCGAAAGGCTGATATTGCCGGGACTTGTCTGCCTGCTCATCGGCTTTACCTCAGTTACAGCCCAGGCGGATGCGGCTTTCAGCTCATGTTGAATTTGGCTCATATTGAAGTCGTGGATCATTCAATTTGCTTCGACCTTCTGTGTCTGTATAAAGCTCTCTTATAGCGAGCTTTGGACGTTTAGATGGCTAAATATCTTGAGTGCGACAGATGTTATGGCGGCTGAAGCCCCCGGGCTCTGGCACAGGCTCACAGACCCAGTGATACCGCAAAGCCCGCAGGCGCCAGTGAATAATGGCGCGGGTTTGGCTAAGCGTTAATGGAGCGCAGCAGTATGAGTAACGAATTTTCTTTTTCAATCAAAAGTATCTGTTTTGATGAGCATTACGTCCCATCCGACAGTACCCGCATCACCACCAACTTTGCCAATCTGGCCCGGGGTGAGCGTCGTCAGCAAAACCTGCGCAATACTCTGACCATGATTAACGACCGCTTCAATTCGCTGGCCCATTGGGATAACCCCGACGCCAATCGCTATTCGGTTGAGCTGGAGATAGTGTCGGTGGATATTCAAATTGAGACGCAGGCCAATGCCTTTCCGTCCATTGAAGTGCTGAAAACCAACATTATCGATCACAAGACCAATGAGCGAATTGAAGGGCTGGTGGGCAATAACTTCTCTTCTTACGTGCGGGATTACGATTTCAGCGTGCTCTTGCTGGAGCACAATAAAAACAGGCAAGGGTTCAGCATTCCGGAAAACTTCGGTGAGCTGCACGGACGGCTGTTCCAGCATTTTGTGAAATCCGATGCCTATCAACGCCAGTTTAAAAAGCGGCCGGTGATTTGCCTCAGCGTATCCGATAGCAAGGTATACCAGCGCAGCACCAATCAGCATCCGGTGCTGGGCTTTGAATACCTGCCAAATGAGACGTCACTGACAGAGCAGTATTTCAAGAAGATGGGCCTGAATGTGCGCTATTTTATGCCCACAGGCTGCGCTGCGCCGCTGGCGTTTTACTTCTTTGGCGATCTTCTTAACGACTACAGCAACCTTGAGCTGATTGGCACCATCAGCACCATGGAAACCTTCCAGAAAATCTACCGTCCGGAAATTTATAACGCCCATGCTGCCGCAGGTCAGCGGTATCAGGCCGATTTGAACAGCCAGCAGCACTCGCTTACCAAAATCGTTTACGACCGTGAAGAGCGCAGCAAACTGGCGATTCAGCAGGGCAAATTTGCCGAAGAGCACTTTATCAAGCCCCACAGGGCGTTCCTCGAGCAGTGGGCCGCCAATTTTTCTCAGTCAGTCGCATAAGCCCGGAGCCGTTATGAAAAAACTCTTACCTACCTCGAGTGCAGGCAGCTTACCCAAGCCGCGGTGGCTGGCTGAGCCTGAAACTCTCTGGTCGCCCTGGAAGCTTGAGGGCGATGCACTGCACGACGGCAAATGTGATGCGCTGCGTATCGCCCTGCAGGAGCAGCAACAGGCAGGGATTGATATTGTCAGCGATGGCGAGCAGTCCCGGCAGCACTTTGTTACCACCTTTATCGAGCATTTGAACGGGGTTGATTTCGAGAAGCGCGAGACGGTGCGTATTCGCGACCGCTACGATGCCAGCGTGCCAACCGTGGTGGGGCCGGTATCGCGCACCAAACCTGTGTTTGTTGAAGATGCCAAATTCCTGCGCCAGCAAACCGACAAGCCAATCAAGTGGGCATTGCCGGGGCCTATGACCATGATAGATACCCTGTACGACGCCCATTACCGTGACCGCGAAACCTTGGCGTTTGAGTTTGCCAAAATCCTCAACGAAGAGGCCAAACAGCTCGAGGCCGCCGGGGTCGATATCATCCAGTTTGATGAACCGGCCTTTAACGTGTTTTTTGATGAGGTAAACCAGTGGGGCATAGCGGCGCTGGAGCGCGCCATCGAAGGCCTCAAATGCGAAACCGCAGTGCACATTTGCTATGGCTACGGCATTAAGGCCAACACCGACTGGAAGAAAACCCTGGGCTCAGAGTGGCGCCAGTATGAGGAGATTTTCCCCAAACTGCAGCAGTCATCCATCGACATTATTTCGCTTGAGTGCCACAACTCCCGGGTGCCGATGGAGCTATTGGAACTGGTGCGCGGCAAAAAGGTGATGGTGGGTGCCATCGATGTGGCAAACCATGCCATCGAGACCCCGGAAGAGGTGGCAGCAACCTTACGTAAGGCACTGCAATTTGTGGATGCCGACAAGCTTTACCCCTGTACCAATTGCGGCATGGCGCCGCTGCCCCGCCAGGTGGCACGCGGCAAACTGGCGGCACTCGCGGCCGGGGCCCAGCTTGTTCGAGAAGAGTTAGTGCGTGAAGCGCTGGCTCGTTAAAAACTGGAGCCTGAAGCGTCAGCGCGTTCACGCTGATGCTTCACAAGCCGCAAGCCAAGGCAAGTTAACGCCAACTCTGTAAGCCATCCCATGGCGGTGCTGCTTTGCTCAGGGGCTCGGTTGATGATAGCGATAAGGCGTGGCGGCTAAGGTGCTTTATCCCCTGTGGGCAGATACCAAACAAAAAGCCGGCATCAGCCGGCTTTTTGCTTAAGCTCTTTTTTGCTTAAGTGCAAATAAGCGCTTAAGTGCAAATAAGCGCTTAAGAGTGTTTGGCGTGCAGCACTTCGAGCAGCTGATCTTCGAGCTGGAAGCGGGTTTCCATGGCGTCGCCCAAGTGGGAGAGGTCTTCATCGAGCTGCATCAGCACATTGTCATCGTCTGAGCCTGTGTACTTGTCGTTGAAGTCGAGTGCGGCATCCGTGGTGTTGTGAATGCGTGGCAGCAACTGCTTGGCAATGGCCTGGCTGGACTGACCGTTGGTTTCGCAGGCGCTCACCACCCGGTTGTAGATTTCGAAGTGGCCTTCGGAGACATAATCGACCAAGAGGTCGCAGAAGGCTTTGACATGATCGGCAGAAGGCAGGCTCTGTCGCCCTTCATAGGGAGGTAAACCGGCGATTTGGCAATAGTGCACCAGCAGATTTCTGCGGTTTTCCAGCCACTGATCGATGAGCTTATTGGCTCCACCCCATCTTTGTTCTGCTCTTTCAAGCTGGCTCAGCATTTTTGGCCTCACTTCCTCAACAGTCCTTCCTCTACTGTAGGAGAGAAATCGGTCCTTGATCAACTGATTTTTGACGCTTTCAGTATCCCGTATGGAATGGACAAACCAGTTGTTTTGTATACAAAAATGACAAAAATAAAAAGCCCGGCGACAGAAACCTGTAGCCGGGCGAGTCAGAATATATGCGGGCTCGATGTGACGAGCTTCTTGATTGTTCTTGCTAGCGCAGAGTTTTTATACCAAAGGGGATCCCCCCACGCAACTTTTTTCTGCCTTCAAATTCACAAAGGCGTCATTTTCCCGTCATCTGTTGATCTTGATCAGAACTACTGCAGTTGGTTGACAGGATCCGCTCCGCGGGCGGGATCAGGTCACAGAAATGCACTGAGAAAGGTTACTTTATTCCCGTAAATGCTAAACTACCGCGCAGCTTTCAATAAGAACAGGAATCACGCCAAATGGCAGAATTGAAAAACGATCGTTACCTGCGCGCCCTGCTTAAACAACCCGTGGATGTCACTCCCGTGTGGATGATGCGTCAGGCGGGCCGTTATCTTCCTGAATACCGTGCCACCCGTGCCCAGGCCGGTGACTTTATGTCACTGTGCAAAAACGCTGAACTGGCCTGCGAAGTGACTCTGCAGCCACTGCGTCGCTATGAGCTGGACGCCGCAATCCTGTTCTCTGACATTCTGACCATTCCCGATGCCATGGGCCTGGGTCTGTACTTTGAAACCGGCGAAGGCCCACGTTTCGAGCGTAAGGCCGATACGCTGGAAGCCATCAAGGCACTGCCTATCCCGGATCCGGAAGATGAGCTGGGCTACGTGATGCGTGCCGTGAGCACCATCCGCCGCGAGCTTAAGGGTGAAGTCCCTCTGATTGGTTTCTCCGGTTCGCCATGGACCCTGGCCACCTACATGGTGGAAGGTGGTTCCAGCAAGGCGTTCGAAAAAATCAAACGTATGATGTACTCCGAGCCAATGGCTTTGCACCTGCTGCTGGACAAGCTGGCCGA
Organism: Shewanella zhuhaiensis; assembly: GCF_022484835.1. Classification (NCBI taxonomy): domain Bacteria; kingdom Pseudomonadati; phylum Pseudomonadota; class Gammaproteobacteria; order Alteromonadales; family Shewanellaceae; genus Shewanella; species Shewanella zhuhaiensis. The sequence goes on from NZ_JAKUDL010000001.1 coordinate 41,297, forward strand.
TTCGGTCATCCTGTACCTGAACGCGCAAATCGCCAACGGTGCCCAGTCAGTGATGATTTTCGACTCCTGGGGCGGCGCCCTGTCTCACAGCGCCTACCGTGAGTTCTCACTGCGTTACATGCAGAAGATTGTTGATGGCCTGACCCGCGAAGCCGATGGCCGCAAAGTGCCTGTGACCCTGTTCACCAAGGGTGGCGGTCTGTGGCTCGAATCTATGGCCGAAACCGGCTGTGATGCCCTGGGTCTGGACTGGACCGTGGACATCGCCGATGCCCGCCGCCGCGTAGGCCACAAGGTTGCGCTGCAGGGCAACATGGACCCATCCATGCTGTATGCGCCAATCCCACGCATCGAAGAAGAAGTTGAGCAAATTCTGGCTGGCTTCGGCGAAGGTACCGGTCACGTGTTCAACCTCGGCCACGGTATCCATCAGCATGTGGATCCTGAGCATGCAGGCGCCTTCATCAAGGCGGTACACGAGAAGTCGCGCAAGTATCACAAGTAAACGGTCGTTACGCTTAACTGAATACTGCCAAAAGGCCCGCAATTGCGGGCCTTTATGTTTTTGAAAGCCGGTTTTTGAAAGACGATTGGTGAATGCCGGTTGGTGAGTGCCAATTGTTCAGGATGTGTTGCCTATGGGCTGGACGCTGTGGAATTGACCCGCCTTTCAGGTGGGCAGTTCAATTCTGAACTCGCAGCCCTCACCGGGGCGGCTGACGGGCATCAGCTTCATGCCCAGCAGGCCGGTCAACTGGCGCACAATCGACAGGCCGACCCCCAGCTGTGGCAAATCCGTACTGCCGGTTTGCTGCCATGCCGCCTGCAATTCAGCGCCCATGCCGGGGCCTGTGTCGCGAATGCAGATGCTCTGCTGCTCGCCCTCAAGCAGGCTGACAGAGATTTTGCCGCCCTGCGGGGTGTAGCGCAGCGCGTTGTCCACCAGATTGGCCAGCACCCGGCCGAAGAGTTGCGGGTCGGTATGCAGCGACAAGGCGCCGGGATCGTCGATACAGAGTTCAATCTGTTTCTGCTGAGCCTTGGGTGCAAAGCACTGGCCCAGCTCATCCAGCACGGGCTTAAGCGGCGTTAAGCGTGAACGCACCCGTATCTGCCCATTTTCCAGCGCAGCCAGCTCCAGCAGCTCGCCAAGTTGCGATTTAAGCTTATCCCCCGAGCGCATCCCGGCTTCAAGCCAGGCGGTGTCACGCTGCTTTTCTGGGGTGATAAGAAAGGTTTCCAGATAGCCCAGCAGTGAGGTCAGTGGCGTCTTGAGGTCGTGGGATAAGTGCAACAAAAACTGTTGCCGGGCCACTTGTTGGCTCACCAGTTTTTGATGCTGCTGCGACAAAGTTGTCAGCAACAGATTGATATTATTCGCAAGACTTTCTATTTCGGCGCCGCCGCCATAATGCCCCGGCAATGTGGTGTGGCCCGCTTCGGCACCCGACAGCCGCAGGGTTTCCAAATCTTTACTCAAGCGCCTGAGCGGCGTGCTCAGCGCCTTGGCCAGCAGTAAAAACAGCGCTATCACAAAGCCAATGGCCAGCAGCATACCGGCGCCAAGGCCGCGACTTTGAATGTCACTTGCGAGCAGTTGATGCCAGCTGTCGTAAATCTCGCCGCCGATGATGACATAAAGGTAACCCGTGAGATTGCCGCTGGGGTCTTTAAGCTCGCTGACCGAGAAAATTTTTTGCAGCTTTTCGGAGCGCGGATCCGTGCCGGTAATCGGCAGCGGCTCGCCTCGCAGAAAGCGCGCAATCGGTGCCAAATCCACCTTACCGGTGACGACCTTGTTTGGCGCGGCATCGAATGCCAGCACCTGCCCGGTTGGGCTTAGAGTATAAATTTCAAAGCTTGGCCCCAGCAGCATAAAGTCGTGAAAGGCTTCTTTGAGGGCGCTGTCGGAGGTGATCCCCCGCGACAGCATGGGGTTGATATGGGCCATATGGGCCGCCAGTTCCAGATGCAGCGACTGCTGCACCTTGTCGCGCCCCAGCCGGTGGCTTTGCTCCAAAAAGGCGCCGAGAGCCAGCATCAGCCCCAGCATCAATACGGTCGAGGCCAGCAGCAGCCGGGAAAACAGGGTTTTCATCAGTGCAATGCCGCCTGAGCTGCGGGAGGAGCAAATTTATAGCCCACGCCCCACACGGTTTGCACCAGCTCACGGGAGCCGGGGATATGGGCGAGTTTGCCCCGCAGACGATTGATGTGGCTGTTGACCGTGTGCTCGAAGCCATCAAAACGATAGCCCCACACGGCATCCAGCAGTTGGGTGCGGCTGAAAACCTGTTGCGGGTGGCGAGCCAAAAAGGCAAGCAAGTCAAACTCTTTGGCGGTGAGGGGCAGGGGATTGTCGAAGGCGACCACTTCGCGGGAGTCTACATCGATACGCAGTCCTTCAAATTCAATCAGCTGCCGAGAAGGTGCGGCGGTCAGACGGCGTCTGAGCAGCGCTTTGGCACGGGCACGCAGCTCGAGCACGCTGAAGGGCTTGGTCATATAGTCGTCGGCACCGCTTTCGAGCCCGAGAACTGTATCGGCCTCACCATCGCGGGCGGTCAGCAGCATCACCGGCATTTCCTGGCCTGTATTTCTCAGTTGCTGACACAGCAACAGGCCATCGCCATCGGGCAACATGCGGTCGAGCAGCACCAGATCGATACGCTTGGCCTGCAGCAGCGCCTTGGCCTGATGCAAAGAGGCGGCGTGAAAGACCCGGAAATTAAGGGCCGTCAGGTTAACCATAATCATTTGGGCCAAATCCTGCTCGTCTTCCACAAGCAGGATCTGCACCCCTCCTTCCATAGCATGGCTATCTTTGGTGTTGCTTCCATTAATCTGATAAGGCATCACACAGGCTCCGGCGGTGACAGGTAACAAGATGACCTGACGCCGGCGCCTTTTATTTCACCCTTATTCGGTGCGTGTGATGGTTACCTTGAGTACAGGGTTGTCGAACTTGTGTGAAGCGTGCAGCACAGAGTCGGCCAAACCATCGTCCTGGCTGATAACACCCGGGTGCACGTGAACCCGGTTCACATCGTCCCGCGCGGCATTAAAACCTTCGCCGCCATCGGCTGGGCCGGGGATGGTGCCTTTGGCTTCGGAGTTGGCCTCGGTACCTGCATCGTATGCCATCAGCCTCAGGCTCTTGCTGGCGCCATTTTCCATGGATTCGATATCCATGGCGTTGAAACCGCTGAAGGCATCATTGGTATTCACCAGCATGGTCAGCAGCGACAGCGCATCCACCTTATCTTCTGCGAGTGTGAGCGTGAGGGTTTCACTCATACCCGGCGGCAAAATGCCTGTGCCGCGCACCAGGGTATCTACGCCGCTGATAGCGTCGAATCCGCTACTGTCGCCACCTTCGGCCAGTTGCTCCAGCGCCACACTGGCACTTTCACCTATTTGCCACAGTGCTATGTCATCATTATGACTGGCAAGCGCCAGTGGCGACATCGGCTGATTGGCGGTGAGGTTGGTGACTGTAACCTCGAAGCTCTTCATTACCACTGGAGGCGGCGCAGGTGGCTCCGGCGGCGGTGGTGGCAGATTGTCACTGTCGGAGCAGGCTCCCAGCCCTAACAGGGCAAGCGCCAGCAGGCTGGTTTTCATAGGAAGCTTATTCATCTTGAGCCTCCTTATTTCACAGTGACAACCACGCGGGCCACGGGGTTGAGCCAGCGGTGGATACGGCTGTCGAGATCAGAGGCGCCGCCATTAGGGTCGGTGTCACCCAGCACGCCGGGGTGGATATGCACCTTGTCATTGGTTGAGCCGTCGGCTACGCCGGTGCCGTTGCTGCCGCCATCACCGCCGGGGGCTGCTGGAATACCGGGTTGGCCCGGAGCTCCGGCACCATTGATGATTTCATCGTTGGCTTCGGTACCGGCATCGTAGGCGTTCAGATACAGGGTGTAGGTGCCAGGCTCGGTGGGAATAGGCCAGCTATCCAGGCCGATAAAGGCATCGTTGGTGGGCAGCACCATGGCGACCACACTCAGGTGAGTTTGGCTGCCGCTGTCCATCATAACGCCGGACACGGTGCTACCTGCGGCCATCAGGCCTGCTGCGGGGTTTTGTACTGTTACACCTCCTGCGCCTTCTACCTGAGTAACCAGCTCGTCGATAGCGCCGCCTTCGGCCATTTTTTGCAGCGCGGCAGTGGCCATTTCGCCACTTTGGAACAGGTGCATGTCAGCGCCATGGGCGGCAATCAGTACCGGAGTAAAGTGGTTGCCGTGGGTGAGGTTGGTGATGCTGATGTCCAATTCGGCGGCGTTGCCGATAAAGGGCAGGGCAGCGGCAAGCAGGGCGCCTGCGGGCAAAATTCTGTGGGCCATGGTGTCTCTCCTTTTTGTGATTGATGGAGAGCAGCATCCCTTGAGAACTTCACTCAAATATCGCCGAAATATCACAAAAAAATCACAGAGTGCCGGTTGTTTGTGCCAAAAAATGCGCTAAGTCAAAGCGAATTGTCATGGATTTAGGCAAGCTGCCGCTGTTTTTGCATTGGAAGGCACAAGACTGGTTTCGGCGCGGCCGCAAATAAGGTATGTTTCGCCGCGTTATCGCAGTACCCGGCAGGTATTTGGCCTGCGTGGGGTGAACACAGCCGTGGTTTAAGATGCACATTGGCAGAAAATTTCTGGTTTTCATTGCGGGCTTTTGCGTGCCGGCGATGTTACTGGTCTATTGGGGATTGGGGCTTTGGTTCGACAACAAGGCATCGTCCTTGCTTGAACAGAACATTTCTCAGGAGCTGGCGAGCATTCGCGAGCACTATCAAAGCAGTGTCAAACGGCAGCTGCTGTTGAGTCACATCTATGCCGGGCCGTTAAAGGCCTTACCGCCGGAGGCGCAGGCCAGTATGGACTCGGCCTGGCACGAGCGCACCCATGCGCTGGGGCTGCACTTTTACCGCTTTACCGACGGCGGCCTGTCGGTGCTTGGGCAAAGCACAGACGCAGGCTTGCCCGATGACGTGCTGCAAACGCTGGCGTTTGACGATGAAGTAGTCGGCGCCGTACTGCTCGACAGCGGCCCCCATATCCTCACCTCCATTCATATTGGCGACGCCAGAGTATTGGTGTCCCGCACGCTTTCTGACAACGAACTCAATCGCCTCGGGCAAACCGGCTTTGTGGAGCGAATCCGCATGGTGCCTGTGGCGGGCAGTCCGGCTGACGCCCATCTGGTGCCCATCGACAGCCTGGGCGCGACTCCGCTGGCATTGCAGGTCAGTTTTGGCACTGCCGATTACAGCGGATTGGCTATTACACCCGACTGGGTGGTGTGGGGCATTTTCGGCCTGGGTGTGTCTGTGCTGGCGCTTGGCTATGTGTGGATCCGCCGCAGCCTGGTAGCGCCACTGCGGGGATTGATGGCGCAGCTTGGCAATATCGACCCCAGCGCCAGTGAATATCAGCCACTGAGTGCCGAGGGCTGCACCGAGGTGCGGCATTTCTCAAGGGTAAGCAATCAGTTACTGGCGGAAATCTTTGCCCAGAAAGAGCGGGCAAGAGCGATTCTGGAAGGCATTGCCGATGCGGTGCTGCTGACCGACACCCAGGGACAATTGCTGTATCTCAATCCACCTGCGGCCCGGCTGCTTGGGGTTGAGGCCGGGCAGCTCGAAGGCAAGAGCCTGGTGGCCGAGCTGGGCCTGAAGGCATCCACTATCTCCGATTTTCTGATTGGCTCCGGCCAGCAGCGGCGTCAGGGGCGGCTTCGCTTTGCCAATAAGCTGATGCAATACAGTTTGAGCCGCATCGAAGATCATCAGGGCCAATTGCAGGGAGCGCTGATGGCGCTGCGGGACGTGACAGCCGAAGAGCGGCTTAAGGCCGAGCTGCGCCGTCAGGCTGAGGAAGACACCATTACCGGCCTGCCCAACCGCGCCACTTTCGAGTCACGGCTGCAAACCATCAGCGGTGATGTGGGCTCGGCGGCTGTTTGTTACCTCGATTTGGAGCAGTTCAAAATCATCAACGACAGCTGTGGTCATCTGCAGGGCGACAAGATGTTGCGTATGGTAGCCAGAGCACTGCAAAGCTGCCTGAACCCCAAAGAAATTCTGGCGCGTTTGGGGGGCGATGAATTCGGCATTCTGCTGCTTGGTCGCAGTGCCCATGAAGTGGCCATGGTGCTTAAAGAATTGCAGCGGCAGTTGTCGATGCAGGTGCTGGAATATCGCGGTCAGTGTTACCGGGTCGGTGTGAGTATTGGGGTCGCCTTTGCCCGGGCGCCTCTGCCACGGCTGCAGGAGCTGTTCAAAGATGCCGACATTGCCTGCGTGGCCGCCAAACGTAAGGGCAGCAATCAAATCCACTTCTACGATGACAAAGATAAAGAGCTGAATTATCAGCGTAATGCGCCTAAATGGGCCATGCGCATTGCCCATGCGATCCACAGCCATGAGCTGGAGCTGTACTACCAGCCCATCCATGCTTTGGATGCGGGCAACCCGCGTCAGCGGCTGGAAGTGCTGCTGAGAATTCGTGAGGCCGACGGCCGTATTTTGCCGCCGGCGCAGTTTATTGCCTCGGCGGAGCGCTTCAAGCTGATGCCCGAGGTCGACAAGGCCGTGGTATCAAAGGCCATGCAATGGCTGGCGGCCCGGCCTGAACTCTGGAGCGACCATTGCCTGTCCATTAACCTCTCGGGCAACTCGCTTGGAGTTGAAGGTATGGAAACCTTTATCGTTGAAGAGCTTAAACGCACCGGCGCCCCTTCAAGCTGTATCTGTTTTGAAATCACCGAAACCTCGGCCATTCAGAACCGTCAGCGGGCATTGGATATGCTTCGAAACCTTCGTAAACAAGGGTTTGCCTTCGCTATCGACGACTTTGGCAGCGGCTTTGCGTCTTACGGTTATCTGCGTGAGCTGCCGGTGGACTATGTGAAAATCGACGGCTGCTTTGTGCGTCAGTTGGCGGGCAACGCCAAGGACTACGCCATTGTGAAATCCATTCACGATGTGTGCGCCGTGATGGGCATAGAAACCGTGGCGGAATTCGTCGAGAGCCAGGACATCATCCGCAAACTGGAAGAAATAGGCATCAATTATGCCCAGGGTTATGCCGTTGGCAGGCCCAAGCCGCTGGAGGACTACCACGGCCGGCCGCAGTTGGCCCGATTGGCCTGATATTGCAAGTTACCCCCGATTGTGACAGTGTAAATCCTTGTTAGTTAGGATAAATAAGGTTGGGGGACCTATGGATGGCCTGATGGACAAGGTGGTGATACTCACAGGTGCCTCGGAAGGTATTGGTCGGGCGTTGGCCCGCTCACTGGCGCGCCTGGGTTGCCGTCTGGTGCTGAGCGCCCGCAATGAAGCCCGCCTCAGAACACTGCAGCTGGAGCTGGGCTCGGCGGCAGACGTGCTGCTGGTGGCAACAGATGTGGCCGATGAGACGCAGTGCCGCAGCTTGGTGGATGCTTGTATAGACAAGTACGGCCGCCTCGATATTCTGATCAATAACGCCGGTATGACCATGTGGTCGCGCTTTGATGAGCTGGAAGATCTTCAGGTGCTCGAGCAGATCATGCAGGTCAATTACCTCGGCCCTGCCAGACTCACTCACTACGCCTTACCGCATCTCAAGCAAAGCCATGGTCAGGTGGTCGCCATTGCCTCTGTGGCTGGGTTGACCGGCGTTCCCACCCGCAGCGGCTATGCCGCTTCCAAACATGCCATGATGGGCTTTTTTGACTCGCTCAGAATCGAGCTTGCCGACGATGATGTGGCCGTCACCGTGATTTGCCCCGACTTTGTGGTCTCCCAGATCCATAAACGGGCCCTGGATGGCAAAGGTAATCCGCTTGGCACCACGCCGATGAAAGAAGACAAGATTATGAGTGCTGAGGCCTGCGCCGAAGCCATGATCCCCGCCATCGCCTGCCGTGAGCGTATGTTGATTATGTCCCGCCGCGGCCGTCTTGGCCGTTGGGTGCGTCTGCTGTGGCCCTCGGCCATCGACCGAATCGCCAAAAAGGCCATTGCCGGTGGTCACTGAGGTAAATTTTTAAGCCAATAAAAAAACGCCCCTAAGGGCGTTTTTTGTTTTACAGGTTTATTGCGCCGGGCAACTTGCCGGTGAGCTGCCATCGCGCCACTGGGTGGTGGCATCTGAGAGTGACAGCGGCAGGAAGCTCAGGCCTTCACTCATGTTGGCTGGCGGCAGGTCTGTCTCCAGCACATACATGCCCATCGGCAGGCTGCCCTTGGTGGCATTGGCCTGCGCTTGGGTGGCGGCGAGGCTGGAGTAGCGCAGCCCCAGCATATCGAAGTGGCTCTGCCAGTTGATGCCGGTGAGCTTGCTTAATGACACCAGCATAAAGTCGTTGCCCGGAATATCCCGCACCTTCTTGCCCGCGTAAACGCTGTGGCCTTCGAAGGGGAACAGGCCAAAACCGAGGCGGTCTTTATTGGCATCCCAGTCAGCCTGATTGCCGCTTAAGGCGCCAAAGACGCGCTGGTGCTGGTACAGCAGGGTGAAGATGTTGAAACCATTGGCCAGACGGGTGCCATCGGCCAGCTGCATGCCGTGGCTGCGCAGCGCCATCTGGATGTAAAACGCCATCCGATAGCCGTTGTGCACCGCGTAGTTATTGCTCTTCCAGGGGGCTTCGTAGCGGTCGCTGCCCGCATCCAGCACCTTGCAGTTGGCGCCAAGCACCACCCGGTTGCCGCTGCTGTCTTTCACGCCAGCGGCATCCGACATAAACACATAAAACAAATCTTTATGGTTCATATGGCCATCGGTGATGGGGGCCGTGTTGCCGTCACGCACATAATGGGCCTGCCATTTCACCACGTAGGGGAAGATGTTGTTGGAGTTCTCCCCGGCGCGGCTGCCGTAACCCGCCCAGTTGTCTCCGTCGCCTGCGGCGGCATATTGCACATTGAGGCGGTTGGTTTGCAGGTTGTGGCCAAGCTCGTGGTTATCGCCCCAGCCGGTTGGGCTGATATTCCAGGCCGCATCCCAGGGGTTGCCGCTGCAACCGGCGCCGCAGTGAGCGTTCTGGTCGTAGTTGGCGTGCTGGATGATTTTGCGGGTGTGCAGGGTTTCATCCAGGCACTCGTTGCCAAGTAGATTCACGCAGGCGGATTTCACATCGGCAGGCAGAGATTCTGCCAGGGTTTTGCCCTGAATTTTAAAACCGGCCAGGGTGTAGACCGCATTGATATGATCTTCAGAGATGCTCTCAAGCAGCGCATTCACATCGGCCACGGCGCCGCCAATGGCATTGGTAAAGCGGTCGCGGCGCATATGCTGCTCGGCGCCATCGGTACGCAGATCCACATGGGGCAGTTCGGTCTGGCTCAGGCGCTCATTAAAGGCAGCGATTTGGCTGTCATCGCTGAAATTCATGATGGCCGGATGGCGGGTCACGCCGCTGGCGCTGATGTCTGCGCTCAGGGCTTCACCGCTGCCACCCAGATACAGGTACAGAGGTCCGCCATAGGGACTTGAAAAGCTGATGCTCTCGCCCTTTTCCAGTCGCAGGCGCTGGGTGGCCAGCTCCAGTGGTGCCCGGTACACCTTTTGCTCGAAGGCGCGGTTGGTGTTGCGTCTGTGGTAGTTGAGTTTGATTTCCACCCGTGCATCGCTGTTATCCAGTCGATTCAGGGTCACAGTTTGTCCCGGCAGTACATACCAACCGGTGGTGCTCCACTGGTTGGGGTAGGGCACGCCTATGGTTTTACGTTCGGTGACTGTGGCCGGATGGGCGTAACTGGCGTTGCTGCCCTTGGCGAGATTGTTCCTGTCGGTTACGTATTCTCCGAGGTCGGCCTGAGCCGGATTGTCCTTGCGGGCATAGTTCACCAGCCAGTCGGCGAACATGGCTTGCTGCCAGCTTTGCTGCTCTTCCCAGGCGATGGGGTAGTCGATGGCTGCGCGATATTTGTCGGCAAGCAGCACGGCAGCATGCAGGGTGTCTGCGCCGCTCAGTGACAAGGCATCCTGGCCCATATTATCGAGGGTGACGGCAGCGCCTCTAAGCCAGTCGGCCCCGGCTTTGAAGGCGTCAACAAAGCCTGTCTCGTTACAGGAGAGGAAGTTGCCGCCACAGTTGGCCAGCAGCGCAGTATCGAAGTTACCGGTGCCGAGGTTGGCCAGCAGGCGGTCGACCGCTGCCAGATTGGCATCGTTGGCGCGGATGTCGCTCACGGCCAGATTGTCGGCATTGAGTTTTGACCAATAGTTGCCATAGGTCACCAGCCCCATTTGCTGATACAGCGGGCTGAGCGTGGGGCTGGCTTCACGCCAGTAGTTGGACAGCAGCAGCGGGATCCCCGCCGCTCTGGCCTTGGCGACGGCTGCGGCTATGCCCTCATGACCAAGTGACTTGCGGTCTATGTCCGACAGGATAATCAGGTCGGGCTTAAGGTTGTCTATACAAGTTGATAACTCATTGTAATCACAGTTATTGGCTTCGTTAATGCTGTGGGCATTGGCATAGTTATTGGTCAGCCAGGTGCGGATCCCTTCGTTATGGGGGAAATACCAGCTGTCGGCGCGGCTCGGCATTTGCGCGGTGACTATGCTGAGGCCATCGGCTTGGTCGGCCCCCTTGGTGAGCCAGCCAATGAGGCTTTTGAGCAGCATATCGGTTTCGGTGGAGGTACTGACCGAAAACAGGTTTGCTGCCATGGCCGCGCTGCGGTATTCACCGTCTTCTGACACCATTACCAGGCCACGATTGGCGCTGTTGCCAGCGCCATCTTTATTGGCGGGTAGCAAGGTGTGGGTGCGCTCAGGCAGGAAACTGGTGAAGGTGATGGAGTCGTGGCTTGGATGCCAGCTGATTTGGGATATGCCCTGATACAGGGAATCGACCAGCGCCTTACGTGAGCCCTCGGCGGCAGCGACGGCCTCCCTTGCGTGGCTGATAAGCTCAGCATCAGTTGCCAGGCTGTGGTCGCGGTGGCGAATGGCATTGGCGGCATTGGTGATAAAGCTGGCGCTCACGGTGCAATCCGCGCCCATGGCGGCGGTGGTGTAGCTGCTGCCCGACAAGGTGCCGCCACAACCGTCTATGGTATCCAGAGTAAAGCCGCTGCTTGCGGTTACAGTGAAGCTGCCCTGTTTGCCTGCTTCAATGCTGAGACTGGCGGGAGACAGCTGACCGCCGCTGCCACTTTGGGCCTTGGCGGTGTACAGGGTAGCGGCAGGTGGCGTGGTGGTGCCACCATCGGAAGAACCGCCGCCACCACAGCCATAGAGGGCCAGGCTCAGGGCGGTGAAAACCAGGGTATTTCGCATGGCCACTGTGTTTCTCATGGGTAGTCCTTGTGGTCTTTTTGTACTGTTATTGTGCAGGCATTATAACCTTTCCTTCTTAGCTTTAAAGAATTAAATATAAGAAATTCATTGCGTTACAGAATGGCATCTTTGACGTTCGTCAAATTTCAGGCACAAAAAAGCCGGCTGGCGCCGGCTTTTCAACAGCTGACTATTTACTGTTTTTCGCGGGCAATGGCGCGGTAGCCAATGTCGGTGCGGAAGTACACGTCATCCCAGTGGATTTCATCTACCAGCGCATAAGCGGCTTTTTGGGCTTCGGTCACTGTGTTGCCAAGGGCAGTGGCGCACAGCACGCGGCCACCGTTGGTGACAACGCGGCCATCGACCAGCTTGGTACCGGCATGGAACACCTTGGCGTCGTTGTTGCCGAGGGACAGACCCTCAATCACATCACCCTTGCGGTAGTCATCCGGATAACCACCGGCGGCCAGTACCACACCTACGGCGGCGCGGCTGTCGTACTCGGCGGTCACCTTGTCCAGCTCACCGCGGCAGGCGGCCAGACACAGCTCAACCAGATCAGACTTCAGACGCATCATGATGGGCTGAGTCTCTGGGTCGCCGAAGCGGCAGTTGTATTCCAGCACCTTGGCCTGGCCCTGTGGGTCGACCATCAGACCGGCATACAGGAAGCCGGTGTAGACATTGCCTTCGGCGGCCATGCCATCCACGGTTGGGCGGATCACATTGGCCATAACCCAGTTGTGTACGTCCTGAGTTACCACAGGGGCTGGTGAGTAGGCGCCCATGCCACCTGTGTTGGGGCCATGGTCGGCGTTATCGCGGGCCTTGTGATCCTGGCTGGTGGCCATCGGCAGAATGTTTTTGCCGTCGACCATCACGATAAAGCTGGCTTCTTCACCCTTGAGGAATTCTTCTACTACCACGCGGGAACCGGCTTCGCCGAACTTGTTGCCAGCCAGCATATCGTCGATGGCGGCATCGGCTTCGGCCTGATCCTGCGCGATAATCACGCCCTTACCGGCGGCCAGACCATCGGCCTTGATAACCACTGGGAAACCGGTCTTGCTGGCAAGCTCGGCCACAAAGGCCTTGGCGGCTGGGATCTCGGTGAAGTTCTGGTAATCCGCTGTCGGGATCTGATGACGGGCCAAAAAGTCCTTGGTGAAGGCCTTGGAGCCTTCCAGCTGGGCGGCACCCTGGGTAGGACCAAAAATGGTCAGGCCGTCGGCGCGAAACGCATCCACCACACCAATCACCAGTGGCGCTTCCGGGCCGACTATGGTCAGGGCGATATTGCTTTCTTTGGCAAAAGCGAGCAGCGCAGGGATGTCGGTGGCTTCAATGGCCACGTTTTCCACTTTTGGCTCCAGGCTTGAACCGGCGTTGCCGGGTGCCACAAATACGGTATTTACGTCGGCATTCTGAGCGGCTTTCCAGGCCAGGGCGTGTTCGCGGCCACCACTGCCAATTACGAGAATATTCATCTGCTTATTCCTTAAATCTTGAATGCGAAAGGCAGCCATAAGGCTGCCTCAATCTTATCAGTGGCGGAAGTGGCGCATGTTGGTGAATACCATGGCCATGCCGTGCTCGTCGGCAGCGGCAATCACTTCCTCGTCGCGGATAGAACCGCCGGGCTGGATGATGCAGCTGATCCCGGCAGCCGCTGCGGCGTCGATACCGTCGCGGAATGGGAAGAAGGCGTCGGACGCCATCACAGAGCCCTCAACCACCAGACCTTCGTCGGCGGCTTTGATGCCGGCAATCTTGGCACTGTAGACGCGGCTCATCTGGCCTGCGCCCACGCCTATGGTCATGCCTTCTTTGGCATACACGATGGCGTTGGATTTCACGAACTTGGCCACTTTCCAGCAGAACATCAGATCTTTGAGTTCAGCTTCGGTCGGTACACGCTTGGTCACGACTTTAAGCTCGGCCTCGGTCACCATGCCCTGATCGCGATCCTGAATAAGCAGGCCACCGTTTACGCGCTTATAGTCCAGACCCTTGGTTTGCTCGGTCCACTGGCCACATTCCAGCAGGCGCACGTTGGTTTTCTTGGCAACCACGTCGCGGGCGGCCTGGCTCACCACAGGGGCGATGATCACTTCCACGAACTGACGCTCAACGATGGCAGCGGCGGTTTCGCCGTCCAGCTCGCGGTTAAAGGCGATGATGCCACCGAAAGCAGAAGTTGGGTCGGTCTTGTAGGCGCGGTTGTAAGCGTCCAGCAGGTTGTCGCCCAGAGCCACACCACAGGGGTTGGCGTGCTTGACGATAACGCAGGCTGGGGCGTCGAATTCTTTTACGCACTCAAGGGCGGCATCGGTGTCGGCGATGTTGTTGTAAGACAGTGCCTTACCCTGTAGCTGAGTGGCGGTGGCCACGGAGGCTTCGTCGCTGTTCAAATCCACGTAGAAGGCAGCGCTCTGGTGGCTGTTTTCGCCGTAGCGCAGGTCCTGCTTCTTCACCAGCTGGGTGTTGAAGGTGCGTGGGAATTTGGAGTCGTCGTGGCACTCGTCGCTGCTGTGAGCTGGAACCATGGTGCCGAAGTAGTTGGCAATCATGCCATCGTAAGCAGCAGTGTGCTCAAAGGCGGCAATGGCCAAATCAAAACGGGTAGCGTGGGTGGTAGAGCCGCCATTGGCGCTCATTTCGGCCAGCACGCGGTCGTAGTCTTTGGCGTTAACCACAATCACCACGTCTTTGTGGTTCTTGGCGGCAGCGCGCACCATGGTAGGACCGCCGATATCGATGTTTTCGATGGCGTCTTCCAGTGTGCAGCCTGGCTTGGCAACGGTAGCGGCAAAGGGATACAGGTTAACGGCAACCAGATCGATAGGGCCAATGTTGTTGGCGGCCATTACGTCTTCATCCTGGCCGCGGCGCGCCAGAATGCCACCATGCACCTTGGGATGCAGGGTCTTGACCCGACCGTCCATGATCTCAGGGTGACCTGTGTAGTCAGAAACTTCGATCACAGGTACGCCGTTATCGGCCAGCAGCTTGGCGGTGCCACCGGTGGACAGGAGTTCTACGCCCTGTGCATGCAGTGCCTGGGCAAACTCGAGGATACCTGTTTTATCGGACACGCTCAGCAGCGCGCGGCGAATGGGTCTGGCATTATTCATTTTGGGTACAGTTTTCCGCTGTTAAGGGTTCAAGGATCTTTCGGAAAACAAAACAGCATCAATGTTTTATTTTCCAAAAGTCCCTCGCGTTTCCCCTCACGCGAGTTTATTTGTCTGCCAAGACACCTTTTTATGGGCGCGTATTCTACCGTAAAACGCTGCCCGGCGCTGTTTTTTCTGCGTGATTTCACAATATCGTTCTGCGAACGACACCCAAGCCAACACAGACCCTTGACCTTGGATTAAACTCCAAGGTTTATACTTGCGCCATTGTTGGAAATTCGGGATAGACACATGTATCGCATTGGTGAATTGGCGAGCCTCTGTGAGGTGAAAGCCGATACCCTGAGGTTTTACGAAAAACACGGTTTGCTGGCGCCCTCGATGCGCACTGATTCGGGCTATCGGCTTTACAGCCGCGATGATGCCGCCCGGCTGAAATTCATTTTGCGTGCCAAGGCGGTGGGCTTTAGCCTGAATGAAATCACCGAGCTGTTGTCCATCGAGCTGAATAAGGCCGAGTGGGCCTGCGCCGATGTGAAAGGTATGGTGGATGACAAGCTCGAGCAGGTCAGCGCCAAAATCGCCGAGCTGGCTGTGTTTCACGATTCCTTGCAGCGTCTGTCTGATGCCTGCTGCGGCGGCCCCGAGAGCGCCGAACACTGCTCCATTTTGGAAGCCTTGGAAACCAATCGTCAGGTGCGCGCCGAAGATCACGGCAGCACACAGCATAAGGGTGATGATTCATGCTGTTGAATAACTTTCTTCATTTATTTTTGGAATCCGCCCCCTGGCTGCTGCTGGGGCTGTTCCTCGCCGGAATGCTGAAAATGTTTGTGCCGATGGAGTGGATGCAAAGGCAGCTCGGTGGCCACGGCTTTAAGGCCACGGTTAAGGCGGCGCTCTTGGGCGCGCCCCTGCCGCTGTGCTCCTGCGGGGTCATTCCGGCGGCCGTGGGCCTTCGGCGCAGCGGCGCTTCCAAGGCAGCCACCACTTCGTTTTTGGTGTCCACCCCTGAGACAGGCGTCGACTCAGTCACCGTCTCCTATGTGCTGCTTGGGCCCTTTATGGCCATCATCCGCCCCATCGCTGCTGTGACCAGCGCCATAGTGGCAGGCCTGCTGGTTGGCCGCGATGAAGATGAGCCGGATAACGGATATCAATCCACAGAAGCATCACCTCAAAAGCCGCCTGAAAAGCAGTCTGATAAGTCTTCTGAAAAGCCAATGGCCAAGCCTGCCATGAGCTTCAAACCGGTTGCGGCAGACAGCCCACTGATGACCCCAACCGGCGCCAAGTTGGCTGGGGCTCCGGCGGTGAGCTTCAAACCCGTTTCCGAAAAAACAGCGGCAAAGACTGGCGCCAGCTGCTGCTCAGGCAAAGCCGAAGCTGAGCCCAAGCCTGAACCCGTACAGGGATCCTGCTGCACGCCGAAGGCGGTTGCGACTGCTTCTGCTTCCTGCTGCGATGCAGAGCCCTCTGCCGAAACGGCTTCTTGCTGCGACGCCAAGCCCGCCGCTGAAATGGCTTCTTGCTGCAGCCCCAAGGCCGTAGTACCCGAGGCATCAAGCTGCTGCGCTTCTTCATCATCCTCGTCCATGGCCAAAGCTGCTGATGCAGGCTGCTGTGGCAGCACGCAACCGCATGCTCGTCCGGCGGATAAGCCTGCCTCTGTGATAGAGCGGATTTGGCACGGGCTGGTGTATGCCTCAACCGACCTGGTGCGCGATACCGCCATCTGGTTGCTGATAGGTCTTTTCTTTGCCGCCTTGGTGCAAACCTATGTGCCGGCAGACTTTTTAGCTCAGTGGGGTAACGGCATTCTCGCCATGTTGGTGATGGTGCTGGTGTCCATTCCCATGTATATCTGCGCCACGGCGTCGACCCCGATTGCGGCAGGATTGCTGCTGGCCGGTGTGTCTCCCGGCGCTGTGCTGGTGTTTATGATGGCAGGCCCAGCCACCAATATCGCAACCCTGGGGGTGGTGACCAAGGAGCTGGGTAAGCGGGCGCTGTTTGGCTACCTGGGTGGTGTGCTGGGTGTGGCCCTGGCGTTTGGTGTGCTGGTGAACTATCTGGTGGCGACCTTCGGCTTTGAAGTGGCGCCGCAGATTGGTGAAGAGCATGCCATGCTGCCAGACTGGCTGGTGGCCTCATCCGGGCTGCTGCTCGCCTTCCTGATGGGCCGGGTGCTGTGGCAAAAACTGCCCCGCAAGCAAAAAACCGGCAGCTGTTGTAGCTAATCCCAACGCATCAAAAAGCCCCGCAGCGCGGGGCTTTTTGTTTAAAAAGAGCTGAGCTTATTTGTGCTTGCCGGTATTCCAGCCGCGGTGGCCAAGCAGTTTTTCACCGGATTCGATGGCGCCGGTTTCCAGGGTGGTGCCCATGGAATCGTTCCAGCGGTTGAGGTAGCCAAAGAGGGCGATAACCCCCAGCATTTCCACTATCTCATCTTCTTCCCAATACTGATGCAGTCTGGCATTCAGCTCGGCGTCTACTTCATTGGGCACAACCGAGGCCGCCACGGCAAAATCCAGCGCCGCCCGTTCGGCCTCACTGAATGCGCTGTGGGTCTTGTATTCCCACACATGCTCCAGTTGCTCAGCGTCGGCCCCGTATCGTTCGGCGGCGCGAATGGTGTGCGCCTGGCAGTAGCGACAGCCGGTGATATTGCTGGATACATAGGCTATCAGCCGCTTCTGGGCGCTGGTCAGGCGCCCCTTGTTTTCCATTACCGCCATGTTCAGTTCGATAAATGCCTTGGCGATACGGGGGCGGCGCATCATGGTCAACACGCTATTGGGGCAAAAGCCCAGTGTCTCGTTGAAAAACTTGGCCATTTCGGCCACTTCCGGGTTGGAATCGGCGGGCAGGGGGCTAACCAGCGGCATGATGTCTCCTTGATGCATCCAAAAAGAGAAAAAGCACCTTGGGGCAATCCCGCACCCGCGGCGCTTTGAGAGAGTACCTTCATAGCCTAAGAAAAAGTTTTGCTTGGCAATAGTTGCGCCGCCGCACTAAGTTATCGATACACTTTCGGAGCAAACTTTCACTGTATCGTGGATTTTTGGCACAACTGTATCGGTTGAAATGAAAAAATATCAGCAAGTCGCAGAGGCTATCGCCAGGCAGATCCGCGAAGGCCGTTATGGCCTCGGCGAGCGTTTGCCCTCGGTTCGGGAGGTGTGCGGCCGCTTTGGTATCAGTATGTCCACTGCCCAGGCCGCGTTTCGGTTGTTGGAAGATCAGGCACTGGCACAGGCCCGGCCGGGCGCCGGTTTTTATGTCAGTTTTCGCGGCACGCCGCAGGTACCGGTGGAGGGGCCGACCAGGTATGAGGTGCATAACCGCATGCTGCAGGTGCTGTCCTGGTGCGCCCAGCCTGGCATCACAGATTTGGGTACCGCGGTATTGTCTCCCGGGCTGTTGCCCAGAGCGGCTTTATCGAAGCTGCTGGCTCGTCAGGCACGTTTTGAGATGGCAACCGTGCTGCAACCGCTTTTCAGTGGTGGCCATCCACCGCTGAGGCGCGAAATTTCCAAGCGGCTGATACTGCAAGGGATTGAGCTCGGTGAAAGCGAGGTACTTGTTACCGGTGGCTGTCAGGATGCGATTTCACTGGCTCTCAGTGCCATTGCCCGTGCAGGCGACACCATAGCGGTGGAAAGCCCCTGTTTTCCCGGGTTGCTGCAGGTGATTGAATCTTTGGGTATGAAGGTGCTGGAAATTCCCTGCTCCCCCGGACAGGGGATCAGTGTGGAGGCGCTGCAACTGGCGCTGGCACGTTGGCAGGTGGCAGCTCTGGTGCTTTGCCCGGATTTTTCCAATCCCACCGGCAGCCAAATGCCCCTGGCCAATCGGCAACGGTTGCTGGCGCTGGCGAGGCAGCACGATCTGGCGATTATTGAGGATGACCTGTTTTCTGAGTTGCAGGAGCCGGGCAAAGGCATACCCGCCCTGAAGGCGCTCGATACTGACGGGCGGGTTATCTACTGCTCATCGGTGGCCAAATCGCTGGGATCTGGGCTCAGGCTCGGTTGGCTCTGCGGCGGCCGTTATCATGGCGATATCGCCAAATTGAAGGCGTTTCGGAATGTATCTGAGCCCTTGATTATTCAGGCATTGGTGGCGGAGTTTATGGCCAGCGGTGGTTATAGCAGGCACCTTGGAAGCCTTGGAAAGCGACTGCAACTGAATTTGAAAAAACTGCGCAGCTGGGTGGAGCAGGCCTTTCCGGGTCAGACTCAAATCGGGCGGCCGGAGGGGGGCTTTGTGCTCTGGGTAACCTTGCCCGGCATAGATTCGCGGCAGCTGTTGTCCCTCGCGGTTGCCGAAGGGGTTGCCTTCTTCCCGGGGGATGTGTTTTCCGGGGCGGGGCAATACAACCACTGCCTGCGTTTAAGTGGTGCCTTCGACGATGACGACAAGACCCAAAAAGCCGTGGCAGTGCTTGGGCGACTTGCCCATAGTTTGTTGTAAATGCTTACAAAAGGAACTTGTCTAAACAAGTTCATCCACCCATGATGGATGAGTTCCAGCGGTAACGGATTAATAATTTTCAGAGGGATTTTCATGAAAAAAACCATGCTGGCGCTAAGCCTGTCTGCCTTGGCAGTCATGGGGTGCCAATCCACATCAAATGAATCGGCCACAGCGCCAACGGCCAGCCAAAGTGGCGCCGAAGCCCTGGGCCCCATGGCCAAGCCTCGTTTGTTGGCGCATACCCGTTATGACGCCAAAACCTTCTACGACACCACGTCCTATACAGGCTCCAGCATCAGTGCCGATGGCCGTTCTGTGCTGGTGGGCTCTGATGAGTCGGGCATTTACAACCTGTACAGCCTCAATCTCGCCGATGGCAGCAAGACACAGCTGACCAATTTCGAAGACAGTACCTATCCCGAGCGCTGGTTCCCGGCCGACGACAGGGTGCTGTTTTCCAAGGATCAGGGTGGTAACGAGTTAAATCATGTTTATGTGCGTGAACTCGATGGCAGCATCCGTGATCTGACCCCGGGCGATAACACCCGCGCCTCCTTTGCCGGCTTTACCGAAGACGGTAAGTCATTCTTTATCCTCACCAATGAGCGCGATCCCAAGTTTATGGATCTTTACCGCTACGATGCCTCCAGCTACGAGCGCACCCGGGTATTCCAAAACGATCAGGGCTTTTCGCTGGGGGATATAGATAAGAGTGGCCGCTTTGTGGCACTGAACAAATCAGTAAGTAACAAAGACAGCGACATCTATTTGCTGGATTTGCGCAGCCGCAGCCTCAAACCCGTGATGGTCAGCGAGTCTGGCCTTGAAGCTGCAGAAGAGGTGAAGAGCTTCTCGCCGGATGGTCGCACCCTGTATTACAGCAGCAATGCCAAGTCTGAATTCGATGAGGTGTGGGCCTACGATATTGCCTCTGGCAAGCGCACTAAGGTGGCCTCGGAATACTGGGATATTCTTTACTATGGCTTCTCTGAAAGTGGCCGTTATCAGGCGATGGCGGTGAATGCCGATGCCCGAACCAAGGTCAGCATCACCGACACCCAAACCGGCAAGGCGCTGGCGTTGCCACCGCTGCCTGCGGGTGACATCCGTGGCGTGAGTTTTTCCAAAGACGATAAAACCATGGTGTTTTATCTGAACTCGGACATTTCGCCTTCGGATCTGTACGTGTGGCGTGTTGGCGAGCCGTCGGTGAAACGCCTGACCAATGCCCTGAGCGCGGATATCGATCGCAACAGCCTGGTGGCTTCCAAAGTGGTGCGCTACAAGAGCTTCGATGGCCTTGAAGTGCCGGGGCTGCTGTATCAGCCCAAGCTGGCCCATGGCGCCAAACCGGCACCGGCCATTTTGTGGGTTCACGGCGGTCCGGGTGGCCAGAGCCGCAGCGGCTACAGCCCTACCATCCAGCATCTGGTGAACCATGGCTATACTGTGTTTGCGGTTAACAACCGTGGCAGCTCAGGTTACGGCAAAACCTTCTTCCATCTGGATGATAAAAACCATGGTGAAGGCGATCTGCAGGACATGGTGTGGGCCAAAAAGTATCTGCAAAGCCTCGACTGGGTCGACAACGACCGCATTGGCATTGTCGGCGGCAGTTATGGTGGCTTTATGGTGGCCGCTGCGCTGGCCTTCACTCCGGAGGAATTCAAGGTCGGTATCGATATCTTTGGGGTGACCAACTGGGTACGTACCCTGAACTCAATACCGCCCTGGTGGGAGAGTTTCCGCAAGTCGCTCTACGATGAAATGGGCGATCCGGCCACCGATGGCGAGCGCCACAAAGCGATTTCACCCCTGTTCCACGCCAGCAATATAGTGCGGCCGCTGATGGTCATTCAGGGCGCCAACGACCCAAGGGTATTGCAGGTGGAAAGCGATGAGCTGGTGGAAAAAGTTCGCGCCAACGGGGTGCCGGTGGAATATGTTCTGTTTGATGACGAAGGTCACGGCTTTACCAAGAAGGCCAACAGAATTGCGGCATCCGAGGCGTATCTCAAATTCCTTGATACCTATTTAAAGCCCTGATAGCACAGGCTGAAGACACAAAAAAGGCACTCATTTGAGTGCCTTTTTCATGGATGTTCTATAACGGCGGTGCTGGCTTACTTGCCCTTTTTACCGAGGTTTTCAACCTTGCTGCCGGCTTGTTGTTTCTTCGCCTGTTTGGCGGCGCGTTTTTCCTTCATGCTTTTTTTCGGTGCTTTCTTTTGGTCTTTGCTCATGGTGGCTCCCTGCGGTGGTCGGTGGCGCCGTTTGCTGAATTTTTAAACGGCAAGAGTCAGCTTAGAGAATCCCGAAAAAGACAGATAGATTATTTTGCGCTAATAGAAATTGGCTTATTCGAAAGCTTGCTAACGGCGCAAAGCCATAAAAAAAGCCCCTGTTTTAAGGGGCTTTTTTTGACTGCTGTTCGACTTAACCCGCAGGGGTGTAGTCGGCAGGGAAGTTACGGCTGCTGGTGGCGCCCTGGGTGACAGTTACGTCCTGCTCATCGGCGTGGATGAAGAAGGGGGCAACTTCGTCTGTGGGCGCGTTGTCGGCTTCAGGATCGTCGTTCTGGGCCACGCAGGTGTAACCCAGGGCATAGCTGCCAGTCACCACATAGCCAAACTCATAGCCATGGCCGGTAACATTACCCGCTTCATCGGTGATGTCATTGACGCGGGCCACCGCCAGAGGCGCAACCATGGGCTCGGTAACCTGAGCGCGGATGTCGCTCATGTTTTCCAGCACAGTGCCTGCGTCGTACAGGTACACGGCACCGGCAAACTCGCTGCCACCGGCCGCGGTTTCACAGGCAGCAATGGTGTCAGGGCCAATCAGACCTTCGATGTTGCCAACTTCGGCGCGGTTAACCAGCTGTACAGAGGTCGGCTTGAGGGTCCAGTAGTCTTTGTTGCCATGGGGCGCCTGAATACCACGGGCGAGGTCAAACTCGGCAACGTAGTCGTTGGCACCGGCGGCAATGGTGAAGCTCTTGTTGAAGAACAGGCGGCCAGTGTCGGCGTCTTCGGCGCCTGTGCCACCGCAGCTGCCGTTGCTATTGGTTACCAGACCATGGTCGTTACCATCGTTGGTTTTCACAAATGAGCTGGCGGTATCCACGGTTTCGCGGTTTTCCATGTAGATGCACATCTGGTATTCGCCAACAGGTACCTGCACACCTTCTACCAGGGTCTCGGCCGACGCGCCCTGGAACGACAGCAGGTCAACCTGCTTGGCGGCGCCATTGTTTGCCACGTTGAAGGAGTATGTGCCGCTGGCATTTTTCAATACCACTTGTTTGAAGGCGATATTAACCTCGGTCGCATCGGCTGGGTTATCCGATACGCCCAGGCTGAAGCTGCCCATTTGTACCTGTGGGGTGTCATCGCCACCGCCGCCGCATGCGGCAAGCAAGGAGGTCAGGGTGACGGCAATCAGAGTTTGGGTGAATTTCATGTTGCACCTTTTTCGTTATTCAGAGTTCCATAAGTCCCTGTTTTTGAGGTTTACTTCTTCCCTGATCCCTCAGTGCTCATGCGAAAGTGTTAGCCTGAGCACCTGCCGGACAGGATAACCCCTCGTACGGTAAATGCAAATCTCCTGATGTAGCGCCCGTTTGCCACCGTCGAACAGGCCCGGTTTCAGCGTTTGATAAAGTCTGGCACTTCCAGCACCTCATCGCCAAATCGCTCGAACAAATGGGTAAACACAAATTCGATAAACACCCGGTAGCGCCGTGGCAGGTAGGCGCGCTGGGGGTAATTGAGGGTGATTTTCGCCTGCTGCATGGGAAAGTCTTCCAGCACAGGCACCAGTTGCCCGGCCTCAATGGCATCTTTGGCTATCAGGGTGGGTACGGCGGCGATCCCCACCCCTTCGAGGGCCGCTTCCCGCGCCAGGGTGACATTGTTGACCGTGAGCTGCGCCTCGGGCTCAAACACCTGCCACTGCTCGCCATCAAAAATGCGCCACACGCCATCGATATGAGCCGAGGTCAGCCTGATGGCTCTGTGATGCACCAGATCGGCTGGAACCTTCGGGGTGCCGAATCTGGCCAGATAATCCGGTGAGGCCAGCAAAATCTTTTCGGCGCGGATCAGCGCATGGCTTGTTAGCCGGGTGTCTTTGACATCGGAAATCTGAAACAGCATATCGATGCCTTCTTCCATTACGTCTACCCGGCGGTTAGTCAGCTCAGTTTCAATATTGATTTCAGGGTATTGCATCAAGAAGCGCGCCAGTACCCGGCCAAGATACAGCTGCCCCAATTCGATAGGGCAAATGACCTTGAGGGTGCCACGAATTTGCTGCTGGCTGGCGCTCAGCTGTTCTTCGGCCAGTTGCAGCTCAGACAAAATCCGATTGATGCGGTTGTAGTAGTTGTTACCTGCCTCGGTGAGTTTGAGGGCGCGGGTGGTGCGAAATAGCAGCTGCACTCCGGCGTCTTTCTCCAGCTCGGCAACTTTGCGACTTACGGTGGCCTTGGTAACGCCAAGCTGCGCGGCCGCCGCAGTGAAGCTGCCCTGTTCCA
The DNA here is from genome assembly GCF_022484835.1 of Shewanella zhuhaiensis. Lineage (NCBI taxonomy): Bacteria > Pseudomonadati > Pseudomonadota > Gammaproteobacteria > Alteromonadales > Shewanellaceae > Shewanella > Shewanella zhuhaiensis. The sequence continues at coordinate 64,735 of NZ_JAKUDL010000001.1, forward strand.
CCACAGCGGCAAACAGCTGTACCCGATTTAAGTCCATGATTGTTACACCTGTGAAACAGTGGGTTGAATTTTGGCTGACTAATCAAAAAAAAGAGACAGAAGTACAATAGCAGTCACTGAATAAGGAGTCTACGAATGAGCAAATCAAAACTCTGGGTGCTGTTGCCTGTGCTGGCCATAGTTGGCGGTGGCCTGTATCTGTGGCACAGCCTCAGGTTTATTGAGCGCACCGACAATGCCTATGTGGAAGCCGATATTTCTCAGGTCAGCGTGAAGGTGCCAGGGCTGGTGGTGGAGTCGCGGGTGCAGGACAACCAGCATGTGCTCGCCGGCGCCCTGCTTGCCCGCCTCGATGACAGTGAATACCGCGCCAGGGTGGCACAGAGCGAGGCGCGTCTGGCCAATGTCAGTGCCGAACTTGCCACCTTGGAAGCCAAGATAAATTTGCAGGGCGCCCTGATCGCCCAGGCCCGTGCGGGGGTGCAGGCGGCCGATGCCGAGCACAAGCGGGTGAAGCAACAACTGGTGCGTGCCAGTGAGCTGCGCCGCCGTGACTACAGCTCCCAGGACGATGTGGATCGCCTGAGCGCCGAGCTCGATGGCGCCACAGCCCGCACTGAAGAGAGCCAGGCATCGCTGGATGCCCGTGAGCAGGAACTGGCGGTGCTGGTGGCCGAGCGCAATCAGCTCAATGCCAGCCATGCCGAAGCAGTGGCAGGATTAAGCCTGGCCAAATTGCAGCTTAAAGATACCGAAATCCGCGCCCCCTTCGATGGGGTGGTGGGCAAGCGCGGCGCCTTTGTCGGCCAATATGTGCAGCCGGGGCAAGCGCTTTTCAGTTTGGTGCCGGACGGGGCCATGTGGATCACTGCCAATTTCAAAGAAACGCAGATCCACGGGATGAAACCCGGTCAGCCGGTGACAGTGTCACTCGACGCGTTTCCCGACCATGAGTTCCATGGAGTCATCGACAGCCTGTCGCCGGCTTCCGGTGCCAAATTCAGCCTGCTGCCAGCAGAGAATGCCACCGGCAACTTCACCAAGATTGTGCAGCGTATTCCTGTGCGGATCCGGCTTGAAATGAGTGAAGAGCAGGCCCACGTCGTGCCCGGCCTCAGCGCCGTGGTGTCGGTGGATACCCAGCTGGCCCCCAAGCAGGCGTTGACGGCGAGCCGCTGAGGTTGCCAGACGCTGCCCGGATGTAAGGAGCCACCATGAGCCACTCTGTTTCCATGCCCGGCCACGCCCCGGGCGACAAATCTGATATTGCCCCCGCCATCGACTATGGGGTTGGCAGCCGCCGCGCCTGGATTGCTGTGATGGGCGGTCTTATCGGCGCCTTTATGGCGATATTGGATATCCAAATCACCAATGCGTCGATGAAGGAAATTCAGGGGAGCCTGGGGGCGACACTGGAAGAAGGCTCCTGGATTTCCACCGCCTATCTGGTGGCGGAGATGATTGCCATTCCGCTGTCCGGTTGGCTCAGCACCGGCTTGTCGGTGCGCCGTTATTTGCTGTGGAGTACCTCGGCCTTTATTGTCAGTTCGCTTTTGTGCTCCATGGCCTGGGATTTAAACTCGCTTATTGCCTTTCGGGCGATGCAGGGCTTTTTTGGTGGTGCCTTAATTCCCTTGGCCTTCAGGCTGATTGTGGAATGTTTGCCTCAGGAAAAGCGGGCCACAGGGATGGCGCTGTTTGGAGTAACGGCTACCTTTGCGCCGTCGATTGGCCCAACTCTGGGCGGCTGGCTTACCGAGCATTTCAGCTGGCATTTTCTGTTTTACATCAACCTGCCACCCGGACTGCTGGTGCTGGCCATGTTGGGGTGGGGGCTTGAGAAGCATCCTATCGATTGGAGCAAGCTGACCCAGGTGAGTCTGGGGGCTATTCTGACCATGGCTTTGGGGCTTGGCTGCCTCGAAGTGGTGCTGGAGGAGGGCAACCGCAAAGACTGGTTTGGCTCGGATCTTATCCTGAATCTTGCCATAGTTGCGGCCATCAATCTGGTGCTGTTTGTGGTATTGCAGCTCAGAAGCCGGGCGCCACTGGTGAATCTCAGACTGCTGGCGCAGCGTGACTTTGCGCTGTCATCTGTGGCTTATTTTCTGCTGGGGTTGGGCCTGTTTGGCGCCATCTATCTAATCCCTCTGTACTTGTCGCAGATCCACAATTACTCGGCGTTGGAGATTGGCAAGGTCATCATGTGGATGGGCTTCCCGCAGCTGCTGATCCTGCCGCTGGTGCCCAAGTTGGTTGAGCGCTGGGATCCCCGTTATCTGGCGGCATGGGGCTTTTTACTGTTTGCGCTGAGTTATTACCTGAACTCCCATATGACCGCCGACTTCGCCGGTGAGCAAATGATAGTGGCGCAAATTGTGCGCGCCATGGGGCAGCCCTTTGTGTTGGTGCCCATAGGTATTATTGCCACCATGCACCTTAAACCACAGGACAGTGCCAGCGCCTCTACACTACTGAATCTTATCCGAAATCTTGGCGGCGCCTGTGGTATTGCGCTGGTAGCCACCATGCTCGATAACCGGGCGCGGGAGCATCTGGCCTATCTGAAAGAGTCGGTGCCGGCGGTCAGAGCCTCGGTGCAGCAGCATCTGTCGGCGCAGGCATCGAGCCTGTTTGCCTCGGGGATTGACCCTGTCAGCGCCGATGCCATGGCCCGCAAGCTGTTTGGCGATACCCTGACGCGGGAAGCCTTTATGCAGGCGTATAACGATGTGTTTTTTGCCATTGGCATGTTGCTGGGGCTGGCGGTTGTGGCAGTGCTGCTTATCCGTCCTAGGGGCAAACAGGCGCCGGGCGCCAGTGCCGGTGAGATGCATTAATTCCGATAACGGCGGGGCTGCGCCACGGGTTTGGCGGTGATAGACTGGCGTTTTCGACTGTTTCGGAGAGCCCCGTGATCCAATGGCAAATCAAACGCTTCGCTGAGCTGGATGCGCTGACGCTGTATCAGCTGCTCAAGCTCAGGGTTGATATCTTCGTGGTGGAACAAAGCTGCCCTTATCCCGAACTGGACAACAAAGATCTGGCTCCGGATGCACTGCATCTGCTTGGCTGGCGTGATGATGCGCTGATGGCTTACGCCCGTATTCTGCCGCCGGGAGTGAGTTACCCTGAGGCCAGTATTGGCCGGGTGGCGGTGGCTGAGGCAGCCCGTGGCGGCGGCAATGCGCGCCAGTTGATGGCCCAGGCTATAGAGGCTGCGCTGACTCAGTGGCCTGATGCCGGGATCCGGATTGGTGCCCAGCAGTACCTCGAAGGCTTTTATGGCTCATTGGGTTTTGCAGCTGTCTCCGAAGTCTATCTTGAAGATGGTATTCCCCACCTCGACATGTTGTTCAACAAGGAATCGATGTCATGACTCAATACGTGAAAAACGAGCGCCAATTGGTATGTGTTGCCAGCTTTCTGGCTTTTCCCGGCAAAGAAGAGGCGCTGATTGCAGCCTTAAGTTCGCTGATTGCCGACACCCGCCGCGAGCCGGGTTGTATCCGCTACGAGCTGAACCAGAGCCGTGATGAGCCCAGACGCATTACCTTTGTGGAGAAGTTTGTCGACCTGCAGGCGTTTGAGGAGCACTGCGCCAAAGACGCTATCCAGCACTATTTTCATCAGGTCATGCCGGGGCTGGTGGAGTCGTATCAGGTAGAAACCTATCACGAAATCATCGCCTGATTTGCAAGCAAGCCATCTGAGCAAAAGCCCCGCCGAGCGGGGCTTTTTGTTTGAGCGTGAATCGGCCACAGAATGCGAAAAGGCCGTATCAGGGAAGTCTTGAACTGTGCCGGAAGGGAAAGGGATTTGAGAAAACAAGGCAGTGGCGACCAGATTGACCGCCTGCTGTCTGTGTCAGCCCACTATTGCCGGGGAGGACTGCCGGGAGGGGGCATCGGCAACAGGGCCCGCGAAGGCTTAATGAGGCCTCAGGGTTATCTCAGGCCGGATGTTCAACTCGCCATCGGCATCCAGGGTGGCTATGTCTTTATCCTGGGCGATAATCGCCAATGGACCCTGGGGCAGGTTTCGCACAAACAGCAGGCGATATCCCCAGGTTTGCAGCCGGTAGAGGCTCATCTTCTGTTCTGCGGTCATGGTGTCCCAGTGGTCCTGGGTACGCAGTGCAATCCCTCGCCTGTCTTGATCCACCGCCAAGGTTTGATTCATCATATCTCGCCCCAACAATTAGGTGATAACTGGCATATTAAGCGCGCATTTTACCCTATTTTATCTGGTTAAAATTTGCGCTGGCGCATGTTTATCCTCTATACGCACCCAGAGCTTGTCAAGGATCAACTTAAGTATGTTCGACTACATCGCGCCCGTGTTTCGTCCACCCTCGGAATGGAAGTCACTGATATTGCAAGTGACCAACGGTTGCAGCTATAACCGCTGCCGTTTTTGCGACATGTATACCGCCGAGCAGAAACGTTTTCGGGCCTTTAAAGAAGACAAAATCGAGGCGGAACTGGCCAAAGCTGCTGCCTCGGGCGTGCCCATCAGACGGGTGTTTCTGGCCGATGGCGATGCCATGACGCTGCCATTTGCCCGCCTCGAAGCCATCTTGCTGCTTATCAAACAATACCTGCCCGATGTGAGCCGGGTGAGCAGTTATTGCCTGCCGCGCAATCTGGCCAATAAGTCGGTACCACAGTTGGCGCGGCTGCGGGAGCTGGGGCTTAGTTTGATGTATGTCGGTTGCGAGAGCGGCGATGATGAAGTGCTGGCCCGGGTTGCCAAGGGTGAAACCTTTGCATCGTCGCTGGAGGCGCTGGAAAAAATCCGCGCCGCGGGGATGAAATCGTCGGTGATGATTTTAAATGGCCTCGGCGGCAAGGCTCTGTCGCAGCAGCATGCGCTGAATTCCGCCCGGCTGATGAATGCCGCCCAGCCCGATTATCTGAGCACTCTGGTGGTGACATTGCCGCTTGGCAAGGCGCGGATGGATGAGGGGTTTGATGGCGGTTTTGAGCTGCCGTCCCAGGCGGAACTTTTTACCGAAATGCACACGCTGCTGGCCAATCTTGAACTTGAGCAGACTGTGTTCCGCTCAGATCACGTTTCCAACTATTTGGTGCTGAAGGGCATTTTGGGGCGGGATAAGGATGCGCTGCTCAGGCAGGTTCAACTGGCAATGCAGGCGCCTGCCGAGGCAAATCTGCGACAGGAGTGGCAGCGGGGGCTGTAGCGCTTGCTTGGCTCTCGTACTCGCTTCGCTGAGGCACAGGCAAGCACAGAGCCGACTTTGGAGGTGTGCCACTAGGATTGTGGCAGCTGTCCCTCGGCAATCATGTCTTTGGTCAGCTCGATACACAAATCTTTAAACCATTGGATTAATGGGTCTTTATGTACCCTTGCATGCCAGTAAAGCATGCCTTCGATGGCCGGGATTTGTGCCAGCGCCAGATGCTGCAGGCCTTCGCTGCGGGCTAAGAATCGCTCCGGCAGGAATGCCAGGTGCCTGCCGGCTTTCAGGGATTGTTGCAGTACCAGAATCGATGAGCAGCTGAAACTGCATTTGCGGCCAAGGCCCAGCTCCTGCGCCAACAGGTCGATTTGCTGTTCAATCAGATTCGAGGCGCTGAAGCGGGCATGATCCCACTCGAACACATCTTCAATCGTCGGCTTTGCCAGCTTGGCGATGGGATGATTTGGGCTGAAAAACACCAGATATTGCTCGCGGGTGGTGCGGCGGCCATAAATGTTGGGCGGCGGCATTTCCACCCCGCCTACTGCCAAGTCGAGCTCACCCGACTCCAACATGGAAAAGATATCCGACGGTTTATGGATAAACTCCAGCTCCACATTGGGCGCATCCACCATCAACCGCTCCAGCAGTCTCGGCACAAAGGCCTCGGCCACATCGGCCACCAGACTGAAGCGAATTTTACCGCTGGCTTCCTCCGGCAAAAATGGCTTTTGCAGCAGCAGTCGGCTGGATAATTGCAGCCACTGGTGCAGCGGCTGGTACAGCTTGAGCGCTTTGTCGGTGGCGGCAATGCCCTGGCCTTGCTTAACAAACAGCGGTTCATCAAACAGCTTGTGCAGTTTTTTCAGGTTCTGGCTCATGGCCGGTTGTGACAGGCCCAGCCGCTCGGCGCTGCGCGAGACACTCTGCTCTTCAATCAATACTGCAAGACACAGCAGCAGATTGAGGTCGCAACTACGGATACGGGCGATGTCGGCCTGATTCAACATAATGAAAACTCTTTGGATAACAGGCTGGCCTTCACTAACGATGCCAACTCGTTTCGAAAATACTGATGCAGTTGTCTGTGCCTTGGACGGTCCGCCCAGCACAGCTGCAAATCGAGGTATTGGGGCTCGCCAAACCAGACCAGCCGCTGTTGTATTTCTGCGGGCAATACCAGCACCGCATGATGGGGCAGCAGGGTGGCGGTTCCGGCCTGGCGCAGACCATTGACCAGCACGCTTAAGGATTCGGACGACAGTAAATAACCCTGCGCCGCATCATCCATGGCCTGCAGACTTTGCTGCTGCTTTAACTGGCCGTGCTCCTGAAACTGATAACTGAGCAGTCGCTTGGGGCCTGAATCACTATCCAGGGTGGCATATTGCCAGCAAGCCTTGCCGATACTGGTGTGCCTGATACCTTTGGGAAAGCTGTCGTAAAACCCCAGCACCAAATCCAGTCTGTCCCGCAGCAGCGACTGAAAACAGTCTTTGTGCTGGGCCTGATAGTCCAGCGTCAGCCCCGGCGCGCGTTCACCAAAGTGGCTGATAAGGTCGGGAATAAGCAGCTGAGCCGCCACATCATTCATGGCGAAGCGTACCTGCTCCTGCGCCTTGGCCGGGTCAAAACTCTGATCCCCCAGCAGCGCCGATGCCATGGTGAGGCAGTTTTGCAGCTCAGGCAGCATGGCTTCTGCCTTGCTCGACAGAGTCATGCCGTTGTGACTTTTAATCAGCAGGGGATCTTCAAACAGCACTCTTAAGCGGTTCAATGCCTGGCTCATGGCCGATTGGGACATTCCCAGCGCCTGCGCCGCTCTGGATACATGGGCATGCTCCAGCAGTACCGACAGGGTAAACAGGGCATTGAGATCGCTCGCTCTGAGCTTTTCAAGGTTTTGGTCCGAAAGGGGCATCCGTGTCTCACAGCAGGGGGTAACCTGCTGACTATAAAATGAAAGCACCCTTATCGCAAAATTAGCTGCACAAACCCTGTGGATATAAAAAAGGCCATTCCATGGCCCCGGATCACAAAGGCTGAAAGCGCCGTCCCCTCCACTCGCTCTGCTCTCTGTCGGGAATTGCCGGGGGGAGCTGCATAGCGGCTATGCATGATTGGCAATTCTGAGCAGAACGAGCTTGCCCGAGGCGTGGTTGACTCAAAGTGGCAGTCATTGAATCAACCGGGAGGTTGGGCAATCCATCAGCCCCACTATCCAAACCTTGAAGGTACCCCTTACGGGGCTACCTGAATTTGCTTCTCGGCGGTCAGGGTCACAATCACCCGGCGCTCCAGCTGACGTTCGCTGATGCTGTCACCATGGGCCTGAGTTTCACCTTCGGCGCGCTGGTCCATGGACTGTACGTCAACACCGTGGCTGGCCAGATAATCGGTCACTGTGGCAACACGCTTCTCAGACAGCATCTGGTTGTAAGTCGCATCGCCCTGGTTGTCGGCCTGACCGATAAGCACAATGGCGTCTTTATCGTTCTGCTTCGACAGGTCCACGATTTGGTCCAGCTTGGCCTGGCCTTCACCGGTCAGAGTGGCTGAATCAAAGCCGAACAGTACGGCAACACTGGTGCTCTCGGTGCGGGTTTCCACCACAGGACGAGGCATCGGCTTGGTTTGCTTGTCGATGACTGCAGGCAGTGTCACGGCTGTTACCGGAGCCGGCTTGGCACCAAAGCGGTAGGTCAGCTGCACGCCAACGGTTTCGGCGTCCATATGGGCGGTTTCCCATGCGGTTTCATCGATATCGGTGAAACGGCGGTACTTGGCGGTCACGTCCATATTGTCGGTGATGCGATAGCCGATACCGGCGCCCACATAGGGAGAGGTGTCAGTGGCACTCACGTACTTGCCCACGCCCATCTGGTGCTCGAGGTGGTACTGATAGGCTCCCGCCTCACCGGTCAAAAACCATTTCTCAGACAGTGGCAGGGTACCCACAATGCCGAGGGTGGCACCGCTCACGTCGATGTTCTGACCCTGAGCCGCTGCGCCGCGCATATCGGTGGCATCCAGGGTGCCCAGGTCTTGCCAGCCAGCTTCGACGGCAAAATATTTGTTCAGTTGATAACCTGCAACAGCATTCCAGGCGGTGTCGTCACCGTCTTTCAGGTGGCTGTCGGTGCTGACATTGTTGAAGTCAGTCTGGCCGGCGCCGGCGCCGAAGTAGAAGCCGCTATCAGGTGCGGCGGCGCTGGCATAAGAGGTGGCAGCAATCAGGGCCAGTGCAATCATTGACTTTTTCATCGTTCACTCCTTGGTGTTGGAACACTTTGTTTTCGAAAGTGAAGCCATTGTAGGCAAGGCAACGGTGATGAACGATAAGGCGAATCTAATATTGATTATTAGCTGTGGTTATATTTATTTGCCGGACGAATGAATGGCACAAGAACGGATAAGCAGAAAAAATGAAGGCCCCGCCAAATGCGGAGCCTTTATTGGTGAGCTTTATTGCTGGTGCTGATTAGCAGGTCTTTGGTGACTCAGCCCCATCAGCGCTTATGAATGGCGCTTACCGGCGTTGATTCATTCCGAAATCAGATGCACTTCACGGCTGGGGCAGGGGATCTTGATCGCGGCTGCCTTCAGCGCTTTGTGAATCGCCTGATGGGTAATGTATTTGTCCTGGAAGTAGCTTTGGGTTGGCAGCCAATAGCGGATACCTATCTCGATGCCTATAGCATTAAAGCCGTTAATACCAACCTGAGGTGGATGTTCGGCGCTGAGGCGGCCGCTTTGGCACAGGGCGTCGTTGATAAGGACCACAACTGCCTCGGCATCTTCCTGATAAGCAATATTGAAATGGCTTTCCACCAATTTGAACTCGAAGGAGTTATGCAGGATTTCACCGACAATGTGCTTGTTGGGGATGCTGATTTGTTCGCCTTCTTCATTGGTCAGAATGGTCATGCCCAGCAGTATGTCTTTTACTACGCCGGTGACGCCGCGCACGCTGATGGTATTACCCACAACGAAGGGGCGGGTGACTATGATGGTGATCCCGGCGGCGTAGTTGGACAGCATTCCCTGAATGGCAAGACCTGCACCAAGGGAGGCAGCACCTATGGCGGCGACCATGGGGGTGACACTGATCCCAAGCTTACTCAGGGCGACAATGGCCACCATAATCACAATCAAAATACGGATAAGATTGGTGGCAAAGTTGCTCAGGGTGATATCGATTTCATGCTTTTCGAGCTGCTTGGCCACCATAGAGGCCACCTTTTTTGCCAGCCACAGGCCCGCGAGAAAGATGAGGATGGCGCCCATCAATTGAAAGCTGTAATTCACCAGATATTGGTAAATGATGTCGTAGGCGCCCTGAAGCTGCGCCAGTTCCTGTTCCAGACTCGAATTCATGTCCATATTTCCTTTATCTTTGCCTCAAGCTGAGGGCAAGGGACATCTTAGCCAATCAACAGCAGAAATGAGAGCAAAAAAATGCAGATAGGTACCGATTTTGTGGTCGCAAAACCTTCTATATCTTTTTGTTTTTATTAATTAAAACGCACCGTTCAATATATTTGACTTTGTATGAATAATAAATTACGCAAATCGCATAAAAATTCGTTGCATCTTCATAAAAAATAGCGTCTACTTCGCTCGATTTTTAGCGGCAGACTGCCATCCTTTATTTAGGCGAAGCACAGGAGACCAAGGGCCAATGAGCCAATTTCAATCTATTGACGTTGCTGATTTTTATGACAGTGAAACCTTTGCGCGAATTCAGGAATTCGCCAAGGACAAGGCAACCCCTTTCGTGGTGATTGATACCAATATCATCGCGAAGCAATACGATGACATGGTGACTAATTTTCCCTTTGCCAACGTTTATTATGCAGTTAAGGCTAATCCGGCGAAGGAAATCCTGACGCTGCTGAAAGACAAGGGCTCCAATTTCGATATCGCCTCTATCTATGAGCTGGATATGGTGATGGCTGTGGGCGTAAGCGCCGATAGGGTCAGCTTTGGCAATACCATCAAGAAGCGCAAAGACGTGCGTGCCTTCTTTGAGCGCGGTGTTCGCCTTTTTGCATCCGACTCTGAAGCGGATCTGCGCATGATTGCCGAAGAAGCCCCCGGCTCAAAAGTGTATGTGCGCATTCTGACCGAAGGCTCACAAACCGCTGACTGGCCGCTGTCGCGTAAGTTCGGCTGCCAGAATGAAATGGCCTACGAGCTGCTTGCTCTGGCCAAAGAGCTGGGTCTGGACCCTTATGGCATCTCCTTCCACGTGGGCTCACAGCAGCGCGATATCGGCGCCTGGGATGCGGCGATTGGCAAGGTGAAGGTGTTGTTCGACCGTCTGCGCGACGATCACGGCATTACCCTGAAGATGATCAACATGGGTGGCGGCTTCCCCGCCAACTACATCGACAAAACCAATCAGCTTGGTGTTTATGCCCAGCAGATCAAACACTTCCTCAAAGAGGACTTTGGTGATGAACTGCCGGAGATCATTCTGGAGCCAGGCCGCTCGCTGATTTCCAACGCCGGTGTGCTGGTATCGGAAGTGGTGCTGATCAGCCGTAAATCCCACACGGCGCTGGAGCGTTGGGTGTATACCGACGTGGGTAAGTTCTCCGGTCTGATTGAGACCATGGATGAGGCCATCAAGTACCCGATTTACACCGAGGCCAAGGGTGAGCTGGAGAAATGCGTGATTGCCGGTCCTACCTGCGACAGCGCCGATATCATGTATGAGCACTACGCATATGGCCTGCCCGCTGATCTGGCCATTGGCGATCGCCTCTACTGGCTGACTGCGGGCGCGTACACCACGACCTATTCAGCAGTGTGCTTCAACGGTTTCCCACCACTGAAAGACTACTACCTGTAACGGTTTTCCTATAAAAGAAGGGCGCCTTATCGGCGCCCTTCGCTTTTTGAAGCAGCAGCTAACAGGGTGACATCAGTTGTCGTATGACTTGAGGATTTGGTGTATTTCCTCTTTCAAGTGCAGCTTCTTCTGCTTCAAAACTTTCAATTCCGGGGTGCTGTCGCTGGCTGGATGTCTCTCCAATTCTGTGATTTCTTTGTCTAGCTCATTGTGTTCATTAAATTTTTTAATAAAGTGCGCATCTTCGGTTTTTAATTTGGTGATCAGCTCTCGGTACTCTGGAAACATCGGCAGCGTCCTTTTTTACAGGTGTTTTTTCTTGGGTTCACCTTAACCCTACGCCTGAGTTTCAGGGCAAAAAGTGATCTGGATCACCAAATGAATATCATTAAATTAAGCTATTTATTTTTAAGACTTTTATTGCGAATTGACCACCGGATTTGCCACTGTGATCACATTTGTGGGAATCGGCCTTTCGGCCAATGGAATCGCTACTCACGGCTGCTATCTTATTAATCAGCAGATTAGTTTGTTTGGTAACTCTATTACGACATAACCTTTACGCATTGGCAGAAATTTCGTGATCAAGTTAACCTTATCGGCTTCGATACTAGGTTAAAGTCGAAGCTATTAGAATTTTATTATCAAAAATGAAAGGGGTTTTCACCATGGCTGATGTATTTCACCTGGGTTTGACTAAAGACATGCTCGACGGCGCCACCCTGGCGATTGTGCCGGGCGACCCGGAGCGCGTGAAGCGAATCGCCGAACTGATGGATAAGCCAACCTTCCTGGCAAGCCACCGCGAATTCACCACTTATCTGGCCTATCTGGACGGCAAGCCTGTGGTGGTTTGCTCTACCGGTATTGGTGGTCCATCTACCTCTATTGCCGTGGAAGAGCTGGCTCAGCTGGGCATCAACACCTTCCTGCGCGTGGGCACCACGGGTGCCATTCAGCCCCATGTGAACGTGGGCGACCTGATTGTGACCCAGGCATCTGTGCGTCTTGATGGCGCCAGCCTGCACTTTGCACCTATGGAGTTCCCTGCGGTGGCCAACTTTGAATGTACCAGCGCCATGGTAGCCGCCTGCCGCGATGCCGGTGTTGAGCCACACGTTGGTGTAACTGCCTCCAGCGACACCTTCTATCCAGGTCAGGAGCGTTACGATACTGTATCTGGCCGCGTGACCCGTCGTTTTGAAGGTTCCATGAAAGAGTGGCAGGACATGGGCGTGCTGAACTACGAGATGGAGTCCGCCACCCTGTTCACCATGTGTGCCTCTCAAGGCTGGCGCGCTGCCTGTGTGGCTGGTGTGATTGTAAACCGCACCCAGCAGGAGATCCCGGACGAGTCCACCATGAAGAACACAGAAGTCAGTGCTGTGTCTGTGGTAGTGGCTGCGGCCCGCAAGCTGCTGGCCTGATCCCGGCTTGATTAAAAAGGCGCCCTCGGGGCGCTTTTTTTATGGTCAAAGAAATTCCATTATGATTGACATAATATGTCGCCAAGCTGAAAAACTGCTGTTATAGTCGTGTCAGGATCGCACTGGATTGGAGGGGGAGATGGAGTTTTCAAATCCGGTAATCATTTGGGCCTGTGTCGGTGTGGTGTTGATGTTGGCCGAGGTCATAGTACCCGGTGGCATTGTCATCCTGCTGGGCGCAAGCTGCCTTATTGTGGCGGCCTCGCTGGGCATTGGGTTGATTGAGGGCGTGGCTCAGGCTTTCACCCTCTGGTTCATCAGTTCTATGGTGTTGTTGCTGGGATTTCGTCATGTGACTCAGCGACTGGTGGGGGGCGACTCTCACGTCGACAACACCGATGAAGAGCTGGATCTGTACAATCAGCAGGCGCTGGTTAAAGCCGATATCGGGCCGGGGGAAAAACCGGGCCGGGTCGAGTTTCAGGGGGCCGATTGGCCCGCATTGGGGGATGGCAGCCTGATCCCATCAGGAAGCCGTGTCAGGGTAATTTGCCGTGACAACATTTCATTAGTGGTCGAGGCTGTGCCTGCGGACCAACACGCCTGATTTTTCGAACAGGGAGGGAACCATGTTACTGTTCACAATCGTTTTCTTATTCATTGTTTTTCTTCTTTTTAAGCTGATGCTGGTGGTGCCCATGCGCGAGGTGGCTGTGATTGAGCGCCTTGGCAAGTTCCGCACCGTGCTGGCACCCGGCTTCCATTTTCTGATCCCGTTTTTTGATCGGGTGGCTTACAAACACGATACCCGCGAGCAGGTGCTGGACGTACCCGCCCAAAGCTGTATTTCCAAGGACAACACCCAGCTTGAGGTGGATGGCCTGGTATACCTCAAGGTGATGGATGGCAAACTGGCGAGCTATGGCATTGAGGATTATCGTCTGGCGGCGGTAAACCTGGCCCAGACCACCATGCGCTCGGAAATCGGTAAGCTCACCCTGAGTGAAACCTTCTCTGAGCGGGATCGCCTCAACGAGTCCATCGTACGCGAAATTGATAAGGCCTCTGAGCCCTGGGGCATCAAGGTGCTGCGCTACGAGATTAAGAACATCACCCCATCGCGCCACGTTATTCATACCCTTGAAAAGCAAATGGAAGCTGAGCGTCGCAAGCGGGCAGAAATTACCCTCGCCAACGCCGAGAAGGCGGCCATGATTAACCTTTCCGAAGGTGAGCGTCAGGAGGCCATCAACCTCTCTGAAGGCGAGAAGCAAAAGCGCATCAACGAAGCCAGGGGCACAGCGGCGGAAATCGCCATTGTGGCCGGCGCCAAGGCCGAAGGTATGGCGCTGGTTTCCCATGCCCTGTCGGTGAATGGCGGTACCGAAGCGATGAACATGCAGCTTAAGGAACAGTTCATCAAGCAGATAGGTGAAGTGCTGAAAAATGCCGAAGTCTCAGTGGTTCCGGCGGAGCTTGGCAAGATGGAAGGCTTCTTCGAAGGCATGGACAAAGTCAGCCACGCATTGAACAAGGCATAAGGAGACGCACACATGGAATTGCCAGTAGAAACCGATCTGATTGTGATGGCCATCTGGGGCCTGATTTTCTTCATCTTTATTGTGAAGCTGTTCCAATCTATCCGTCTGGTGCCCACCAAGTCGGCTTATATTGTTGAGCGTCTTGGCAAGTATCACTCCACCCTGGATGCAGGCTTCCACGCTCTGGTCCCCTTTATCGATAAGGTTTCTTATATTCATGATCTGAAAGAAGAAACTATCGATGTTCCGCCGCAGGAATGCTTCTCCAGCGACGAAGTAAAGGTGGAAGTGGACGGGGTGATTTATATCTCTGTGGTTGACCCGGTTAAAGCCAGTTACGGCGTGACCGACTACCGCTTTGCCGCCATCCAGCTGGCGCAGACCACCACCCGCTCTGTGATTGGTACTCTGGAGCTGGACCGCACCTTCGAAGAGCGCGATGTGATCAGCGCCAAGGTGGTGGAAGTGCTGGATCAGGCCGGTGCCACCTGGGGTATTCGGGTACATCGTTACGAGATTAAAAACATCCAGCCGCCTGAAACCGTGAAAAACGCCATGGAAATGCAGGTGAACGCCGAGCGTGAGCGCCGGGCGCTGCTGGCCAAGAGTGAAGGTGATAAACAGGCCAAAATTAACCGCTCCGAGGGTATCAAGGCCGAAACCATCAACCGCTCAGAAGGTGAGATGCAAAAGCGCATCAACGAAGCCGAAGGTAAGGCGGAAGAGATCCTGGCCATTGCCCGTGCCACCGCCGAGTCGATTGAAAAGCTCGCCGGGGTGATTGCTGCGCCCGGGGGCCAGAACGCACTCAGGCTACAACTGGGTGAGCAGTATCTGAGTCAGCTCAAGGGCCTTGGCCAGCAAGGCAGCCGCGTGGTGGTGCCCGCCAATATGGTCAACTTCGACCAGTGGATGGATGCCATGGGATTAAAAGAAAAGCGCTGAAATAACAGCGTTGTTAACGCCTGAATCATAGCAAGGAAAGCCCTATGAAAAAGACACTGATGTCCATCCTGATCGGCGCAAGCCTCCTGAGTGCTCCGGTATTTGCCGGTGAAGCAGAGCGCCGTGCCCAGGTTGAAGAGCTGCTGATTGCCATGAATGCCGATGCCCTGATGGATGCCATCTATGGCCAGATGGCAGGCATGATGAACCAGATGCAGGCGCAGCTGCAGGTGAAAGAAAGTGAGCGTGCGATCGTGGATGAATTCAACGCTAATGTCGTTAACTTTATCACTGAGGAGATAGGTTGGGATAAGCTCAAAGGCCCGATGATTGATATCTACGTGAATAACTTAACCGAGAAAGAAATCAGCGACATGCTGGCTTTTTATCAGAGTGAAACCGGTCAATCCATGGTGAAAAAGATGCCGGCCATGACTCAGGAGTCGATGCAGGTGACCATGGGGCTGATGCAGCAGGCGATGCCGAAAATGGACGCCTTGGTAGAAGATTTTAAGCGTAAGCTTCAGGCGGAACGCGCCAAGAACAACCAGTAATCACTGCTTGTGTCTGAATAAAAAAGAGGGCCTTGGCCCTCTTTTTGTTTTAATGCGATTTGCTTTGCAGTAAGGGCTCCAGCGCCATCGCAATACCAATCAAACGGGCGTCACTGTCTTTACCTGCAAAGAGTGACAATCCCAGCGGCATGCCGCCGGTTTTGGCCATGGGAATGGTGATATGGGGATAACCCGCCACGGCTGCAGGGCTGCTTGCACTGCCGCCATAATGGTCGCCGTTGAGTTCATCGATTTTCCAGCCGGGCCCTGTGGTGGGGGCGACAAGGGCATCGAGCTTATGCGCTGCAAGCAGCTTATCGATACCCAGCTTGCCTGCCAGTTCCTGCGCCCGCGCGCGCGCAGCTGCAAACTCAGGCTCGGCGCGGCCTTTGGAAGCATCACTCATTTCAAACAGTTCCTGACCGAACAGCGGCATGGCCTTCTGGGCATTGGCGTTATTGGCAACAATCAGATCCGCAAGGCTTTTTTGCGGCAGTGCTGTGCCCGCCAGGTACTCGGCAATGGCATCTTTGAAGTCCCACAGCAGTAGTTGAAACTCAAGCTCGCCCATTTCACCCAGCCCCTCTAGCTCAAGGCCATCGACCAGGGTGACGCCGGATGCCTGCAACTTTTCAAGGCTGGCGGCAAAGGCGGCATCAGTACGGGGGCTGTAGCCCATCAGATTGGCCACTACACCAAGGCGCAGGCCCTTAAGCTCAGCGGCGGGCACCCTCATGTTGTGACCCGAAATCACCACAAGCAGGGTGGCGGCATCGGCAACCGAGTTGGCCATGGGGCCTGCGGTATCCTGCAGCGCTGAGATGGGAATAATCCCCTGTTGGCTAACCCATCCAAGCGTTGGCTTGATACCCACCACGCCGTTCATGGCCGCAGGGCAGGTGATAGAGCCATCGGTTTCTGTGCCTATGGCCAGCGGCGCCATTCCCAGTGCCACAGCGGCGGCAGAGCCGGAACTTGAACCACAGGGGCTGCGACTGGGGTCGTGGGCGTTACCGGTTTGGCCACTGAGGCTGCTCCAGCCGCTGAGGCTGTGGGTGGAGCGAAAGTTGGCCCATTCACTGAGGTTGGTTTTGCCAAGAATAATGGCACCTTCGGCCCTGAGTTTCTGGATAAGCGGCGCATCCTGAGTGGGGACGTTGTTGGCCAGCAGCACGCTGCCAGCGGTATTGGCCATGCCATCGGCGGTGTCGATGTTGTCTTTTATCAGCACAGGAATGCCATGCAACGCGCCCATGGGTTTACCTTGTGTACGGGCGGCATCCAGCCGTTGTGCCTGGGCGCTAACATCGGGCGCCAGGGTGATTACCGCGCGGTATTGGGGGTTTTTGGCGGCAATCACATCCAAATAGTGACGGCTGATGTCGGCGGCTGACAAGGTACCCTGCTGCTGGGCATTCAGCAGCGAGGCAACATTGGCATGTTCAAAATCGAAGGGCGCGGCAGTTTGCTCAGCAAAGGCGCTGCCAAGTGACACGGCACAGAGCAGAGCGCTGAGAAGCAGAAATCGGGCTTGGGGTTTCACGTATGACCTTTCCTTGGGCGTAACAGGTATGGGTCAAGGTGCGCAAATTTCAGTCCGCCGTCAAGCGGCTGGGTTCTGGTGTCTGTCTGGTGGCGCTCAGGCAGCATGTCGCGGCTTTACACGGGAAGCACGCAGGTCTGGCGTTACTCCCGCAGATGAAACAGCAGATACAGACTGGTGATAATGAAGATGGCAAGCAGGATGGCAAGTAACATGAATTTCCCTCCCTTCAGGCGACTCCTCCTTTTGCGCCTTGATTGCACCTGTAACTGGGTGGCGGCGCCCCGGTCATCCTTGACCATGGCCGGTGCCAGGCTCGACTCCAAAGCCCCGACCAATTGGGCGCCATTGTAAGGGGAATTTCCCCTTTTCCCTTTCCGCAGTTATCCGACCCTGAGCCGCATACTTTTGGACAGCAAAGTTGTAGCGCCAAATGGCCAAAAGTGGGTGTGAAATGTTTTGAATTTATTTGAAATCTAAATAAATCAAGTGATTAGATTTTACTGTTGTTGCGCCAATGAAGCGGCCGGTGGGGCTTTATCGGTGGATTTAACTCCCCAGCTTACGCCATCCAGCAGGGCAAACAGCGCTTCCTCATCCACGGCCACTCCCTGGGCACCGTGCTCAAGTACCAGCTGACGCTGGGCATCCGAGGGCAAAATGGTATAGAGGAAAAATGGGGTGTTGTCGCCACTCTGTCGCAGGCTCTCTACCAGCTTAAGCCCTGCCAGCGAATCTTCGCCACGACCCATGTCGGAGATAATCACATCGTAGCGATACATCGACAGCAGCATAAGCGCTTCGTCGGTGCTGGTGGTGGTGTACACCGCGATATTGCGTTTTTTCAGGCTGGTGATTTCAGCCTGGTTGTTACTGGGATGGTCATCCACCCACAGTAGTCGGCCTTTTACGTCCGCGGGTTCGCCAATGAGCAGGGTTTGCGGATTTTGACTGAGATACTGCCAAACGCCTGCCAACAGCACTGTGGCTGCAAGGGCTGCCCACAGCAGCGGATGGGCACGGCGTTTAGTGGCTGGATGCATCTGTGTTGTTGGGGCGGTCTCTTGCTGCGGGGCTGTTTGCAACCGGGCGGCCAGTTCGGGCTCGAGCCGATAGCCACGGCCGTGCAGGGTTTGAATAACGCTCTCGGTCACCCCGGCATCTTTAAATAACTTGCGGGTATCGGAGATCAGCCGGGCAACTGACCAGCTACTGACCACTGTGTTGGGCCACAGGGTGTCGAGCAACATTTGCTGATCCACCGGCTCCGGAAAGCGCTCGATCAGCAGTTGCATCAGCAGCAGGGTACGTTCGTCACAATGAAGCTTCTGACCATGGCAGGTCAGGTTGCGTCCTTGGACGTCCAGTGTCAGCGGCGGCAGTGTATAAGTCATGGAGTCGAATTTGGCTGTATCAGAATTGCACAATTGTATCTTAATCACTCGCCGGCGATTTGCCCAGTAATGGATTGTGCGGCGGCGCCCCATGCCGGAATGCTTCTGTTATAATGCCGCCTCGACTTTTGGGAGGCAGGAATGGACGTTTCTTTTTTACTGGATGGCCTGAACGATAAACAGCGTGAAGCGGTGGCAGCGCCCCAATCCAGCATGCTGGTGCTGGCCGGTGCAGGCAGTGGCAAGACCCGGGTATTGACCCACAGGATTGCCTGGCTGTTGCAGGTTGAAAACCAGAGTCCTTATTCCATTCTCGCCGTGACCTTTACCAACAAGGCCGCCGCCGAAATGCGCGAGCGGGTGGAAAAAATCGTTGGCCATAACACCGGCCGGATGTGGATTGGTACTTTCCACGGCCTGGCTCACCGGCTGCTTCGTACCCACTGGCAGGACGCCGGATTGCCGCAAAGTTTCCAGATCATGGACTCCGACGATCAGCAGCGACTGCTTAAGCGTATCCTCAAGAGTCTGAATCTGGATGAAAAACAGTATCCGCCCAGGCTGGTGGCGGGCTATATCAATGGCAAAAAAGATCAGGGCTTAAGACCCGACCATATTGATGCCGGTCCCTTCCCGATGGAGCAAAAGCTGCTGGAGCTGTATCGCATCTATCAGGACAGCTGTGACAGAGCCGGTTTGGTGGATTTTGCCGAAATCCTGCTGCGCGCCCATGAACTGTGGCTCAATAAGCCCCATCTGCTGGCTCATTATCAGGACAGATTCCGCCATATTCTGGTGGACGAGTTTCAGGACACCAACGCCATTCAATACGCCTGGATCCGGGTGCTGGCGGGTAACAGCGGCAATGTGATGATAGTGGGCGACGACGATCAGTCGATTTACGGCTGGCGCGGCGCTCAGGTGGAAAACCTGCATCGCTTCTTAAAAGATTTCCCCAGCGCCCAGACCATACGTCTTGAGCAAAACTACCGCTCCACCGGCAATATCCTCAAAGCCTCCAACGAGCTCATTGCCAACAACCCCGACCGTATGGGCAAGGAGCTGTGGACCGAAGACAAAGACGGCGAGCCGATTTCTCTTTACTGCGCCTTCAACGAAATGGATGAGGCGCGCTTTATTGTCGGTCGGATCAGCGACTGGCAGGACAAGGGCGGCATGCTGGGCGAGTGCGCCATTCTCTACCGCTCCAACGCCCAGTCGCGGGTATTGGAAGAAGCCTTGTTGCACAAAGGCTTACCTTATCGTATCTATGGCGGCCTGCGCTTCTTCGAGCGTCAGGAAATTAAAGACGCCATGGGCTATCTGCGGCTTATTTCCAACCGCGATGACGATGCCGCCTTCGAGCGGGTGGTCAACACCCCCGCCCGTGGCATAGGCGAGCGCACCATGGATATCTTGCGCTCAACCGCCCGCAAAGAGCAGCTGACCCTGTGGCAGACCAGTCTGCGACTGATGGAAGAAAAGGTATTGTCTGGCCGCGCCGCCAACGCGGTGAAGGGCTTTTTGGATTTGATAGTGCAGCTGCGAAACGACACCGACGAGCTGCCACTGTATCGGGTGGCTGACCATGTGATTCAGCACTCGGGCCTTAAGGCTATGTACGAGGCTGAAAAGGGTGAAAATGCCCAGGCTCGGGTAGAAAACCTTGAAGAATTGGTCACTGCCGCCCGCAGTTTTGAGATGCCCGAAGAGCTGGATGACATGCCAGAGCTGGACGCCTTCCTGTCCCACGCAGCGCTGGAAGCCGGTGAAGGTCAGGCAGATGCCCACACGGATGCGGTGCAGCTGATGACGCTGCACTCCGCTAAGGGCCTGGAGTTTCCGCTGGTGTTTATGGCCGGGGTGGAAGAAGGGATTTTCCCAAGCAAACTGGCGCTGGAAGAAGGCGACAGGCTCGAAGAAGAGCGGCGCCTGTGTTACGTGGGTATGACCCGCGCCATGGACAAGCTCTACATCACCTATGCTGAGTCACGGCGCATTTACGGCCGTGAAGATTACGCCCGTCCCTCGCGCTTTATCCGCGAAATTCCGCCGCAGTATGTGGAGGAAATTCGCCTCAAGGCTCAGGTGTCGGCGCCCATGGCGGCCAACCGTTTTGCCCATGCTCAGCAGTCGTTCAACGATTCGGGCCTCAGAGTGGGCGGCCGGGTCAGACACTTCAAGTTTGGCGATGGCACAGTCACCAACTACGAAGGCAGCGGCCCCCAGGCGCGGGTACAGGTACATTTCGATGACTTCGGCAGCAAGTGGCTGGTGGTCAGTTACGCCAAGCTGGAAAATATCTGATTTAAGGTCGTCACGGCATTTGGCATAATCGGGCGCGAAACCCAAAAGGAAGTCACATGAGCAAACTTGCGCAAAAATGGGATGCATACTCCCGCCTGATGCGGCTTGACCGCCCGATCGGCACTCTGCTGCTGCTGTGGCCCTGTCTGATGGCACTGCTGCTTGCTGCCGGTGGCATGCCCGACATCAAGGTGCTGATGGTGTTTGTGATTGGTGTGGTGGTGATGCGTGCCTGCGGCTGCATTATCAACGACTATGCCGACCGGGATCTCGATGGTCATGTGGCCCGCACCAAAAGCCGTCCGCTGGCCAGCGGTGAAGTCTCGGTGCGTGAGGCGATTATTCTGTTTGTGGCGCTGGGGCTGTTTGCCTTTACCCTGGTGCTGATGCTCAATCCGCTGGTGGTGAAGTTGTCGGTGGTGGGCATTATCCTCACCGTAATTTACCCCTTCACCAAGCGCTGGACCAATATGCCGCAGATGTTCCTCGGTGTGGTGTGGAGCTGGTCGATTCCCATGGCCTATGCCGCCCAGACCGGTGAAGTGCCTGCGTCTGCCTGGTGGCTTTTTGCCGCCAACTGGTTCTGGACTGTGGCCTACGACACCATGTATGCCATGGTCGACAGGGATGATGACCTTAAGGTTGGTATCAAGTCGACGGCGATTTTGTTTGGCCGATTTGACAGAGAAATCATTGGCTTATTTCAGCTTGCGGCGCTGGGCTGCTTTATTGCCGCCGGTTGGAGTGCCGATCGTGGCCTGCTCTATGCCCTGGGCATTGCTACCTTTATCGGCTTTTCGGTGTACCAACAGCGGCTTATCCATGGCCGCGACCGCGCCGATTGCTTCAAGGCGTTTTTGAACAACAACTATGCCGGACTTACTCTCTTTTTGGCGCTGGGTGCAGATTACGGAATATCTGCGCTGTAGCCGCGCCTACCGGGCTGAGCTGCTGGTGGATCATCCACTGATTGTCCGGCGGTAGCGTTCGCTCCAGATCAGCATCTTTCACATTCTCCGGCGTCAGCACCTCGATAATGGGACTGACCAGTGCCGGCGCATAGCCATCTTCCAGCCATTTCACGGCCAGACTCACAGATACTCTTGCCTGCAGCACCGGCGAGTCGGTGACTGTCGCCTGCAGGGCGCCATCGCGAATAAGTTCAATGGTTTGCGGGTTTGAATAAAAGGAAATCACCTTGGTTTTGCCGCGCTTGCCATCGGTAAAGTACTTGCTTGCCACTGTGGCGGCCACTGCGTTGGCGATGATGTAGTTGGGGTGGTGGCTGCCCACCATTTTGCGTACCAAATCGGCCTGTACAAAGGTTTCGGTAACCCCGTAGCCGCCGTGGTACAGGGTAAATTGCTGGCCCTCCAGCGCGGCTTCTAGGCCGTTTTCAGCGTCTGTGACCCAGGCGGCGCCTTCCGGCCCGGGGAACCAGCCCAGATCCCGCTCACCCTGAGTGTCCTGTGCCAGCATAAATTCCACAGCGGCCCTGGTCATATCCGAAAAATGCACCAGCGAGCGACTGCTGACCTTATCGGTGCTCATGCCATTGACCAGATCGATTACCGGAATGCCATCGGCATTCAGCAGTGCCGCCTCGGCGTTGAGGCCATCGGCGGAAATGGCCGCGATGATATAAGCATCGGCCTTGAGTTTATGGCAGTCGCGCAGCTGCTGTTTTTGTACTGCCAGCTTGTCGTAGCCACCGGCATCGTAAATACCGATTTCCACGCCGAGGCGTTTCGCTTCCTCCGACAAGCCCCAGGCAACGCCCCACCAGTAATGATCTTTGCCATGGGGCAGGAGGGCGCACAGGCGCCAGGGCTTGCTGGCCGTCCTGGGAGGCTGGAACTGGGCAGGGCTGCCATCGACCATCATTTCCAGGGGAAACCACTGTGCTGCACAGGGCAGGGATAGCAGGGTCAGCAGCAGGGCAAGGGTTCGCATAGTGCACGGGTTGATTAAGGGTTATTGAAATAAGCCTAGTTCTTCTGTGGCCAATTGAAAGGCGCCCGCAAGCAGCAAGGCAAATAAAGCGATAAATCAGCGGCTTAACCGTATGCCGAACGTTTAAAAATATTAGATCTGCAGTGGTTTCTGTTGTCAAAATCCACCGCGATGGCGTTATCATGATGCGGTTTAGCAAAATAATTGCGTATCAGCTGTCTGTTATAGGGAAATTTAGATGAAGAAAGTGATTGTGCTGGCGCTGCTTGCCGCTGGTGTTGTGGGCTCTGCCCAGGCTCGGGACTCTATTGGTCAATATCCCATTGAAACCCTGCTGGCGAGCAGCAAAGCCAAAGAGGCGCTGCTGGATGTACCTTTGTATTTTGGCAGCCAAACTCACCCGGAAGTGAAGAGCAGCTATGGCGAAGTGGTCAGCAATAAAAAGACCAATGCCTTTGGCAAATCGGATCAGGAAGCCTGTGAATGGGTCATGCTGAGTGCGCTCAAAGCCCTGCAGGAACGAGCCCAACGTGAAGGCATGGATGCGGTGGTGAATATCCAGTCCTGGTACAAGAAGCGCGATTTTGCCAGCGACACCGAGTATGAATGTGGCGCCGGAAACATTATGGCCGGCGTGGCGCTGAAAGGCACTCTGGTGAAGTTCTAACACTGAACTCAAGAGACAAAAAAGCAGGCCTTGGCCTGCTTTTTCTGTTTATGTCTAAGGCTGATTACACCAGTGTGGCCAGGTTGGCCGGACGGTAATACACGGATTTGAGCACCTTACCCTGACGTACGGTTTTGCCTTCCAGATCAACATCTTTGGCGCACTTGGCAATTAAAAAATCGCCCTGATGGCTGCCAACAATCTCCACACCCTGCTTGGCGTAGTGGGCGATGGTGTCGTTAAGCTCGGCCTCGGTGCGGCACACCTTGCTCATATTGCTTGAGTGCACTTCATCCCAGCAAACTTCAAAGTTGATGCCACGGTTTGCCGCCACGTGCAGCAGCACATCGATAAAATAGCTGATTTCCAGATGGGCATCGGCGCGCTTGGCACCCAGATGCACCGCGCGGCCCATGAGTACATAGACGCTGTCCACAATGGCATCGGCCTGCTCGACTTTGCTATCGGCTTCGGCAAGCTCGGTCAGCTCTTCAATAATCAGCGAAGAGTGCAGGGTGTCGGCCTTGTCATCCAGGCTGGCGCCGTCTTCCACCGGTAAATCGAAGGTGGTGCGGAATTCGTGAATGTCCCGGTACAGTTTTTCATAGAGTGCCGGTGTCAGCATGGTCAGTTTCATGGCTCGCCTTTTTGCGGAAATTACGTGAGACTCGGGATGATAAAGAATTGCCTCGCCCGAGGCAAAACCCATTCAAGCCAACCAAGGAGCCCGAATGCATCCCGCCAAGGTCGACCGTAACAAGCTGAATAAGCTCACCGACTTGCCCAACGTGGGGCCAGCCACTGCCAAGGATTTGGTATTACTGGGAATTCATCACCATGATGCGCTGAAGGGGCAAGATCCGCTGACCTTGTATTTGCGGCTGTGCGACCTCACCGGGGAGCGGCACGACCCTTGTGTACTTGATGTGTTTATGTCGTTGGTGGCTTTCAGTGAGGGGGATGACCCCAGGCCATGGTGGGATTACACCGAGGCGCGCAAAGCGCGATATCCAGAGATTTAGAAAAAGCCTTTCCCGCCGGAAAGTCGGCGTGCATGGCGGGAAAGGGGCACAACACTCTTTGGGTGGAGGAACCCGAAAAGACTCTTGCCTAGCAGGGTGGTTTGCAGGGAACCAGTTTAGACGGAAGGGGTTTCCATCAGGGTTTGTAGATGCTCGCCGGTATACTTGTGGCCGAGCGCGCGCAAAAACGCCTCGGACTCCTTATCGCTCCAGTCAAGGAAACCTCGGACAAAGCCCACAAGGTTTCCCTCACCATCAAATACATAGGTTGCCGGTACCACGTTGGCGGGCATGATGGCCTCCACTTTCAACTGTGGGTCGAACCAGCTTTGATATTGCTCCAGCCCATGGCGGCTCAAAAAGGCCGGAATGCCGGACGGATCTTCATCCAGCGACAGCGGCACTATTTCGATAGGCGCATCAATGAGCTGGGTTTGCAGCGCCTGCAGCGCCGGCATTTCCCGAAGACAGGGGGCACACCAGCTGGCCCACAGGTTCAGTACCACCAGTTTGCCCTGATGCTCATCGAGGCGTTTGGCATTGCCATCGATATCGGCAAAGCGAATATCCGGAATGCTGCGGGCACGGCTGAGTTCCACAAAGCCTGTCATCACCATGGGCTTACTGAGAGCTTCCCCTGTGTCATAGGCCTTGTGTTGCAGGTTTCCGGCAGCCATGGCCGCGCTGCCAAACAGGCTCAGAATAATCAGCAAGATACGCATAGTTGTTCCTTATTCGGTTCGGGTGAGCCGGGTGAAGTTGGGCCTCAGGGCCAGTAATATCAGCCCCAAAAACAGCAGCACAGGTGCGCCCCACAGCATGGCTGTGCCGAGGGCGAGTTTGGGCTGATAGCGGATCTGCTCACCGTATCTTTGGGTCATAAAATCGAGAATTTGCTCGCGGCTCTGACCCTGTTCCAGCATCAGGTAAATCTGTGCCTTGAGTTCGCTGGCAATAGCGGTTTCCGACTCAAACAGATTCTGATTGGTGGCCATGGGGCAGCGCAGTTCTTTGGCGATATCCATGGCGAGGCTGAGCCTATCTGTACCCTTTGAGCTGGCCACAGCATGGCCCTGGGCGGCGCAGGCGCTTTGCTGCGGCGCCATTGCCAGCAACATGAATAACATCAGTGGCAAAAACAGCAGCTTCATAAAACCTCCCCGGATATGGCTGGTGATGAAGAGTGCTCGGTCTGTGTTGAAAGGCGCGCCGAGCAGCCCTTTGCGCCTGCGCTGATTCGCCGGCGGGCAAACGCCAGACACCTGAGCAGAACTGGCAGCAGTACCGCCAGCATCATCAAGGCGCCGCCCAGCCATATCCAGCTCACCAGTGGCTTGATGGACAGGCGGATGAGATAGGTGTTTTCATCGAGTTTCTGCCCCATGGATACATAAAAGTCCTGCCACAGACCATGGCTGATGCCTGCCTGGGACATTTCCATGCCATTGCTTTTGAAGCTTTGACGCTGTGGCAGCAGCCACAGGATGCGCTCGCCTTGGGCGTCGAGCAGCTCAATCCGGCCTTCAATGGCGTGGAAAGCACGGGTTTCCACCCGGGCGGTTTCGCGGTAAACAAAGCTGTAGTCGCCGCCCAGGCTGCTGATGGTTTTGCCTGTGTCCGGCCCCATTCGCAGCACGGCTTCGGTTTCGTACTGACTGACAAAGGTGGCGCCAAGGATGCTGATAGCAACGCCAATGTGGGCCAGTCGCGCCCGGGGGCGTGGGCGTTTGCGGGCTTGGCGCCACAATGACAGCTCGGCAAGGATTAGCCAGCAGGCGGCGCTCATGCCAAGCAGTGCCCAGATATCAGAGTCCGGCCGCTCAGTGGCTATCAAGCCAAGCGGCAATAGCATCGCCAGTGCGGCGGCCAGCCATCGCTGCGATGCCGAGCCAAACCAGCGCCAGCCCATCAGCGCCGCCGCCAGCCACACCAGCGGCACGAATACGCTGTTGAAGTAGGGGGCGCCAACGGAAATTTTGCCAAGGCCGCTCAGTTCATAAAGCAGCGGATACAGGGTGCCAAGCAGTACGGTCAGCGCCGCTGTGCTGAGGCTGACGATGCCGAGGTCCAAGGTCTGCGATTGCCGGTTCGCTGCCTGCCCGGATTGATGCCCGGATTGAAGTCCGGATTGATAACCTGAATGGCGCAGGGCAAATAACCACAGGGCTGGCATGAGGCAGGCGCCAATCAGAGCCAGCAAGCTTGCGCCGCGCTCGGGGGAGCTGGCAAAGGCATGCACAGATTGCACTATGCCGGAACGCACCAAAAAGCTGCCCAGCAAACAGGTACCGAAGGCGGCGACGGCCAGTAGCTGAATAGAACGCCCGGTTACAGATGCGCTTTTACCACAAAGGCTGTGCAGCAGCGCCGTGGTCAGTAGCCAGGGGATAAAGGCTGCGTTTTCAACCGGATCCCAAAACCACCAACCGCCCCAGCCAAGCTCGTTATAGGCCCACCAGGACCCCAGCACATTGCCGCCGGTTAAAAACAGCCAGCCAAGCAGGGTCAGGGTACGCAGCTGTTTGCGTGCCGCTGGCTGCTGCGCCGCCGTGGGTGGTTGCCACAGCGCGGCCAGCACGGCCACAAAAATCAGGCACAAAAACACATAACCGATAAACAGCATCGGCGGATGCAAAATCAGCCCTATATCCTGCAAGACCGGGTTAAGGTCGCGACCTTCGGCTGGCACCCCCGGCAGTAATCGGGCAAAGGGGTTGGCCGAAAACACTATCACCAGGCCGAAACCGGCCAGCAGCCATTGGCTTAGCCCCAACCCAGGCTGGGATTTGAAAAATATCACCGCGAACAGCCCAAGCAAGCCAGCCCACAGCAGCAGTGAGCCCTCATGGCTGCCCCAAAGTGCTGCCACCTTGAAAACCGGTGGCAGCCCTGAGTTGGAGTGGTTGGCCACATAGGCCACCGAAAAGTCATCCGTGAGAAAGCACAGCGCCAATATCAGCATGGCACCCAGCCACAGCGCCGCACCCATCCAGGCCAGCGCCTGGGACAGCCGACACAAATAGCGGGTGTATCTGGGTTGCCATTGGCCACTGGCCATAAGGCAGCCGCCTCCCAGCCCCACTGTCGTGGCGAGAATAAGCAGATAGTGTCCGATTTCGGCAAGCATAAAGGTGCTCTGGTGTTTGCAGGTGAGGGCACCTTAACGACAAATCGCCGGGGGAAATGTGATCCCTCTCAAGGGCAAAATCGGCTGTGTTTTTTTTCACTTTTCAAGGGGGGATTCATAAGTTTTGAGAACTCAAAAAAGGCATTTTTACATCTGAATTGATGTGATTTGGTGATGGCTAACATTATGAAAAATAATGGAATGTACCTCTTTGATAATTCCTGAGATATAAGCCGTTTTCCAGTGTGCGTCAGCGCAGATTTTTTCCCTTCACTCCCACTCATTATGGCCTCGCTCAAGTCGTTGACCGCTCTGGCAAGTGCGCCGGGGCGGCAAGAAAACAAACAAAGATGATGAGAGGAGAGTGTGATGAAACCATGGAAATCCAGGACGGCACTGTCAGTGCTGTTGAGCCTGGGTAGCGTCGCCTTATCCGGCGCTGCCGTTGCGGCTTCTGAAGGGGATCCGGGCTATGGCAATAAGAACATGGGCAAGTCTGCCCAGAAGGTCATTGCCAATCCGGATCTGACCGAAGAAAGCAAGGGCGTAAAAACCCTGCAGGACTATATTGTTCAGGAAAAAGAGCTGTTTGACTTCCTGTTCCAGAACCACCCTGTATTCAAGTACGCCGAAGAAGGCCGTATCAAGGGGACCTACCGTATTTCCGACCGGGGTGAAGAATACCTGGATCAGGGCAACAGCCAGAAATACAGTGAGCGCGTTGGCCGCCCAATGGCGGTGCAATACCGTCTGGGTGCCAAATCGATTCTCGATTATCCCAACAAGTTTGTTGGCCCCGAGAAGTGCGGCGAGTGTCACGCGGTGCAGTACGAGAAGTGGAAACGCTCCCGTCACGCCAAGACAATCCGCTTCCCCGGCGATCACCCTGAGGTGGATAACGACCTCAAGCAAAAAATGTATGGCTCAGAGGCATCTATCCTGCCTGATGGGGTGACCGCCGAAGCTATTTACGCCACCGTGGGTACGCCACGTACCAAGTACGGCTTTATCGACAGCTATCTGGTGCGCGGCAGCTACCACATCAAAGACGGTCTGCTCAAAGACGGCACCGGCACCCTGGTGGCGGGCGGTAACCAGTTTTCCCGTGGCTGGGCCGAGTGGCTGACCCCGGAAATGGCCAAAAAAATCAACAAGGCAATTCCTGGCTTCCCAACCGAAATGAAGGACTTTGGCGCCAGTGGCTCCCACCAGTGGGGCATGACCTCCTACGGTGCCAAGTACGAAAAAGACTTCCTGTTCCAGCCTGCCAGCTCCTACTGCGAGGTGTGCCACACCTTCAAGTTTGACTTCAAGAGCAAGGATGAATTCTTAAGCGCCCTGGGCGACCCCAAGAAGCTGCAGGAACACACCATCAGTAAAGGTATCGCCTGTGAAGAGTGTCACGGCGCCGGAGGTCACCTCGATGGCGGTGTGGGCGGCGGCATGCCATCCAACTGTGAACGTTGTCACCAGCGGTTCAACTTTATCGATGAACTGGCAGACACCCCACAGGGCAAGGAAAAGATGGAGTACGCCTTCAACGTGAAGATGAAGTCGGCCTGTCCATCCTGTGGTACCGAAGGCTCGCAAATGTTCATGTCGGCTCACTACGACAAGGGCATGCGCTGCGCTACCTGTCACGATCCCCACGAAGTGACCGGCAACGATTGGCAGTCTGGCTTCACCAAGCCAACCCTCAAGAAAGAATGTACCGACTGTCACACAGTGCAGGCGGAAGTGGCCAAAAACACCGACACCCACAGCAACAGCACCTGTACCAGCTGTCACATGCCCAACATGGGCAGCTGTGAGAACTTCACCGCCATTCAGTATCCGGATCAGGCCGGTTTCGATGCGGTGCGTAAGTCTCACCTGTGGAAGATTGACGTGAGCCCTGACCGCAAGACCCTCAACCCACCGGAAGGCAAGCCTCGGGAATCCACCACCAAGGGCTGGACTGTGGCCCAGGACGAGAACGGCCATGGCTACCTCGACCTGATGTGGAGCTGTGCCCGTACTGCGATTTCCGACCACTCAGTGGTGGAAGGCAAGGGCTGTCACAGCCAGTTCCAGTCTGAGCTGGAAGTTGGCCTGCACTTCGAAGATCAGATGGAAATCTACGGCGAAGTGATGAAGTGGCAGACCCCGGTGAAAGAGGTGTTCGAGAAGGTGGAACAGGCACTGGTACGCATCGACAAACTGATGGAAGTGACTGTGCTGAACGTGGATGACAAGACCCAGGTATTGCTGCTGACCGACAAGGCCCGCGATACCGTCGACATGGTCCGTAAAGACGGTTCATGGGGTGTTCACGGCCCACGCTATATCCAAAAACGTCTGGATGCGGCCCTGACCTACGTCACCCAGGCCCAGAACATTCTGGATGCCAGCGGCACTACCGCCAAAACCCTGTAATACCCAAGGCCCCCGGCTAAGGTCGGGGGCAGCAAGAGAGGATGCTGATGCGAAACCCAAGCCTGTATCTGTGGCCGGCGCTGCTGGCGCTTGGCGCCCCCTTTGTCCTGACCAGTGAGTGTCAGGCCGGCGGTGGCGGCGAGCTTAAACCCGCAGTGCGCTACGAGGCCGAGCTTAACCAGATCTCCATGATGGAAGCCGAGTCACTGCTCGGTCAGCCCAATGTGCACTTCTTCGATGTGAACACCCTGGAAATCTGGGCCGATGGCTACCTGCCCGGCGCCGTGTTTTTCAACGTGCGCGACTGGCAGAAGCTGCTGCCCGCAAACAAGAGCGCCACTCTGGTGTTCTATTGCGCCAACCGCCTGTGCACCGCCAGCGTGCTGGCCGCGCGGGAAGTGATGAAGCTTGGCTACACAGATGTGCGCCAGATGCCCGACGGTGTCTATGGTTGGCGTATTTCCGGCAGGCCGGTGGAAAAGCCCTGATCCCTTTTTGCTTTTGGAGAAAGTAGTAATGAAATCAATCCAGTTCAAATTCAAAACCCTCACCCTGGCCCTGTCTGGAGTGTGTCTTTCACTGTCTGTTGCTGCCGCCGATGCCCCTGCGGATGAGTCCTATGCGCTGGGCGCCTCTGTGGGCAGCTATGTGTCCAATCAGCTCTATCAACATGCCGAACTTGGTGAAAATGCCGAGGTGGCCAAGGTGATTGAAGGCTTCGTCGATGCCCTCAAAAACCAAAGCAAACTCAGCGATGACGTCATTGTTGGCCTTTTGAACGACAGAGCCGAGCGGCTGAACAGCGCCCGTGACGCCAAACTGGCCGAGCTTGCCGCCGAGCAGAAGGCGCGCAGCGAGGCGTTTTTGGCCTCCAACGCCAGCAACGCCAAGG
Organism: Shewanella zhuhaiensis; assembly: GCF_022484835.1. Classification (NCBI taxonomy): domain Bacteria; kingdom Pseudomonadati; phylum Pseudomonadota; class Gammaproteobacteria; order Alteromonadales; family Shewanellaceae; genus Shewanella; species Shewanella zhuhaiensis. Next base: position 95,582 of record NZ_JAKUDL010000001.1, read on the forward strand.
TCACCACCCTGGAGTCTGGGGTGCAGCTGGAGATGCTGAGCGTTGGTAAGGGCGAGCAGCCCAAGCCCGAGGATGTGGTCACAGTGAAATACCGCGGCACCTTAAGCGACGGCAGCGAGTTTGAGAACACCGGCGACACACCGGCACGCTTTGCGCTGATGACGGTGATCCCGGGGCTTGAGCAGGGTATCCGTCAGCTGCGCGAAGGCGGCAAGGCGAAAATCCTGATCCCCGCCGACCTCGCCTACGGCAAGGACGGTGCCGGAGTCATTCCGCCCGAGGCTGCGGTGATGTTCGAACTTGAACTGGTCAAAGTCGAACAGCCTGGCAAGGGTGACCACGGCGCCATGATGGGCATGGGTCACTGAGGCGCGGATGAGTCGTTGAGTTTGGTAACCCGAAGGATGTTGTCATGACGCTGCTGATAGTGCTCATCGCCATAAGTTTGCTGGTCCCTGCTGCACTGGTATTCGGTCATCTCCGTGCCAGCGCCGGGGGCGAGGCCACCGACGCCTGGCTACCCATCTCCCTGGTGTGCCTGTTGCTGCCGCTGGCGGCAGCCATCTACGCCGGGCAGGGAGCCTTTGGGCAGTGGCAAACGGCAAGGGTAGATGAGCGTATCGACTATCAGCTGGCAGGCCGTATCACTGAGACGCGCCGCGAGCTGGAAGCCAGGCCCGGCGATGTCGGAGTGATGCGAAAGCTCGCCGGACTTTACGGCGAGGGCAGCCGCTACAGTGAGGCCGCGAGCCTGTGGCAGCAAGTGCGTTTGCTTGAAGGGGAAAAGAGCGAACTTTTCACCCGCGAAGCCGAGGCACTCTACTACCGTGATGGCCGCATCTTAAGCCAAACCAGCTCAGGGCTTATCGCCCGCGCCCTGGCTATCGACCCCTTTGATTTGCAAAGCCGCCTGCTGCTGGCCACCGCCTTTTATCAGGCCGGTGCCTTCAGTGCCGCCCGAGGGCAGTGGCAGTGGCTGCTGGACAGCAACGCCGGGGAAACCAGGCGCGAGGCCATAGAACGCGCAATTGCCCGTGTCGATGCCCGCATCGAGGCCCGTGTCGAAGCCAGGCTGAAGGATAACAGGGTCAATCCATGACCCGAGGAGGAATCTGTGAGTGAACATCTATCGCGGCGCCGGTTTTTGATCGGTGCCTGCTCGGCAGCCCTGCTGCCCATGGGATGTACCAGCCGCGAGGACGCCGAAGCCGGCGGCCACAAGCCGCACTACGTAATGGTGTTCGACCAGAACAAGTGTGTCGGCTGCGGCGAATGTAAAACCGCCTGCAATCAGGCCAATGGCTTGCCCGAAGGCCAGTCGCGGCTGTTGCTTGAGCAGCAGTCCGGCCGGGTGGAAGGTAAGCCTTGCCCCCACTGCGGTAAGCTCAAGTGCGACTGCGAGCGCAAGTTCGTGCGGGTGTCCTGCCAGCAGTGTAAGGACGCGCCCTGCGTGACCGTATGCCCCACCGGCGCCGCCATGCGTGACCCGGCCACCGGCGTGGTCACCATGGATGAAGGCAAGTGTGCCGGCTGCAAGTACTGCATCGGTGCCTGCCCCTACAACGCGCGCTTTATCAACGCTGCCACCAAGGTGGCCGATAACTGCGACTTCTGCCTCGAAAGCCGCCTGTCGAAGGGACTGCTGCCTGCCTGTGTGGAGAGTTGCCGTCACGACGCGCTGGTGTTTGGCGACATCAATGATCCGGACTCTTACGTCAGCAAGCTTTTGGCGGTGAAGGACTCGGTCAGGATCAAGCCGCATCTTGGCACCGAGCCGAGCCTGCGTTACATCCCCATAGTGAAAACAGGAGTCTGACATGGACGGAAGCATTGCTTTTACCCTCGGGCTGTCTGAAGGGGTCGCCTGGCCCTGGCCTATCGCGGTGTACCTGTTTTTCGCCGGGATTTCCGGCGGCGCCCTGACCATCGCCCTTGGGCTTAGGCTATTTAAAGGCCAGAGCGGCAACACGCCACTGCTGAAGGCTGCCAGCATTACCGCGCTGGTTACCATTGGCCTTGGGATGTTGTGTCTGGTATTGGACTTGACCAACCCGCTGTTTTTCTGGCGAATTCTGGTGTTTTATAACCTGAACTCGGTCATGTCCATCGGGGTGATTGCCCTGTGTGCCTATATGCCGCTGTTGGCGCTGGTGTGTTTGGTTGCCCTGAAAGAAGAGCTTAAGTATTTGCCCATGGGCGCCATGCTCAGCGGCATTGCTGCCAGGCTTGAAGGTCAGCGTCGGCCGATGGAAATCGCGCTCCTGGTACTCGCGGTATCCGTGTGTGCCTACACCGGCTTTCTGATCTCGGCACTTATCCGCTTCCCCATCATCAACACCTCGGTACTGCCGGCGCTGTTTGTGGCGTCGGGTCTGTCGGCGGGTGCGGCGGCGGCCAAGATGGTGGCGGTGCGCTTCTTCAATGAAGATTTGCACAGCAGTGACATGAAGCTCCTGCACGGCGCCGAGTGGCCGATTATGGCCGCCGAAGCCCTGTTCATCTTCATGATCATGGTGTCGCTTGCCACAGGTAATGCCGGTGCCCAGATGGCCTTTGCCGCCTTTAACGGCGGTGACTGGTCGATGCTGTTCTGGCTTGGTGTGGTTGGTGTCGGCTTTGTTCTGCCGCTGTTGCTTAACTTCGCCACCGGCAAGCGCTTCAGCCACTCGGCCCAGGCGTTCTATCTGGGTGGGCTGTGTGCGGTCAGCGGCATGATGTGTCTTAGACTCTTCATCCTGTATGCAGGCCAAAGCTATGCGATCTGACAGGTAGCTATGCCATCTGACAAGCAGAGCGCTTAACGTCTGCGTGGTAAAACCGGCCGCCGCCCCATCTCATCTCCGTGTTGGGCGGCGGCTTTTAAGGAATCATTTCATCCGGAGCCAGCCATGAAAAAACTGCTGATTGCCGCCCTTATCCCTTTGCTCAGCGCCTGCTTTTCTGAGGTCACTGCTACCGATCTGCGCCCCGAGCCATTGCACGACCATGACCGCTGCCACCTGTGCGGTATGATGATCACCAAATATCCCGGCCCCAAAGGGCAGGTGATACTGAATGACGGCGAGACCCGTCCGCGCTTCTGCTCCAGCCGCGACATGTTCAACTATGTGCTGCAGCCCGAAAACGGCCGCCGTACCCTGGCGTTGTTTGTCCACGACATGGGCGCAACCAACTGGGAAACGCCTGACGACAGCGCCTTTATCGATGCCAAGAGCGCCTTTTATGTGTACGGCACCAGCAAAAAAGCCGTAATGGGCCCGGCAGTGGCGCCCTTTGCCAGCCGTGAAGCGGCCGAGAAGTTTGCCGCCGACTTTGGTGGCCGGGTGCTTGGCTTCGATGACATCACCCTTGAGCTGCTCAAAGGCGAGGATTGAGATGGCTACCCGGCAGGGGGGCTTGCTGGCGCTTGGCCTGAGCTTGTCCTTTGGTCTGCTGTTGCCTTATTACCTAAGCGCAGACGAGAGAGCTTCAGGCATCCCCACAGCCACCCCGGCAAGTTTCAGGGCGATGTTGGCGCAAAAGCCTGCGACTCTGCTGCTTGATGAGGGTCGCTACGCCTGCGGCGATACCATCGACTTTCCAATTGAACTCATCGCCCAAACCCCGGGCAAGGTGCTGTTTGACTGCGGCGGTGTCGGCTCGGGGCTCATTATCGCCGCAGCCGATGTCACCCTGGATGGCATACATTTTCGTGATGTTGGCGGCTCTCAGCTTAGCCGTGATGCGGCGGTGCAAGTGCTCCCCGGCGCCCATAGAGTGACGCTTGCCAATCTCAATATTGAGGGACCCGGTTTTGGTGTTCATGCCGAACATGCGGATTTTCTTGAGGTTCACCACAGCCGTATTCGCGGTGATGCCAGTTTGCATCTGCTCGATAGGGGCGATGGCATTCACCTCAAGGGTGGCAAGGGGGCGCGCATCGCCCATAACCGCATCGAAGCGGTGCGGGATGGCATTTACCTTGAAAGCACCCAGGGCAGTGAACTGATTGCCAACCACATGAATTCGTTGCAATACGCCGTGCACACCATGTACAGCCGAGGCGAGCGGATAAGCAGCAATCGGGCTGAGGATGTGCTCGGCGGCTATGCGCTGATGAGTTCACAGGCGCTGCAACTTGTCGAAAACGCAGTGCATAACGCCGTCGATTTTGGGGTGCTTTTGAATGTCACCGAGGACACCCATGTGCGCGGCAATCTGGTGAAGGGCAGCAAGGCTCAAGCTGAAACCAGCCTGGGTGCCAGCATGGATATTTTCAGTGTCGGTAAGGGGCTCTTTATCTACGATGCCAAAAAAAACCTGATTGAAAATAATCACTTTATTGATGGGGATGTCGGCGTTGCCATTGCCATGGGCGCGGAGGCAAACCGCTTTCATGGCAATGTTATCGCGGGTAATGGCGAGGAGCTGCGTTACACGGGCACAGTGGCCATGAACTGGAGTGAGCAGGGGCGGGGCAACTTCTGGGGTGGCCATTCGGGTCTGGATCTCGACGGCAATGGCATAGGCGATGCGCCTTATCGGCCAAACGATCGCTTCGATCGGCTGTTTCTCATCTACCCCGAAGCCAGACGGTTGATGCAAAGCCCGTTGGTGATGTTGCTTAAGTCCATGTCCGAAGCGCTGGCGCTGGAGCGGGGAGAAGGAGTGACCGACCCCTATCCGCTGATGAGCGCGCCGCCGCTGACCTTGCATGCTCAAGTTCAAGCTCAAGTTCAAAATGATGATGAGCAGCCTCCATCTTCCCTTCCCGCCACGGAGTATCGCCATGCTGATTGATGCGCAGCAACTGGGTTATTGCAGGCCAGCACGCGGCCAGTCCCTGACGGCACGGCTGTTTAAGGCCCGCCGCGCCAGCGCGACCAGTGCCCTTGAGGGGGTAAGTTTCTCACTCGGGGCCGGAGAGTTGCTGGCGCTTGTTGGTCATAACGGCGCCGGTAAGTCCACGCTTATCAAGCTGCTGCTGGGGCTGATTGCGCCAACCAGTGGCCGTCTTCAGGTGCTGGGGCAAACGCCCCGGCGTGGCATGGCCGGGGTTGGTTATCTGCCGGAGCATTGCAGGCTCTACCCCAGGCTGTGCGCCGCTGAGTTGTTGTCGCTGTTTGCCCGTGCCAGAGGTGCATCCAAAGCCGAGGTTGATGAGCTTATCGACGCCTTCAGGCTGCAAGCCATTTTGCACCAGCCGAGTATGAGCCTGTCGAAAGGACAGTTGCAGCGCCTGGCGCTGGCGTTGGCGCTCCTCGGTAAACCTGGGTTATTGCTGCTTGATGAACCCACCACCGGGCTTGACCCCGGCGCCTGCGATTTTATGTATCAGCGCCTGGATGCACTTAAGCGCGGCGGCAGCGGTCTGGTGATTTGCAGCCATGATTTGGCGCTGATTGAACCCAGGTGCGACAAAGCGCTGTTTATTGGCGCAGGCGAGCAGCAGGCGTTTGGCTGCATAGAGGAGTTTGTGAGCCAATCCGGCGGTTTGCGTCAGGCTTACAGCCGCTTGATGGCACCTTTGGCAATGGGGGAGTTGGGCTGATGACTGAGCTTATTCAGGAGCGGCGCCAAAGCTGGGTAACACCTAAGGGTTCCCGGGCGGCGCCGGTGATGTTTATTGCCCGGCTGGAATGGCTACAGGCCAGACGGCAGCGGCTTTTTGCCATCAGTTCGCTGATGTTGTTGCTGCTGGGGCTCAGTGTCTGTTTATCTTTTTCAGCGGATAGCAGCTTGCTTGCCGAGCCGATGGCGGCGCTTAAATCCCTGAGTGCCCTGTGGGGCCTGGCGCTGCCACTGATGGCGCTGATGGCTGGCTTTAAAGGCATTGCCGCCGAGCGTGAAGCCGCCACCCTGGGATTACTGCTTACGGCGCCGCTGACAGACACTCAGCTGTTGCTTGGCAAGTGGCTTGGTGGCGTGTTGCCATTGCTGCTTGCCATCAGCCTGGCGGCGCTGATGACGGCGATGATTTATGGTTTTGCCAGTGACGGTGTGCCTGCTCAATTTTACCCAGGACTGCTGCGACTCTGGCTTGGCGGCACGGCGCTGACCTTGGCCTGCCATCTCACAGCGCTTGCCATCAGTGCCTGGTGCACCAGCAGCCAGAGTGCGCTGTTTTTGGGGCTGGCCTGGTTGGGGGCGCTGCTGTTTTTGTGGGATTTGGCACTGCTGCTGGCGCTACTGCTCGGCGCCATTCCTGCAGGCTTGCTTGAAGGGCTGATGTATTTCAACCCGCTGAGTTTGTTTCGCGATTTTTGCGAGTTTGGGGCATTGCCGCTGTGGGCGCTGTTCCTGCAGCTTGCCGCCGTGGCCACGGTTTTTCGGCTGGGACTTATTGGCTTGGGGCGCCGGGAACTGTGATCCGGCCTTAAATTAACAAAAGTGGTTGCCATACATAGACTTGATTGGGTTCGGGGTCACACATTGGCTTGAGGCTGGCCGTTAAAATGACGGCAATGCCCTGCCTTGGGGCCGCGTTTCGGACAAGCTATGCATCAACTGACCCCATACCTGATATTTGAGCCATCGGCCAAGGTGCTGGTGGATCAGCGTGACGACAGCCAGATCCCCCTGACGTTCTCGGAAACTCAGGTGCTGGCGGCCTTGCTTGAGTCCCCGGAAACCATTCTCAGCAAAGAAGATTTGCTCGCCATTGGCTGGCCCGATCGTGTGGTGTCGATGACCTCGCTGACCCAATGTGTCAGCACCCTGCGCAAGAAGCTCGAACCCTTTCCCGAACTGCAACTGAAAACCGTGGCCCGCCGTGGCTATCAGCTGCATATTTCCCGTCAGTCCCATGTACATATGCTGGCGCTTCACGACGGCGAAGCCATCAAGGATGCCTTGATAGGGGTGTCGCTGCGGGTCAAGCTGGTGGGCATAGTGATACTTGGCATCATACTGGCGCTGTTTTGGTATCTGAGTGATCGCCACGCCATGATGAAAGAGGTCAGCCGTTGGCACTCGGATCGCAATATTCCTCTGAATGTGGGTGGTAGCCTCACCAATGCGGCGCTGTTTTATCTGGACGACAGCGACAGACTGCATCCCACGATGTGGCAGCGCCATCTGGCGCCCGAAGGCAATCAGCTCAGTGGTTATGGCGCCCTGTCAGGCTTTGCCGCCACCGATGGCCACAACTACTCCTTTGCCGTGTGTCCGGGTGAGTCACCGCTGGATTGCGCCGGCAAGCGCATCATCAATATCACCAGCATAGGTGAAGAGCCTGCGGGCCTCAGTATGGCGGAGTTTTTGCCCTTAAGTCGCAAGATGGAAGAGCGCATTCGCTACAACAAGGTGATCCTTCCTGCCGCCCAGGGCAGTGGTGAGATTGAAGAGCATAACTTCCAGGCCGACGTCTACTTTCCGGTGGCTGGAGAGCTGATGGTGCGGGCGGATTTGAGCCTGTCGTTGGTATATGAAGGCACGGATGTGGGGCAGTTCCATGTGTCGGCCTGTATTACCGATGAGAACTGCATTACCACCCCCATCAAGTACCGGCTGCGGGGCGACTTTATCCAGTACCAGAGCCGGATAGGCGGCTTTGGTGCCGATGTGTTTCAGGTGAAGGTAAGGCAAAAAACGCTGGAAAAGCCGGACAATGTCAGTGACTCAGCGCTGCATTTTTACCGTGAGATCCGCAAACACGATATCCGCGACGATACCCTGTATTTCTACCGGGTGTGGCAGGGCAAGGACACCGCAGTGTGGATTGTGCCGCAGATAGGGCACATTCTGGCATGGACCCGCTACACCAAGGCGGTGCTGTAAGGCTGCGGATTAATCCAAAAAGTGGCTGCTGCCTAATCCAAATACAGGCTGCGGATCTGCTGCCAGTGGCTGTTGCCGTTTTCATCCGCCGTTTTGATGGCATCTATCGCGCGCTGCAGCCTATCCCGCAGCGGCGCGGGCACATCGCGGCTGAAGGCATAGTAAAGCTCAGCTTCTTTGAGCACATACACCACTTCAAAGTCATCAAAACTCATACCGGCTTCTTTTATCAGCCAGCGGGCCACGGTTTCTTCGTAGGCCCATAAATCAATGCGGCCCCGGGCCATCATTTTCAGCAACAGATCTGTGCTGGCGTTGCTTTGCAGCCGATGATCCAGTCCCATGCTGGAAAGGGTGACTTCGCCAATGTCGTCCCGCACCACGCCAATACGATAGCGCTCCAACTCACTGGCATCCTTTATCCGAATAGCGCTTTCTTTGCGGGCCAGCAGCACCAGTCGGATAGGGGAGATAGGGCCAACCCAGTGGAACAGCGACTCCCGCTCCGGGGTGCGGGTGGTGGAGAACAGCACGCTGTTTTTGCCGTGCAGAGTGAGGGTGTAAGCGCGGGTCCAGGGAAACACCCGGATATTGGCTGCCTGGACCGGGCTGTCATTCTGCCGGGCCGCCGCCAGCAGCAAATCCACCGCCATGCCCTGTAACTTGCCGTTATGGGTGAAATTAAAAGGCGGGTATTCCTCGGTCATCAGGTTAAGCTCGCCGAGTGTCTCGGCGGCGCGTGGAGCACCTGTGCTCAACAGAGTGAGCAGCACAAACAGCAACAGTTGCCTGAAGAGCCGCGCAGCATCCATGACATAAACCTCCACAGCGGTGGTCTGTACAGTGTAGTTTGCTGCGGGCCTGGCGTAAAAAATCCCGGCCGGGGCCGGGATGTTCAAAATCAAAGCAAGCGCTGCGACTTATTTGATAAAGGCAAAGGCGTCGCCATAGAGGTGCGGCTCATCCACGCCCATTTCGCGGAAGACTTCGCGAGCGGCGCCGACCATGTTAAAGCGACCGGCGATGTAGATGTCGTAACCCACCAGGCTGATAAAGTCGGCCTTGATTTGCGCCAGCAGGTTGTTGGTTTTGCCATCCCAACCTTCAGGCGCTTCTTCCACCACAGGCACAAAGTGCATCCAGGGGTGAGCATCGTGCCACTGGCGGGCGATTGACTCGTAATACATGGCGTCCTGGGTGCGGCAGCCCCAGTAGAGGCTGGTTTCCACTTGCTGGCCCAGAGCGATTTGCTGCTCGACTATGCTCTTGATGTAAGAGAAACCTGTACCACCGGCAATCAGCAGTCGTGGACGATGGCTGTCTTGGCGCAGGAAGGCGTCGCCGCCGGGGGCTTCGATGTCGATATGGGTCTCGGTTTTCAGGCGCTCAACCACCTGCATTGGGTAGCTTTCGCTTACCGCAGCACCTATGTGCAGCTCGATAATCTCACTGCCGGGAGCCGAAGCGATGGAGAAGGGGCGCTTGTCTTTTTCGCCCATCACCACGCACAGGTATTGGCCGGCCTGAAACTCAAATGGGGTTTCCGGGGCCAGTTTGACCTGAAACACGGCGTCGTTAAACGGCTGGATACTGAGAACCTTACATCGGATGCTGTTCATCTGTGTTCTTTAAAACCTCTGTGCTTTTAGGGTCCCTTTCTGCTGAAGGGTTGCTTTCAATGTTGTAAGTATTGCCGCCATCGCCGTGAGGGCAAGTGCGGCCCGGCGGGTGACGGCGTTTGCCGCCCCGCGTTTGCAATGGTTACAGTGTTGGCGCCTGATCTATGCCAAGCTCGTCCCAGATACTGTCGACCTTTTGTTTCACCGACTCATCCATCACGATTGGGGTGCCCCATTCGCGGCTGGTCTCGCCTTCCCACTTGTTGGTGGCATCCAGACCCATCTTGGAGCCCAGGCCCGCCACCGGTGAGGCAAAGTCGAGATAGTCGATGGGGGTGTTGTCTATCATCACGGTATCGCGGGTCGGATCCATGCGGGTGGTGATGGCCCAAATCACGTCCTGCCAGTCGCGGCAGTTCACATCTTCATCCACCACCACAATAAACTTGGTGTACATAAACTGGCGCAGGAACGACCAGGCACCCATCATCACCCGCTTGGCATGACCTGGGTATTGCTTGCGGATGGAGATCACAGCCATCCGATAGGAACAACCTTCAGGCGGCAGGTAAAAATCAACAATTTCAGGATATTGCTTGCGCAAAATCGGCACGAACACTTCGTTCAGTGCCACCCCCAGCATCGCAGGTTCATCCGGTGGACGGCCGGTGTAGGTGCTGTGGTAGATGGCGTCTTTCCTGTGAGTTATATGAGTCACGGTAAACACAGGGAAGCTGTCGGTTTCGTTGTAATAACCGGTGTGGTCGCCGTAGGGGCCTTCTTCGGCCATCTCGCCGGGGGCGATATAGCCCTCGAGGATGATTTCGCTGGTGGCCGGTACTTCAAGGTCGCAAGACAGCGCTTTCACCACCTCGGTACGCTCACCGCGCAGCAGGCCCGCAAAGGCATATTCACTCATGGAGTCAGGCACAGGGGTTACTGCGCCCAAAATAGTCACGGGATCTGAGCCCAGCGCTACTACTACCGGGTAGTTTTCGCCCGGGTGTTTTTCCTGGAAATCGCGGAAATCCAGCGCGCCGCCCCGGTGGGACAACCAGCGCATAATCAGCTTGTTCTTGCCCAAAAGCTGCTGACGGTAGATGCCGAGGTTCTGACGCTTCTGGCGTGGACCCTTGGTGATGGTCAGGCCCCAGGTAACAAGGGGGGCAACATCGCCGGGCCAGCAGTGCTGAATGGGCAGCTTGGTCAGGTCAACATCGTCGCCTGTCATCACCACTTCCTGACAGGGCGCTCGGCTCACTGTCTTGGGCGGCATATTCAGCGCCTGCTTGAACATGGGGATTTTGGCGATGGCATCTTTAAAGCCGCGTGGTGGCTCGGGTTCTTTGAGGAACGCCAGCAGTTCGCCCACATCGCGCAGCGCCAGTGGGTCTTCTTTACCCAGCGCCATGGCCACGCGTTTTGGCGTGCCAAACAGGTTTGCCAGTACCGGCATGCTGTGCCCCTTGGGGTTTTCAAACAGCAGCGCCGGGCCGCCCGCGCGCAGTACGCGGTCAGCGATTTCTGTCATTTCAAGATAAGGATCAACTGGATAGTCGACGCGCTTAAGCTCACCGCACTCTTCAAGGTGAGCGATGAAGCTGCGTAAATCCTTAAAACTCATATGGAAATGCCTCGGTTTGCAAACATCCGTCGTGGCGCGCACTATACCACTATTGGCCCTTGGGCGGAATTAAAAGCGCCTGCAGCAGGAGGGGGTATGGCAACACATTGGCATTTGGCGGCGCTGCTCAGCGCGGCTCTGCTTGGCGGTATGTCGGCGGCGCAGGCTGACGGCAACCTCAGCACCTCGGTATGGGTGGGGAACCACAATGGTCTGGGGATGAGTTATTCCAGCGGTGGCTATGGTCACTGGCGTTATCCGGGGCCTTATTGGAACACGGGGATTGGCTGGGGCTGGCGCGATCCCTTTTACCGGGATCCCTTCTGGCGCTACAACGACAGCTGGTACTGGCAGGAGCGCGCCTGGGAGCGGGAACGTCAGGCACGGCGGGAAGAGCGTGCCGAGCGTGAGCGCCAGCGGCTGATGACCCAGCCAAGGGTGGTGCCGCCGGCCATGATCACCCGCAGTGAAGAAAAGGTCGAAGGCCTGGCAGCGTTACCGCAAAACGCGCGGGTGATTATGGTGGATGGCAAGCCTCAGTATGAATGGCAGGGGCAAAGATACAGTTTCGACTGGCAAACCCAGCGTTATATGCCCTTGAAACAAGAGTAACCCGAGCAATAAAAAACGCCGTCCACTGGACGGCGTTTTCAGTTTAAACCGTTTTGCTTATCAGAAGCTTACGGTTTCGATGTCAGAGCAGCCACCGTCAGCGTTACATACCTGGTAGGTATAGCTTACGCCGGTTGGAGTGCTGAAACGGTCAACGAAGCTGTTGGCAGAAGTGGTGCCAACCAGGTTGCCGTCACGCAGTACTGAGTAAGAGCTGCTGTTACCGGTCCATTCCAGGCCAACACGGGCACTGCCGCGGCGTGAACGGTTAACCTTGGTCACAGTCAGATCCATCTCGGCTGCTGGTACTTCCACGTCGTATACCTGAGATACGGAGCTGGTGGCGCCGTCATCGTCGGTTACGGTCAGGGTGACAGTGTAGCTGCCGCTCATCAGGTACTGGTGGCTGGCAGTTTCGCCGCTGCCGGTATCGCCATCACCGAAGTCCCAGCTCCAGGCAACTACGCTGCCGTCACTGTCGCTGGAGGTGCTGGTGAAGTTGTATAGGGCGCCGGTGTTGTCAGCGGTGAAGCTGGCCATTGGGGCTTCGTTAGGATCGGTGCTGCCACCGTCGAAGCTGCCCACCAGAGTGGTGCCGCTGTAAGCGCTGTAACCGTTCAGCATCACCCAGTAAGTGCCGGTCTGAGCAGGATCGATAGCACAGTTTTCGTTGTTGCCAGAAGCATATGGACGGCAATCGTAGTCAGTGCTGGTTGGGAAAGTGCCAAACTTCACATAGAGGTCGGCATCGCCCGAGCCACCAGACAGGTTGAACACCAGGTTGCTGGCACCGGCAGGAACGTCCAGGGTCCAGTACTGCTTGGAACCGGCGCCGCCGCTGATGTCAGTTACGGCTACGCCGTTTTGCAGCACGTCAGCTTCTGGTGGTGGTGGTGGTGGTGGTACTTCACATGGGGTGATACCCACGGCCGCGAAGGCAGCTTCTACGTCGGCAGTGCTGTAGCCCTTGTCGGCGGCAGCGCTTTTCACGCCGCATGCACCTTCATACATCAGGCTGTTGGGTGTCCAGTAGATTTGGTTGGCAACCACAAATACTTCGAAGGCTTTGCGGGTGTCCCAGCCAGCTGTGGTGGCCAGAGTGTAGAAGGCCTTGTTGAACACACCTGAGCTGTAGTGTACATCCAGACCATCATAGTAGTCGTCGATGTGACCGATAGACTTGCCATCCTGGGTTGGGTCGGCCATGTAGCGCAGCGCGCCAGTACCCTTGAAGATATCGGCGCCCACCAGCCAGTCGTTGGTGCCTTTCATAAAGAATTCGGCAGCTTCACCGGCCATATCAGAGAAGGCTTCGTTCATACCGCCAGACTGGTTGGCATACACCAGACCAGAGTTCTGCTCGGTGAAACCGTGGCTCACTTCGTGGGCAGAAACGTCCAGAGACACCAGTGGGTAGAAGTAGTTCTGACCGTCACCGAAGGTCATGGCACTACCGTCCCAGAAGGCGTTTTCGTAGTTGTTGCTGTAGTGTACGCGCATGGTCAGCTGGAAGCTCAGCGGCGCAGTGCCGTACCACTGATCGTACATGTCATACACCACACCACCGAAGTAGTGAGCATCGTTCAGCGGCGAGTAGGCGCCGTTGATTTCTTTTACTGTGTTGCGTGGGCAGGTGTAGCTGAACGCGGTGTTGCCGGTGGTGCCGTGGTTCAGGTTCACGGTTTTCACGTTGGCGTTGTTCATGGTGCAGGTATCACCATTCACTTCCACGTCCAGATTGCCGTAGTTGGTGCCGTACTCGTACTGGCCGGTTTTGGCGTTACCGCCTGGGCCGGTACCTATGTCGGCATGGTTCAGGCCTTCCCAACGCTGCAGCACTTCACCTGAGTGAGCGTCTACCATGGTGAATGGACGGCTTGGGGCATCGCCATCAACCACGTAAGAGGTGATGTACACCAGACGCGGCTCCTGAGCTTTGCCGTAAAGGATGATCCATGGCTGAGCACTGTCATTGCGGGTCTTGCCGGCCTTGAGGCCGTGGCCACCCTTGGCGGCTTTGGCAATTTCCAGGGCTTTTTCTTTGCTCAGGGTAGGCTTGGCAAAGGCAGCATCCTTGTCGATATCGGCCAGCATCTGACCTTTAAGGTTACTGTAGAAGCCCATTTCAGAGCGATTAGCGGCCACAGTGAAGCCATAAACAGGCACACCGTGGAAGTATTGCTGCAGACGCTCTTTTTTCAGGCCCTTGCCCAGATCGAGTTGTTTGGCGGTACGGAACTCATGGCCCGGGGCCAGTTGCAGTACACTGCCGATGTCGCCTGAGGCGGCGTGGCGCATCTTGGCCACGTCCACTACGTTGGCGGCGTAAGCTGATGTACCCAGGGTTGCCGAAACGGCGATAAACAAGAGTGAGAGTTGTTGCTTGCGCATAAGTGACTTGTCCTTGTGGTCTGGCGGCTTGGCTGCCGCAAAGCACTTCCTTTAGTCCACCGCAGGCAGTTGCCGGACGATGGTTCACAACTACATTGAAGTCGGGGTTAACCCCTTTTTCACGGATTTTTAACCCGAGAGAAACCTCATGTTATTGAGCTGTGAATGGATGAACAATTGTACGAACGCACTATACTTGCAAAGCTGAAACAGACTCCGATGCTACTTTTGGCTAGGTGGATCACCAGTTTTGACTGGCTTTTTGCTAATTGGCGGAGCTTATCTGTAGCGGATTTCCATGGGGATAACCGCTTCTCTGGATCCCTTTTCAGCCCGCAGCCGCGCCAGATACTGTTCCCACAAAATTAATTGGTTGGTCGCCAGTTGGTGTAATACCTGCCACGAATAAAGTCCGGTATCATGGCCATCATCAAACACCAGTTTAACCGCGTAGTTACCTACAGGTTCAATGGCGGTGATGTTCACGGCTTTCTTATTGGTAACCAATACCGGGTTGCCATGGCCGTGCACCTCTGCCGAAGGGGAATACACCCGCAGGAACTCACAGCTCAGTTGATACTGGCTGCCGTCATCAAAACCCACTTCCAGCAGGCGAGACTTGCGTTTCAGCTTGAGGGATACAACCTGGGGATGGCTCATGGAAACTCCTGACAGTGAATAACCCGGATATGGTCGCTCGCTTTGCAGCGCTTGTGAACCCCGCAAAATAGAAAAAGGTGAGGCTGATACAGCCAAGGCCAAACAAGGTACAGCAGGGAATGACAGATACGATTTTTTTCTTCGGCGAATGGCAAGTCTCGCCCCAAAGTAATCGACTGAGTCGCGGCAGTATCAGCCGCCAACTCGAACCCAAGGCCATGGAGGTGTTGCTGTATCTGTGCCATCGCCCGGGGGATGTGGTTAGCAGTGACGATCTGCTCGATGCCTGCTGGCCGGGGCTGGAAACCGGCGACAACCCGCTGCACAAAACCATCGCCCAGCTGCGCCGCGCATTGGATGACAGCGCTACAGCGCCGCAATTTATCGAAACCATTCGCCGCCGTGGCTACCGTACCCTGGCCCAGGTCAGCTTTCCCTCGGGGGATGAGCAGAGTGTGGACGAGGTGGTGTGGCAGTCCGGTTCGCCTTTTCCGGGGCTGCGCCCCTTCAGTGCCAAAGATGCCGGGGTCTTCTTTGGTCGCCGTGAACAAATCAATGGCGTCCTTGAAAATATCCATAGGCAGGTACGCAGCGGCCGTGGCCTGTGTTTGCTGCTTGGCCCCAGTGGCAGCGGCAAAACCTCGTTAATCCACGCCGGTATTCTGCCTAACCTCAGTACCCCGCAAGGCGTAAATGGTATTGGGCTGGTGTCCAGCGCCGCCATGGATATGGCCGATGTCGCCCCCGGCGCTTTGCTGCTGGAGCTGGCTTCGGCCATGCTCGATTGGGAGAGCGGCGATAAACCCGTATTCGACGGCGACAGCGCCGACACCCTGGCGGCCAAGCTTGCCGAGGGCGGCGCCACAATCGCTGTGACTTTGCAATTGGCGCTGCCAAGTGGCCGCTGGGAAAAGCCGCGTTTTGCGCTGGTGGTCGATAGGCTCGAAGTGCTGTTGTCGTCCCCGGCCTTCGATGAAGCCAGCCGCAGCCAGTTTCTGGCACTGCTCGATAGCCTGTCCCGCAGCGGTGCGGTACTGGTGCTGTGCGCCTGTCGTAACGACTTTTACCCGCAGGTGGTCAGCCGCAGTGTGCTGATGGCAGGCAAGGGCAATGGTGCCCACTTTGACCTTGAGCCCCCAAGCCGCCAGGCGTTGCTGCAGATGATCCGTCTGCCAGCGGCGGCTGCCGGTCTTAGCTGGGAGTTTGATAGCGACAGTGCCCTCGGCCTCGATGAAATTCTCTGCCGCGAAGCGGCCGCCAGCCCAGATGCGCTGCCGATGCTGCAATACCTGCTGCAGGCGCTTTACCTTGCCCGGGGCGATGACAATCAGCTCAAACTCGAAGTGTATCAACGCCTGGGTGGCATTGAAGGCGCCATTGGTCGCGCTGCCGATGAGGCCATCGCCGACCTCAGCGCTTCCACCCGCGAGGCGCTACCCGGAGTGCTGGCACGGCTGGTCACCCTCAAGGAAGATGAACTCTCGGTTACCAGCCGCAGCGCCCGTTACAGTGAGCTTGCCACCGATGCCGAGCGCAAACTGGTGCAGGCACTGGTGGACAGCCGCCTGTTTGTTTCCCACCTCGATGGCGCCGAGCCCAGCTTCAGCGTCGCCCACGAAGCCCTGCTGCGGCGCTGGCGCCGCGCCGCCAGCTGGATTGAAGAACACCGCCGCTTGCTGGCGCTCAAAGCCCGGGTATTTCATCAGGCGCTGCGTTGGCAGCGCTCGGGCCGCGAGCGGGATTATCTGCTGGGGTCTGGCAAACCCGTGCTGGAGGCGCGCCAGTTGCTGGCCGATAACCAGCTGATACTGGACGAGCAAAGCCGCGATTATATTCAGGCCTCGCTGGCGCGGGACATACGCCGGGGCTGGATAAAGCGCGGCACAGTGGCGCTGCTGACCCTGCTTACTTTTGTCTCTGTGGTGATGGGGATTAAAAGCATGCAGGCCGAGCGGCAGGCCACCGAGCGGCGTCTTGCCGCCGAAGACTTGCTGGGTTTTATGGTGGGCCAGTTTGCCGACCGGCTTCGCAGTATCGGCCGCATGGATTTGCTCGACGGGGTCAGCAACAAAGCACTGGACTACTTCAGCGCCCCGGACGCAGGGCTCTCGGAGGCCGCCCTGTTCCGCCACGGACAAACCCTGGAGGCCATGGGTGAGGTAGCCTATAGCCGCGAAAAGCCCGACGAGGCGAGGGCGGCGCTGCTGGCAGCGCGGGATAAGCTATTGCCGCTGCGGGGGCGTGATGTGCCACAGCTCGAACTGTACAAAACCCTGGGTGCCAACGCATTCTGGCTGGGGCAACTCGAATACGACAAGAGTGACTGGGAAGCCGCCAAGCCCTGGTTGACGGCCTACCTTGAGCACAGCGAAGCCATGTTGGCGCTGGCGCCCGACAGTCGCGATGCCATGCTGGAGTTGTCCTACGCCGAAAACTCCCTCGGCAGCCTGGCGATGAAGCTCCAGGACTACGCCACTGCCCAACAACGATTTGAGTCATCACTGATTTTGAAGCAAAAGTTACTTGCAGATACACCTGATGACGGTCAATTGATTGCCGATCTTGCTGATACTGAGTCCTGGCTTGCCAGTGCGGCATTGGCGACAGGGGATATTAAGACTGCATTGGCACTCCACCAGCATATCGAAGCAGTCCTTGGCAGCTCTAATGAAGCTTATGTGCTTGACCGGTTATCTCATAGCCAAGCGAACTTGGTGCTGCTTTATCAGGTGCTTGGTGATATTGATGGAGCACAGCAAGCTTTGGGCAGAGCTCTTGCCAAACGCCTTGATACTCTCGCCAGTGACCCAGAAAATTTATCCTGGCGTTACGATCTGCTGAACTTGAAGTTGCATGGGTTGGAATTGGGTTTGTATGCAACCTCAAAATCAGCGATGGAGTCTTTTTACCAAAGTTTACAGCTGGATGCTGCTGCTCTATCGGAAGGAAAACAACAGCAGTTGGATGCTCACTATCATTTAGCCGCGGCCAGCCAATTATTGCGTTGGGGGGACATTGCAGCATCCAAGGATGCCACCGAAAAAGCGACAGCAGTTTTCAATGTCCTAGCCGGTGCTTCGCCGGATGACTTGAAGGTACAGATTCAACTTTCAGAGGCAGAGCTTATGTTGATGAAACTCAGTCAGAGAGGTAAATCAAATATTGAGGTTATGGAGCTATGTCGGCGGGTTAAAATGCGTCTTTATCCCCTATCCCAAACGTCAAAAGAACCCAGAATTGTCCGGCCTTTAGTACAGGCTCTTGAGTGTTTGGGTGAAAAATCTCAGGCTGAGAGTCTAAAATCACCTCTGGTTGCTCAGGGGGTGAATTTTGAGTCATCAGTTTTTTAATATAAAACAAATGGATGTGAGGTAAGATTATCGGAAGGTGTTTACTGGCAGTACGAGTATTCTGCCCCTTCCGCAGTAAACCTAATAACCAAATTAAGGAACAATTATGCCAACTCCAATAGCGATAACCGTAACTGCATCATTGAATATCAATAATGAGCCTGTGTTCACTTACGACCCAAGTGGCCCAGTTGTGATCACTCAGAAGTCACGTATTGATTACACTCTGGTGGACAATACCGGTAAGAATTTAGGTTTTGCTGGCGCGGCTTTCACCACTCCCTTTGATAGTATTGTTGATTCGGTCGAAGTGACTCCAAATTTGCTGAGTCTATTTGATACCGACAAAGTGGTAGGTGAAACTGGTTTCCACTTAGTTTTCACCATACCCGGAAGCACTTTGTTAATGTGTAGTCCAGATCCTCAGATCATAAATAAAATCTAAAATCATCGCGATTTATTAAATGCCCGGCCATGTGCCGGGCTTTTTTATGGTCATAAGCATCTGTCTTTGGCCCATGCGTGCTGGCATTTTGGCTCGAATAGCTGGATTTAATAGCGTCTGGCGTCGTAAGTTTGGCGGAAGGTTGATTTTTACCGGTTATTTATCAATGCTTTGCGTGGTAAGGTTGGCGGAAGGTAGTTTTTTGGGGAATTCGTACACTGGTTAGCATCAAGGACGTTGCCAGGAGCCAGCCATGTACGCCATCCGTGAAAGTTACTGCGATTTTGAAGCCGTTGCCGAGGTTATCCACTGTCTGAATCAGCCGATGGTGCTGGCCGATGGCAATGGCAAGGTGCTGTGTGTCAATCAGGCCGCCGCCGGTTTGCTGGGTGATGAGCCGGAAACCTTTGTGGGTGAGCACTGGCCTAGTTGGTTGGAGAGCGGCTATCAGACGCAGTATCAACAAATGTTTGAGCAAGTGCTTGGTGAGCTCCGGCCGTTGCAGCACCAGGCCAGGGAAATACAGCTCAGGCGAGTGGATGGCGCGCTGTTATCGGTGAAGCTGACACTCTCTTTCGTGCAGGGGTTGCTGCCGCTGTTTCTGGTGGGGATTGAAGATCTGTCGCAGCACAAGGCTGAGATCCGCCGCCTTAAATCTCTGGCTGCAACCGATTGTTTAACCGGTCTTGCCAATCGTCGCACCCTGATGGAAACCCTGGAAAAGCAATGGCAGCTGTGCGTTGCCCGCCGGCATCCGGTGAGTGTGGTGATTGTGGATGTGGACTTTTTTAAGCAATTCAACGACCTTTACGGCCATCTGAAAGGAGATGAATGCTTAAAGCTGATTGCGGCTGCGCTGGCATCGGCTTTACCCTCTCCTCAGTGTCTGGCGGCACGGTTTGGCGGTGAAGAGTTTGTGCTGATCCTGCCGGGCTTTAATGCCGCCATGGCCGAGCTGATTGCACAGCAGGTGTCACAGGCCATTGCTGCCATTGATACTACTGCTATGGGCTTGCCCGCCGGGGCGCTGCTGACCGTGAGTCAGGGCATTGCCAGCGAAACCTGCGGTCAGTTCCGCACCGCCGATGCCATGTTGCTGGGGGCTGATACTGCGCTGTACCGGGCCAAGCGGGAAGGCAGAAACAAAATCATTTTGTCGGACTGAAACGGATTTCGGGAGATAACATCATGAATTGGTCAATTATTTCGGTGTTGGCAACACCCAGGGAACGGGCTGACACCTTCGTGTATTTACAACGCAAGCGCTACGGCCGCGCCCCTGAGCAGGCGGCACTGGCATTGTGGAAAGGGGTGTGCACCGAGCCATTGGCCCGGCGCCTTGTTGATGACTTAAAGCAGGTTCTGCAGCATGACGTGCTGCCGCCCCGTGACCGCAGCTATCTCACATCTATGCTTGATCACTTTGATACTCTGTCTTCGGGGCAGCAGGTGGTGGCGTTGGCGCCTTATCTCAGTTCTTGAACACAGCGCCGTCTTTCATCACAAAGCTGACGTTTTCCAGCAGACGGATGTTGTCCAGCGGATTGCCATCCACTGCAATGATATCGGCCAGATAACCGGGCTTGAGTTCGCCAAGATCCGGCTGCTTGAGCAGCGCTGCACTGGTGAGCGTTGCCGCCTGAATCGCCTGCAGCGGCGTCATGCCGAATTCCACCATGGTGGCAAACTGCTTACCGTTGTCGCCATGGGGGTAGATGGCGGCATCCGAGCCAAACACCATGCGCACCCCGGCCTTGGTGGCCTTGCGGAAACTCTCACGCTGAGCCTTGGATACCTGTTTCTCTTTGTTGATGTTCTCTTCGGGTACCCCATTGGCGGCGCCGAAGGCGAGGGTGTATTCGGTGTTGTAGATATCACAGCTAAGATAGGTGCCGTTTTTCAGTGCCAGCTTGATTGCTTCGTCATCGAGGAAGCTGCAATGCTCAATGCTGTCGATACCGGCGCGAATGGCCGCCTTGATGCCGCTGGTGCCATGGGCGTGGGCGGCAATAATCATCCCGCGCTGATGGGCTTCTTCGGCTGCAGCCCTGAGTTCATCCTCGGTGTACTGCTGCACGCCCACCTTGGTGCCCTTGGAGAACACGCCGCCGGTGGCGCAAATCTTTAAGGTGTTGGCGCCGTATTTTATATTTTCCCGCGCCTTGGCCCGCACCGCCCAGGGGCCGTCGGCCACGCCGCCTGCCACTGAGTGCATTTCAGGAGCGCTGAAGTTATCGTCGCAGTGGCCGCCGGTAATCGACAGCGCATGGCCTGCAGTCCAGATACGCGGACCGGGGATTTCTCCAGCGTTAATGCCATCGCGCACTGCAATCACGCTGTAGCCTGAATCTCCCAAATCCCGCACCGTGGTAAAGCCCGCTTCGAGGGTCTTTTTGGCGTTTTTCACCGCCTTTACTGTTTGCCGGGGCACCGAGTAGTTCATCGACTCGAGGAAGTTGTCTTCGGCATCGCTGCCAAGGTGCACGTGCATATCCATCAGCCCCGGCAGCAGGGTTTTACCTTTAAGTTCAATCAGCTCGCTGCCTTCTGGCACGCTAAGCTTGCCCTGGGTACCAAGCTCAAGGATGCGGCCATCCTCAATTTTCAGCACAGGATTTAGCATCATTTTGCCGGTTTTGACATCCAGCAGCGCATCGGCGCTCAGATAAGTGGCTGCAAGGGCAGGCAGGGGTGACAGTGCCGTGATTAACGACAGGCCGAGCAGGGATAAACGCTGCCTGGACGCATGGGGACGAGTGTTGTGCATGGGACGCTCTTTTGATTGTTATTGTAAAAAACGCGTTAAAACGATTCCTGAGCATATCCCAGTGGCGGCGGGCGAACAACGCTGCCGCCAAGCCAAAATGCTTGGGTTCCGGCCAATTTGGCCGTTAACAGGTCAGCGGCAGGCGATGCGCTTTAG
The DNA here is from genome assembly GCF_022484835.1 of Shewanella zhuhaiensis. NCBI lineage: Bacteria > Pseudomonadati > Pseudomonadota > Gammaproteobacteria > Alteromonadales > Shewanellaceae > Shewanella > Shewanella zhuhaiensis. The sequence goes on from NZ_JAKUDL010000001.1 coordinate 116,964, forward strand.
GGTGCCCTGCGAGAAGTAATAAAAGGCGTCCTGGGGTTTGTCCTGAGCCCACATGGCTTGGGGTTCGAGCCCCAACAGTAATCCGCGCAGCACCACGCCGGTCACGCCGTGGGAAACCACAATCACTCGTGAAGGGGTGGCCGGATCCTTGAGCCAGTCATGCAGCCTGGCCTGAATATTTTCGAGCGGCTCGGCACCCGGACCATCCAGATACCAGCCAGGTTTGTCGGCAAGGCCGGGGTTGGCGGCGTGGATATCGGGAATATGGCCATGCTCCCACTCCCCAAGCCCGGCTTCCTTGACTCTGTCATCGGCGCTCACAGCGCCAGGTTCACGGCCGAGGCCTGCTGCCACTATGGCGGCAGTTTGTATGGCGCGTCCCAGGGGACTCGACACTATGGCAAAGTCGTTCAGTTCGGCGGTGTTTAACTGCCCGGCAAGGCTCTTTAAGGTATTGCCGTAGGCCAGCGCCTGGGCTTCACCCTGCGCAGTTAAGGGCGAGTTACAGTGCCCCTGCAAGCGCCGCTGGGCGTTAAATTCGGTTTGGCCGTGACGAAGGATAAAAAGTTCTGAAACCATAGGGACGACTGGGCTTTCATACGCTAAAACGGGTGGCGGCAGTGTATCACAATCACCCCCAGCCGCAGCCTGCTTGTGGCGCAACAGAGGCCTTGCTACATTGGGCTTGGTGGCAGCTTTTATTCAGCCAAACAGAACAGGGAAGAAAATTGAAGACAAAACAAGAGGAAGCAACGCAAGTTAAACTGCGTGGGAACTGGCATCTAACCCGCGCGGGCTTTTGGGTGTTTGGCCTTGGGTGCTTGATCATGTTGCCATTTTTGGCCCTGCCGGATTTGTATCCCTCTGTTTTTGAAGATGAACTGAGTTTACTGGCATCTTTTCCGCTCCGAGCCCTGCTTGGACTGCCAGCCATGCTGTTTATGCTTGGAGTGGAGCGCTTACTGCTTAGAAAAGGTATCGTACTGCTGAGCCCACCAGAAAAGTAAAGCCGGGTTTCCCCGGCTTTACTTTGCTTTCCCTCAAACTGCTTACAGAATAAAGCGGCTTAAGTCTTCATCCTGCACCAGGTTATCCAGGTGCGCATTCACATATTCGGCATCTATGGTGAATTTGCTGCCGGATTTGTCGCTGGCCTCGAAGGAAATGTCTTCCATCAACCTTTCCATGACCGTGTGCAGACGGCGTGCACCGATGTTTTCGGTGCGCTCGTTCACCTGCCAGGCGGCCTGGGCGATGCGGTCGATGCCGGTCTCGGTAAACTCTATGGTCACGCCTTCGGTGGCCATCAGCGCCACATATTGCTCGGTGAGCGAGGCATGGGGCTCGGTAAGAATACGCTTGAAGTCGGAGGCGGTGAGGGCATCCAGCTCAACCCGAATTGGCAGGCGGCCCTGCAGCTCGGGGATAAGATCCGATGGCTTGGCCATCTGGAATGCGCCCGAGGCGATAAACAGGATATGGTCGGTTTTCACCATGCCGTGCTTGGTGTTGACTGTGCAGCCTTCCACCAGGGGCAGCAGGTCGCGCTGTACCCCTTCTCGGGACACATCGGGGCCTGAGGTTTCGCCGCGCTTACAGATTTTGTCGATTTCATCGATAAAGACGATACCGTGCTGCTCCACCAGTTCGATGGCCTTTTCTTTCAGATCTTCCTGATTCACCAGCTTGGCGGCTTCTTCATCCACCAGTTGCTTGAGGGCATCTTTGATCTTCATCTTTTTACGCTTGGCAGGCGCCTGACCCATGTTCTGGAACAGGCTCTGCAGCTGATTGGTCATTTCTTCCATGCCGGGGGGTGACATGATTTCCACGCCAATCTGCGGGCCTGAAATGTCGATTTCGATTTCTTTATCGTCCAGCTGACCTTCACGCAGTTTTTTACGGAAGATCTGACGGCTGGAGGAGTTGTCGTCGCTGTTGTCCCAGTCGTTTTTCGGGCGTGGCAGCAGCGCATCCAGTACCCGCTCCTCGGCAGCCTCTTCGGCGCGGGCGCGGCACTTTTTCATTTCCACTTCGCGGGTGAGCTTGATGGCGCTGTCGGTCAGATCGCGAATGATCTGCTCCACTTCTTTGCCCACATAGCCCACTTCGGTGAACTTGGTGGCTTCGACCTTGATAAAGGGCGCGTTGGCGAGCTTGGCCAGGCGGCGGGCAATTTCGGTTTTACCTACGCCGGTAGGGCCAATCATCAGGATGTTTTTGGGGGTCACTTCGTGACGCAACGCGGCGTCCAGCTGCATGCGGCGCCAGCGGTTACGCAGGGCCACGGCCACGCTGCGTTTGGCTTTTTGCTGACCAATGATATGGGCGTCCAGTTCGTGAACAATCTCGCGGGGAGTCATTTCAGACATGATGATTCCTCAGTAACTCAGTTCTTCGATGGTCTTGAACTGGTTGGTGAATACGCAAATATCGCCGGCGATGGTCAGTGACTTTTCGGCAATCTCGAGGGCGCCAAGGTCGGTGTTTTCCAAGAGCGCAGTGGCGGCGGCCTGGGCGAAGTTACCGCCGGAGCCGATGGCAATCAGGTCGTTTTCGGGCTGCACTACGTCGCCGTTACCGGTAATGATAAGTGAGCTTTCGGCATCGGCCACGGCCAGCAGGGCCTCGAGTTTTCGCAGCATGCGATCGGTGCGCCAGTCTTTGGCCAACTCCACCGCGGCGCGCATCAAATGGCCCTGGTGCATTTCCAGCTTGGCTTCAAAGCGCTCGAACAGGGTGAAAGCATCGGCGGTGCCACCGGCAAATCCGGCCAATACCTTGCCGTGGTACAGGCGGCGTACCTTGCGGGCATTGCCCTTCATCACGGTATTGCCGAGGGAGACCTGGCCATCACCTGCGATGACCACCTGATTGTTACGGCGGACGGATACGATAGTAGTCACAATGGATCCTCTTTTAGCGTCCGAAGGATAGGCCTTCGGGGACGGATAGAGCTTATATGGGGTCGTGACCTTTTTTTTCAAGTGGGCAAAAAGAAAGGCCGCCCGAGGCGACCTTATTTTTGTGACAGTTTAGCGATTGTTGCTACCCGTTATTGCCACAGCCAGATTTGGCAGGTGTTCATACCAATGGCCTGCAGTTTGTGGCGGGCGCGCTCTGCATCACGTTTGCGCTCGTAGGGGCCAAGTACCACCTTGTACCAGGCGCCGTTGCTGCCCTGGGCCTTGCGGATTTGTGCTTCCATGCCCTGGAAGGCGATAACTGCCTTCATCTTCTCGGCCTGTGCCTCTTCGCGGAAAGAGCCGCACTGCATCTGATACGGGCCTGTGGCGCGCAGGGTGTCCTGCTTGGGAACATCCACTTCAACCTGCTTGTTTTCAAGCTCTTGCAGATAGGTCCATTCTTCCTGCGGCTTGGGCGGCAGGGCGTTTGGATCCTTCTTTGGCTTGCTGGATTTGGTTTCGGCTTTGGCTTCCACTCTGGGCTCTTCCTTATCGGCGCTGCCCTTGATGGTCCACAGGAAATAGCCAAAGCCCAGCACCAGTACCAGTACCGCAATCAGCGCAACCCAGGGTTTACGCCGGGGCGCGGGGGCACCCTTGCGGCCGCCACGGCCTTTACCCCGTGGCGCTCGATTGGCGTAATCACGACTCATGGGTTACATGCGCTCCAGAGTCTCGATGCCCAGCAGTGACAGACCCTGCTTGAGGGTGTCGGCGGTCAGGCGCGACAGCAGCAGACGGCTTTCACGGGCGGTTTCACTGTCGGCGCTGAGCACTGGGCAGGCTTCGTAGAAGCTGGAGAAGGCGCCTGCCAACTCGTACAGGTAACCACAGAGGATGTGCGGCTGGCCCTTGTCCACCATACGGGCAAGGATTTCACCGAACTGTGCCAGCTTGTTGCCCAGTTCTTTCTCTTTGTCGTGATCCAGTACCAGCTCGGCGTTGGTCAGGTCGATGTCTTCGGCTTTCTTAAAGATACCTGCCACACGGGTGTAGGCGTACAGCAGATAGGGGGCTGTGTTGCCTTCGAAGCTCAGCATCTGCTCGAAGCTGAAGATGTAATCGCTGCTGCGGTTCTTGGACAGGTCGGCGTATTTCACCGAGGCAATACCAACCACGCGGGCGATTTCTTTAACTTCGGCCTCATCCATATCCGGGTTCTTGCTGCGAACCAGCTGCTCGGCACGCTCAACCGCTTCATCGAGCAGGTCAACCAGCTTCACTACGCCGCCGGAGCGGGTCTTGAAGGGGCGGCCGTCTTCGCCGTTCATGGTGCCAAAGCCCATGTGCTCGAGGGTCATGTTTTCACGTACGAAACCGGCGGTGCGGGCCAGGCTGAACACCTGCTGGAAGTGCAGTGCCTGACGCAAATCTACAAAGTAGAGCACGCGGTCGGCATTCAGCACACTTGAGCGGTAGCGCATGGCGGCCAGATCGGTCGTGGCATACAGGAAGCCGCCATCGGCCTTCTGGATGATCACCGGCAGCGGCTCGCCGTCTTTGTTGCGGAACTCTTCCTGGAATACCACCTTGGCGCCGTCGCTGATGGCGAGCAGGCCCTTGGCATCGAGATCGGCTACAACCTGCGCCAAATCGGCGTTGTAGGCGCTCTCACCGTGTACGTCTTTACGGGTCAGGCTCACGCCCAGACGGGCATAGACTTCATGGCAATGACTCAGGGAGATGTCGTTGAACTCGCGCCACAGCTTGTTGCAGTACTCATCACCGCTTTGCAGCTCAACCACCAATTGGCGGGCTCGGGTGGCGAATTCGTCGGATTCATCGAAGCGCAGCTTGGCGGCGCGGTAGAAGCTTTCAAGATCTGACAGCTCCAGATTGGCCTTGTCGTCGCCCTGGGCGCGCAGTTCTTCCATGTAGGCCAGCAGCATGCCGAACTGGGTACCCCAGTCACCTACGTGGTTTTGACGGATGACATTGTGGCCGAGGAATTCCAGCGCGCGCACCACGCTGTCACCGATGATGGTGGAGCGCAGGTGACCTACGTGCATTTCCTTGGCGAGGTTGGGGGAAGAGTAGTCCACCACCACGGTTTGAGCTGCGGCGGCTTTTACGCCCAGCATGGCATCGCCGAGCGCGGCCTTGAGCTGATTGGCCAGGGCGTTGTCGTCGATAAAGAAGTTGATAAAGCCAGGGCCGGCAATCTCGACCTTGGCTACCTGCGCCGAGGCAGGCAGGTTGTCGATGATCAGCTGCGCCAGTTCACGTGGCGGCTTACCGGCAACCTTGGTCAGCATCATGGCCAGATTGGTGGCCAGATCGCCATGGCTCTTGTCCTTGGTTCGGTCGACCTGAATGCGCGCTTCAAAGTCGGCGGGCACTATGCCCTGGGCTTTCAAGGATTCAAGGGTTTGTTCCAGCAAGGATTGAATGAGTTCTTTCATCGGCCTGTATCTACTGACTGCAAGGATTAACGGGAATAACCGCGCATTGTAGCCTCTGGGGCCCCCGGCTGGCTATTGGTTGAAAGAACTTTTTGAGCAAAAACGCAAGGCTTTTCTTCTTCCGGGGCCGCTAGCGGCCGTTTCTATCCGTTTTCTGTGCTGGATGGTTCTACCGGGTGAGGCTGCTCACCCGGCTGGGCGATGTTGCCCGCAGCGCCACAGGCGTAGGCTGCATCTTAAGGATTAACCCCTCAGGGGTGGGTTAGCCAAGGAGGACAAGATGATGGATTTACATGCGCTGGTCAGCGCGGTGCAGCTCAGTGTATCTGCCGCAGGGCAGGCGCTGCAGGAGCAAAATAATCAACTGCTTGGACGTTTTTTTGAGCCGCTCGAACCCACAGAGGATACGCCGCAAACTCTGTCACTCAGTACGGTTGGAGTAGCAACAGCGCTCAAGCCCAAATGCGTGACCCTGATGTATCCGCAGGAGACAGCAACCGGGCTGACCGATGTGCCTGTGACTGTGCCGCTGATTTCGCTGGTACCCATCAGCGCGGCCCGTATTCAGGAAGTGCGGTTTTCAACCCAATTGGAAGTGGGAATGGATGATAACGGCGCCATGCAGGTCGCCTTTCCGTCCCGCTCCGGCTCCGGCCTGTTTGGCGGCGCCAAGTCTGCGTCGAACAGCCATCTCGCGACACTGGAGATAGTGCTGAACGACAGTACCAATCCCGAAGGCCTGCAATTGCTGGTGGAGGGATATGAGAGAGCGCTGCGGGCCCAAATCCCTGGGTAAGGCGGCATAACGTCCACATGGACAAGGCAAGATAATAAGGAGAGTTATCATGGCAAATCCCACAGTCGATACCGGACCCGCATTGGTGTCCATGGCACAGCAATTCAGTGGCTTACCTATGCGGTCATTGATTGGTGGCCCGCTGAATGCGGCGGCCCAGGCCAACAGTATGATGGCGGTGACCCAGACCAAATTTATGCTCGACACCTGCTTTAACAAATCGGGTACAGATGCGGATACCACGCTCGAACCCATTATGGTGACTATGCACATCAGCCGTACCGTGTTTGAAGAAGAAACAGACAAGGACGGCCAGACCACGGTGACCCCAACGCCAGTCGACACCACCTTTGATCTGCCGCTGCTGACCTTAATTCCTCTCAATGCGCTGGGGGTGGATTCGGTGCAGGTGGATTTCGACATGGAAGTGAAGTCCAGTTACACCAACGAAAGCTCCACCAACAGCTCAAGCGAAACACAGGCTGCGGCCAGTTTCGATGCCAAGCTGGGTGAGGGCTGGTGGTCGGTAGAGGTCAAAGGCAGCGTGAGCTACGACAGCAAGACCAGCTCATCGAATTCGGCTACCTACCAAAAGAGCAACAGCGCCAAGTACACGGTGAGTGTGCACGCGGGGCAACTGCCGCTGCCCCAGGGCGTGACCACCATCATTCAGGCCTACACCAATGCCATTTCAGCCAACCCCAAAACTGCTGGCTGACGGATGAGTAAGCCCGGGGCCGCCAGTCGGCCCCTTATCGAGTGGATGACACAAGGAGAGACGAGATGAAACACCAGATCCCCTGCCCGGACTGCAATGCCCCGATTTTCCTCGAAATGCAGCAGCTGCTCGCGGGCCAACGGTTTTGCTGCGCCAATTGTAACGCCGTGTTGTCGCTGTCGGTGCAGAGTCGGCCGCTGGTGGCCGACACCATGGCGGCGTTGATGGAGCTTAAGCAGCAAAGCGCCCGGAACCGTGGCGACGGGAGAGACCGCCATGGATAAATGGAGTTTCTTGGCCACAGTGCTGGAAGACGACGGGCGGATTTCCGAGGCCATTGCCACCGGCGCTGCCTGGGAGATCTGGATGCAGGTTGAGCTGATGATTGCCTGCAGGCGTCTTGGTTGGTCTGTGGCCCGAGAGCTGCCGTATCCCGCACCGCTGGAGCGTAAACGGCTGGACATGATGTTCTCAGATGGCCGCGAAAAAGTGGCGCTGGAGCTGAAAGTGGAAAGCGCCCAAACCTCGGGGGATGCCCTGATGGCCAAGGTGGAAGATGACCGCCACAAACTGGCGTTGTACCCGCAATCGCCGGGACTCAGTCGCTGGCTGCTGGTGCTGGGTTATTCCTGGCCGGTACGCTGCGCCATGGAAGACTTGGAGCGGCAGCAGCCCGAAAGGGTGATATTGCGTATCCGTGGCGGCATAGCCGCTATGCTTTGGGAGATCTGAGGCGCAAGCGCCCCGGGCCGCCCTGAGACAACGACAAGGAGAAAACTCATGACACAGGACACAGAAAGCACCCTGACCCTGGCTGACCTCAAGCCCGGCGATGTACTGATTATGGAAGGCGACCTGCGTCCTTCCAATCCCACCCGTTACCTCGATGAGCTTATTATGCTGCTCAATGACTCGGACGTTTGCCACGGCGCCATCTTTATCGGCAAAGACAGCAGCGGCCAGTTCACCCTGATAGACGATGCTCTCAACGGTGTAGGCATTCGCCCCATTCGCGACAGTCAGGACAGCAGCGATCCGCGCTTCGATACCTGGTATGTGCGGCGCATGGCCAGTGACAATCTCAAGCCGGTTATCGCCCAGGCGCAAACCTATCTTGGCAAGGCTTACTACGACAAGGCCTGGCTGGTGATGCTGGGGCTGCTGCTTATCGTGAAAGACATTACACCCAGCGGCGTTGGCCAATCGGCACTGCTTGAAGTGCTTAAGTTTTTTGCTTACGAGCTGGATAAGCATCTGTTTGGCCGCCCCGGGGAAACCGGATTGGTGTGCTCGCAGTTTGTGGCCGTCTCTTTCGATGGCGCCGGGCCTGGTTATCAGTTGCAAATCAAACCCGGCCGTCTCGCAGGACAGCAAAGCATTGAAGCCCTGCGGGCACAGGCGCCCATTCATGCGCTGGCCCTTGGCAGCAATGATGTGGAAGGGCTGATGGAAAAGGTGCGGGTGACCCGTGGACTGAGCCTTGGCTATCCGGCTTCGGGCGGCAGTTTAAGCAGCTTGCTTGCCAGCATAGGTGAGGCCGGGGTCAGCCTGGTGAAAGGGCTTGGCAGCGGTGAGCTGGCAGGATTGCAACAAAGCTACGCCAGCTATCAGGCCAATTTCGTTACGCCTGCGTGCCTTAAGGAGGGTTGCACCAACCTGTCGGCCATCGGCAAGGTTGGTTTTCATTACGGCGATTAGCACTCAGGCCTGTTCGGGCAGGGGTTCTGGCAGGGACACTCCTGCCCGCAGCAGGCTTTGGCGAAACTGCTGAAAGCTTGTCGGCGGCAGCACCCGTTGCAGCAGTGCCATCAGCCTTGGCAGCATGGCCGGGTCGCTGAGCTGCTGGGCCAGTTGCTCCCTGGCAAGCGTAAGCCCTGCGGCGTCCTCTTGCTGCTCGGCAATGCTGACCAGCATCATACACAGGCCTGCCTGCACGCTGTGACGATAGGGAATGGCCTGTAAAATATGGCTTTTTGCTTCGTCCAGCTGCCCTGCCAGAAAGTGGGTAACAGCCCGGCCAACCAATAATCGCCCGGTACTTTGCCCCTGGGGATAAAGCAGTTCGTACTGCTCGTACGCTGCCAGCGCCTGGGGATACAGACCACAAAGCGCCAGCACCTGCGCCCTGAAGAACAAGCCTGATTCCAACATGGGGTTGGCGTTAATGGCCTGCTCCGTGTGCGCCAGTGCCACCGGCAATTGCCCCATCAGCAGCGCTGCGGCGGCAAAAGCCAGTTGCGCATATGCCGATTGCGGCGCCAGATGCAGCGCCTGCTGGGCGTGGTTTATCAGGTTTGCCGCAGGCGGCAGCTGGCTGACGGCGCCTTCCTGCCAGGCGGCATACGCCACCAGAACATAAAAGCTCTTTGGCAGAGACCAGTCGGGGAAGGCGCTCAGCATGGGGGACAGGGTTTCCAGAGCCTCCCGCAGCGTGCCTGCCTCGCGGCTTCGCAGCCGATATTCGATTTGCAGCAAAGTTTGAATGGCATCCTCATGGGATGCGGTGGGCTGGCGTACTCGGATCCCCAGCAGTTTATCGAACAGTTGCGCGGCGAGGCGCTGTCTGGACTGGCTGCTGTCGACCTCGGCGCGGGCAAAGCTGTGGATTAGGCTGCTCGTGCCTTGCTGAATTTGCATCAGCCGACCGCTGTCGCCCGGACAATCCAGATAAAAGCCGGACGTTGGCGGCTGTGCCGAGGGGCACAGGCTTAAAAACTCGAAACACATCAGACAGGAGAGCAGTTCAGGCGGGCAGTTATCGGCAACAAACACTGGCAAGGGCTGGATGTGGGCTTGCTGCTGATGGCGGTAGTCTTCAAACCATACCGATGCCTCGGTGCGATTGCTCACCCCCAGGGTTTGCAACAGGTTGGAGATATGGGTTTTCACCGTGTTCTGGGATAACCCCAGTAGCCTGGCTATGTCCGGATTGGAGAGGCCTTTGCTCATCAATTCCAGAATTTCCAATTGCCTGGCGGTTAACGGGGGATCGGATTCCCTGCTCATGGCTGATGTTCCCCTGACGGACTTTATCCAGTGATACCAGTTTGCACCCGGCAGGTAAAGGAAGGTGCAAATGTGTTCCATGTTTGCTAAGCCAGAGCTGGCGATGGCTCATTACGGCAAAAAATGTTCTGCGCCTTGGTGGTTTGGCAAGTTTTTCCAGATTAAGGAGCCGCTTAAATGCTTGATGAACATTAATTCATGCGCGGCCAAGGGGGAGTTCATGGTCGCTGTTGCATAGTGAAGTCCATGGTTCGTTAGACATGGATGTTTATTGTGCTGGATGTGTTGATTCACATATTGATCTTGCTAGCGCTGATCTACCCAGCTGGCCTCCTCGAGTCGGTAAGGCGAGACAAGAGCCTGCTTTATTTTGTACTCGGAGGCCTCACTTTTTTAACCTGTTTCTCACTCCTGTTTGCTTACCTGGCGAACATTTATCATTGACATCCCACCTTGCGCGGCTTTTTAGCCGCGATTTTTTTATCTGATGTACTCACGCTGCTTGCCGTGCTGGCTGGCACTGAATAAATAAGTCTTCATGCACAGCAAAGACTGGTTTCATCATGGTTGTTGCATAGTCGCCCTAGGTTGGTTGGACAAGGAGGTTACACATGTTGGATATCCTGAGTTTGTTCGCGGCATTCGTTTCTCCGATCGCCTATGGCGCGGATGAGCGACCGGAACAAGATAGCACTCTGCTGTATGTATTTGGTGTAGCGCTTATTTTCCTCACAGGATTTTCGCTGCTGTTTGCTTATCTGGTGAGCATTTACCACTGACTTCCCAGTTATCATTGACATCCCAGCTTGCGCGGCTTTTTAGCCGCGATTTTTTTGTTGGCCGATTAAGAAAAAATGCAGCCAAATGGCTGCATTTTTCGTGGTGTTGCGGTTTTTGTGGCGTTGCGGTGAGCTTAGTTGACGGACTCGGCCAGCATTTGGCTTTGCCACAGCGAGTCTTCATCTTCTGACGATGTCAGGGAGATGAGCACTGCATTGGCTTTGCCTTCGATGGAGGCCAGCACCATCTCGAACTGGGTTTCGCTGCTGTCTGTGTAGCTTATCTCGATGGAGCCGGCCATGTTAATGTGCCAGCTCATGGCCAGACTGGGCTCGTCACCTTCCCAGACACTGCCCACGCCATCGGCACCGAAGTACACGTGGAAGGTACCAGTTTCCCCTTCGAACAGTTTGAAATCCATACTGAATTGCTGCTGCAATACATCTGTATCACTAAAGCCTTCGCTGCTGCGAACCAGGCTGACCTGCCCGAGAGGCTTGTCGCTGCCGTAGTCCTGCAACATGGCGCTGAAACGCTCGAGTTTTGGCAGGCTGAAGCGGCCATCTTCGGCGTCAGTAAACCAGATCTCGCCGAAGGGTTTCAGAGCAACTGTATCGCCCGAGGTGCTGCTGTCGGCATCAAAAAGACCGCCCGGGCCGTCCGAGTCCACGGTCACGCTGGTGACACTGAAACCCGCGTCAGTCCACTGGTATTTGCCAAACTCCCCGGACAGTGCCTGAGGCGTGGATTCGCCGTAGCTCTCTAGGTTGTTGGTGTGCACCAGCGCGTAATCGGTTTCGGACAGAAACACCACCACGGTGAGGTTTTCATCCGCCTCTTCCCATACTTTCCAAGAGCCTGAAATCGGGCTGCTGCCGTCATCTATACGGCTAAAGGCAACTTCGCCTTCGCTGAAGCTGAGGGTCAGGGTTTCGCCGAGGGTCATGGATTGGATTTCGTGGCTGCCGCCATCGAAAAAGCCGCCGCTGTTGTCTGACTCATCAATCAGGGTCAGGCTGATGTCCCCGGTTTCAGGGTTCCACTCGTAACTGCCAAGCTCGGCGCTGCCCGCCTGCTGATCGCCATCGTCAGTGTGCTCGTGCAGGATCAGGTAATGGCTGTCATCGATGAAGGTAAGTATGTTGCGCTTGCCTTCGCCTTCCTTATACAGCCAGCTGCCAAGCAGTTGTTGCCGCAGCGAGGTTTCAACGTGAGCCTTGGCGTCGGCATCGCTCACCAGGGGGCGGTTGTCCAGGGTGGTGAGCACCGGGGCCACAGCGTCGGCGAAGCCTGTGCTGCTGACATCGAGCGCCGTGCCGGTAAAGGCATCGGTACTGGCCTGGGTGAGTGTGATGCCGTTGCTGGGATCGCTATCTTCATCCAGCGTTTGCAGGATGCGGGCGATGTTCGAGACTGTGGTGGCGTCACCTTCGGCAAAGTCGTTGGGGGTCAGTAGTCCGGTGGCGGCTACGGCAGGAAAGGTCAGATCGCCAATGAAAAACTCCACAGTTTCGCCCGGCAAGTACTGGTAATACCCCATGGCATCGGTAACGCCGCTTTGGGTCTCGGTGCGGTAGCCAATGCCGGCCACGGGGCTGTCGAGAAAGAGTCCTGCCTGCACGCTGGCGCAGCTGATCTGGGCCGTGTTGGCATTGCTGCTGCTCAGGGTGCCGCTGGCGCCTGTGATAGTGCACACCTGGCCGTCGGGTTGGCTGCTGATGCTGATGCTGAAACTGCTGCCCTCGGTCACGCTGGTGGAAAATTGAAAACTGCTCCCGGTAAAGTTTTGGGTTTGGGTGGAGCCTGCAGTTAGGGTCAGGCCTATAGTGCTGCCAAGGCCACTGATGCTGCCGCCGATGGCTAACTGGGCCGGGGTTGTGGGTTCCGGGCTGGTGTCGTCATCGCTGCTGCCACCGCAGGCAGTCAGACACAGTGCCAGTGGCAACAAGAGTCCGCGGTAACTAAAGAGGGAGTTTTCCATGATTGAGTCCTTAATGTATGAGCTTCCGTGTTGTCCCGGCAGGGGACTGGGTATTGCACCCAACCAAAAGCATAAGAAGGACCAACAAAAGTTGGATGTGATTCTTTTTGAAAAGTTTTGAATGCTTTTAAAACAAATGCTTATGACAAGCTAGAAGGGTCGGTCTCAGTGGCGGATTTGACCGCTTCTCGTGGTTTTTCGATGGATTTCAAAACGCTCTTGTCATCATGTGTACAAATACCTGTCGCCAATATTTACAACTGGCTCGCTAATAATTAAAGACCTATGGCCTTCCCTGAAAAGCGGTTGCAGCAATACTTTGCCCAATTGGCGAGCTGGTTTGGTTTAAGCCCATTCCTGCTGGTGGATATGCTCCCTAATCAGGTGCACCTTGATACAGGCCAACTGGCGCTGCTTCGCTGAGTGTCTCAACTGAAAAACGCGGCCAAGGCCGCGTTTTTTTACAGTAAGTCCTGAGGATCGCGGTCGAGGCTCCAGCGGCAGCGCTTGGCTTCGGGCAGCAGGTCGATAGCGGGCAAAATGGCTTCCAGCGCCTGTTGCAAGCCCTGGCGCTGCTCGGCCTGAAACATCAACTGGCGTCTGTGTTTGCCAGCCTTTCTGTCCATGGGCGCGGGCAGGGGACCTATGACCTCAAAGCCTTTGTCCCTTGGCAACATGGCGGCAATGGCGGCCAAAAAGGCCTCGGCATCTTCGGCCCTGTGGGCTTCGGCGCGGGCGAGCACCATGTGCCAGGCGGGCGGCAGTGCCGCCTGTTTGCGTTCACTCAGTTGATTGCGGGCAAATTCGCCGTAGCCCTTGTGCATCAGTTCCCTGAGAATGAGGTTGTCGCTCTGATGGGTTTGCAGCAGCACTGTGCCGGGTTTGGCAGCACGGCCAGCGCGGCCCGCCACCTGGGTATACAGCTGCCCGAATCGCTCGGGTGCCCTGAAATCGGCGCTGAACAGGGCACCGTCCACATCCAGCAGCCCCACCAGAGTCACATCCGGAAAGTGATGGCCCTTGGCCAGCATCTGGGTGCCTACCAGAATCTTATAATCGCCGCGGTGAATGGCCTTTAAGTGGTTTTCCAGCGAGCCCTTGAGGCGGGTAGTGTCACGGTCGATGCGTACCACCGGGTATTTGGGAAACTCTTCTTTTAATACTTGCTCGAGCTGCTCTGTACCTATGCCCTGGCCCATCAACATGGTAGAGCCACAATTGTGACACTGGCGTGGAATGGCGTATTGGTTGCCGCAGTGATGGCAGCGGATTTCGCCAAGCTTTTGATGCACGGTAAAAAAGGCGTCGCAGCGATCGCACTCATGCAGATGGCCACATTCGTGGCACAGCAGCGCCGGGGCGAAGCCACGCCGGTTCAAAAACAGCAGTACCTGATTACCAGCGTCCAGATGCAGTCGCATTTCATTTAGCAGTGCCGCCGACATGCCAGCCTTCAGTGGTTGGTTGCGGATATCGATAATGCCCTGGCGTACCTTTTTGGCGTTACCGGCCCGCTCGCCCAGATGCAAATGGCGATAGCGGCCAGACAGGGCATTTTGCAGTGACTCCAGCGACGGCGTGGCCGAGCCAAGCAGTACCGGAATGTTCTCCAGATGACCGCGCATCACCGCCAGATCCCGGGCATGGTAGCCCACGCCTTCCTGCTGTTTAAAGGAACTGTCGTGCTCTTCATCGAGAATAATCACCCCGGGGAAGGCCATGGGGGTGAAGAGTGCCGAGCGGGTTCCAATGATGATGGCCGCTTCACCGCTGCGTCCGGCGCGCCAGGCATCGAGCCGCTGATTGTCGGTGAGGTTGGAGTGGATAACGGCCACTTCGACCTTGAAGCGGCGGCGAAAGCGATCGATGGTTTGCGGCGTCAGGCCAATTTCAGGTACCAGGATCAGCGCCTGTTTGCCTTCGCCCAGCACCTTTTCAAGCACGGCAAGATATACCTCTGTCTTGCCTGAGCCAGTTATCCCTTCCAGCAAGGTGGTGCTGTAGCCGCTGCTGCCGTTAATAGCTGCTACCGCAACGGCTTGTTCTTTATTTAGTTTGTGCGGAGCCTCGCCAAGTTCGAGTTGCTCGCGCCAGCCAAGATTTACCTCAACTGCCACCTCGTCGCGCTTCAGCCAGCCCTTGTCGTCCAAGCCTTTGAGGGCGGCCTTGCTGAGCTCCTGGGCATTGAATTCATCCATGCTCATGGGGGCGGCAAGCAGCATCTCGGCCAGTTTCTGCTGGGCGGGCGCCCTTTTCAGCGCCGGTAACCCGGCTTCCTGAGCCTTGTCGGTGAGACTTAACATGATCCGGCTTTTGGGGGAGGCGTCGGCACCTTTTCTCAGGGCAACCGGCAGAGCCTGGGTCAACATCTGCCCCTGGCTGCAGAAATAATACCTTGCGGCCCACAGCGTCAGTTTATAGAGTGGTTCGGGAAGGGCGGGTTCGGTATCAATAAGCTCAATAATATCTTTGAGTTGGTTCTCGGCCAGGGTGCAACTGTCGGTAACCGCAGTCACCAGCCCTATCAGTTGTTGCCTGCCAAAGGGCACCCGTACCCGCACACCGGGGCGAGGTGGTGGCAGGTCCGGCAAAAGCCGGTAGCTGTAGCTCCTGCGCATGGGAACGGGCAGGGCAACTTCAACAAACTGTGGCATAATCAGGTACATCTGGCTTGAGTTGTCCCTAGTGTAACGGCAGCGTCGAGACTCAGCCAGCCGTAATCCAGAGCAGGAATAATAATGACAAGAACCCTTATCCTTGCCTTGCTGCTGCTTGGCGGCCTGTCGCCGTCGGCCGAGGCACGCTTATCCCATGTCAGCATTAATAAAAGCCAGTTTACCCTGGGCGAATATCCCCGTTTGAGAGTGAATATCGTCTCTGAGCGCAGCGACGTCTCCAGGCTGGAGTTTGTGGTGCGTCAGGGCAATGGCGAAGAGAAGCTTATGGTTGAGCCGCTGAACAACTTTATGTTGCTGCTGACCGGCGTCGACAATGTGACCGACCCCGGCGCCGAGCTGGTGGTGCGTGAATATGTGGTCAATCAATGGCGTGAATACAAGGTGATCCCGCTGTTTGGCGGCGCGCCGCGGCTGGCACAGAGTACCCCGAAAGCGCCGGTTAAGGCCTCGGCTGTGCTTGGCAGCAGTGCCGTACCTGCGGCCAAATTTGCCGCTCCGGCAGAGGAAGTGACCGCCCCGGTGCTGCAGATTGCCAGTGGCGATGGCAGCTGTCTGGTGGACTACCAAAGCGGTGAGACCCTGTGGCGCATTGCCAGCCGTTATGCGCCTCGCTGGAACACCAATGTGTACGGCACCATGCTGGCGCTGTTTGATGCCAATCCCAAGGCATTTCATCGTGGAAAAATCAGTGGATTGAAGCAGGGCGCAAAGCTCGAATGCCCTTCTCCGGCGCTGCTTTCACGCTATCCGGATACCAGAGAGGCCAAGCAGGCATTTGAGGCGCGGGAACAGGAGTAAGCCCCGCCGCAGGCGCCTATAATCTGCTTGTCAGAGTTGGCGATATCCTGTACCATTCTGCGCCCTAACATACTTGTTATTAACTGCATGTGGTGTCCGACTTCGGGTTGGAAGAGCGACATGGCCTTTACTTTGAGGTAATCCCGATGAAACCAGGTATCCATCCTGAATACGCCCAGATCACTGCCACCTGTACTTGTGGTAACGTTATCAAAATCAACTCTACTGTAGGTAAAGACCTGCACCTGGACGTGTGTGGTGCTTGTCACCCATTCTACACCGGCACCCAGAAAGTAGTTGATACCGGCGGTCGTATCGACAAGTTCAACAAGCGTTTCGGTATGCTTGGCAAGAAGTAATTGCAACAGCAATGAATTCCTTAAAGAGGGCACCCCGCGGGGTGCCCTCTTTGCTTTTGGGGATTTTCCAGCCTCAACTGCCTTCAGCCATGGCTGCCGGATCAGGCAAATGTATCTTTTTTCATGAGGTCAGAGCAGTTGCAGGTCAAAGGCCTGTTTTGGCATCTTTTGCAGGCGTCACGGCGAGATTTGCCGCAATTGGAATTAAATTTGGTAATTTTGCTACAACAGCTGCACTAAAACCGAACTGCAGTGCCGTTTTATTGAGTTAATTAAGTATTAAAACAACAAAGTTAACTACAGGTTTTGGGAATGTTTTATTGAGTTAACTTGCAAAAATGACCCTTTGGCATCGCTGGCGTTGGCAAGGCGGTGAAATTTGTTGAAGTTCGGTTTCAAAGGTCAGGTAATTCGCGTAATCTTAACGACTTCAGCGAGGGGCTGTCGGCCCGAATACACCTTAAGGCTCTCGCACAGAAACTTCAAACTACAAAACGTCGTTCAGGATTAGAAAATGGCAGACCTTCGTCAACAAGCACTCGATTATCACGAATTTCCTGTACCTGGAAAAATGGCCGTGTGTCTCACCAAACCGGCCCAGACCAGTATGGACCTGGCGCTGGCGTACAGCCCGGGTGTGGCTGAGCCTGTGCGTGAAATTGCTTCCAATCCTGCCGATGCCTATCGTTTCACCGCCAAGGGCAACACGGTTGCGGTTATTTCCAACGGTACTGCGATTCTGGGACTGGGCAACCTGGGGCCTTTGGCCTCCAAGCCGGTGATGGAAGGTAAGGCGCTGCTGTTCAAGCACTTCGCCAATATTGATGCCACCGACATCCAGGTAAAACACCGCACCACCGAAGAGTTTATCAACACGGTTGAAGCCATTGCCGATACTTTTGGCGGTATTAACCTTGAAGACATCAAGGCGCCAGAGTGTTTCGAAATCGAGCGTGAACTGATTGAGCGCTGCGCCATTCCCGTGTTCCACGACGATCAGCACGGCACCGCCATCGTGACCGCAGCCGGCATGATCAACGCGCTGGAAATTCAGGGCAAATCCATCGAGAAAGCCGTATTCGTGTGTATGGGCGCCGGCGCTGCTGCTATCGCCTGTATGACCATGCTGGTGAAGTGTGGTGCTCAGCGTGAAAATGTATACATGCTGGATCGCAAGGGCATTATCCATACTCGTCGTGAAGATCTGAACGAATACAAAGCCTTGTTCGCCAACAACACCGACAAGCGTACCCTGCAGGATGTGATCAGGGGCGCCGATGTGTTCCTGGGTCTGTCTGGTCCTGATGTACTGAGCGCTGATGACGTGCTGCTGATGGCCGATAATCCGGTGATCTTTGCCTGCTCCAACCCGGATCCTGAAATCAAGCCGGAACTGGCCCACGAAATCCGTAAAGACATCATCATGGGCACCGGCCGCAGCGATTACCCCAACCAGGTAAACAATGTGCTGTGCTTCCCGTTTATCTTCCGTGGTGCATTGGACGTTCGCGCTTCACGCATCAACGATGAGATGAAAATCGCCGCCGTTCACGCTATCGCCGAACTGGCGAAGGAGCCTGTACCTGAAGCCGTGGTGGCAGCGTATCCCAACGTGACCAGCCTGAGCTTTGGCGCCGATTATGTGCTGCCCAAGCCAATGGACCCACGTTTGCTGCCACGGGTTGCCCGCGCGGTAGCTCAGGCCGCCATCGATTCCGGTGTGGCCGCAGTGGAGTCACTGCCAGAGAACTATCTTGCCTGATACATTTACATCGATGGCATGACGATAAAAGGCAACCCTTGTGGTTGCCTTTTGTTATTCAGTACCTGATAATTTTTAACAATTTGCTTGGGCTCCCCAGGGATCCTGCCGGAAAATAATAACGACAATCAGGACGACCTTTCTCCATGCAACTCACACGCATGCTGACCAAAAAACTCATCAGCTTCTGGATGATGTCGCTGGCGGCAGTTGCCTTTGTCTTTTTGCTCAGCGCCCTGATGAGCTTCGTGCAGCTTACCTACCGTTTTCAGCAGCAAAAAGTGGGTGAGCTGGAAACCATGCTCATCAATCACTACCAAAATGAAAGCACCTGGGAGCTGGACTCCTGGCTGCCTCCTATGCTGCTTGCCTACAACGCCATCAGTTTCCGTCTGACAGAAAACGATGAGTTGGTCTTTGAATATCAAGGCAATACCGGTTTTGAGCAGAAGGTGCTCTACGAGCGGGTGCTGAAAGATAACGAGGCGCTGAAGATGCGTCTTGAATTGCCCAGGCCATTTTCCAGCCACGAACTTGGCTGGCGTGAAATCATGATCCTGTTGGTGGGCATTGCCGCCGTTGGTGGCTTTGTCCGCTTTGGCTATTTATGGTTTTCGGCGGAGCTTGAAGGCATAGAAGCGCTGGCGCAGCGCAGTAAACTCATTCTCGATGGCAAGCTGGAACAGGCAGCCAAGACCCCGGGCAACGGCAAACCCAGACTGATTAACCGCGCCCTGACGCGGCTGCTGGCCGAGCTGGCGGACGCCCACAAGGAGCGCGCCAGATTCGATAAATTTATCCGCTCCAACACCTTCCTCGACCCCCAAACCCGCATAGGTAACCGGCTGTTTTTGCAAAACAGGCTCAATGCGCTTTCGGGGGATCACGGCATGATGGCCCCCGGGGTCTTGTATCTGCTGGAAATGGAAGATCTGGATATTCTGCAACAAGAGCTTGGCGATGAGCCGGTGCATGAGCTGCTGCACGGCACTATCAATGCCATCAATCTGGTGCTGCAAACCCAGGCCAACAGTATCTTTGCCCGTCGCTCCCATAATCAGCTGGCAATAGTGGTGCCGCAAATTTCCCTCGCCGAAGCCGATGCGCTGGCCGACAAGCTACTGAAAATCTGTCTGGCGCAGCCGCTGCCCAAGGTGGATGAGGCCGATAACTTTTTCCATCTTGGCGGCGCTTATTTTAAAGAAGGTGACGCGCCGGAGCAGTTGCTGGAAGAGGCCGATATGGCGCTCAGAGCGGCGCAGCTGCAGGGCACCAGCGGCTGGTTTATGTACGACAAAGGCGCGGTAGATCAAGAGTTTGCCAAGGGCTCGGTGCGCTGGCGCGCGTTTCTGGAAAACGCCCTTGTGCATCGGCAGTTTGTGGCCTTTGCCCAGCCGGTGTCCGAAGGTGATGGCACCCGTCATCATTATGAAATCTTTACCAGGGTAAAAGATCCCATGGGTAGTCTGGTGCGGGCGACCCTGTTTATTCCCATGGCAGTGAAATGCGGTTTGATGCCGCAAATCGAGCGTCAGGTGGTTGAGCGCACCCTGTTCGAGCTGATGATTGACCCCGCCGCGCAAAACCGCCACTACAGCATTAACCTGAGTCTGGACTCCCTCACCAGTCGTGCGTTTGTGCGCTGGCTGCAAACCACCCTGCTGGAATACCGCCATCTGGCTTCACGGCTGGTGTTCGAAGTGACCGAAGATGTGGTGATTAAGCACAGGGAAAAGCTCGAGCCGCGGCTCAATATGCTGCGCAAAATGGGCGCCAGGATCTGTGTTGATCATGTGGGTCAGCAGGTAGTGAGCACCCAGTACATTAAGGAACTGGGGTTCAATTTCATCAAACTGCATCGCTCTGTGGTACGTCAAATCGATTTAAGGCCAGAAAATCAGCTGTTTGTCCGCAGCTTGATAGGCAGCCTCTACCGCACCGAGGTGCGGGTATTTGCCGAAGGGGTAGGGTCGTTCGAAGAGTGGCAAACCCTGCAGATTTTGGGTGTAAGTGCTGGCCAGGGCAGTTATTTTGGCGATCCACAGCAGACTTGAGCCGCAAAAGTTACCAAAGACCTTGTGAAACACTGACTTGCGGCCTATCTTATGCTGTGTATTCACTGCATAATAACTATTAAAAATAAATAATTAGTTTAATAACGCCGCGCCCTTTTCCTGATTGGCTTTTTTCACCGGTGGCGGCACACGGCAACCCGCATAATCAACTGGACATGAGTGCAATGGGCCGATTCTCTTTTTTCAAAAAACAATCCGCGCTGCGAGACGTGGGGCTGTATCTCGCAGCCAACCAATGTTGGGTGATTGCCGCCGGCGATCCCGATGCCCCGGCGCTTGAGATCCCGCTCGATGGCGACAACTGGCAAGGCTTGCTGGCCGCCATTGTCAGCCATTTCGGTCCTGTCCGGCTGGCAGTAATATTGGGTGCGGGTCGTTACCAACTGCTGCTCACCGACAAGCCCAATGTGCCCGAATCCGACATGGCCGATGCCATCAAATGGTCCATCAAGGACATGGTTTCCGAGCCAGTGACGTCTTTGCAGGTCGATTACTTCGAACCGCCCCAATCCGGCAGCAACAAAATTACCGTCGTCAGTGTAACCAGAGGTGCTCTGGTGGATTTCGTTCGCGCTGTGGATGAGGCCAAATGCGAAGTGGCAGGTATTGGTATCGAAGAGCTGGTCACAGCGCGCCTGTTTCCCGCCGAAACCCAGGCGCGGATGGTGGTCAGCCACGTGCCCGGTAACGAGCTGCTGCTCACTGTCATCAAGGGCGGCGATCTGTGGATGCAGCGGCGGGTGCGGGGCTTCAGTGAGCTCAATCAGATTGCCGAGCAGGACCTTGCCTTTGGCGCTGCCGACAATCTCAGCCTTGAGCTGCAACGTTCCATGGATTACTTCGAAAGCCAGTTGCGTCAGCCGCCGGTGGCCAGTATCGAGATGCTGACCGAAGGCGCCTGTGCGGCCCTTGCTCGTTTGGTTGGAGGCAACTTCAATCAGCCGGTGTCGGCCATGTCAACGCTGCCCGTGGGTCACACCTTTGCCCGGCTCGCCTGTGATGAATTTATGGGGGCGCGCCCATGAGCAAAACCCATATTAACCTCTACGACGAAACTCTGTTGCCACCCAGGCAGCGGCTAAGTTTTGAGCGGCTGAAATTGGCGGTGTCGCTGCTGTTGGCTGTGATGGTCGTGGCCTTTGGCGCCCTGTATTGGCAACTGCAATCTGAGCGCAGCCAATTGGCACAGGCGCGGCAGACAGAGCAGCAACTTAATTCTGAAAAACAGCAGCTTGAGCAGCAAATTGCCAATCACAAGCCCGACGATGCCCTGGTGGCCGAGGTGACTGAACTGCAGGATGCGCTCGAGCTTAAGCGTTTGTTGCTGGGCGAAATTGGCAAACAGCAGCGCTTTACCAGTGAGGGTTATGCGGCCCTGCTAACGGATCTGGCCCGCAGCGCCGATGGCAGTGTTTGGCTGGGGCGGATTGTGGTGGATCAGGGTGACCTCAGGTTTGAAGGCTTTGCCAAAGACCCCAAAAGTGTCCCCCTGTGGGTGGAGCGTTTGAAGGAAACCAGCACCTTGCAGGGCAAGCAGTTTGCCACCATGACCATGGCCCGAGAGCCGGACGAGCCCCTTGGCTTTGTGCTCACAAGCGGTGCGCTCAAGGAGGTGAAGCCATGAGCCGATTGGACGCCCTTGGTGAGCGCTATCAGGCGCTCACCTCCCGCGAGCGCGGCATTATCTTCTGGGCCAGCTTGCTTGGGCTGTTGTTGCTGCTGTCGATGCCAATTGAAAGCCTGTGGAAGGAGCATCAACAAACCCGCCAGCGGCTGGATGACGTAAACCGCAATAACCGGCTGGCCGGACAGCAAATCAGCCTGTATCAGGAGCGGCTGGCACAGGATCCGAACCGGGATCATCTGCAGCGTAAAACTTTGCTGCTGACCGAGCACGCCAAGCTGGATAAAGCGCTGGATGACGAAATGGTCGACATGGTGCCTGCCCGTCGTATGCCAGAGGTGCTGTCGAAAATGCTCGATGGCGCCAGCGGCCTGAAGCTCACGGCCTTCGAATCCATTGCCCCTGTGCCTTTACTGGAAGTGGGTGAAACCAAAAAGCTGAATCTTTTCTCCCACGGCATAGCGCTGACCCTCGAAGGGGATTTTTTTGCGGTGCTTAAGTTTGTGCAGGCGGTGGAAAACATGGAGCACAAGCTTTATTGGAAGCGGCTTGATTACCGGGTTGGGGCTTATCCCAAGGCCGAAGTGCAGCTGGTGCTGCATACCTTAAGCATTAACGAGGACTTTATCCGTGTGGCGAATCATTAGTTTGCTGTGCCTGCTGCCGGGCCTGGCGCTTGGCGCCGAAGGGCTTAAAGATCCCACCATGCCTGGGAATTTCCGTGGGCAATCGACGGCCGCCGCCTCCGGTGGCAGTCAGCTGAAAAGCATTATCACCTCCGCCAGCGGCAACTACGCCGTGGTGGGTGACAGGGTGCTTTCCGTTGGAGACAGCATTGGCAGTGCGCGCATTGTGGCTATCGGCAGTGATTCCATCAAACTGTCGGATGGCAAAACACTCAAGCTGTTTCAGGCAATTACAGAGAGATAATCGACATGGCTAACCTTGGTATCAAATACCTTACTCCCGTGCTGACACTGTGCCTGATGGCCTGCCAGACCACCGACAGACCTGTGCCGGTGGAGTCCAAGGCGGCGCTTAATGACGTGGTGGCAGCCAAACCCGAACCTGCCATGCCACCGGCCAAGATGCCTGATTCGGTTTCCCGTGAATTGAGTGGTCAGTCGCAGGTGTTCGCCCCGGCCTTGCCACCTGAACGCCGCTTTGATGTGGCTGCCAATAACGTCGACGCGCGGGTATTTTTCCCGAGTCTGGTGAAGGGCACCCCGTTCAGCATGGCGGTGCACCCCGATGTGCAGGGGTCTATCTCGTTATCACTCAAGGGCGTGACCCTGAGTGAAGCCCTGCAGGTGGTGGAAGACCTCTACGGCTATGAAGTCAGCCACGAAGGCAAGGTGCTCAGGGTCTTCCCCTCTGGCATGCGTACCGAAACCTTCCCGCTTAACTACCTCTACATGGAGCGTCAGGGGATATCTCTGACCTCGGTGACCTCGGGCCGTATTTCCGACAACAACACCAACAATGGCAGCAACAACGGCAATAACAACAATAACGGTAACAACAGCGGCTTCGGCAATAACGGCAACAACAATGGTGGCGTGAGCAACGGTAGTAATGGCAACAACACCAACGGCACCTTTATCCAGTCGCGCACCAAGACCGATTTCTGGGGCGAATTGAAAGAAACCCTGGAGTCGCTGATTGGCGGCACCGGCAATGGCCGCCATGTGGTGGTGACACCCCAGGCCGGATTGGTCACAGTTCGTGCGCTGCCCAACGAATTACGACAGGTGCGGGAGTTTATTGCGACCGCCGAAACCCATTTGCAACGTCAGGTGATTTTGGAAGCCAAGGTGCTGGAAGTGACCCTCTCTGATGGTTATCAGCAGGGGATCCAGTGGACTGAAATCGCTGGCAGTGCCTTTGCCGACGGCAATACCAAGATTAAATTTGGCACCAGCGGCGGCACCTTCACCGATCAAATTACAGGTGTGCTGGGCGGCGTGACTTCTTTGTCGGTTACAGGTGCTGACTTTGGCGCCATGATCACCCTGCTCGATACTCAGGGCGATGTGGATGTGCTGTCGAGCCCGCGCGTTACCGCTTCCAACAACCAAAAGGCGGTGATTAAAGTCGGTAAAGACGAATACTTCGTCACTGAAGTGTCGTCCACCACTGTGGCTGGCACGACGCCGGTAACCAACCCCGAAGTGGAGCTGACGCCCTTCTTCTCGGGCATTGCGCTGGATGTGACCCCACAAATCGACGGCGAAGGTAATGTGCTGCTGCACGTGCATCCGTCGGTGATTGAAGTGAAAGAGCAAACCAAGCAAATCAAAATCAGCGACAGTAGCCTCGAGTTGCCGCTGGCTCAAAGTGAAATCCGCGAGTCAGATACCGTGATTAAAGCCACTTCCGGCGATGTGGTGGTGATTGGCGGCCTTATGAAGAGTGAGAACCTGGAGCTGGTTTCCAAGGTGCCGCTGCTGGGTGACATTCCGCTGCTGGGCGAGGCCTTTACCAACCGCAGCAAGTCGACCCGCAAGACAGAACTGGTGATCCTGCTCAAGCCCACAGTGGTGGTCAGCGGCACCTGGCAGAAGGAACTGCAGCGCTCCAAGCAGTTGCTGGACCGCTGGTATCCAGAGGAAAACTAAGGTGTATTTGCAGCACTTCGGCTTGCGGGAGGCGCCTTTTGCGCTGACACCCAATACCGGCTTCTTTTTTGCGTTGGCGCCCCATGTGGAGGCGCTGCAAGTGCTGCAAACCGCATTGCAAACAGGTGAAGGTTTTATCAAGGTTACCGGTGAAGTGGGCACCGGCAAAACGCTGATTTTACGTAAGCTCATCAACGAATTACCGGCGCCGCTGCGCTGTGCCTACCTGCCAAACCCCTGCCTGTCCCCGGACGAGCTGCGCTGGGCTCTGGCGCTGGAGTTGGGGCTTAAGTACTCCGCCAATATCGACCAGCAGCAGCTGACCTGCCTTATTCAGCAGCAGTTGCTGGCGCTCTCAGCCCATGGTCACAGTGTGGTGCTGGTGTTGGACGAGGCTCAGGCGCTGCCGGATGCCAGTCTGGAGACCTTGCGACTCTTCACCAATCTCGAAACTGAAAGCCGCAAATTGCTGCAGGTGGTGCTGTTTGGTCAGCCCGAGCTGGATGAACGTCTGGCCGAGCCCCATTTGCGCCAGCTGCGTCAGCGTATCACCTTCAGTTATCGGCTGCGGCCGCTCGACAAACAGGAAACTCAGGCCTATCTGGCGCATCGACTGCGGGTGGCCGGTTACAGTGGTGAGTCCCTTTTCGACCGCGCTGCCGTGGCCGCACTTGCCCGTGCTTCCCGGGGGATCCCAAGACTTATTAATATCTTGGCCCATAAAGCCCTGATGCTGGGTTATGGCGAAGGAGTGCTACATATAGGGCGGCGTCAGCTTAAGGTCGCCATTGCCGACACCGACGATGCCAGCCGCACTGTGCTGCCCCACTGGCTGCCGTTTGTCACCCTGGCCAGCGTTGCCTGTGTGGCCGCGTTGGGCGTTTGGTGGCGCGGAGGTGGGCTGTGAGCGTTATCAATCAAATGCTCAAGGACCTAGATAAGCGTCAGCAGGGGCATGGGGTGCAGCAATTGCCCAATGCCGTGGCGGTGATGCCTGCCAACAAGGCCTCAGGCTCAGTGATTTGGTTGGGTGTGGCGCTGCTGGTGCTGATTCTGCTCGCTGTCTACGCAGTTATGGTGTGGCAACAAACAGGTTCTGCAACGCAAATGCCGCAGCTTGTCAGCAATCAGGAGCCAGCGGTGGCCGTGGCGGCCACGGGATCTGAAAGTCCTGCTCTGGCGGCACAACGCGAAACCGCCGCGCTCGAATCGCCAGCGGCCGCAAATACCGATAAAGCTAACGACGACAATCAGGTGCTGCAAGCACAGCGACAAGCAAAGGTAGTTAAGCAGTCTGAGCCAGAAGCTGAGCAGCCGTCGTTGCAAACCAGCTCGCCTTCCCACTTGTTGGTGGCGCCCGCAAGCCACTCAGCGAAGCTGCCGGCAGCTTCATCAAGCGAGCCACTGTCGGCCGATAACTCAGCTTCAGGCGCTGTCAGTCCGGCGCCAATCGAAGCGGCTTCCTCTGCTACGAAACCAGAGCAGCAGGCGGGCGCCGTGCATGCGGGCGCCGTGCATACGGGCAACATGCACGCGGGCGCTGTGCAGATGGGCGCTATGGAAGTCACCGAAGTGCGCTTATCTGCCGCCGAGCAGGCCGACAGGGCCATGCAAAAGGCGCGCGCCGCCCAAAACGCCGGCAAGCTCAATGAGGCCGCGGCTTTGTATGGTGAAGCCCTGGCGCTGGAGCCTGCCCGTCATCAGGCCCGCAGGCAGTTGGCGGCGCTGCGTTATGGTCAGGGGCGGGTGGCTGAAGCCATTCAGGTGCTTGAGGCAGGGCGTAGCCGTTTCCCCGATGAGTATTCGTTTGCGCTTTTGCTTGCCAGGCTGTGGCGAGAACAGGGCGACGAGCAACGGGCACTGACCGCACTTGCGGACATTGCCGACAGCTCGCCCCTTGCCAGCGACAAATGGCAGCTGACCGCCGATATTGCCAGGGAGCAGGAAAACTATCCGCTTGCCGAGCAGGCTTACAGGCAGCTACTGACCGCTGGCAGCGGACCTGCGACCTGGTGGTTGGGGCTTGCCTATGCCCAGGATGCGCAGGGAAATTTTGCTGAGGCCGGTGACAATTACCGCCGGGCACTCAGGGGGCGGGAGCTGTCAGCCGACGCCCGCAGCTTCGTTCAAAACAGATTAATGCAGTTGGGAGAGCGCCAATGAAACCTAAACTCAAGATGCGCCTGGGCGACCTCTTGGTATCCGAGCAGATCATTGGTGAAGATCAGTTGATGGCCGCCCTAGGCGAGCAAAAGAAGACCGGCCGTAAGCTGGGCCATACCCTGATTGACCTGGGTTACATTACCGAAGACCAACTGCTTAAGTTCTTGTCTCAGCAGCTGAATATTCCCTTTATCGATATCAGTCGCCGTCCGGTGCCGCCGCCGGTGGTTAATTTGCTGCCCGAAGTGCAGGCTCGCCGTTACCGTGCGTTGGTGATTGAAGATAAGGGCGATGCTGTGGTGGTCGCCATGAGCGATCCGGCCGATTTGCAGGCGCTGGACAACCTGGAAGTGATGCTGGCGCCCAAGCGTCTGGAACTGGCGGTGGCGCCGGAAGCCCAGCTGATGCAGGCCTTTGATAACCTGTATCGTCGCACCGAGCAAATCGCCCAGATGGCCGGGCAGCTCGAAGAAGAATACGCCGCCGACGAAGCCTTTGATTTGGCAGCGCTGACCGCCGGTGACAGCGACAGCGAAACCACTGTGGTGAAGCTGCTGCAGTCCATTTTTGAAGACGCGGTTCAGATGCGCGCCTCGGATATTCACATTGAGCCAGGTGATAAGTCGCTGCGCATCCGGCAGCGGGTCGACGGTCATTTGCAGGAAACTATCCTGAATGAAGTGACTATTGCTGCGGCACTGGTGCTGCGCCTCAAGCTGATGGCCGGGCTTGATATTTCAGAAAAACGTCTGCCCCAGGATGGCCGTTTCCATATGGAAATCAAGGGCCATAAAATCGATGTGCGTATCTCCACCATGCCGATTTATCACGGCGAATCTGTGGTAATGCGTCTGTTGGATCAATCGGCGGGCCTGCTGACCCTCAATGAGACCGGGATGCCGCAAAACATCCTTGAGCGGGTTCGCAAACAAATCAAACGCCCCCACGGCATGCTGCTGGTGACCGGGCCGACCGGTAGCGGTAAAACCACCACTCTGTATGGCATTTTGAGTGAGCTTAACACCGCCGACAGAAAAATCATCACGGTAGAAGACCCGGTGGAATATCAGCTGCCGCGGATTAACCAGGTGCAGGTTAACCATAAGATTGGCCTCGACTTTTCCAACGTGCTGCGCACCACATTGCGTCAGGACCCTGACATTATCATGGTGGGTGAGATGCGTGACCACGAAACAGTGGAAATTGGTCTTCGTGGGGCGCTGACCGGTCACTTTGTGCTGTCAACCCTGCACACCAACGATGCGGTAACCTCGGCGCTGCGTTTGCTGGATATGGGGGCGGCCAGCTATCTGGTGGCCAGTGCTCTGCGGGTGATTATTGCCCAGCGCCTGGTGCGCCGGGTATGCCAGAACTGCGCGGTGGATTATCAGCTGACCCCTCAGGATAAAGCCTGGCTCACCACAGTGGGTAAGGATGTGGATTTTGCCTCGGCGCGTTTTCGGATTGGTACAGGTTGCCAGAGCTGCAACGGCACAGGTTACCGTGGCCGTATCGGTATTTTTGAGCTGCTGGAGCTCGATGATGCCATGGTCGATGCCATGCGCACCGGTAATCCCCAGGACTTCGCCCGTGCGGCCCACGCCAGTCCGAATTTCACCCCACTGACTGTGTCGGCGCTCAGCTATCTTCAGCAGGGCATGACCACCATTGAAGAGGTCGCCAAGCTGGTGGAAGATATGAGCGATTCGCCGTTGCCGCTCTCGGAAGAGCTGGCGCAATTTGACGGCGCGGGAGTCTGACCATGCCTGTGTATCAGTATCGGGGGCGGAATGCCCAGGGGCAGCAAGTGACGGGGCAGCTGGATGCGGCCTCGGAAAATGCTGCCGCCGATCAATTGATGCAGCGCGCCGTGATCCCGCTGGAGCTGACAGAAGCTGCAGCCACCTCGGCCGGAATTGATATTGCCTCACTGTTTCGTCGCAAGGTGAGTCTGGATGAGCTGCAGATTTTCACGCGCCAGATGTACTCGCTTACCCGCTCTGGCATTCCCATTCTGCGGGCCATTGCCGGCCTCAGCGAGACCACCCATTCCCAACAAATGAAAGAGGCGCTGGACGATATCTCGGTGCAGCTCACCGCCGGTCGGCCACTGTCATCGGCGATGAATCATCACCCAGAAGTGTTCGATGCCCTGTTTGTATCCATGGTTCACGTGGGGGAAAACACAGGTAAGCTGGAAGATGTGTTCCTGCAGCTGTCCGGCTATCTGGAGCGGGAGCAGGAAACCCGTCGCCGCATCAAGTCGGCCATGCGTTATCCCATTTTCGTGCTGATTGCCATCGCCATTGCCATGGTGATCCTGAACATCATGGTCATCCCCAAGTTCGCCGACATGTTCTCGCGCTTTGGCGCCGAGCTGCCCTGGGCGACCAAGCTGCTGATTGCCACCTCCAACTTTTTCGTCAACTACTGGTGGCTACTGGCGCTGATTGTGGTGGGGACAATAGGCGGCGTCAGTTACTGGCACCGTACCCCGCAGGGCGAGAAGAAATGGGATAAATGGAAGCTGCACCTGCCAGCCGTGGGCTCCATCATCGAACGCTCAACCCTGTCGCGCTATTGCCGCAGTTTCGCGATGATGATGGGCGCAGGTGTGCCCATGACCCAGGCGCTGAGTCTGGTGGCCGATGCAGTGGATAACGCCTTTATGCACGACAAAATTGTTGCCATGCGCCGTGGTATCGAGTCTGGGGAGTCCATGCTCAGGGTGTCTAATCACAGTCAGCTGTTTACCCCTCTGGTGCTGCAAATGGTGGCGGTGGGCGAGGAGACCGGCCAGCTGGAGCAGCTGCTTAACGATGCCGCCGACTTTTACGAAGGTGAGGTGGACTATGACCTTAAAAACCTCACTGCCAAGCTTGAACCCATACTGATTGGCATAGTGGCGGGCATAGTATTGGTGCTGGCGCTGGGTATCTACCTGCCAATGTGGGACATGCTCAATGTGGTCAAGGGGGGCTGATGCAGCCGCAGCGCGAGGTCGAAGGTGAGTTAATTGGTACGTACCGCCAACTGTTGGCGGTGATAGTGCTGATGCTGCTGCTCGCCATCGTGGGCCTGCGTTATTTTGGCAGCCTGGATTCCATGGCATCCCATGGCATGACGCTGGAGCAAAGCCGTTGGTTGAACATAGTGTCGATGGCACGCTCTAAATGGTTGGGGCAGGGGCGCGGCGATACGCTCAAGCTTGAGTGGGAAATGCTCGGCCGTGAGAAGCCGGCAGATCCTGTGTTGGTCGCCATGAGCAGTAACGGCTGGCCGCAGCCGCAAACCGAAACCGCCGAGGGCTGTTTGCAGTTGTGGCAACAGTTGCTTGGGAATGATGGCAAACAGCTGGTGGATGTAGGCTTCGATTATCAGGCTCGAGCCTGTGACTATTTTGGTGAGGCTGGCAGTCAATTAACCTACACCTTGGACACCGGAAAAGTGACCTTAGTCACTCAGACTAATTAGCTGTTATATATAGGACTTTTCAAGATGATTTTAGCTGCTACAATGGGGAAATGGACTATTGGGGGCACCTATGAAGGCTAAACAGCAGGGATTTTCACTGATTGAGCTGGTGATAGTGATTGTTATCCTCGGACTCCTGGCGGCCACCGCCATTCCGAGATTTTTAAATATCACCGACGAAGCCGAAGCGGCCAGCGTGGATGCCGTGAGTGGCGGCCTGGTGACGGCGGTCAGTTTTGTGCGTGCCCAATGGGAAATCGATGGCCGTAACAATAGCTACGTACTGCTCGATGGTACCCAGATTGGTCTGGATAAGCGTTTCGGTTATCCCACCGGCGACAGTAATTTTTCTGCCACCGAGATGACCGATACTACCTGCCAGCAGGTATTTAACCTGATCCTGCAAAGCACGCCACGTAACGTGCTCTACACTCAGGATGCCCGCAAGCAAAGATACACGGTACGGGCAATTGGCGGCGCCGGTGGCAGTACCAATGATTTAAACGGACAAACCGTGAATGGTTTGGATCTGTGCGTCTACCATCAGGTGTCTTCTTTGACGCTGGATCCCAATACCGGGATTGCCAATCCGGCTCCGGACCTGACCACCCCGGGTGCCTCCGGCATCACTTATAACCCGGGTACCGGCAAGGTTCTCAGTTTTACCAACCCCTGATCATCAGGATCTTCAGTTCTACTTAAAGGTAAATTGTCATGAAAAAACAACAAGGTTTTACCCTGATTGAGTTGGTGGTGGTAATCATCATCCTCGGTATTCTGGCCGTGACGGCAGCACCTAAGTTTATCAACCTGCAGTCGGATGCAAGAGAATCAGCACTCCAAGGCTTGAAGGGCGCCATACAAGGTGCAAACAGTCTGTTGTATTCTAAAGCTGCGCTGGCTGGCAAAGAAAGCAAAGCAACCGAGACTATCGATATTGCTGGGACGTCAGCAACAACTGACGATGTCGCAATCGTTTACGGTTATATGGCACCAACCTTGGCAGCCTTTGAAGCTGGTATGGACATTAAGTTAGATGCAGGCAGTTCACCGACAGCCGCTGGTACAGATGAGTGGGTATTCTTGGCTGGAACGCCTGCAAACGGTGCAACCATTTGGCAGCGCGGTGCTCCGGCAGATGTTGCCTCCCCAGCAGCAGCGTGCAAGCTTGAATACGTTCAAGCGGCGCAAGGTGGAACGCCAACCATTACGGTAACTACCACTGGTTGCTGACAGTATTGATAAAAAAGGCCCGCTTAGCGGGCCTTTTTACTTTAACGGCAAATACTTGGGCGCTGTGCATTTGCCTTGTGGCCCAAGTTGTTGGAAACTTGAAGGACTGACACCAGGCCGGTGGACACGGGATGCACAGCCAGCGATTCAAGTTTCATGCAATACACAGCCGCACTGGGGGATTCACCCTGGTCGAGCTGGTGACCACCATCATCCTGATTGGGGTGCTTTCTGTGGTGGCGATTCCGCGGCTGATGTCCTCTTCTTCCTACAGTGCTTACAGTCTCAGAAACGAATTTACGGCTGAGCTGCGTAAGGCTCAGCTGCTGGCAATGAATAACACCGATATCTGTATCCGTATCGAAGTGGATGCGGCCAATGGCTACCGCCAACTGCACTTTCCTGCGAGAGTTGGCAACCTTTGCAGCGGCACAGCCTCATTAAGTTTGGGCTGGCAGGCGTTTCAAGGCGGCAGCAGCTTGCGCCTGGCGGGCGCTAGCAGTTTTGCGCTGGATTTTGATGCCCTTGGTCGCCTTCCCGCCACCGGCTGTAATGGCGCCTGTATCGAGGTCATCGCCGATGAAACCCTCATTCTGGCGGTGGAATCAGAGGGCTTTATCCATGCCCTTTAACGTCTCCTTTAAGCACCTCAAGCAAGCCAAAGGCTTCACCCTGATAGAGCTGGTGGTGGGTATGGTGGTGCTGTCCATCGCCTTGGTGATGTTAGCCACCATGCTGTTTCCCCAGGCCGACAGAGCCGCGATGACGCTGCAGCGGGTGCGCAGCGCCGAGTTGGCCCATTCAGTCCTGAATGAAATTTGGGGCAAGCGCTATGACGACAACAGCAATATCAACGGCGGCGTGCCTGCCTGTGGCAGCACCGGAGCCCCAGCCTGCAGTAGTGTGATGGGGCAGGAAGCTGGCGAGCAACGTAACGATTTTGACGATGTTGATGATTACCACGGCCTGAACCAAGACGACTTTATGCTCAATTCGAACGAAGCATACAGTAACAGATATCCCGGCTATGGCTTGTCTGTGGTGGTGACCAGCACCAACAGTGCCGTGGACAAGCTTATTGCCATTCATGTCACCACACCTGCCGGCGAAGTGATCACTTACCATGCGGTAAGGAGTAACTACTGATGCGCATGTTAAGCCGCCGCAGCCGGGGCTTTACCCTGGTGGAAATGGTTACCGTGATTCTGGTGCTTGGGGTGCTGGCGGTGGGCGTCAGCAGCTTTATCATTTTCGGCACCCGGATTTTTATCGAGTCATCGGCGGTAGAACAGGTGACCGGCGAGAGCCGTTATGCCATCGAGCGGATGACCCGCGATATCCGCAGCGCCTTACCCGGCAGTCCGCGCTTAGCCAGCGGCAGCGCAGGCAGTGAAAGCTGGCAGTGTCTTGAGTTGGTGCCTATTGCCGCCAGCAGCAGTTATGTGGCACTGGGCCTGGCCCCCGGCCCCGCCGCCAAAACGGCCACCGTGTTTCGGGATGCGCCCGTCAGCACGGTAGCCGCGGGGCAGTGGGCTTTTGTTTATCCGCTGACCTCAGATGATGTGTATGGCAGCTTCCCCGGGAATCTGGGCAAACGCTTCGTGCTGGAGAAGGTAACTGCCTCAGCCAGCAGTATCGAGCTTGAATTTCCTAATGCCGTGCGCTTTGCTGAGGCATCACCCAGGCGACGGATGTACTTTTCAAATCAGCCGGTGAGTTATTGTTTCGTGCAATCGCTCGGCGGTGGCGGCATCAATCTGTGGCGTTATGGCAATTATGGTTTCAGCGCAGCGCAGCCAGATCTGCTGACACTCAGAGCCAACGGCAGCGCAGCCTTGATGGCACAGAATCTGACGTCGCCGCAGCCTTTGTCATTGCAGGGGTCTACCCTGATAAACAATGCCGTGGTGCAAATGGCCATTGGTTTTGCCGTGAATGGCCAAACGTTTGAATATCAACATCAGGTGCAGATGATCAATGTTCCCTAATCGCGCAGGCTTGGCTGCCCATCGCCGACAAAGGGGCAGCGCACTCATCGTTGGCATTTTCGTCATCACAGTGATGTTTCTGTTAGCGGCGGTACTTATCCGTATCAGCAGTGACGGCGATGAGGCGTTGACGCTGGAAGTGTGGGGTATCCGGGCGCTGGCGGCAGCCAACAGCGGCGCCGATGTTGCCATGAGTAAGCTTTTTCCACTCGATAACGGCGCATCGAGCTGTGCCAATGTACCGGCAGCCTGGAGTGTGCCTAACGTGGTTGGCTTTCATGGCTGCGCCGTGAGTTTAAGCTGCAACGCCTTTGTGGTCGATGGGGTTACCCAGTACCGGATAGTCAGTACGGCAGTGTGTCAAAGCGCCGATTTACGTGTAAGCCGAACCGTGGAGGTCACCGCCCGTGATGTGGAATAGAATCGCGCTGCTGTTTGGGTTACTGCTGTGGTTGCCACTCGCAACTGCTGTGCCCCTGTGCAGTGACATTTTTACCGACCCACCATCAGGCAGCCACAATCCGGGGCTTGAGCCTCCTCCGGGGCTTGAACCGAGTCGCGGCAACTTTATCTGTGGTCGACGGGGCTGCGGTGGCACCTCGGATGTGTTTACTCCCGGTGACTATAACTACTCTTACGGTGAGTTTAAGCAAGGCAGTTTCGTTAGAACCAATGGCGCGACTACCCGCTTGTATTTCAATAATCTCAACCTGACTCAGGCCAGTCTGAACCGGTTTGGCAAGGCCGAAAACCTGATCATCTATGTGCGTAACAACCTGTCTATTTCGGGGCAGAACTATGTGAATGCCATCGTCTATGTGGCGGGAAATGTGTCTCTGGCCGGCCAGGCCAGCATCGATGGTGCGCTTGCGGCCGGTGGCAGCCTGAATATTTCAGGGAATGGCTCGGTCGATGTGGATCAGGACGCCATCGATAACGCCGACTTTGGCGGCATGTGTAACACCACACAGTTGAGCTGTTTCTCTGACGATTTTGCCCGCACCAGCTTGGGGGATGATTGGGCTACCAAGGTGTTGGGTAGCTCCCGACCACCTTCATTAACCGGCGGCAGGCTCAATATCACCCAGGCCATAGGTAATCAGGCTACGGCGGTGACCTACCAGCGCCTGTTCCCGGCTGAAAATAACCTGGTGACGGTGGAATTTGATTACTACGCCTGGTCACCCCAGTCAGGCACGGGCGCCGATGGAGTGGCGGTGATTTTGTCGGATGCTACCATTACCCCGCAACCCGGCGGTTATGGCGGCTCTCTTGGCTATGCCCAGCGCTCTGGCGTTGTCGGTTTTGCCGGGGGCTGGATTGGTGTGGGCCTCGATGAGTATGGCAACTTCTCCAATCCATCTGAGGGGCGTCAGGGAGGGCCAGGCTTCCGGGCGCAGGCGGTGGCCATCCGCGGGGCAGCTTCCGGCAACTATGCCTATTTGGCGGGCACTCAGGCCAATCTCAGTCCGCGGATCGATGTGCGTCGAACCAGTGTGCCTGCGCCAGGGCACAGGTATCGGCTGACCGTGGATTCCAGAACCCCCAACGTCAGCATGGTGTCGCTTGCCCGCAACACCGGCAGTGGCTTTGTTGACCTGGTTGCACCCTTTAACGCCCGCAGTTTCCCGGGGCAGAGCACTGTGCCCGCTGATTTTTACCTGTCGTTGACGGGGTCGACCGGCGGCTCCAACAATAACCATGAAATCGATAACTTCCAGGTCTGCGCCATCGACTCCCGGCCTGTGGGGCCGCTGATTAACCACTTTGAATTTGACTATTCCGACTCACCACTGACCTGCGATGTGGAAGAGATGACCATTCGCGCCTGTAAAAATGCCGATTGCAGCGAATTATTTACTGACCCGGTAACCGCCAATCTGCTGCCGGTAAGCTCCAGTAATGGCGGCTGGCTTGGTGGTGCACAGGTGAGTTTCAGCGGTGGCACCGGCAAGGTGTATTTGTCCCACACCAGCGCCACTGTGCCTGTGACCATAGGCGTCAGTGGCTCTGTGCCCGGCACGCTGGCGGGCAGCGACACCCTGTGTCGTAAAGGTTCGGGCCCCAAGAGCATAGCGGCCTGTACCATCAACTTTGCCGACAGTGGCTTTGTGTTTGACGTTCCAGACAAATACGCTGGGCAAGCTGAAACGATAAAACTCAAGGCGGTGAAAAAGGATGATGCCACCAAGCAGTGTGTGCCCTCGTTTGCCAACGTTACCCGGGATCTGTTGTTCTGGAGTGGTTATCAAACGCCTACGGCGGCGCAAATCATCGGCACCCCCCAGGTAACAGTAAATGGCACGCCTGTGGGCACATCGGAAACCAGCGCAGAGCATCTGGTACTGAACTTCGATGCCGCCGGTGAGGCGCAAATCAATGTGGATTACCCCGATGCGGGGCAGTTGTCACTGTCAGCAAAATACATAGGCTCTGATGTCACAGGCGATCCGGGCTTGCTGATGACAGGCTCAGACATTTTTGTCAGCAGTCCCTATGGTTTTTGTGTGGCAACTCAGGCCAATGAGGGCCAGTGCAACTCACCCTATGAAAGCTGCAATGTATTCAAGCGCGCCGGGGAACCCTTCAATTTACTGATTTCTCCAGTAGCGTGGAAGGTAGCCAGCACCGATTTTTGCAGCAATAACACCACGCCAAATTTTGCCTGGCCCAGGGTGGCGTTAGCCCATGAGCTGGTGGCACCCTCGGGTGGTGTGCTTGGTCAGGCAAGCGTGCAGGAGTATGGGCATGTGGCCGGGACTACCCCTAACACGGTGGCGCAAAGCGTCAGCGAAGTCGGGGTATTCCGCTTTGGTACGGCTGCATTCAGCGGTTATCTGGGCAGCAATAAGACCATTCAGGCCAGCAATTCCCAACCCTTGGGGCGCTTCGTGCCGGCCAAATACATAGTGAAAGATGTATCACTCATTCCCGGCTGTAGCGGCTTTAGCTATATGGATCAACCCACACCGCTGACCATGACGATAGAGGCGCAAAACCTTGGCTCAGTGGTGACTCAGAATTATCAGGGCGTGTTTGCCAAAGGTGTAGTACAGCTGCAAGCGGAAAATGCCGATGATGGCATTAACCTGTCGGCACGTTTAAGTAGCCTTGGCGGCAGCTGGAATCAGGGTTCAATGACTTTTGGTGCCAGCAACAGTTTCCTGTTTGCCCGCACCACGGCGCCGGGTGCTGATGGCCCCTTTGAACTGCTGGATATTGGCCTTGGAGTTGATGACAACGACGGCGAGTATTCGCAGCTCTCTCCTCTGGACATGAAACCGGATAGCAGCGGCGATTGCACCCTGCCCAGCAATAATTGCACGGCCCAGCGGCTCGGCACCATCAAGATGCGTCATGGCCGGCTGGTGCTGGAAAATACCTATGGCCCCGAAAATGAAATTCTGCGGATGCCAGCAAGAACCCAGGTTTGGCAGGGAAGCGGCTGGGGCTTGTCTGTCGATGACAGTTGCACCTCAGTGAATCCGGCCTTACCAACACCTCAGGTGGACGATCCCGCCCGGGGCTATGTGTTTGAGCCGGATCTGAGTGCAGGGCAAAGCATAGTGCGCAGCGCTACGCCAGCCCAGTTCAGTGCCGGTATGCTGGATTTGTACTGGCAGGCGCAGGGCAGCCCTTTGTACCGTGGCCAGGTTAGCGCACCCCTTGATGCGCCGCAGTGGCTGAAATGGTATTGGAACTGGGACAACAGTTCGCCCAATAGCTTGGTTGACCCCAGAGCCAGCGCTTATTTTGGTCGTTTTCGTGGCGATGACCGGATTATTTTTTGGCGTGAGGTGAACTAAGAACAGGCGCAACCGCGCCTGTAATCGGTCATCCCAAGGCAAGTGCTGAGCATGCAAGGAGGCTTTTTGCCTGTGATGCTGCCTGGTGGGGTGGCGGGTGCAATTTTCACATTCAGGATGCAAAAGTGCGTCAAATTGCATCAAAAACTGCCGCATTTTTCATCACCTTACTTTCGGTTCAAAAAAAATCACTTCATTAGCGTTTGTTAACCTCAGCGGTCTTGTGGAATCAGGGTGGCATTGATAAAGTTA
The DNA here is from genome assembly GCF_022484835.1 of Shewanella zhuhaiensis. Taxonomy (NCBI): domain Bacteria; kingdom Pseudomonadati; phylum Pseudomonadota; class Gammaproteobacteria; order Alteromonadales; family Shewanellaceae; genus Shewanella; species Shewanella zhuhaiensis. The sequence goes on from NZ_JAKUDL010000001.1 coordinate 154,443, forward strand.
GCTGATTTTTCTTTTCCCTGGCTCCTCAGAAAAACAGGCTGGTTACATGTTCAAGAAGCTGCGTGGCATTTTTTCCAATGATCTCTCGATCGACCTGGGTACCGCCAACACCCTCATTTATGTTCGCGAAGAAGGTATTGTTCTGAATGAACCTTCGGTGGTGGCAATTCGTAACGAACGCAATAGCTCAGGGCAAAAGTCCGTGGCTGCTGTGGGTACCGAAGCCAAGCTGATGCTCGGACGTACCCCTGGTAACATTCAGGCAATCCGCCCCATGAAAGACGGCGTTATTGCCGATTTCTATGTGACCGAGAAGATGCTGCAGCACTTCATTAAGCAGGTTCACAACAACAGTTTTTTCCGCCCCAGCCCACGCGTGCTGGTGTGTGTGCCTGTGGGAGCCACACAGGTTGAGCGTCGAGCCATCCGTGAATCAGCCATGGGCGCTGGTGCCCGCGAAGTGTATCTGATTGAAGAGCCAATGGCGGCCGCCATTGGTGCCGGCCTGCCGGTATCTGAGGCCACAGGTTCCATGGTAGTGGATATCGGTGGTGGTACCACTGAAGTGGCCATTATCTCTTTGAATGGTGTGGTGTATTCCTCTTCTGTACGTATCGGTGGCGACAAGTTTGACGATGCCATTATCAATTACGTACGCCGTAACTACGGCAGCCTGATTGGTGAAGCCACTGCCGAGCGCATCAAGCACACCATAGGTACTGCCTATCCCGGCGATGAAGTGCTGGAAATTGAAGTGCGTGGCCGTAACCTCGCCGAAGGTGTGCCAAGAAGCTTCACCCTCAACAGCAACGAAATTCTCGAAGCCCTGCAAGAGCCGTTGTCGGGTATCGTCAGTGCCGTTATGGTGGCACTGGAGCAGTCTCCGCCGGAGCTGGCTTCTGATATCTCCGAGCGTGGCATGGTGCTGACCGGTGGTGGCGCACTCTTGCGTGACCTCGACCGTCTGCTGATGCAGGAAACCGGCATTCCAGTGATGGTTGCAGAAGATCCGCTGACCTGCGTTGCCCGCGGTGGTGGTAAAGCGCTGGAGATGATCGACATGCACGGTGGCGATCTCTTCTCCGACGAAAACTGATTTTCGGGGACGAAAGAGGCGGTGAGGCAACCGCCTCCTTTATTTTATGAAGCCTATTTTTGTTCGTGGCGTCTCCAACCAATTCCGATTGACACTGGCAATTGCATTGTCGGTGATCCTCATCGTGGCCAACGATCGCCTCACGCCGGTGCGCCAATCGGTGGCTACCCTGCTGAGTCCGTTACAGTATCTGGCTAACGTGCCCGGCGACATGCTGGACAACGTGGCCGAGATGCTGGCTACCCGTAACATGCTCCAGCGCCAAAACGCCGAAATGCTGCGTCAGCAACTGCTGATGAGCGAGCGTTTGCAACGCTTTGAACACCTGCGTCAGGAAAACGAGCGTCTGCGGGCCTTGCTTGGCTCGCCGCTGCACATGGATGCCCGCAAAATGGTGGCCGAAGTGATGGAGGTGGCCAGCGACCCCTTCCATCAGCAAATCGTCATCAATCGCGGTACCCAAAATGGCGTCTATGTCGGTCAGCCGGTGCTGGATGCTCAGGGTATTGTCGGCCAGGTGGTGGAAGTCAGTGCCATTACTGCGCGGGTGCTCTTGATGTCTGATTCCAGCCACGCCATTCCTGTGCGTATTACCCGCAACGATGTGCGCATGATAGTCAATGGCACCGGCGAGCTGGATGAGATGGAGCTGCGCCACGTGGCGAAAAGCACCGATGTGAAGGTGGGCGACTTGCTGGTGACATCCGGCCTGGGTCGCCGCTTCCCGGAAGGCTATCCGGTAGCACGGGTCACTGAGGTGTCCCGCGATGATGCCCAGGCCTACGCCAGGGTAACCGCCCAGCCGCTGGCTGCGCTGGATAGAATTCGTTACCTGCTGCTGATTTGGCCCGATATGGACCGTAACCCGGTCGGCGATACTGAAGCCAATGAAACGCCTGCGGTGGATGCGACAGAGCCCAAGGATGCCGCCGTGGCTGAGGAGAGCGCCCAATGAGTTTGCAAGCGCCCAATGGCCGAATCGTTGTGTGGCTGACGTTATTCGTCGGCGTGTTATTTCAGATTATGCCGCTGCCGGATTTGGTAGAGGCCTGGCGCCCTGACTGGCTGCTGCTGGTGCTGATTTACTGGACCATGGCGCTGCCGCACAGATACAACATTTTGACCGCCTGGATCCTCGGGGTGGTACTCGACATCATGCTTGGCGCGACCTTAGGGGTCAGGGCGCTGGCATTTTCTTTGGTAATTTATGTAGTCGCGATGCACTTCCAGCGGATGCGCAACTTCACCATCTGGCAGCAATCCTTGCTGGTGGCAGCCTTGGTTGGTGTGTTCCATCTGGTGGTGTTCTGGTTGCAGTATGTGCTCACCAAGGCCAGCTACAGCCACGCCATCTTCTGGCCAATGCTCTCGAGCCTTATTATCTGGCCCTGGGTGTTCTGGTTCCTGCGCCGCCTGCGCCGCCACTACAAAGTGAGATAACGCGCAATGACACTGGTTTTGGCTTCCCAATCCCCTCGTCGCCGGGAGCTGCTCGCTCAGGCAGGTCTGGGTGTTTCCGGCTTTTCGTTTGAGCGGGTTAACCCGGATATCGATGAAACGCCACTGGCTGATGAACTGCCTGCGAACTATGTCGCCCGGCTTGCGGTCGAAAAAGCAAAGGCTGGTCTGGCGATGTGCGGCCAAATCGATGCCCCCGTGGTGCTGGGTTCAGACACCATAGTGGTGCTGGATGGCGAGCTGCTGGGCAAACCTCTGGATGAAGCCGATGCCCGCGCCATGCTGGCGTCCTTATCCGGACGCAGTCATGAAGTCATGACCGCCGTTGCCCTCACAGACGGGCAGCGCACCCTGTGCGACACTGTCACCACCAAGGTGGAATTCGCTTGTCTCAGCGAAGCCGATATCATGGCCTATGTGGCCAGCGGCGAGCCAATGGATAAGGCCGGAGCCTATGGTATTCAGGGGCTTGGCGGTATTTTCGTTGAAGCCATCAACGGCAGCTACAGCGCCGTGGTGGGACTTCCCCTGGTTGAGACCCGTCGGCTGCTGGCCGCGTTCTCCCTGATTTAAGGCGGCGCCGTCGACATTCGTTTAACTGACTTTCCCTGAGGGGGAAACCGTGAACAGCCCAAGTTATTCCAGTCAGAAAAATCCACGCAAAATCGGCTCAGAATTGCTGATCAACGTGACCCCCAACGAGGCCCGGGTGGCGCTGGTTGAACACGGGGTATTGCAGGAAGTACACATAGAGCGGCGCATGAAACGCGGTTTGGTCGGCAATATTTATAAGGGCCGGATCAGCCGGGTACTGCCGGGTATGCAGGCCGCCTTCGTGGACATAGGTCTCGATAAGGCGGCCTTTTTGCACGCCTCAGACATCATGCCCCACACCGAGTGTGTGGCCGATGTTGAGAAGGGCAACTTCGTGGTGCGCGACATCGCTGAGTTGGTGCGTCAGGGCCAGGACATCATGGTGCAGGTGGTCAAAGACCCCCTGGGTACCAAGGGCGCGCGCCTGACTACCGACATCACCTTACCGTCGCGTTACCTGGTGTTTATGCCGGGTTCCAGCCATGTGGGGGTGTCGCAGCGGATTGAATCCGAAGAAGAGCGCACTCGCCTTAAAGAAGTCACCCAGCCTTTCGTGGATGAAGACGGCGGCTTTATTATCCGCACCGCCGCCGAAGGTGCGGGCGAAGATGAGCTGCGTCAGGATGCATCGTTTTTGCGCCGGGTGTGGGCCAAGGTCACCGAGCGGCGCAAGCGCAAGGGCAGCACGCTTTTGTATCAGGATTTGGCGTTACCTGTACGCATCGTGCGCGACTTTGTCGGCACTGAGCTTGACCGTATCCAGGTGGATTCCCGCAGCACCTTTGAAGAGCTTAAACACTTTGCTCAGGAGTTTATGCCTGAGTTCGAGGAAAAGATTGAGCTGTACAGTGGCACTGTGCCCATCTTCGACCTCTACGATGTGGAAAATGAAATCCAGCGGGCGCTGGGTCGCAAGGTGGAGCTTAAGTCCGGCGGTTACCTTATTATCGACCAGACCGAGGCCATGACCACGGTGGACATCAACACCGGCGCCTTTGTTGGCCACCGCAATCTGGAAGAAACCATCTTCAACACCAACCTCGAAGCCACCCAGGCGATTGCCCGCCAGCTGCGGCTTAGAAACCTCGGCGGCATCATCATCATCGACTTTATCGATATGCTCAGTGAGGATCACAGGGCGCGGGTGCTGACCAGCCTGACGGCGGCGCTGGCCAACGACAGGGTTAAAACCAATGTCAGCGGCTTCTCAGGCTTGGGGCTGGTGGAAATGACCCGCAAGCGTACCCGGGAGAGTCTGGAGCATGTGCTGTGCGGTGAGTGTCCGGCCTGTAAGGGCAGCGGCTACATGAAGACGGTGGAAACCGTGTCCTACGAGATCTTCCGCGAGATCATCCGCCTCAACAAGGCCTACAAGGCCGATGAGTTTCTGGTGTACTGCGCTCCGCCGGTGCATGCCAGTTTGAGTGGCGACGACAGTCACCATGTGGCCGAACTGGAAGTCTACATCGGCAAGCGCATTCGGGTACAAATGGAACCCCTGTACGCCCAGAACAAGTTTGATGTGGTAATGGTCTAGTGGCGGGATTCTGGCGTCCGGCGAACGTGGGCCGGGTTTGTGGATTGACTTTGGCGACCCTGCTGGTGCTGTTTGCACTGGGGGTAAGCCTTATCCGCAGCCTGTTGCCTCAGCTGGACCAAGCCAGAGACAGAGTGACCGCTTACCTTTGGGACAACTATGGTCTCAAGGTGCAGGTGACCCGCCTTGCCGCCGAGTGGCAGGCCTTTGGGCCGGCGCTGACGGTGGAAAACCTGGTGCTGCCGCCCCAGGATGGTTTGCCGCTGACCCTGATTATCAAGCGCACCGAGGTGAAACTCGATTTCTGGCAGAGCCTGCTAAGCCGCGAGGCCTTCATTGAAAACGTGGTATTCGATGGGGTACAGGTAGCACTGGATCTCGATGCCATGGGCGGCGGTGAAGACAAGCAAACCGCTTCAACCGGCACCGATTGGCTGTATCGTTTGCTGCTTGAGCAACTGCAGAGTTTTGCCATGCGCGAAGCCATGGTGCAGCTTAAGAGCCGCCACCATGATTTTCGCCCCATCTACCTTGGTGATTTGCGCTGGCACAACGGCCAGGGGCGTCACCGCGCCGAAGGCTATGTCTATCTGGATGCCGACGCCAACGAATCCGAGCGACTGTCGCTGCAAATCGATTTAAAAGGCGATGGCAATGAGCCGGACAGCATTCGTGGTCAGGCGTACCTTGCCGCCCGCGAGCTGGATCTGGGTGAGTGGGCCGCCCGTCGTCCCAATCCGTTTGATGAAAGCAAACCTTTGCCGCTCAAGGGCGTTGCCAATTTGCAGGCCTGGGCCGAAGTGGCAAATCGCAGCCTGGTGTCGGCCATGGTGGAGTTTGCCCCGAGTTACCTTGAATGGCCCGCGATTGAAGGTCACCAGCGCCTGGCGGTGGATGGCGGCCGGATCCTGTGGCAGCGTCATGGTCGCGGCTGGATCCTAGGCAGTGACCAACTGGAATTGGCCAGCAACGATATTCCCTGGGCGTCCAGCGATTTTCGTTTTGGTTACGATGGCCAGCGCCTGACTGGCGGCATAGATCAAATTGCGCTGGCGTCCCTGGCGCCGTTAACGCCGCTTATCCCCGGCATCAGCAAGCAAGGGCTGCGCACCGCGCTGGAAATGGCGCCCCAGGGGAATGTAGATGCGCTGAACATCAGCTGGCAGCCCGGCAAGTTGGCTGCCAGTGCCAGTCTTAGCGCCATTCAATGGCAGCGCTCCGGCGCCGTACCCGGGGTCAGTGCTCTGGATGCCAGGCTCTATTTTGATGGTAATTTGCTGCGTGCCTCTGTTCCGGCCCAAACCCTGGGCGCCGATTTCGGTAAAGGCTTTAAAGCGCCGCTTGCGTTTACCACGCCGGGCATGGAGCTTGGGTATGATATTGCCGCCCAAACCTTGCTGGCGCCATCGGTGCGGCTCGATAACGCCGACCTGGCGCTGGATGCTGCCATGCGCCTCAGTTTTGCTGCGCCCGCGCATCTGGCGCTGGCCGCAGGTGTGGAAGTGAAAAACGGTGCCCGCGCCGGATATTATCTGCCCCGCGGCGCCATGGGTGAGCCCCTTGCCGACTACCTTGAGGGCGCGATTCTGGCAGGGCGCACCCGTGAGGCCGCAGTGGTCTGGCATGGCGCCCTGCAAGATTTCCCCTATCGCGACAACTCAGGCATTTTCCAGGCCGGATTTATTTTCGATGAAGGTCATTACGCCTTCCAACCCGACTGGCCGGCAGTGACCGATATTCGCCTGCGAGCCCTGTTTGAAAACCTGCGCATGGATCTTTGGGTCGATGAGGGCATGCTCGAAGACGTCAACGCCGCCGGTGCCCATGTGTACATTCCCGAAATGGGCCTTAACACCCTGCTGAAGGTAGAAGCGGCGCTGGCGACCACAGGCCCTGCGGCCACGGCTGTGTTGCAGCAGTCGCCGCTGAAAGACTCAGTGGGCGCGACTCTTGAAGTGGTGCAGGTGCAGGGCAAGGTTCGTGGCGATCTGGATTTGGCAATTCCCCTCTACCATGGCGGAGAGCCGGATATTCAGGGATTGGTGTTGTTTGAAGAAAGCCCGGTGTTTATTAAAACCCCAGGAGTGCAACTGACCCGCGTTAAGGGCGAACTGCGTTTTGCCAACGACAAGATAACCACCCGTGGCCTGAACGCGAGACTCTTCGGTCAGCCGTTGGAGCTTAAGGTAGCAGGAGCCCATGGCGACGAAGGCTATGGAGTAAAGGCCGAGCTTAAAGGTGGCTGGGATTTGGCGACGCTGCCAAAGGCGCTCGACAATCCACTGTCGCCGTTTTACAGCGGCCAGATGGCCTGGCAGGGCGAGCTGAATTTGACCCTGCCCGCTGAGGGTGACTGGCTGCTTGATGCTTCCGCCCAAACCAGCCTGAGAAACACTGAGCTTAAGTTGCCACCGCCATTTGCCAAAACTGCAGGTACTCCCATGCCCCTGTCACTGAGCCTTGGCGGCTCCGCCAAAGGGCTCAATCTGGCGCTTACCCTGGATGGCAAGGGCCGCTTTGAAGGAGATATCAATCCGCAAAGCGCAACCATGGACAGCTTTTTACTGACCCTGAGCGACAGCCTGTCGGTTCCGCCAGCCGCAGCCGCTGAAGCCAGTGCTACAACACAGGTCCCGGTCGCTACAGGAACGACTGCGGCGCCAGACGCGAGTGCTGATATGACATCAGCCCCGGCTGGGCCTGTGCGCGCCGGTACCCTGGAGGTTCGCTTAACCAAGGCGGCCTTTGCCGATTGGCTGCCTATCATCATGGGGTTCGTTAATAACGACAGCGCTGGTGAAGGGCCGTCCTTTTTCCCGCCGCTGATGGCCATCAACACCCAAATCGGCACCCTGAATATTCTGGGGCAGGATCTGAATCAAACGCTGCTGACAGCGCAGCCTGTGGACGGTTTGTGGCGGGTGAGCACTAAAGCCAACGAGTTTGTGGGTGATATTGATTTCTTCCCCGATTGGCATGGTGGCGGCCTCAAACTCAGGGCATCACGTCTTTATCTGGCGCCGGAATTTGCCGAGGGCGAAGCGGCCTTCAAGAGTGATGATATTGCCAAAAACCTGCCGCCACTGGCGGTGGATGTGGATGATTTCAGGTTGTATCAGCGGCCATTGGGGCATCTGGTGATGCAGGCCCAGCCGGAAGAGGGGGGCTACCGCTTCCAGACCTTGTCGCTGGAATCTCCTGCGGCCACTCTGCGTGGTCAGGGCGTGTGGAAAACGGCACCTGAGCTGAACGAAACCCGAATGAACTTTACTGTGAAGGCCAATCAGTTTGATGCGCTCAGCGAACAGCTGGGTATTAACCCCGGCATCAAGGATTCGCCGCTGGATGTGAGCGCCGAGCTGTTTTGGCGTGGTGGCCCCCACGAGTTTGAACTGGGTAACCTCAGCGGTGGCTTAAGCTTTAATCTGGGCAAGGGCAGCCTGACTGAGATAAGCGACAAGGGCGCACGGATTTTCTCTCTGTTCAGTCTGGACTCGCTGCTGCGCAAGCTGTCGCTGGACTTTACCGACGTATTTGGCAAGGGCATGTTTTATAACAGCTTCACCGGCACGCTGGAGCTGGATAACGGCGTGGTGAAGACCCGGGATACCGAAATGGACGCCATCGCCGGCAATATGAAGGTGCGCGGCTTTACCGACTTAACCACCCAGAGCCTGAACTACGATATTCGCTTTGTGCCTCAGCTCGCGTCCAGCGTGCCTACTGTGGTGCTGTTAAGTACCAGCGCCTGGACCATGGGGCTTGGTGCATTCGCCCTGACCAAGGTGCTGGAGCCTGTGATTGAGGTAATTTCAGAAATCCGTTTCCGCCTTACCGGCACCATGAGCGACCCCATGCTGGAAGAGCTGGAGCGTAAGAGTAAGGAAATAGAAATCCCTGAATCTGTGCTGCCAAGAAAACCCGGCGAGGTACCAGCAGGCACTGTGCCGCCAACAGGACAGCCACAGTCTGAGTCGCTTGAAGGACAACAGCCGCCAGCCACCCAGCCTGAGCAAGAACAGAAGCAAGAACAGAAGCAGGAACCTGCTCCGGCACAGTCGCCCGCGCAGCACGAAAACGAACTGAAAACCCCACCTCTGACCAACTTGCTCCCCGGGGCGATACCGCTACAATGGAGCGCACCGAGGCAATTTAGCCAAGTCTCAAGCACCGGAGATTTCCATGCAGATAAGTCTGCTGCAATGTCAAAGCAGCCGCGATGTGGCGGCCAATCTGGCCTTTATCGAATCGCAGCTTGAGGCCTTGCCAAGGCAGGCGGATGAGCCACAATTGGTGGTGTTGCCCGAGTGCTGTCTGTTATTTGGTGGCCATGAGAGTGAGCAGCTTGCCTGGTCCGCAGAAGACGAGCCGTTAAAGCTGGCGCTGTCGGCACTGGCGGCACGCTTCCAGGTACATATGGTGGCGGGCACCATTCCGGTCCGCAGTGGTGATGGTCGGGTTTACAGCCGCTGTTATGTATTTGATGATAAAGGCGATGTGCTGGGGCATTATGAAAAAATCCACCTCTTTGATGTGGATGTGGCCGATGGCACCAGGCGCTACCGTGAAAGCGACACCTTTTGCCCCGGTGAACAGCTGGTGGTGGTGGACACCCCCTTTGGTAAGCTTGGGCTCGCCATTTGCTACGATGTACGCTTCCCGGACCTGTTCAGGGCGCTTAGACTGGCGGGTGCAGAAATTATTACCCTGCCTGCCGCTTTTACCAGGGTAACCGGTGAGGCGCATTGGGAAATTTTGCTCAAGGCGCGGGCCATCGAGAGTCAGTGCTTTGTGCTTGGTGCGGCCCAGTGGGGCAGCCACAATACCGGCAGCCGTGAAACCTGGGGCCAGAGCATGGTGATTGACCCTTGGGGCAAAACCCTGGCCGAGATGCCTGCGGGCACTGGCTGGGTGCAGGCCAGGCTCGATATGAGCGAACTTGCCAGAGTGCGCGCCGCCATGCCGGTGGCAAGCCATAACCGATTTGCAAAACCGGTGCTGCTGGGCGCCGGAAAATCAGAATAATCACAAGTTTATTGAGAGACCAGATGCCATTTTTAACCCAAGTGGAACACAGCCTGCTCGGCAACCAACTGAGCCTGGATAGCCTCGCGGAATACCTGAAACTCATCCACGCTCACAAGGTGGATTTTTCCGATCTCTATTTTCAGGGCAGCCGCCACGAAACCTGGGTGCTGGAAGATGGCATCATCAAGGAAGGTTCGTTTCACATCGAGCGTGGCGTGGGTGTGCGCGCCATCAGCGGTGAGAAAACCGGCTTCGCCTATGCCGATGAAATCACCCCCGCTGCACTGGAAGCCGCCTCACTGGCCGCCCGTGGCATAGCACAGGTGGGCAGCGACTATCAGGTACGCGCCTGGAAACGTCAGGGTGCCAAGACCCTGTACGACAGCGCCGACCCCATCGCCGCCATGGAAGAAGCCACCAAAATCGCCATGTTGCGTCAGGCCGATGCCTATATCCGCAGCCTGGATCCCCGCATCATTCAGGTGGTGGTGAGCCTCTCCGCCGTGCACGAAGAAATTCTGGTGGCTGCCAGCGATGGCACCCTGGCTGCCGATATTCGTCCGCTGGTGCGCTTCAACTGCTCGGTGATCATGGAAGAAAACGGCAAGCGTGAGCGCGGCGGTGCCGGTGGTGGTGGTCGCCATGACTTTGCGCCGCTGTTTGCCAATGACGACAGTGGCTTACCAATGTGCTTTGGCTTCGCCCGTGAAGCCGTGCGTCAGGCGCAGGTCAATCTTACGGCTGTGGATGCGCCTGCCGGTGAAATGCCTGTGGTACTTGGTCCGGGTTGGCCAGGGGTGCTGCTGCACGAGGCCGTGGGTCATGGTCTTGAGGGCGACTTTAACCGCAAAGGCTCCAGCGCCTTCAGTGGCAAAGTTGGCCAGCAGGTGGCTTCAAGCCTGGTGACTGTGGTGGACGACGGCACCCTGCCGGGTCGCCGCGGCTCCCTCACCATCGATGATGAAGGCGTACCGGCCCACAGAACCGTGCTGATTGAAAACGGTATTTTGAAAGGCTACATGCAGGATAAACTCAATGCCCGCCTGATGGGCGTGGCCCCAACCGGCAACGGTCGCCGCGAGTCCTACGCCCACCTGCCGATGCCGCGCATGACCAATACCTATATGACTGCGGGTAACGACAACCCAGCCGACATCATCAAGTCGGTAGAAAAGGGCATCTATGCCCCCAACTTCGGTGGCGGTCAGGTGGATATCACCTCAGGCAAGTTCGTGTTCTCTGCCTCCGAAGCCTACCTTATCGAGAAGGGTGAAATCACCCAGGCCATCAAGGGCGCCACCCTGATTGGTAACGGCCCCGAGGCCATGAGCCAGATCTCCATGGTGGGTAACGATCTCGAGCTCGACAAGGGCGTGGGCGTTTGCGGTAAAGACGGCCAAAGCGTGCCGGTTGGCGTTGGTCAGCCAACCTTAAGGCTGGATCGCTTAACCGTTGGCGGCACGGCGTAACTCAGCTTTAAAGCAGCTCTAAAAAATAGAAAAGACGACCCTAGGGTCGTCTTTTTGTTGTCGATTAACCCTCTGTCTGCAACGCCATCTCCACCGCGCTTTGGGCGTGGATTTGAGTGGTGTCGTAAAGCTTAATCTGAGTATCTTGCTGACGCACCAAGAGGGCTATTTCGGTGCAGCCCAGGATGATGGCCTGGGCGCCCTGGCTTACCAGTGATCCCATAATGCCAAGATAGGCCTCGCGGGACGCTGGGTTAATCTTGCCAAGGCATAGCTCATCGTAAATCACCCTGTGTACCAGCTCGCGCCCGGCAAGGTCAGGCACCAGTACCTCTATGCCAAACAGCTCAGTCAGACGTGATTTGTAGAAGTCCTGCTCCATGGTAAAGCGAGTGCCGAGCAGGCCTACTCTGCTGATGCCGTCTGCTTTCAATTGCTTAGCGGTGGCATCGGCAATGTGCAAAATGGGGATCTGGATATTGGCGGCAATTTGCGGCGCCACCTTATGCATGGTGTTGGTGCAAATCAGCAGAAAATCGGCGCCGGCGGCTTCCACAGCTTTCGCGCCGTCTGTCAGAATGCGGGCTGTTGCGTCCCAGTCGCCCTGATGTTGCAGCCGCTCGATTTCGGCAAAGTCCACAGAATAGAGGGCAATCTTTGCCGAGTGCAGGCCGCCGAGACGCTGCTTTACCCCTTCATTAATTGCCTTGTAATAGCTCAAGGTGGACTCCCAGCTCATACCGCCGAGCATGCCGATGGTTTTCATCTGATTTCTCCCGTGTTTATTCCTAAGTCAACGCCAATAAGCCAACGCCAATACAGCTTATTGGCGACTGCTCTGACTACTGGCTACTGGCCGCTGCCGTGGCAGCGTTTTCGCCTGCCTGTAGATGCGCGGCTACTTGCCCCACGGGCGCCAGCCAGTAGCCGTTGGCTGGGTCCTGCAGATATTGAATAAGCTGCTCCAAGGCTTCGGTGCGGGTGGTGAAGGTGCCTTCGCTGCCTATGTTGTGGCCCGCCAGAATGAGCCACTTATTGGTTTCCCGCTGCGCTTCAAGCATGGCCTTTATTTCGGCAAAGCTTTTATTGTCGATAGGCAGGGTGCGCAGCTGGGCAAAGTCGGTGTAGCCGGGCAGGTTGGCGGTTTCATCGTTCCAGGTGCGGCCGGTAATAAAGCGCTCGGCAATCAGCGGCACATAGCTTTTAACCTCTTTACCGCGTCCAACAAAGGTCTGGCCGCAGGGGTAGGCGAAGTGTTTTGGGGTGATACCAAGCTCTTTTTCAAAAAAAGCCTGTGACTGATCCAGGTCTTTGGCGATAAAGGCTAAATCGGCCTGCTCCAGTCCGGCATCCTTGTCCCGTAGCCACTGAAAATTGCCGGTGCACAGGTGATTCATGGTGTGGTTACCAATCTCATGGCCGCTTTTCAGTGCCGCTTGCCATTGTGGCAGCCGCTCTTTGGCAAATACCGGCAGCAGATAAAAGGTGGCCTTGACCTGATAGCGCGCCAGCAGCGGCAACCCCACATCTGCCTGGCTGACCCTGGCATCATCAAAGCTTAAGGACACTGCGTTACGGGCCTGGTTGGGGTAGAGGCTCGTGGCCTTGGTATCGATGCGGCCTGGCGCCTCAGCGGCGCTGAGGCTTGATGTAAACAGCAGGGCAATTGCCGTCAGGTTTATGGGCAAGCGATTCATTTAAAATCCGTTTTATATTTGTCCGTCGATAGGTCTTGGGACTATTGCAGTTCGGCTGGCCGATTGCAAACCGGCGCCTTTATGTGGCTAAAGAGGATGAGTCGCCGCTTAAAGAGAATTTCTGCCGCTCGCATAAGTCTTGCCCATGGGCTGGGGGCGCCCCGTTAGCATGGCTTCATCAAAACGATAACAGGAGCACAGCCATGAAATCTTTTACCAGCCACAGTATCAGCATCAGCAATACACAGCGCCCTTCAACCCCGGTACGGAGCAAGCTGCATTGGATGGCTGCCAGCCTGCTGGCCGTCAGTCTTGGCTGCCCAGCGTATGCCGACTCTACTGCGACTGAGACCATCAACGGCAACTGGATCGCCGAGCTTAAGGTCAACGCCAAGACGTCTTTGGAACTGGTATTGAAGTTAAAGCAGTCTGATAACGGCTTTGAAGCCTGTATGGATGTGCCGGCGCAGGGACAGTTTGATATCTGTTTTCCTGAGGCCAGCCTGACCGGCCAGGCATTGAAGCTGGGCTTACCGGCCGCCGCCATCAATATCGAGGGCCAGTGGCAGGGGGATGCGATTCACAGCCAGTATCAGCAGGGCGGTTTCAGTGCCCCTGTGACTTTTGAGCGGCAGCAGCAACCGTTGGCGGGCCGCAAGCCCAAGCCGCAGGAGCTGTTCAGCGCCGATTATCAGGTGCAGGACGTGAGCTTTGCCAGCGAGGCCGGTATCACGCTGGCCGGAACCCTTAGCCTGCCAAAGACGCCAAAGGCGGTCGCTATCTTGCTGTCGGGCTCGGGCCCCAGCACCCGGGATGCCGAAGCCTTTGGTCACAAAATCTTTATGGTGCTCGCCCATCAACTGAGCCGGGAAGACATTGCCGTGCTGCGTTTCGACGACCGGGGTGTGGGTCAGTCGGGTGGCGACTTCGCCAGTGCCACCAGTCTGGATTTTGCCACCGACGCCCTGGCCGCGTTTGAATTTATCCGCGCTCAACCCTGGGCAGACAAGCTGCCGGTAGGCTTTGTCGGCCACAGTGAGGGCGGTTTGATAGGCACCCTGGCTGCGGCAAAAGAGCCCAGAGTTAACTTTTTGGTATCGCTGGCCGGGCTTGGCACCAGCGGCGAGCAAATCCTGATTGATCAATCCTTTAGAATTTCTCAGTTGATGGGGATGGACAAAGCGGCGCTCGAAAAAGATGATAGGGCGCAAAAACAAATATTCAGCGCTGTGCGCCGCGGTGTGGCGACTGATGAACTGACCGAGCTGATGGTATCCCTCGGCGATGAGCAGGAGAGTGCCAAAGCCAAGGCAGAGCAGCTTTCCAGCCCCTGGTTCAGGTACTTTGTCAGTGCCGATCCTGCCCCCAGTCTGGCCAAACTGACCATGCCGGTGCTGGCTTTGAATGGTGAGCTGGATGTGCAGGTACTGGCTGACCCCAACATAAAAGGATTTAAAAACAACGTGAAGCATGAACTGCTGACCACCCGTATCTACCCGGGCCTTAACCACCTGTTTCAGCCTGCAAAATCTGGGCTGCCCAATGAATATGTTACCAGCGAGATTAGCTTCAGCGACGCGGTAAGTCTGGATATCGCCAATTGGGTGAAGGCTCTATGAGCTCCAATCTGAAGCGTTTCTGGCTGTACCAGACGCTTGGTTGGGGAAGCTTTGCCCTGCTCAACCTGAGTGTGCGGGGCTACTTCAGCCACTACGGTGTGGGGGAGCTGGTCAATTCAGTGTCGCTGTTTGCGGCATTGATGGTGTCCACAGGGTTACTGCGACTGTATTTTCATCGCTTTATTGAAGATAAGTCGCTGGGCAGGGTGGTGGCCCATGTGCTGTTGGGCGCCTTGCTGGCGGCTCTGTTAACCACCGCGTTAGTGGCGCTGGTGCTGCTTCCCAATCAGGAGCTGGTGTTTGGCAAGGTCATCCCGGAGGCCCCGTCTCAGCTGCTGATGTCCATCCCCAATACCCTGTTTATTATTTTGCTCTGGTCGCTGTTTTATCTGGTGATTAAGCGCCAGCGACTGCTAAGCCAGCGTGAGAAGTCACAGGAAGCCCTGCAGCAGTCGCTGCAGGCGGCGCAGCTGGATTTATTGCTAAGTCAGATAAATCCGCACTTTATTTTTAATGCAATCAATAATATCAGAGCACTTATCCTGGAGGATAAAGACAAGGCACGGCAAATGTTAACTGAGCTGTCGGATGTGATGCGCTATGTAATGTACGCCGACAGCAGCGCCCTTATTCCGTTTCAGCAGGAACTCGGCACAGTTAAGCAGTACCTCAGTATCAATGAGCTGCAATTTGAATCCCGCCTCAGTTACCGGTTGGACATAGCACCGGATTGCCAGGATGTGCTGTTCCCCAAGATGATGTTGCAGCTGATGGTGGAAAACGCCATTAAACACGGCATAGGCAAGCGGCTGCAGGGCGGCAGAATTGATATCTCGGCGCGCTGCGAAGCCGGCTGCCTGATGGTGGAAGTCACCAACCCCGGCACCTTGGCGCCGGAAGATGCCCGGGGCACCGGGATAGGGATCCAGAACATTCGCCAGCGATTGCAACTGCACTATGGCCTCGGGAATGGCCTCGAGAATGGCCATGAGAGTGGTCTTGAGAGTAGTCATGATAATGGCGAGCAGGCCCACAGGTTGGCAGGCAAGGCCGCCTTCGATATTCGGGCCGACGGTGAAAACGTGGTGGCGTGTTTGCGCTTGCCGCTGGATAAAAAGGACAGGGAAATTGCTTAAGGCACTGATAGTCGAAGATTCAAGGCTGGCAAGAGTTGAGCTGAAACAGCAGCTTGCAGCCATAGAAGGTATTACCGTGGTGGCCGAAGCCGCTTCGGTGCAGGAGGGCATCAGCGCCTGTGAAGCACATGCACCGGATCTGCTGTTTTTGGATATCGACCTGCCCGATGGCTCCGGTTTTGAGCTACTGGCGAGCCTTAATGAGGCGCCGCGGGTGATTTTTACCACCGCCTTTGAAGAGTTTGCCCTGCAGGCTTTTGAAAAGCAGGCGCTGGATTATCTGCTCAAACCCATCAACAGTCAGCGGCTGCAGCAGGCCTGTGAACGGGCGATGCTGGCGATAGAATCGGCCAATCGCAGTGAAAAAATGACCCTCGACAGCCAGTTTTTCGTTAAAGATGGGCGCAATTGTTATCTGGTCAGGCTCGGTGATGTGGAGCGCTTCGAAGCTCAGGGAAACTACACCCAGGTCTATTTTGACGACAACAAGCCGCTCATCTATCGTACCTTGAATAAAATCGAGCCGCGCCTGCCAAGCCAACACTTCTTTCGGGTCAGTCGTCAGCACATAGTGCAGCTGGCGCATATCCGTCATATCGAAGCCTGCAGCAGTGGCGGGTTGGAGCTGACCCTCTCCAGCGGTGCCCGTATTGAAGTCTCCCGCCGCCAAACCAGCCTGCTGCGGGATCTGATGAGCCTGTGAGCAAGGCTTTTTAACCTGCTTTTGTGCCGGGTCAGTGTTCTTGGCCGGGGATAAGGGTAAAATCGCACCAACCTACAGTTGCTGGCTTTTTGCCTCTTATGCCACAGAGTTTTTCCCATTCGCCACTGGCGGCCAATCAGCTTATTACCCTGCGGGCGCTGGGGTTGCTGCTGCAATTGGTGCTCACCTTCTTTGGCGCCGATGCCTTTGGGCTGTCGCTGAAAACTGAGCCACTGCAGTACGTGTTTGCCATCGAGCTTGCCTATCTTGGCGTTACCCTGTGGCTCAGGCACGGTATAGTGCGCCACAGCGGCGGGCTTTTTATCAGCCTGCTTATCGATACCTTGCTGTGGATCTCCTGGCTGTATTTCAGCGGCGGCGCCACCAACGCCTTTATCTCGTTGCTGCTGTTACCGATTGCCATTGCCGCCGTCACCTTGCCTTCCTGGGCACCCTGGACCA
Source organism: Shewanella zhuhaiensis (assembly GCF_022484835.1). NCBI lineage: Bacteria > Pseudomonadati > Pseudomonadota > Gammaproteobacteria > Alteromonadales > Shewanellaceae > Shewanella > Shewanella zhuhaiensis. The sequence continues at coordinate 171,242 of NZ_JAKUDL010000001.1, forward strand.
TGGCGGCGCTGACCACGGCTGCCTACAGCCTGATGCTGTTTGCCGCGCCGGACAGCAGCGACATGGCGGGCAGCATGCACAGCGCCCATGCCCACATGGGACATGAGATGGCCGATACCGGCGGCATGAACTCTCACTTTATTGGCATGTGGCTTAACTTTGTGTTGAGCGCCCTGGTGCTGACCACCAGCGTGGCGCTGATTTCACGGCGCCTGCGGGCAGCCGATGCCAGGCTTGCAGCGCTTAGGGAGTCCCAGCTTCGACAGGAGCAGCTGCTGGCACTGGGCACAGCTTCGGCGCAGATGAGTCACCAACTGGCCACACCGCTTGCCACCTTGCGGCTGCTTGTGGATGAGGCCATGGAGGAGGCTGCCGAAAACGCTGGGAATGGCGCTGGCAATAACGCGGCAGCAGGCGCGGCAGCAGGCGTAGCTGAGCTGCCTGCCGAGATGGATCTCGCGCTCAGGCGCTGTGAGTCCACCTTAAGCGAGCTTCGCGCCGCCACCGAGGCGATCCGCGAGCGGCATCAGGCGGTGGTGTCGGTAGAGGCGCTGTGTAACAGCCTGGCAGACAGGGTGCTGCTGCTGATGCCCGATGTCAGCATAGAAATACAGTTTGATAAAACAGTGCAGGCCCGGCGGCTTTGCAGCGACATGAGCCTACTGCCTTCGTTGCTGGCGCTGGTGGACAACGGCGCCCGCGCCTCCCGTCAGCAAACCGGTGAAGCGAGGGTGTGGCTGTCGGCGACCGCCGTGGACAACAATCGCTTGCGCCTGACCATACGCGATGAAGGCAAGGGCATTGATGCGGCGCAGCTGCAAGCGCTGGGCGCACGGCCAGTGGCGAGCGAGCAGGGGCTTGGCATGGCGCTGATGCTGACCCACGCCAGCCTCGAGCGCCTCGGCGGCGAGTTGGTGCTTTCCAATATGTCCCCCGATGCAACAGGCGGTATTTCTTCCAGGGGCGCTGCAACGGGTTCAAGCAGCGGCTGTATCGCCAGCGTGTATCTGCCGCTGCTCTGTGCCGAGGAGGCTGGGTTATGAGCCAGAGCACTCAATCTTTCCAACTCACGCAATCCACATCGAAATCCCCACTCAGACTCATGGTGGTGGAGGATGACCTCGCCTATGGTGCGGCCCTGTGCAGGCGCTTAAGCCGCCACGGTTTTGAGTGCCGCCACGTGAGTGAACCCACAGAGGCGCTCTTGTGCGCCCGCAGCTGGCAGCCAAGCCATGTGCTCTTGGATATGAAGCTTGAACAGACCAGCGGCCTTAAGCTGATAACGCCGCTTCGGGCCAGTTTGCCCGCTGCCAATATAGTGCTGCTGACCGGCTTTGCCAGTATCGCCACCGCGGTGGAAGCGGTAAAGCTCGGCGCCGACAACTACCTTGCCAAGCCGGTGGACAGCCAGACCCTAGTCGTCACCCTGCTGCCCGAGGCGAAACGCCGCGGCTGTGCTGAGGAGGCAACGTCACAGTTAGCCCTGCATGAACAAACAGCGGAGGTGGATGAGAGTCTCGATGCGCCCATGAGCCCAAGACGGCTTGAGTGGGAACATATTCAGCAGGTGCTGGCCGCTAACGAGGGCAATGTGTCGGCCACGGCGCGTAAGCTTGGTATGCACAGGCGTACCCTGCAGCGCAAATTGGCCAAAAAGCCCTGACGCCTGTTCACTACCGCTAATGGATAAAAAAATCCCCCGCAGAGGCGGGGGGTGGTTCAAGCGAGTGGAAGTCTTTTCAGAGTGGCAGTCTTTGCACCCTTGCTGTCATTTAAGAGTTGCAGTCGTGCATTTGCCATTCTGATGTGAACCCAATGCCAGGCGGCGCATAGACGCAAGCGCTTAGACACAGGCGCGTATGCGCTTATGCGTGCCCGGACGCGACATTTAAATCCGCTGTTAAAAACGATAATCCGCCATCACCCAGGCATTCAAACCGGGTTGGGGCATACGTTCGCCCATGGCAATATCGCCACCGGCCACCCGGTTGTAACCGGCAAGGTGGTCGGCATATTCAATATCAAACAGGTTGTCGACCCCGGCTTTGATGGCGAAGGCGCCTGACTCCCAGCCAGCGGCCACATCCACAGTGGCATAACCGCTGGAGCGCAGCTCCTGCTGCACTTCAGACACCTTTTCCTGTGCTGCAACCGCGCGGCCCTGCAATCTGGCAAACCAGTCGCCACGGCGATACTCAAGTCCCATGGCGACTGAAGGCGGCGCAATGCGATACAGATCGTCTTTTACATCGCGGCGCTCACCCCGAACGTAAAGGGCGTTTACATCGAGGCTCAGTACCTCGGTGAGTTGCCAGTCGGCGGTCACGTCCATGCCGTACAGCAGAGCATCGGTGTTGCTGAATACCAGGGTATTGGCATCACCGGCGGCGATAATGGCGGCATCATCGGTTGGCAGCCCCTGAATGTAGTTGTCGATGCGATTGATAAACAGCCTTGGGCTCAGGGCAAAATTCCCCTGATAAAGTTCCAGCCCGAGCTCAAGCTGCCAGGCGGTTTCCAGCTCCAAATCCATATCGCCCACATAGGTGCGGCCATCGGCAAGACCGCCGGTGGACTGCATCGGCACCCACAAATAGCGCTGCTGATAACTGGCGCTGGCCTGCTTGTGCGCCAGGCCAACAATCAGACTCAGTTCGTCATTGATGGGTTTACGGCCATTGGCAACCAAGTCAAACCCAGTGTCGCTTTGGCTGCGATCTGCGCTGTTGTAGCGGCGCATCAGCTCGGCAATGGCGGGCTTCATGGCGGCCATGGAGTGGCTCACTTCATCGGCATCGAAACGGTAGTGTTTTACCCGGGCGCCCAGCTGCCATTGCCAGTCGGAGAGCATGAGTTGCCGCTCGGCAAACAGGCTGTAGCTCGCATCCTCAACTCCGGCAAAATTGTCTACCCGGAACATGGGCTTGCCGGGCTCGGTGATCACAGAGTCGTGGGTCGCCTGACTGAAGTCGGCACCAAACAGCCAATCGCGGCTGCCAAGGGTTAACTTGCCTTGCCAGCTCTGGGCATCGGCGCTGTTGTAGCGCGGCGCCATCGAGGGCATCTTCATCCGCAGGCTGTAGTTATCCATGCCGTGACGGGCATCGTTATAGCCAAGCTCCCAGTCCAGCTGCCAGTCGGCGGCGAGCATAGAGCGGCCTTCGAGCTTGAATCTGTCGGTGCGGATATAGTCGATGTCCATCGGCAGTGCCGGGGTGGCGGAGTTCAGCGTTTCCAGATGCGACACACCAAGGCCGATAAAGCTGTCGCCGCGGTAGTAACGGTACTTGGCGCCAGCCAGGGTTTTATCGTAGACGCCAGGCAGGATCTCGCGGCCCGCGCCGGTTTCGGGGGCATCTTTGCCCTGCAGGGTTTCGCCGTATAGCAGCAATGCGTGATTGTCGCTGCCAAGATTGGTTTTGGCGCCGAGGCGATATTGCTCGCCGTTTGCCTGATACTGGCCTGAGATACGGCCCGAAACTTCGCCTGCCATTGCCTGGCTTTCACTGGTGCGTACGCTGCCGCCCAAGGTGTCGGTGCCCCGGCTTACGGGGGCGATGCCGCGGTCGACTTCAAGGCTTTGGGTAAGGATGCCGCCCGCGTAAGACAGTGGCGTATCCATGGCGTTGGGGCCTGCTCCTGCCGGAGTTTGGCCGTCAATGGATACATGCACGCGGTCGCCGTACAGGCCACGGTACTGGGCAATGCCGGTCAGGGGGCCATTGCGGTTGATATCGGCGCCGGGCAGGCTTCGCAGCACTTCGCTGATGTCTGCGTGGGGGGCGCTGTGGCTGCTGGCTTGCACCACCGAGGTTTCGCGCGCTGAACGCACTTCAATCACTTCATCCATCAGCTGATTGGCACTGGCGGCAGAGGAGGTCAGCAGTGCAGGAAACAGCGCCAGCGGTGAGACAAAAGGCATAAGGGCCAGAAAAACAGGGGAGAGTTTGGCTTGCATCTTCTTGTTGTGTATTGGAAAAGATGGCCTATTGTTGTGAACCCGGTATAGATGCACAAACCCAAAGCGGCAAACTGCGACACTGTGTCGCACCCCGGAGTAATCGAAAGAGTGCCGGTTACTCGAGTTCACCCTCCCAATAATCCACTGCATCCTGTTTGCGGCTGATATGGCGCAGGGTGCGTGCGCCCTGGGGGCCTGTCATGGCGAGAATTTTATTTGAATCCGGGTATTCACACACATCCACCTCATCCTGAGTCGACAGGCACAGGTATTTAAGGTCAGTGTCGCCGCTGTTGATAAGCTGATGCGCCACCTCAGGGCCGCCCGGTGGGCAGGCGATGATGTCCATCGGCCCAACCGGGTAGCTGTGCTCGCCGAATCTGAGGGTGCCCGAGCCTGCCAGAATGAGAAACATCTCTTCATTTACCCTGTGGTTATGAAACGGGCATACCCGCTTGCCCGGTGGCACTATCGAAACGCTATAACCCAGGCGTTTCGCACCAATCAGATTGCTGACGGCAAAGCTGGTTTCGCCATATTGGCCAAGTTCACTTTGCTCGCCCATGTCGGGCTGGTGGCAAAGGTCGTTCAGATTGATAAAGGGTTTCATGGGCTGCTCGCAGAGGTGAATTCAGGCTTTATTGTTACACGACTGCTAAATATGGCAATGTTCCACCCTGATTAAAATACGAGCAAAGATCAAAATGGATACAATTAATTATCTTTGATTTAACATGTTGATTATATTGCACAAAGTGTGCGTTGAACCCTTGTTTTTGTCACAGGAAACTGCTGTAATTTGCAGCGCCCAACCGGGCATAGCGTAAAACCACACAGGTGCATCATGCAAAAGCATACCCAGCAAAAAGCCCAACATCACTCAGCCAAACCCGCTCCGGCCGGTGCTGCGCGCGTGACCGGCCTATTGCTCCTGCTCTCCCTGTTCTCTACTCAGGGCTGACGGGAAACTTCTGCCAGCCTTCACTGAGGCTGGCAGCGAGTGTTTTCTCTTCTTTCCAGCCTCTTCCGGTTCCCCGAGTTGAGGTAATCACATTGAAATTCCGCGATATCGCCGCCCTTGGCTTCTTAACCTTTGCCATGTATCTGGGCGCAGGCAATCTTATTTTTCCGCCCTTTTTGGGTTATCAGGCCGGTGACGCCTTTTGGCCAGCCATGGCAGGGTTTCTGCTGACCGGTGTCGGCCTGCCAGCGTTTGCGCTGGTGATGGTGGCGCTGTGCCGCGGCTCTGAAAATCTTACTGCGCATCTGCCCAACTGGTTTGCCAAAAGCTTCTGGGTACTGCTGTTTATCGTCATAGGACCGGCCTTTGTGATCCCAAGGGCGATTACCGTGGCCTACGAGTTTACCTTGGCGCCGGCTGGGGATGATTTGCTGTTGCCATTCACTATTGGCTTTTGTCTGTTATCGGCCTGGTTTTGTTTCCACCCCGGGCGCCTGATAGACAGGGTTGGCAAGTTACTGACCCCCATGCTGCTTATCCTGCTTGGGGTGCTGGCGGTTCTGGCGCTGGGACAAACGCCTGACATTGGCGCTGCGACCGGTGCTTATGCCACTCGCCCCTTTGCTGAAGGCCTGACCCAGGGTTACATGACCATGGATGCGCTGGGCTCCATTGGCTTTGGCTGGGTGATTTTTGCTGCTATCCGTGGATTTGGGGTCAACTGCCCCAAACTCACCAGCCGATACACCCTGCTGGCGGCGCTGATGTATGGCTTTGCCATGGCCTTGGTGTATCTGGCGCTGGCCTGGCTTGGCCGCGGCGCCGTGGGGGAGTTTGCCAATGGCGGTGCTATTCTTACCAGCTTTACCTCGGCGCATCTGGGAACGGCGGGCAGCCTGATACTGGCGCTGGTGATGTTGCTGGCCTGTCTGACCACAGTGATTGGGGTAACCAGTGCCGGCAGTGAGTTTTATGAGAAGAGCTTTCGCCAGGTTCGTTATCGTCAGGCGGTCGGAGTGAGTCTGCTGGTGTCGGCGCTGGTGGCCAATTTGGGGCTGGATACTCTGCTCACCATCACCCTGCCTGTGGTGGTGGCGCTGCATCCGCTGGCGATTGCCTTGCTGCTGATTGCGCCGCTGCGTCGCCGTTTAAGTCGTCAGGCCCAAGGCATGGTGCTGGCTACGGCAACGGCTTTTGGCGTGATTGATGCGGGCCATATTCTGGGACTGTTTGGTGAAAAGGCGCTTAAGCTGCTGGGTCATCTGCCGCTGTTTGACAGCTTTGCCAGCTGGCTGTTGCCCACGCTTGCGGTGCTTGGCATGTCAGTTCTGATAGCCCGGCTCAGGGCCAACAGACAAAAAACCAAGGCAGTGGCTGCTGCCTGATACGACCGCTGACAACGACAGTATTAACCCGGCTGGCTGCAGGCAAAACGGCCCAGTTCGGCCAGGGTATGCACGCCGAGCTTCTTCATGCAGCTGGCGCGGTGCACTTCAATGGTGCGCTCGGCCAAAAACAGGGTCTCGGAAATCTGCTTGTTGGTCAGCCCGTCGGTCAGCAGTTTCAGTACCTGGGCTTCGCGCTGGCTCAGGGCTGCCAGCTTTTGTTTCAGTGCCATGGTGTCGAAGCGATGCTGGCTTTGCAGGCTTGCCTTATCGATGGCATCGCACAAAGGCGCGGCCTGCACTGGTTTTTGGAAGAAGTCACAGGCACCTTCACGAAAGGCGCACAGCGCCATTGGCAGATCGCCGTGACCGGTTAAAAAGATAATCCCCAGTGGACTCTGCTGGCGGTTCAGTTCTCGCTGCAGCGCTTCACCGCACAGCCCCGGCATCCGGCTATCCAGAATAAGGCAGCCGGGTTGGCTCACATCCACCGCCGTCAAAAAAGCCTCGGCACTGGCAAAGCTCGTCACCTGGCGGCCGAATTGCCCCAGCATAAAGCTCAGTGAATCGCGGATTGCCTCGTCATCATCAACCAGATAGAGCGCCATGGTCGCATCCCCCTCTTTTCGTCCAGCCTAAAAAAGCCTGGCCCGCCCGGCAAGCCGGATGTGTGGTAGTTGGCGCTGGATCACTGCCGGGCAGGTGATTTTGCGTCTGGCTTCACGTTGGTGTTGGCACTGTCACGGCACAATAACCAAAAGCTTTTGAATAAGGCAGGCAAGGGTGGGTGCGTACTGGGTCAGCGGGGTTGAACGTGTCGGGGCACGGTCGGCAGTGTATCTGCCGCTGCTGTGGCTGCTGGCGTTTTTGCTGTGGCCGCTCAAGCTTGGCGCCACCGACGCGGAAATGGGGGATGAGCCCATTGAAGCTGTGTTTCGGGTTGGGGTGCTGGCAAATCATGGGGTGGCCGAGGCCAAACAGCGCTGGCAGGGGATGATGCAGTACTTGTCTGACAGGGTGCCCGGCAATCGCTTCGAAGTGGTGCCGGTGGATTTTGATGATATGCGTGAGCAGCTTTTGGATTTACGGATCCAGTTTATTGTCACTAACCCCGGCCAGTATCTGAGCCTGTCGAACGAGATGCCACTGTCCTGGCTTGCCACCATGCGCAGCCGCAAACATAACGGCGCCACCTATGCCATTGGCTCTACCATCCTAGTGCGAAGCGACAGTCCGGTGCAGAACATTGAGCAGCTCAAGGGGGCACGTATCGTGGCGTCGGATCCTCAGGCGCTTGGGGGCTATCAGGCCACCATTGGGCTGTTAAACCGCCGGGGACTGGATGCGGCCAACTTCTTCGCCGATGTACGCTTTTTGGGGTTTCCGCTGGAGCCGCTGGTGTATCAGGTGCGCGATGGCATGGTCGATGGCGCCATCACTCCCTTTTGCACTCTGGAAGAAATGGTCGACTCGGGCCTTATCCGGCGTGAGGACTTCCGGATTATCAACGCGGTAAAACCTGAGGGCTACGACTGTGAAATCAGCACCAGCTTGTATCCCAACTGGTCTTTTGCCGCCTCGGATAAGGTGCCTGCCCGCATCACTCAGGCGGTGACCAAGGCGCTGTTCGAGTTGCCGCCGGGCTCGGAGGCGGCAATTTCGGCCAGAACCCTGGGCTGGACCGCCCCAATCAGCCAGCTTACGGTGATAAAACTCTATGAAGAATTGCAGCTGCATGGCACAGGCGCTGAGCCGCTGAAGCTGGCGCTGGGCTGGCTCAAGGCTAACCGTGAGTATGCGGTTACCGTTATCCTGCTGCTGCTTGCTGGCATGCTGTATCATCTCTGGCTTGAGTATAGGTTTCGGCAAAAGAGTGACAGCCTGCTGGCCGCCGAGCGTTCGCTGCGGGACAAAGAGCTGATGCTGGAGCGGATGCAAAGTGCCGCCGTGCTTGGGGAGATAGGCGCCGGTCTGGCCCATGAACTGAATCAGCCCATTGCGGCCATCACCCAATACAGTGAAGGCGGTTTGCAGGGGCTTAAGTTTCGGGCGCTTGAATCGAGTCAGGACTATGAACTGCTTGGAAAAATTCACGCCCAGTCTTTGAGGGCGGGCGCCGTGGTGCATCGCATTCGCAGCTTGCTTAAGCGTCAGCGGGGTGAAAGTGAGCTGCTGGAGCTGCCTCTGCTGATTGGCGATACCCTGAGCTTACTGGAGCGGGAGCTTGGAGGCCTTAATGTGGTGCTGCATCGGGAGCTGACAGGCAGCCCAAGGCCGGTGCTTGGTGACTCTGTGGCCCTGAGTCAGCTGCTGGTGAATCTGCTGAAAAATGCCCTCGATGCGCTGGCTGAGGTGTCGCGGCCAAGGCACATATTGCTCAGGCTCAGCTTTGAGCCAAGGGGGGCTTGTCTGATTGTTGCAGACAATGGAACCGGGCTGTTACTCGAAGAAAATGAAGTGCTGACCAGCTTTACCAGCACCAAGCGTGATGGTTTGGGGCTGGGACTGGCAATTTGCCGCGATGTGGTGGCGCGCCACGGCGGCAAACTCAGTATCCGCAATATTGCTCCTGAAGACTCCCTTCCCTGGCAGCAGGGCTGTTTGGTGAAGGTGTGCCTGCCACACAGCCGTGAGAGCTAAGGAAGATGCGAACAGTGCCTTGCATCTATCCATCGTAAACTCACGCAGAGCAAACACGGGACTTATTCGCTTCCTTAAGCCTCTAAGCGATTCAGGCACGGGCCAGTGCCCGTTTGCGGCCCCACTCCAAAACCAGCCCCAGGGCGAGGCCTGCCGCCATATTGACCATAAGTGCGGTGATAGCGGTGGCACCTATCACCACAAGACAGAAAGGTCGGCCATCGAGGAAGCGCTTTGACCAGGCCAGTTGGCCGCCTGCCAGGGTCAGCAGCGCACCCAGTATTGGCAGTGGCAACAGCAGCAACAGATCTCCAAGGCCATATTGCCATCCGGCTGCAAAAATCAGGCAACTGACCCCAAATATCGCCGGGGCCAAAGCGGTTCTGGCGCCGAAGCTGTACTGGGCGGCCAGACCGCCGGCGCCGTGGCACATGGCGATACCGCCAAAAGGCGCGCTGAGCAGGTTGGCAAGCCCCGAGCTGAGCCCCAAGTGTTTTGGGGTAAGCTTGGCTTTGTCTTCAGGGAACTTATCACTGGCCATGGCCGAGGTGGCGATAACGGCATTGGTGAGTGTCAGTGCCAACTGCGGCAATACCAGCGAAAACATTGCGAACTGCCACTCAGAAAGGCTGGGCAGGGTCATCTGCCAGCTTTGTCTTGGCAGCTGACCCGGACTGGTGCCAAGGCTCTGCCACAGGATACCGCCGGCAATAATCAACAGCATCACAATACTTGCCTTATTGCCACGGAACATTAGCAGTAACCCCAGTGCTCCAAGGCCTGCGACCCAATTGAGGCTGATTTGCTCAAGTCCCATCTTCATTAATTGCAAGCCAATGGCCAGTTGCAATCCCACACTCACCGCCTGAGACAGCTGCCGCGCCAACGCTGTGATGGCGCCGCTCAGGGCGAGGAGAATTAAAATCAACCCAATCATCAGGGTACTGGCTTCCATCACAGCAGGTGAGAGACCAAGGCCGATGGTCATGGCGGCAATCACCTTCATCGGCTGCACCGGAATGGGGCGACGGTAATAGCAGGCAATGGCGATGGCAAACAGGCCAAATCCCAGGAAGATCCGTTCGGCTGAAAAACCATTCAGGGCAATCAGCCCCAGAACCAGTGGCAGGAAGGTGCCGAGATCGGCAAAGGCGCCGGAGAATTCGTTGAGCCTGTTTGGTGCAGGCGTTGGCATTATGGTTGCCTGGCTAATAAATCGTCATTTAGCTCAGCAAGTTAGGTGCCATCTTTATGGTCGGTAATTGTCCGTAAAAGTCATGGATTTAGCCGGTTTGGCAGAGATAGGTGGGACAAAATTTCCGTCTATGTCTTTAGAGATAGGCATTTTGCCCCTGCTGGTGGGTTGGCGCTGCGGCTTCTGAGTTCAGAGGCGCGGAACAAGGCTGCATTGAATGTGTCAGTGTTGCCTCGTCAAAACGACTGATAGGAATGGCTGAGATTGGTACCGATCCGTTGTTAACAGGATCGCATTCAGGAATAATCACGCCATACACTGGTGGATTATCGGGTTGTACCATGGATTGGAAACGTGCCTTTTTACTGTTTGTGTTGATGTTCCTCTGCGGGTGGATGCTGACCCGTGGGCTGGACTACTACTTTGCCACCCAGGCGATTAAACGGGACGCCGAATTGCTCGACAGCAAGTTCAGACTTTACTTTGCCGAGTCCGAAGCTGTAATGGAGCGGCTGCCGGAGTGGGATCTCAATGCTCAGTGTTCTCCAGAAAAGCAAAAACAGCTCCGTCACCAAGTATTTAACGCCAGTTTTCTGCGCTGGATGGGGGTGTTTAAAGATGGTCAGCAGCTGTGCTCCAGTGGCGAGATTGACCGCAATATCACTACCTACCAGACCCACAGGGTAAGCGATAAATACAGCATTACCGTGGTGCAACTGGATCTTGATGGCCGTGTCGGTTACGAAGTGGGGCTGGTGCGGCATATGAACGGTTACCACTATATCGGCAGTTTTGCCCGCCTCGAGCCCAAGCACTTTCTACCTTTAAGCTGCGAAAACTGCCTTACCTATCGCATCAGCTTTCAGGCTAATCCCTTATTGGAGTTTGGCTTTACTGGTTTTAACGGCAAGCCGGTGGTCAGCAACAAAACCCTGATTGAAACTCCTTACTACAAAGCCACTTATGAGCTGGCGGGTAATCAGGATTTTCTGGAGCAGTATTATAGAGTCAGTAACCTGATTGGCATGCTGGTGGGGCTGGTGTTTGGCCTGTTGTCGGTGCTGTTTTACTGGATGTGGCTTAAAAACCGCAGCTCGCTGGATTATCAAATTCGTCAGGCGGTGAAAAGCGGCGAGTTTGTGCCTTTTTATCAACCGATTGTGGATTCGCAATCCGGCGAGCTGGTGGGTGCTGAAGTGCTGATGCGCTGGCAGCGAAACGATGGCACCCTGGTGCCGCCCAATCAGTTTATTCCTTTTGCCGAAGCCTCGGGGCTGGTACTGCCGATGACCAGGGTGATGCTTGATAAAGTGGTGAATGACATTGCCACCTTTGGCAGGCAAAAGCCGCCGCTGTTTTTCAGTATCAACATAGTGCCCGCGCACTTATATGATGAAGCCTTGCTGACGGAATTGAGCGCCATAGTGGCCTCCGGCAAGCTTGGCGGGCACAGGTTATCGCTGGAAATTACCGAGCGTTTGCCGCTGACCGATTTGGATACAGCCAAGTCGCTGCTGGATCGGATTTATGGGCTGGGGATCGATTTAAAACTGGACGATGCCGGTACCGGCTACGGCTGCTTTACCTATGTGCAAAACCTCGGGGTGAGCACCCTTAAAATCGACAAGATGTTCATCGATACCATAGGCCAGGAGCACAATTTCAACGGCAAGACCCTGGATGCAATTATCTCTTTTGCTAAAGAATCCGAACTGAAGATGATTGCCGAAGGGGTTGAGAATGAAGTGCAGCTTGAGTATCTGCGCTCGCAGGGCGTGAGCTTAATTCAGGGTTATGTCTATTCCAAGCCGCTGGATGCCAAAGCCTTTTTTAACTGGAAGTGTTAAAAAGACCGGCAGCCTCAAACGCTTAGGCTGCCAGCTCAGGCGGGAGCGAGTGCCTGGAGTGTATGCAGGAAATATCAAGTCGTGGAGCCCAGCATGGACAGGCCAAAATAGAGCCGTCCACGCTGGTGGAGATGCCCGCCGTGCGGGCGATGATCGTGTGTCGGTTTCCTTCTGTTATCAATTGCCTGAGTTGTGTCTTGGGCCTTGCTTGTTTTTCATCGGATCGCCGTCATAACCCAGGGCTTTCCAGTCGAGGCGATCGCCGCCGTTGTGGCAGGCATTACACTTGAGCGCTTCTTCCTTTGGCGACACCATGTGGTTGATACGCCACCACATTTCAGTTGGCGCAAAGCTATATTCACCACTGTAAGTTATCCCCTTGGCCTTGAGCGTCGGGTTGGCTTCCATCCCCAGCTTGGCCGCCTTGTCCCAATCAAAATCAGACCAGTAGCCACCTTTGCCGTATGTTTTGGCGGTGACAAGAATATTGTGTTTCTTGTCATAGATTTGCTTACCGGTATGCACCTTGAACGGATAGATTTTGGCGCCTGCGTCCTGGATATCACCCAGTGGGTAAGACAGACGGGTTACTTCATCGGCCTTGATGGGGTCGCCCGCCATGTAGGCACCGGCCTTGCCGTTGTACCAGGCGTAGGATGGCTTAACCATCTTGCCCCAGGTGAAGCTGCCTTTCTTCTTCTGGAAGGTCTTGCGGCCGTACTCGTCCAGAGTTTCTTCCCTGTCCTGACCTGCGGTGGACCAGTCCCAGCTCATCTTGGTCGCTTCGTTGCGGGCGAAGAAGGGGATGTGACAGGTCTGGCAGGCCACAGTGGCCGTATGCTGATTGACCTTTTTGTTTTTGTGCGGCGCCGCTTCGTGGCAGTTTTCACAGCCAATGTGGTCGATGCCGCCGGGTGACACGCCCATGGCATTGCCGCTGATGGCATGGGACTCGGTCTGGTGACAGTCCTGACACTGGAAGTCATTGCCGTCTGAGTCCATGTGCACATCGGTGGTTTTGTCCGGGTAGGCCATGGAAGAGTCGAGGTCGCCGTGCTTCACCGCATCACCGCCGCCACCGTAGAAGTGGCAGCTGCCGCAGTTGTCGCGTACCGGCTTGCCGACGTTTTTGGCCACTTTTTCCAAATCCACTTTGGCCAGTGGCTCGCCTGCGCCTGCGGGATCCTTGACGTAGGTGCCCGTGGTGTCGTGACACACCAAACAGTCCACCTTGGCAGCGTCGGAGAAATCAAAGCTGCTGTCTTTCCAGCCGTAACCCGCATGGCAGCTGGTGCAACGGGGCTCGTTACCGGCAATCGAAGTACAGAAGTTGTTGATGGCGTTCTTTTTGCCCCGCTCCACTGTGCGGCCGGGCAGCTCCTGGGTCAGGCTCCAGCTCCAGTGGGAGGTTTTCATAAAGTCGTGGGCTTCATCTTCGTGGCAGGCCAGGCACTGTTGGGTGACTTCTGTGCCTGAGGCGAAGGGGCCTTCGATGGCTTCCTTGTGGGGATTGTCGGCCGCTGCCATGCCACTGCCCAGCAGCATCAGGCCGGACAGAGGGGCGAGGGCCCATTGGGAGAAAACAGATCTCATGGTCAAACTCCTGCCCCGGCGGAGCCGGGGCCTTGAGAGGTTAGAACTTCACTGTGAGTGAGGCGTTGATGTCCATGGCGGTATCCACCACTGGCAGCAGTGAATAGGCACTGCCCGCCAGCACGTCATCCACCTTCACAGGTGCACCCACCGGTGTGCCTGAGCCTGTGTACTCGTAGTCGTAGTAAAGGCCTGCGAGCTTGATAAACATCCGTGGGTTCACGTCGAACAGGTAGTAGGCCTCAACCACATGGCCACGGGTCGCCAGCTTGCTGCCGATGGGGTCGTCCTGGGCTTGGGTGAAGGGGCTCCAGTATTTGGAGCCGTAGTTATACTCGAGACCAAACTTGCCGTAGGGCGCGGGCATCTGCATGCCGATATAGACACCGTAGCCGTCGTGGGCGGCATCGCTTTCTGCGGCCATAGGCACCATCAGCAGCTCGCTGCCATCGGCGCTGAGCTTGCCGGTAAAGGTGGCGTCGGTGAGCAGGCCGCCGAACATGCCTGCGTTGCCGTTGGACTCGGCGCGGGTCCAGCCAAGGGAGGCAAAGGCTTTAAAATCTTCATCGGATTCATACAGGTAACCGAGACCACCCAGGAACATGTCGCCAATTACGCCGCTGGGTTGTACTCGGGTGACGAAGTTGAAACTGTCGAACTTTTGCATGTCCTGATACATGGTGGGGGCGAAAATGGCCGCCAGTTCGTTGGGGAAGGCCATGGTGCCCTTAAAGCCATCGTTGATGTCTTTGGCGCCAAACAGGGTCAGCTGCACGAAGTGGTTGCCGTCATTAATCACATCGATATTGAAGCCGCCGAGGTGGGTGTCCTTGGTCAGCAGATTGCCAAAGAGCTCGCCATTACCCCATTGGGACTCAAAGCCCTGGCCGTAGCAGAAGCGCACCACCTGACCTTCGATGCCGGTGATTTTGCCCAGGTTATAACCCAAGGTGGCGCCATCGAAATTAAAGTGCACCAGATGGCCTGACGGGGTGCCGCCACGCTGCTCGTTTTCGCGGATATGGGACGGTGGGCCATAGGTGGATGGGCGGCGGCCGATGGACAGGTAGAACTCGCTGTCACCGATGTTTTTCCAGTCGAAATAGGCCCGCTCTACCCGCAGCCAGTCGCCGCTGGTGTTGCCTGAGTTGGTGCCATCCATCGAGAAAGAACGCCAGGAGTCAAATACCTGCACTCCGGTGGAGTCGCCCCAGTTTTTGTACATGGCGAGGCGACCGGCGAAGTTGACGTTGTCCCATACCTTGGCCTTGATATCGAGCCGCAGCCGGGTGGTGTAATTGAGATCGTTGTCGATGTCGTAGGTGTTTTTGCTGCCAAGGGCCCAGGGCATAACCCCCGAGAGTTGCCCTGCCATAAAGGCGGCGGCCATGTCGGGATTGGCGGTCATCATCTTGCCCAGAGGGGAGGTGGGATCCATGGGATCGCCATATTCACCGGCCATGGCGCGGCGACCGAAGTCGTCGAAATTCATCTTGATGCCGGGGTTCCAGGTCACGTCCCGGTAGTGCAGCGAGTGGGCCTTGGTGCGAAAATCGCCACTGAAGGTAATTCGGTCCAGCGCCGTGTGACGCTCGGTTTTGTTTACCCGGCTGTCGAGGTCCGCCAGCTCTTCAGATAGCTCATCGATTTTTTGTTGCAGTCGCTCGATTTTGGCCTGATCGCTGGATGCCGCGGTGTCAGCCGCCAACGCCTGAGGGGTAAACAGCAGGGGAGCGAATCCCAGTGCACTTGCCACTGCCAGAGAGATAAGGGTACGCATACTCACACTCCTGACCGGTTGTTCCGGTCGAATTTGGGTTGTACGAGGCCCTGGGGCTTGCCCCATCTGTCCCGCAACCCGGGAATATTTTGCTGGTATCTGCCCGTTATTTACGGGCTAGGCTTAGCCGAATGGGCTCGGCCTAAGGCCGCTTAGCCGCAGGTCTGTGGCTGGTCAGAATCGGCCGCGTGGTCATAAAGAAATTGCTGAATATCCTTCAGATCTTTCTCAGACAGCTTTTGGAAGACCTCGGGCTTGCCCTTGTGCAGATCCTTTTCAAAGAATCTGTCCCACTGGGCCATAGTCTTGGTCATAGGGGTGAGTTCACCTGCGGCGTCGCCCTTGCTGTGGCACGCCTTGCATTCTTTCTTGTACAGGTGTTTACCTTTCTTGGGATTACCGCCATCGGCTGCCATAGCGCTGCTGCCGAGGATCAGGCCAAGGAGCAGTCCAAGGCCAATGGAGTAGGTAGTTTTCATCATCATCTTCCTTTCGCGGGTTGGCTGATTTTCTTCCCTGAGCGGGGAGCCTGGCTCCCTCGTTTTCCTGTTGCCTAAAATTTAACAAAAGGTGCGATAAGGAAATTTGAACTGGATCAGATCCATGAATTTTATCTAATTGATAAAAATTTCATTGAAAAAAATCTAATGGAATGTGTGTAAGTGTAAGAAAAATAGTGATTTCGTATTTAATCTTTTGCTAAGTCTTTGCGGAAAACAATGGTTAAAGGTGTGTGATCTCTGTGACATTTTTGAACATCACCCTCCCCTTAACTACCTCTTTAGGGGAGGGTGCAGTCAAATAGACGCAGATTAGGGCTGCTGACGTGTGGCGGCCAGCACGATTTCGCGGATGCAAACGGACTGCGGCTGATTCATGGCAAACAGCGCTGCATCGGCCACGGTTTGCGCAGCGAGCACGCCGCCCATGTGGGTTTTCCAATCCTCATAGCCTGCCTTAATGTTCTCATCGCTGGTGTGGCTTAACAGCTCGGTTTCCACCGCGCCGGGGGCGATTGTGACAAGGCGTACGTCATCCATGGCCACTTCTTCGCGGATGTTTTCGGTCAGGGCATGCACCGCAAACTTGGTGCCGCAGTAAGCGGCGTGGTTCGGGAAGGTTTTGCGACCGGCGATGGAGCTGATATTGATAATGGTGCCGGTTTTGCGGCGCTTCATCTCTGGCAGCACTGCATGAATGCCGTTGAGCACGCCCATCACGTTGATGTCCAGCATACGTTGCCACTCGGCTGGGTCCTGACGATGCACTTCGCCCAGCAGCATGACGCCGGCATTGTTGATAAAGCAGCCCACAGGGCCGAATTGGGTTTCTGCCTCAATAAGGGCAGCCTTGATGGCATCGATGTCGGTTACATCCACGGCTTTGCACAGGGTATTCGGCAGTTTCAGTGCCTGCATCGGCTCGAGGCGACGGGCCAACAACAGCAGCGGAAAACCGGCCGCTGAAAAGGTGCGGGCGAGGGCGGCACCAATGCCTGAAGAGGCGCCGGTGATCACTGTCAGTGGTTTGGTCTGTGATGTAGAATTGGTCATCGTTTTATCCTATTGATACATGCTTTAGCCTGGGTTTAAGGCCAGTATATTGGTTGGTGGCCAGTATATTTGCCCCGCAAAAGGCTGAAAAATACTTATTTTGGCTGGATATAATAGGTATGGGCTATGGATAGAAAGCCGGTTAACAGAATGGGTATCGGATGATTGAACTCAGATTGCTGCGATTTTTTATCGCCATCTTCGAAGAGAAGAACATTACCGCCGCTGCAGAGCGCTGCCATGTGAGTCAGCCGAGTCTGTCGGCTGGGCTTAAACAGCTGGAAGAAAGCCTGGATGGACCGCTGTTTGTGCGAAGCAAAAAAGGGGTTGAGCCGCTTGAGAGCGCTCACTACCTGTATCCGCTGGCGCTTAGGTTGGTGGAAGAAGCCAAATCTCTGCCGACGCTGTTTAAAGCCAAGGCCAGCCGCCGCAAACTGAAAATTGCGCTGATGCCGGACCTTGGCCGCGGCCCGCTGGGGCAGTTTCTTGGCAAGCTGCATCAGCACATTGACCGGCTGGATCTGGAACTGGTGGATTACCACAGCAGCGCCGATTGTCGCCTGACCCTGGATGCCCTGCGTCACGAAGATGAGATTTTCGTGCCGCTGTGGGACGAGGACTATGTGCTCTGTGCTCCCAAGGATCATCCGCTTGTGCTGGCCGCCAAAGCGAGCGGCGCCGCAACCCCCGAGATGCTGAGTGGCTATGATTTTATCGAATGCCCACCCTGCGAGGCTCATCAGCAGACCCTCGGCCTACTGGCCTGCAATGGCATGAGTCTGAATCTGGTGGCCAGAGCCGAAACCAAGTCACAGGTGCTGGCGCTGGTGGTGGCAGGTCTTGGGGTGAGCTTTTTGCCCGATGGTCTGATTGCCGATGCGCCAAGCCTGGCGACTGTGCCCTTCAAGGGACCCAGGATGCAGCGGCGGATTGGCCTTTGCTACCCGGCGCACCAGAGCATCAGCCCGGTGCTGGCGGATTTGCTAAACCTTTTCAGCCACGACTGAGCACCAGGTTCAGCCACGACTGACATCCAAGCCTTCAAAAAACGCCTGCTTTTACGAGGCAAGATGCCCTAAAGCCCTGAGAGCGCGAGCTTACAGGGCTTTTTAGTGTTGCCTGTATCACAAAGGGGCGCGCTATGTGGTTTTCCACAATACCCCCGCCAACACGCCCTGCAGACAATGGCATTAGCCGGTGAATGCACGCCATTCGCCACAGAAGAACGATAACGCTAATCCCATTCTGCCCTTTGGGCATTTGGAGGAAACCATGATAGAGCTCTGCAGGCGCGACTTTCTCAAAGGTGCCGGTGCGGCCGGGGCGGGGTGTGCCCTGGCCACAGCGCTGCCAGGGACGCTGGCGGCCATGGGGGCACAGCCCCTCAGTGGCAGCGAAAAAGCCATTCCGAGTATTTGTGAAATGTGCTCCACCCGTTGCCCGATTTCGGCAAGGGTTTTGGATGGCAAGGCCGTGTATATCGAAGGCAACGCGGCAGCCAAATCCTTTGGCGGCAAGGTGTGTGCCCGGGGTGGCGCCGGCCACAGTTTGCTGTACGACCCACAGCGGTTGGTAAAACCCCTGAAACGCGTCGGCGAGCGCGGTGAAGGTAAGTGGCAGGAAATCGAATGGAGCGAAGCCTATGGCATCCTCGCACAGCGGCTTGAACAAATTCGCCGTGAACACGGCGCCGAAGCCGTGGCCTTCTCGTCCAAATCAGGCTCGCTGTCGGGCCATCTGTTCCACTTTGCCAAGGCTTTTGGCAGCCCCAATACCTTTACCCACGCATCTACCTGCCCAGGAGCCTATGTGGTAGCTGCCAAGGCCATGTTCGGTGGCAAGGTAAAGCGGGATCTGGGCAATTCCAAATACATCATCAACTTCGGCCATAACCTTTACGAAGGCATCAATATGTCCGAAACCCGCGCCATGATGAAGGCGCAAACCGACAAGCGTGCCAAGCTGG
Source organism: Shewanella zhuhaiensis (assembly GCF_022484835.1). NCBI lineage: Bacteria > Pseudomonadati > Pseudomonadota > Gammaproteobacteria > Alteromonadales > Shewanellaceae > Shewanella > Shewanella zhuhaiensis. The sequence continues at coordinate 190,123 of NZ_JAKUDL010000001.1, forward strand.
TAGTGTTTGAGCCACGCTTCTCCATCGTGGCCGACAAGGCCGATGAATGGTACGCCATTCGTCCCGGCTCGGATGTGGCGGTGGCGCTGGCGCTGTGCCATGTGCTGATTAGCGAAAACCTCTACGACAAAGCCTTTATCGAGCGCTACGTGGAAGGTTTCGAGGCCTTCGCCGCCGAAGTCAGCGCCTATACCCCCGAGTGGGCAGAAACCATTTCCGATGTGCCTGCCAAAGACATTCGCCGCATTGCCCGCGAATTTGCCAAGGCCGCGCCCCATGCGGTGGTGGACTTTGGCCACCGCGCCACCTTCACCCCGGAAGAGTTTGATATGCGCCGGGCCCTGTATGCGGCCAACGTGCTGATTGGCAACTTTGAGCGCAAGGGCGGTATCTACTTTGGCCAGAAGGCGGCCGGTTACAACAAGCTTGCCGGTGAAGCCGTGGCGCCTGTGTTGGGTAAACCCGGCGTGGCTGACATGCCCAAGCCAACGGCCAAGCGTATCGATCAGGTGGATGAGCAGTACGCCATGATGTGGAGCGAAGGCGGCATTTATCAGTCGGTTATCGATGCCACCCTGGAGGCCAAACCCTATCAGCTGCGTGGCTGGGTGATGTGCCGCACTAACCCGATGCAAACCATGACTGACCGCGCCAAGGTGGTTGAGTCGCTGAAAAAGCTCGATTTTGTGGCCGTGGTGGATGTGTATATCAGCGAAACAGCCGCCTGGGCCGATTTGATTTTGCCCGAGTCTACCTACCTTGAGCGTGATGAAGAGATCAGCGACAAGTCCGGCAAGAGTCCCGGCTACTACGTGCGTCAGCGGGTGGTTGACGTGATTGGCGACACCAAGCCGTCATGGCAAATCTTCCGCGAGCTGGGTCTTAAGATGGGCATGGACAAGTACTACCCCTGGGAGACCATGGAAACCCTGCAACTGCTGCAGGCCAACAAGGATGTGGCGCTTTTGAATCACATCAAGGAGAAGGGCTTTGTCAGCTATGGCAAGCCGCTGATGCTGCGTGAAAAATCCATGGTACAGGACTTTGTGGCCGCCTATCCCGGCGCCCATGTCGTGGATGAGGACGGCAGTTACGCCAGCCTGCTCAAGTTCAAAACCCCCAGCGGCAAGATAGAACTGGTGAGCCCCAAGGTGGAAGCCATGGCCCCGGGCCGCGGCGGCATCAAGTACCGGCCCGTGACCTTAAAACAGCCCAATGAGCTCTACTTCATTCAGGGTAAGGTGGCGGTGCACACCAATGGTGCCACCCACAATATCCCTATGCTCGCCAATCTGATGTCGGACAACGCCGTGTGGGTACATCCCAGCACAGCCGAGGCGCTTGGTATCAAGGATGGTGATGCTATCCGGCTTAAATCCAGCGTGGGCGTGGAAGAGGGTAAGGCGCTGGTCACCAGGGGCATCCGCCCGGATACCTTGTTTGCTTACATGGGCTTTGGCTCGAAAAACCGTGAGCTGGTGCGTGCCTCCGGCAAGGGGATCCACTGTGGAAACCTGCTGCCCAATATGACGGCGCCTGTCTGTGGCATGAACGTGCACACCACGGGTGTGATCCTGGAAAAGGCATAAGGGGGCCCGGACTATGAGCAAAAGATACGTAATGGTGCACGACGAGAACAAGTGCATCGGCTGTCAGGCCTGTAGCGTGGCTTGCCGCAGCATCAATCAGGTACCCGATGGCGTAAGCCGCTTGCAGGTGCGCATCGAAGGCCCCTTTGGTGAGGCGCCCCATTTGCACTTCAAGTACAACCGGGTGTCGTGCCAGCAGTGTGAGGATGCGCCCTGCGTCAAGGTGTGCCCAACCGGCGCTGCTTACGTTGGTGACGATGGCATAGTTTCCATCAAGGCCGAGAAGTGTGTGGGCTGCATGTACTGCGTGGCCGCCTGCCCCTACAAGGTGCGCTTTATGAACCCCGAAACCAGGGTGGCAGACAAGTGCAACTTCTGTAAGGAAAGCCGTCTTGCCCGGGGAGAACAGCCCGCCTGTGTCACTGTATGCCCAACAGATGCGCTCTGTTTCGGTGATGCGGCAGACCCTGCCAGCGAGGTATCCAAACTGCTTGCCACCAAGGTGAGCTATCAGGACAAGACACATCTTGGCACCAAACCCAGGCTGTACCGTATTCCAGCCAAGCGTGGAGGTATCTGATTATGAACAATATCTGGGGTGATATGAGTCAGTACGACGGCATTACCTGGCATTGGGTGATTGCGGTGTACCTCTTTATGGCCGGTTTGTCGGCGGGCAGTTTGCTGATGGGGATTGGTCTGCGCTGGTATCGCGGCCAAACCCGGGGCGCTGGCCAGAACCTGGGGGAAAGCGCCGTGCTCAAGGCCGCCGCCTTGATTGCGCCCATCGCCATTTGCCTTGGGATGCTGTGTCTGGTGTTTGACCTGACCAAGCCGTTCCACTTCTGGCTGATTTTGATTAACTACAACTTAAGCTCGGTGATGTCGATTGGGGTGATAGCGCTCCTCGCATACATTCCGCTGACCTTTGCCTATGCGCTGGTGGTGCTCAAAGATGAGCTGCCAAAGTGGGGTCTGGGATTCCTGGGCGGCCTTGCCGATAGCCTCGGCAAGCTTCGCGGCACGCTGGAAGGAGCGCTCTTTGTGCTGTCGCTGGTGGTGGGGGCCTATACAGGTTTCCTGATTTCCGCCATGAACGCCTATCCGATGCTTAATACCGCGGTGTTGCCGGCGCTGTTTTTGGTATCGGGTTTATCGGCGGGTGCGGCGGCCAACAGCCTGCTGGCGGTGCTGATGTTTGGTGGCGATAAGTATGGCAGTCAGGCTTCGGGCGACCACTCTGGTGGCTCCTCTGGTGACCTTGAGCGGCAACACGCCTTCGAGCTGCCGGTGATGGGCATGGAAATGCTGTTCCTGTTTATGCTGTTTACTGCGCTGTATTTCAAAGGTGGCGCGGCGGCTGCGGCGCTGGCCTCTCTCTCCGGTGGGCTGTGGGCAGCCGTGTTCTGGATTGGGGTGGTAGCCATTGGTTTTGGGATACCGCTGCTGATGCGTCTTACTGGCAAACATGGTCGCAGCGCCATGGTAACCGCGGCCTGCGCCAGTCTGATTGGGGTGCTGGCACTGCGGCATTTCATCCTTTACGCCGGTCAATCTTACCTGTCCTGACCGCTTGAATCGATTCAGCCAAAAGCCCGCATTTTGCGGGCTTTTTTTGCGTAAATTTCCGCCAATCCCCCACGGCTGAACTACGCTTTTAGGAGGCTTGCTGTATGCCGTAAAAGAACGATGCCGGGGGGAGAAAGGGATGAAAACAAAGCTCGTGGCAGCCTCGTTGGGGCTGGTGTTCAGCCAGTATGGATTGTGCGCGCAGGACGTTTTTGAAGCCCGCAGTGATGCCATGGGCGGCACTGGTGTGGCATCAGCCAGCCTGGAGGCGGCCCCCTGGATGAACCCGGCGCTCCTGTCTTTACCCGGTTATACCGAAGGAGACTTTGGGCTGCTTATTCCTGTGCTGGGGGCCGAAGTGTCAGACAAAGACAATATGACCGACAAGTTCGACACCCTCGAAGATAACTACAATGGCCTGGATACGGCCATCAATAACGGCGATGTGGTTGCCATAGATGCCTACCGCGCTGCCCTGCTGGCCAACCTTAAGGGGCTTGATGGCAACACAGCGTATGCCTCAGCCGGTATTGGTTTCAGCTTTGCCATGCCAACCAAGGGTATGAGCTGGGGCGTGTATTATCGCAGTTATCTCGATGGCGTCGCAGTGGCGGATATCAGCGATGCCGATTTGGTACTGCTGGAAACCCTTGACCCCATGAATCCCCCTGAACTCGATGACCTGACCTCCCAGGGGCGGGTGATTGCCGGTGCTTCTTCGGAGCTGGCGCTCTCGGTCAGCATGCCACTGTCGATAGTGAATATGCCGGTCACCATCGGCCTGACCCCCAAGCTGCAGCGGCTCGACAGCTTCAACTACGCCGTCAGTGCCAACAACTTTGATGCAGGCGACTTCGACAGCGACGATTACCGTAACGATGACACTGGATTCAATCTGGATGCCGGTCTTGCCATTATGCCGATGCGCGGCCTGACCCTGGGCTTGGTGGGGCGTAATTTAATTGAGCGCGAGCTGGAAACCGTGGAGTCAGAAGGGGTGCAGCTTAAATACCGCGCCGGCCCCATGGTGACACTGGGCGCCGCATACACCAGCGCCAGTTGGCAGCTGAGCACCGATTTGGATTTGACCGACAACGAAAAGTTTGTCGGCCTTGAAGGCACCAAATACTGGCGTTTTGGCGGAGAATGGCAAGCGCTCGACTGGCTGTCGCTGAGGCTTGGTTATCGCCAGGATCTGAATGATATGACCGCCGATATCTACTCGGTGGGCACAGGTTTTCAGATTGGCGAAGGCTTCAAGCTCGACCTCACCGGGATGTGGGGTGACAATGACACCGTCGGCGCCGTATTGCAGAGCTCATATCACTTTTAAAAGCCCGCCCTTGAGTGAAGGCGCCTAAGTTCAGAGCTCGGCGAGGGACTTCAGTGTCAGCAGCAGGGCGCTGAGACTACATAAAACCAGGGTTGCGACTCTGGTTTTTTGTTTATCGACTCTGCCAAGCAGTTTGCCAGCAACCCAATAACCGGCAACGACTGCGGGCAACAGGGTGACTGACCACCAAAGCTGAGCCTCGGTTACCAGCCCGGCAAAGGCCAGAATACTCAAGGCAATCAGCGAGCTGAAAATGAAAAAGGCGGACAGGGCCGCACGGAACTTGCCGGGGTCTTTGCCTGCCAGCAGTATCGCCATCGGTGGCCCGCCAATGGCGGCGATGGTACCAAACACGCCGGAGACGGTGCCGGCAATAAACAGGGTCACGCGGTTAATGGGCGCGCTCAGGCGCAGCAGGCTCAGGGCTACCGCCAAAAATACGATAGTGGCGATGGCGAGGCCAAGTACCGGCGTGGGCGCGGCAAGCAGCAATGCTGCGCCTAAAAGTCCGCCGGGGATCCGCCCCAGCAGCGCATATTGCAGCCCGGAAAACTCAAGGGCGCTGCGCTCTCTCAGTAAGGTGAGCAGGGCAATGGAAAAGCCCATCAGAATAACAGGCACAGGCACCAGTTCGGGCTCGACCAGATACAGCAGCGGGCTTGCCACCACGGCGAGACCAAAACCAATCAGGCTTTGGATTAGCGCACCACTGAAAATAATTAACAGCGCCAGCACCAGAGTGAGAGGATCGGACAACATTTACCAGCTCCTGAAACGACACAAGGACCCGGAGGGGTCCTTGTGCTAGTGTGGAAGGGAGGCTTACTCCATGTCTTCCCATTCGATGCCCATCTCATCCATCAGCTTTTTGGCCTCGGAAGGAATAGAATCGGGCTTATCCTTGGACAGATCATCGTCGTTTGGCAGTGGCTGGCCGGTATAGGCGTGGAGGAAAGCCTCACACAGGAGCTCACTGTTGGTGGCATGACGAAGGTTGTTAACCTGGCGGCGGGTGCGCTCGTCTGTCAGGATTTTCAACACTTTCAAAGGAATGGAAACGGTGATCTTTTTCACCTGCTCATTCTTTTTGCCGTGCTCAGCGTAAGGGCTGATGTATTCGCCATTCCATTCAGTCATTGACTCACCTGTTAAATCCAAATTTCGCAGCAGATTTTAAACCCTTACGAAATACAGTCAAATTATTGCTGCGAAAACGCGCCAAACATCAGTAGATTTCCTGATATTTGGACGTCTAAACGTCTCGATGCCTATTGACGATTGGCGTCCGCTTGAGTTAATTTAGACGTCCAGACATCTTTATTTCCGTCGTAGACTATCCGGAGGAACACAGAATGACACAGCGCAAAGCAGCCACCATCGCGGTGCGTCAGGGCATCGAGAGCGACACCCAGCATGGCGCCGTGGTTCCTCCCATTTATCTGTCGACCAATTATTCCTTCGATGGCCACAAGAATCCGCGCAAATTCGACTACAGCCGCTCGGGTAATCCGACCCGTTGTATTCTGGGCGAAGCCCTGGCTGAGCTTGAACAAGGCGCGACCGGGGTTGTGACCTGTACCGGCATGGCCGCTATTACCCTGGTGACCAGCCTTCTGGGGCCGGATGACCTCTTGGTTGTGCCCCACGATTGTTACGGTGGCAGCTATCGTCTGTTCACCAATCTCGCCAACAAAGGCGCATTCAAGCTGGCTGTTGTGGATCAGACCGATGGCGCTGCACTGGCGGCTGCCATTGCCCAAAAGCCTCGGATGGTATGGCTCGAAACCCCATCCAACCCGCTGCTGCGGGTCGTGGATATCCAGGCCATCAGCAATGCCAGCCACGAGGTGGGCGCCCTGGTGGTGGTGGACAACACCTTCCTGTCGCCCATTTTGCAGCAACCGCTGCTGCTCGGTGCTGACATAGTTATTCACTCCACTACCAAGTACATCAATGGTCACAGCGATGTGGTTGGCGGCGCTGTGATTGCCAAGGATGCCGAGCTGGGCGAGACCCTGCACTGGTGGTCCAACACCCTGGGGCTGACCGGCAGCGCCTTCGACAGCTACCTGACCCTGCGCGGCATTCGCACCCTGGGTGTGCGGGTGCGTGAGCATCAGTCCAATGCCCAGCGCATTGTTGAAGTGCTGAATAACAGCCCCCAGGTGAGCAAGGTCTACTACCCTGGGCTTGCCGATCACCCTGGCCATGAAATTGCCGCAAGACAGCAAAAAGGCTTTGGCGCTATGCTGAGTTTTGAACTGGTTGGCGGCGAGAAAGAAGTGGTGGCATTCCTTGAATCGCTGCAACACTTCAGCGTGGCAGAAAGCTTAGGCGGAGTGGAGTCCCTGATTGCTGTACCCGCCACCATGACCCACAGAGCCATGGTGCCAGAGGCCCGTGCCGAGGCCGGAATTAAAGACACCCTACTGCGCCTGTCGGTGGGGATTGAAGATGCAGAAGATTTAGTGGCCGACATCAAGGCCGCCCTGGCTGCCGTAGCAGCCTGTTAAATAGGAGTCAGTGATGGCGCGTTGTCATTTGCATAAGTTTGGTGGCTCCAGTCTGGCCGATGCTGACTGTTACCGCCGCGTGGCCCATATCCTGCTGACCCAGGGGCACAGCGACGATCTGGTGGTGGTATCTGCCGCCGGTAAAACCACCAACTTTTTGTATAAGCTGCTTTCGCTGCGCGATGCCAAAGAGCTGTGGCAGGAAGAATTGCAGGTGCTGATAAGCTATCAGCAGGGGCTTATCGAGCAGCTGCTCAGCGCCGAGCAGGCCCGCCATCTGCGTGAGCGCCTGTCTACCGATAAGGCACAGTTGGTCAGCCTCTTGTCGCTGGAAACCCTCAACGATTATCAAACCAGCCATGTGGTGAGTTTTGGCGAGCGTTGGTCAGCCAGGCTGATGGCAGCGCTGTTGCGTGAGTCCGGCGTGGCAGCAAGCCATGTGGATGCCTGCAGCATTCTGGTAGCCGATGAAGGTGCTGTGCCCAATATCCGCGAGCAGGAATCCCGCGAAAAAGTGGCAGCTATGCTCGCCGAACATGAAAAAGAACGCATTGTTATCACAGGCTTTATTTGTGCAAATCCTGCCGGTGAAACCCTGCTGCTTGGGCGCAACGGTTCAGACTTTTCTGCAACCCTGATTGCCAGCCTCGCCGATATCGACCGGGTGACTATCTGGACCGATGTGGAAGGGGTGTTTAATGCCGACCCGAACAAAATTAATGATGCCAAGCTGCTCAAGAGCATGTCGCTGGCGGAGGCCGACCGCTTGGCGCGATTGGGCTCGCCTGTGCTGCACAGCCGTACCTTGCAGCCACTGTTCAACACCCTGGTAAGCATGGCGGTGCGCTCAAGTTACGCGCCCCATACCGATTTTACTCTGGTGGCACCCACCAGTTCCCAGGCCAGTGCGCCTGTGGTGACCAATCTGAATGAAGTCGCCCTGTTCAGCCTGTCGCTGGATGGCGATGCCGAAGCCCTGGTGAGTGCTGCTCAGCAGGCTGGCTTGACGCCGCTTGCCCATTGGCAAAGCACCCGTGGCAAGCTGGAACTGGCTTACACGGTGGAAAATCAAAAGCAGGTCAGCAGTTTCCTTAAAGCCCAGTCCGATGATTTCGCCATTGCTGAAGTTGTGGTGAATACCGACAATGGGCTGGTGGCGCTGGTAAGTGCCGATGCCATTCTCTATCGCAGAAGCTTCGCCAGGCTGCTCAGCCGTGAGGCCAGGCCTTTGTATCAGGATGGTCTGAGTCTGGTGACTCTGGTGCCAAAGAGTCAGGTTAACCTGCTCACTCAAAAGGTGCATCGCCGCTGCGCCGGACCACGTAAGCGCATCGGTGTGGTGCTGCTGGGAGTGGGCAATATCGGCGAAGCCTGGGTGGACCTGTTCCGCCGCTCCCATGCCAGCCTGTGCCGCGAACTCGAGGCCAGAGTCGAACTGGTGGGCCTGGTGAGTTCCTCCCGCGCCTATATCAGCGATGCCGGCGTGCATCTGGATAACTGGAAGAGCGAGTTTGCCGACTACGCCACCGACTGGCAGTACGAGCAGTTGTTCGATGCCTTGTCGGCCCTGAATTGCGATGAGTTGGTGGCACTGGATATCAGCGCCAGCGCCAGTCTGACCCTGCAATACCCTGAATTTTTTGCCCGTGGCATTCATGTGGTCAGTGCCAACAAGCTGGCAGGCTCGGGTCCACTGCCTTTCTACCGCGACCTTAAGCTACAGCTGGGTAATCGCCGTCTGTACTGGCGTTACAATGCCAGCTGTGGCGCCGGTCTGCCGGTACAGCACGCGCTGAATGACCTGCACAACAGCGGCGACACTGTCGAAGCCGTGGGCGGTATTTTCTCCGGTACCCTGTGCTGGCTGTTTGAACATTATGATGGCAGTCGTCCGTTTTCTGAGCTGGTACTTGAGGCCCGTGGCCTTGGGATCACAGAGCCGGATCCGCGTGACGATCTTTCTGGCCGGGATATGCAGCGCAAGCTGTTGATTTTGGCTCGTGAAATCGGTCTCGATCTCGAGCTTGACGACATCAAGGTGAAGTCGCCTGTGCCGCAGGCGCTGGCGGAACTTCCGCTGGATGCCTTCCTTGCCCGAATCGACGAGCTGGACGCGCCCATGAGTGATGCGCTGCACGCTGCCGCTGCCGAAGGCAAGGTGCTCAGGTACATAGCCGCGCTGGATAAAGCCGGTGGCAAGCTGACCGCCGAAGTAGGGCTGCAGTGGGTAGACAAGGCGCACCCGTACGCCAATCTCACCCCCGGCGACAACGTGTTTGTGATCCGCAGTGCCTTCTATCAGGGTAACCCACTGATTATTCGAGGTCCGGGCGCTGGTCGTGAAGTTACTGCGGCGGCTGTCCAGTCAGATCTGGTGCATATCTGCCGGGATCTCTTACAGGATTGATTTCGTAACCTACTGAATAACAGGGACTCTTTTGAGTCCCTGTATTTTTTTCACCATTTTGTGGCGAAATGGAGCAAACAAGGTCATTTTTTAACTTGACTTAGCTCCCAGAATCTCTAGTATATGGCCATATAGACGTCCAAACGTCCATTTGATGAGTTGAGGGAATTTAAAATGGCTTTTCACCACGCACAACATGCAAACTCGCTGAACCAGAATCTGGCTGAAGTCGGCGATATCAATGTGTCTTTTGAATTCTTCCCGCCCTCAACCCCAGAGATGGAACAGATCCTGTGGAACTCCATCCGTCGCCTTGAGCCACTGAATCCCAAATTTGTGTCTGTGACCTATGGCGCCAATTCAGGGGTGCGTGACCGCACCCACGGCGTAATTGAGCGTATCCAAAACGAAACCAAGCTGGTGGCGGCGCCACATCTGACTTTGGTGGATGCCAGCGACGAAGAGCTGCTGGCTCTGGCTAAAAATTACTGGAACAGCGGTATTCGCAATATCGTTGCCCTGCGTGGTGACTTGCCTGCGGGCAGCCCCAAGCCAACCCGTTTTGCTGCCGATTTGGTGCGTTTGCTAAAGAGCGTGGCCGACTTTGATATTTCGGTAGCCGCCTATCCAGAAGTACACCCCGAAGCGGCCAATGCCCAGGCGGATCTGGTGAACCTGAAGCGTAAAATCGATGCCGGTGCCAACCGCGCCATCACCCAGTTTTTCTTTGATGTGGAGTCTTATCTGCGTTTTCGCGACCGCTGCGTGGCGGCCGGAATCGACGTGGAAATTGTGCCGGGTATTCTACCGGTGACCAACTTCACTCAGCTCAAGCGCTTTGCCGCCATGACCAATGTGTCGCTGCCAGGCTGGCTGCACCGCCAGTTTGAAGGGTTGGAAAACGATGCTGCAACCCGTCAGCTGGTGGGCGCTAACGTTGCCATCGATATGGTAAAAGTGCTTGCCCGCGAAGGAGTGAAGGACTTCCACTTCTACACCCTCAATCGCGCCGAGCTGACCTACGCCATCTGCCACACCCTGGGTGTGCGTCCCAAGCAAGACTGATTTTGATAAGGCCCCGCAAGGGGCCTTTCTTTTACTCCGTGGATGCACTATGGTTTTGGTGTTATGGACAAGGATGCCAGACCATGAACGATAGAATCGAGTACCACGAGCAAAAGCTGCCCATGGATGTGGCCAAGCTTATTCTCTCCCTTTCTGTGCTTATCACACTGTATTTTGTGCAGATCCACCACGAGTCGGCCTTCGGCTTTTTTGTTTGGTGTGCCTGCGGCATATATGCCCTGTTGTCCCTCGGCAGCCTGGTGTATCGCCTGAGTGAGCTCAGGGGGCATTACCGTCAGCGAGGCTGAATGTCGGACAAATCCCACTGTCCCTTGTGTGCAAGGGCAAATGGCTGCGCCCTTGAAAATGGTGGCGGCATAGATGAGTGTTGGTGCCGTATGGCCTTATTTCCCAAGGCATTACCTGAGAACCTGGCGGCATGCATCTGTGCCGAATGTGCAGCCAGGCTTGCCAAAGCAGAGCAATTGGCGATAAAACTGGCTGAGTAAGCGGATATGGGTTGTGCCGCACCTCACTGCCGGGAGCCCCGCCATGCTAAAAAAACTGCTTATTTTCATCGTGCTGCTGATTGCAGCCCCTTTCATCGCCGCCCTGTTTATCAAAACCGACTACGAAGTCAGCGTAAGCCGCACCATAGACAAGCCCTCGAATGAGGTGTTTGACTATATCAAGTATCTGAAAAATCAGGATGAATTCAGTGTGTGGGCCAAGATGGACCCCAATATGCGCCAGAGTTTTTCCGGCACCGACGGTGAAGTGGGCTTTATCAGCGCCTGGGAGAGCGACAATCCGGATGTGGGCAAAGGGGAGCAGGAAATCATTGCCCTGGAACCAGAGGCACGCATCGATTATGCGCTCAGATTTATCGAGCCTTTTGCCTCAAACGACCAGGCCTATATGACCACGGATGCCATTGAAGATGGCAGCACCCTGGTTACCTGGGGTTTTGTTGGGCACATGGATTATCCGATGAATATCCTTATTCCCTTGATGAACATAGAGTCGATGATTTTAAAGGATCTGGATACCGGGCTTGCCAATCTCAAGCAGAGGCTCGAGTCGCGTCCGTGAGATCCTGAATGATTCTGGCTTTCCAATTGTTAATTATTCGTTGTACTCTGGTCGTTGCGCTTCCCCTGCCAAGCGGGGGAATTTAAAAGAAAAATCAAAGAACAATAAGCGAAGGGGCGAGCAGCTAGCCCGGCACCCCGGCATTGGCCGGGGACGGAGATTGCCTGCACCTTTCGAAGCATCGACGAGGTTTGAATGGAAGCTGTAACGGAATTAGTCAAGTCTATCAATGGCTTGGTGTGGGGTATTCCCATGCTGGTCATGATCCTCGGTGTGGGTTTGTACCTGTCTTTGGGTCTTAAACTCCTGCCAATTCTCAAATTGGGCAAAGGTTTTCGCTTGCTTTGGTCCGGCAGAACGCCCGGCAGCGGCAAGGATGTCAAAGGTGATGTCAGCCCCTTCAATGCCCTGATGACCTCGCTCTCTGCCACCATAGGTACAGGTAATATTGCCGGGGTGGCGACAGCTATTTTCGTCGGTGGCCCGGGCGCGCTGTTCTGGATGTGGTGTACCGCACTGGTGGGGATGGCAACCAAGTATTCCGAGGCTGTGCTGGCGGTACGTTTTCGCGAAGTGGATGAAAAGGGCAACCATATCGGTGGCCCCATGTATTACATCAAAAACGGCCTTGGCAGTAAGTGGACCTGGCTGGGTACCGCCTTTGCCCTGTTCGGCTCGTTCGCCGGTTTCGGTATTGGCAATACGGTGCAGGCCAACTCGGTGGCGTCGGCGCTCACTACCAACTTTGGCGTGCCAACTTGGGTTTCAGGTGTAGTGATGATGGTGCTGGTCGGTATGGTGCTGATGGGCGGAATCAAACGTATCGCCGTGGTGGCCGGTAAGCTGGTACCCATGATGACCATTTTTTATATCACTGCCGGTATCGCCGTACTTGTGGTGTATGCCAGTGAAATTCCTGCGGCGCTGTCGCTGATTTTCCACAGCGCCTTTAATCCGGTTGCAGCTCAGGGCGGCTTTGCCGGTGCGGCTGTAATGGTAGCGATTCAGATGGGGGTTGCCCGCGGCGTGTTCTCCAACGAAGCAGGCCTTGGCAGTGCGCCCATTGCCCACGCGGCGGCGCAGACCAAGAGCCCGGTAGCTCAGGGCCTGGTTGGTATGCTCGGCACCTTTATCGATACCTTGGTGGTGTGTACCATCACTGGCCTGGCGATTGTGGTTTCAGGCGCCTGGAGCAGCGGTGAAAACGGTGCGGCGCTGACGTCTTACGCCTTCTCCCACGCGCTGCCTATCGGTAACTACATAGTGGCTGTTGCTCTGGCTATTTTCGCCTTTACCACCATCCTTGGCTGGAGTGTGTACAGCGAAAAATGCGTCCAGTATCTGCTGGGCGTTAAGGCCGTTATGCCGTTTCGACTGATCTGGACCCTGGCAGTGCCACTTGGTGCCATGGGTTCACTGGATTTCGTCTGGCTGCTGGCCGATACCCTCAATGCCATGATGGCCATTCCCAACCTTATCGCGCTGACATTGCTGAGCCCTGTGGTGTTCAAACTCACCAGGGAGTTCTTCAGCAGCCGCAGCGAAGAGAAAAAAGTTGAGGTTGAGGCCGAATAACTCATTTAAGCAAAGCAAAAAAGGATGCCTTGGCATCCTTTTTGTTTGGGAGACGACTTGTTCGGAGTTTACTCGGCCGGGGCGTCGAATTCGGTATCTTCCACTGCGGGGAACATGGGTTCCACGTTGGGCAGAATACGGAACTGCCTCTGGAAGTGGCGCTGCACCCCTTTGAGGTTGATGTTGCCCAGCCCTGTGGCGAAGCCAAACCAGGCATAGAGGCCGCTGTAGTCATCAAACATTGGTGGCAGGTATCTGGGGCCAGCGAGGATGCCTTCACGGTAGGCCAGATACAGGGTCGGAATATCCTCAATGGCAAGCTTGCCAAGGAACAGCATGGGAATGAGTTCCGGGATCCCCGAGGCAATGGCGCTGCGGATAAAGTTGACGTTTTCGACATAGCCACGCACGTAGGAAATGTCTTTGGTAAAGCAACTGCCGCCTTCAACCATGCCACCGCGAAATACCCGCTGGGTGACGCGGTAGCTGTCTTTCTTACTGAGGTTTTGCTCGCGAAAATAACGATAAACCTCAATGAAATCAGCGCCATTCTCCGCCATGTCCACGGCGGTAACCCGGTCGCTGATCCTGCGGGCGCGGCCGGGGGTCGAACTCAGGGTCAGCATCTCCATCAATACCGCCAAGCCTTCCTGAGCCGCGGCTACCCGGGGGGAGCCCACGCTAAGCCAGGTGGCGTGAGGCTGGGCCCGACCGTTTAAGGTGGTGCCCACGTGCACCCAACCTTCGTGCACTTCGTACACGTTCAAGTCGGCCTTGCTGAACACGGCTTTGGAATTGATTTTTACTGTGTCACCACCCACGGCCGCATCGGAGACAATACCGTCGCTGAGTTTTACCCGCATTTCGTCGCTGTGGAAGTATTTGCTCAGCCGCGAGCCAAGGTGATCGACGGCGCTGGCGGCGTCTATGTCCTTGGGATGCTGTTTGTTCATGTGCGCCGCCGCTGGCAGCGAGAAGATGTAGCTGAGGCGATCGCCGAGCTGACGCAGGGTATGTCTGTCGCCATGAAGCTTGTTGCTGGCGCTGCCGTACAGGGTTTTACTGAGCTTTCCGAATTGTGGAGTGCCCCTGTGGCCCAGCATGTCGATAACCAAACGGTATTGATCCACGTTGGCGACCAGCAGTTTTCCGAGGCTGTCGTCCTTGCCCAGAGAGCGGTGAATTTCCTGCTTCAGTGCCTTGAGCTCCCGCTGGGTGCCGTGGGCGTCAAAGGGCAGGGTAAGCCGGTCGTAAAAAGCCTTGTCTACCAGAGGTAAGCTGTTGGCACCTTTGTCAAAAAAGGTCTGCTCCAGCTCTCTTGGCCACTTGATGGCATCGAGAATTTTGATGGGGGCTTGCAGGGCGATGAGGCGATCAGAAAACTGTTTCAGGTGTTCACAATACCTGAGTCTGGCATCGTTCATGGCGGATTAATTCCGAAGAGAGTCTGGACACATGATAGCCCGAAACACGTATTTCAACCACTTAAGCGACTGAATTAATAGAGCGATTTTTGGGTGGGGCAGGGCTATGCCCTGCTGGCTGTGAGGGTTAGAAGTCCTCGTCGTCATCGACGCCAAGGGCTCTTCGCAGTTCTGCGCGTTCAAGGTAGTCGTCCAATCGGCGTTTGACCTCTCGCCTGTGTTTCAGGGCTTTGGCGGCCTGGGCATTTTTAGGCGAGGTCAGTTCCTCAATTTCGCTATCCTGGGGCAAGACTTCAATAATGCGAGCCATAACGAATTCCTCATAGGTTGCCTTAAGGTCTTTCTAACCAGTTTGTTTCGCTCAGAAAAGCAAAAATTTTTTGTTGTGTGGGTAAAAAACTCTCGTCAGTGATGCTTCTGTGAGTATGGTCGCAAATTGGGCGAATGGCAGCCTTAAATGAGGCCGGTTATACCTGAGCGAAAAACTTGGTTTTTACTTGCTTATTAACACAATTGAACCAGACTCAAAGAGACGGCCGTGATGCAAAGGGAAATGCCGTGACCGAATAAAGGATGATACCGGTGCCCATGATGTCGAAAGCTCCCCCAGCAAAACCTTTCCGCGCTCCCCGCTTCGTGTGGGTGGTGATGCTGGTTGCTTTTGTATTTTCCTTTGGCGGTTGGCTGTTGTTCCATCAGTACATTAATGGCCGCGGCATCGAACGCTTTGAAGACTTGACGCAGGAGATGCGCCTGGCGATTGAGGCTCGGATGCAGGCCTATGAACAGGTGCTTCGCAGCGGTGTGGGGCTGTTTAAAGCCTCTGACTTTGTTTCCCGCGACGAGTGGCATATCTATGTCGCCAATGCCAAATTGCAGGAATATTATCCGGGTATTCAGGGGTTTGGTTTCAGTAAAATCCTTGATGCCAAAGACTTGCCCACCCTTGAGCAACAGATCCGCGCTGAAGGTTTCAGCGACTTTACCGTTTATCCCGCCAACCAACGTGAGCGTTACCACGTCATTATCTACCTCGAACCCTTTGACTGGCGCAATCAGCGCGCCTTCGGTTACGACATGTATACCGAACCCAACCGTCGCCGGGCGATAGATTGGGCCATGAACAGCGGCAACGCCGCAGTTTCGGCCAAAATTACCCTGGTGCAGGAAACCGGGCAGGATGTTCAGGCCGGCTTTTTGATGTATTTGCCGCTGTATGCCGATGAGCGTAACAGCCCGGAAGCCGTGACTGGCATGGTGTATGCCGCTTTTCGGGTGGATGACCTGATGCGCGGCATTCTTGGCGATCATTTTCCGGCCCTGGATTTGGATATTTACGATGGCAGCAGTCTGGACACTGATGCACTGATGTACAGCTCTGCCCAGCCCCACGCGCAGTGGCACTACCAAACGCTGGTTCCGCTGCAACTCGGCGGACATCAGTGGCAGCTCAGTATAGGCTCAACCTCCGACTTTATCAGTGACTCTGAACGGTTGCAGAGCGGACTGATGCTGCTGATGGCGGTGATTTTCCAACTGCTGATGTTCTACTTTCTGGTGAGCATTGCCCGCGCCCGGCATCAGGAAGCCTTGCTATCCGATGAAGTGATGGCCAACGAAAGGCGTTTCCGACTGGTGGTGGAGGCATCGCCGAGTGCCCTTATCATCACCGACAATAAGGGCATCATCACGCTGGTGAATATCCACACCGAGCAGTTATTTGGTTATACCCGCGAAGAGCTGCTTGGTCAGAGCGTGAATATGCTGCTGCCCGGCCAATTGCAGGGCCACCATCAGCAGCATATAGAGTCTTATCTTGCCAACCCTATCGCCAAGAAGATGTCGCTGCGTGACGAGCTGTATGGCAGTGATAAAAAGGGCCGACTGATCCCCATCGAGGTTGGGCTTACCCCTATTCATTTCGCATCCGGTATGTCGGTGCTTGCAACCATCAATGATATCTCGGTGCGCCGCAGCGTAGAGGTGCAGCGACTGGCCCATACCCGTGAGCTTGAACGGATCAATAAAGAGCTCGACAGCTTCGCTTATATCGCCTCACACGATTTGAAATCGCCGCTGAGGGGCATAGAACAGCTGAGTCTGTGGATTGAAGAAGACCTCAGCGGCAAGTTGGATAAATCCACTGCCAAGTACTTAACGCTAATCCGCAGCCGTATTGAGCGGATGAGCAATCTGCTCGATGGCCTGCTGATGTATTCCCGCATTGGCCGCATTGAAGAAGCGCTGTCCGACATCGAACTTGGCAGCCTGGTGCGTGACACCTTCGCCTATGTGGCGCCGCCCAGCGGCTTTGAGCTCAAAATCAGTTCCCCCGGAGTGCAGTTGCACACGGCCAGGGTGCCGCTGGAGCTGGTATTTCGCAATCTGTTTGCCAATGCCATTAAGCACCATGATCTGGAAAAAGGGGTGATTGAAGTGAATTGGACCGAGGATGAGCACTGGCTACAGTGCTGTGTAAGTGATGACGGCCCAGGCATAGCGCCCGAATATCAGGAAAAGGTATTTGAGATATTTCAGACGCTTAAATCGCGTGATGAAGTGGAAGGATGTGGCTTGGGCTTATCCCTGGTACGAAAAACAGTTGAGCGCTACGGCGGCAAGGTGTGGCTGGAGTCATCCGGTCGCGGCTGCCGTTTTTGGTTTTCCTGGCCAGAACATATGGAAGCAACCAGATGAATAATCCAACCGAGTACCAACAGGCGGTCTTGTTTCTGGTCGACGATGATGACGTTGACTACATGGCGGTTGAGCGGGCAATGCAGAAGATGCGGCTGCTAAATCCCCTCGTCAGGGCAAGGGATGGGCAAACTGCGCTGGAGATGCTCAGGAGTGGTGAAGTGCAGGGCGCTTTTATCATACTGCTGGATTTGAATATGCCACGGATGAATGGGCTGGAGTTTCTGGCGGCCCTCAGGGCCGATCCTCACTTAAGCTCGTCGGTGGTTTTTGTGCTCACCACCTCCCGCTCCGATGAAGACAAGGTGGCCGCCTACAGTTTCAACGTGGCCGGATATTTGGTTAAGCACAATATCAATGAAGAGTTCTCCAACATTATCAATATGCTGGATGGTTATTGGCGCATTGTTGAACTGCCAAAGATATGAGGATTGGGATATGAATCTGCTGTTGGTGGATGACGATGAAGTCGATCGCGAAATGATTGTCAGAGCCCTGTCCCAGTCGGATAGGGAGTTTGTGGTATCGCAATCCAGTCATGCCAAAGAAGCCTTGGCCCTGTTTGGCAAAAATCGTTACGACGGCATTCTGCTCGATTATATGCTGCCCGATGCCAATGGTCTGGAAGTGCTGACCTGGCTCAATGACGTGGGGAACGAAGACACCGCCGTGGTAATGATTAGCCGCTACGAGGATGACAAGCTGGCAGAGCGCTGCATTGAATTGGGTGCCCAGGACTTTTTGCTCAAAGATGAGGTTACTCCGGGGCGCCTGTGCCGCGCAATCATCAACGCCCGCCAGCGTTTTTCCATGGCCAAGGCGCTGCGTCACAGCCACGAAAAACTCAAAGAGCTGGCCGAGCATGACTCTCTGACCCGGCTGGTGAACCGCTATGGCTTTGATTTGTGCCTGAATCGGGCGCTGAGCCAGGTCAGACGCACCGGCGGTATGCTCAGCGTTATCCTGCTGGATCTGGATGATTTCAAGGGGATTAATGACACTCTTGGCCACCAGATGGGGGATGTGCTGCTGGTGGAAGTGGCGAGCCGATTGTCGTCGGCGCTGCGAGAAAGTGACTTGATTGCCCGCATTGGTGGCGATGAGTTTGTGGCTCTGCTTTGCGATCAGAACCACAAGTTTTTACCTTTCGGGCTTGCCAGACGGCTTCTGGATACCTTTGAGGAGCCCTTCGCCCTCGGTGATACCACGGTAATGATAGGCGCAAGCCTTGGCATTGCCATGTACGGTGAGTGTGCCAACACTGCCGATGAGTTGCTTAAGTGCGCCGACATCGCCATGTACCGGGCCAAACAGGAAGGGCGTAATCAAATTCAATGTTACTCGCGGGAGCTGGAATCTGAGGTTCGCTACCGCACCCGTATTGAGCAGGGGCTCAGACGGGCGATACTGGATAAAGAATTCCGACTGTTTTATCAGGGGAAATTCGATAGCCGCACCGGGCAGTTAACCGGTATGGAAGCGCTGCTTCGCTGGCAACATCCCGAAGATGGCCTGCTGGCGCCGGACAGCTTTATGGCTATTGCCGAAGACGCCGGGCTTATGGAGGAAATTGGCGGCTGGGTACTGGAAACCGCCTGCAACCAAACCCGAGCGTGGCTCGATATTGTCGGTGAAGACATTCCCGGATTATCGGTGGCCGTTAACTTTTCCGCCTCGCAAATCGCGGCCGAAAAATTGCCCCATGTTATCCGCGACGCCTTGGCCAGTTCCGGGCTGGCGCCACAAAACCTTGAACTCGAAATCACTGAAAATGCGTTAATAAAGCGGCCAGAAGAGATTGCCCATGCGCTGGCATGTGTGGCGGCGATGGGGGTTACCCTGGCGCTGGATGACTTTGGCACCGGCTACTCTTCCCTAGAGCATCTGATGCACTTCCCTATTAAGGTGATCAAAATCGATAAGAGCCTGGTGTCCACAGTGCCTGAGGATGAAAAGGGGTGTAAGTTGCTGACAGCATTGCTTAATTTTACTGAGGGGTTTGACATGGTGTCTGTGGCTGAAGGCATTGAAACCCGTGAGCAAGCCGAGTTTTGCGCCGCCCATGGCTGCCGGTTGCTGCAGGGCTACCTGTATGGCCGGCCTGTGGATGCGGCCACCTTTGAGCAGGAAGTGCTACTGCCGGCGGTGTCGAAATACCGGGTTGGCTGACTTGCCAAGGTGAGTCTATTACTACAGAATTTTCATATCCTTAAAAGAAGGCGGCTGGCCCGCTTTGGTTAACGTTATGAAAATTGGTGTGCTTTCTCAGTTCCCTGAACTTTACTCCACCCGTCGACTGGTGGAAGCCTGCGTATCCCGGGGACATGAGGCGCAGGTGATTAACCCCATCAATTGCTACATGAATATCAACTCGGTGAAGCCGAGCATTCATCTGGAAGGGGCAGAAGTGCCTCATCTTGATGCCATCATCCCCCGCATCCATGCCAGTGTGACCTTCTACGGCTGCGCCGTGGTGCGTCAGTTTGAGATGATGGGGGTGTATGCCGCCAACGATTCCATTTCCATTGCCCGTTCGCGGGATAAGCTGCGGGCGTTGCAGTTACTGTCCCGTAAAGGGGTTGGCATGCCAATCACCGGCTTTGCCAATAAGCCCCATGATATTCCCGACCTTATCAATATGGTTGGCGGTACGCCGCTGGTGATTAAGCTGCTGGAAGGCACTCAGGGTATAGGCGTGGTACTGGCGGAAACCCGTAAAGCTGCTGAGAGTGTGATTGAGGCCTTCCTGGGACTTAAAGCCAACATCATGGTGCAGGAATTTATCAAAGAGGCCAACGGCAGCGACATCCGCTGTTTCGTGGTGGGTGACAAGGTGGTAGCCGCCATGCGCCGCCAGGGGCCGGAGGGCGATTTTCGCTCTAATCTGCATCTTGGCGGCAGCGCCGAGAAAATCAAAATCACCCCTGAAGAGCGGAAAACCGCGGTAGCTGCGGTCAAGGCTATGGGCTTGGTTGTGGCCGGGGTGGATATTCTGCGCTCGTCCCGCGGGCCTTTGGTGCTGGAAGTGAATTCGGCGCCGGGCATCGAGGGCATAGAGCAGGCCACCGGCATCAAGGTGGCAGAGCCCATCGTCGAGCATATCGAGAAGATGGTGGCGGCCCGCAAAGCGAACCGCCCGGTTATTGCCTGATTGTCTGTGTCAGGTCGCTATTTGGCGATAGCCTTTAGCACTGTCACAGCCCGAAAGAGTATGCCCAGCGCAGTGCGACCTTGGGATCGTCTCCGTCAAGATCGGTGTCGGAGACGATAAAGCTCACATCACCCAGGTCGGTGCTCTTGGTAATGGCCGCCGAGTAGTCGCTGTAGCTCGATTCGTCGTACCAGCTGCTCACCACATCACCGCTGGAATAGCCGTAGTGGAAATCCAGGCTCAGACTGTCGCTCAGGGGAATGGACACCTCGGCGCTCAGGTAATCCATATCGTCATCTGACAATCCATCCGGCGCCAGGTCATTGCCGGCATGGATAACCCGGGCGTAACCCAGGGTCAGCCACTCCCAACTCACGCTGGCATAGAGCTCGCCAAAATCGATATCGGCATCCGCATCCGGATAGCCGTAATAGAGATAACCCACATCAAAACCAATAGCTTCGGTGATCTGGCCGCTGTAGCCGCCGTAAAGGTCGAGCTCAAAGGTAGTATCGTCGCCAAAGTCGACATTGGATGCCCAGAACCCTGCATAAAAGCCGCTGTCGTGGCTGTAATCAATGCCGCCATCCAGTGCCACGGCATCGCCGGTCTGGCTGATCCCGCGCCACAGGTAGTTGGAACTCACGCCAATATTGCCATCCAGTGCCGCCATTGCGGGTGAGCTGGCGGCCAGGGCGCCCAGTAGCAGTAAGCAAACAGGTGTTTTGGTCATCATATTCCCCTTAAGGTTGATATCGTGTTCTTTTTGTATGGTCGGGGGAAGAATTGCCAAACTTGTGCCAAAGATTAACCAATTGATATTAATGTGGTTTTTGTTTTGCTCTGTGACAGAAACGGGCAGACTGCCCTGTCGCTGGGCAAGAAATGCACAGCCATGGTGCGCAGACAATAAAAAAGCCTCCACAGGGAGGCTTTTAGCTACTACGTGAACTTATCGGTTAGTTAACGCTGTCACGCAGGGCCTTGCCGGCCTTGAACTTTGGAATGGTTGCCGCAGGGATTTTGATTTCCTTGCCGGTCTGTGGGTTACGACCGGTGCGCTCGGCGCGGGTGCTGGTTTCGAATGAACCGAAACCTACGATAGAAATCTTGTCGCCTTCTTTCATGGCGGCAGTCACAGCTTCTTCAAAGGATTTCAGTGCACGGCCAGCCTCGGCTTTGGTCAGGTCGGCGCTCTCGGCAATCTTGGCGATAAGTTCAGTTCTGTTCATAGCTAAATACTCGTCTTTCCGTGATTATTGTTTTAAAACTCGCCTAACATGCCACAGCCCTGAACGTTTGGGAAGCGGTTTTACTGCCCAAAATCCCGGCCGGGATCAATTTTTCAGGGGTTTTATCTCAATTAATTCTCATCCAGCAGCTGGTAAAGGATTTGCTTCACCAATTGTGGCTCAAAAGGCTTATCACACAAGGCATTGACGCCAGCCTGGCTGACGTTGGACAAATGCGCATCGTTGGCCTCGGACGATACCATCAGGATGGGAATATGGGATTGCTGGCTTTCGGTGCGGATAAACTGGGTCAGTGCCAGACCATCAACGCTGGGCATGTTGTAGTCGGTCACCACCAGATCGAACATTTGCTCGCGCATCAGGGCAATCGCCTCACTGCCATCACAGGCCTCGGTGATTTGGCGCATGCCAAGGTTGGTGAGGGTGCGGCGAATGACATTGCGGGCCATGCGGCTGTCGTCCACCACCAGCACCCGCAGGTCCTGCACATCGAAGTGGGACAAATCCAGCTCATCGTGGGACAGCAGGTCGATGGTCGCGTTGAGCGCCTTGCCCAGGTGCTCCTTGTAAAACGGCTTGGGCAGAATGGCGACCACGCCGGACTGTCGGAAAATCTCCAACTGCTCGCGGCGACACTCGCTGGACACCAGCATAAACTGAATATCCTGACAACCGGGTTCGGCCTTGATAAAGGTCAGCAGCGCCAGGGCGTCGCCATCGGCAAAATGCATGGCACTGGCAATCAGATCCGGCTTGTGGGCACGGATAAGCTCACGGGCCTCTTCCAGACCCGGGGCTGTTTCTATGTTCAGAATGCCCTCATCACGAAGGCGATTGATGATAATTTTGCGTTGTGTGTCTGATGGTTCAACCAACAGAATGGACAATTCACTCGGTGACAGTTGATGCATGTCGTCAAATACCAAAAAGCAGGCCGGTTCCGGCGCAGTTAAAGGGGCTGCAATCAGTGTAGCTGCCGGGGGCCATTACAGCGGGCACCTGGCCTCGGTTTGCTGCCGTTTATTATTGTTGTTGGCTCAAATAGGCCTTGGTTTTGCTGTGAAACGCCACCCACCACTGGAATGCCAACAAGGCAGCAATAGCGGCGGCAACCAGCGGCAGCGGGATTTCTTTGCCTTCGATAAACAGCTTGGCGTCTTCCGGGCTGATTTGGGTAGCGATAATGGCGGTCACCCCCAGGGCGGCGAAACCCAGCGTTTGAATGGCCACATAAATCCGCAGCGCCCACAGGCCCCAGTTGGCTCTGAGCACCAAGCCTATCAGTACAGGGATAACCCCCAGGGAAAACATATCCGGCGCGCCGGTGGTAATCAGTCTGCCAATGGCAAGAGCGGTAAACACCACATAGAGCACCAAGAGTACAAGCAGGGGAAATGGCGGGAGTTTCATGGGGATCCTCGTCACAGAAAGTCGGCCAAGTGTAGAAAAACCCAGAGGGTCAGTCCAGCTCGGCATCATATCCATGGCCAATACATTTGATATAAAATAGCGCTCCGAAAAGGAGACCCTGTATGACCGAAAACCAATTTTGGCAGTTGGTAACCCGCCAAAGCGCCGATGAATCTCAGGAAAGCCTGTGTGAGCGGCTGAAACTGGCGCTGGAGCCGATGGACAATGACCAGCTGAAAGCCTTCGATAAATGGTTTGGGCAGAAGATGCGTCAGGCCTATACCTGGCCGCTGTGGGGCGCCGCCTACGTGGTGACCGGATGTGACAGCGACTACGGCTTTGCCGAGTTTCGCAGCTTTTTGATTTCCCTTGGTCAGGAATGGTTTGAGCGTATTGTGGCGAACCCGGATGCCCTGGCTGGATTGCCTGGCTGGCCGACAGTGGATGGCTACGCTTATCCCTTTATTGAAGATTACGATCTGATTGCCGGGCAGATATTTGAGGACAGAACTCAGGAAGAGCTGCCCTTCGTGCCCTCTGGCAGCGTCAACCCCGCGGGCAAGCAGTTCAGTACCCGCCCGAAGGATCTTAAGGCCAATTACCCGGCCCTGTGTCAGCTGTTTCCTTTCTGATTATTCAGTGCAGGTGCTGGTGGCGTCGTCGTACTGACGGCCGTGCTCGGTGCAAAGCCGGGCAACCAGTGCCGACTCCTGCTGCTTCAGTTGCTCGTTCATTTGATTGAACATCTTATCGCTGTAGCTCTGTTCCACTTGGGTTTGTGTCTGTTCCAACAGCGAAAAATGACGTGCGACAGCGGCCCGCTGGGCACTGGTTTCTGGCTTGACAGCGGCTTGTGCATTGGCAAGGCTGCTGATGCTGAGCAGACCTGTCAGGGCCAGCGCAGACATCAGGGTGGCAGTGGATGGCTTGGTCATGGTGTTACCCTCAAAGTAGACAAGACCCGGCCATGGTAGCGGCCGGGGTTGAACCGCCGCTGAACAGAATTTTGCCCGATTTTGGGGTTTTTCCCTGCTTGGGGCCCCGGTGCCGCGCTGCGGCAGCGTGCTCCCTGGCTGCCAACATCGCTGGCAAGATCCCGATATCAGGCTTTGCATTTCAGGTAGTTATATCAGCTCAAGCCAATCAGTGGCAGCAACTGACGGCCGAACGTGGCGGCGCTGCAATCCGTGTCCACCTGCCCCGGCAGTCGGTCGGAAGTGGGGTTTGCCTGATACAAATTGATACCGGAACCTTTTGCGACTACTCTGTCTAAACTAATGGATAAACAAAAACTTATAATCGGTACATTGTATCGACGCCGGTTTTGTATTAAGTATTGGTTCAGCTTTGTTTAGCTAGAGTTGATACGAGTGAAAAGTGTACAGGCCCAAGGAGGCTTTATGAAATCCAAGATGATTCTGATTGCCGGTCTCTTTATCGCAGGTTCTGCGATGGCGGCCGACGAGGCCACCCCGAACCCGGTGACCGAAGACGGCGCGGTGAAAATCACCTGGCAGGAGCCGAAAAAGTTTCGCGATATCAAATCCAGCGGTGAGCTGCAGTCACGCTATGAGAATCGCATGTTTGAGACCCTGACCAAGGAACTCAATAAAGAGGCGTCCAAGTCGCTTAAACCTAACCAGAAACTGGAACTGGTGGTGACCGATGTGGATCTGGCCGGTGATATGCGCCCCACCTTTGGCGCCACTGCCAACGATCTGCGCATAGTGAAAGAAATCTATCCGCCACGTATGACCTTTACCTATCAGGTGCTTGACGGCGAGCAGGTGGTGATTGCCGGTGACGAGAAGCTCACCAACCTGAACTTTATGAACGACATTCGTCCGGTAAACGATAAGCCGTTTATGCATGAGTCCCGTCTCTTGTCCCAGTGGTTCGACAAGCAAGTGGCTCCCAAGCTGTAATAAAGCTTAAGCCTGTCGCAACTTAGGCGGCAGGGTATCCAGCAGGCAAAACCCACCTTTGGTGAGTTTTGCCTGTTTTTTTGCCCGGGCACTGAGCTCTGACAATTCATGTTCGGTGGCATGATAGGTGTGCTTGGGCGAGAGTATTCCGGCGCACAGCGATACCAGAGGATGCAGGCAGCTGTTGCCCTGGCGGTCTTCGGCTTCAATTGCCTGCGCCTGCCAGTGCTGCTGGTGGTAAAAGCTTTCCCGGGTTTGCTCAAAGGCCGCAATCACCGACATCACCCGGTTGTGGGGATCTTCGGTGGAAATCATCACAAAATCATCGCCGCCGATATGACCAACAAAGCAGTCGCTGTCCTGGTGCTGCCCCAGCAACCCGGCTACCTCGCAAATCACTTCATCGCCCCGACAAAACCCGTAAATATCGTTGTAAGGCTTGAAGTGGCACAGGTCAAAATACACCAGATAAAAGGGGCGCGCGTGTTGTCTGAGACGCTGCAATTCTTCCTGAATAGGCACATTCCCCGGCAGCCCGGACAGCGGATTGGCGTGGCGCGCCACTTTAATCCGATGCTCGGTAATGCGCGACAGCAAGTCCTTGGTGTGGCCCACCCCAATGAACTTTCCCTGCCTGGAAATAATAAAGTGCTGCGCCATTTGCTGCTCAGGATCGGCTGTGAGACGCTGGCTGACTGAACTCAGTGGCTCGCAGGCTTCCACCAAAGGCACGGCGCTGTCCATCACTTCGGTTACCAGATGGTTTTCGTGCAGGGCGCGGCCGTAAGGGGTTGAGAAGAGTTCCAGCAGGGCGGTGCGACTGATAAGCCCAAGGGGCGTATCGCCATTAGCTACCACCACTGCCTGCAATGCCGGTTGGCTGCAAAAACGGTCGCTGATATGCCTTAATTTGGTTTCTGGCCCTACAGTTACCGCACTGCAGGCCAGGCTTTCGGCTGACTCTCCGTATCTGGGGCTGACACTGATAACGGCGCTGCCGCTTACCAGCGACTCCGGCAATTGCCGCTGAGGCTGCAGGGCCGGCAGCCCCAGCAGAAACCCCTGACAGTAGGTAATGCCGAGTTGCCTGAGTACCTGAAGTTCGGCTTCGGTTTCTATGCCTTCGGCAATGACCTTACAGGTCAGGCTTTGGCAAAGCTCAACAATAGAGCGAACAAACTCCTGTTTTACCGGATGTTTATCTATGTCATGGATAAAGTGGCGGTCGATTTTTACATAGTCTGGCGCCAGTTCTGACCAGAGCCTGAGCCCGGAGTAGCCCGCGCCCAAATCGTCTATGGCGGTTAAAAAGCCCTGGTTGCGGTAATGCAGCAGGCAGGCTTTGAGCAGGTCAATATCGTCGGCGGGGTGCTGCTCCGATAACTCAATGACGACCTGAGAAGGCGGGATCCCCAGCTGTTGCAACATGGCGAGCGTCTTGCCCCGGGGATGATCCGGATCCAGCAGTGCCTTGGGGGAAATATTGATAAACAGCTTGCCCGGCAATTTGCGCTCGGCAAAACGGCAGGCGGCGATTTGCCTGCACAGGGTTTCCAGTTCGCTCAGCCGACCTTCGTGCTCAGCTGTTTTAAACAGGGGCACAGGGGCAAAAAGAGGGCTGTGGGCCGGGCCGCGGGACAGAGCCTCAAAGCCATGAACCTTACCCACCGAGATATTGAATATCGGTTGGAACAAGGCTTCGATGCTTTGCTTTTCAATGATTTTTGTCAGTTCTGCCTGAAGGTCGATAGCGGGCATGGAGGCAACTCAGGTGCTTGGATGCCCGCAGTCTATGGCAGCGGTATGACAAAAGTATGAAACTTACTTGCCTTGCTGTTTGAACGCCTGCAGGGTTTGTAGCAATACGCCGAGTTTGCGCACCACGGTTTCCAGTGCCGCCGTCGTCACTTCGGCTTCACGCAGACGGCTGAAGTCTGTCCCCAGCTCCTGCACATAGGGGCCGAAGCGGTTACTGCGGGTGCTGAACCCTTCATCGGCGGTGAAGATATAACTGAACTTGCCGTGGCCAGCCTTTTGCAGCTCATCCAGGCGTGTGTCTGCGTCGATGGCCTGGCGGTAAGCCAGTTGCAGGTTTTCGGTCAGTTGCTCAAGGACCTTGGTGTATGGCATAACAGCTTCCAATCAATTTTTTCGGGATTATAAGAGGCAAGGGAGATGGCAACAAGTTCATGGTCATGGCGATTGGCCGCCATAGCGTTGGCCGGATTGGCGTGGATGGGGGCGGCAAAGGCCGCAGAGCAGGACAAACCGCCGTTTTACGAATTCAGCCATAAGGGCAAAACCGTGTACCTGCTGGGTTCTATTCATGTGGGCAGCCACGACTTCTATCCTTTGCCCAAGGCGGTGGAGCAGGCCTTTAACCGGGCCGATGCATTGGTGGTCGAAGCGGATGTTGGCGCTGCAAGTGGCGACATTCAAACGCTGCTGGCCAAATACGGCATGGCAAGTGGCAAGCCGGATACGCAAACCGCGGCGGCATTGGCTGGATACTGCGCACCAAGGCAGCAGGTGTGTGCGTCCTTGTCGGCATTCGCCCCCTGGCTGCAGGCATCGCAAATTACCATGGTGCAATTTGCTGCCATGGGTTTCAGCCCGGAATCGGGGGTGGATGTCACCCTGCTTGAGCGCGCCAGAGGCAGTAAACGCATTCTTGAGCTCGAGGGCATGGAGTACCAGTTCAACCTGATGGCATCACTGCAGCCCGAACATCAATGGGCCATGGTACGGGAGGCGATTGAAGCCAAAGACTCGGATATCCGCGATCTGGTACAAAGCTGGCGCAGCGGCGATATAGACTCGCTGGCGCAGTTGATGCGTGAGTCCATGGAAGAAGGAGAAGACCTCACCTTGCTCAAAACCTTGCTGTGGGACAGAAACCAGCGCATGGCCGACACCCTGATGACCATGCTGGCACAGCCGGACACCCCGGATACCCTGATGGTAGTGGTGGGCGCCGGGCACCTGGTGGGCGAGCAGAGCCTGACTTCGATTCTGGCGCAGCGTGATTTAGTCATTCACAGCGCCCTCGGCCACTGCGGTGCGAATGGTGCAGTTTGCAAGTTCTGATGCCGGGCGCATTTCCGCCACTAATCTGTTCAGGTTATTGATTCAGGCGGGCGGGGGCACTTTTTACTAATTAGGTAGGCAAATTCCTGCCAATACCGTATGGCGTCTTTTCGTTGTCTATACTGTTAAGGTAGCAACGGAGGCGCCATGGCATTGCAATCCCCACAATTGGTCTACCCCGGTTTTGAAAAAATCCCCAGATATTGGGACAACGAGCAGCAATCTCAGGTTGCCCGTGTCGACCCGGGGGAGTTTTACCTTACCTGTCAGGATGAATATGTCTACACACGCCTCGGCTCCTGCGTTGCCGCCTGTATCTGGGATCCTTTGATGGGCATAGGCGGGCTGAACCACTTTCTGTTGCCGGAAAAAACCCTCCATGAAGATTGGCACCAGCTGACCAGCTACTCCTGCCGCTATGGCAACTGGGCGATGGAGCAGCTAATCAACGGTATTCTGGCGGTGGGTGGTCTCAAGAGTCGGCTGCAGGCGAAAATTTTTGGTGGCGCCAGTCTGGGGCGAATTTCAGTACTCAATGTGGGGCAGTCAAATATCGACTTTGTGCGCGAGTATCTGGCGATGGAAGGGATCCCGGTGATCTCGGAAGATCTCGGTGGCCCCTGGCCGCGCAAGGTGCTGTTTCATCCCCAGAGCGGCCGGGTAAAGTTAAAGCGCCTGGAGATGACCGGCATGGCGCAAATCGAGAAAGAAGAAGAGGCCTACCTCAAAGACGTTACCCAGCATGCCGATGCACCGGAGCCGGGCAGCGTGGAGCTGTTTTAGGCTGTTGGCTTTTGACACACAAAATGCACGTAACGTCCCAGCGGCAGAAATGCCGCTTCCCGGGAGTATTTCAGCTCCATCTCTATCAGTCCGGCATCGGAGTATTCGGTGGAAAGGCTGCCTTTCTTAAGGTAGTCGTGGATCACCCTGACTCCGGAGCGGCAATGCACCTCAAACTGCCATTCCCGGCACCAGCTTTCAACCTCGTTCACTGTCAGCGGAAAATTGGGGCTCAGCCGCACCCGCTTGGCCTTGAATCCCGACGCCACATAGCCAAAGTTACCCGCCACCAGAGCGTGAAAACACATGGCATCCTTGTTGTAAAACATCAGTGAAAACAAGCCGCCGGGCCGCAGCATCTGCAAAAGGCCGGTCATGGTGCCTTTGGCATCGGCAAGCCACTCCACCACCGCATGGCACAGGATAAGATCGAACTGCCCCAGGGCGTCGGCATCCAGCTCCTGAATGGGCGCATGAATACACTCGATATCCAGAGCATCGGAACTCTGGGCTATCTGACGCCTGGCTTCGGCAAGCATTTCGGCAGAGATGTCACACAGCACCACGCTGTGGCCCAGCGCCGCCAGCCGTTGGCTGAAAAAGCCAAAACCGCCGCCGGCATCCAAAATCCGCAGTTTGCCTTGGCCGAGGCGAGGCAGCTGTTCCTGCAGATCCCGCCACAGTACCGCCGAGCGAATATCGCCTTTCAGAGTGCCATAGATATTCTTGGCAAATTTGCCCGCCAGGGAGTCGAAGTTCTTATCTTGCAATTGCGCTCATCCGCAGTGAATTAACGGCGGATAGTGTGGCACAGCTTTGGCATTTTGGGGATATGGGCCGGTGAATGTCTTTTAGAGCAATAAAATCAAACAGGGTTTAAATATTTATTTCATAAATTTCATGTGGATAGGCTGTGGATTCAGGCGAGGGTACACATTGGCGGGAATGAGAGTATAATTCCCGCTCTTTTCATGTGGGGGAAGCTTGCACCATGGGACACCAGGTGACATTAAAGGCGATGCCATCGCTATTTTCGCTGTATCGCAAGATATTTCTTGGCCGTAAGCCCGGCTGGGATCAAAAGCCGCTGCCGGAAATCCGGGTCAGTGTGTCTGAGGTTGCGCTCGATGCGGCCGTGGTGGCCCGTTATGCTGAGGTGTGTGGTTTTCGCTTTGATGGCAGTACCTTACCTCCGACTTTCCTCTACATTTTGGCGTTTCGCCTGCATGCGGTGATCTTCACCCATGACGCCATTACCTTCCCTTTGCTGGGGATGATCCACCTGAAAAACCGCATCAGCCAGTACCGTCAGGTCAGCACTCAGGAAAAGGTGCGACTCGAATGTGCCCTCACCGGCAGCGAGCAAACCGACGCCGGGCTGGAGTTCGAGCTGGTGTCCAAGGCCTGGGTGGGTGATGAACTGGTGTGGGAAGCGCACTCCATTTATCTGTATCGCATCGAGTCTGCTGGTCGCCGTGCCCGTCCGCCAAAGGGCAGCGAAATGGCCTGGGAAGATGTGAAAACCTGGGCGCTGGACGACAAGCTTGGCTGGCGATATGCCCGTGCATCAGGGGATTACAACCTGATCCACCTGCATCCTTCTTTGTCCAAGCGCTTTGGATTCGATCGGGTGCTGGCCCATGGCATGTGGTCCAAGGCCCGCTGCGTGGCGGAGCTGATGGAACAGATTGGCAACCGTCCCTGCACGCTGGACGTGGCCTTCAAGCTGCCGCTGTTTATGCCGGCAGAGGTGACCTTTGGTGTTGAGGCGGTGGATGCCGGTTGGCGTTTTGAGCTTCGCGACCAGAAAGGGCGTCGCCCTCATCTGAGTGGCGAAGTGACATTTCACGATTGATTTGCCACAGTTCCTATAAATGAAAAGGCCGCAGCAGCGGCCTTTTTTTATGGCATTTCAAACGACTTTTGCCGCTCAAGGCACGCTGTGGCCGGTGGACGCCTGCCAGATACTAAACCATTGCTGGCGGTCCAGTTTGACCTTCTCTGAGGCCAGCGCCGATAGAATCCGTTCTTTGTTCCCACTGCCGATAATCGGATGGGGTTTGCTTGGGTGCATCCTTACCCAGGCATAAATTACCTGGCTGATGTCGGCGGCGCCGGTTTGCTCTTTTATCTGCTCCAGCACCGAGCGCAGGCGTACGGCCCGCTCGTCCGAACCCGTCATCAGCGCGCCGCCGCCCAAACAGGACCAGGCCATGGGGCGGATCTTGAGCTGCTGACATTGATCCAGGGTGCCATCGTGGATCACTGACATAGCCACAGGCGACAGCTCCACCTGATTGGTTACCAAGGCAAAATCCAGCCGCGATTGCAGCAGCGAAAACTGCGCCGGGGTAAAGTTGGACACGCCAAAATGGCGCACCTTGCCGGACTGCCTGAGGGTGCTGAAGGCGTCAGCCACTTCATCGGCATCCATCAGCGGATCGGGCCTGTGGATCAGCAGCAGATCCAGATGATCCGTCGCCAGATTGGCCAAAGAGCGTTCGGCGCTGTGGATTATGTGATCCCGGCCGGTGTCATAGTGATTCACATAGCGGCTGGCATCGCCCATGATGGCGGGCTTGATGCCGCACTTGCTGATCAGGGTCATCTTTTCCCGCAAATGGGGCGCTTGTTTAAGTACCTCGCCGAACAGTTGCTCGCACTGGTAGCCGCCGTAAATATCGGCATGGTCCATGGCACTGACGCCATGTTCCAGATAGGTTTCAACCAATTGGCGCCGTTCATTCAGGCTCAGTTGCCAGTCGGCCAAGCGCCAGAATCCGCCGATAAATTCCGAGAGGGTAAAAGAGGTGTTGCTCATGCTGGTTCCTAAAAACTGCGCTGAAATTGATTTGGATTCAGGAAAGGTGAATTAGTGAATTGTTGAGCTTCCTGAGTCCCGGCTTTTGCCGTAGGTTTGTGTCACAAGACCCGCCTAACAGGGGCAAATAATACTCTACAGCGAGATCTCACTATGTTGACAGATATGGAAATATCAAGACAGGCCAAAATACGCCCTATAGGTTGGATTGCCGATGATTTCGGCCTTGGCAGGCAGCTGTGGCGCGAGGCCGGTCATTCCATGGCCAAAATCAGTCTCGACGCCGCCCGCGCCCCGGCCAGAGGAAAACTGGTCATAGTCACTGCCGTGACTCCCACTCCCCACGGGGAAGGTAAAACCGTGACCACCATAGGCCTGACCCAGGGGCTGCATCTGCTGGGCCACAAGGCCTGCGCCTGCATCCGCCAGCCAAGCCTTGGCCCGGTGTTTGGGGTTAAGGGGGGCGCTGCCGGCGGTGGTTTTGCCCAGGTGGTGCCCATGGAAGTGATGAACCTGCATATGACAGGCGACATACATGCGGTGACCAGTGCCCATAACCTGGCAGCTGCCGCTATCGATTCCAGGCTGTTCCATGAGTCCCGCCTTGGCGCCGAGGCTTTTGCTGCCAAGACCGGCCTTAAACCGCTGGATATTGACCCCGAAAACATCCTGTGGCGCCGGGTGGTTGATCATAACGACCGCGCGCTGCGCCACATTCAGGTGGCCTTTGGCGACAACAATGGCCCTGTGCATGACAGTGGCTTTGATATTACAGCTGCATCTGAACTGATGGCGATTCTTGCTCTGTGTGAAAACATTGCCGATATGCGCAGCCGCATCGGCAGGGTGATCCTGGCGATGAGCAAATCCGGTCTGCCGATCACCGCAGAAGATTTGGGGGTGGCTGGCGCCATGACAGCCATTATGCGCGATGCCATTGAACCTACGCTGATGCAAACCCTGAGCGGCGCGCCCTGCCTTATCCACGCAGGGCCCTTTGCCAATATTGCCCACGGCAACTCATCGATTATTGCCGACCGGGTGGCGCTGGCGCACCACGACTTTGTGGTCACAGAAGGCGGCTTTGGCTCGGACATGGGCTTTGAAAAGTTCTGTAATATCAAGACCCGCGCCTCCAATATCGCCCCTGCGGCGGCCGTGCTGGTGGTGACCTTGCGGGCGCTCAAGGCCAATTCCGGGGTGGAAGGGGATGAGCAAAGCAGGCTCGAAGCAGGCTTTGCCAATCTTCAATGGCATATGAGCAACGTGATGGGTTACGGCCTGCCGCTGGTGGTGGCCATTAACCGCTTTCCTGACGATGCCATGGCCGAGCTTGAGTGGCTTAAGCAGCGTTGCATGGCAGAAGGGGCCTTTGGCTGTGAAATCAGTGATGCCTTCAGCCACGGCGCCGGGGGCGCCAAAGCCCTTGCGACTGTGGTGGCCAGAGCCTGCGACAGCCCATCCAGCTTCCAGCGGCTTTACGATGATGAGATGGACTTTGGTGCCCGGCTGATGACCCTTGCCGAACGCTACGGCGCCTCGGGTGTCAGCCTGTCAGACACAGCCCGCGCCGATTTGGCGCTGATTGAATCTCTGGGGTTGTCCAAATTACCCCTGTGCATTGCCAAAACGCCGCTGTCCATCAGTCACGATCCGGCTCTGAAAGGCGCGCCCAGCGGCTTTGAGCTGCCGGTGGCAGGGCTCAGGCTCAGTGCCGGAGCCGGTTTTATCACAGTGCTCACCGGCAAGGTGATGACCATGCCCGGCCTTGGGCTTAAACCCGGTTACCTCAATATTGACGTGGATGAGCGCGGCGACATCATCGGCCTTGGCTAGTCACCGCAGTTAACCCGGCAAAATAAAAAGGCACCCCGGGGTGCCTTTTTGCTGTAACGGCATGGCAGCCGTGGCAGAACTAGGGGTTAGCCACGGAAGAAATGCACATCCCGCTGCGGGAACGGAATGGTGATGCCTTCGGCATCGAAGCGCTGTTTCACCGCCTTGGTAATGTCCCAGTACACTTCCCAATAGTCGTCCGGTTTCACCCAGGGGCGTACCACAAAGTCCACCGAGGACTCGCCAAGCAGGTGCAGTTTTACTGTCACATCCGGATCCTTGAGCACCTTTGGATGGGCTTTGACTATCTCGGTCAGTATTGTTTCGGCGTGGTCGACATTGTCGGCATAGCTGATGCCAAAGGTCATATCCACCCGGCGATGGCGCTCGGCGGTGATATTGTTGATGGTATCGCCCCAAATCTTGTTGTTGGGGATGATAAGCCGCTGATTATCCAAGGTCTTGATGGTGGTAGACACCAGGCTCATATGGCTGACACGGCCGGTTACTCCGGCGGCACTGATAAGATCGCCCACATCATAGGGGCGGTAGATAAGGATCATCATGCCGGACGCGAAGTTCGACAGTGTGTCCTGCAGCGCAAAACCGATAATCACACCGGCAATACCGAAACCAGCCAGCAGCGGGCCAAGCTCAAAGCCCAGCTGCGACAGGGCAATCAGCACCCCGAGGGTGTACACGCCCTTAACCGACAGCGAGATAAAGAAGTCCTGCAGCAGCTTGCTGAACTTGAGTTTGGAGTTACTGACGGCTTTCTTCACCAGGCGTTTTACCAGTTTGGCTACCAGGCTGGCGCCAAAGAGGATCAGCAGGAACACAAACACCTTGAACATCACCTTGGGGCCGTTTTCGACGGTTTGGGCCTCGGCGGCGCCCAGCCACTGGCTGAGCAGGCTGCCCACCACATCGATGTCGAGTACATCCTGGGTGATGTCGCCGGAGACCTTGAACAGGGTTTGTTTCAGGTTGGCGGTGTCGGTGCCAAGCTCATCGAGCAAGCCGATAGCGGTGGATAAGCTCTGGCTGTTTTGCTCCAATCGGGCCTTGAGTTCGCTCACCTTGGCGGTTTGCTCGGCGGTCACGTCTTTGCCGGCCGCGCGGGCATCTTCCACCGCCGCTTGCAGTTGCTCCTGGGTGTAATTCACCAGACTGGCGAGGCGATCTGCACGGTTACCAAGCGACGCCTTGAGTTCGGCGCGGCGTACATCTGTTTCCATGCCAAGCTTAGCACCCCAGTCCAGCAGCTTAAGCTCGGTCTTGTAGCTTTCATCCCGTTGACGCTCGCGATTGGACAGGGTGACCAGCGTCGGGGCGTCATTGTCTGTGCCCAGACTCGCCTGCAGCCTGGCGATATCTGACTTCAGATAGCTTTGGGATTTCTGTACATAGGCCAGCTGATGCTCCACCAGCGCGAGCAGATACTGACTGTCGGCGTTGGGTTCTTCCAGGGCATTGCCCAGCATCTGTTGCAGCTCGCGGGTTTTCTCGCCGATACGAAATTCGGTGATGGCCACCAACTCGCCCTTGGCGCGGCCGAGGGCATCCAGATCCTGGCTGATACTGGTTTCCAGGCTGGTGACCCTGTCTTTGAAGTCATCGCTGACGGCGAAGGCCGGGGCAGACAGTACACTTGCCCCCAGCAGCAAAACGGGAATGAATCGATGCATTTTCAACATCCTGTTGCCAAAAGATGCATGCATCATAGCGACAGAAACCGCTGCCGTACAATTGCGGCCTCACAAGTGTGATCCCATCCGGGCGTATCTTTGGTAGAATTCGCGCCTCAATAACCGAGGACTCCCCATGATTTGCAGCCACTGTCATTCCAACTTCAAAGCGACCGCCGTGAAGGCGCAACGTGGCAAGGGGTTTGAAGCCCAGATCCAGTGTCCCCACTGTGATGCCTGGCTTGGGCGCAGCCCATTGCTGGCCAAACTCAAGTTGCTGGGGTTTTATTTGGGCGTGGCGGCAGTGCTGACTGCCTGGCTGCATGCCCCCTGGCGGGGGCTGGCGATGTTGGCCGCGGGCTTTTGCCTGACGCTGCTGTTGGTATCACACCTGATGGATCAGCTGGTTGTGATTGAAGCGCCTGAAGTGGAAGACAAAAGCCACGAGCGGCAGAAATACCGTTAGAGCACGGTTTCCTGTGCGGCGAGTGAGGCTTCTACCCACCAGATCCCACCCAGAATGCCGCCAACCACCAACACGGCCACCAGAATAAGTTTGACGTTTTCTTTGAAGAACTGGCTCATCTCAAGCTTCTCCTGACACAGCGAGCAGACCATCTGCTCACTTATACACCATGGTAACTCTGGCGGCTTAAGGCAAGATTAACCCCGCCAAACCCGCATGGTATGCGGAAAATATTCTGTAACCATTGGGTTATCGCAGTGGTTGCCAGTGTGTAAACCCTGCCGTAAACTTGAGCGGCTTAAATTTCGAGGGGAACCGCTGCGTGCGCTTTTCAGGATACAAACCCAACCGACTGATTGCTGTATGGCTTGCCGCCGTACTGGCAGTGCTGTCGTTTGTGTCCTCGGCCCACAGCGTGTCGCACCTCGATGAGGGTGCCAACAGTCACTGTACCCTCTGCTTCCATCAGCACCAGCTGAACAAACTGCTTCCCGGCACTGCCTCTGTGGCCGTGCCTGCCGGGGTTGTGCGTGAACTGCCTGTCAGCGAACCTGTGTTTGCTGTCACGGCTGACTCTCCCTCGCCCCAGGCCCGTGGCCCTCCTGCCGCTCCTTAAATACAACACATTTAACGCATTTTTTGACTTGTTTACCCGGTAGCAGCTTGCTGCCGGGCGTTTGCTGTATTTTTGGAGAATTTATGAACACCTTTCGTTTTTCTTTGCTGGCTACTGCCCTGATTTCTGCCACCGCCGCTGCCGAGTCGCCGACCCTGACCAACCCGGCCATCAGCGCCGTGTTGGATGGCTATTATCAAAGCGGTGATCGCGCCCTGGGTGGCCGCGAAGAAGGATTTGGTCTGGGGGAGAGCGAGCTTGCCATCAGCGCCAATATCGATGACCTCTTCTACGGCAAGGTGACCACAGTGATTGAGGCCCACGACGGTGAGACTGAACTCGAGCTCGAAGAAGCCTTTATCCAAACCCTGGCCATGCCTGCCGGGTTCTCGGTTCGTGCCGGTCGCTTCCTGTCTGACATCGGTTATCTGAACAACCAGCACCTGCACACCGATGCCTTTGCCGACCGCCCTGCGGCCTATCGCGCCTTCCTCGGTGGCCATTATTTCGATGACGGTGTGCGCATCAGCTGGGTGGCCCCAACCGACCTTTACTGGACCCTGGGTTTTGAAGCCCTGAAGGGCGACAGCATGCGCGCCGAAGATGAGCACGGTGAGCGTGAGTTCGATACCGTGGGTGTCTATAACGCCTTTACCAAAATCGGTGGCGACATCGGCGACAACAGCTCCTGGCAGCTGGGTCTGGCAATGATGAACAACCGTAATGGCCGTCTCACTCCCCATGAAGAAGGCGAAGAAGCCCATGCGGATGAGGGCCACGACCATGGTCACAGCCACAGCGCCGCCTACACAGGTGAGAAAACCTACGTGGCCGATGTGGTCTACAAGTGGGCGCCAAACGGTAACTACAAATATCAGCACCTGACCCTGAGCGGCGAGTTCTTCCGCGTCAATGATTTCAAGGCACTTGAGCTGCACGATGAAGATCATGCCGAAGAGGACGATCACGACCACAGCCATGGCAAGGACTACCATCAGGGCTGGTACTTAAGCGGTGTGTATCAGTTTAATCCCAACTGGTCGGCCGGTTTGCGTTACGGTGAGCTGGATACCCAGCTGGCCCATGACGACCACTTCGATGCCCAGAAACTCAAAGAAACCGAGTTCAGCCTTAACTGGCATCACAGCCATTTCTCAACTGTTCGCCTGCAGTACACCCGTCAGAAGGGCACCAACTTCGACGGTTTGAGCGATGACAACCTGTTTACTTTGCAATACGTGATGACTTTGGGGGCCCACGGTGCGCATCAATTCTAAAATTTCAGCGGCACTGGCCGCATTACTGCTCGGTCACAGCGCTGCTGCGCTGGCCGAGGTGAATATTTTTGCCTGCGAACCTGAGTATGCGGCCTTGGCGAAGGAGCTGGCCCCCGGGGCCAGCATCTACTCAGCCACCACGGCGCTGCAGGACCCGCATCAGGTACAGGCTCGCCCGAGCCTGATTGCCAAGATGCGCCAGGCAGATCTGGCTATCTGTGCCGGGGCCGACCTGGAAGTGGGCTGGCTGCCAATGTTGCAAATGAAGTCGGCCAACAGCGCCGTGCGTGATGGCAGCGAGGGCATGTTCTACGCTGCCGAAGCCATCGAGACACTGGACAAGCTCGCCAAGGTCGACCGCTCCATGGGCGATGTGCATGCCAAGGGCAACCCGCACCTGCATTTCTCGCCATCGCGGCTGCTGACTGTAGCCCAGGCTGTAAGTGCCCGCCTGCAGCAAATTGACCCTGAGCACGCCGCCGATTATCAGGCGGCACTGAGCCAGTTCAGCGACCGCTGGCAGGCTGCTATCCCACGCTGGGAAGCCGATGCCAAGGTGCTGGCGGGACGTAAGGTGATTGCCTATCACACCAGCTTCCGTTACCTGTTTGACTGGCTGGGGGTAGAGCAGGTAGCCGATCTCGAGCCCAAGCCGGGGTTGCCGCCTTCCAGCGGCCATCTGGCGAGTTTGCTTGAACGGTCACGTCAGGGCGATGTGATGGCCATTGTGGTGGCATCGTATCAGGACACCCGCGGTGCCAACTGGTTGGCCGAAAAAGCCACTCTGCCGGTGGTGGTGTTGCCCATGTCTGTGGGGGGCAATGATGAGAGTCAGGATCTCTTCAGCCTCTACGACAGTGTCATCAAACTGCTGAAAGACGTGAGCTGACCTATGTTGAACTGGGATCTTCTGGACATTCTGCTGCCGGCGCTTGGCGCCGGTATTCTGGTGCTGTCCACCCATGTAGTGCTGGGCAGGCAGGTGCTGCGCCGTGGCATCATCTTTATCGATCTGGCCATTGCTCAGGTGGCGGCGCTGGGGGCGATTGTGTCCCATATGCATCCGCTGCTGGAAGAGGCGCCATTCTCCGGTTTGTGGATGCCGGCACTGTTTGCGCTGGCGGGGGCCGGGCTGATTGCCTGGTTATCGCGGCGCATGGCCGGGGAGCTGGAGGCCATGATTGGCTGCCTGTATGTGCTGGCGGCGGTGGCGGCCATGTTGCTGCTGGCCAACGATCCCCATGGCGCTGAGCTGCTTAAGCAGCTGATGTCCGGACAGATCCTCTGGGTCAGCTGGGATCAACTGTGGCTGCCGGCACTGGTTTCTGCCGCTGTGCTGGCGCTGATCATGGGGCGTCCGACCCTGCTTGATGGCCCGGCATTCTACTTGCTGTTTGCGCTGGTGATCACCCTGTCGGTAGAGCTGGTGGGTGTGTATCTGGTCTTCAGTACCCTGATTTTGCCAGCCCTTGCGGTTAATCGCCTCACTGGCTCCCGTGCACTCGGCTGGGCTTACGGCGTGGGGCTTTGCGGCTATCTTACCGGTCTGGTGCTGTCGGCAATGTTCGATTTGCCCAGCGGCGCCATGATAGTGGCAACCCTGGCACTGTCGGCGGCAAGCTTCCGGATAATTACCGCCAAAGCACGTCAATAGGGTAGAATGCGTCGTCAAAGCCTGATTAAGCCCACCGAGAGGTGGGCTTAATTTATTGATATATAAGTTGATAGTTAAAATCAGCGAACACGTGTAAACAAAGGATTGTTCCTCAGGGCCTGTGTCGTTATACTGCGCAGGAGTTTTTACCGGGAGTATGTCGTGCTGTTAATCGTCAGATCCTTACTGCTTGCCATTATGTTGCTGGTTGCCTTCCTGGTGGGCAGTGTTGCCTGTGTCGTGCGTCCACGTCACAGGGACAATGTACATATGTTCGCCAAGTGGTTTTCCGCCGTGGCCCCTGTACTGGGGATCAAGGTGATTGTGCGCCGCCCCAGCGACGAGCGCAAAGAGCCTTGTGTGTACCTGGCCAACCACCAGAACAACTTCGATATGTTCACCCATACTGCCGCTGTGCCCAAGGGCACTGTGAGCCTGGGTAAGAAGAGCATTGCCTGGATGCCACTGTTTGGGCAGATCTATTGGCTCTCCGGCAACATTCTTATCGATCGCAAGAACCGTAACCGTGCCTTTGAAACCATGGCCAACACCGCCCGCAAGATCAAAGAGAAGTGCTTGTCGGTGTGGATTTTCCCCGAAGGGACACGCTCCCGTGGCCGGGGCTTGTTGCCGTTCAAAGCCGGTGCCTTCCACACTGCCATTGCCGCCGGCGTGCCCATGGTACCTGTGTTGGCGTCCAATCAATGCCATATCAAGCTTAACCGCTGGAACAATGGTGTGGTGATCATCGAAGTGATGGAGCCTTTTGAAACCAAGGGGCTGGACAAGAGCAATGTCAAAGAGCTGTCTGAGCGAATTCACGCAGCCATGTCGGCCAAACTCGAGCAGCTTAACCGCGAAGCCGAAGCCCTGATGAAGAAGGCGCGTCTGGCCAACTGACGCTCTTTTGGATCTCTGTTATACTGCGCCCAAACTGCGCCGCCCGTGGTGGGTCGGCGACTGTGTTTGTTATTGGAGTCAGCCCATGTCTATCGAGCGCCTGCTGAAGGCCCAACAGGAAGAGACCCGCGATATTGTTCAGTCACTGCTGGACGACGGTTCCGATCCCCATGCCGAGTATATAATTGAGCACCACTTCTCAAGCACCAATTTCGATCGTCTCGAAAAGGCCGCTGTGGATGCCTTTAAACTGGGTTTTGAAGTGACTGACGCCGAAGAGCTGGAGCTGGAAGACGGCAGCCTGATCTTCTGTTTCGATGCCATCGCCAACCACAAGCTGGATGCCGATCTGATTGATAAGGCCTGTGAGCAGCTGCTGAATCTGGCGGTGAAGCAAAAGGTTGATTACGACGGTTGGGGCACCTACTTTATGGGTGACGATGATGAGCTGGACGACGAAGACGATGAAGAAGACTTCGACGACGACGGCTTCCCTATCGAGCGCCACTGAGCCGCATCCCCAAAGCCAGGCGTGAACAGCGCTAGGCAGCAAAAAGCCCGTCCAAAGACGGGCTTTTTTCATGGCTGTAAGGGGTTATTCGCTATAAATTACCGAGCAATTACGGCCCTGCTGTTTGGCCTGATACAGGGCGCTATCGGCATTGGCCACCCATTGGGAGGCGCTTTCGATAAAGTCGCCCATGCCGCAAATGCCCAGACTGATAGTGACCTGAATTTTTTTGCCTTCAAACTGAATGGGTGAGTTGGCTACCTTTTCCCGCAAACGCTCGGTGAAGTGCAGCGCTTCTTCGCAGGACGTCCCCGCCAACACCACCGCAAACTCTTCACCGCCATAACGGCCAGCACAGTCAGTTTCCCGCAATGACTGACTGAGCAGATGGGCAATGTGCTGGATAACCTTGTCGCCAGCCACATGGCCGTGCTCGTCGTTTACCTGCTTGAAGCGGTCGATATCGAACATCACCAGGCTCACAGGGTCGCCATAGCGGTTAAAGCGTTCGTATTCGCGGTTCATGCACATCTGCCAGTGACGGCGGTTATTCAGTTGGGTCAGGCCATCGGTTTGGCTCAGGTGCTCCAGTTGCTCGTTGACGCTCTTGAGTTGCAAGCGATTCACGGCCACATCGGTGACGTCGTACACGATAATGCTGATATGGGTGATTTGCCCGGTGAGGGACGCCAGCGGCAGCAGAGTCACGTTCTGGTACATAAACTCGGCGCGGCCGGTAATGGGGCGATAGTTTTTGAATTTAAAAACGTAAGGGCGCTGTTCCCAACTGATAAAGGCGCGGTTTTTCAGAAGGTAAACCGACTCCATTTTCTTTTTCAGCCAGCCGGCGGGCAGATCGGGAAACTCGTCAAACAGGTTTTTGCCCTTGATAGAATTGGGTGACACGCCGCTGTGGTTTTCCATAAAACCATTCCACAGGGCGATATTGTAATTTCTATCCAGCACCACCAGCCCGACCTCTATGGTTTGCACCATATCGATCAGCCAGTGAAGCTCATTCATCAGGTCTGCATCATTGGACATCTGCTGTCTTGCCTCAATCTTCATCCAACATGTAGCCGAGCTTGTAGGTCAGGGTCGGCAGCGAGTCTTCGGTGAACAGGAGCAGGAGGTCACATTCGATATTGTGGTCCTCGATGCGGTAGTTGATTTCCATCGCCAGGGTGCGATGCCATTTCTCGGCGTTGTCGTGGATAAGGTCGTTCACTGTGCAGTGACGCCCAAGCACCACGGGGTGCGACTGGCTGAAGTGCATATCCAGTTGCTCGGCAATGCCGCTGAGGAAGGCGCCAATCAGCACATTGCCCGTATCAATAAGCACT
Source organism: Shewanella zhuhaiensis (assembly GCF_022484835.1). NCBI lineage: Bacteria > Pseudomonadati > Pseudomonadota > Gammaproteobacteria > Alteromonadales > Shewanellaceae > Shewanella > Shewanella zhuhaiensis. Next base: position 232,108 of record NZ_JAKUDL010000001.1, read on the forward strand.
TCCACTTCGGTGGCATCATTGTTGGGGTCGTCCAGCTTCATCAGCTTGGCCATGTCCTGGAAGCTGGAGTCATGGAACAGCAGCAGGGCTTCACCTGCTACCCCGGCGCTGATAAAGCCCTGACACAAGGCGGTAATCTTAGAGCTGGAGTCGGTCGCCTTAAGCGCCATGGTGAGTTCACTCACTTCCAGCACGTTTACCCGCGGAATGGGCAGCAGCACAAATACATCGAGCAGCTTGGCGAGCAGATCAGCGGCGCGGCCCATGGCCACGTTGGCAATTTCCTGGCAGGCATCGCGCAAGTCCACCTTGATAAGCGGATTGTCTTCTTCGGCTTCCAGCTCACCATCGCCTGGCACCAAAATGCCGTATTCCTGCAGGATGGCAGAAATGGCCTCAGCGCTGACCGGCTTTTGAATAAAGTCCAGTGCGCCCAAGGCTTTAACCCGTTCATGGGCCTTAATTTGAATGTCGCCTGAGACCACGATAATCAATGCGGGCAAGTCTTGCTGCTGCACGGTTTGCAGCACCTCGTAGCCATCCATCACCGGCATGTTGAGGTCAAGAAACACCACTTCGCCTTTACCGGCGCGTATGGCTTCAAGGCCTTCGGCGCCATTGGTGGCGAAGGTAATGTCGACTTCCCAGTCCTTGGGCAGGGTGCGCGCCATCTGCTTGCGAGCCATGGCTGAGTCGTCACAAATCAATACTGGAAGTGCCATGCTGGGGATGAGTCCTCGTTCATTCTTATTATTCAAGATAACACCAAATACGGGTGTCAGCCTGTTTCTGAGTGCTTCTTCGGGAAAGTTAAAAGAGAATCGGCAGGCCAAAAGTCGTAAAAAAACCGCCAACGTATGCACACTTAGGGCGAATCATACTCTGCTGACTTTGACGTGCAATACAGTTGCGCACAGGAATGTCAGAAAACTGACACTCGTCAAAAGTCTGCATATGTTAAAGCCAATAGTGATTTATGCCAAATGTGTTACCATCCCGTTCTGGACAGACCAGTTGAGAATCGCCATGACAGCAAGCACAGTGACAGTGGAATATCAGGGAGAGACAGCTCTGGTGACCCTGGATCGCCCCGATAAATTCAATGCCCTGAATTACGAGATGTTTTTGGATATCTGCCGGGTGCAGAAACAGCTGAAACGCCAGCGTCATATCCGGCTGGTGATAGTCACAGGTCGTGGTGGCAATTTCTCCTCCGGGCTAGATATTAAAAGCGTGATCAAAAAGCCGCTGCAACCTATTGGGCTGCTCGCAAAATGGCTGCCGGGCAACGCCAATCTGGCCCAGCGGGTCTCCATTGGTTGGAGCCGTTTGCCTATGCCGGTTATCGTCGTGATTGAAGGCTATTGCTATGGAGGCGGCATGCAGATTGCGCTGGGGGCCGACTTCAGAATTGCCAGTCCTGGGGCTAAGTTATCTGTGATGGAAGCCAAATGGGGCCTGGTGCCGGATATGGCTGGGCTGGTAAGTTTGCGTAACATTATGCCCAAGGATAAGGCGCTGGAGCTGACCATGACGGCGCGGGTGCTGGACGCCGCTGAGGCCGAGGCGCTGGGGCTGGTTACCTGGGTCGATGAGGCGCCCATGACCCGGGCGCAGGCGCTGGCCGATGAGCTGCTGAAGCGCTCACCGGATGCGCTGGCAGCGATTAAGTTTTCAACCCACAACAGCTGGAGCGCCAGTATTCGCAGCCTGCTGGCGCGGGAGTCCTGGTATCAACTGCGACTACTCCTTGGTGCCAATTTCCGTCTCGCCGGAGCGCGGGAGCAGGGCAAGACGGATAAGCCGTATCGTCCAAGACAAAGATTCTGGTAATTTGCCACCTGAGCCTCCCGGGCTCACACAACTGAGGCGCCGGACTTGCCCTCACTGCATCAAAGCGCCGACAATCGGCGCTTTACTTTTTGTTTCGCTTATTAACGTCAGGAAGACTCTGGATGAAGAACAAACTCGAACGCCTGCTGTGGAGCAGCCGTCTGTCGGTGATTTTTGGGGTAGTGGCGTGCATAGTGGCGGCCCTGGTGGTATTTGTCATGGGCGCCAAGGACATGCTGCACATGTTTCACCTGCTGTGGGACTATCTGGTCAGCGGCAGCCTCGACGTGCGTAACGACCTGGTGATGGTGGTGATTGAAATCCTCGATACCTTCCTGCTGGGCGCGGTGCTTTTGATTTTTGCCTTTGGTCTGTACGAGCTGTTTATCCGCGACATCAAACCGGCTTCTGAGTCGGATGTTGGTGGTAAGATATTGATTATCAGTAGTATTGATTCGCTCAAGAGCAAGCTTGGCAAGGTCATCCTGATGATGCTGGTGATCAAGCTGTTCTCGTTTTTCAGCGAGCTTAAGCCCCAGAGTGCGCTGGAGCTGGTGTACATGGGCATAGTGGTGGTGTTGGTGGCGCTGGCACTGATGCTGACCAAGGACAAATCCTGATAAAGACGCTGTCCTTAAAGCACGGCCAGCATCCCGGGCTACTGCGGCGGTGCTTCCTTGATGCTGGCGGCAAAGCCGCGCAGGGCTGAGAGCACCTCGGCCCAGGCGTCAGGTTCGCTGATATTGAGTGACAGGGTCAGCTGGCGATACTGCATGCCATCTTTGGCCGAGGCCGCCGCACGGCGCAGCGGTGCGTTGGCGAGGCTGGCGCTGTTGCCATCCGGCGACTGAATATCCAGCACCGGCACTTCCTGCACCGCCACCAGTCCTGGCAGGCGGTCGTCAAATTCCGGTGAGCTGCTGTAGGGGTTAATGATCACCAACAGATCCGGCGGCGCCACCTTGCCATCATTGAGCAGGCTCAGGATCAGGGCCGCGCTTCTGTCCATGGCCACCAAAATCCGTTTGCCCGGATAGGCGGCACCAATCTGGGTCAGGCCGGTGAGGCTGGCTTCGACAAAACCAAGCTGGGTTTCCACGTGTTTTTGCCACTCTTCCGGCTTGTATTTTTCCATGGCCTTGGCGGCCGGGGTACTGAGCTGGCCTTCTCCTGCTTTGGTAATTTCTTCCGGCGCTGTGGTAAAGCTGGGGTGGGGAGGGCTCTTGGGCGGCGTCATGCTGATGCTGGCCCAGCCTGTGGGGCTCAGGCCACTGCGCAGGTAGGCCACCAGTCCGGGGGCATCGGGGCCAAAGCCGGTGTCGGCAAAAATAATCGCTGCGCCGTGCTGCTTTTTACCTTCCCAGGGGCGCACCAACACAGGTAAATCCTGTCCTTCCACAGTAATGCTGCGCAGTTGGCGGCTTTGCAAATAATCGAAGGCCGGATCATCGGCTGCAACGGCCACGCCAAACAATAAGCTCAGGCTCAGGACAATAAGGGCGCGCATGGGATTCCCGTGGTCAAAGCGGATAACCCTCTGATAATAACCCATGGCACCCTCCTGTTAGAACTCCAGGCCTGATATTCGGTAAGGTCTATTGCCCAAGGGCATAAAGGCGTTTGCCTGCCACATGGGTTTCAAGCACTTGGGTTTGCCAGATTTCGGCAGGTTCAGCTGCGAAAATATCCCTGTCTATCAGGATAAAATCCGCCATGCTGCCTTCGACGAGGCTTCCCAAATCCTGCTCCTGAAAGGCGCCATAGGCTGCATCCACAGTGAAGGCTCGCAGCGCCTCTGCCAGGGTCAGTTTTTCTTCCGGGCGCCAGCCTCCTGCGGGCTGGTTTTGATGATCCTGGCGGGTTACAGCGGCATGCAGCCCATGGAAGGGGTTAGCCAGCTCCACCGGAAAGTCGGAGCCGCCAATAATTGGACTGCCAAGGTCGGTAAGGGTACGCCAGGCATAAGCGCCCTTAAGTCTGGCTTCACCGAGGCGATCGCCTGCCATATTCATATCCGAGGTGGCATGGGTGGGTTGCATCGATGGCAGCACCTTGAGCTTGGCAAAGCGAGGCAGATCCGCCGGGGCGACCACCTGAGCGTGTTCGATACGGTGGCGTGCCGTTTCACGGGATTTTTTATCGAGTTTGGCAAGCTTATCCAGCACCATGCGATTGGCACGGTCGCCGATGGCATGAATATTGGCCTGAAACCCGGCGGCGGCAACGGCTTTAACGAGGCTGCCAAGTTCCGGCTCTGGGGTAACCAGCAGGCCGGTCTCCCCCGGTCTGTCGCTGTAAGGGGCGAGCAGCGCGGCGCCGCGGCTGCCAAGGGCGCCATCGCTGTAGATTTTTACCGAGCGAGCTACCAACTGCTGGCGCTCATCCAGTATCGGCCCCTGATTAAGCCAGGTTTCAAGCTCGGGAGCCGAGGCCGACAACATGGCATAAATCCGCACCGGCAGCTTGCCTTCATCCTTCAGCGCCTGATAGTCCGCCAGCTCATCGGCGCCTATGCCTGCGTCATGGACGCTGGTTATCCCAAGGGACAACAGATGATTAAATGCCGTGCCAAAGGCGGCGCGCCGCTCGGCCGTGGTGGGCTCAGGGATATGTTGCTCAAGCAGCGCCATGGCGTTATCTACCAGTACGCCTGTGGGTTCGCCATTGGCGTCTTTCAGGATTTGGCCGCCGTCCGGATCCTGGGTGTCTCTGGTAATGCCTGCGAGCGCCAGCGCCTTGCTGTTGGCCCAGCCTGCGTGACCATCGACGCGTCTGAGCCATACCGGCTTATCCAAGCCTGCGGCATCTAAAGACGCGCGGCTCGGGAAGCCTTTGCTTTGCCAAAGCTCCTGATTCCAGCCTCGGCCCAGCACCCATTGCAGCGCCGGATTGGCCACGGCGAAGGCCTTGACCATGGCGGCTGCGTCCTGCTCGCTGGCACTTTCACGCAGTTCTACCCTGGACAAGCTCTGGCCCAACCCCAGCACATGACCATGACCATCAATCAGCCCCGGCAGCAGAGTCTTACCTTTGCCATCAACCACTTTGGCCTGTTCAAAGCCTTGCTCGCCATTGCCCCGCGCCAGCACCCGGCCGCTGACATCGTCGTAAACCAGCTGGTTAAAGGTGACCAGATTGCGCCCGGCATCGAATCCATAGCCCTTGATATTTTTCAGCATGATAACGTCGGCACTGGCCTGGGTTGCCAGCAGTGGACTCAGGCTAAGGGCGCCCAGCAGTGCGGCGCGGATAGCCTGTTTGATACTGCGCTTGTTGGTGCTGGGGCTGATAGCAGCGGCGGCTTGCAGGGCGGGCGATTGGCGGCGCTGTGGGTGGCATTGCTGGCGAAGATGTTGGCAAAGCATGGGCATTCCTTTTTTGAGTTATTTTTATTCTTTAAGGGGTTATACCATTCTATTTCCTGTACCGTCATCGAACTTTCCCGTTTGGTTAACGAAAAAGTGGCGAAAAAAAGACCCGCACAGGCGGGCCTTTTTATTGAGCTTCTTACAACGAACGTCTCAGCGAACCTCTTGGCAAATGTCGCTGGGTTCTGGCTGGGCTCAGGCGTGGCTTACCAGCACCAGACGAATGGCATCCAGCTTAAGCTGGGTGTTGCCAAGGTAGCCTGACAGCTCGGTAATCTGGCCTTTGAGGTGCTCCAGCTCTTCGTCACGGATATTGGGGTTTACCGCCTTCAGTGACTCCAGACGTGACAGTTCTGCCGTCAGCTGGGTTTCCATGCGGCTGCGGGCATCCCCGGTGAGTTTGGCCAGCGCCTCTTGCGCCACGGCTTCACCATTGGCAAACAGCGGGTGCAGCATGGTTTGGGAGGCGTTCACCAGCTTGCTGGCGATATGGCGGTTCACACCGGACAACTGCTTGTCGAAGCTGTCGTAATCGACCTTGTCTGACAGATTGTTGCCGCTCTTGTCCAGCAGCACCCGGATAGGGGTGGGCGGCAGATAGCGCTGAACCTGGCTGGCCTTGGGCGCCGAGGTTTCGGCGAGGTACATCAGCTCCAGGAACAGGGTGCCGGCGGGCAGGGCCTTGTTCTTCAGCAGCGCCACACAGGTGGTGCCTGTGTCAGAACCTGTGATGAGATCCAGGCCGGTCTGTACCAGCGGGTGCTCCAGGGTGATCAGGGCAATATCGTCACGGGACAGCGCCGTGTTGCGATCGAAGGTGACGGTAATGCCATCTTCGCTGAGGCCCGGATAGGTGGGGAACATCATGTGGTCGGTGGGGTGCAGCACTATGCAGTTTTCGCCGCGATCGTCCTGATCCAGACCAATCACATCCCACAGCCGCAGCACAGAGGCAATCAGATCTGTGTCTTCATCGGCATCGGCAAGTTTGGCCGCCAGGGCTTCGGCGCGGGCGCCGCCATGGCTGTTAAGTTCCAGCAGCTTGTCGCGGCCCTGTTCCATGGCTTCCTTAAGTGCCTTGTAGCGCGCCTGGGTGTCGGCCATCAGTTCGGCTTCATCTTCCATTTCACCGGCGAGCATGGCCAGCAGACGTCCCTTGAACTCGCTGAACAGCAGATGGCCGCCGGGGCAAGTCAGTTCGAAAGCACACAGACCTTGGTGATACCAGTTCATCAGCTGTTCCTGAGCAGTGTTTTTCAGGAATGGCAGGTGAATTTGCACATCGTGACGCTGGCCGATACGGTCCAGACGGCCGATGCGCTGCTCCAGCAGATCCGGGTTCAGTGGCAGGTCGAACAGCACCAGATGGCTGGCGAACTGGAAGTTACGACCTTCTGAGCCAATTTCGGAGCAAATCAGCGCCTGGGCGCCGCCTTCTTCCTGGGCAAAGTAAGCACCGGCCTTGTCACGCTCGATAATGGACATGCCTTCGTGGAATACTGTGGCCTGAATGCCTTCGCGGGTGCGCAGCGCTTCTTCCAATGCCAGTGCGGTTTCGGCGCGGCTGGCGATGACCAGCACCTTCTTGGAGCGGTGGGCTTTCAAAAAGTCGATAAGCCAGTCGACCCGTGGGTCGAACTTCCACCAGCTGGCGTTGTTATCATCAAACTGCTGATAAATACGCTCTGGGCTCAGCACCTGGGCTACCTTGGCTTCGGCGGTCTTGCTGCCGCCCATCATGGCATTTACCCGCATGGCGGTGGCGTATTGCTCAGGCATATCAAAGCCGTAGCTGTGGAAAATACGCTTGGGGAAGCCTTTTACTGAGGCGCGGCTGTTGCGGAACAGCACCCGGCCGGTGCCATGGCGGTCCAGAAGCTCCTGCAGCAGTTCGTCGCGGGCGGCCTGACGCAGTTCTTCATCGAGGTTTTCGGCCTGAATTTGGCGGATGGCCGGGGCTATGTCTTTTTCAGACAAAAGCTCGGTCAGGCCATTGATGGCGTCGTCGGAAAGCTTGATGCCACGGGCGAGGGCATCGGCGGCTTCGGCCACCTTTTGGTAGCCCTTCTCTTCATTGAGGAAGGCCTGATAGTCGTAGAAACGATCCGGATCCAAGAGGCGCAAACGGGCGAAGTGGCTCTGGTGACCCAGCTGATCCGGCGTTGCGGTCAGCAGCAGTACCCCGGGCACCACGGCGGCCAGGGCTTCCACTACCTGATAGGCGCGGCTTGGCTCATCTTCGCTCCACTCCAGATGGTGGGCTTCATCCACCACCATCAGATCCCAGTCGGCATCCAGCGCCTGCTCCAGACGGCGTTTCTTGCGCAGCAGCTCCAGCGAACAGATAACCAGCTGCTCTGTGTAGAAGGGGTTGTCGTGATCGGCAAAGGCTTCCACGCAGCGGTCTTCATCAAATACCGCAAAGCGCAGGTTAAAGCGGCGCAGCATTTCCACCAGCCATTGGTGGCGCAGGGTGTCGGGCACTATCACCAGAATGCGCTCGGCGCGGCCGGTCATCAGCTGCTGGTGAATAATCAGGCCCGCTTCTATGGTCTTGCCCAAACCTACTTCGTCGGCGAGCAATACCCTGGGGGCGTGACGGCGACCCACTTCATGGGCAATCCACAGCTGATGCGGAATAAGACCTACGCGGGGGCCTTGCAGGCCCAGCATGTCGGAGGTGGCCAGCTTGTGGCGCAAAAGCTGCGACTTGTAGCGCACGCCAAAGCGCTCGATGCGATCGATTTGACCGGCGTAGAGGCGATCCTGGGGCTTGTTGAAACGAATATTGTGCTCGAGCAGGGTTTCCCTGAGCATGGTTTCTTCGCCATCGTCGGTACGCTTGCCGAAGTAGAACACTATGCCGTTCATCTCTTCGAGCTTGTCTACCGTCATGCTCCAGCCTTCGGCCGAATCAATGGTATCGCCGGGGTTGTAAATTACCCGGGTCAGGGGGGCTTCGGCCATGGCAAACATACGGTTTTCGCCGGTAGCGGGGAACAGCACAGTCACCATGCGCCCTTCAACCTGCACCACTGTGCCCAAACCCAACTCCGACTCTGTATCGCTTATCCAGCGCTGCCCAATCGCGAACGACATCTTACACTCTCAACTCAAGGGGAAACTCAAAGGGCGCGTATGTTATACCAATGGCCCGGATATTTGAATCAGACTAGATCCCCAAAGGCGTCAGCACAACCGCTGCGATTGTCACTTTCCTGTCATATGAACGTCTTTCAATGGCCATAAGGGATGTGAACACCGGCCAATGGATTCTGGCTTACACCCTTTGGACAGTTGAGCTTTTTGGGGAAGGGTGCCAGTATTAAGTTAATGACGGTATTTGATTTTGTCAGCCCAGGAGGACAAGGCCCCAACCACAAAAGCCAGCGCTGTAACAGTATCGCCCTATGTCACTAAAACCGGAGGCGCCATGGAACAAGACGACAGAAAGTTGTTTGTACTGGATACCAATGTTTTATTGCACGAACCCTTAGCGATTTACTCCTTTAAAGAACATGACGTCGTCGTCCCGATGACAGTGCTCGAAGAGCTGGATCAGATTAAAGACCGCAAGCGGGATGTCAGCCGTGACGCCCGGGTCGCCATCAGGGCACTGGAAGATACCCTGGGCGGCGAAACCACCCCCGAACAAATCATCGAAGGCGTATCCCTGCCAGCCCGCGAAGGCCATGACGCCTCAGGCACCCTGGCGATTTTCCCCGACCACCAACTCGAAATGTCCACCGGCAGCCTGCCGGGCGACCATAACGATAATCGAATCATCAATACTGCGCTGCACTTACAAAAACTCCACGCCCCCAGGGCCGTGGTGCTGGTGACCAAAGACATCAATATGCGCCTGAAGGCCAAGGGCGCTGGCATTAAGCTGGTAGAGGATTACCGTACCGACCAGTTGATTGACGATATCCGCTTCTTAACCAAAGGTTTTCATCAGTTTGAAGGCAACTTCTGGGAGCATCTGGAAAAGGTATCCACCACCCGCCATGGCCGCCAGACCATCCACGAAGTGCCACTGCAAGATTTGGAAGACGACCATCTCTATATCAATCAATATCTTATCGACGAAGAGTCAGACTTCTGTGGCCGGGTGATTTCCAAGGACGATACCCATCTGCATATTCTGGATCTCGGTCAGAGCCGTTTGCTCAATCTGGAAGCCTGGGGCATTCGCCCGAAAAATGTCTATCAGGGCATGGCCTTGCAGGCACTGCTGGACCCTGAAATCGACATGGTTATCCTCACCGGCCCCGCAGGTTGCGGCAAGACCTTGCTGGCCATGGCCGCAGCGCTGGAACTGGTGGTGGAGCGTAATCAGTACGACAAGGTGATTGTGACCCGTAACACTCCGGAAATTGCTGAGTCCATTGGCTTTTTGCCCGGCACCGAAGAAGAGAAAATGGCACCCTGGCTCGCGGCCATTACCGATACCCTGGAAGTGCTGCACAAAAACGATGTAAACCCCCATGGCTCCATGAACTACATCATGGAAAAAGCCAACATCCAGTTTAAATCCATCAACTTTATGCGTGGCCGTTCCATCCAGAATGCCATTGTGATTCTGGATGAATGTCAAAACCTTACCGCCTCCCAAATCAAAACCATGATCACCCGCATGGGGGAAGGCACCAAGCTGATTTGCTCCGGTAACCTGGCGCAAATCGATTCCAACTACCTGACTGCCGTGACCTCAGGTCTGACCTACATAGTGGAGCGATTCAAGAACTTTGAGGGCAGTGCCAATGTCTACCTCAATGGTGTGGTCAGATCCCGTCTGGCAGAGTTCGCTGAGGAACACCTGTAATTCCTTCGGCGTAAATGCGGCAAAAACGGACCCCAGTGGGTCCGTTTTTTGTACCTAAAGCGGTGTAAAACCAGCTACTTTGAAACATATTCAACGACAATTATTTTATGTGCCTTCAATCGGGTTCCTGTTACTATACCCAGTCAAGTTTTGCGGGGACAGGGCCCCGCCACAGGGGATGCGAAAGGTTTTTTGATGAAATCAAATGAGCCGGATCTTCAGCTCAAATCGCCTATTCAACGCAATTACAACCGGGCGGTGTTTTACACCTATATAGGTGTAATCGTCATGGCGTGTCTCACGGCCTGGTTCTTCTTCGACCGGGAAAAGACCCAGTTGCTGGCCCAGCGCGAAGAACAAATCGACAGGCACGTACTGCAAATCGACCTGCTGCTGGAATCCAGTATCCGCGCGGTAAAATCGTTAAGAGACGTTGCCGTGGACCATTTACGGCTTGGGGAGCTGGTCCGTAAAGAGCGCCTGCCCCAGTACGAAAAGTTCAATCAGGACGGCCAGTACTTCACCCTAGAACCCCACTATGCCGAAAGCGGCAAACCCTTCACCAATATGGGCCGTATCACGGGTATAGGCTCGCTGAAGAACCGGGTTGACAAGTTCTATCAGGAACTGGAGATGCTGTTCGAGCTGTCGCTGTCGTTCCCGGTTGCCAAAGAGGCGGCGCCCAAGGCATCGGCGATTTATTACATTTCCAAGCGGCGGATGATGTCCTACTACCCCTGGCCCTTGGACGAACAGCGCTTTCGCGACGAACTGCTGAACAAGAAGCAGTTTCAACTGGCCACCCCGGCCATGAACCCCCAGCGCAGCGTGTTCTGGAGTGAGGCCTACCTTGACTCCAGCGACAAGGGCCTGCTGACCACCCTCGGGGTGCCGATTTACCTTGAAGATGAGTTTATCGGCTCCATCAATCTGGACATGACCCTGGCGTCGCTGGCGCGGCAAATCCGCCTCTACTTCAAGATGCCGGGCACAGTGATCCTGCTCGACCAGAGCAACAATATTCTGTCCCACTCAGACATGGCCAGCGAAGACCTCAAGCGGGTCTATCACATCAGCCAGCGTATTCCGTCTGAGCTGCATTCACTGCCGGAGTCAGAGCTGTTCGATGCTCAGGGCGGCGTTATCCGTAACGGCTACTACATTCACTCGGTGGCGCTGCACAACGCCCCTTGGCGTCTGTTGTATATACAAGATGTCGATGACCTGTTTAAAGACAGCTGGGAGAAGCTGCAGCTGACTTTTATTCTGGTGGTACTGGCGCTGTCGGTGCTGGTAACCATAGTGCACTGGCAGACCCGCCGCTCCTTTGTCAGCCCGGCATCGAGACTGCTGTCGCACCTCGAAGGCTGCTCGGCCCAGCCGATGCCAGCGCCTGAGAAAGTGACCGCAGGCTGGGAGCCGTGGTTTGCACTTGTGAGCCGGATTTTTGAAGAAAACCAGCAATATACCAAGCACCTTGCCGAGCAGAACAAACGCCTCGATAAGCTGGTGGCCCGCCGCACCGAGCGTCTTAAAGAAACCACAGAGCGGCGTGAGCGTGAGTACGCCTTGCTGCGCTCCTTGCTGGACTCCATCCCTGAAGCCATTGTCTTTAAAGATAAAGAAGGCCATTACCTCGGCTGTAACAAGTCGGCCGAACGTATGCTGGGCTTCAGCGAAGCCGAGATGATTGGCCTCTCCAGCGACGAGCTGACCAGTCCCGAGCAGTCCAGCCGTATCCGCGCCGAGGACGAGCAGGTGCTCAGTGAGCGTACGCCGCTGCGTTATCAGGAGAAGATAGAGCTGGCCGGTAAGCCGGTGCTGCTCGATACCCTCAAGCTGCCGTTCTATAACCGCCGCGGCGAGCTGATGGGTCTGATTGCGGTATGGCGTGACGTGACCCGCGAATATGAGTCGGCCGAGCAGCTGCGGCTTTCGGAAGAGCGTTATCACCTCGCCATGGACGCGGTGGAAGATGGCCTGTGGGACTGGTATCTCGACTCAGAGCAAATTATCTGTAACCCGGCCTATTACTCGATGCTGGGCTACAAGACCAACGAATTCCCGGCGCTGTTGTCGACCATCGACAGCCTTATCCATCCGGACGATCGCATTCGGGTGCAGGAATACCGCGAGCAGTACCTCAAAGACCCGATTGGCGCCTATGAGATTGAGTTTAGGATGCGCGCCAAGACCGGCCAGTACCACTGGATGCTGAGCCGTGGCCGGGTGGTGGAGTTTACCCAGGATGCCCAGCCAAAGCGGATGGTGGGTACCCACAAAGACATTACCCGTCACAAGAGCAACGAGGTCGCGCTGCTGGAAGCCAAACAGGATGCGGAACTGGCGAACCTGTACAAGAGTGAATTCCTGGCCAATATGAGCCACGAAATCCGCACCCCGATGAACGCCATTATCGGTATGTTGCAGCTGGCCGGGCGCACCAGCTTGACCGAGCAGCAAAAAGATTACCTCGACAAGGCCAGCTTCTCGGCCCAGTCGCTGCTTAGGATCATCAACGACATCCTCGACTTCTCCAAGATTGAGGCCGGTAAGCTGGAGCTGGAAAAAGTCTCCTTCCCGCTGGATAAGGTGCTGGACCACACCCTGGATCTCAACGCTCTCAAGGCGCAGGAGAAGGGCATTGAGCTGCTGCTGTACGCCCCTGTGACCGCCGGGCTGATGCTCAAGGGCGATCCGCTGCGTCTGGGGCAGGTGCTGATTAACCTCTTGTCCAACGCGGTTAAATTTACCCAGCACGGCGAAATTGAACTTGGCTGTGAAGATGTGGGCGAGCGTGATCATCGCATTACCCTCAAGTTCTGGGTGCGTGATACCGGCATAGGTATCAGCCGCGAGCAGCAGGATAAGCTGTTCGACGCCTTCGCCCAGGCCGATGGCTCCACCACCCGCAAATACGGTGGCACCGGCCTTGGCCTGTCCATCAGTAAGCACCTGGTGTCCATGATGGGCGGCACCATGCAGGTTGAGAGTGAGCCCGGCGTGGGCTCCACCTTCAGCTTTACCGTGAGCTTTGAGATTGCCGAAGAAGCCAAGGCGCCGCCAATGATAGTACCCGAGCGGCTGGCAAGCCTGCGCACCTTGGTGGTGGACGATAACCCCACGGCGCTGCAGATTTATTCCACCGTGATGCGCGACTTCCACTTCGAGGTGGAAACCGCCGCCAGCGGCGCTGAAGCCCTGTATAAGCTGGGTCGCCAACCGGTTGATCTGGTATTGCTCGACTGGATGATGCCGGAAATGGACGGCATTCAGGTGATAGATGCCATCGACGATATGGTCGCCGAAGGCAAGTTGGCCACCCGGCCGGTAATCATCATAATGACCGCCTATGCTGCTGAGCCGCTTCGTATGGATCTGGACAGCGATCGGGTGTTTGCCATGTTGCAAAAGCCGTTCAAGGCCTCAAGTCTGTTCGATGAAATCATCCGCGCCTTTGCTCCGGCCGCCCCCGAGGCACTGCCGGAGCCGGAAGTGAGCCACGACAGTGAGCACAAGGGTGTGGTGCTCTTGGTAGAAGACAACTTTATCAACCAGCAGGTGGCCACCGAGCTTCTGAAGAGCGCCGGTTACGAGGTGGATGTGGCCGATAATGGTCAGATTTCACTCGAGATGGTTGAAAAACGCAGCTACGATGCGGTACTCATGGATATTCAGATGCCGGTGATGGACGGTCTGACCGCCGCTACTGAGCTTCGCAAGCGTTACAGTTTTGATGAATTACCCATTATCGCCATGACGGCCCATGCCATGTCCGGCGACAGAGAAAAAAGTCTGGCTGCGGGCATGAATGCCCACATTACCAAGCCGATAGTACTCACCGAGCTGTTTGAGACGCTGAGCCACTGGATAGGACACAAAGAAAAACATCGGACCCCCTGAAAGGAGAACACATGAAACCCTCGACCCTCGCCTTGGCGCTTATGCTCGCTGCCGTGCCTGCCTCGCCAATCTGGGCCGCCGAATCTGCCGCCGCCATCATCAAGCAGAGCCAATCGGCCCGGGGGTTTCTGAATCTCCATTACGATAAACAGGGTCAGGTTTATGTGGAGGCCAACCACCTGGATCAGCCGTTTTTGTTGGTCACCAGCCTGCCACAGGGCGTGGGTTCCAACGATATCGGCCTCGACCGCGGCCAGCTCGGTCGCACCCGCATGGTGCAGTTTGAGCGCATCGGCCCCGACCTGATTTTGCGTGAACTCAACACCCGCTACCGCGCCGGCAGCGACTATGCCCCCGAGCAGCGGGCAGTAAAAGAAGCCTTTGCCGATTCCATTTTGTGGCGCGCCCCGGTCGTCGATGGCAAGACGGCGCTGGCACCGCTCAATGCTTTGGTACTGAATGATTTGCACGGCGTTACCGACTCGCTGAAAGCCAGCGGTCAGGGCAGTTTCAGCCTGGATAGCTCACGCTCGCTCATTATCCCCGAGTACGTGAAATCCTTCCCCAATAACAGCGATGTGGATGTGCAGCTCACCTTTGCCTCCGGCGAGCCCGGCGCCTATGTGGCCCAGGTGACCCCAGACCCCAAGGCAATTTCCATCCGCATGCGTTTCTCCTTTATTGCCTTGCCTGAGCCAGGCTATGTCGCCCGCGACTATCACCCGCAAAGCGGCTATCTGTCTGATGAATATCTGGATTACGCCACCGGCATCGACCAGAGCGTAGTTAAGCGCCATCTGCTGCGCCACCGGCTGCAGAAAAAGACGCCCGGCGCCGCGCCTTCCGAGGTGGTTGAGCCCATAGTCTATTACCTCGACCCAGGCGTGCCCGAGCCTATCCGCAGTGCGCTGCTCGACGGCGGCCGCTGGTGGGAAGAGGCCTTCAATGCCGCAGGCTTTATTAACGGCTTCAAGATGGAGCTGCTCCCCGAAGATGCCGATCCGCAGGATGTGCGCTTTAATGTGGTGCAGTGGGTGCATCGCGCCAGCCGTGGCTGGTCTTACGGCTCGGCCATTGCCGATCCGCGCAGCGGCGAAATCATCAAGGGCCATGTGACCCTGGGCAGCCTGCGTGTGCGTCAGGATCACCTGATTGCCCGCGGCCTGACCGCCGGTTGGGAAGACAGAGACGCCGCCGCCAAGGCGTCGGAACATCTGGCGCTTGAGCGTATTCGTCAGCTGTCGGCCCACGAGATTGGCCACACCCTCGGCCTTGACCATAACTTTGCCGCCTCCAGCAACAACAATGCCTCTGTGATGGATTACCCCCATCCCATGGTCAGCCTCAATGGCGGCAAGATTGATATCTCCAGGCCGTACACCCCGGGCATAGGCGAGTGGGACAAGTTTGCCATCGCTTATGGCTACGGCGACTTTGGCGCCGATGAAGCGACAGGGCTGTCGAAACTGCTTATGGATGTGCAGACCAAGGGCCTGCGCTACATAGGCGAGAGCGACTCCCGCAGTGCGGATGCCAGCCACGCCTACGCCAGCCTGTGGGATAACGGCAGCGACCCTGTGGCTGAGCTTACCCGCCTGCAGGAGGTGCGTCGCAAGGCGCTGGCCGACTTCAATCCGGATGCCTTGCTTAAGGGGGAGCCGCTGGGCGAACTGGCCGATGCCCTGGTGCCCCTGTATCTGTTGTCGCGCTACCAGATTGAAGCCGCCACCAAGGTGATTGGCGGCGCCGATTACGGCTACGATGGTACCTACAGCTGGCACTATATGGCGCCAGAACTGCAAAAGCAGGCATTGGGCACAGTGCTGGCTACCCTGGATACCGCCGAGCTGACCTTGCCGCGCGAACTGGTAGAAGGCCTGCTGCCCAAGCAGGGCAATTACTACAACAGCCGTGAAAGCTTTGCCTCGGGCCTTGGTATTCTGCCAGACCCCATCGGCATGGCCGAAGTGCTGTCGCGCCACACGGTAAAAACCCTGCTGATGCCCAAGCGCCTCAACCGGGTAGAGCAGGGCTTCCAAAGCGACAGCGAGCAGCTGTCGGTCACCACCTTGGTGGATCGCCTGTTTGCCGTGACCCTGTTCCAGGAAGGCAAGATTGGCCTTGAGCGTGGCGTCTGGATGCGCCTCAATGCCGTCACCGTGGATGCGGTGCTGGATGCCTTTCACCACGAGGATACCTCACCCGAGGTCAAGGCGGTGCTGGGTGCCAGACTCGCCTACGCCCAAAAGCAGCTGGAACGTAAGTCCAGCCGCTCCAGCGAGGCCGATGCCGCCCATTACAAGTATCTGGCACTGGGCATTGCCCGTGGCCTCGATGACGCCACAGCCCGCATCATCAAAAAGCCGCTGCCCATGCCGCCGGGTTCGCCTATCTAAGCATTAGCTGCATTGTTTTAAAGCCCGCATTTGCGGGCTTTTTTGTGATGGGCGGCGTCAATCCGCTTATCTCAATCTTTCGGCGCACGCGGGGTAGGCGAAAAGGCTGCTAAAATTCAGTCTGTATAAGTTCAAAGCATGCTCCGCGGCGTCGTTGGGGCGTGATTGTGGTCAATTTCAAAGGATTGAATGATGACAAGACTGGTGTTTTTGCTGCTGGTGCTGGCAGCGAGCTTTTTCGGCTATCGCCACTATCTGGCGCCCATCCCCCTCGAAAGTCACTTCCTTGCCAGTATTCCGGTGAAGGTGCGTATGCTGCCTGAGCCCAATACCGCCTCGCGTATGACCGGCCAGGTGAGCGTAGAGCAGGTGGTGAACCAAAAGGCTGAAAACCGCGATATGACCCTGGTGGTACTGGCCATGGGTACTGCCTTCGATGTGTTCGACGATCAGGATATCAACGAGTTATCGCTGGAAGACTTCGACAGCATCAGCCGCCGTTTTGGCACCGACTATGGCATCAATGCGTCCATCATTCGCCGTGGCTTTATTCAGCACAACGGCAAAAAAGGCTACGAGCTGGTGATTAACCTCGGCGCCGAGAAGGGTGAGCTGGTGCAGCATATCTACACCCACGACAATCACTTACTGCTGCTGATGGCAAGCTACGCCGGTAATGACAGAGAAAAGCAAACCGCGCTGGCATTCCTGGATTCGGTGGAGTTTCTCTAAGCGCAGCCGCCAAAGCACAGGCAACAAAAAAGGACGCATCTGCGTCCTTTTTTGTTGGTCGTGCTAACACTGCCTCAAGCTGCTTTAGCGGCGCTCTCTGGCTCTGTCACCCGGCCTGCCAGCAAATAACAGGCAATGCCCATCAGGGCGTTGGTTACCGGCAGTGCCAGCATCAGGCCTTTTACGCCGTAAAGGAAAGAGCCAAGAGCGCACAGCGGCAGCATCAGCAAAAACAGGCGGCACACATTGATAATCAGCGATGCCATGGGTCTGTGGAAGGCATTGAATGAAGTGGCAACAATGATCACCACCCCCAGCGGGCCATAGGCGGCGGGCAGGGCGATAATGTAGAAGGTCAGCCATTCCACTACCTGCGGGTCGTCACTGAAGAGCCCGGCAATAGGGCCTGCCAGCAGCGCCAGTGGTATATACAACAGGAACTGGAACAAGAGCACAAAGCGCAGCGACATCATCAGCGCCTCACGCGCCCGCTGTGGCTGACCGGCCCCCAGGTTTTGCGCCACAAAGGGCATCAGACTCGATGACAGCGCCATCACCACAATGAGCAGCACAGACTCGAGCCGGGTTCCGGCACCGAAGGCCGCCACGGCGCCGTGGTCGATACGGGCCAGCATAGCCATGATCACCGCATTGGCGATAGGGTTCATCAGGTTCATCAGCGCCGCTGGCTGGGCAATGTGTGCCAGCCGTTTCCAGTTATCCCTAAGCCGCGACCACACCACTTCGGTGAGGGTCAGCATCCGCCGCTTAACGATAAGCAGATAACCCGAGAGCGACATGGCCACCACCCAGGAAATCACGCTGGCAATGGCGGCGCCTTCGATTTCGAGCCGTGGGAAAGGGCCAATGCCAAAAATCAGCAAGGGGTCGAGAATAAGGTTGATAATGGCCGCCAGCGCCATGATTTTCGCCGGTGACTTGGTGTCACCGGTGGCGCGAAGCCCCTGATTACCCACCATTAACAGCACCAGCAGCGGGCAGCCCAGATACCACACCAGCATGTATTCATGAATGAGTGGCAGGCTCTTGTCGTTGGCCCCCAGCAGACTGAACAGCGGGTCGATAAACACCAGCCCCAGCGAGGCGAGGGTGCCCACCAGAGCAAAGGTCAGCAGCAATGCATCGTGTAAAAACACCTTGGCCTCGGGGGCGCAGCCCGAGCCAATCAGGCGCCCAAGATTGGTCGAGACTCCGGCGCCTATGCCCACCGCAATGCTGGACAGCACCAGGGTAACGGGAAAGGTAAAGCTGATGGCTGCCAGGGCTTCGGTGCCTAACTGGCTGATAAAAAAAGTGTCGACCAGACTGAACCCCAGAATGGTCAAAATCCCCAGCATGTTGGGCAGGGTCATTTTTAACAGTACAGAGCCAATCGGCGCTGTTAAAAGGCCGTGTCTGTCTTTCATGGGGGCCAAAATACTCTTATTGCGGTGCGAGGCGCGATTCTAACAGGAATGATGACGGCGAACGAAAAGCCAGGCCAAAAAAATCCAAAAAATTTTGTAAATCCCCCTTGAGTCCCTTGGCCCCTGTCCCCATATAGACTTCATCGAGCGGCAAGCCCGTTGGGCACGCTGCGACTTCAAAAACCGCTCATTGCTGGGCAAAAAATCTTTAGGAGAATCCATAGATGAATATTCGTCCATTACATGACCGCGTAATCGTTAAGCGTCTGGAAGTGGAATCCACTTCAGCTGGTGGCATTGTGCTGACCGGCAGCGCGGCTGAAAAGTCTACCCGTGGCGAAGTGCTGGCGGTAGGCAATGGCCGGATCCTTGAGAACGGCACCGTACGTCCACTGGATGTAAAAGTTGGTGACCAGGTGATCTTCAACGAAGGTTACGGCGTGAAGAAAGAAAAAATCGACGGTCAGGAAGTACTGATCCTGTCCGAAATGGATCTGATGGCTGTAGTGGAATAATCCACTCCAATTGTGAAATTTCAGTCTAACGCAAATATTTAAAGGAAATCGAACATGGCAGCTAAAGAAGTAGTATTTGGTAATGACGCCCGCGTAAAAATGCTGGCTGGTGTAAACGTGCTGGCCAACGCCGTTAAAGTTACCCTGGGCCCTAAAGGCCGCAACGTGGTTCTGGAAAAGAGCTTCGGCGCGCCGCTCATCACCAAAGACGGTGTATCTGTAGCCAAAGAAATCGAACTGGAAGACAAGTTCGAAAACATGGGCGCCCAGATGGTGAAGGAAGTGGCTTCCAAGGCCAACGACGCTGCCGGTGACGGCACCACCACCGCCACCGTACTGGCACAGGCCATTGTTAACGAAGGTCTGAAGGCCGTTGCCGCTGGCATGAACCCTATGGATCTGAAGCGCGGTATCGACAAAGCCGTTGCCGCCGCTGTGGTTGAACTCAAAGCCCTGTCTCAGGAATGTGCCGACTCCAAGGCCATTGCTCAGGTAGGTACCATCTCTGCCAACTCTGACGAGTCCATCGGTGACATCATTGCCACCGCCATGGAAAAAGTAGGCAAAGAAGGCGTTATCACAGTTGAAGAAGGCCAGGCGCTGGAAAACGAACTGGACGTAGTAGAAGGTATGCAGTTTGACCGCGGCTACCTGTCTCCTTACTTCATCAACAAGCCAGAAACCGGCGCTGTTGAACTGGACAACCCATTCGTACTGCTGGTTGACAAGAAGATCTCCAACATCCGCGAACTGCTGCCTATCCTCGAAGGTCTGGCCAAGACCGGCAAGCCACTGCTGATCGTTGCCGAAGACGTGGAAGGCGAAGCCCTGGCGACTCTGGTAGTAAACAACATGCGCGGTATCGTGAAGGTTGCTGCCGTTAAAGCCCCAGGCTTTGGTGACCGTCGCAAGGCCATGCTGCAGGATATCGCCATCCTCACCGGTGGTACTGTTATCGCTGAAGAAATCGGCCTGGAGCTGGAAAAAGCCACTCTGGAAGATCTGGGTACTGCCAAGCGCGTAGTGATCACCAAAGACAACACCACCATCATCGATGGCAACGGTGCTGAAGAGCAGATCAAGGCTCGCGTAACCCAAATCAAACAGCAAATCGAAGAAACCTCTTCCGATTACGACCGTGAAAAACTGCAAGAGCGTATGGCCAAGCTGGCTGGCGGTGTTGCCGTTATCAAGGTTGGCGCTGCCACCGAAGTGGAAATGAAAGAGAAGAAAGCCCGCGTTGAAGACGCCCTGCACGCCACCCGCGCCGCCGTTGAAGAAGGTGTGGTTCCTGGCGGCGGTGTAGCCCTGGTACGCGTTGCTTCCAAGATTAGCGACGTTGAAGTAGCCAACGAAGATCAGAAGCACGGTGTGGTTATCGCCCTGCGCGCCATGGAAGCCCCACTGCGCCAAATCGCCACCAACGCCGGTGAAGAAGCCTCTGTAGTGGCCAATACTGTGAAGAACGGCTCTGGTAACTTCGGTTACAACGCCGGTAACGACAGCTACGGCGACATGCTGGAAATGGGTATCCTGGATCCAACCAAGGTAACCCGCTCTGCACTGCAGTTCGCCGCCTCTGTAGCAGGTCTGATGATCACCACCGAAGCCATGGTAGCCGAGCTGCCGAAGGCCGATGCCCCTGATATGGGTGGTATGGGTGGTATGGGCGGTATGGGCGGCATGATGTAATCTGCCCCGCCGCAGATTGATCAAGGCGGTTGCCTTGGTCTCTCTGAGACCACAACAAAACCCAGCTTCGACTGGGTTTTGTTTATTCGCGTTACAGAAAAAGGCCCGCGTATCGAACGCGGGCCTTTTCCATTTCAGCGGTTTCTGCCGGGGGCGGGGGAGTGGGTTGGGGTTGGAATGGCTTCGGACTTTGGTGGAGGTGAGACTTTGCATGCTGCAGGCTCAGTTGAATAGAGAGCCGCTTTCAGCGGCTTAACGTCGTGGAGCTTCGCCCCACACCCGAGGAAAGGGCAGAAGCGGCCTGTAAGGCAAGCGACAGAATAGTTTCTGTCGCTTAGCTGGCGCCGAAGCGCTCTGCGCGCCACGCGGAGGCAGTATCGACTTGCAATTGCCTCCATGCAAAAAAGCCAACTCGCCATCCTTAGCTCGCGCGCATGGACGCTCTGGCGAGCATGAGCCCTTATCCAATTCCCCAGCGACCCGCGACGAAGCGGACGACTCCTTGGGCTCCAGGCGTCCTTTTGCTATCGCGTCAGACGCTCATCCCTGATTCGACTGACGCTGCCTCGGCCACGCAATGGACACCTAGGCCCCGCGGCCGCTTCGAGCGGGATTGGTGTATTCCTCGACATAAGTGTTGTGGGTGTCCTAACTCTTTCTGGGGTTTAGTCGGACCAAGGAATTTGGGAGAAGAGCAATTGCGTTGCAAAAGAGGTTTGGGTGTCGTGACTCTCACTTCAGGATTAGGTTAAGTAGCTATAAAATATAGTAATTGACAAATTTCGAAAGCAAATCTACGATGGAGTTACTCTTTAGCTTCTGGACTTCTAAAGTCTAGTCGGGCGATTAGCCAGACTGTTAACTATTGAGCACACTTAGGCCGCGTTATAAAGAATTACGCCGATCCTGAGCTTGTGCTCAAGATCGGCGTAATTCTTTATAACGCTTCCTTTAGTAAAGAGTATAGGCGGTCGAGAAAGAGTATTTTTCTCGACCGCCATTCACGAAACTCCGCTGAACCTGATTTAACTTAGTATCTTTGGTGGGAATTGTTTTTGCTAATGATTGCGAATGGTATGTGATTTGGGTAAATCATACGAACAAACAATCTTAAGTATTTTTAGTGGATGCGATATTAGAAATTTTATCGTTAACTTTAATGCTGTTAGGATATTTGTTTGTGGTGGTGAAGTTGATATAAAAAGTACTACATGCAAGTCATTTAGACATAAGATATTTGAATATACAGCAGCCAAAGTAGATTTCAAGATAATTCATGATAGTCTCATAATGGCCGAGGCGTTCAAAAACTACTATAGAAATAATTATAGTGACTTGCTTACATTCGAGGCAGATATTGCAAATCTTTCAACATTGATCCTGATATTCTTGGAGGCTCCGGGGTCATTAGTTGAGTTTGGTTTGTACTGCGCAAAACCTGAGTTTTTTAATAAGCTCATAATTGTAGTACCCCAACAACATGTAGAGCAGCAAGATTCTTTTATTTACCTTGGCCCTTTAGAATTTATAAAAAGTAAGGTGGACGACTCAGTTTTAGTCTATCCTTTTCAAGATAAAAGCTGCTTGTATAAAGACGATTACGCGGAAGATGTATGTCAAACTATCTTAAATAAAATACATAGCGGAAATAAAACTGGAAAGTTTGAAGCCAATAATTCAGGTCATTTGGCGTTGTTAATTTTTGAGTTAATAAGACTTTGTTTCCCTATTCAACAGTTTGAAATTGAGAAGGTTTTAAAATCGCTTGGATTAGATGAGGTTAAACAAGGAACCTTAAAAAGGTTGATTTATCTTCTAAAAGAAATGGACTACATAGATTCTTGTGG
Organism: Shewanella zhuhaiensis; assembly: GCF_022484835.1. Lineage (NCBI taxonomy): Bacteria > Pseudomonadati > Pseudomonadota > Gammaproteobacteria > Alteromonadales > Shewanellaceae > Shewanella > Shewanella zhuhaiensis. Next base: position 254,646 of record NZ_JAKUDL010000001.1, read on the forward strand.
CATTAGTTCCAATACATATTTTTATCCTAAGTTGAAAGTAAAAGAGAATAAAGCAATATCATTTAGTAAGAGTAATGGTGGACTAGACTCAACATCTATTAAAATTAAAGTATTAGAGTCAATAAATTTAGGTGGTGATTTACTAGCTCATAGAAGGAAAATGGCGGTAGAGCAGATATCTAAAATTTTCGAGGATGTGAACAATGGTTATTGATGATTGTATCACTAAGATGTTAAAAAATCAGCTATTACTAAGTGATGCCGAGCTTTTATATTTTGCATCAACGGCCCCGCACCGATATAAAAAATACTTTATTCCAAAAAGAAATGGTGTTGATTTAAGAGAAATAGCACATCCATCATCTCAGTTAAAATATGTTCAGAGATTGCTTGTTGAAAGTATGGTAAAAACATTCCCAATTCACTCATCTGCAGTTGCATATAGAAAAGGGATATCTATTCGTGATAATGCTACTTTGCATTTAAAGAATAATTATTTATTAAAGATGGATTTTGAAAATTTTTTCAACAACATTACGCCGGAAATATTTTTTGATGCTTGTGAAGATAATAATATAAGTTATTCTGAGAAAGATAAGAATCTTCTAAAAAATATTTTGTTTTACAAAAAAAGGAGAGCTTCAGGACTTAGTTTAAGCATCGGTGCGCCATCTTCACCATTGGTTTCAAACTTTATCATGTATCAGTTTGATGTTCTTGTTAGTGACTTCTGTGCGGCAAGAAATATTGTTTATAGTCGATATGCAGATGACTTGTTTTTTTCTACACGCAAATCTGATGAATTGTCTCAAGTGGCTGGTTTTATAAAGGAAATTTTGAGAACAATGTATCGTGGAAGATTAAAGATTAATGATGCTAAGACGATACATACATCGAAGAAAAATAAAAGACTTGTTACAGGTGTTGTATTGTCATCCGAGGATAAACTTTCAATTGGTCGAGAGAAAAAGAGGTTCTACTCATCAATGATTCATAAATTCACCTTGAAATTGTTGGATGGTGATGAGATTCATAAGCTTCAAGGCTATTTATCGCACGCAAAAAACATTGAGCCATTATTTATTTCTAGGATGGAAAAGAAATATGGTCACAAGGCGTTAGCTGAAATTATGAGTTACAATTGATTTCTCTAACTGGTCTATTTATTTGAAGAGTGAAAACATCCAAACACTTATAATAAACATCTTGTTAGAAGGTTTCATAATTTTATCTCGCTCAAAGTGGCTGTTCGGAACGTACATTAACTATAAGGACGTCTTTGTCGTTTTTATTTAATATCACCTCTACCTATTTGTCCCGCGAAATAATCGGAAATGTCACGGTGGCTTGAATTTATGTTTTTTGAAATAAGGCGGGGGTTACGCCTCGAAAACCCTTTTTGGATTTTGCTAGAATGTTTTCACCCTCCAATTTCAATAAACAATCTTGAAAATAACCATTCCACTTCATTAGTTCAATTTTTCTGAAAATTTCATTTTCTTCTTTTATTTGTTTTTGCAATGGGTTAGTTTCAATAAGTAATATGTTTTCTGATATGAATTCTTCTAACCTAATCAATACATGAATACTTATCAAACAACTAATTAGTCGGCTAGATTTTTTAATTAGCCTTGATAAAGCGGATCTGTCTATTAGTTTTAGCTGATTGAATAAGCTCAATACTAAGGGTAACCCATCAAGATTATTATTTGGTGAGTAACCAAAAGCGTGTGTAAATTCATCGATATCCCGTTCAAATAAGAAATCTCTCTCATTTTCTTTGTGATGGCACGAGAAACAAGACGTTTTACACAAATCCATCCATAACCTTTCAGGAACTAAAGTATTACAACTAGAACAATGTTTTAAATATGAGCAATCAAAATTGTTGTACTCTAGAAGATCAACTTTTAGATCCGAAATATATGTTAAGCTACCTCTACTCTCCGCTCCATATGAAAATACATGGCCGCCTTCACAAAGTTTAAAACAAATTGTCAATATGTTCTTCAGAGCCTCATCTAACCCCAGCAGTAAATAGGCTCGCCACTTTCTACTCCAATACAAATTCAAAGAGGAGTTTACTTCTTTTAAATCTAAATCAGGTTTAATGTTTCTTAGAAGGTTTGATGTCAAATCGATTTTGAGCAAATTCTCTATCCGTTCTGATTCGTTTTTGGCTATATCGTATCCGAGTGTGCCGTATCCATTATGTTTCAATGAATATGCTTCCAAGATCACTATGCATTTACTTGTTGCTCTAGAGTACGAACAGAAATATTCAATATCAGACATTGAATTAGTTGGAAGTATTATAACAATGGGTTTTTCTAAGCCTCTGAAGCGACTAATGTTTTCAACGCTAATAGCTTGAGGGACTAACTCCGAAGGAACTCTCAGCATTGGAGGTGTTAAAACACATATATCTTTGTGATCAATCCCTTCCGCCGTAAGCGAAGCTATGATCTGTTTCAACCCTTCTTCCTGTTTGGTTACTATTATTTCATTTAGAGAGTCATCTTCTAACTCCCTAGGATTTTCAACAATATACTTAGGTCTATTGAATAGTTTCATTCTATTACAGACCTTTTTAGGAACGCGTAGGCTTGTAGCAAGAGTTATCGCGTCTGTACCTAGAGCATTTTCTAAAAACTCTAAACTAACTGGCTCTTCGTACTCAAACGCTTGTGAAACATCACACATTGCAATGATTCTTTTGTTATTAAATGCGTTTACTAGGCTATTCCAGCCCCTTTCTTTAATAACCTGAGATTCATCAACAAGAAGTGAGTCATAATGATCTAGTTTTCCTAGAGCAATAGCAGTCTCTAAATCTTGGTATGCACCAGTATCTAGCCAATCTTTGTCTGAGGTATTGCCCATTGTATGAAGTTTACAGAACTTGTGAAAATGATAGACATCACAGTTCTGAAAGTCTTTAAGTAAAACCTCCAGCTTTTTGGCTAACAGTTTATTGAATGTGAGGATTAATAAGCGATTATATTCATGCACGTTCTTCGACAAAATTCGGGCAATTTGAATAAGAATTATCGTTTTCCCACTTCCAGGCCAGCCATTTAGTAAAAGCCGATTATTGTGCAACCCCATCTCAACACACTCTTTTTGCTGCTCTGTCAGCTTAAGCCATGTTTTGGAGTCATTTTTTATTCTTGAACTCCAGCAAGCCCCATAGTCTGATTTAGGCAAGATGATTTCTAAGATTTTATCAATTAGGTCTGGTGATATGGGTGATGATCTAAATGCGTCTAAATGATACCTCATTATTTTTTGAACTTTCTCTCCCACTGAGTCATTAATATCAATAGTTAGGGTTTTTGGCGCTAAAGAAGAATAGTCAACTAACTCTGGCGGCAGTTCGAAAGGGCTCATTTTTAAATCTGGAAAGTAAAAACCTCTTCCAATTTTTATCTTAACTCCATTGTTTTCTAGAATTCTTTGGAGAGCAAACATACTCCTATCTAGCTGAGAGACTGGGTCAAGTCTATCGCCAGTATTTGTATAGTAGTAACCATTGCGGTCATGAGATATTTTTCCACCTTTAACTTCAACTGCCAAAGCTCCAAGAACAGGGTGTAATATTAGGAAGTCTATTTCACCAATTGGACTTCTTTTGTTTTGTAAGCCTGATACAAATGATGAAAGCCAAGGTATAGAGTGGATCACAGTAAATTTGTCATCTAGCTCATTTTTTAATGTTCTATAAAATAAAGGCTCGGCATACTTACTATCGTTGAATTTTGGCCCAAAGTCTGGAAACATCCTTGCCATATTGCTTTTTTCCTCATTTTCTCATTTATTTTTGGGCAAATTTTTGCAAGATGACATCAATCTCGCACACTACTCTACTTTGATATCCTGGGTAAACTGGCATTTAGGGTAAGAAGAACTGATCTGCATCAGCAAAGTTTGACACAGTCGAGAGTGCGAAACTCACAACTCTTTCGCCAAGCCCAGCTTGGCTTCCAATCTCACCACCCGTTCCGTCTGCGAAACTCACCTTCATCAAAAAATCATTTTAAAACAACATCAAAGCTAACAGCTTGGCTAAGGCTAAACCTTGGCTAAGGTCAAAAAATGCACCCATGCCGGTAGCGTCAAATTGGAGGGGAATCGAAGAGGGTTACTTGAGTGAAAGCCATCCTTGCTGCGCCGTCTTAACGGTGTTGCGTTTCTTCCCTGATCCACATTGTTGTTTTTTGTATTGTTGTTTTTGTACTGCTGTTTTGTGTGCCGCAGTGCTGTGCGCTGTTTTGCGCTGCCCGTGTGGCTTGCGCCATGATTCAGCAACTGCTTAAGCTTGGCTTTGATAATCAAACGCTTATCAGCCAAAAGTACTTCAATCAAAAAGTGGAACCAGCGTACAGTATGGTGTTTTAACAGGCAAGCCTTGGCGGCGGTAAATCACTAAGCTGATAGAGGTCCGGCTGCCCTTGAAGCTGTTGAAGTTGTCAGTTCGTGAAGATTGAACTCAGTTCGACTTCAGCTGCTAAAGGTGTGTGCTAAGGTGTACAAAGTTACACTTTTATCTGTTATAGCTGCCAACTGCATCAATAAGTGTAAGATGCTGCACTTTTTGTGGTAGATGGCTGTGACTCGGATTAAAAGTGTAGATAAGTACACTTTGTTGTTGAAGCTGGCTTATCTCAGCGGTAAGGTGTAGCAAGGTACACTTTTTAGGTTGGCTAATAATGACATCACCACTGAACCAAACCTCGATAGGGCAGTTGGTAAAGTCGCGCCGTAAGCAGGCGGGGTTGACGCAGGATACCGCCGCGCTCTTGTGTGGGGTCACCAAGAAAACGCTCATCCGGGTTGAGAAAGGGGAGGATGTGTATATTTCTACCCTGTTCAAGATTTTGGATGGCCTGGGTGTGCGCCTGGTTGAGCCTGATAAGGGTGATGTTGCCGCTGATGGGTGGTACTAGGCCATGAGTACACTGCAACTGGATATGCGTTTGGGTGACAGCCTGATAGGGGCGCTGACATTCGATACTGACACCGAAGTCTTTACTGTGACCTATTAATTATGGGTGTGTTTGTCATTGAGGCGTTGGGTGTGCTGCGCTCTGGGCTTTAAAAACAAAACCCCGGTCTGTGCCGGGGTTTTGCTTGGTGTTACTGAGTGGCAAAGAGCATGCTAATGCGCGCTTTTATTGCTGGATGCCCACAATCAGCCAGGGGGCGTTGGCTTGTAGCAGGTTACGCTCCAGATGCCAGACTTCCTTGATGTCTTCTTCTATGCCCTCAACGGCGTCGCGGTAGCGGCCGCTGAATTTTACGCTTACTTCGGCAAGCTCGTTGTTGTAGGTGGCACGCACCAGCTCGGCGTCGAGGAACATCACTTCGGTGTGCTGCTCACCCTCGAGTTCACGGCGTTGCTGGCTGAGTTCGTTAAACAGCTCAATCGACACGTATTCCTGAATTTTGTTCAGGTCGCCCTCATTCCAGGCCTGTTGCAGGGTTTTGTAGTGGCCGCGGGCGCCTTCCAAAAAGGCGGCTAAATCGAACCCCGGTGGCAAGTGAAACGGCACTGTGCTCTGGGGCTGGGCAAAACCGCTGTTGCCGCCATGGCCTCCAAAGGCGGCGCCCTCAGACTGCTGACGATAAAGGTTCTGGCCTGGCGCGGCGCTGGCTTGCCCTGCACCTGAGTAGGCCGGTCTTGGCTGCGCCTGTGCTTTGGAGGCCATCAGCATGCGGATGACTTTAAACAGCACGAAGGCCAGCAAGGCGATGATCACTATGTCCATAATCTGGATGTTTTCAAAACCTTCACCCATAAAGAGTGCGGCCAGTAAGCCACCCGCCAGCAGGCCGCCTAGCATACCACCCATCATGCCTTTTTTAGCCACAGGCGCTGCCGTGGCAGGCGCTGCAGTGGTATTGCTCGCCGTGGTATTGGTGGCCGCAGGCTGCGACTGTTCCGTTTTCTGAGTTTTACCGGCAGACTTATTGCTGCCGAATTTCTTGGCTTCCACCATGGGGCTGGTTACCAGGCTGACGGCAAAAAACATCGCCAGCATAATGAATAACTTTTTCATTTATTCCATCTCTATTTTGAACACCGAATGGCAGGCATCATAGCGTCATGTTAGTTCATGTCAATGGTGATAAAAGTCGCATTAATAAGAAGACGCTGAATATTAAAATGTCTGCAGTTTTATTTAAGGTTATTTTAAGTTTTAGCGTGCTCAAACCCGTTAGCTAAAGTGTTGGGTTCGTACTGTGTCTGCTGTTAATTTATCAAGCTTGCAGGTGTTTAATCTGTGCTGGCTTAGAGTGAATATAATGAAATAAATCAAGTATTATCAATGTGATAATCATTCTCTCTGTGTTCTTTATCAGGTTGTTATTCATTGATGGTATCGGATTTTGAATTTTTAATTAGTAATGACCTGTGGCTCGCCAGGCTCTATATCACGTATTGAACCTTTATCGTGCTATTAAGGTGTTATGTATTCACCTTGTGTATCCAGTTGGGTTTATTTTAGTCAGTATTGTGATTATAAAAACGTTTTGTTTGGGTTATTAAATTTAACCTGAATGAATGCTTGGTAAACTAGCCAGAAAAATATAAAGACGCGCCTCAATAATAGGCTGGCAGCAGCGAAATTGAGTGTTTTTTGGCAGGCCACTTGTTTAGGTCTGGCTGCTGTCGCTAGTGTTGAGGCCTGTGGTTTAAAGCGGGGGACGGGGGCACCTTCCCAAAGCGTATCTTGGTGACAGAGATTGCCTGATCTTCTGTCGCCCCCCCCTGAAACTTATTGTCGTTTCAGTTGCATCCAGCTTAAAACCGACATCACCGAGAAGAAGATGGGGTCGCTCCAGCCCATGCCGGTGAAAATACCTGTTACCCCGGCAAAAGTGGTAATAGCAACGCCAATCAGGTTGGTGAACAGCAATCCTTTTATCAGTTGGCTTAGTGGTTTACCCTGCGGAGTATCGCGCATTAACCAACTGATGATGGCAATACCACCCAGGAAAATACTGGTGTGTTGCGATAAAAAGTAAGCGTATTCGTCATTGATCTGCACTCCATATATCGGCCACAACTGGGCGGGCACTACAAAAAGAGCCACCGCAAATACGGCATAGATGATGGCATGTACCGACAGAAAGGTTTTGTTGTTCATACTTTTCTCCTGGCTGGCTCAACCGGAGCAGCATTTATCCTGCTTAAGTCATGGTTAATATCGAAGATGATGCCGCGAACCTCTGCCACTCCCAACGCCTTTAGTCGTTTGCTGTGCATCTCCAGATAGGCTTGTGCTGAGGCTTCATCTTCAAAAAGATAGATGCCGCCACCAAGTTGTTGTGATTCACTTTCGGTCCATATCTTCCATATCATACCGGGTTCATCATTGATTGATTCAGCCAGGCCGACCAGATTAGCCGCCATCTCGGCGCCAAAAGGGCCGCTAAAGTTAAAGTCTACTTGCAGTAATTTCGCCACGATAGGTTCTCCTCGTAAATTTGTTGCCACCAGCGCCTTGGCTCAGTGGTTTACCTCGTCTATGTTATCTTTAAAAATTGAACATAAAAGTTCATAATATCGCCAATAACTGTCAGTAATTTGCACTATATGAGACTAAGAACCACACTGGAACAGTGGCTGACGCTGGCCGAGATTGAACGCGCTGGCAGTATTCAGGCTGCTGCCATCAAGCTCAATAAAAGCCATACGACCCTTATCTATGCGGTAAAGAAGCTGGAGCAGCAGCTTAATGTGCCGTTACTGGCATTGCAGGGACGGAAGGCGGTGCTGACTGAGCAGGGGCGGCTGTTGTTACGCCGTGCCACTCCTATGCTGGAGCAGGCTCAGGCATTGGAAGTCGTCAGCGCCCAGCTGTCTGCTGGCATCGAGTCTCAGTTGACTGTCAGCATTGATCACCTCTGTAACCCCGATTGGCTTTACGAACCCATGGCGGCTTTTTTGGCGCAAAACGCCACGACATCCATTCAGGTTGTAGAGACCTCTCTGTCGAAGACCGCGGATGTTGTTGCTGCAGGGCAAGTGGATATTGCGATTATTAACTTACCGGTGACAAATTATCCCGCTGAAGCATTTGGGGTGACGACTATGGTTCCGGTAGTCTCGGCTGAGCACCCATTGGCCGAGAAGGAACGTCTTGTCATGGCTGATTTGCTCACCAGCTGCCAGATTGTCATCAGAGATCTGGGGGGAGTGGTTGGTGCCGGCAAAGAGCAGAATGTCGGTTGGCTTAAGTCAGGGCAACGCATTACCGTGGATTACTTTGATCAGGCGCTGCGCGCCGTGGTCAAAGGTATGGGTTTTTGCCGGTTACCCAAACATCTGGTCGACGCGAATAATGATGGTGCACTGAAAGTATTGAATATCGACAATGCTGATAGATATCAGGTACCTCTGCATGTGACATTGCCCAAGGCGGAGCTGACAGGGCCTGCGGCCAATCAGTTTTATCGTTTGTTATTGTCTGCTGCCAAAGAACGGCTCAGTTGAGTTGGTTGGACTCACAGGCAGATACATGGCTGATGTGGTGAACTCAGCAGTTCCCCCAAAGCCCGGTTCGTTGAGTGTTAGCGTCAATAGCCGTTTGCACTGTGCTACAGTGCGCAGAGTCTCGCCGCTGACAGCCGAATGCTGAAAGCCTGCTCGTTTTTTTATATGAATCGGCCTGTTATAAGAATCGCCCGTGAAAAAAATCGCCCTGTTTGTCGATGTACAAAACATCTATTACACCTGCCGTGAGGCGTATCAGCGCCAGTTTAACTATCGCAAACTCTGGCAGCAGCTCTGCAGTGAGGGGCAGATAGTCAGCGCTACTGCTTACGCCATTCATCGCGGCGACGATGGCCAGTTAAAGTTTCAGGATGCCCTTAGGCATATCGGCTTTGAGCTTAAGCTTAAGCCCTTTATTCAGCGCAGCGATGGCTCGGCCAAGGGCGATTGGGATGTGGGCATTACCATAGATGTGCTGGAGACAGCGCCCGAGGTGGATTGCGTGATACTGCTGTCTGGCGATGGTGATTTTGCCCTCTTGCTTGACAAGATAAGACAAAAATACGCCGTCGAGGCCGAGGCGTATGGCGTGCCATCGCTGACCGCCAAAGCCCTGATGGAGGCCGCCAGCCGCTTTCATCCCATCGATGAGTCCTTGCTGCTCTAAACTCACGCGCCTGCGTGCATCTGCTTTTCCGCCTTCGCTCTCTGCTTATTCCCCCGCGCTATCCACTTAGCCGCATACGCTGATCTGGGTAGCGGCCTGCGTTCGTCTGCGTCGCCACAGTTGCGCTGGTACTTGCCACTAAAAACCTGACTCTTGCGATATAGAATCTGTCGCAAGCGGCTTAAAAGTGGCTACTGATAGGTCACGTCGCCATACATGGGGGCAAGGCGTTTTAGCAGGGCATTGCGGGTCGATGTCGGAACGTCTGCATCCTTCATGGATTCAATCAAGTGCCCCACCAGGGCATCAAAGTCGGCCTGAGTGATATTCAAACCCCGATGGCTGTCTGCCATATTTTCGCCCTGATAGACACAGCCACCATCGGTAACAGCACACAGATGCTCGATAAGGCGCTCGCGGAATATCGCAATATCCGTTTCGTCGAAGTGCTGCACTATGCGGGGATCCCGTGCGATCCGCTCAAGTAATCCATCGACAATCTGGACGACGCCCACCTCGCCACCGAGGGCCTGATATAGGCTGGGCCGGCTGGTGTGTGTGGCGGGTGCCTGAGTATCGTTAGGCATAGCGCAGCCTGTGAGAGCAAGTGCTGTGCTGAGCGGCAGTATGCTGCGCAATAAACGGCGTAATACATGGCTCATAGCGCGCCCTCCAGCGACAGATACCAGCCTTGCTGATTATCAAAGCCTGCAATGCTGCCCAAATCGGCATAGGCGGTGACCACCGACAGATGTTTATTGATAAACCAGGCTAAAAACACATCCTGCCAATCATCTTCACGGGCAAATCCCAGTTCATTCTGTTTTTGGCGATATTCAATCCCCAGCGCCAGATTGTCGGTGAGGAGCAGCGCCGCTGAGGCTTCCAGCATAAGGTGGTAATCGTTACTGGCCTCAGTGCCAAACCCCAGCAGCCCGGTTTGGTTGGCCTTTGTTGCACGCACTGTGCCGTTGATAAGAATGTTTCGCCCCGCGACCACATCAAAAAAGACTTTACTGGCGGCAAGGTAAACATCAATGCCCCAGTCACTGCGGGCGCCAACTGCCTGAGGAAGGGTAAAGTCAGCCACTTTTTTATACTGGGCGCCCAGGGTAATTTGTGGCATGGCGGTATATAACAGCTCGCCGGCAAGTTTGTATTTTACCCCCAGAATATCCTGGCCAAGCTCGCCGCCCAGGGTGTCCAAATCAAAGGTTTGCCTTGCGACACTCAGCTCAAACCGATTGTCATAGCTGACGGAGGCGCCCATTACTTTCAGCGTAAAATCATCCACATAAACGCCGGTTGCCATGGCGGTAGCCGACCACTCTTCGCTGCTGCCATAACCATTGAGCACGGCCCAGGGCACTATGCCACCACCGGCACTGCCTTCAATCATAGAGGCGCCGCCAGTGGCAATCACGCGGCTGCCTTCAGCCATGGCAGGCGCAACGGCCCCTATCCCAAGCGGGCACAGCAGGCAAAGCAGTGCCCTGATATAGCGCCGGGCCGATAAGCTCAACTTCATTGTGTTCATGGGTATACTCACTCAATACGCGATTAGCTTGCATTCGAAGGCGAATACCGTGTTTAACGCCGTCAGGCGCAAACGCTCAAGTTACTTACCTGCAGGATGAAAAGCGTCAAACCACAGATCAAATTCAGCCGCTTTCAAGGGCTTGGAAAATACGTAGCCCTGGATGATGTCGCAGTTAAGCTTGCGAAGCATATCAACCCCTGCCTCATCTTCGACGCCCTCGGCCACCACGCTGAAACCCAGGCCGTGGATCAGCTGAATACTGGTATTGACTATCATGGCGTCCTGGCTGTTGCTGTGGATATGTTGGATGAAGCTGCGGTCAATTTTGACTTCATCGACGGGCAACATTTTCAAATATGCCAACGATGAATGCCCGGTACCAAAATCATCAATAGCAACCGACACACCCATGTCGCGGAATTGCTGCAATACACCCACCACGGTTTGCGCGTCTGTCATCACAGCGCCTTCGGTGACTTCAATACAGAGCGCGCCGCTTGGCAGATGATTGTCTTTTAAGAGGGTGGAAATCTGGTTTGGCAAGCGGGTATCACTCAAATCATGGGCCGAGAGGTTAATGGCTAATTTCAGCGCCACCCCCCGCTGCTGCCATGCAACCAACTGCTTGATGGCTTGCTTCAATACCCATTGGCTGACGATATCTATGTTCCCCGAGTTTTCGGCGAGCTGAATAAATTCATCCGGGGGAATAAAACCCAGGGTTGGGTGTTGCCAACGAATTAATGCCTCGGCGCCAACACATTGATTGAGGTGCAGATTAACCTTGGGCTGAAACACCAGATAGAGTTGGTCCCGGGCTAAGCCCAAGGGTAAATCACGGATAAGCGTGAGTTCACGTTGATACTTTTCATCGTCGCCCTCTCGATAACTGGCAATACGCTGCGCGTGCAGGCATGCCTGATTAAGGGCGATTTCTGCGCGGCGCATTAACACGTCTATGTCGGTGCCATTGCCATCGATTTCGAGCAGTCCGGCGCGGACCGTGAGGGAGATATTGGACCCCTGAACAGGAAAGGGCGCCTCCAGCATATCCAGCGACTTCTGCAAATGTTCGTGCGAAATACTCTGGCGGTAAAGGAGTAAAAACGAATCGCCGTCCAATCGGGCAAGTAAATCCGGTGTCGGCGCCAACTGCTCCAGACGGCGGGCAAACAGCAGCAATAAGGCATCGGCGTTGGCAAAACCAATAATGTCGTTGATATGACGAAAATGCTTGATATCCAACAATACGATAGCGCCGGACAGCTGTTGGCTGAGCTCGGTTAAATGCTGTTTTGCCGCAAATCGGTTAAGCAGGCCGGTTAAACCATCGTGGCGTGACTGGTACAGCAAATCCTTTTCGCGCGCTTCAATATCATCGCGCATCAAGGACAAGCTTTTGGCCAACACCCGCAATTCCGCTGGGGCACCCTGAATGCTTTCCGGCTGCTTACCCTGACCAATTTGACGGGCATACAGCACCAGGCGATGAACCGGCTCAGTCAAACTGCCCGACAACCAAATGGCCACAGCAATCGCCAGCGCCAGGGTCAGGGCAAAGATAGCGAGCATGTTATTGCGCAGCTGCTGATAACTTTGCTGCCACTTTAGGTTTGACTGATGCAGCAGCACCAACTGCTTGCCATTGTGCTCATAGAGCTTGATTGCCATGGATAAATGGTCTGCAGGAACTGTTTCGCTGGGGTTCTTCAACAGGCTGGAGAATTGGTTTGCCTGTGCAATCACTGTCTGTTTTTCGCTGCCGGATAAGGTTGAGGCGATTTCAATCCGGCCCTTGGTCTGGTTAACAAAGCTCACATCAATCCCTGTGATGGCTTTGGCTTGGCTGGCCACCTTCTCATCCAACAGAAAACCCATGCCAACCCAGGCTATCAGGGTAGGGGCTTTCACTGGCTGCAGCACAAACTGGTAACTGGCATGGTCAAAATCGAGCACCGCCAGCGCATTGGTACTGCTGGCGGTGAGTTCGAAAAGCGACTGGATATCATCCTGTGTCAGACCCGGCAGGCTTGAGGTTAACAGTTCTCCCTTGGGTGACAATAAGACGGCCGCATCAGCCCCGATACGGGCACCATGATTGGACAATACCGACTCAATGGTTTCTTGCTCTCTTGTTGCAATGGCACGCTTAAAGCCAAAGTCGGCACTGAGCACCGACAGGCTTTGACTGAGCTGAATACCGCGATTGGACAGCACTTCACGAAACACATTTGCGCCGATTTCAAGGCTCTTTTGTTGCTGTAAAAAGTTATCTCTCTGGGTTGCCGTCAGCACCGAAAATGCCGTGGCAAACTGCACCAAAGTCAGCACTGTAAAGAAAACCAGAATCAGCCGGGCACGAAAGCTATTTAACATCGAATTGCCCAAATCCCGATGGCGGGGCAGAAGGTTTAGCCTGACGTTCGATATCCATTGCCAGCGTGAGCGTCTGTGCCGCTGTGGTTACGCTGAGCTCGCTCGGCTTAGTAACCTCTTTCTGCCATGGATGCCAGAGTTTGATGCGGTATTGGCCGGGGGACACATTGGCAAAGTGGACTTCTCCATTTTCGTCGGTCACGGCCACCATGGGGCTGTCAGCAACATAAATAAAGGCCTGCATATAGTCGTGAATATTGCAGCCGAGTGCGACCAGACCGGGTTTATCGAACAGGATTGGGGCTTCGGCCTTGCCCACATACAGTTTGAGCTCAAACGGCTTGGCCTCAGAGAAGGAATACACATGGTGGCGGGTACGATCCAGATTGGGAAAATCGACCAGCGAGCCTTTGACAACAGCCAGCACAAAGGGGGTGAAGGTTCGATTTTTCTGCGACATTTCATAATGTTCGCCAGCTGCTGTGGCGGGTATCGCATCTGAAATCAGTTCTACCGCCGCATCGGCTATGGCCAGCTGCGCTGGGTCCACCACGCGAAAATGAAGGTCAGCGGCCAGGGATGGCGGCGTAAAACACACGGCAACGCTGAGTAAAAACATACACACAACGCGATTTAAAATCATCGGTTACCCCAAGCGAGCTGTTGCTGTCGGCGTGTCGCAGGACACAGGAATACTCTATTCATACGACATCAGTATAGGGTTTGGATCTCTGTGGTGTCGCAAATCCGGCATTTATCAAAAATGCCGTTCAAACAAAGCGCTGCTGAGCATAGTAGTAACTATATCCCCACTGTCGCGAACTTGCCTGCCGGGGCGGCAATCAGTGTGGCAGGCAGGCTTTGGTTGGCGCTGTATCTGACTATTCCGATGCCTTTGCCGATATGGCTGGCTATTTAGCTTACGATGCCGCTTTGCATCCCGCTGCCTTTAGGCCGCGAAGCGGCACCTTCTACTATACTTAGCGCTGTCTGTGTTTTTCCTTCAGCCCTTGGTTCAGGACTGGTCATAGCCACTATGGGGGCCTTGATGATGCGGTTACTTAAAAGCGTGTTGCTGAGCGTGGCCTTGCTGTTGATATCAATGGCGACTCAAGCCAAAGAGCAGGTGATTTGGGTGTTGGAGCGCTTTGAACCCTATTACATCCTCGATGGGGAGTATCAGGGGCAAGGGATTGCAGACAGGCTCATCAAATTGTTCCAACAGGCTCTGCCCGAATACGATCATACCACCGAATATATGCCGATTCTGCGCATTCGCACGGCGCTGAAAACCGGTCAGCACGTGGTGTGTATCTCATTTCTTAAAGACACCAGTCTCGCCGACTATGTGCAATACAGTGGCGTTACCATGTTGGTGCCGCCGCTTGAGCTGACAGTTCGTCGTGAGGATTGGGAATCCAAATGGCACAGCGCCCCGCAGCTGAGTTTGGCGCAGCTAATGGAGCAGGGTGGCAAGATTGGTGTTGCCGATGGCCGAAACTATGGCAAGGCCTTTGATGTGCTGCTTCAGGACAAGGCGCGATTTGCCGAGGGAACCTATTCCCGGGTCGGAGAACACTACGCCGGGCTTGCCAAAATGGTCAGCTTGCACCGCATCGATGCCACCATCGGCTACCGCGCCGAACTGGCTTATGCCCAAAAGCTGGACCCTAAGCTTGAGCCCCTGATAAGCGTTGGGGCCACCGAAAATACCGAGTTTTTATTTGCTTATGCAGTGATGCCAAAAGGGGACTGGGGCAACAGCTTTCGCGCCCGTATTGATGAAGCGCTGCTCCGTTTGAGAGACACCCCCGAATATCGTCATGCCATGACCGATTGGTTTGGTGACACGCCTCGATGGGAAGCCGAATATCAACAGCGGGTGCTGAGCGGCGCGATGGATCCCCAGTAATCGAGTGGCGCCATGGATCCCCAGTAATCAGCAGCCACAGCGGTTGCCAAGCTCAAGGTCTGCGGCAGTTTTGGTTAGTCGTTGCCGAATTGGCTGTCAGGACCAGATCCTGGCAACACCCGCAGCCATATGTACGAAAGTGTTAGTGTCTAACCCTTAAGTGGCAATCCCGCCGATGTCGACTACCCTTATTCGTTCTCCTTGACCAAGGCAGGAGGGGTTGTTGTGGCAGGATGCGTTCGCGAAACTCTGACCTGCATTCGTCTGGTTAGCAGGAGCTTCTTCAAAGACGAAAAGGGAAATCAGTATGCAAGTCAAATCACTCTCCACGGCATGGGGGCTGGGTGCGCTGGCGGTTTGCTCCGGCCTCACATTCAGCGGCGCTGCGCTTGCCGAGCAAATCAAAATCCAGAATGTGCACTTTGATGCCGACACTAATCAGCTGTTGGTGAAAGCCAAAATCGATGGTCATCACCACAGGCAGGACAGCGCCGGTGACGCCTATATCGAGATTGTGGATGCGGCCAATCCGGGCTTTGTATTAAGTGCCTTTCAAACCCCAAAGCAAATCCACAGTAAAATCGATGCCGCGAGCCTCGCGTTTCTGCCGTGCCAGGTCGGCATAGTGGTTAATGGCGATATGGCCAATATGGCGGTTGCCGATGTGAAAAATGTGCCCGCCAGTTGTGGCGGTTTTGCGGCCACCATCACCGGCTTGGTGACCGACGAGCCTATTCCTTATGCCACAGTGTCTGTCACCCTCAATGGCAACACCTTTACCACGGTGGCGGATGAAAACGGCGCCTACAGCCTGGATGTGCTCACCACCAACATTGAGCAGCTGCTGCTGATTGAGTCGTCGGCCACCAATAGCGAGACCGGCGACAGCATCGACTTTGTCAATCTGGTGGGCAGCTTTTCCAGGGTGCTCAGTGAAGATGACCCCATCAATGTGACTAACCTGACCACGGCCAAATACAGCCTGGTGCTTGAGGCCAATGGCGGCGAGCAACCGGCCACGCTGGCGGAACTGGAACAGGCCGAAACCGCAGTGGACGCCACCGAGCTGTTTCAGCTGGCGGCCATTATCAAGTTGATAGTGGATGACCCCAATTATCAGCTGCCGGATGGCTTTGACAGTATCCTCAGCTTTATAGCTGACGACGCCGCAGTAGAGACCTTTGTCGCCAGTACGCCACCTGAGACGCTGGAGCAGGCGCTTGCGGATATTCTGGCCGACAGCAATCTGGTGGCAGGCTTCAGCGCTGCCGATGTGCCCAGCCTCTATTACGCCATCAGCACCACCAGTCCGGGCTTTATGGCCCGAAACGGCGCGGCGCTGGAATTTGATAATGTCACTATGACGGGCACAGATCTCAGGTTTCAGCAGTGGAACGGGCAGGCCATCAACGAGAGTTTTAACTGGCAGATAGCGAATGGCCGCATCGAGGCGAACTACCCCAATGCGACTGTGACCGAGGAGCTGACCGACAGTATCGAATATGTGACCGACGACCCGGCAGAAATCGCCGCATACTATGCCGGGGGCGGCGTGACAGATCTGTTTGTGACCCGTCGCAGCCTGATCCAGCGGGCCTACACCCGAGTGGTGGATGGCAGCCTGGTGGATCTGGTGTCGGTGGAGTCCCGCAGTGAGATTAACACCCCACCGATTTTGCTTAACGATGGCAGCACCCTCACCATAGCTCAGCCGAAACTGCTGCTGGAAACTGCGACCCAAAACTTCCGGGCCAACTACGATATCGACAATATTCCCTTCGTTACCGGCTGCAGCTCGGGTGATACCTGCCTGGCTGGGCTTTGGGGCGGGCAATACCATTATTCTGAAGGATTAAGGGTCTACGACGACTATCTGTTCCCCCATACTGCCTACGCCGATGCGCTGCAGTTTGCTGCCAACGGCACAGTAACGGGCAAGCACTCCAACGTGAGCGCCAATTGGCAGGTGGATGGGGCAGGACGGCTG
Source organism: Shewanella zhuhaiensis (assembly GCF_022484835.1). NCBI lineage: Bacteria > Pseudomonadati > Pseudomonadota > Gammaproteobacteria > Alteromonadales > Shewanellaceae > Shewanella > Shewanella zhuhaiensis. The sequence goes on from NZ_JAKUDL010000001.1 coordinate 271,628, forward strand.
GTGATCAGTTACGCCGATGGCATGACCCAGACCAGCCAAATCCTCGATAAGCTCGGCATTGAGTTGGGGGTATTTTCGGTATTTGAGCACGGCGGTCAGCGCTTTGCCGTGTATGACATCTGGGTGAAGGGCGATGCCAGCCTGCAACTGGGGGCGGCCGAGTTGCAGCCCAGTTCACCCAGCCGTTTCTGGGTGGGGGAAATCAACAGCTGGCTGCCGGGCTCGGTGGATGCCATGGGGCTGCTCAGTTACGAGCGTCTGTGGGGCTGGCAGTTCAATGGCGCTGAAGTGCAAAACACCTTTGCCAGTGGCGATTGGAGCGCGCCGGATGCAAATGGCCTCAGCAGTATTCCCTTCGTTCAGGCCGCATCTGTGCCCTATCAGGTAGAAACTGACTATGTGAGAATCGATCGCTTACCCTTTGCGCGGCGCTACTGGTACCCGATTAACAGCCAGATGATTGACGGTGAGCGGGTGTTTTATGTGGTGGAGCGTGAGGAGCGGGATGGCGAGGTCTATGGTCGTGCCCCCGGCTATCGCACCTTTATTCCCGCCCGTATCAACATAGAGCGTGAGCGGGATATGGCGGATTACACCAACGTGGCCCGTTGAGTCTTAAGCCAATAAAAAAACCTCGCTGCGGCGAGGTTTTTTATTGGTGGCAGGAGTCGGGCGGTTAGCCTTTGGGGCTCAGCGTCCCGGCCTTGTCGGCGTCGGGCTCAGCGTCCCGGCTTTCTCGGCGCCGGGCTCAGCTTCAGGGGCTTTATCCTGTGCGGCTTCGGCCGAGTGCGCTTGTTCAGTGACAAAGTCCTGCGCTTCGATAAAGCCGTTGCTGTTGTCGTCGCTGCTGTTATCGCGATCACTTTCATCGCGACTGTCATGGCCACTGTCTTGGTCGTCATCGCCATCATAGTCGTCGGCGCTGTTATCAGTGCTGTCGTCAGTGTCGGCCTGGCTGTCGGCATCTGCGCTAGCGTCGCTGTTTGGGGTCATCTGTTCCTGCACAGATTCAATATCTACCCGCGGATCGAGGGCGGCGGCGAGCGGCGAGGATACCAGGTCGCCCGTGGCCATAATGTAGTCGTCGGTGGAGGGCACTTCGGCTTTCTGGCGGGCGCTGATGTAATTCAGCCCGGCAAACAGCACCAGGGTACAGGCAGACATAAAGCCATAGAGCATACTGTTGCCAAACCACTGCATCAGGGTTGAGGCGATTAAAGGGCCGATACAGGCGCCAAGGCCGAAGGTCAGCAGAATGGTGGCCGACAAGCCCACACGCTCGTATTGTTCTACCCGCGAGTTGGCGAGCGCCGTGGCCAGCGGATACAGGGTAAAGCCGAGAATACCGAACAGGAAGGTCATCACCAGCGCCAGCGTGGGCTGGTAAGGGGTGATGGCAATGCCGAGGGTGAGTACGCCCAGCAGCAGGCAGTTGCTGCGAATAAGGCGACTGCGGGACATCTTATCCGACAGCTTGCCCATGGGCCACTGGGCCAGCAGGCCTGCGGCTATGGTGGCGGTCATAAAGGTAGCCACCTGCTGAGGGTCCAGTCCAAGGTTACTGGCGTAGGCGGGCGCCAGGCCGTAAAAAGAGCCCACAATCATGCTGCCGATGGCAACTGTGGTCAGCGCCTGGGGCGCCTTTTTAAAGTAGTGAGTCACGTTCAGCGGCGCAGGCACCAAAGGCGCCGGGTGAATGCGGCGGGTGATGGCAATGGGCACAATACACAGGGCAAAACAGATGGCGATTAGCAGCAGGGGCTCAAGGCCCAGATCCGGGTAGAGGCTGATGGCGCCCTGACCTAAAATCAGCGCCAGATAGGAGACAATCATATAGCTTGCGAATACGGCGCCGCGCTGGCTGTTGTCGGCCTGCTCGTTCAGCCAACTTTCCAGCACCATGTACTGGCACATCATACCAAGGCCGACCAAGAGGCGCAGCACTATCCAAATCGACAGGTCGTCAACCAGCGCATGCCCAAGCGCCGAGGCGGTGACTATCCCGGCACTGGCTACAAAGGCGCGGATATGGCCAACCCGGGCAATGAGTTTGTGGCCAATTTTGGAGCCCGCCACCAGACCGGCGTAATAGGCCGACATCATGGCGCCAATCCAAATCTGGGGCACAGCCATGGCCGAAAGCTTAAGGCCCAAATAGGTGGTCAACAGACCCCCGGCAAGAACCGTCAACAGGGTGGTACTGTACAGCGACGCGAAGGTGCGCAGGGGATTGGTCATCTACCACTCCTTGTGAGAATGCCTGGCAGAGTATAACAAGGATGCCGCATTAGCCGGTTGGAATTTATACCAAAAGCGGAGCTGCCTCACCCAATGGCGCAGGCAGTTTTAAGCAGCTTTGGCTGGCAATTATGCCATAGTCGGATGACAACTTTTTACTGCATTTGCCAGTTTGGCGCTGGCGATTGCGGCTGAAATCACTGCCAGCAAACCATGAAAAAGGCCGGATTGACCGGCCTTGTAATAGCGAGTGCTTGTCTCAGCGCGCCATCAGGCTCGGATAAGCCTGCAGGTAAATCCAATCGGTATCCTTGGCGGGTTGATGGCAGCCCAGGCAAGACTCCTTGTAGTTGCCTCCCACATTGGTGTTAGTGTCACCGGGTTTGAACAGCGCCCAGCCCCAGCCGTCACCCCAGGCAGGATTGCCAGCAAAGCGGTTTTGGCTGTCTTTGACCATCACAAACCATTGCTTTACCCCGGCCTTGCTGTAGCTGACATTGTCGCCGGTGGTGAAGTTACCCGACTCGGCGCCCCTGAGCTCTTTTACCAATACAGCGCCCTCAGGAAACTTGCCATCACGGCGAAAGGCTCTGACCGACTCTGTGTCGGCATAAACATCGTGAAAGCCACTGGCATCGCCGCCGGGAACATACCAAGAGCCCAGATGAGTCATGGTCAGCCTGAAATCATCCGGCAGTCTAATGTTACCTTTGGCATCGACTACCTCGCTCAAACCAGTGCCCTGATGGTCAGTTGCCTGCACTGTTGGTGTCAGACCGAACAGCACGGCTCCCGCCAGTGACGCTATAGAGATAAAAGATATCAAGGTGTTACGCATATTATTGTCCTCCGCTAGCGGCCTTGGGCTCCTGATAGTGATTATTCAGCTCATCAGCAAAACCGCCGCTGGCCGCCTTGCCGCTACCCTTACCCTGGCTCAGTACCGGATAAAACTGGGTGAACACAAAGTCGTCGGCGGCAGACGTTTGATGGCAAGCGTTACAGGCAGTGGCGGGAAAGGGCTTTGCGCTTTTGCTCAGACGCTTGTGATCGGGGCTTGAAAAACTGAAATAGGCCCAGTTTCCCGGTTCGTTGGGGAAATGCTTCTTGCTTTTTATGGTGGCTTCCAGCCCCAGAAACTCACCCTGAAAATAGCCGTTACCACTGACGGCTGCCTTGCTGCCAACGCTTACCAACTCTTTGATTAATATGGTTCCATCACGGAAGGTGCCGGTTTTTTTCCAGTGGGCCCAGCTGCCGGGATCTATGTAGACGTTATGGTGTTCAGGAAAGGCAGCCTTGCCGTTATTCATGTCGTTGGGGGTAACAGGGGTGCCCACATAGACCCATTCGCGGTAACCCGTGGGCCGCAATAGCTCTCCTTTATCAAAGGAATAATAGTCACCGGCCAATGCCGCAGTGGTGCCCAATGGCATTGCCAGCAAGAGTGCAATTAGTTTTATGCTTGTTTTTTTTGCCTTCATGGTGCGTTCTCCTTGGTTATTGTTGTACCTTGCATACTTGTACGAAAAATATGCTACGCGCACAGAGGAATCGCCTTGGTATCCCAGCCAATCAAAAAATACGCTCAAACGCGCATTGATGACGCCAGTCACTTTGATTTGCTTGATGATTTGATGCAGACCCTGAGGTTTCGTGGCAGTGTCTTTTTCCAGTCGTCATTGGCATCGCCCTGGGGCATAGCCCTGCCAGCGATGACGATGCCGAGGTTTCATGTCGCCCTTGAGGGTGAGTTTGTCGTGGGCAGTGGCGATAGCCAATTGCAGGTGCCCAAGATGCACATTGCCATGCTGCCGCTGGGCCACAGCCACTGGATTGCCGACAAACCCGGCAGGATGCTGGTGGATGCAGATAAAGCCGCGGCGGCCTGTCAATTGCAGCCACTGTTTCAGGAGGGGCCAATCAGCCACAGGATCCTCTGCGGCATGGTGGAATACGAGCATGCGCTGTCCCATCCGATGATCACCGCATTGCCGCAGCTGTTACTGCTGGGGGAATTTGCCGCCGATACCAATCTGTGGCTGACGGTTGAGCTGATAGCCAAGGAAATACAGCAGAGCCATTCGCTGCAAAGCCCGGTTATCGACAGGCTCACTGAGGTGCTGTTTATCCTGCTGATGAAAGCCTATCTGGCGCGCCAGCCCGATATGGGCGGATTTTTCGGTGCTTTGAAAGACCCTCGTCTGATGCGGGTACTGACCGCCATTCACCGTATGCCAGCCCACACCTGGACGCTGGCGTGGCTGGCAGAAGAGGGCAATATGTCGGTGGCAACCCTGGTGAGGCGCTTCAATGCCGAGCTTGGTATGTCGCCGGTGCAGTATCTGGCCGAGTGGCGGCTGACCAAGGCATATCAACTGGTGAAGCATTCATCCCAGAATCTGGAGCAGATAGCCGATGCCGTGGGTTTTTCCGGGGCCAAGAGTCTTGGCCGGGCTTTTTTGCGCCGCTTCGGGCTGCCGCCGGGGAAGCTGCGGCAGCAGGCTCAATGACTGGAATAGCGGCATTTTTGCTTTGGATGACCAAGGCGAAGTAACATGCCTCACACAAATTATGCATGAGATCAATGTGGGGACTTTGCATGGACACAACACAAGAGCGAACGCAGAAACCTGGCTTCAGCGGCGCCCAGGTGCTGCTGATTGTAATGGCTGTGATGCTGCTGACCGCAGTGGTGAGCTTTTTTATCATCCGCAGTCATATCTTCCCGAGCCCCTTTACCCCGGTGACCTTAAGCGCCAAAGAGGAAAAGAAGCTCGAAGCCAAGCTGGAAACCCTGGGCTGGGACGTATCCGGCAGTAGCCAGAGTAGTCAAAGCAGCCAAAGCCGCCAGCACAAAAGCAGTGGCAGCCAAAAGGGCGGCAGCAATGATTTAACCCCTGAGCCATACCGGGAGCTGGATGGTGATCGTCAGGTGACCTTCAGCGAAAAAGAAGTCAACGCCATGATTGGCCGCAGCCCTGATTTTGCCCAGCGTCTCGCCATCGACTTTTCCAGCAATCTGGCCAGCGCCAAGATGCTTATTCCTATCCCTGAAGATTTTCCCATCATGGCCGGTGAAACCCTGAGGGTGAACGCCGGGCTCAATATCCATCTGGATCAGCGCCGCCGGCCTGTGGTGTCGCTGGCGGGGGTAAGCCTGATGGGGGTACCCATTCCCAATGCCTGGCTTGGCAATATGAAACAGGTGAATCTGGTGAGCGAGTTTGGCGACAGCGGCTTTTGGAATGCCTTTGCCGATGGGGTGGAGGATATCGAAATCCGCGACGGTGAGCTGTATATCAAGCTCAAACCTTAATGAGTTAATTCAATCAAAGGGCCGCCACAGTGCGGCCCTGTTTTTTGGATCCCGTTGAAATGTATATTAGCAATTCACATTTAACTGAATGAAATACATCGCAAAGTTTGATGGAGTTGCCTGTTTGGCTGAGTTAAGATGGCGACCAGACTGATATAGTGCATTGCATGCGGATAATCCGCCGCGCTGCAAGTGAGTGAGAATGGATGCTTACACCCTTCATATAGCTACCGCGTTTGCCAGCGCCATGATGACCATCAGCATGCTGGGGTTATTCATCGCCAGCCCCCGCGAATACAGTCTGCTCGACTGGTCTTTTGCCGGTATGTGTTTTTTCAGTGGCAATATTCTCACCGTACTGGTTTTCCATTATCCGCTGCCCTTTTGGGTGGTGCCCGTTGTTGTTAATGTCTGCTATTTTGCCGGCCACAGCGCCCTGTTGATGGGGGTTAGGCGCTACTTTGGCCTTAAAACGTACTGGTCGTTGGCGCTGGCAGTGGTGGTGTTTGTTGCCAGCCTGCACTTGCTGCCCTGGCTGCAGGAGTCGGTGAATAATCGCCAGATGTTGCTGTTACCCATGTTGATGGTGCTGAATCTGGCGACGGTCAGCACCCTGTGGCGCCACGCCCCCGGTGAGCTCAAGCTGGCCTGTCTGCCTCTCATGCTGCTGGAACTTGCGTTCTTTTTGCAGTTGCTGCTGCGCACCGCGATTTTGCATCTGGATGCCGATTTGAATTTGACCATGACCGGCAGCCAGTTCTTCCAGACCTCTGGCACTCTGGCGATTTTCGTGTTGCTGAGCCTGGGCACCATGGCCTGCGCCCTGATGGTGATCCGCCGTCAGGAGCTGGAACTGCGGGAGCTGACTATCAAGGATCCGCTTACAGGCTGGTTCAATCGCCGCGCCCTGAACGACATTGCCGTGCGTGAGTTTGAACGCAGCGCCCGCACCTCGTCCGAGCTTGGACTTCTGGTGCTGGATATAGATCATTTCAAAAAAATCAACGACACCCATGGCCACGTTTATGGTGATGCGGCGCTTAAGCATGTGACTCAAACCTGCGAGCGATTGCTGCGGGGTTACGATTACCTGTTCCGTTTTGGCGGCGAGGAGTTTGTGATCCTGCTGCCCGGCAGCGGCCATGATTGCACCCGTAAACTGGCCAGCCGGCTGCGACAGAAAATTCAGGGCGAACCCCTGACCTTGTCTGATACCGAGGTGCTGCTGACAGTCAGTATTGGTGTGGCTCAGCGGCGCGAGCGGGATCAAACCTGGCTGCAATTGATGGAGCGGGCCGATGCGGCCTTGTACCACGCCAAGCAGAGTGGCCGCGATCGGGTGGCTTTCCACAATGGTATGGAACTCAGTCAGGTATTCTGAGTATCGCAGGGCTTCTGTTTTACTCCCATCAAAGCGTGCGGCGCCTCACAGGCTGATTTGCGCGCCAGGGCGCAGTATCACATTCGGCGTTTTTGCACCTTTGTGGGTTTTACCCTGAGCCAAGCTGCTGGCACACTGAACAAAATTATCATCAGAGCCGCAGTTATGACCCCAGCAATCAAGCAGGCCGAAAAGGCCGGTGTTCCCTTTGAGGTGCTCGAGTATCAGCACGATAGCCGTGCTGGATCCTACGGTCTGGAAGCCGCCGACAAACTTGGGCTGGCGCCCGGGAGTGTGTTTAAAACCCTGCTGGTGGCAGTGGACGAAAAGTCCATGCCAATCGCCGTGGCACTGGTGCCTGTGGCCTGTCAGCTGAACCTCAAACTGGCTGCCAAGGCGCTGGGGCAAAAGAAGTTGGTGATGGCAAACCCGGCAGCCGCCGAGCGCTCCAGCGGCTATCTGGTGGGTGGCATCAGTCCGCTTGGGCAAAAGAAGGCCCTGCCGACCCTGATAGACAACAGCGCCGAGGCGCAGTCCCGTATCCATGTGAGTGCCGGAAAAAGAGGGCTGGAAATCGCTCTGGCGCCGGCCGCGCTTGCCAAGTTGTGCCGTGGCAGTTTTGCCGCCATCGCCAGCTGCTGAGCGCAAACCACCGGCGCTGTCAGCCAGGCATAGGCAATCGTATTCGGACATCCACAGGCATTGAAGCACAAGGAAGACACCATGAGATCAACGTTGGCCAAGCTGGCCGTCATTGCAGTGCCTCTGCTGCTGCACAGCAGCCTGGCAAGCGCCGCAAGCCCCAGGGTGAAAAACACCGTCGATCGGGCCGAAAGCCCGGATCGGGTACGGGAGAATCTGGTGTTGCCGTACCTGTTCAGTACCGAGACCATGGGGCTGAACCTCGGTGTCGGCGGCATGATAAAGGGATGGCATCAGGATCAGATGACCCTGGGCGCCACCGCCTTTGGCGGCGATGTCAGCCGCGGCGCCTGGGCCGGGGTATTCAACTATCGGATTGAAGGCACAGAGCGCTGGTTCGCCAGCGCCCACGGGCTGTGGGCCTATTATCCGGATCAACGCGCCTATGCCGGTGGATCCATAGTGCCTGTGCCTGAGGGCACGCCCATTCCCGGCAGCAATGAATCGTCAAACAGCCAATACTTCGAGGCAGATGGCAACTCCAACTGGCTGGACATGCGGCTCGAATATGCCCTGCCCATAGGTGCCACCGCCAACAGTGGCATGGTGAATTATCGGCTTAAGCAGGGGCTGCTTATCTCCGAGCCCAGTGGCGGTAAAGAATGGAACCCCATGACCAGCGGTGCCACCGTGGCCATGCTGAGGTATTTCTCACGTTATCAAAGTTTTGAGTTTGAGAAGCGCCAGCTGGATGGCGACTTTGGTGCGGTGGAACTGGGGCTTTTGTACGACAACACCGACTTCGCGATAAACCCCAGTTACGGCAGCCGTCAGTGGTTGTCATGGTCGACGGACCTTGGCTTTGTTGACTCAGATTTTGAATGGGACTTCTGGCAATTTTCTGCCAGCAAGTTTTTCTCCTTTGGCGAGTCGGATTACGCCCATCAGCGGGTGCTGGCACTGAATCTGTGGAGTGGCTATTCCCCCAGTTGGGAGCTGGAAACCCTGAATGACGGCGCCCGCATTGTGCGCGGCGGCGCCCCCTACAACGAAGGAGCCACCCTTGGCGGCTTCACCCGGATGCGCGGCTACGACCTGAACCGTTTCCACGATAAGGCCGCCCTGTATGCCAGCGCCGAGTACCGTTACACCCTGAAATACAATCCGCTGGCAGATGTAAACTGGCTGCGCTTCCTGCGATTGGACTGGTTCCAGCTGGTGGGTTTTGTCGAAGCAGGGCGGGTTGCACCTGAATATAAGCTGAGCACCCTTACCGACGAGATGAAGTTTGACTATGGGGTGTCGCTCAGGGCCATGACCGCCGGGCTGGTGGTGCGCGCCGATTTGGCGAGGAGCGATGAAGGCACAAACCTGTGGCTGATGGTGGATCATCCATTTTGAGCAAGCCTGGTCCTGTTCAATAGAAAGGCCCGCAATCGCGGGCCTTTTGCTGTCGGTGTAGCCCCCGGCGCCATATGGCGCCGGGGTGTTGGGATTACTGCATATCCAACTGCACAGTCACGCCACTGGTGCCAGCGTCGCCCTGAACCATAAAGTAGTACCAGCCGCTGCCTGGGTTGCTGACACTGATAGATTCAGTGTTGCTGCCAGCTGTGGCGGAAATGGCCTGATAGTTGGACTCGGTAGGCCAGTATCCGCTGGCGCCGTAGAGGCTGACATCACCGCTGCCGTGGGCCGAGCGCAGGGTCAGCTTGGCTGTACCTGCGGGTACGTAGACATAGTAGTCGTTGCGGCCTTCGCTGGCACAAACTGGCACGCCAGATTCCAGCGCTGTGTAGCTCACCGGGCTTTGGCTGGCACAGGCGTTGGTGAGGGTGCCTGGGGTATTGCCACCATTATCGCCACCAGTGTCACCGCCGCTGCCAAGGGCAAGACGCAGGGTCACGCCGCTGTATTCGCTGTCGGTGTTGACCGACACATAACGCCAGCCGCGGTTAACAGTAACGCTGATGCGCTCGCTGTTGCCGCTGCCTTCGCTGCGGGCCTGAGCGTTACCGGCATCCGGCCAGCTGTCGGCATGGAAGTAGAGGTTGGCGTTGCCATTGCCACCGGCGGTGCTGATGGTCACTTCGGTGTTGTCTTCTTCTACCCAGAAGTAGAAGCTGCTGCGACCACCGGCGATGCACTCATCCACGCCGAACTCGAGCTTGCCGTAGTCCTTGGTGGCTGCGCCGCAGTCGGCTGGTGGGGTACCGCCGCCATTGTCGCCACCGCCATTGTCACCACCACCATTGTCACCACCGCCTTGGGCGGGGTCGGGATCGGCCACCACTTCAGTGGTCGACAGCAGCAGATCCACGCCGCCAAAGTCGCCATCCAGGGTCAGGTAGTGCCAATATTCGTTGGGGTTCAGGCGAACCTTAATCACTTCATGGTTGCCGTTGCCGATACCATAGCCTTCGTTGTTTTCGCCGCTGGCCCAGTTGCCGGAGTTGAAGTAAATATCGGCATCGCCCCAGCCGCCGCCGATCTTAATCCAGATCTCGGCATCGCTGCGGCTCTCGTTGGCAAAGGCGAAGCTGGCACGGCCGTTCTGGGCGTCGATACATTCCATTGGCTGGTCGATTTTGAGCTCAGCGTCCTTGGTGTAGCGGTAAGCTTCGTTGGTTACCTCACACGGGCTGTAGTCGGTGCTGATGCTGCTGCCCGGACCCGACCAGTTACCTGTGGTGCCACTGGCTTCGGCGGCGGTGTCATCCGGGCCCTTGTCGACTATGCCATCGTTGGCGGTGGACAGGCCACTGGTGAGCCAGCCGTACCACTCGTTGTCGTAACGGGTGCCGATGTTGTCCATAAAGGTTTGATATTCGGTGTACTTATCGTTGCGCAGGTAGTTAAGAATGGTGCGCACATCGTCGCGGTGGTTCTCAAACATAAAGCGCACCGCCAGATAACCCCAGCGGTAGATGCGGTCCTGACCCGACTCGTAATTGTTTTTGAAGATGGTGGACAGCGCATAGCCCTTGGTTTCGCCCATCTCGATGGCGCGCAGATTGGCATCGCGGTAGCTGATGTATTCCGCCAGACCTTCAACCCACCATACGGTGTTGGCCGACATACCACGGGCAAAGTCGCCGTGCAGATTAAAGCGGCCATCGAGGTAGTGCACGTATTCGTGTTGCAGGTTCCAGACGTGGAAGTCGGGGCGGCGCCACTCGGCTTCATAGGCGATAAAGCGTGCCTGGTTTTTCAGCCCGGCTGGGGAGCCTTCCAGATACATGCCGCCGTTATTGGTATCGATACCAAAGAAGGTGCCGGCGTAGGAGCCATAGTCTTCTGAGCTGTTGAAAATCACCAGTTCCAGATCGTCGTTGTTATCGTTGGCCACTGGCTGGCGGCCGGTTTCCAGCATCTGGTGGAAGTAACTTTCCTGACCTGTCAGCACGGTACAGGCCCAGTTGGCCTGATCCACATACAGCTGCTGGGCCCGCATTTTCAGGGTGTCGGAACACTTGTGGTTGAAGCTTAAGGTTTCGGCTTCCAGTGTGGCCTTGAAACCACAAATGCCGTAGTCGTTACAGTTGGCGCGATCGTAATAATCGGCCATTTCGGCGGCGGCCATCCAAATGGTTTTGCTGGCGTCATTCTTGCTGCTGGAGCTGAGCACAGCTTTTACCAGGGTGCGTACCCGTGACTCCATTTGGGGGATGTAGTACAGACGCGACATTTCGCGCACCGCGTTCACCAGCACGTATTCGGCATTGGTACCAAGCAGGTTGCGGTTGCGGCTCTGGAAGCCATTGAGGGCATCGAGGATGCTCTGGTCGCTGGCAAACAGGGTTTTCATTGGTTCGTCCCACTGGGCGCGGAATAGGGTAGTGAAGACGGCGTTGGCTGCGGCGTTCATGCCAAAGCTTGCCTGCCAGTTGGCGTTGTATTCGTTGAGCACCTTGATGGTGACCCAATTGAAGTGCGCCCCGAGTCCGGCCGAATCCACCAGGATCAGCGCTTCTTTGAGCACCCCGGCGTTGCTGTCGGCGGCAATCCAGGCATTGCTGTTGTTAAACAGGGTGGTCAGGCCGGTTTTGACATCATTGCCAAAGGCGCTGGAGTAAGCGGGCACTAACTCAGGGTTGTACCACTGCACGTAAAGACCGGCGCGCAGGAAGTAAATCAGTGACTCGATACCGCTGCTGTCTGTGCCAGTGTAGCTGGCGGCGCGGCTGTTCACCCCTTGCATGACTGCACGCATGTTGCTTTCGGCAAATAGTGCAGTGGCATCGCTGCCTTTGAGGTTATACAGGCTGCTGACACAATCCGGTGCTGAGGCGGCCAGCTTGCTGACCAGGGCCGAGCCGGACAGGCCGATGAAGTTTTCACATTCGGCGGCAGCCATGGGGCCAGGCAGGCCGGGCATGCCCATTGGACCTTGTTTGCTGAGGGCTTTTTGCACCTCGGCTTGGTGCAGCTGGGTCAGGCCTGTGTGGCTTGCCAGGGCGACCGGGGCGGCGAACAGCCCCAGGGCAACGACCAGGGTATTGAGTTTCATAATGACTCCAAGTAGTGAAATGTCTGCAGGGCAGATGCTTGTTATTGCCGGCGGTAAGGCACACCGGTCAGTTGTTAATCAGGTGTAACAATATAGTCACATAAATAAAATATACAATATATAAACTATGGGGTTTTTATGCTTTTGAAAGGCGAAAGGGAGGTGATTTTTCAATAACAGAAACTAAAACAACAGGATAAAAACACTCAAAATGTGTAAATTTTATACTGTATGCCATTCATGTAAGCGCTCACCAAAAGGTTTCAGTCTTTCGTCCTTTCACTAAGCTGCTATGCTGGGTACAACTTTTGCTGGCTACTGGACCCTGCCCGATGACCTCTGTTTATACCCATGTTGATTTTGCATCCGCCGGTGCGCCGGAGGTGATGACACTGGTGCAAAGCCCCATGCCTGAACCCGCCGAGGGTGAAGTGCTGATCCGGGTGCGGGCTGCAGGGGTGAACGGCCCGGATCTGGCGCAAAGGCGCGGCGCTTATCCACCGCCGCCGGGGGCGTCGCCTGTGCTCGGATTGGAAGTAGCCGGCGAGATAGCAGCCCTCGGGAAGGGCGTCAGCCGCTGGCAGCTTGGTGACAAGGTGTGTGCCCTGGTGCCGGGCGGCGGCTATGGTGAGTATGTGCTTACCCCTGCGCAGCACTGCCTGGCGCTGCCGCAGGGGATGTCTATGGCGCAGGCGGCAGCGCTGCCGGAAACCTTCTTTACCGTGTGGGGCAATCTGTTTATGCGGGCGGGGCTTAAATCGGGCGAGACGCTGCTTATCCAGGGTGGCAGTGGTGGCATAGGTTCCACTGCCATAGTACTGGCCAAGGCGTTTGGAAGCCGGGTACTGGTGACCTCCGGCAGCGAACAGAAGCGTGCCTACTGCCTGAACCTTGGTGCTGACGAAGCCTTTGATTATCGGGACGAGGCACTGGTGGACAAGGTGCTTGCCGCCAGCGACGGCCGCGGCGTGGACGTGGTTCTGGATATGGCGGGCGGCGCCATGATCAATACCAATTTGAAGCTGCTGGCCATGGATGGGCGCATGGTGTCGGTGGCCATGCAGTCAGGCCCCCGGGCCGAGGTGGATATTTTCCGGCTGATGATGAAGCGCATCAACTGGACCGGCTCGACCTTACGCCCCCAGAGCATTGCCGCCAAGGCTGAGATTGCCCGGCAGCTTGAACAGCAGGTGTGGCCGCTGCTGGAAAAGGGTGAGTGCCGGGTGCCGATTTTCGGCGAATATCCGTTGTCAGAGGTGGTGAAAGTGCACGCGCTGATGGAGGCCGGAAGTCACAACGGAAAATTGGTACTTGTGCCTTGATATGGTGTTTTTTTCGACTAAAGTCGGGATTGAACGGAAAAATGAAATAAAGAGGTGAAAATTAAACGCAATATCTCAAAAAATTCGCTAATTTTGGCATTGATTCTCGGAAAGATTCTGTAAGAATACCCAACTTGAAACGTCCGAACTATTCGTACGATTTATCGCAGGGGTGGAGCGCTTCCCCGGCGAGTTATAAAGACCGAAAACTCTTAGTGTATGTGTTGATTAAAAGGTATTGGCATATATGTATAACACGGCGAAGAAACAGGTTTGGTGGGGTGAGTTAAAGACGTCCCGTGGAACCGCCATCGTCATCCACGACAACCAGTTGCCCGAAGCCTCGGCTGGACGTATCTATCTCTATAACACTGAACGTAAAGCCATCGTTGAGTACGTAGAGGACATAGTGAAGCCCAACCTGCACGAGCTGGATGACGCAGCCCTCAAGGCCGCAGAAGGCAAATTTGGCAGCGAGTGGAAAGCGGCGCGTTCGGACTTTTTGGACAAGCAGCAGTCACGGATCAATCTGAATAATATGAAGGACACTCCAGCCCCGGCCCGTAAAGCCAAGGCCGAAGCTGAGCCTGAATATGAAGATTTGAGCGGTGGTGGCAGCAGCAGCGACGATTTCAGCGACGACTGGTCAGACGATTTCGACGATTAACACCGCCTTGCGGTAGCGCAGTCGGCCCAATCGGGCCGACGCGGACTTATTGCCTTTCCCCGGCTCTTTGCAGAGCCTGTCTTTTATTCCGTAATATCAAACTGATAACGGCTGATGTGATGATAGATCTCACCCGGCTGCAGCCAGCCTTTGCCCAAAATGGGCTGATTGGGCGAGTCCGGGATCAGTTGTGGCTCCAGACATACCCCCTGATAGCGACCATAGATTTTGCCGCCACGGCCAGTTTCGCCGCCGAGGAAGTTGGCGCCATACAGCTGGATGCCCGGCTGGTTGGTATAAAGCTGTAACTGGCGCCCAGACAATAGCGATGCCAGGGTTGCGGCAAGCGTCAGCTCACCGTTATTGCCAAGCAGGTAGCAATGGTCAAACCCCTGGGTGGCAGCCAGCGCGCTATGGCTGCGACGGCTGCCAAGGTTATCCAGCTGACGCAGATCCAGCGCCGTGCCTTCGACCGGGTAGACGCCGGTGGGTATACCGGTTGGGTCCATTTCCAGATAGCTGTTGGCATGCATGGCAACCCTGTGGCTGGCGCAGTCGGCCTGGCCATCGAGATTGAAATAGCTGTGCTGAGTCAGGCTCACCGGGCAGGCCTTGTCGGTGGCGGCCATGATCTCCACAAACAGGTTGTTGCCCACCAGGCGGTAATCGAGTTGTACCGAGCAATTGCCGGGAAAGCCCATGTCGCCATCAGGGCTCTTAAGGCTCAGGCGCACTCCATCGGGCAGCAGACCAAGATCCCAGTTCTTGCGGTTGAAGCCTTCGTGGCCGCCATGCAGGCAGTTACCTGACTGGTTCACATCAAGCTGGATTTGCTGGCCCTGATAGTCGAGTTTGCCTTTGGCGATGCGGTTGGCAAAACGCCCGGCAATGGCACCCAAATGGGCCTGCTGGGTGAGGTAGTCTTCGGCGCTGTCGCAGCCAAGTACTATGTTGGCGCGTTCGCCATGGCGATCGGGGGTCCACAGAGAGCGGATAATACCGCCCAGGCTCAGTACCTCAATGGCCAGTTGGCCATTGTCCAGCCGTACCCGCTCAATCTCGCCGCCCCTGGGATCCTGCCAGGGGTCAAGTACCGTATGACGCACCATGAATTGCCTTCCTTATTCATTTAATTTCAACGCACTATAAACGAAAGTCCGGGAGGGCAACAGCGACTGCATTCGTATGCTTTGACGGCACAAACGGCAACACAGATGCCACACAGGCGTGCGGCCATGGCGGGGTGTATTTGCCTAGTTGTCGATGCGTCCGGCACCACCACTGGCGGCGCACATGTAGAGCATGGGTTCCAGCCCGGTCAATTTGGGGTATTCGGATTCCACGGCCTGAATAACGGCATCGGTCAGGTCGTGTTCCACCAGTGCCACCACGCTGCAGGCGTCGGTCATGCGCACGCCGCCGCGAGAACCTACGGCTTTGGCAATCACCTGCACCAGGGTTTCGATTTCGGGCACCATCAGCTCAAAATCGTCCCGCAGTGAAGCATGGGACTGCGCCATCAGCTCCGACAGACGTGCCACATCGCCCCGTTTCAGGGCGCGGCCAGCGCTTTGGGTGCGGGCGTTTTCACTGAGCACATGGCGTACCCGCTTGTGCAGGGTGGCGTCGAGGGTGCCTTGGGCGGCGTCCAGATCATGGGGTTCAAGATCCCGAAGGGAATCCAGTCCGAAATAGTCTGCGGCAGCGCGGCACTCTTCGGCGCGTTGGCGGTAGGTGTCGTCCAGCAGTTTGGGATCCAGTGGCGAGTGCACTATCATCAGGCTCAGATCGTCCGGGATCAGCACGGCCTCAACATCCAGATCCAGACAGTCAATCAACAGCGCCGAGTCGGCTTCGCCAAGGGCACTGGTCATATGATCCATGATGCCGCAGGCATACCCCTGGAATCGGCTTTCGCCGCGCTGTGCCAACTGGGCGATGGCCATGGGGGAGAGGTGCAGTTGGCTGGTGTCGTTAATCGCGGTGCCAAAGGCAATTTCCAGGGCGCCTGAAGAGGAGAGTCCTGCGCCCATGGGCACAGAACTGACCACGGCCAAATCCAGTCCCTTGGGCTTAAGACCTGCGTGGCCCAGCGCCTGGGTAAAGCTCTTAAGGTAGTTAACCCAGTCGCCACCGGCGGTCACTTCGCCTTCTTCGCCAAAGCTCCACTCGCCAAGCTCGCCGGCAAAGGCTTCGGTGATCACCCGAAATTTGTGGTCATCACGGCGCTTTACCGCGATAACTGTATGAAAATTAATGGCAGCCGGCAGTACAAAGCCGTCGTTGTAGTCGGTGTGTTCACCGATAAGATTGACCCGCCCCGGCGCCTGATAGCAGGCGTCGGCCTTGGTTCCGAAGGTTTGGACAAACAGCTTGGTGGCGCGCTGCGCAGGGTTCGACATGCTCACTGATCCCACTGATAACCGGACGCCCCTCTGACGGCGGGGGCTTTTCTCCGTTATATCATGTCTGAAGGAGGTGGCAAACTGAGATTTTTGCGTGACGCGAACAAAGAAAACGCCGCGATTTCGCGGCGTTTTTATCAGGCGTTGGCCTCGGCGGTTTTTGCCGAGGAGGGCATGAGTTCATTGGCCACATGATCCACAAAACCGGCACCCGCCGCTTCATACAGATTGTAGACGCTGTGGACGCCACACTCCCTGAGGGATTCGGTATGTTCCGCATACTGAACAATGGCGCTGATCTTGCCCTGATAATCCTGTTTCTTGAGCTGCTCAACCGCAAACAGGTTACCCGTGTGGTGCGGCATTGCCAGCAGCACCAGTTCCAGATTGGGGGCGCGGTCGAGCTTTTCCCAGAAGTCGGTATCCGAGGCGTCGCCCTGCACTACGTTGCGTCCTTCAGAACGGTGGAACTCCACCAGTTCCTGCTTGTGCTCGATGCCGAGGATCTCGCCGTCAAAGCGCGCGGCCAGTTCATCGTAGGCACCGGAGCCGATACGGCCCATACCCAAAATCAAAAAGCGTGGGTTGCCAATGGGAATGGGTCTGTCCTCGGGGTGCAGTGGTGGACGCTCCATGCGTTTCAGTGGCTGCTGGTACTTCTGGTAAATCTTGCCCACGAGGTTGTTCAGCGGCGCCGCAATCAGGAAGCTTAAGCTGAGCGCCACCGCGATGATGATAAGCCACTGTGACGGCAGCCAGCCTTTGGAGGCGGCCACGGCGGCCACAATCAGACCGAATTCACTGTAGTTACCCAGGTTGAACGAGGCCAGCATCGAGGTGCGCGAGCGCAGCTTGAAGCGGGTCAGCAGCATCACAAACAGGGCGATCTTAAAGGGCAGCAGTGCCACCAAAAGTCCCGCCAGTGCCACGTCTTCCAGGGTCGGCAAGCCGTTGAGACCTATGGTGAGGAAGAAGGCCACCAGGAAGAGTTCTTTAAAGTAAAACAGCGATTTGGCAAGCTCGGATGCCTTGGGGTGTCCTGCCAGCAGCACACCGACAATCAGGGCGCCAAGGTCGGGTTTAAGGCCCACGGCCTCAAACAGCCAGGCGCCCATTACCAATGCCATTACCAGGCCAAACAGCACCAGCAGTTCGCCATGACCGACCCGGTCAAAAGCGCGGTAAATCAGTGGCCGCGCCAACGGCAGCAATAAGAGTGACAGCGCCCAGATGGATGGTACTTCGCCCTTGGAGGCCGTGAGGAAGGCCACGGCGAAGATGTCCTGCATAATCAGGATACCGATGGCGACCCGGCCGTAGAGGGTCTGCATATCGCCCTTGTCTTCCAGCACCTTGACCGCAAACACGGTGGAGGAGAAGCCGAGCGCAAAGGCCAGCAGGGTCAGTTGGTTAAAGCTTAAATCTGTGAGCTGACTGAGCCCCAGAATGCCCAGCAGTTTGAGTACTGGCACCAAAAACAGCATGGTGCCCAGCAGATGCAAACTGGCACCGGCCCAGACTTCGGCCTTGAACAGGCTGCGTAAATCGAGTTTCAGGCCAATGGCAAACAGCAGCAGGGTCACACCCAGATCGGCAAATTGCTGCAGCATTGGCAGGCTTGATTCTTCAATGCCGAACATAAACAGCACAAATCCGGCGACCAGATATCCGATGAGAGGCGGCAGACCGACGCGGTTGACCAGCAGGCCGCAGGCGAGGGTGATGACGAGGATGGCCGGTTCCATGATGCTCCTTTATGGCGTTGGCAGACTTGGGTATTGCGAGTTAAACAGCTTAGTTTACAGCAGAATATTTAATAAAAAATGAAAAAGGCAAAGACTTCAATGAAATCTTTGCCTTTCTATGGGATGGATTTTTGCTATCAGTGCTGGTTCAGCAGATCCAGATGAGCAGCAAATTCCTTGGGCGACATAAAGCCGGTTACCCGCAGATCATCCCTGAGGCCGCTTTGTGGATCAAACAGCAGCAGGGTAGGCAGACCCAGCACACCGTAGGTTTCCAGCAGGGTCACATCCACAGCATCGGATTTGGTGACATCGGCTTGCAGCAGCACCATGTTGTCGAGGCGCTTTTTCACTTCCGGATCCGGGAAGGTGATGTGCTCGAATTCCTTACAGGCCACACACCAGTCGGCGTAGAGATCCAGCATCACAAACTTGCCTTCCAGACGGGCGATGGCGAGTTCGGCATTGAGGTCTTCCACTGACTTGATGCGTTTGAACTCAACCCCCTCCTTGGCTTGCTGCGCCTTATTGGTGGGCATTTGATAGCCAAGGCCACCCATCACCGCCTGGAAACCGTAGGAGAACGCCGCCAGCAGACCCAGCATCAACAGCACCGAACGTACGGTTTGCTTCCAGTTGAACTCGGTCTTCTTGTTCTGATGCAGCAGGTAGCCCGCCAGCGCCACGCCCCACAGGGCCCATAGCAGATCCGACACCATGCCCGGCCAGATCCGGCCAATCATCATTACAGACACGGCAATCAGCAGGAAACCGAAGATGGTCTTGATGATTTCCATCCAGGCGCCGGCCCTTGGCAACAGCTTGCCACCGGAGGTGCCCATCAGCAGCAGTGGCAGACCCATGCCCATGCTGAGCACGTACAGGGCGGCAAAGCCCATCAGCAGGTCGCCACTCTGGGCCACATACACCAGCGCGCCGGACAAAGGTGCAGTAGTGCAGGGCGATGCCACCAGACCCGAGATAACCCCCATCATAAAGACGCCGGTGAGGTTGCCGCCTTTTTGGTTGTTGGACAGGCTGTTCATCTTCTCCTGCCAGGAGGAGGGCAGCTTGAGGTCGTACAGACCAAACATGGACAAACTGAGGATAAAGAACAGGATAGCCAGGCCAATCAACACCACGGGGTGTTGCAGCGCTGCCTGGTATTTCATACCGGCAGATGCAACTACCAGCCCCAGCAGCGAGTAGGTAATGGCCATACCCTGCACATAAGCCATGGACAGGGTAAAGGCGCGGCCGGTAGAGAGCTTTTCACCCTGACCGACGATAATGCCCGACAAAATCGGGTACATGGGGAAGACGCAGGGAGTGAGCGCCAGACCAATGCCAAGGCCGAAGAAAATCAGCAAGGTCCAACCGAGATTCCCCTCGGTCAGCATTTGCGCCAGGCTGTCCTGCTGGGTCAGCGGCCCTGAGGATTGCGGCTGGGAGGCATTGGCGGCAGGCGCGCTGCCTGCCATATCCAGCTTGCCGTCATTGTCGGCCACCGGCTTTATATCTGTGCTGACCTTGGTGGGCGGGAAGCAGAGTTTGCCTTCGGCGCAGCCCATAAAGGTGACTGTGAGTTTGGCATTATCGCCTGCTGCTTTGAGGGCCGCAGGCAGTTCAACGAAGGTGTAATACACCTCCTGTTTGCCGAAGTACTCGTCTTCGTGCATCTTGCCCTTGGGCAGGGCGATATCACCCAGCTCGCCGTTTTCAAGCTCAAACTTAAGCTTGTCGCGGTACAGGTAATAGCCATCGGCAATCACAAATGACAGAGTGACCTTATTGTCTTGCTGACTGGCATCAAACACAAAGGCCTGATCCACCGGCATCAATTCGGGTTCGCCCTTCAGAAAATCAAACTTTTTGCCAAACAGGTCGTCGGCAAAGGCCGTAGGCGCGAGCAATAACAGGGTGCTCAGCAGCAGGGTGGTGATTTTTTTCATCATTGGGTGTTGTCTTTAATCCAGTTCAAATAGCCGGGGAGTCCCTGAGTTATGGGCAAGGCGATAATCTCAGGCAGCTCGTAGGGATGCTGCGTCAGGATTTGCGCTTCCACCTCGGCATACAGCGCCTGTTTCGTTTTGATAAACAAGGGATACTCCTTGTCTTCACACACTTTCCCCTGCCATGGGTAGACAGAGGTGATTGGGCTGCCAAGCTGCACGCAGGCGGCCAGTTTGCCGGTCACCAAATGGTTTGCAATCTCAAGACCGACTTCCCGTGAGGGACAGCTGGTCATGATCAGGATATAGTCTTCCATGGGCGTGGCCATGATCTCTCCCAAGGTTTAAACCTCCCTTAAGGCGGCTTTGTTAATCTTGAAACCGTGCCTTGGCACAGCATTCAGCAGCAAAGGACCTCAGGGGTGAAGCTGGCAAACACTTTACGTGTTTTAACCGAGGCTTGCATTAAGAGAAAGCTGAAATAGTGATACCGGTTGTTTCTACCCTAAGCCAGGCTTGCGGGCTTGAACTTTGACCGGACAACCCCCATTTATATTGCACAACCCAAGCAAGGGAACACGGTCAGCGGGCGCGAATGCCCGGCCGGTTTGTCCCTTCTTCAGCGCGCGAGGGCGAGATGTTTTTTGTTTTATTATTGGTATTTATCGTCATACCCGTGGTTGAGCTGTCGGTGCTTATCCGGGTAGGAGAAGCCCTCGGCAGTTTGACCACAGTGGCACTGGTTATCTTCACCGCCGTGGTGGGGGTATCGCTGGTGCGAAGCCAGGGACTGTCTACCCTGATGCAGGCACAGCAGAAAATGGCCCGCGGCGAAGCGCCCACCGGCGAGCTGGTGGAAGGCATGATGCTGGCCATGGCCGGGGTGCTGTTGCTGATCCCGGGCTTTGTAACCGACTTTATCGGCCTGTTGTTGCTGACACCCATTACCCGCAAGCCGTTGGCGGCATTGGT
The DNA here is from genome assembly GCF_022484835.1 of Shewanella zhuhaiensis. Taxonomy (NCBI): domain Bacteria; kingdom Pseudomonadati; phylum Pseudomonadota; class Gammaproteobacteria; order Alteromonadales; family Shewanellaceae; genus Shewanella; species Shewanella zhuhaiensis. The sequence continues at coordinate 292,781 of NZ_JAKUDL010000001.1, forward strand.
GCAAAAGCGCATGCAATTCAAGGTGATGGGCAATGGTGGTTTTGGCGCCAATGGCCAAAACCCTTTCGGTGGCCAGAACCCTTTTGGCAGTCAGAATCCCTTTGGTGGCAACACCTTTGAAGGCGACTTCGAGCGTAAAGACGAGCCTGTGGATGGCAGTAAGCGTCTCAATAGCAGCGACACCAAGTCGCCCCAGGATGATGACGAGCAACCGAAACGCTAAGGAAGGTGCGAACTGTGCCTTGCAGCTATCCACTGTAAGCTCACGCAGAGCAAGCACGGGACTTATTCGCTCCTTTCCAAAGGCATCTTACGTCTGGAAATAACAAACCCCGCCTTAGCGGGGTTTGTTTTGGTTACTCCTGAAGCATCCGCGGATCCTTTGGATAAAAATCATCGGGTTTGCGGGTAATACGCTCAAAGCGGCGGGTGTTTTTGTAGGGTAGTTTCATAAAGCCTGAGACGCCGCTGCCCTGAATTTTGTCCACGTGGTGCAGGATACGATCGAGGCTGGCACGAAATGCAGCCTGTTTGCGGGGGTTGAGCAGCTTAAGGTAGCTGTGAATTTTTAGGTGCCCACCCTGGGATTCAAAAATGATGCAGCCGGTGTGGTGAATTTGGTTTATCCAGCCAAGCTCGGTCATGATCTCGCTGGGCAGTTCCAGGTTTTCGTCCGGATCTTTTCCGTCTTCAAAGTAAGAGTGCAGCCGGGACTTGTCTTCCAGCATGGGTACGTCGCCTACTTCAAACGGCAATTGCTGATCGGCGCTGGCGGCAAAGGCGCCGGTGTCGGGGTGTCTGCTGATGTGCAGAGTATCCCTGGCATTAAAGAAGCAGGCCTTAAAGGTACCCAGCCGGGTAATGCCACGGGCCATCAGCACCATATTGTTCACCGCCTGCACCAGCGCCTGCTTGAGCCCGGCATCGTGCAGCGCCAGGTTGGAGTCGATAAACACCCCTTCCTGCTGCCAGTGAATCGCCAGCCCACCCACGATGGGATACTGCCCCAGGCGGCCCACAGCGGCGATAAAGCCTTTCTCTGTGTCGCCCATGCCGGCGAGGAAGTTGCGGTAGTACTTGTCGAGCTGCACATCGTCTACCCGGGCAATGGGCTCTTCTGCGTTGTGCTCCCGCAGGAAGGATTTGCGCGAGCTGTAAGTAACAGTATCCACCTCTTTACCGCGGCTTTGCACCCACACAGGGATTTCGGCCATGGCTTCGGGTCTGGGGATATCCGGCAGCAGCAAACGGTGGCTGTGGCGCATGCTGCGAAGGAAGTAGTCGCCGCCGCGATTGCGGACGTTCGGATCTTCACTCAGCATGGCTTCCAGGGTGCGGGCAAGCTCCAGCGGCAGGCCTATGCTGGTGGGTGGGATAACCCGAGAGCCGAAGCGACTCGCCTGCCCTGACGCCAGCGCGTACAGGGTTGCTGCCACCCCTTGCTCGTCGAAACGGGGAGTGGAGAGGGCACCGTTTAATTGCTCGTCCCCGATAAAGTAGACGTCACCCATGCGGGCATTGGTGTGCTGCTGGTCGCTGGAGAGCAGGTTCATCACGTGCTCTTCCACCGGGCGGCCATGTTCGTCGCGCTGGGCAAATACCGCCGAGCCCCAGTCAATCAGCGACAGGTGGCCGGTGGCCTCATCGAACACCAGATTCGAGGGTTTGATATCCCCATGCACCAGCGGCCGACCGGTGCGCAAATACACCAATAAATCCGCCAGTTGCCGGGCGATGCTCATAATCATGGGCACCGGCAGGGCGCCACGTTTACGGCACAGCTGCTCCAGTTCTTCCCCCGGGGCCCGCGCCATCACCAGAATTCCCTGTTTGCCTACCCGTTCGAACTTCACCAGCGGCGGTACATTGGGATGGCGGCAGTGGGACAGCATAAAGGCCTCTTCTTCGAGGCGATCCTGAATGTGCTGTGGCAGGGTTATGCGGGAGAACTTGAACACGTGGGCGTCACCGGCCTCGTTGACGCCGGCAAACACAAAGCCATAAGCCCCCTTGCCGATAAAGTCGATGTCGCGGTAGCCGAGTTTTGACAACTGCTGCTTACACAAACGCACCCAGGCCTTGTGCTTGCGGGCATCGTCGGCCTTGAGCAGGTAGATGGATTGTTCTTCAGAAATGTAAAAGTGTTGCAGCTGCGGCGTATGGGCGGACAAGGACTTCCCCGTTACTGTATCCAATCTTTCATTTAAGCCATATCGTTGTGTCTCAGGCAAGGAGTTTACCCCGTACCTACCCAAGTTTTTTGCCTGCCATTTTGATTGAAATCAATCCTGCGCCATTCACTTCTCGCTACTCTGTTTTTAACTTCCATACTTTTATTGAGTGTCGTCAAACGGCCGACAAGGAGGGCGATATGACAGCCCAGAACAAAGAGAAACTCATCGAGTTATTTGATTTTGCCAGGCGGCGTATCATTCAGTCGATGGAGCTGAGGCACTGTCCCCACGCGGGCTTCTACAACAGTGTCGATGAGCGCTGCATTCATTGCCATCAGGGCATGGAATGCGTGTGGATGAACCACAACGACGAACTGGTGACCCTGGAAGAGAAGACCGAGGAGCAACTGAAACAGCAGCTGCTGATTGCGGTGGACTTTGTTGACTCTAATCTGTCGCCTTACCACCTGACCCGGCGCAAGTGTCAGTGCGAAAACTGCCTGTGGCTTCGAGAGGTGAACGAGGTGCTGGGGAACGCCTGAGCACTGATGTACCTTTTGCCTTGGCTGGCTTTTGCATCCCCCGGGCTTTGCCGTTAGAGTAAGTCGTCTTTTTCATCTTAGGGGACGACTATGGAGCCCGGATTTTGGCACGATAAGTGGCAATTGCAGCAGATTGGCTTTCATCAGGCCGACATTAACCCATTTCTTGTAAGGCATTGGCAGCAATTGAATTTGCCACAGGGCAGCAAGGTGTTTGTGCCCCTGTGCGGCAAGTCATTGGATATGGAATTTATCGCCGCTCAGGGCCATGAGGTGCTGGGCTGTGAGCTCTCCGCGCTGGCGGTGCAGCAGTTTTTCGAAACGGCCGGAACTGAGGCCCATATCGAAACCCGAGCTGAGCATGTGCATCACAGCGCCAAGGGTATTGAGCTGGTGCAGGGGGACTTTTTCACCCTGCCTGAAGAGCTGGTGGCCGGGTGTGAGGGCTTTTACGACAGGGCTGCGCTTATCGCCTGGCCTGCCGAGATGCGTATCGATTATGCCAAAAAGCTCGCCGCACTAATCCCTTCCGGCGCCCGCGGTTTGCTGGTTACCCTGGATTATCCCCAGGAAGCCCTGAGTGGCCCGCCGTTTGCCGTATCACCTGACTGGGTGCAAACCCATCTCGGCCCTTGGTTCGAGGTGACGCCGCTTGAATGTCAGGACGTGCTGGCGGAAAACCCCCGCTTTGTTAAAAAGGAAGTGCCCTGGCTGAATGAAGCGGCCTTCTTGCTGGTGCGAAAATAGGCGAATAGTTTGCAGAAAATAAAAGGCGACCTTGGGTCGCCTTTTTCAGATGAGCTCTGAGCTATCAGAAATCGTAACGCACGCCGACCGAGAAGACGTTATCGTCCTGCAAATCGACCTTGCTGCCTGCCACCACATGGTCGCCTTCATACATGGCGTAGTGACCATAGAGCAGGGTGGATTTGGCCACCCGATAATCGGCACCCACGGTGATGTTGGTGACGCTGATATCAGTACCGGTAGTACCGCTTAACGATTTGTAATACTTACCAAATCCGGCCTCATCTTTGCCGTATTCGGCCTTCAGGTTTACGCCGTTCAGGTTATAGGCCACATTCAGCAGATAGGTGTTGTTGTCATCGCCGCCGCTGGCACTTTCAGTGTTCTGGAACAGGCCGCCGAGCTTGAATTCACCCAGCTTAACCTGCGCCACTGCGCGGTAGGCATCGACATTGCTGATGCCCTTGTTATAGGCACCAGCAAGGTAGAAGTTCTGCTTTTTCAGCTTCTTGTCACCCAGGGTAACCGACAGTGCGTACTGGGCATCGTCGCTGCCGTTGTTGTCTTCCATCAGGTAGGTGGCGTTGAAGGTAATGAGGTCGGCAATCACCGGCGAGTGGTACCAGATACCATCGGCGCTGCGGGTCTGACCGGCCAGCAGGCGATCCATATCGGCGTTGGTATTGCCAAAGAGGTCTATGCCCCCTTCAGATTGCTTGAACACGGTATCGTTACGGCCAACCAGCAGGGTACCGGCGGCGGTTTTGATCCCCAGGAAGGAGTTACGCGGCTTGAAGGTATCGCCCTTGGAGGAGGTGTTTTCTACCTGAAATTCCAGTTGGTAAATGATATCCAGGCCGCTGCTGATGTTCTCGCTGCCCTTTACCCCCAGGTGGGAGAAGTTGTTTTCGAAGTAGGTGCCACTTTCGCCAACCGTCACTCCATTGGTGCCGCTTTGCAGGGTTGAACTGGCGTCAGAATTGGTGACTGCAAGGTCGATACGGCCATAAAAAGCGGGGCCTTCGGCAAAGGCCGCAGCGCTGAATACGCCAAGCCCAAGCAGGCTGGCTGAGATGAGGGTCTTGTTCATAGGGTCTCCCTAAAGGTCTGTTTATTGTCTTGTTTCCTCTGCTCTACGAGCGCACTGATAAGGCAAGTTATAGGCCAACTGGCGCACCGTTAATTAAGTGGATGGTTATTAAGATGTTTCTGAAATGTTATAGCTTGGCGTGCGGTTTAGGTGGGTGGAATGCCGCCTGAAACAGAGCGCGCCCTGGGTGGAAATCCGCCGCTTTTTGAGGCGGCAAGCACCTGAAAAAAGGCAATAAAAAAGGCGACCTCTGGCCGCCTTTTACTGTCACCTCAAGGGTGATTAGAAGTCGTAGCGAACACCTACGGTGAACACGTTGTCATCTTTCAGATCAACCTTGGTACCGCCAACCACATGGTCACCTTCGTACATGGCATAGTGGCCGTACAGCAGGGTGGACTTGGCTACACGGTAGTCAGCACCCACGGTGATGTTGGTTACGCTCACGTCAGTTGCAGGATCGGCACCCTTCAGAGAAGAGTAGTATTTGCCCAGACCAGCTTCGTCTTTACCATATTCGGCTTTCAGGTTTACACCGTTAAGGTTGTAAGCCACGTTCACGAAGTAAGTGTTGTTGTCGTTACCGCTGTCCACTTTCTCAGTGTTCTGGAACAGACCACCAATCTTGAACTCGCCCAGTTTAACCTGAGCTACGGCGCGGTAAGCGTCAACATTGCTGATGCCTTTGTTGTAAGCACCGGCCAGGTAGAAGTTTTGCTTTTTCAGCTTCTTGTCACCTACAGTCACAGACAGCGCGTACTGAGCGTCGTCGCTGTTGTTGTTGTCTTCCATCAGGTAGGTGGCGTTGAAGGTGATAAGGTCAGCAATCACTGGAGAGTAGTACCAGATACCGTCGGCGCTACGGGTTTGGCCAGCCAGCATGCGGTCGATATCCGCGTTGGTGTTGCCGAACAGGTCGATGCCGCCTTCAGACTGCTTGAATACGGTGTCGTTACGACCTACCAGTACAGTACCGGCAGCGGTCTTGATACCCAGGAATGAGTTACGTGGCTTGAAAGTGTCGCCCTTGGAAGAGGTGTTTTCCACCTGGAATTCCAGTTGGTAAACGATATCGATACCAGAGCTGATGTTTTCAGAACCTTTCACACCCAGGTGAGAGAAGTTGTTTTCAAAGTAGGTGCCGCTTTCGCCAACAGTCACGCCGTTGGTGCCGCCCTGCAGGGTGGAGCTGGCATCTGAGTTGGTTACAGCGAGATCGATACGGCCATAGAACTGGGGACCTTCGGCCAGCGCGCCGAATGATGCCAGGGCCATTACCGATGCAACTGATGCAGAGATAAGGGTCTTCTTCATTTTTTCATGCTCCCTAGAACCGAAGTTCTAATCCATTTTTATGGTTATTAAATTGTTTTCCTCTATTTTTGCTACGGCTGTGAAGGCGCGTAACAAAGTTGCCGTCGATTTTTACAGGTTTGTCGATTGCAAGTTGTGGAGTGGATCAAAGTTTTGGGCCTCCTTTGAAGGATTTAAGACAATTTTGTGACTGAGTCCCTCGTTGGCCACACTTTATGCTTAAATCCTGTAAAAACACGGTATTGCATACCTAAAAAGGCATAAAAATTCCGTGTAATGTCATCTAACTTTAGCAGTGCTTAATGTATCTGCAATAAAACTGACATCTTTTCTGCACAAAAAAGAAGCGGCCCGAAGGCCGCTTCTTATCGTTGATTTGGTGTTTAAAAATCAGAAGTCAACGCGCAGACCCAGGGTCACCACATCGTCACTCAGATCCACTTTTGCACCGCCAAGGGACATATCGCCGTCAAAGCGGGTGTAATGGCCATAAACCAGAGTATTCTTGCTCAGGCGATGATCGGCACCCACAGTGTATTGTTTCAGATCCACATCGCTCACATCTTCCATACCGCTTTGGGTATCGCCAACGAAGCGGCCCACATATTTACCCAGACCCGAGTCATCCTGGCCGTAGGCGGCTTTAAGGGTGGTATTGCCCAGCTTGTAACCGGCGTTGATAAACCAGGTGTCGCCTTCGAGGTTGCTGTAACGGTCGGCCACATGCTCAGAGTTCTGATACAGGGCGCCCAGCAGCAGCTCGCCAAACTTCACCTGTGCCACACCGCGGTAAGCTTTGATGCCGTCCAGGCCGTCGTTGTAGGCGGCGGCAACATAATAGTTTTGCGCCTTCAGCGCTTTGTCACCCAGGGTGGCAGACAGGGCGTAGTTGTTGCTGTTCCACTCATCGTTTTCGCCTGGGTTGTACCAGCTGCCTTCGCTGTAGTTGTCGGACATCACGTAGGTGGCATTCAGGGTCAGGATGTTGGCAATCTTGGGTGAGTAATAAGTGATGCCATCACCCAGACGGCTCTGACCGGCGGCCAGCAGGTCGATATCGGCGTTGGTGTTGCCAAACAGGTCGAAACCACCTTCAGACTGCTTGAACACGGTATCGTTACGGCCAACCAGTGCGGTACCGGCCAGGGTTTGCAGACCCACGTAGGTGTTACGGGCGTTGAAGGTATCGCCTGAGTTGTCGAAGTTGTTAACACCGAACTCCATCTGATAGATCACCGCGATGTTGTCGCTCAGCGCTTCAGAACCCTTAACACCCAACCAGGAGAAGTTGTTCTCAAATACGGTGCCGTCCTTTTGGTTTTGGGTCGCGTAACCGTTGTTGGAGTTGGTCAGGGCCAGGTCTACGCGGCCGTAAAAATCAGGACCTTCGGCCAGCGCGCCGAAAGAAGACAGGGCGGTTGAAGAAGCGATGGCCATAGCCAGAACGGATTTTTTCATAGGTGTGTTCCTTGCATTGAATAAGATGCTCCAGGGTGCGATTTTGGGCACCCGTTAACTTCGGGAAGGGACAAATAACGGCTGTGCAGGCACTGGGTGAAACCAAAGCCCACCGCGCCATGGCGGTATTTGCACCTTCCTTAGAACCGGCGGCAGTTTGGCAGGGCAAAATGGCTTTGATTGTGATCAGGGTCACATCGAGTTAAAAGGGGCTTTGTTCTATCATTTTGTTTTACTTGGATAAAACAATAGGCTCATTGCGCAGTAACTGTGGCGGTGCCAAGCTGGATCCCACAGATGACAGCGGCAACAGTTCGGCTACAGGCGCAAAGGCTTGTATCCGGGGGCGCCGGCGCCATGGCAGGCTTTATGCCCGTGGCGCTTTAGGCTAGAATGCGGCGTTTTTTACGGCACGGGGTAACAGGGTGGAACAGCAACTTTCAGAGGCGTATTTGAACCGCTTTGGCGGCATCGGCAGGCTTTATGGCCAAAAGGCGCTGACCCGTTTCCATCAGGCGCATGTCATGGTGGTGGGGATTGGCGGCGTTGGCACCTGGGTGGCAGAATCGCTGGCCCGCAGCGGTATTGGTCAAATCAGTCTGATGGATCTCGATGATATTTGCGTAACCAACACCAATCGCCAGATCCATGCGCTGGCAGGCACGGTCGGCCAGTCAAAAGTGGCGGTGATGGCAGAGCGTATCCGTGAGATAAACCCCGAATGCCAGGTCAATGAGCTTGAAGACTTCCTCACCACCGACAACCTCGGCGAGTACCTGCCCCGTGATGGCAGTATCGACTATGTGGTGGACTGTATCGATGCGGTAAAACCCAAGGCGGCGCTGATCGCCTGGTGTAAGCGCAATAAAATCCGCATTGTGACCATTGGCGGTGCCGGTGGACAGATGGACCCATCCAAAATTCAGGTTACCGACTTATCACGCACTATTCAGGACCCACTGCTGGCCAAGGTGCGGAACATATTGCGCCGCGAATACAACTTCTCCCGTAACCTCGAGCGCAAGTTTGCCATTGAAGCGGTGTTTTCCACCGAGCCATTAACTTATCCCGGCAACGATGGCGAAGTTTGTGCCACCAAGCCCGAGGGCGGCGGCAGTATGCGGATGGATTGCTCGTCAGGATTTGGTGCCGTAACCGTGGTCACCGGCACCTTTGGCTTTATGGCGGTCAGCCGGGTGCTGAGCAAGCTGCGCCAACTGGCTCAGCAGTAAGCGCTTGTCTCAGTCCGGATAGGTTAGATAGTGTATTGATAGCCTTCGGGCGGTGGCGTACCGCCCTGAGAATCATCGAGTTTGATGGGAATGCTGAGCACGAAGGTGGCACCGCCCAGCGATGACTTACCTTCGTATCTCACACTGCCCTTGAGCAGCGTCGCCGCATTAAAGGCGGCCGACAAACCAAGCCCGGTACCGCCTTTGGAGCGGCTGGTGGTATAGAAGGGTTCGAACATGTGCTCGGCTACTTCAGGGCTGACCCCCTTGCCGTTATCTTCAAAACGCACGACCAGCAGCCGGTTTTCCAGATAGGCTTCCACCCGGAAGCGGTTGTCGCGATCCGGACTGAAGGCGTGGGCATAGATATTGGACATCAGGTTACTCAGGATCTGATTGAGCAAACTGTAGTTGGTTTCAACCTGCAAATCCCCACTCACATCCAGCTCCATGGTGGCCGCCATGGGGGCGTAAATCACTTGAGTTGCGTCATAAATGTCACGGCACATCTGCGGAATATGAATGTCTTCGTGGGCCTCGTGGCTTTGCTCGGCAGCAATGGTCTTGAATTTCTGAATTAAATTGCTGGCACGGGTAATGTTGCTGACAATCAGTTCGCAGCTTTGCTGGTACTCTTCCAAAATGGCATTGATTTCTTCCAGGGTGGCATCTTCGCTGTGGATGAGCTTTACCAGCTCGTCGATATGCGCAAGCTGGGCGCTGGCTGCGGTAAGGCAAATACCTATGGGGGTGTTGATTTCGTGGGCAACCCCTGACACCAGCCCCCCCAGCGCCGCCATTTTCTCTTGCTCGACCAGGGCTTCCTGAGCGCGCTTTAAGATCATCAGCGACTGCTCCAGCTCTATGGTCCGCTCTTTTACCTGTTTTGCCAGCTCGTCCTTGTAGGAGCGTTCCAGCTCCAACAAGCGTTCTCTGTCTTCGAGGGCATTTTGCAGCTCGGATTTGGAGCGTTTCAGGGCGCCGAAGGAGCGGTGCAACTGCTCCTGCATCTCATTGATGGCCAGGGCCACCTGATCAAACTCGTTTTGTGAGCCGCGCTTATTGAAGATAAGTGGGTTGTAGTCTTTCTCGACGTCTATGTTCTGGCAGTAGCTGGCCAGGGTATTGAGGTGACGGGTAATGTTTATCCACACCAGAATGAGGATCATCCCCGCCACCAGAAAGGTTTTAATGGCGTTGGACAGCAGAATAACAATGGCTTTGTCGTACAGGCGCTGGTAGACCTCGTTCAAATCCGCCTGAATCGTCAGCTTACCCACGGAGATGCTTTCGGTGCCCGAGTTGTAATTGAGGGAAAATACCTTTTCGATGATGTTCTTATCGATGGGACTGCCGCGACTCCAGTGCTGGCCGCTGTCATCGTCGATGGAAATGTAAGTGATGTCGGGCAGTTGAATCAGGCCCTCGAGTTGGGTGTTGATAAGGCGCTCGTCGATAACCCAAATGCTGGCAGCCAGCACATCCAGGCTGACCTTTTCGATATTGGAAAATGCCCGGTCGATGCGGTGCAAATCGCCGTTATAGTCGTTGTAAAGTTGGTAGCCAGTGGTGATCAGGGTGATCAGCGAACTGAACAGCACGATGGAAATCATCAGTTTTCGACCGATTTTGCTGCTTACCGCCTGGCGAGAGAAACCCAGCATTTGTCCCTTTGTATCCTGGCCTGCCGTTGATTATGTATAAGCATAGTTGGGATGCGAAAAAAACACAGATTTTCTGGACTTATCTTGCATTTTCACTGTGGCATTCAATTTGCTTGTTAGCGTCTGTGTTCAATTTTCTGACGGACGGGGTTTGCCATGTACAAGCCAAATTGGGAGTCGCTAAAAGGGTTATCGGCCAAAGAGTGGGGATTCAGGGCCATGTTGTGGTTGCTGATAGCCTCTGCCTCGCTGAAGTTTGCACCGGCTGACTGGCTGGCGCTGCTGCATCTGGATGCCTGGGCTGCTACCAATTCCGCATTTGTGGGATTGGGACTGATTGTTTCCATTGCCTTTTTTGTCGCCTTGCTGGCGAACTTTCTGCTTGATGAGGCCATCGGCTATTTAGGTACCAAGCGGAAAAAGGAAATCATTGAACACAAGGTGCAGCTGCTGGACCCGGCCGAGCGCGCCTTGCTGCGTGAATTCTTCCTGCAGGGCAAAACCATTCTCACCCTGCCAGTGGATGAACTGGCGGTTCGCAGCCTGGTCGATACCAATATTCTCGAGTGTTTGGGAAACATCAAACACTATGCTATTCAAGGCTCTACTGCAGATTACAAGATAAGCATGCTGGCGCGGGTGTATCTGAACCGCAGCGTGCTCAGGCTGCCCAATGGCGAGCTTAGCCAGGAAGATATGCAAAACCTTATCAAGGCGCGTCCGGGGTTTGCCAGCAGCGTGGTTTCACACCGTAAACCGCCACAGCGGGCGGCTTAAGCGAGCGCAGGCAAGCCTGGACGATGAAGCTGAGCTACGCCTCAGCTTGATTGAACCAGCCAAGGAAGGTGCGCAGACATTGTGTACACCGCAGCCAAACGTCAAAAATCAGACACAAAAAAGGGGGGCCATCAGGCCCCCTAATTCACTCTTGAAACATGCACAGTTAAGAACATTGAAAGCAAAAAACTAAGGCTTTGCAGACTTCACAAACAGCATCCACGTGATGTAGGAAACGATTCCGATTGTGGTGAAAATAACAATCATGGACATTAACCCTATAGGGTTACCAAACATCAGATCTAGCCAAAACGCCATGATTGAAATCCTCTTTCCTGTGAAGTCACAGCTAAATTACTCCTCGCAGCTTTAGGCTTTTCTGATCTCGATCAATAAAGCGCCCTGATTCATTACATCGCTGAAAAACAAGTGTTAATAATTTGATGTGAATCAAGTTTTGCTTAATTTTGGAACCCTGAACCATACTTAGCCGTGATGATGGATTCCAAACTCATTAGCATATACCTCTTTATGGGTATAAATTTCTGAGGGACTAGGCATGTCAGCATTGCTTGAACACAAAGCCATTTATCCTTTTGCCGCCATTGTGCTGGCTATTGCAACACTGCTTTTGTTGGCGCACGGACTCTGGCTTGAGCCTTTGCTAATTGTGGTTGCCGGGTTACTGGCTGCCGGTGGGCTTTGGCGGAATCGTCAGTTGCTGGCGGCGCTGGAACAGGACGCATCGCATCTCGGGGATGGCGATCTAACCCGCAGCATCCCAGTGGAGCAGCAGGGCCAATATCAGTTGGTGGCGCGCGGCCTGGCGAGGATGTCTGAGGACGTTGGTCGTACTGTATCGGCACTGATGGACACCAGCGAATCGATGAATTTGGTGGCTGCCGATTTGAAGCAGGTCAGTGATGTGGCGGCCAAAGGGGTGGCCTCTCAGGAGCAGCGTACCGAAGAAGCTGCATCTTCCATGGCGCAAATGGTCAATACAGTGCATGACATCTCGGCCAATGCCGCCCGGGTTGCCTCGTCCGTGGATGAAGCCAAATCCCGCGCCGTGCAGGGTGGAAGGGTGGTGACCGAGGCAGTAGGCCGAATCAATGCCATGACCGAACAAATCAGCCAGAGCGAGCAGGTGATTGAGCGTCTGGCCCATGATGCCGCCAATATCAGCAGCATTATCGATACCATTTCACAGGTGGCGGAACAAACCAATCTGTTGGCGCTGAATGCGGCCATTGAAAGTGCCCGCGCAGGCGAGCATGGCCGTGGCTTTGCCGTGGTTGCCGACGAAGTGCGTAACCTTGCCAAGCGCACCTCAGAAGCCACGGTGGAAATTCAGCAGCAAATTCAAACTCTGCAGGCGGGTAGCCGTGAAGGCGTCAGCGTAATGCATGCTTCGGTGAGTCTGGCCGAAGAAACCCGCACCCTGGTTACAGAAGCCAGCGAAGCCCTTGAAGTGATAGTGTCGCAGGTGTCGGAAATTACTCAAATGAGCCATCAGATAGCCAGTGCCTCCGAGCATCAGCAGCAGGTGGCGGAGCTTATCAACGACTCCATTTCTTCTATTTCACGCCAGGCGGCCGACAATGCCCAAAACACCAATCGCAACAACCTGGCCAGCCTGAAGCTGTTTAATATGTCGCAGGAAATTGGCTCGCTGCTCAACCGTTTCCATATCGACAGAAGCCGCAAAGACAGTATTAAAAGCTTTGTCAGTTGGGGGCCAACGCTGGATGTGGGCATGGCCGAGATTAACCGTCAGCATCAACGGCTTATCTCCCTGATAAACGAATTGCACCGTGCCATGCAAGAAGGCTACGGTATCGAAGTGATCAAACGGATTGTACAGGGGCTGGTGGACTACACCGCCAACCATTTCAGCTATGAAGAAGAGCTGTTTGCCCGCTTCGGCTACCCCCATAGCCAGGAGCACATTGCCGAGCACCACAAGCTGGTGACTCAGGTGCTGGAGTTCCAGCGCCGTGTTGGCCGCGGCGAAGACGTCTCGGATGAGCTGATGGGCTTCCTCAAGGCTTGGCTGCTCGACCACATTCAGGGCAGTGACCGTGCCTACAGCGACTTTTTGGTTCGTATGGGGGCAGACTGAGTATCTTGGCGTATTTTTTAAGCGATTGATGGCCTGAGTCTTTGAAACTCGGGCAAAGGGCTTGCCAAGTGATTGGGCACAGGTATAATCCATGCCCAGAGTCGATGGCCGAATTCGGTTACGACCACACAATATGATGCCAGAGTGGTGAAATTGGTAGACACAGGGGATTCAAAATCCCCCGCCCTTAAAAGCGTGTCGGTTCGAGTCCGACCTCTGGTACCAACTTAAAAGTCAGCCTTGAGCTGGCTTTTTTGTTTTTGGGTTCGGTACCTAATCGACCCGTTCCGCCGCGTGTCGGCTGGAAGGCCAGCCCCGTCGGTCCGACCTCTGGTACCAACTTAAAAGTCAGCCTTGAGCTGGCTTTTTTGTTTTTTGGGGCTAGCGAAAATAATCGCAGTAACCTGGCTTGGTCCGGTTGATGCGTCTTTTTTGTGTGGTGCGCCACTGGCTTTATTTTTCTTGCCCCAACATAAAAAAGCCGCCTCTTAGTTATAAGAGGCGGCAAAGAGAGAAGCGGGAGGGGGGCCGCTTCAACTTGGGCTCGGTGATGTCGGGCTGCAGTTCTTGCTGTTTTCGATGCTTAGGCTTCGCTTGTTTAGTGATGCTGCGGTTTATTCAAGATCCCGCAGGGAATCGAAGCAGGCGCCCAGGGTGTGGTAGTCACACTTGGCACCGGCAGCGCTTTTTTCGTTGGAATATTTGCGGTTATCGCGATACAGCACCCTGAACCAGGCGCCGTGTTCATGGTCAACAAAATGCTGCCAAGCATAGTCCCACAGGGCGTTATAGGCATCGAGGTACTTTTGCTCGCCGGTTTGCTGATACAGCATGGCGGCTGCGGCAAAGCTCTCTGCCTGCACCCAGAAGTACTTGTCGTCGTCACACCATTCGCCATCCGGGCCGAAGCCATACACCATGCCGCCGTGTTCCTTGTCCCAGCTTTTGTCAAAGGCGGTATCGAACAGGGTTTTGGCGCGGCTTATCAGCCAGGATTGATGGCTGTGGCGGGCGAGTGACAGCAGCAGTTTGGCCCACTCGGTCTGGTGGCCGCCCTGAAAGCCCCAGGGGCGGTAGAGGTTCTTGGGATCGTCCTTGTTGTAGTCCCAATCGATGGCGAATTCAGGGGTAAAGTGTTCCCAGATGATGCCGCCGGTGAGCGCCGCCTGACGGTTGGCAATCTTGTCGGCAATCTCCATGGCACGGTCGAGGAAGCGACCTTCGCCGCTGGCTTCGAAGGCGGCGATCATGGCTTCACACAGGTGCATGTTGGCGTTCTGGCCGCGATAGTCAGACAGCACGCCATCGGCACTGATTTCATCGGCATAGAGGCCATATTCCGGTTGCCAGAAGCGCTGCTCCAACAACTTGAAGATCCACAGCAGCTTATCGTTGTCTTTCAAAATGCCGGCCTTACGGCAGGCGGCAAATGCCAGTAGCACGAAGGCATAACCATAGGCCTGTTGGGTCATATCCTCTGTCTTGTTGTCTCTGAGGGTCCAGGCGAATTTGTCGTCTGCGCGCAGGTGAACATCCAACAAGTAGTTCAGGCCATGGCGGGCGTGGGCCAGATACTCAGGTTTATCCAGCACCTCTGCGGCGCGGGCGTAATTCACTATGATGCGGCAACTGCTTACCAGCTGGCGAAACCCCGGGTCAAACAGGCTGCCGTCGTCATAGTAGTTGTGAAAATAACCGCCGCTGGCATCCAGTACCCGTGGGTCGTAAAAATCCAGAATGCTTTGGGAATGGGACAGTAAAAAGTCACGGCTGTAGAAGTTCATAGAATTCCTTGAAATCAGGCCCCGCCAACAATGTAAGCAGGGCTTGTGGGATCAATCATCGTCAACGATGGCGCCTCAGGCACCACTTTTTGAGGCGTGAAACACCTCTGCCTCGGCGAGCCCCGGCAGTGCCGGGAAGGCGCCTGGGCGGCTTACCGCCAGTGCGCCGCAGCCAATGGCAAAGCCAAGGGCATCTTTGAGGGTTGCTTCTGTTTCGAGCAGGCTATTCAGTCCATCGCGGGCGATGCGATACAAGAGGCCGCCGATAAAACCATCGCCGCCGGCGGTGGTGTCCACAACATCCACTTTGGGCGCAGCTAAGGTGAGGCATTGTTTGCCGAAAAAGGCGCGTACCGGATTGCCGCCATCAGTAACCAGCAGCAACCTGCAGCCGGAATCGAGCAGGGTTTGGATAAAGTCGAGCTGATTGGCGTCTGCCAAATACTCAAGTTCCTCCCTGGCAAACTTGAGTACATGGGCCTTGTGCACCAGGCGCATCACAGTTTCTTTGCAGGCGAGGCTGCCTTGCCATAAGTTGTGGCGCAGGTTCACATCCACGCTCACGTAAAGCCCGGTGGTAATGGCTTTGTCGGCAATCGACAGGGTAGCTTCTGCGCTTTGGGGCGTGGTGAGTGTGTTGCTGCACAGGTGTAAGATGGCGGTGTTTTCAAACCAGCTGTTATCCACTGCGGTGGCATCAAACAGGGTGTCGGCGCCGCCATCACGGTAAAAGCTGAAGCTGCGGTCGCCCTCATCGTTCAAATGCACAAAAGCCAGTGAGGTAGGCGCAGAAACGTGGCGCCCAAGCAGGCTGATATCCACGCCGTAACGGGCCAGCGAATTGGCCAGAAAGTCACCGAATTTATCTTTGCCAACCAATCCGGCAAAACGGGCATGGCCACCGAGCTTGGCCACCGCTACTGCGGCATTGGCCGGGGCGCCGCCGGGGTATTGGCGAAAGCAGGGCAACATCAGGCCATCGTCTTCATCGCTGCCGGTACACAAAAAATCAATTAGGGCTTCACCGAAGCACAGCACCCTTTTACTCATGACACAGTTTCTCCGTGTGGCCGCTGACGGGCAAAAAAGGCATACCAGCAAATATAGAGATAACAAAGTGTTGGTACGATAAAGCTCAATTGAATGCCGACATTGTCGGCCACAAAACCCTGGATAACCGGTAGAATGGCGCCGCCCACGATTGCCTGACACAGGAGACCCGAGCCTCTGCTGGTAAGCTCGCCCAGGCCTTCAATGGCCAGAGTGAAGATGGTGGGGAACATGATGGAGTTGAAAAAGCCCACTGCCAGCACAGCCACCATGGCCATCTCGCCGGTCGAGATGATGGTGAGCATCAACAGCAGGTTGGCAAACACGGCATTGGCCGCCAGCACCATGGCCGGGTTAAAGCGGCGGGTAAGGGCAGCTCCTGCAAAGCGGCCGAGCATGGCGCCGCCCCAGTACCATGCCACCAGATCCGCAGCGCTCTTTTCATCCAAACCGCCAATGCTCGGCTCGGCGAAGTAGTTCACCAAAAAGCTGCCAATCGACACCTCTGCGCCCACATAGAGGAATATCGCCAGCGCGCCCAGCAACAGGCGTTTATGGGTTCGAAGCGAACCGGCGTGGCGATGGTCCACTCCCATATCCGTGTGTTTGACCTTGTCGCCAAGGAAGATAAAGCCCACCGCAATAATGCCTATCACAGCGGCCAGCAGCAGATAGGGCAACTGCACCGCTTCGTGGGTGCCAGCGGCAGCGCCGAAAATCAGCAGGCTGCCAAACAGGGGACCCAGCGTATGGCCGAGGGAGTTCAGTGCCTGGGCCAGATTGAGGCGGCTGGCGGCGGTGCGCTCTGGGCCGAGGCGAGCCACAAACGGATTGGCGGAAACCTGTAAAATGGTAATGCCCGAGGCCAGCACGAACAGCGCCAGCAGGAACAGCTCATATTCCTCCAGGCTGGAGGCCGGGTAAAACAGCAGGCAACCTGTGGCCATGGTGCACAGGCCAAAGATGATACCCCGCAGGTAGCCGATGCGGGCGATGATAAGCCCCGCCAGCGGTGACACCAGAAAGTAGGCGCCAAAGAAGCAGAACTGCACCAGCATCGCCTGGGTGTAGCTGAGCTCGAATATCCCCTTCAGATGCGGGATCAGAATATCGTTCAGCGCCGTGATAAAGCCCCAGATGAAAAACAAACTGGTCATGGCGCCAAACAGCAGTTGCTGATGGCTCTGGGTCGGCAGAGCACTTCCGCTGTGGGATGAGGTGGATGAAACGAAGGCCATGGCTTAGTTTCCTGTCAGTGAAAATGAAGGCGGACGGTCGGTCTTGGCCTGGCCAAAGGCCGGGTTCGGCTTGTCTGAAAGCTTGAATTCCAGGCTGGTTTTTCGCTCTACGTAATCGGCCGGAATAAAGCTTTTCAGGCTGGGATTGCCATTAAGCACTATTTCATCGATATAGAGTCTGTCGTTGCTGGCGCCGGGTGCGCGGATGCTGAGCTTGCCTATCTCGGCGGCTTCAAACACGGGGGCGGCCAGAACCAGTTCGGCGCGGCCCGGCAGCATGGGGTAAAGCCCAAGCGCCGAGAACACATACCAGGATGACATCTGTCCCAAATCGTCCTGCCCAGGAATGCCTTTTGGCGTTGGCAGCCACAGGGTGTTCAGGGTCTCGCGCACCACCTTTTGGGTTTTATAGGCGGCGCCTGTGTGCAAGTACATCCAGGGGCTGTTGATGGACGGCTGGTTGGATACATCGGCAAAGAAGGCATCATCGCGGAACAGCACATAGCTGCCATCTGGCTTGATAAAGTGGCTATCGAGCCGTGCTTCCATTGCGGCATCACCGCCCAGCAGCGCTGACATGCCAGCGCCATCAAAGGGCAGCATCCACAGGTACTGGGCTGGGCTGCCCTCAACAAACAGGTGCGGACTCGCCGGGTCGAAGTCGGCCTTCCAGCTGCCGTCTTTGTTGCGGCCCTGAATGTAGCCAAGCTCGGCGGTGGCCTTGGGGTTGTAGAGGTTTTTCCAGTAGTCTGCGCGCTTAAGCAGCTGTTTGCTCTGGCTCACATGGCCAAGGCTCGCGGAAAGCTGCGACAGGGCGAAGTCGGCGCTTACCTGCTCCAGGGTTTCGCTGGCGCCTTCCCAGCTATTGGATTGGTCGGAAATGTAGTTGAGCGACAACCACTGATCCAGCGAAGGCCGCTGGCCACGGCAGAATACCGGGCAGCCGGTGTTGCCAAGGTCAAACTGAGTCGGCTTGGTGGCGGCCTGGTACAGAGACTGATAAGCCTCGTTGACGGCAAAGTCATCGGCGCCGAAGGCGACAAAGTTGGCGATGGCGATGGTGGACGGGTCGCCGGACATTACCGAGGTCGCGCCCGAGTTGTGGGTCCATCTGTCCCATACGCCGCCATATTGATTGGCTTGATTGAGCATCGACTGGGCCATGTCGGAGGCGATTTTGGGCTCCATCAGGCTGATCAGCTGCAACTGCGAGCGGTATACATCCCAGAGGGAATAGTTGGCGTACTGCGCGGCCTGACCTGCGCTCAGCTTATGCACCTTGCCATCGAAGCCGGTGTACTCGCCGTTAACGTCACTGAACAGATTGGGGTGGTGCAGGGCGTGATACAGCGCGGTGTAAAAGGTGGTGAGCCGGTCTTTGTCGGCCTCTGGGTTGGCTGCAACGGCAACCTTGGCCAGGGTCTTGTTCCAGCGTTGATTGGCCGCCGTTTCTATGGCGGCAAAGTCCTTATGGGCTTGCTCGGCAATCAGGTTTTGACGGGCATTGGCTTCGCTCACGTAAGAGATGCCAACCCGCAGGGTGACTTTTTGCTGCGCTGCGGTATCAAGCTCAAGCCACAGGCCTGAGCCTTTGCCGAGCTCGGGCACGCCCTTGGGGCCGTAGCCGGTGCCACCCTCGCTGTAGCTGGCGCCCGGCAGCATTTTGTCATCTTGCCAGCCGCCGCTGGAGGTTACGGGCACGTCCAGTTTGGCGACAAAGTGCAGGGTGTAATAGCTGTAGCGGTTGGCGTCGCCCAGATAGCCGCAGAAGTTGCCACTGGTGACAGAACCTGTGATTTCGCCGGTTTCGGGATTAAAGCGGGTGCTGGCCTTTTCGCTGCCTAGCTGATTGTAGGCAGTGCGGAACAGAAGCTTGGCATCGGCATTTTTAGGGAAATCAAACTCGGCGATGCCGCTGCGCTCGGAGGCGCTTAAGTTCACGCCCACGCCGTTATCAAGGGTGATGCGGTAGCTGCCGGGGCGCACGCTTTCATTGGCGTGGCTGTAACCCACGCTGTAGTAAGCATCCATCAAATCTGTGTCGGGTGAGTGCTTGATAGGCTCCAAAAACGGCAGCACAGGCACTTCGCCGGAGGCGCCAAGGCAGCCGGTGCCGGACAGCCGGGTAAAGCTGAAGCCCTTGACGCGGGTGGCGTCGTAGTTGTAACCACCCGGCGACACCGGAATGCGTACCTTCTCTTCCAGTACCCGCTTTTTCAAGCCTTCGCTTTCGCTCAGCAGTGCCTCGGTGTAGGCGTGCTCAGGGCCAAAGTTGAACATACCAAAGGGCAGCGAGGCGCCCACGGCCACGTTGGCGGCCTGGCGATGGTTGAATACGCCCTGACTGCCAATCAGAGGGTTAACAAAATCGACCGGCTGAGTCACCCAGTTGGGTGTGTTCGCGACCTGATTTTTGGCCGGATTGTCGCCTTGGTTGCCATGGGTGTCTGAGTCGTTGCTGCCGCAGCCACTGAGCGCGAGGCCGCCCAGCACTGAAGTAACGGCGAGGCCGATGAGGGTACGAGGTGTGTGCATTGTCTGTCCTTTATGTCCTATTTCGCTTTTGACGGTGGACGTTTTTAGTTTTTGTAAGGGCTCATGGCCTTGGGGCGCGCAGTAATCGCCTTGCCCCAGGCTTTGTTCGGTGTGGCTGCCATCTCAAAAACCAGCTCGCCACCGGCCATGATGTCGTTATGGTGCAGGTAACTTTGGCTTAGCGGCTTGCCATTGAGGCTTACGCTGGCGATGTACAGATTGTCCTTGGACAGCCCCTTGGCGATGACCTTAAAGCGCTTGCCGTTACTCAGCTTTAGGGTCACTTCCGGCAGCTGCGGCGCGCCAATGACATAGGTCATGTCTCCCGGCGTCACCGGGTAAAAACCCATGGCGGAAAACAGATACCAGGCCGACATCTGGCCCACATCGTCGTTTCCGGCAAGGCCAGATGGGGTGTCGTTGGACAGGGTATCCATGATCTGACGAATGCGCGCCTGGGTCATCCAGGGGGCACCGGCATGATTGTACAAATAAGCAATATGATGGCTGGGTTCATTGCCGTGGGCGTATTGACCAATCAAACCGGCAATGTCTTCATGCTCTTTAATTTTGTCGGCGTGCAGCGGGCGGGTGAAAAGCTCATCCAAACGCTCGATAAAGGCGCCGTCGCCACCCTTGATGTCGATAAGCCCCGCCACATCGTGGGGTACGTAGAAGCTGTACTGGAAGCTGTTGCCCTCGGTGAAGGGGCCCATGTACTTGGCTTCTTCTACATCAAAGTCTTTATCCCAGTTGCCTTGGCTGTCGCGGCCGCGGGCAAATTGAGTCTCAGGATCAAACACATTACGCCAGCTTTGGGCACGCTTATCGAACGCATCGCGAACGGCAGTCTCGCCCATGCTTTCGGCCATGCGGGCGATGGCAAAGTCATCGTAGGCGTATTCCAGCGTGATGGACACAGACTCTGGCAGCACATCCATGGGCACGTAGCCGTATTTCAGGTACTCAGGAATGGCATCGTAATTGGGGTGGTTGGCGGTGGCCGTCATCGCATCCAGTGCCCGCTTGCCATCGAAGCCGCGAATGCCCTTTTGCCAGGCGTCGCTGATGACCGACACTGCATGGTAGCCAATCATGGTCCAGGTTTCGTGGCCGTGAAACGACCAAATCGGCAGGATGCGGTCATAACTCTGATCATAGTGGGCCAGCATGGAGTTAATCATGTCGGGTACGCGCTCGGGCGACACCAGCGTCAGCAGCGGATGCAGGGCGCGGTAAGTGTCCCACAGTGAAAACAGGGTGTAGTGGGTAAAGTCAGCTTTATGGATTTCACCGTCAACGCCCAGGTACTCGCCATTGACGTCCTGATACAGGCTGGGCGCCTGCAAAGCATGATAAAGCGCAGTGTAAAACTGGCGCTTTTGCGAACGGTCGCCCTTGGCTTCCATCCGTTCAAGCTCGGTTTGCCAAGCGGCCTTGGCATCGCTGCGTATCTTGTCAAAATCCCAGTGGGGCAGCTCGCTGTTTAAGTTTTCCAGCGCATTGCTTTTATCCACGGCCGATACGCCTACCTTGACCAAAAGCGGTGCCTGATGCGGGTTATCGAAGCGGGCCAGCACCTTGACCGCCTTGCCGGCGGTGAAGGGAATACGGCTGTTGACTATGGTGGAGTGTTTGCCATCTTTCTTGTCGAGGCAGCCCATGCAGCGGTAGCGGGCGTTGTCTTCGTTGATAAGCTCAATGTCGTCGAAGGGGCGGGAGAAGCGGATGGCGAAGTACATGGGGCGCTCAGCGGCCCAGCCGTTGCTGCGGCGCGAGGCGATGAGGGTATTGTCGTCCACCACCCGCACATCACTCCAAATCACCTTGTTGGCAAAGTTGTAGATGCCGTGGGTCAGGTCAATCAGCACATGACCCTGGTCGGTCTCGGGGAAACTGTACCTGTGCATGCCGGTGCGGGCGGTGGTGGTAAGCTCTGCATCGATTTGATAATCGGTGAGTTTTACTCTGTAGTAGCCGGGGGAGGCTTCTTCATCCTCATGGCTGAAGCGGGAGCGGTAGCCGCTGTCAGGGTCGGCCGCGGTGCCTGGTTCGGTTTTGGGCGTGCCGGTCATTGGCATGATGAGCAAATCGCCCAGATCCGAGTGGCCGGTGCCGCTGAAGTGGGTGTGGGAGAAACCCATTATGGTGCTGTCGTCATAGTGGTAACCGGCGCAGCGTTTGTAGATTTCACTTTGGGGCGAGACGCCGCGCATCGGGTTGTCGGTGTCGGGGCTTAACTGCACCATGCCGAAGGGCACCACGGCGCCGGGAAAGGTATGGCCATCACCGCCGGTGCCAATAAAGGGGTCGACCCACTGGGTCAGATCCCCGGCCTGCACCTGAAGGCTGCCCAGCATTACGCCGGTCAGCAGCGACCATTTTGTTAACATTCCCATCCGCAGGGCTCCTTGCTGTTTTCTTTTTTAGGCAATGGGTTAGTATGTATAAAACACATTTGGAACGTTCCAATTTGTGTTAATATAAATTTTGACTGGTTATAATTCAATCCTTTTTCACGCTCAGGCGACTCTTCAGACCAGACTCAGGGAACTGGCATGCAGGCAAAACACACAAGAAAAAATGTCACTGTAATTGATGTGGCCAAGGCGGCGGGCGTCTCCAAATCCACGGTATCTCTGGTGCTGCAGGGCAGTGACAAGGTCAACCCCACCACCCGTGACAAGGTGCAGGCGGCCATGGCTGAACTTGGCTATGTGTACAACCGTGAGGCGGCATCGCTTCGGGGTAAACGTTCCAATCTGGTGGCGATAGTCATCAACGACCTGACCAACCCCTACTCAGCGCAGCTGGCGGTGGGGCTCGAGGCCAATATTCGCCGGATGGGGCTGTTTTCCATGTTGGTGAACTCGGGTGAAGACAAAGATACCCAAAGCCAATTGGTGCAAAGCCTCAAAGAATACAATGTGGCGGCCTTCGTGATTTGTCCTGCGCCCGGCACAGAGGCAGGCTGGGTGGATAGGCTGGCCGCCGCAGTGCCGGTTATCCATATCATGCGGGAAGTGTCGGGGGCGAGCGTGCCCACAGTGCTGCCCGATAACCATGCCGGCACCCTGGCGTCGACCCGTCATCTGCTGAGCCAGGGTTATACCCGTATCGGCTTTTTTGGCGGCAATCAGCATATTTCAGACTACGGAGAGCGTTTGGCGGGCTTTAAGGCCGCGCTTGCAGAAGCCGGACTTGAACCTGCAGGAGTGTGGGAGACAGCACTGACCAATCGTCATGGCGGCCGCCTTGCCATGGCTGAGCTGCTCGCATCATCACAGCGCCCCGAGGCGTTGGTGTGCTTTACCGATATTGTCGCCTACGGCGCCATTGAGCAGCTGCGCCAGCAGGGGCTTAAGCCCGGTGAGGATATGGCCATTGTCGGCTTTGACGATTTGGACGACTCGAAACTGATGACGCCTGCCCTGAGCAGCATCGCCATCGATGCCGATGCCATAGGCGCCGCCGTGTGCAGCGTGCTGGACAATATCCGCCACGGCCAGCAGGTGCCCGGGTTGCAGCGGCTGCCGGTGGCGCTGAATGTGCGCGGCTCAAGCCCGAAAAAGTAACTGAGCTGGCCGGGGCTTAAATCCAAGTGCCCCGGTCAGTCGTTTATCCACGCTAAAAAGCGCCTGCGTAAGACATTCGCTGCTAAATTTTGCCTCGCAGTTTAGCGAGCACGTCTTTTTGCTTCAGTTCGCTCATTGCAAGGTATGCCACCGGCACCACAAACAGCGAAAAGAAGGTGCCCATCAGCAGGCCGCCCACCAACACCAGGCCGATATTGACCCGTCCAAGCGAGCCCGGCCCCGACGCGATTGCCAGCGGGATCGCACTCAGGATCATTGCCAGCGATGTCATCAGAATCGGCCTTAGCCGCGAACGGGCGCTGGCAATGGCGGCCTCTCTGGCACTCTTGCCCGCCAAACGCTGCTTGTTGGCAAACTCCACCAACAGAATACCGTGCTTGGTCACCAGCCCCACCAGTGTCAGCAAGCCTATCTGCGAGTAGATATTCATGCTCTGGCCGAACAGGCTTAAGGTAAGCAGGGCGCCCACCAGGCACAGGGGGACCGTCAGCAGGATGATCAGGGGATCGACAAAGCTTTCAAACTGCGCCGCCAGAATGAGGTAGATAAACACCAGCGCCAGCAGGAACAGCGACTGAGTACCCGCCTGGGCGTTCATCAGCTCTTTGATAATGCCGTTGTAAGCGTAACTTTGCGATGGGGCCAGTACGCTTGGCAGCTGCTCATCAAGCCATTGCTTCACTTCATCCGGAGAATAGCCCGGCATTAAACTGGCGCTGATAAGGGCGCTGTCGCGGCCCATAAAGGTCTTGATATTGGACTCGGCCGTTGCCGGTTTGATGGTGACAAACTGCGACAGCGGCAGTGCCTGCTTGGATTCAGTAATCACATACAGCTTTTCCAATACGTGGAAATCGCCGAGCATTTTCCGGTTCACCTGAACCTGAATGGGGTAGGTAAACCCATCCTGCGCATGCAAATCGGCCGCCTTTACCGAACCAAGAAACGTCGATAGCGCGTCTGTTACATCGGCATAGCTGGCACCGGAGAGGATGACGGCATTGCGGTCGATGGACAGGTCGAAGCGAATTTTATCCCGCACTGTGGAGTTGTTGACGTTGGTCAGCCCCGGGTAGCGCTCCAGCAGGGTAACAACCTTGGCAGCTGTGGCGTCCAGGGCCTCTTTATCGCGATTCAATGTGGTCAGCTGCAATTGCAGATTGGTGGGAATATTCAATCCATCGGCGGCGCGAACATTGAACGACATGTTATAGGCGGGAAGCTGCTGCGCTTTGGTTATCAGTTGGTCTATGACGTCGGCGGCGGTGTCACTGCGTTCATCCCAGGGCTTCAACAGCACATGGTTGGTAGGACTGCCCTCGATGTAAGACAGATTGGCCGCCACATTGGCATTGCCATCCATCAGCGCATTCAACTCATCTCTGTGGTTAAGGTGGTACTCGCGGCCAACCCCGGTGGGGCCTTTGGGGACGGCCTCAATAAAGCCGGTGTCTTCGGCGGGCAACAACACCTTGGGCATGGCCCAATAGAGCAGGGCGCCCACAGATACCAGCAGCAGGGCTATGCCCGCCATCAGACGTTTGCGCTCAAACCACTTTTCCAGCTCGCCGGCATAGAGACGTATCAGCCGCTCCTGAGTCTGCTCTACCTTTTGGAACCAGTCGGGATGTGCTTCTGCCGGTTTGATCAGGTAGGCGCTCATCATAGGTGACAGTGTGAGCGCTACAATGCCGGAGATAAGCACCGCGGCTGCCAGGGTGAAGGAGAACTGACGGAACAGATCGGCGGTGAGGCCTGACATCAACCCAATTGGCAGGTAGACGGCGGCAAGCGTCAGGGTCATGACTATGATTGGAAAGATAATTTCCTGGCAGCCCTTAATGGCGGCATTAAAGGGCGTTTCGCCTTTTTCGATGTGACGATAGCAGTTTTCCACCACCACAATGGCATCATCCACCACCAGACCGATAGCCAGAATGATGGCCAGAATAGTGAGCACGTTAATGCTGAACCCCAGCCAGGCCATAACGGCAAACACCCCAATCACACACACGGGAATGGTGACAATCGGGATCGAGGCCGCCCGCAGCGAGCCAAGAAACAGCCACACTACCAGTGACACCAGCACCACGGCCTCCACCAGTGCCGAAAAGCCTTCATCAATCGCTGTTTCGATAAAGTTGGCCTGGTTGTAAACCATCTCCATTTTGAGATCCTTGGGCAGATCCTGTTGG
The DNA here is from genome assembly GCF_022484835.1 of Shewanella zhuhaiensis. Classification (NCBI taxonomy): domain Bacteria; kingdom Pseudomonadati; phylum Pseudomonadota; class Gammaproteobacteria; order Alteromonadales; family Shewanellaceae; genus Shewanella; species Shewanella zhuhaiensis. Next base: position 318,299 of record NZ_JAKUDL010000001.1, read on the forward strand.
ATCTTTTCCACTTCGGCCTTAATGGTTCGGGCCACAGCAACCGGGTTGGCGTTGGCCAGCGGCAGGATCTGCAACGACATCCCCGGATGGCCATTGATGCTCAGCAGACTTGGCCGCAGGTAACGCTCGCCCATCACCACCTCTGCCACGTCCTTGATGCGGATTATGTTGCCGTTGTCGACCCGGATAACCAGATCGCGGATATCATCGATATTTTTCACCTGACTTAAGGGGTTAATCGAAATATCCCGGGATTTGCCAACTATGGTGCCCGAGGTGAAAGCGCTGTTGTAAGCGCGCAGTGTCTGCACTACCTGCGCGGTGGTGATATTCAGCGCCTTCATTTGCGCCGGGTTGAGCCAAACCCGTGCCGCCTGAGGTGAGCCCCCATAGGGCCCCCATACGCCGCCAACACCTTGCAGATTCTTGAATCTGGGCACAATTTGCTGGCGAATGTAATTTGCCAGCGCCTGTTTGTCGGTATTGCCAAGGCTGATAAAGCTGATGATATTGCTGGTGGCGTTCTTGGCTGAGGTGTCGTCGGTCACCCTGGGCCTGTCGGTCATGCTCTGGGGGAAGTCTTCAATGGCTTCCACGCTGGAGCGCAACTTGTTCATTAAATTGGTGTATTCGACATCATCGACATCGTCATTGAACTTAATCGACAGGGTGCAGCTAGCCTCGCGGCAATCGGTGCTGGTGGTGTTGACCTTATCGAGGCTTGAGGCCACATCGATAAGCTTGTTGGCTACGTTTTCCGACATAAACTCGGCGCTGGCGCCATCTATGCTGGCGTGCACCGAGCCCGAATGGGTCTTGTAATCGGGAAAGTAGCGAATCGGCAGCTTATCGAATGAAACCAGCCCGAGCAGTATCATCATGATACTGATCACTGTGGCAAATATAGGGTGACGAATACAAATTTCCGGCAGACGCATCAGTGCTTCTCCTGTGTGTCGGCGGGTTTGTCTGGCACTAACCTGACCCTGGCATTCTCGGTAAGGTTCTGAATGCCGGTTTTCACCACCATATCAGAGGCCTGCAGGCCAGCCGTAACCACAACATCACCATCGTTGGTGTTATTTCCCAGGGTGACATTGCGCTTTTTCACCCTATCGCCGCTGACCACCCAAACAAAGCGCTCCTTGTCTTTGGCGACCACGGAATTTTGCGGCACCAACAGGCGTTCGATGTTTTCGCGAAAGATTTGTTTGACGCTGGCGAACATGCCGGGGGCGAGGGCGTAGTCCGGATTCGACAGCGACGCATGCACAGCTACCCGGCCGGAGCTTTCATCCACCACGGGCGCGACATAGGTGACGATGCCTTCGAAGCTACGGTCTTTGTAGGTCTCGACCTTGACCTGTACCTTTTGCCCGCTGGCGGCCTTACCAAAATCCTCCTGACCCAGGGCGTAGCGGATTTCCACCGAGTCCACCCGGTAGAGGGTGACCAGAGGATCGGCTTCCTTAAGCCGGGCGCCGATGGAAGGTTTAAAGGAGCTCAGCTGGCCGTCGAAGGGGGCGCGAAGATAGTAATCATTGAGCTCGGCGGCCTTGAGTTTGAACTCGGCATTGGCTAGATTCACCGCCTCTTCCAGCTCGTCGGCATCCTGTTTGGAGAGCGAGCCAGGCTCTTTGGCCAGCAGCTCGCGGGTGCGCACCAGTTTGGATTTGGCCAGTGCCAGATTGCTGCGGGCCATGTCCAGCTCCGCCCTGGCCTTGGTGCTGTCGAGCTCGGCAATTAACTCTCCTTGCTGGACCTTGTCACCGTCGTTAAAGTAAACCGCAACCAGCCTTGCGCTGCCGCTTAGGCTAAAGCCGAGCTCCACCGAATCGATGGCGGAAATCTTGCCGACTTCGTTGCTGACATCGCGAAAGGATGCTTTTTTCACCGGCTGGGCGGTGACCGGAATGGCGTCGGTTGCCGGGGGCTCTTCTGCCGAAACAGGCAACACAGTCAGGATGAAAAGGATAGATACAGCGAAGCCGAAACCAGCTCGGCGCAGCCTTGATCTGTTCATAAAAGTACGCTCCCTGCCTGAACAACTTATAAGCAATGAGGGTACCGAAAAATGCCAGCGGCAAGGCCGAACATGCCCATATTGAATGGGTTTTGGGCCGTTCAGTGATCAAGATCCACTTTTAATTATTGGGTTGTTATTTCGATGATGCAGCTCTGTTGCTCGTGGGTTTCTGGGCTGTTGCCATGAAGCAGCGAGGGGTTTGCGCTTCATGTGCAGCCTCAGCAGCTGCAGCTTGCCATCAGGCACAAAAAAGGGCGCCTTGGCGCCCTTTGTTTTGTCAGTTTTGTGTCAGCTTTGCAGAATTTGCAGTGGCAGCCCCAGCAGGCCATCGCCCATACCGGCAAAGTACCAGATGATGGCGACAAAGGCACCGAGGGTCAGCAGGTACCACACGGCAGAGAAGATTTGGCCGTAACGGTCGAGGGGGATCAGGTGGCTGTGATGACGACCACGCCACTCGAACAGGATCTCGGCGCTGCCAATCAGCAGCAAAAAGCCCAGCAGTGCCAGCCCCAGGCTGTAGCTGAGCCACACCCCAAACACGGCGCCGAGCACACAGATCAGTAGCCCTGTTTTGCTGTTCATTGAAAAGCTGATGCTTTTAATCACATGACCGCCGTCCAGTGGCAGAATCGGCAGCAGGTTAAACAGGTTCAGCAGTGAGTTGAAGGCAGCGAGACCGGCAAAAAATGGGTTGTCGGTCAGCCACCAACCTACCAGACAGGCGAGCGACATAAACAGCCCAAAGGTGGGTCCCATGATGGAAATCACCACATCCTGCCAGCGGGTGTTTATTTTGTCTTCCGACAGCGCCAGACCGCCCATAAAGGGGATAAGGTAAAAGCCTTTGGTTTTCATGCCGAAGTACTTCATGGCCCGCACGTGGCCGTATTCATGCACCACCAGACAGGCGATAAGCGCCAGGGCAAACTGGAATGAAAACAGCCAGCTGTATGCGGCAAGGCTGGCACCCGCGAGCACTGCCTTGATGACTTTGGCACTTTTGAGCAGTTTAAAGCCCAGCGACGCCAAACCCACCAGACTCAGTTTTTGGGTATTCTGCCGTGGCAGCTCAGGCTCCTGCCGCTCCATGTCTTTTTCGTTGCGGCTGCCTTCGGCGAGAATTTGATCTTCAACCAGCAGCCGATAATCCAGCTTAAAGGGTTGCCAAATCAGGTCGGTTTCCAGCCTTACCGCAATCTTTTGCGGCTCGTCCTGTTCGGCCGTTTGGGTTTGCAGATTAAATTCGTGTACCCGCAGGCCCTGATTATCGACCCCCGCGACTTTTTGCGACACCAGCTGGTTGTCCCAGTAGAGCTCCTGCCATCCGGCGAGTGAGCCCTCCAGTCGTAAGGTTTTCCCAAGACACTGAACCCTGAGCAATTCCAAAATGCACCTCGTTTCCCTGCTCTGAACATGCGCCGGGCCGGAAAATGGCCGTACGCAACAAATTGGCCAGCATCATAACGGGAAACGGGGCGTTTTTCAGCTGTCTAATGCGCTGATGAGTTCAATGGCATCAGCCAGTGAATTCAACTGCAATTTGGCCAGGCAGCAGTGCCCCTGGGTTGCCAGATGGGCGCGCAGCAGTTGCGTCAGCTCAGCGCTAGAGATAGCGCCGTCCGCCAGCAGACTATGGTCGCCTGTGAGCGTAAAGCGCGTGAGGGTAGCATCAATCAGCATATCGCCCGGGCACAGCAGGTGGCGGCATTCCAACTGATACTTTTGCCAGTCGGCTTGTAGAGGCAATGGCAGAAGTTCGTCACAGCCCTGCTGCTGGAGCAGGGCTGGCCACTGTGGCTGAGGAATTGGCATCAGGCTTTGACGCTGTAGTCGAAGTTTACTTCCTGGCCCTGATTGGTAACTATGCAGGTGCCGTGTTCACGTTGGGTGCGGTTAAATGCCTGACCTATATGAATTTCGACGTTGGCGAAGATGTGTTTCAGCACTTCAATGCGGTAGTTGTTGTAGTAGTTGTCTACTTCCTGCCTTACCGCGTCGTGCTCGAGCTCTTCGCGGGTGCGTTCTTCCGCCATGCGCTTTTTCTCTTCCATCATCATCTTCACCTGCTCGTACATCACAGGGTCGTCCTGCCATTCACTCTTGGGCGGCAGTTTGCGGATGCGGGCATCGATATCGAGGCAGGCCACCACCATGGATTTCACGCTTTCATCGAGGGCTTTAAGGTCGGATTTCAGCTGGCCAAGATCCATGGCGCAGAAGACTTCGGTTTTGGTACCGGCGGTGGCACCAATCACCACGGCCCGCACGCCCTTGGCTGCATGGGCCTGACCGCCAACCAAATCGCCGCGGCGGCCGTTGTTGTCGCTCACAATCAGTTTGCTGCGGGTTTGGCTGTGGCTGTGCAGTAGCTGTTTGGTCACCTGAATATCGCCGTCGGCAATCAGATCGGAATACTGCACGAACTGGGCGGCAATTTGCCCCTTGGCCTTGAGCACTGTGGAATGTTTGCCTTCGGCGAGCTGACGGCCAATAACCCCTTTGCTGACAATGATATCGCCTTCGGCTTCAAGCTGGGCTGAGTCGACAAAGCCCATCACGGTAATGTCACCGCTGGCCCGAACCTGCATGCCTTCGTGCACATCGCCGGTAATCAGCACCGAGCCTTTAAAGTTTACATGGCCGTATTTCACGTCCACTTCTTTGATTTGCAGCACATCGTCAACCTGCATGCCGGTGCGGGTTTCCACCGGTTGGCCGGCCACAGTGGCAATCAACTTGTTGGGATCTTTGGGTGAAATCGCCGTACCTTCGCCGGGCACCAACGCCACATCTTTGCCGGGTTTGGGCTGCAATACTTCGCCCTTGACGGTAAAACCTGCGCTGCCTTCGGTAGCGGGGATTTTAACCATCAGTGCATCGTTGGGCTTAACCGTGATAACTGAGCCGAGGTTACGCATATCGACTGTGCCGTCTTCCCGCTCCTGGGGTTGCAGCAAACGTTCACGGGCCAGTGCCACCTTGCGCTCCAGAATAGCGTTTTCGCCGTTAACGGCCGGTTTGCCGATAGCAATCACCTGTTGGCAGCTGGCGCCGGGTTCGAGCAGCGGGATTTGTTTCAGCAACTGCTCAATGCGCACCTTGCTGAGCCCCATAGACACCCCTTCGGATTTGAGGGCCATGAGTACATCGGGGAGGGAAATCTGTTTGCCACCGAACGCAGCGGTAATGACCATTTCGGCCTGCATTCTGTCGGGGCTGATTTTTATTTCAACTTTGCCGTCACGTTTTTCGGCAATGGCAAAAAACTGCTCAAATTTTCCGTCGTCCTGACCGCAGAGTTTATTGATGCTGATAACGGCTTTTTGAATGACAGGATCGAGGGGGTACAAATCGTCAAATCCCGGCAGTGACAGTAACTCCCGCAGATCGGTTTCGGTGACGGGGCCGTGCTCGGCGGGAATTAATCGAAGTTCCGCCTTGGTGCCATCCGAGCTCAGCTCAAGCAGTTCTGGAGCCAACATAAGTGTATACCCGTTTATCTGTAGTTATTTTTCTTCGGTTTAAGTCACAACTAACCCTAAAAAACTTATTCCCGGTAGGGGGTTAGTAAGGTATCAAGCCTTCGGAGTATAACAAGATAAACTTTCGCCAAAAAAGTGTGCAGCGACTAATTTGTGCACTGGTTTTCAGTTTAGTTATTTTTCTTAAAACTGACCAGCTTGGGATATTTGGCGACTAATTTTGCATCAATGCTGCTTGCTGGTGGTATCAACTGTTTTTGTTGTAATACACCTTGTATTTGTTGTTTTCTGCCTGGGTGTGTACCTTGCCGAAAACCTTGGCAATGGTGTCGGAATAGGGCAGGTGGCGGTTGGCGACAATACACCAGTCGCCATGGGGCTTAAGCTGGGCCTTGCTGTCGGCTACAAAGCGGGTGGCGATATCTGTAGTGCTGCTCAGGCCGTCGTGAAATGGCGGATTGGAGATCACCGCATCGAACTGACCATCAACCTGCGCCAGTCCATCAGAGGCATACACTCTGGCATTCATGCCGTTGGCCTTAAGTGATAACTCGCAGGACAACAGCGCCATAGCGTTGATGTCGACGCAATCCAGTTGCAGCGCCGGGTTGGCTTTCAGCAGCGCAATGGCAATCACGCCGGCGCCGCAGCCGAAATCCAGCACCCGGCCCGACAAGGCGGGCAGATTATCCAGCAGCAGCGCTGTGCCTTCGTCGAGCCGTTTATCGGAAAATACCCCAACCATATTGCAGATGGTGACATCGCCGCCGGGCAGGCTCAGCTGATATTGGCTGACAAAATCATCGACCTTCGGCTTCGTCGCTTCGCCCAGCAGCACCGCGGTGTACAGCAGGCAATGGCGGGCATTGTCCCGTTTCACCGGCTTGGAAAAGTGCGCGCCAGTGAGCTTGTCTACCGATTTGATCCCGCCCTTGTTTTCGCCCACAACCAGCAGCAGGCCTTCCGGTGCCAGATGCCAGGCCGCCAGGGCAAACAGGTAGGGCGCCAGCGCCTTGGCCTTGGGGAAATACACTACCACGGCATCGAACTTGTCATCGGTTTGCAGCTCATGGCCAAAGTGCAGCTTAAGCTTGCTATTTGTGGCTGCGTTCTGATGCAGGAAGTGATTGAAATCCAGCGCAAGTCCGCTGACTTCCGGGCAATGTTCCAGCAGCGTTTTACAGAGTGTATCTGACTCAAAATTGACTACGAGCACCCGTTGGTTTTCGAGTAACTCACTGTTTCTGATGAGAAGTTGCGAAGGATTGGTAAGCAAGGCCGGGTCTTGAGCTGAGAATTTGTCGCAATTATACCCCATGCCCCTTGATGCATCAGCCAATTTTACTGTGCAGCGCCTCGATTCCTTGCCTAAGCTTTAGCTAAGGCTAACCGCCTGATGGAAGGTGCTGCGGCCACAAGCCTGCAACGCAAGCAAACTTACGGAGAGTTTTGATGCGCCGTTATATGACATGGATGTGGCTGATGATGATAAGTCTTGGTGTGGACGCCAAGATCATTGCCCACGAACAAGTCGAGACCGAGGCGCTGACCGTATCTGATTTAAGGCTCATATTTTCCCGGCAGCGTCTGTTTTGGCCTGATGGAACCCCCATCAGGGTATTCGTGCTTCCCCCCGACTCCGAACTGCACAAACGTTTTTGCACCGATGCGTTGGAAGTGCTGCCCTATGTGCTGCAACGGAACTGGGATCGACTGGTTTACTCCGGCACCGCTGACCGCCCCGAGATAGTCAGTACGCTGGCGGAAATGCGGGTGAAGGTGGAACAAACAGAAGGGGCAATTGGATATCTTCCGGATGAAATCACTGCACAGGATGATGCGCATGAAAAGCAATAACGGCCTGTTGTGCTTGCTGCTGTTGGGGCCGGGTGTCTCCTGCGCGCAGGAGTGGCAGTTTAATGGCTTTATCAGCCAGGGGCTGGTGGCAGTGGATGGCAGTGAGTTTTTTACCGGCAAGGATGATACCAGCCTGGAATTAACAGAAGCAACCCTGATGGCCTCCTGGCGGCCCTGGGAAAACCTGCGCTTTGCCGGTGCCCTCAGTTATCGCCAGCGCGGCACCCTGATTGACGAACATCTGCAAGCCGATTACCTGTTTTTGGAATACTTAAGCCCCATTGAGTCGGGCTTTTTGGGGATGCGTCTTGGGCGGGTGAAAAATGAAGTGGGCTTTTTCTCCAGCACCCGTGACGTGCCTTTTTCCCGCCCGGGCATTTTGCTGCCGCAATCCATTTATGCCGATTACTATCGTGACACCCAGCTGCATATCAATGGCGGTGAAATTCTGGGGCGCCATCATCTGGCCGGTGGAGAACTTGCCTGGCACCTCACCGGCGGGGTGCTCAATATCACCGATGACTTAACCCGCAATACTGTTGGCACTCTCGACTTCGGCACCCTGGATTCCGACTACTTTTATTCAATCGACCTGGACTACAGCACCGACTCGCTGCGCCTTGGCGCCAATGTGTATCAAACCTTAATGACCTACGACGGCGGCTTGCCGGGGGCCTTTGCCGAGCTTGAACTGCTGACCTGGGTGTTGTCGGCGCAGTACCGGGTGGGCACGCTGGAGCTGACCTCGGAGTTCAGTCAGGGGGAGCGCACCCTGCGGGGAACACCACTGGCTGGTTGGCAGCAAGAGCAGCCATACCGGGGTTATTATGTGGATGCCCGTTATGGGTTGAGTGACACCCTGGATATCTTTGTTCGTTATGACTATTCGGTTGAAAACCTTGATGATCCCGACGGCAAACTCTTGGCTGAGGCCGGGATCCCGGCCTACTTTGGCTATGCCCGTGACTGGACCCTGGGCGGCCGCTGGCGTTTTGCTGACAACTGGCAGCTCAGCGCTGAATATCATTGGGTCGAGGGCGCCTCCTGGGTGCCGCCCATTCTGAACAAGGACCCAATGACCCAGGACGAACACTGGTCAGTGCTGGCCCTTGAAGTGTCTTACCGAATGCAGTGGTGAATCTATGACGAAAGTTTCCCCCGGCAGTTGGTTTTTGAGTCTCAGATGGAAGGTACTGATCACCGTATTCTTCCTGATGACTGTGCTGACTTTGGTGCTCGGCAACTTCGCTTATCGCGAGCTTGGGCGTCAGCAGGGCTTTTTGCTGGAGTCACAGCAGCACACATTGCAACAAAACCTGAGCCATGCTGTGTCGCAGGCGGTGGACGTGGCTGTGTCCAGCGCCCATCAGGTGTTGCTGCTGGCGGGGTCGCGGGTGTTTGAGCCCAAGCTCAGCCACAGCGAATTTGAAGCGCTTTGGGGCGAGGTGCAGCTGGCCTGGGGATTGGATGCCTTCGGCCGCATAGCCCAAAACAGTCACAGTGGTTTTTACCTTGGGCGCCTGCCCGGTGATGATGAATACAAATGGTTTCAGCGCTGGAGCCGTGCCAGTGTGCCCATCTGGCGTATTCATTGTGTTGAGCGTTGTTTGCTGCAAGTGCAGGTGCCAGTGCTGAAACACAAGGTTGCCCATCGCTTCTATCTTGAAATGGAACTCACTTCGCTGCTAACCAGTTTTCGCTCCCAGGATGAGTTTGAGCTGGCGGTGCTGAGTGGCCGTGAAGATTCAGCTAATGCCGACCTCTTCTGGGGCCGCAAGCTATTCAATATCAGCAACCGCCAAACCAGTTTGCCGTTGCTTGAAGAGGCCCGCGCCAGCTTGTCCTGGCAGGATGTTACCGCCAAGCAGCGTTTGTACCGGTTACACGGCGAACCCTATGCCCTGTGGTACTTCTCGTTGGATGCCAGTGATGATGGTCCCGGCATAGTGGTGCTGTGGCAGCTTGATGAATGGCATCAGCTGTTAAAAGCCTTCCAGCAGAACATTCTTGGGCTGCTGCTGATTGCCTTACTGCTGACCGGCGCCTTGATGGCGCTGGTGGCCTGGTCTCCGATACGGCGGCTTGAGGGCCAAACCCGAATGTTGCCGCTGATCGCTGAGCGCCGTTTCGATGAGGTGCGCACTTCGCTGAAACCCAGAACTGCACTGTTTCTCGATGAAGTAGACATGATGGGCAGCTCCATGTTGGAGCTGGCCGACCGGCAGCAAAGCCTGGAGCAGGATGTCGATGCATACACCCGCGAGCTTGAGCGGATGGCCATGCTGGATGTGCTCACCGGCTTGCCCAACAAGGCCATGCTAATTCACGAACTCAACAAGGCCATAGCCTGTGTGGGGCGGGTACACGACCGAATTGCCCTGCTGTTTTTGGATCTCGATGCATTTAAGCGGATTAACGACGCGCTGGGGCATAACGAAGGAGATGAGCTGCTGAAAATTATCGCCTCGCGGCTCAATAACAGCGTGCGCAGCATGGACACAGTGTTCCGCCAGGGTGGCGATGAGTTTTTGATCCTGCTGCGCGGTATCCGTGACGAGCAGGACATTCGGCGGGTGATCCATAAGATTTTTGCCGCCTTGCAGCAACCCGTGGTGCTTGGCAATCACAAGTTGATTGTCACCACCAGTATTGGGGTCGCCATGTGCGACTCGCCGTCGGTGAATGCCGAAGAGCTTATCAAGTATGCCGATCTGGCCATGTATCAGGCGAAGGATGCCGGTCGCTCCAATTTCCGGGTGTTTACCGAAGACATGCTGCACCACGCCAACAACCGCCTGATGGTGGAGCAGGATATCAACAGTGCCATTGCCGAGCGCGAATTATCGCTGTTCCTGCAGCCGATTGTTGGGCTTAAAGATGGTCATATCAAAGGCTTCGAGGCCTTGGTGCGCTGGTTCCACCCAAGCCGGGGCCTGATCATGCCCGGCAACTTTATCCCGCACATTGAAGAGAGCGACGCCATCATCAAGCTGGGTAACTATGTGCTGGCCGAGGCGGTGGAAATACTCAAACGCTTCAGGCTGTTGGGCTGGGATGATATCTACATCGCCGTTAACCTGTCGGCGCGCCACTACCTGACGCCAGGCCTAAGTGACTACATCAAAAAACTTCTGAGCAGCAGCATGGTGCCGCCACAAAGCCTGCTGCTGGAAGTGACCGAAGAGAGCGTTATCGAACAGGTCGACAAGGCGATGGAGGTCATGCGAGAGCTTAAGCTGCTTGGAGTGCGCATCGCCATTGACGACTTTGGCACCGGGTATTCGTCACTCAGCTACCTCAAACAGTTGCCCTTTGACGTGCTGAAAATTGACCGCTGCTTTACCGCAGGCGTGCTGGAGAATGGCGCCGACACTCACATTGTGACTACTGTGATTGATTTGGCGCACCACCTTGGCAGAACCGTGGTAGCGGAAGGGATTGAAACTGAGTTGCAGTGCGAGTTCTTGGAGGCGGCGGGCTGCGAGCTGGCGCAGGGGTATCTATACTCCAAACCCATCACTGAAGAGAAAACCCTGGAAGTGCTGGAATCGATTGCCATTACCCGGCGTTGGCCCAAAGGCGCCGATCACGTGCCCCTGGGCCAAAAGGCGGGTTAGAGGTCAAAGATCAATGATCAACGGCCTGCTTGGCTTCAGTACTGGCCTCAGCATTGGCAGCTGTATCCGTGGCTGGTTTTGTCGCTGATTGCGCCGCTCCCGTCGCTGTTGGAGACACCTCTGATGCCGCCACGTTTTGTACATCCATCGCAGGCTTTACCACATCGGCAGGTGCAGCCACAGGTGCAGCAGGCTGAGCCGCATCCTGTTTGGGTTCTTCAGCGGCCGGTGGCAGTGTCACTGTGGGGGCGGTTGGCGCCACCGCGGCTCTCTTTGGCCTAGGCAGCAGGCTCATCATCTTCTGCGCAATTTCAGTGTTGTCCTGATGACCGATAAACAGGCCGGAGGCCGGTCCCTGGGCAAACACCTGCACATCCAGTGCTGTATGGCCGCCACTGGTCCAGCCGGTGAAGCTGCGGGTATCGATAATCTTCTTGATGGCATCGGCCAGCACGCTCTGGCCCTGAGGTCTGGCTTTGGTGAGGCTATTGAGTTCATCATCACTTAGCTCAAAACCCAGACTTGCCTGCATCGGGGCTTGCCAGTCGTCGGACTCAATCGCTTTACTCGCCATCAGATCCGGGCTCGCGCTGACAGCGCGCAGCAGGGCTGCATTCCACTCATATTGCCCATCGGCACCTATGCTGAGACCACCGGTGTTGTGGTCGGCCGTCACTACCATCAGGGTATCGCCGCGGCTGCGAACAAACTCTTCCACCACCTCGATGGCGCGGGCAAATTCATCCATCTCACCCATAGCGGTCACTATGTCGTTGTTGTGGCCTGCCCAGTCAATCAGGCTGCCTTCAACCAGCAGCACAAAGCCTTTGTCGTTTTGTGCCAGCAGTTCCAGTGCCTTGGCGGTGAGAGTAGACAGCTGATTGGCACCCGGATTGTCTATTACCCAAGGTAGCTGCACATCGGCAAACAGACCAATGACCTTGCCGCTTTGAACGGCGCTCAGGGCCTGAAGGTCTGTCAGATGGGTATAACCCTTGGCGGTAAATTGCCCCAGCAAAGCGTCATCGAAATAACGCTGACCGCCGCCCAGCAGCACCTCGGTGTTACTGTCGAGAATGGCTTTGGCTATCTCATCGTAATTTTTGCGGCTTTCATTGTGGGCCAGGAAGGCCGCCGGTGTGGCGTGGTTTATCTGGCTCGATACGGCAACACCGGTGGCAAGGCCAGCCTCGCGGGCTTTTTCAAACAGGGTTGGCAGGGGAGACTTGTTCACATCCACCGAAATGGCGCCGTTGTAGCTCTTGTGACCTGTGGCAAGGGCGGTGGCCGCCGCGGCTGAGTCGGTCACATAACCCGATACACTGGCCGGGTAGGTGCTGGCCATGCCCGCCAACAAACGGTCAAACACGGTCTGCTCAATTTCTTCGGTGTCCGGATTGTCTTTAAAGTAACGGTAGGCCGAGGTGTAGGCAGGTCCCATACCGTCACCCACCATGATCACCATGTTTTTGGGTTTGGCGGGTGTCTTGAGCGGATCTGTGGTGGCGGTGACGGCAAACGGCAGCGAAAACAATAAAACTGCCAGGAATTTCGATGACATAGTCTTCCCCAAAATGGGGCGCGCTGCGCCCCTGCACTGGTTATTTTTTGATGCGTGCTTCGATGGCATTCATCAGCATGCCGGTGATGTCCACCTCGAAGGCGGCTTCAATTTCACGGATGCAGGTTGGGCTGGTGACGTTAATTTCAGTGAGCTTGTCACCAATTACGTCTAGGCCAACAAAAATCAGGCCGCGGCGCTTCAGCTCAGGGCCAAGCGCCTTGGCGATACGCCAGTCTGCCTCTGACAGCGGCTGGGCAACACCACGGCCACCGGCAGCGAGATTACCGCGGGTTTCGCCCTGCTTGGGGATGCGCGCCAGGCAGTAAGGTACTGGCTCGCCGTCCACCACCAGGATGCGCTTGTCACCGGCAGTAATTTCCGGAATAAACACCTGCGCCATGGCGTAGCAATTGCCGTGGTTGGTCAGGGTTTCGATGATAACGCCGAGGTTGGGGTCGTCCTGTTTTACCCGGAAAATCGAGGCGCCGCCCATGCCGTCCAGCGGCTTTAAGATGATATCGCCATGCTCGGCGTGGAAGGCGCGAATACGGGCAGCGTCACGGGTCACCATGGTCAGGGGGGTAAACTCGCTGAACCAGGCAGTGAACAGCTTTTCGTTGGCGTCGCGCAGGCTCTGTGGCTTGTTGACTATCAGCACACCGGCTTCTTCGGCGCGCTCCAGCATGTATGTGGCGTAGATATATTCGGTATCGAATGGCGGGTCTTTGCGCATTAGAATGACGTCAAGATCGGCCAGCGGCGCATCAACGGCTTCGCCCAGCTCAAACCAGCAGTCGGCGTTTTGCATCACCTTCAGCGGATGCATGCGGGCGCGGGCCTCGCCTTTGACCATGGCGAGATCCTGCATCTCCATGTAATACAGGGCATAGCCCCGGGCTTGGGCGGCCAGCAACATGGCGAAGCTGGAGTCCTTTTTGATATTGATGTCGCTGATGGGGTCCATCACTATGCCAAGCTTAATCATCTTGCGTCCTCTTTGCTGAGCGAGCCGGGGTTAACCCAGATCGCCAAATGTCATTTGCAGTGCCGTGATAGCGGTCAGTGCCGCAGTCTCGGTGCGAAGCACCCGGGGGCCAAGCAGAACTTCGCTGAATTGGTGGGTTTCTGTCATGGCAATTTCCTCGGCCGAGAGCCCACCCTCGGGGCCAATCAGCAGTCTGACTCTGGGATTGTCGAGCTTGAGTCCGGCAATGCCATGGCTGGCTCTGGGGTGCAAATTCAGTTTCAGCGCGCTGGAAGGCTCGGCGCACCAGTCGGCCAGTTCCATCGCTGGACGAACCTCTGGCACAGTGGCGCGGCCACACTGCTCGCAGGCACTGATGACGATTTTTTGCCACTGGGCGATTTTCTTCTCCAGCCGCTCGCCGGTGAGCTTAACGCCGCAGCGCTCTGAAAACAGCGGCGTGATGGTGTTTACGCCAAGTTCCACCGATTTTTGCAGGGTGAAGTCCATGCGATCGCCGCGGGAAATAACCTGCCCCAAATGCAGATTGAGCGGTGACTCGCTTTGGTTGTCAGTGGCGGACAATACCTTGACTGTCATCGACTTTTTACCAGCGGTGACGATTTCCGCCAGATAGTCTTTGCCATCGCCATTGAACAGGCAGAGGTGTTGTCCTTCTCCCATGCGCAGCACCCGGCCTACGTGGGCAAAGCCGTCTTCATCCAGATCAAACTGCTGTGAAGGAGACAGAGGAAAGGGCTGAAAAATTCTTGGGATTCTCATTGGGTGTCCTGACGCTGGTTACTGACTAGTCCGCTGCACGCTTGTTTGTCTCCTGGGCACAGCCCCGTGAGACAAAGGGATTATGGTTGCCCTGGGTTTTGGCAATCAGGGCGTCGCGCTGGCATTCAATAGTATCAACTGGATAGCTTTTATCCCATGCCTCGAACAATTTTAATTGGGCGGAGGCAATTTTAAGCCCGTAGGTTTGCTTCATATAAAGGTAGCTGCGGGCAATGGCACCGCGGGCATGTGCCGGTGGCTGGGCTCGGCGGCCTTTGAAGTCGATGGCCATATCGCACTGACCGTACTGGCCGCGCTGACCGTTCCACTGGCTGAAGCGGAAGTTGCTGCGATCGCCATTTACCTCGCCGATGGCAGGCACCAGATTGTGCAGATCGGCTTCCATGCGCATGAATTGCTTGTCGTTGCCGGCACATGCCTTGCGGCCACCCTGTTGCCAGCATTGCAGCTGGTGGCCAAATTCCCAGGCGGGTACCAGATGTTCCCACTCGATGCGTTCGGCACGCTCGGCACGTTTACGCACCTGATAGCCACAGGATGGCAAATCCACCTCCCAGCGTTTGCCATTGAGGCGAATATCGCAGCCGCAGTAGAAGCTGCGCATCGGCAGATCGCGGTAGATTTTCTGTGCCTTGCGTTTGGCGTCTGAGAAATTGGCGGGGTGGCTGGCGGCCTGTGTGAAACTTGCTGTAAAAATCAGTAATACAATGAGATAGCGCAAAATAATCTATGACTTTAATTGTGAAAAAGGCGGCTTTGGCCGCTCTGAAAGAAGCTGGATGGTAAATCAATCGACTTAGGTGGGCAAGGCAGTGGCAGGCTGTAAATATTGCTGGCAGCGGCGGCACAGATAGCGGGTATCACCGCGGCTGACTTTGTTGTGACGGCGAACACTCAGTTCCACCGGGCCGCAGCCGCACTGGTAGCTGATGCTCTTGCTGACGCTGCGGGTATCCAGGCTGTGGGTGGTGCGCGGGGAAAGGCCATAGAGAGTGCGCATCAGCGTTTGCCACTCATGTCCATGGGGTTTGACCTTGCCGTGCAGTCGATGCGCCAGCAAATGACAAAGCTCGTGGGGAATGACTTCGGTAAAAAAGATGTCGGGGTTTTCTTCCAGCAGCCTGGGGTTTAATCGAATAAGATTCAGCTGACCATAGGCCATGCCAGCGGTTTTGCCGCGAACATCAAACCTGAGAGTAGGGCGGGGCAAACTTATCCCAAGGCCCGCCTCGGCTCGAAGGCAGGCACTCTCGAGATGCAAAAAGGCATCTTCTTCCACGGCGCTGCGCGGCGCCATGCTTTCACAGTTGGCGAGTACGCCGGATAAGGCTTTTACCGGGTGTTTGCTTGCCTTTGTTGTTTTTTTGGGGCGTAAAAAACTGAACATACAGATCCCTGAGCCAATGCGCTGGCATTTTACCCCCGGGGCTGCGCTGCGGGCAAATATGGGCTTGGCTGCGATACAGCAAACAGAAAAAAGCGGGGCATTTGCCCCGCTGTTGCTATCTGCGCTACCTGATTCAGAGCGTGGATGCCGCCAGTTCCACCATGGCGCGCACCTGCTCGGCAATGGCTTTGCCCGCCTCGGCATCGTAACCGGCCACTTTCGGGGTATGGATATGGCCCACCGGGATCTTCAAACCGAATTGATCCCGCAGCAGCACCGCGCGGTAAGAAATCTCATTGGACAGGTAGCCGCCGCCGGAACCTTCGACCGAGGTTTCGTTATAAAGCTCTGACAAGGAGCGGGCCTCAAAGCTGCCCTTGGACAGGGTAGTGACCTTGTGATTGTCGTTGATTTTGTAACTGCCGGGCGCGGCCTGCATTACCGAGGCTGGCAGTGAAAACTCCACAAACTCATCGCCATTCAGGGTCTTGCCGTTGAGCATTGGGGCAATAGGGCGGCTTTTGCTGGCGCCGGTGAACACGTTCAGATTATCCGGCGCCTCGGCGCTGCGGTTGCGGCCGGGGAAACGCTCGAGGTCGAAATCATCCCGGCCCATGCTGACGGTAAACACCGCATTAATGGAGCGCTTGCGATAGAAAGGGGTGAGCAGCGACTCAATCATGCCCTGGTCGAAATCGGCAAAGCGTACCGGGATCATCACTGTCTCGATTTGTGCCTGCTTGCCGCCCACCTTGAATTTATAACCGTCGAGCATCAGCGCTGTGATACCGGAGGGATTGCTTTGCTGAATGTTGCGGTCGAGGAAGAAGGGGTCAAAGCCAGTCAGCAGAATACGGATCTGCACATCGTCGCCGAAATTAATATCCGAAAAGCCACGGGAAGCGGTCTCGACCGCCCTTACCAGAATATCGCGCTGCCAGGGCACTATGTTATAGCCTGCGGGGCTTGTTTTCAGGTGGCTGCGCATGGCCAGCCGGGCCCAATAAAGGCTGCGATCGTCAATGTTGCCGGACTGCACATCCCGCACCGCCTGTTGCCACAAACGAATGCCCTGGGCGGCGGTCATTTGGGTCACCTGCTTTTCTTCATTGCCTGCGGCAAGCTTTTCCTGCAGACCCGTCACCAAACCCTGATAACGGTTGGCAACATCCGGGAACTCGGCTTTGGCCTTGTCAACGCGGAGCTCTTCCACGTCGAGACTGGCCATGGCGGCCATGGGGAGGGAGGCCATAAAGAGCGCAGGGAGCATTCGCTTGAACATAGGGGGCGTCCTTTTCTCGATGATTTCGGTTCTATCAGTTGGCTCGGTTTCAATCAGCCGGTTTCAATCAGTTGATTAGCCAGATTTTAGTAGAAAAACAGGGGTACCACAGCTGCCATGGAAAAGCGAGGTTGGCGTACAACTTTTTGCCGCTTTTGGTGGATTGAGCGTTGGGGGGGAGGAGGCTGGTTTTTGGCGTCCCTGCAGCCGTGTCACGTAGAAAGCCTGGGCTTTCTGAGTCTCTGCCGCCATTGAATTCAGCCCATCAGACCAAGCAGTGACTCCTGGCTGCCAAAGCGCTTGGTAAAGAAGTCGAGAAATACGCTGATGTTGGTGGCGAGCTGCTTGCGGCTTGAATACACGCCGTAAACTTTAAAGGGTTCCATCGGCCACTCGGGCAATATGGGCACCAGGGCGCCGCTGGCGAGATCTTTTTTGCACTGGGCATGGGACAGCATAGCTATACCGAAATCATCCAGCGCCAGCTGCCGCACCATCACGGCGCTGTTTACCCGTACCCGTCGCTTAAAGGCAACCATGGTCTTACGACCGCCTTTACCCAGCGGCCAGATGGGCGCTGAGCGGGTGGTGCCGAGCAAAATACCGGCGTGCTGACCCAGCTCTTTGGGGGTGGCCGGGGTGCCGAATTGTTTTAAATAGCCGGGGCTTGCCACCAAAATCGGCTGGCGCTCGAACAGCAGTCTGGCAACGTTATCCGACGGCTGCAGTGGGCCGTATTTGATGGCGATATCATAGCCTTCACCCACCAGACCCACATCCGAGTCGGTAAACTGTACATCCAGTTCTACGCTGGGGTACAGGCGCAAAAAGCCACTGCACAGATTGGAGATAAGCTCCTGACTGAAGGAGACCGGAATGGCAATTCGCAGCGAGCCGGAGACATCGGCGTGGGTGTGTTCAATCACCGCTTTGGCGGCTTCGAGCTCGTTCACTATGGTTTCGCAGTGCTGATAGAACAGGGCGCCCACCTGGGTGAGGCTCAGATTGCGGGTATCCCTTTGTAGCAAACGTACACCAAGCTCTTCTTCAAGCTGAGCAACTTTGCGACTTATGGTGGATTTTGGCATGCCGGTATCACGGGCCGCCTGACTGAATCCTTGAGATCTGACCACTGCTGCAAACAGCGCCATCCCATTCAAATCTGGCATGTTTTTTCTATCGTCTCAAAAATGGAACAAAGCGTCCAGGGCAGTTTAATGGTATTTGCAAACCGAAGAAAGGTATATTTGATGGCTAAAAATTTTCAGAGGCTTAGCAGAGGATCTCTTAATGACCACCAACAAGCAGCCCACTAACATGACTCAAGCACAAAAGCCTGATCCGCTGTTTCTGCAAGCGGAGCACCTGGCCAAGGATTTTTCGCTGTTCCCTGAGCACAGCAAACAGAGTTTATCAGAAGAAATTAAAGGTCTGCTGGATGACGCCGCCATCCAGGCCAACCTGAAGGAACTGGCGAATCTGGATGTGGATGGCTATGTTGCCAAGGTTATCCAGCCAACCCAGGACAAGGGCCGCCCCGGCGCCAAGCGCATTATTGCCGATCTCAAGGGTAAGGTCATCACTGAAACCCACATGGGTTCCTTCTATAGCGCTGAAGTGGATTTGAACTTCGGTAGCCGCGTACGTCGCGTGGGTTTTGTAGCCCAGGAACGTACCACCGCCAACGGCGCCTGGATGCCTGAGCATCACCTGGCCGCCTGCAAGGCCATTCGTCACTTTGCCGAACTGTCCATGCCAATTGTTTATCTCATCGACACACCCGGTGCGGACGCCGGTGAGATTGCCAACAGCAACAACCAGGCACACTCCATTTCCAAGGCGATTGCCGAGAGTGCCAACGTTGATGTGCCAACCGTGGGTATCGTTATTGGTGCCGGTTACTCGGGTGGTGCAATTCCGCTGGCTGCGGCCAACATTCTGCTGTCGCTGCGTGATGGTATCTTCAACACCATCCAGCCACAGGGTCTGCAGAGTATTGCCCGTAAATACAACCTGTCCTGGCAGGAATGTGCCAAGTCGGTGGGTGTGTCTCCTGAGGAGCTTTACACTGCCGGTTGTATCGATGGCATCATCGACTTTTCTCCGTCTGACCGTGACGAGCGTCAGCACAACCTGCGCCGTGCCATCATCAGCTCTATTGAAGCGGTTGAGCGCGCTGCGGTTAACTTCGTTAAAGAATCCAAAGATCTGCGCGAGCACTACGAGCGCAGTCTGACCCGCTTCCTGAACCCGTCCAAGAACCTCAAGGCGCTGGAAAATACCGCTGATCTGGCCGTGGCCAACAGCCCAACCATGCACCTGAACCTGTTCGGCAGTGCCTACCGTTACCTGCGTTACCTGACTCTGCGCAGCCGTATCCACTCCATCTCCATGGAGCAATATGGCCGTCTGTCCAAGGTGAGCGTGCCTGAAGGCGATCTGCTGGAGCGTATCCAGAAAGAACAGGAAAAGGTATTCCAGGCCTGGCTCTCAAGCCCGGACAAAGTGGTTTACGACGAAGAGCTGTCTAAGCTGTGGAACAACTTCGTTAACAAGCGCAGCGAAGTCAGCACCGAACGTAACATGCTGACCCGTTTGATTTTGGGTGAACCAAAAGAAAACTACAAAAAGGCCAAGAAGGCGCTGCTGTTCAACATCGGCTGGTCTTTGTACCACCGCTGGAAGGCCAATGCCGCCAACAACTTCAAGGGCCTTATCCACTATCTGGAAACCCTGCCTGCCGAGGTGACTGAGGCCGACTGGCCTGAGCTGAACAACCTCACAGTGCTGGACGTGGTAGTGAATAAAGAACTGCGCGAAGACTTTATTTGGCAGTGCTACAACATCCTGATCTTCAACGCCCTGTACGACAACGTGGTGGGCAGCCTGGCCTCTATCGCCAAAGAAGCCATGATGAGCAAGAGCCTGTCCCGCGCCTCGGTAGACAGCCTGCTGCACAAGGCCATCGACCGCGCCCTGTCGACTCAGGACATTGCCAACGACAAGAGCAAGTTCTACAAGTGGCTGAAGTACTTCATGTCTCAGTCAAACCGTGCCGAATTGCTGACCAAGACCGAACAGTGGAAGAGTGTGGGTTTCCCACAGCTTAACGACTCTCTGTTCGTGATCCTGACCTACTTCTTCGAGCGTCTGTTGCCTGAATACTTCGACAGTGAAGAAGACACCGGCAAGTACACCGGCGCCATCAACCCGGTGCGCATCGGTCGTCGTAAGGACTTCTGGAACCGTCTGACCATGGGTTACCAGGATCTGCTGATCCAGAAGGTACTGCGCGACGAGAAGAAAGCCGGCAAGATGACCTGGGAAAACGTCATCAACCGTTTCTTTGCCAACTTCGATGAACTGAACAGCGACAAGATGAGCGCCAACCTGCTCAACTTCCCTGGCTTCCGTCTGTCGATTGAAGATGCGCTGGATAAGGGCATTCGTCCTTGCGGCCTTATCACTGGTGTGGCCGACTTTGAACACAGTGGTACTTCCCTCAAGGTGGGTGTGGCTGTGTCCAACACCGCCTTCCAGGCCGGTGCCTTTGATATGGCCTCTGCCGAGAAATTCTCTGCGCTGCTTATTGAGTGTGCCAAGCGTCACATGCCAGTGATCTGCTTTATCTCTTCCGGTGGTATGCAGACCAAAGAAGGTGCCGCGGCACTGTTCTCCATGGCGGTGGTGAACGATCGTATCACCCGCTTTATCCG
The DNA here is from genome assembly GCF_022484835.1 of Shewanella zhuhaiensis. Classification (NCBI taxonomy): domain Bacteria; kingdom Pseudomonadati; phylum Pseudomonadota; class Gammaproteobacteria; order Alteromonadales; family Shewanellaceae; genus Shewanella; species Shewanella zhuhaiensis. The sequence continues at coordinate 339,001 of NZ_JAKUDL010000001.1, forward strand.
TGACAACGAGCTGCCAGTGCTGATGTTCGGCTTCGGTGACTGTACCGGTGGTGCTCAGGCATCTTTCGTGACTCACCCGCTGGTACAGACCTATTACATGTCTGGCACCAACATGCCGTTTGCCGGTCAGATGGTGGTACCTGCGTATCTGCCGTCAACTGCCACTCTGTCTAACTACCTGTCCAAGGTGCCTGGCGCCATGAACGGTCTGGTGGCTAACCCCTTCAGCGATACTCTGGACTCTCAGCTGTCCAGCATCGACCCGCTGATGCCAATGCCTAACCAGCAGATTGAAGAAGTGATCAAGGGCGCTCTGTCTAGCCTGGTGCCTGAAGCGCAGGTGATTGATGATGAGCTGCATCAGGACGACCCCCGTGCGCTGATGAAGCCAATCGACAAGGTGCTGGTGCATGCCCGTGGCTGTACCGCGGTGAAGCTTATTCGCAAGGCTCACGACAACAACATCAACGTGGTGCTGGTTGCCTCTGACCCTGACATGACTGCCGTTCCGGCCGACATGCTCAAGGAAAACGACAAGCTGGTGTGTCTGGGTGGTAACACCTCTGACGAATCTTACCTGAACGCTTACTCGGTGCTGAAAGTGGCTGAATACGAAAACGTAGACGCCCTGCACCCAGGTATCGGCTTCCTGTCCGAGAGCCCTCAGTTTGCCGCCTTGTGTGTAAACAATGGCGTGAACTTCGTTGGTCCAAGCGTGCACTCCATGACCACCATGGGTAACAAGTCCAACGCAATCAAGACCTCTCAGGCGCAGAACGTGCCTGTGGTTCCCGGTTCCCACGGCATTCTGTCCAACGCCGAACAGGCGGTGAACGTGGCCAGTGAAATTGGTTACCCAGTGCTGCTTAAAGCGGTACAAGGCGGTGGCGGTAAGGGTATCCAGGTGGTGAAACGCCCAGAGGATATGATCCCGCTGTTTATGAAGACCTCTACCGAAGCCGCTGCGGCGTTCGGTAACGGTGACCTGTATCTCGAGAAGTATGTGACTTCACTGCGTCACATCGAAGTGCAGCTGCTGCGTGACAAGTTCGGCAACACCAAGGTATTGGGTTTGCGTGACTGCTCGGTGCAGCGCAACAACCAGAAGGTGATTGAAGAGTCTGGTTCCACCATGCTGCCGCCAGAGCTGAAGCAGAAGGTGATGGAATACACCAAGGCACTGGGTGATGCCGTGGACTACATGGGCGCAGGTACTGTGGAATTCATCTACAACCTGGATGCCAACGAAGTCTACTTCATGGAAATGAACACCCGTCTGCAGGTAGAACACCCTGTGACCGAGGCCACTTCCGGTATCGACATCGTTTCTGCCCAGTTTGACATTGCTGCCGGTCGCTCCATTGAAAACCTGGAGCCTCAGGAAATCGGTTACGCCATGGAAGTGCGTGTGACCGCTGAGAAGGCCGCCCTTGACAGCAACGGTGTACTGCAGCTGATGCCAAACCCTGGCAAGATCACCGAGTGCGTGATGCCAGAGCGTGACGATGTGGAAATCATCTCTATCGCCGCCGAAGGCAAGGAAGTATCGCCTTACTACGACAGCCTGATTGCCCAGATCATCATCCGTGGTGAGTCCCGTGAAGACGTGGTAGCCAAGATGTACGACTATCTGGACAGCGTGGTTCTCAAGGGTATTGCGACCAACATTCCGCTGCTCAAGCGTATCCTCAAGGATGCCACCTTCAACGAAGGTGTGTATGACACCAACTACCTGCCTCGTCTGATGGCTGAGCTGGATATCCCTGAGCTTATCGCCGAAATGGAAGCGGCTGCCGAAACCCAGGGCGTGGATACCGAGTCTCTACGTGTGGGTGACTCCAACGAGCTGAAAGTGCTGGCTCAGGGCGCGGGTATCTTCTACAGCTCACCTGCTCCAGGCGAGCCGGAGTTTGTCCGTGAAGGTGACATTGTGACCACCGACACCACCCTGGCGCTGACCGAAGCGATGAAGATGTTCTCCCAGGTCACTCTGGCAAGCTTCAACCGCAAGGGCGCTGTGCTCTATCCGGAAGACAAGAAGTACCGCATCGAGCGTATCCTGAACACCAATGGTCAACAGGTGTCTCAGGGCGACCTGCTGTTTGTGGTATCGCCAGTGGAAGACTAAGCGTCATTCACGCAAAAGCCCGCCTGATGGCGGGCTTTTTTATGGGCGCGTGTGGGGATTTGGCGCGCCATTTATTCATCCTTCGTCAAAAATGTGACAAAATTCCGCAGAATCGCGCACAAACCGTACAGCGTTGACTTTCTTCCGTTGCAACAAACATTTACACTCGATGTTAAAACGTGACACAAAGATGCGTCTTTTCTTAACAGTTTTACCCATCTGTCGGGAAAGCTTCTAAGCTTAAGAATGACATAAAGATCGCGTTGTTACCGGGGAGAGTCACCTTGTATAAATTCTTGACGATCGGCCTGCTTGGCACGATGTCAGCGGGAATGGCATACGCGGAACCCAACATCAGCTTCAGTGGCTTTGGCAGTATTGGCGCCCTGTACAACAGCAGTGATAGTTTGGGTTTTCACCGTGATTACACCATGGAAGCCGTGGGACAGGGTTGGTCCACCGCCGGCGATACCATGTTGGGGCTGCAGCTGAACGCCGATCTTCCGGGCGGTTTCGATGCAGTCGCGCAAATGGTTTTCAAAGACAGAGTCAGCGACGAGACAGCTGATAATCTCGAATGGCTGTTTCTGCGCTACCGCCCCAACCGCGATTGGGCGTTCCGGGTCGGCCGTCTGGGGCTGGATCTTTACATGCTCACCGAATACCGGGACGTGTCCTACGCCTATCCGTGGGTCAGGCCTGTGCCCGAGTTCTACAATCTTATCTCCTCTATCTCCCGCTACGATGGCGCCGACATTAGCTATCGCACCCGCTTTGGCGACACCATGTTTGAAGCCAAGCTCGCCTATGGCAGTACCGATGCCGCCTTGCAGGGGGCAGAGCAGCAAATTGAGATAGAACTCGATAACATCACAGCTGTAACCCTGTCGCTGTCGGGAACCGATTGGTTAGTAAGGGCGGCCGTGGCCGAAGCCTCTACCACGGGAACGAACTATGACGCCTACCAGTTGCTGTATGCCCTGCGAACCTTACCGCCCCAGCTGTGGCCCGAGGCTGCCGCAATCGCCGATGAAATTGAGTTTGTCGATCGCCAGTCCCGTTATTACGCTCTCGGGGCTCAATATGATGATGGCATCTGGCTGGTGCAATCTGAGCTCGGTTACACAGAAACCGACTGGAAGCTGTTACAACCTTATGTCTCCGGTTATGTGAGCCTTGGCCGCCGAATCAATGACTTTACCTTTTATGGCGTGATTGCCGCTGTTTCCAATACCGAGGATGCAGATGTATTGCCCCAGCCGCAAATACTGCCGTTGCTGCCAGCACAGCAGCAGGCGCAATTGATGGGTTTGTATCAGGCGGCGCAGTACACCTATGAAGTGTCACGGCTGGACCAAACCAGCTACACCCTGGGGGTGCGCTGGGACTTTTATGAAGATATGGCGCTCAAGCTGCAGTGGGATCACACTGAAGTCGGCGAAAAGGGCTCCAGCTTGTGGGTACGGGATTTGCCTATGGGTCATGATGACTCGGTGGATCTGTTTTCAATCAACCTGAGCTTTACCTTCTAGCCATGAAATTATTGACGCATATCATGATTGCCTGGTTGGTCGCGGCTCCTGCGAGGGGAGACGATTCGCTGTACGTGGTCGTCAATGCCGGCAGCAAGGTTGAGCAGCTCAGTCACCATGAGCTGGTGGATATTTTTATGGGCCGTTACGACACCTTTCCCAATGGTGACGAAGTGACCGTATTCGACAACGCCAGTGACGAAGCGCTGCGGGAAGAGTTTTACCGCCAGCTTGTAGACCGCAGCCTGGCCCAGGTTAGTGCTTATTGGGCCCGATTGCAGTTTTCCGGGCGGGTAACCCAGCCCCAGGAAGTGGACTCGGATGAGGCACTGGCCGAGAAGATGCAAAGCACGCCCTCGGGCATTACCTTTGTCCGTGGCAGCGAGTTGAATCAGAGCCTGAAGGTGGTGCATAAGTTTGATCCTTAATCGCCAGAAGCTGTACATCAAGGTGGCAATTTCCATCGGCCTGGGAGCATTTGTGGCCGCGGTGGTGGCCTGTCTGTATTTCTTTATGGACGCCAAAAGCAGCAAGTACCTTGAGGCCCGCAGTCAAATCTCCCAAATTGCAATGACAGTGCAAAAAACTGCCTCAATCGCCCTGTATGTGCAGGATGCGGAGCTTGGGCGCGAGATTGTTGAAGGTCTTGAAGTCAACGACTTGATTGCCGGCGCACTGCTTACCACCGGCAGCGGAGATTGGGTCAGCTCCAAAGGCTTTAAGCACGATGGCGCCGATGCGCTGCTGGAATACGAAATCCCCCATCCCTTCTTTGCAGGGGAGGTGCTTGGCCGCCTCAAGCTGATGCCCAACAGCCGTTATATCGAGTCGCGGGCCACCGAGGTGGCGCTCAAGCAGGCCTGGGTATTGGCGCTGCAATCGGCTTTGATTGCGGTGCTGGTATCGATTCTGGTGCATAAAACGCTGACCGCGCCCTTAAAAAAGCTCACCGGCGATTTTGAGCAAATCAGCCCGGGGCAGGACGACCCGCTGCAGGTGCCGCGATATCACGAGCAAGATGAAATTGGCAGTCTGGTACGGGGGATTAATGCCCTTGTTGGCAACCTGAATCAGTCCATCGATAAAGAGCGCAGCATGCGTGAAAAAACCGAGCTGCTGGAGCGCAAATTCAGGCTGATTTTCGAGCGTGCCAGCGCCGGGATATGCCTTATCGATAAGCAAAATCAGCTGCTGGTGGCCAACGAGGCGTTTGAGCGCTTATGCGGTACCAAGTCGCTGGAATCCAAACCGTTTCTGGTTAGCTGGTTTGAAGAGGAGTTCGAGCTTGAAACCTTCCTCAAGGAGCTGCGGCAGAACGTCAACTTAAACCATGTGGAGATGGAGCTGCAGCTGCGTACTGAGCAGGCCGAGTCGCTTAAGTGGGTGCATTGTCTGTTCTCCAAGGTGGAGGATACCGAAGGGGTATCGGATCTGCTGATTGAAATCATGATGTACGACATTACCGAGCGTACTTACCGCGAACGTATGATCCGCTTTGAGGCCGAACACGACCTGCTGACCCAGCTGAAAAACCGCCGTGCCGGTGAGCGGATTTTGTCTGAAATGATGCGTAAGGCCGACCAGACCCGCGGCATGATGGGGCTGATGCTTATCGATCTGGACCGCTTTAAGCCCATTAACGATATTTATGGTCACGAGGCTGGCGATACTGTACTCAAAGCGGTGGCAGACCGATTGCAGCGGCTCGCCGGAGACGGTGTGGCAATCCGTTGGGGTGGAGATGAATTCCTGATTGGCGTGAATGGTGTCGATAAGGATTACAACAAACTCAGGCAATTAGCGCAGGAAATCCTGCTGCAGGTGTCCAAGCCTGTGATGGTGCGTGGGAATCTTACCTGCGATGTTGGCGCCAGTGTCGGTATTGCCGTGTACCCTCATCATGGCCACAGCCTGGAAGAGTTGTTGGAAGCTGCCGACGTGGCCATGTACGAAGTCAAAGAGCAGGGCAGGGGCAACTTCCGCTTCGGCCGCATCTCATCCGGTGCCGCCTGAACAGCAACGAAAGCATGAGAAAAGCCGTGTCCTGTCACAGTGTTGCTTAAAAATTCCACCAAATTTCAACTATGCCCAAGCGGCCTTTAAGGTTGATTTTTAACCGTTTTTATTTGGCTGTTTTCTGTAGCCTCTGTTTTGTCAGCTAAAAAATGCCTAAGCAGTTTGCGCCGGGCGTCCTTCCCAATTACAATATGCGCCTCGAATCCTGATGTGTGGTCTGCTGCTTTTTTGTGGCATACTCCGTCTACTTTATAAACCAAGCAAAAAAGTTGAATCATGACCGATTTATCAAAATACAGAAACATTGGTATTTTCGCTCACGTTGACGCGGGTAAAACCACGACCACCGAGCGTATCCTTAAGCTGACCGGTAAAATCCACAAACTGGGTGAAGTACACGACGGCGCCTCTACCATGGACTTCATGGATCAAGAAGCTGAGCGTGGTATTACCATTCAGTCTGCTGCCACCACCTGTTTCTGGAAAGGTCACCGCTTTAACGTAATCGACACCCCCGGCCACGTTGACTTCACCGTTGAAGTTTATCGTTCTCTGAAGGTTCTGGATGGTGGTGTTGGTGTATTCTGCGGTAGCGGCGGTGTAGAACCACAATCAGAAACCAACTGGCGTTATGCTAACGAGTCTGAAGTAGCTCGTCTGATCTTCGTAAACAAGCTGGACCGTATCGGTGCTGACTTCCTGCGCGTTGTTGGTCAGGTTAAGCGTGTACTGGCTGCCAACCCGCTGGTAATGACTCTGCCTATCGGCCGCGAAGACGAATTCACAGGCGTTGTAGACGTACTGAACCGTCAGGCTTTCGTATGGGATGACACCGGTCTGCCAGAAAACTACACCGTGACTGACATTCCTGCTGACATGGTTGATCTGGTTGAAGAATACCGTGAAATGCTGGTTGAGACTGCCGTTGAGCAGGACGACGATCTGATGGAAGCTTACATGGAAGGTGAAGAGCCTTCTATCGAAGACCTGAAGCGTTGTATCCGTAAGGGTACCATCAACCTGTCTTTCTTCCCCACTTTCTGTGGCTCTGCGTTCAAGAACAAAGGTATGCAGCTGCTGTTGGATGCGGTAGTAGACTACCTGCCTTCTCCAACTGAAGTTGACCCACAGCCTCTGACTGACCCAGAGACTGGTGAAGAAACTGGCAAGGTTGCTACTGTTTCTGTAGACGAGCCTTTCCGCGCTCTGGCGTTTAAGATCATGGATGACCGTTTCGGCGCCCTGACCTTTATCCGTATCTACTCTGGTAAGCTGAAGAAGGGTGACACCATCCTGAACTCTGCTACCGGTAAGACTGAGCGTATCGGCCGTATGGTTGAGATGCACGCCAACGACCGTAACGAAATCGACAGCGCTCAAGCTGGTGACATCATCGCGGTTGTAGGTATGAAGAACGTTCAGACTGGTCACACCCTGTGTGATCCTAAGCACGAATGTACTCTCGAACCTATGATCTTCCCAACTCCAGTAATCTCTATTGCTGTGACTCCGAAGGACAAAGGTGCTTCTGAGAAGCTGGGTGTTGCTCTGGGTAAGATGGTTGCTGAAGATCCATCATTCCAGGTTGAAACCGACCAGGAAACCGGTGACACCATCCTGAAAGGTATGGGTGAACTGCACCTGGACATCAAGGTAGACATCCTGAAGCGTACCTTCGGTGTTGACCTGACTGTAGGCGCTCCTCAGGTGGCCTACCGTGAAACCATCACTGCCGCCATCGAAGACAGCTACACTCACAAGAAGCAGTCTGGTGGTTCTGGTCAGTACGGTAAGATTGACTACCGTATCCGTCCAGGCGAAGTAGGCAGCGGCTTCACCTTTAAGTCTGCCGTAGTTGGTGGTAACGTTCCTCGTGAATTCTGGCCTGCTGTTGAGTCTGGCTTCGAAGACATGATGAGCGAAGGTCCTCTGGCTGGCTTCCCAGTGCTGGACGTTGAAGTTGAACTGTTTGACGGTGCTTACCACGCAGTTGACTCCTCTGCCATCGCGTTCGAAATCGCCGCTAAAGGTGCATTCCGTCAGTCTATGCCTAAGGCCAAGCCACAGCTGCTCGAGCCTATCATGAAGGTTGACGTGTTCACTCCAGACGATCACGTAGGTGACGTAATTGGTGACCTGAACCGTCGTCGCGGCATGATCAAGGATCAGGAAGCTGGTCTGACTGGTGTTCGCGTTAAGGCAGACGTACCGCTGGCCGAAATGTTCGGTTACATCGGTCACCTGCGTACCATGACCTCTGGTCGTGGTCAGTTCTCCATGGAGTTCTCTCACTACAACCCATGTCCAGCCAACGTTGCTGAGACTGTGATTGCTGAGACCAAGGCCAAGAACGCCGCTAAGAAGTAATTAATACTTCTGCGAATAAAAACCCGCCCCTGTGGCGGGTTTTTTTATGGCCAATTTCCACAAATAAAGAAGGGAAATTCAGATTAAATAAAGCAACTGCGCCTAGTATGGAAACTGGGGGAAGGACTATTCCCGCGTAGGAGAGGGCGCCAGGCGCCTGAATACCAGGGTTGTACGGGAGGGATTCATATGGACAAAGCACTTGTTGTAGCTCAGTGTCAGGAAGGCAAAACCGATACGCTGAAAGATGGGTTGGCGCTCGCCGCCGCGCTGAACATGGCACCCAAGGTGTATGCATACACCCACGCCTATTTTTCCGGAGCTGAATACTATAATCCTCGCTTGGCTGGCGCTGCCAAGCAAACACTCACCCAGCAGCGCCACGATGAAGTCGCTGCTCATCTCGGTGAGTTGGGACAGGGCGATACGCCGCTGGAAACCCTGTGGTGCAAGCGGCTGCATGAACATGCCATCGACTGCGCAGCCAAAGAAGGTTACTCCCTGATTATCAAAGGCATCGAGGGCGCAGAGGCCCCCGAGCCTAACGACTGGCACCTCATTCGCCACACCCGCACTCCCTTGATGCTGCTGACCAACAATCCGCTCGCCCGTGGCCGCTGTGTATTAATGGCAGTGGACCTGGGTGCACAGAGTGAAGATAAGCAGTTGCTCAATCGATTGGTACTGAGCCATGGCAAGCAGCTCGCCGAGGCGCTGGGTTTACCGCTGCATCTGGCCTGCGTGGTGAGAGTGCCCACCATTTTGCGCGATATGGATTTGGTCGCACCCCAGGAAATCCTGAAGGCCGCCCACGATAAATATCAGCACATTTTGCAGCAAACCGGGTTGCCGGCAGAGCAAATCCACCTGGTGACCGGCTCGCCTGAGCTGTGCCTGTATCAGTTAAGTTCGAGCCTCAAGGCCAAGTATCTGGTGCTGGGTGCACGTAAGCGTGAAGGCCTGTTTGGCGCCATGATTGGCAGCACGGCCGAGGCCATAGTGCATAGGGTGCGCTGCAACCTGCTTATTCTGCCACCTGACGAGCAGTGGCTGCTTTAGACGCTGGTCTTAAGCCGCTCGCGGCTCAGTGACAGGAAGGCGTCAGCCGCTGGGGTCAGGCGCATATGGCTGCGCCAGATAAGTGCCAGATCCCAGGTGTGGCCGCCGGTTAACGGCCGAAAGCTCAGCGCCTTATCGGTTAACTTCTCGCAAATGGGGGCAGGCAGAATAGCCAGCCCCATTTTGGCTTCCACCATGGTGGCCAGAAAGTCCCACTGGCCGCTGCGATAGGCCACGTTCAGCTCGACTCCCGCCTGTTTTGCCAGCCTGTCCAGCAGTTTCGCCAGTGCAAAGTCCTGGTTGTACATGATGAAAGGATGAGAGCCGAAATCGCCCCAGTCCAGCGCCGCTTTTTCTGCGAGTGGATGAGAGTGAGGCAGGCACGCCAGCAGCGGATAGGCCGTCAGTGGCTGAGCGGTCAGCTCATCTTCATGGGTGGCCGGCAGGGCGGTGAAGGCGATATCGAGGGTGTTGGCCAGCAGCGCCTGCTCGCAGCCAAAGCCGCCGTATTCAAACATTTCCAGCTTGATGCCGGGGTAGCGGGCGCGAAAGGCAGTGAGGTGCTCTATCACCAGGCTGCTCATCATGGGGCACACGCCCAAGCGCAAATATCCCCGCTGCACGCCACTGAGGTGTGACAAGTCCTGATCGAGCAAATGCCAGTGGCCAAGGATCTCACGGGATCGCGTCAGCAGCAGTTCTCCTGCCTGGGTCAGTGCCAGCCCCTGGGTGGCGCGGATCACCAGTTGTTGCTGCCAATGATCTTCAAGCCGTTGGATCATTTTGCTGAGCGTTGGCTGAGTCAGATGCAGCTTTTCAGCGGCCTGAGTAAAACTGCCGGTCTCTGCCAGGGTCACAAAGCAGTGTAAGTTCTTGATAGGAATGTTCATGCCGATTTGGAATGGCTGCAATGGAATAGATTCATTTTACTTATTCCGGCGGCGGCGATACCTTGAGCCACATCTCAGCTTTGGAGGATTTTCGATGAAAGCCTATCGCAGTGTGTGGGTCAGCAGCCTGTGGCTGGCGGCCTCGCCCAAAAAGGAAGTGCAAGCTCTGGAAGTTCATGCTTCGCAAGTGAGCAGGCCTTCCCTGTGGCGTCGATTGCTGCGGCGGCCAACTCCGGCCTCCTGATGTGCTCGCACATCCACCATCGCCTCAATTGGGCCCAGTGCCCTGTTGCTTTTACCCGGCTCTTGCAGCCGGGTCTTTTTTTATCTGGCGACGGCTATTTGCGTCTCGGGCGCTGGCTCCACCAGATGTAGAGTCCGCTTAAGGATAAAAAGACAAAGCAAGCTGCCAGCAGATCCCAAAGCCAGATGGCCCAGCTGCCAAACAGGCGGCCGCTGTGCAGGTCCAGCAGCAGTCGCTCCCAGGTCAGGTTGGCGCTGCGGGCCTGAAGCAGTAGCGCTTCAGAAGCTGTGCTGCCCTCAAGCCAGTTAAGAGGCACAAAGCTTGTGGCCTGGCGCCACTCAAGAAAGTCTTCATCGGCCAGATATTGGCCTTTCTCGCCTTTGAGCCACACCTGGGTGCTGCCTTCGATGGCGAGGCCACTTAAGGGCGTAGGTAGGCCGGTGCTCTTATCCTGGGTTTCCAGCAGTTCGCCGTCGCTGCTAAGCAAATACAGCTGCTCGGCATCGATGGCGACAATCATTGAATTTACGTGTCCCGCAGCCAGTAGCGGGCGTCTGGCTTCCAACAGCAGCCGCTGTTGCTGCCACAGCAGGTTGTCGGTTACCCCTAAATCATCGAACTGGCGGCTTTGGGCTGGCGCCTGAATACCATAGTAATCCAGCAGCCAGCCAATGCGCACCTTGGCATGGGCAAGCCCCCAACCATCGGCATGATTAATGGCCACGCCTGTGAGGGTAAGCAGCATGAGGAACAGCGCCCCGAGCAAGCCAAGGCGGCGATGCCAGGGGCGAATGGATTTTCGTATTTGATGGCCTGTGTGGGTGGCGGCCCGGTTGTGATGGCGTCGATTCATCCGGTCAATCAAGGCTGAGTTTGTACGGCAGCATCCAGATACAGGGCAATGCGGGAAAGCTTGGTCAGGGCTTTTACCGACAGGGTGGCACCCGTGATGCCGTCGATGCTGCGATCCAATTCCAATGAGGGCGTCAGTGTGGCGGATTTGAATTGATCCGTAAAGAAGTCATGCCTGACTTCATCGCCGCGGCTTTCGCGATAAACCAGTACCTGGGTCTTGATAATCTTGCCGCCGCTGACATGAATACCCACGGTAATGGGGGATTCCTTGCCAATTTCATCCATGATCCACACGGTTTGGCCACCATCGCGCCAGTAACGCAGCCTGAGCTTATTGAACCTGTGGGCCAGAATCGACTCGATGTCGGCCTTTTGGGTGTCATTCAGCCACAGCACCTGTGCCTTGGGCAGGGTGCCCAAACTCGCGCTGATAAAGGCATCGTTGCTCTGATAAACCGTTTCTGCCTGTGCCAGAGGGAAGAGTAAGCAGAGGCAAAGAAATAGCAGTTTTTTCATGGTGTTGACCCGTAAAGCAAAAGGGGCCGAAGCCCCTTGGAATCACAAACTTAGAACTGGTAGCCAACACCCAGGTTGAAGCCATCGGCATCGAGCTTACCGCTCTGCTTCTCGTAGTCGGCCTTGAACACTACGTTTTCGTGCAGCCAGTAGTTGATACCAACGCTGGTTACCTTCTTGGTGGTGTCATCGCTGTTACCGGCTTCGTTGTCCCACTCGTTGTAACGGGCGAAGATGCCGAATTCGTTGTTGAAGCGATAAGAAGGCTCTATGTACCAGCCCTTCTGGCTGTCGCGGCCAAGCAGCTCGGCTTCAACGCCATCGATGTTCCACTGGGCATACAGGGCACGCACGGTGAAGCCACCAATGGTGTAAATACCGTGGGCTTCCAGCAGGGTGGCAGAGGCTTCATCCACGCCGTCCTTGCCCTGGGTCAGATCGCTTTGGTACTGGGCGGTGGCGGCCAGTTCCAGACCGGCAATGCCGGTGTACTTCACGCGGCCAGTGTAGGCAAGGGCGTCGGCATTGGCTTCAGACACCTTCTGACGGCCACCACGCACCTTGTAATCATCTTTCACTTTCAGGCCAGAGGTCACGGCAGCGTCGAAAGCGAGGCCAGGGGCGGCCTTGATGTTCAGTGCCAGACCACCTTCCCACCAGGTGGTAGGCAGAATGTCTTTCTCAACCGGGTTACGCTCAACACCGTAGAAGGTGTTGGGTTCGTGGGTTTCGTTAAGGATGCCCACTGGCAGCAGGAACAGACCGGCTTTGGCGGTCAGGGCGTCACTGAAGTCATGCTCGATATAAGCCTGTTCCAGTTCCACTTCGCCTTTCTTGCCTTCGCCTGAGAGCGAGTGCTCCAGTTCCAGCTCAGAGAAGAAACGGGTCTTTTTGGTGAACTCATGACCGAAGAACAGCACAAAGCGGTGGAAGTCGATTTCTTTCTCGTCATCCATGTTGTTGTAGTGCAGTTCGCCATAACCACCGATGGTGGTTGCGCTCTTGGCGTCGGCGTTGGCTTCGGCCGCATCGGCAGTTTGCTCAACGCGCTTTTCGGTTTCTTCCAGACGCTTTTCCAGATCCTTCAGTACCTGTTGCTGCTGTTCAATCACTTTACGCAGTTCGGCGGTGTCGTCGGCGGCAATGGCAGTTTGGCTGGCAAACAGGCCCAGCAAGGCGCTGGCGATCAGAGTCTTTTTCATCATTTCCCTTTCCCGTTTTATTATCTGAGGGTTATCGAACGGAGCGGATTCTAACAACCGATTAAGCAAATGCAAACGATTCGTATTGGGATTAATGATCCAGATCAACAAATGTAAAGCCAAAGTAAAGCCTTTTGATTTGTAAGGCTTTTTATTTTTAACATCCATTAATTGATAATTAATTGAAATTTAAGGTTTATTTTTATGGCATAAAAAAGGCGGAGCCTGAGCCCCGCCTTGTAGAACGTTTGTCTATATGATTAGAACTTATATGAATATCCGACCGTCACTGAGCGTGGTTTGCCGGAAAACACCGAGCCATGGGCACGGGTGGTCATGTAGGTTTCATCCAGCAGATTGTCCACTGTCAGGTAAACTTCCTGCTGCTTATCAATAAAGTAGCGACCGGACAGATCAACCAGTGTCTTGGCGGCAATCAGGTCATCGGCGGCAATCTCACCCTGACCCGCAGTGGCGCGCATATCCGAGGTATAACGGCCTGCCAGGGTCAACTGCCACTGCTCGGCGCTGATGCCGGCGCTCAGGTACAGCTGATGCTTAGGGGTGTAGCTGAACTCGTCACCCACCTGCACTGAACCCCAGGTATCGAACTCAGAGTCGAAACTGTTCTGGAACTCGGTGCTGGTGTAGGTGTACGCCAGTTTTACCGGGAAGCTCAAAGCGCCTTCGGTGTTGAATTGGTGGCCAGCTGACAATTCCAGCCCTTTCACCACTACTTCGCCGGCGTTGTACTGGTTGTCCAGCTTGTCTTCATCACAGCCCTGGGCGGCGGTGCAGTTGCCGTGCATGTTGCTGTAATCACCATAGAAGGCGATGGCTTCGGCATTGAAGTTGCCATTCACAAAGCGCGCACCCGCCTCGTAGTTCCAGCTCTCCTCTTCCTGGCCCTCGGTATTGCCTGGGGCGGCAGGGGCAAAGCCCTTTTGCACACCGGCCAGCAGCAGGGTGTTGTCGGTCAGCTGCCAAGTGGCAGACAACGATGGCAGCAGCGCCGAGAAGCTGTTTTCCTTGAGCTTACCTTCGCCGTTACGGCCAGGGTTGGTTTTGCCCCAGTCTTCACGCTCTACGGTCACATCTTCGTAGCGCACACCGGCGGTAAGGGTAAAGGCGCCCAGGGTGAATCTGTCCTGAACATAAGCAGACAGGGCTTCGGAGCTGTCGATACGGTTAGAGTCGGTACCCGGCACACCGGCCTTGGTCAGGCTCATGTGCTGACTGGCGTCCAGACTGTAGATATCGGCCCACTGGAAGCGGTCCATTTCGTCCTGATGCAGGCGCACACCTATATCCAACTGGTGATCGCCCAGCAGCAGTCCCAGTTCGGTTTGAATACCCTGAGAAATGTAGGCACGGTTATTGGCTTTAACGCTGACGTCGATGGCACCTTCAGGGTTGGCATCGAAGGCACTGGCGGCGTCAATGCCACCCTTGGACAGGCTCTTGCCGTTAACCTTGTCGGCTTTGTACCAGTTGCGCTTGAAGTCGTTGTAATAGGCGGTGGTAGCCAGGCTAACTGTGCCGCTGAAGTCGATAATATGATTCAGTTGCAGCTGTTTGTGCTCAGTGGTCATCACATCTTTTTGTGACGCTGAGTAACGGCTGAATGGCTTGGCGGCATAATCTTCGTCAGTCAGACCCATGTAGGTCTCGTCGGAAACTTCATCGGCATACTTGAGTTTGAGTTCCAGCCGCTGGGCGTATTTGGCATCTTTAGCGCTGTCGATGGCCACTTTGGCCAGCAGATCGTTTTTCACAAAACCTGTGTCACCGCCAACGCCGTTGATGTCGCGGAAACCATCGGCCTGATAACGGTACACTTCGGTTACGGCACCAATGCGTTCGCCCTGACCACCGGCGTGGGCGTGCAACTTGCCGTAACCGTCCTGCCCCAGGGCGACATCGAGGGCGCCAGCCAGTTCGGCATCAGGAATTTGGCGGGAAACCATGTTCACCACGCCGCCGGTGGTGCGCGGGCCGTATTTCACGGTAGAAGAGCCTTTGAGCACTTCAATTTGCTGCATGCGGCCGGAGGTTGGGAAGTAATAGGCCGCTGGTGAAGCATAAGGCGCCGGTGCTGCCAGCACGCCATCTTCCATCACGGTGATCTTTTCTGAGCGGTTCTGACCCGTGCCGCGCATGCCAAGATTGGGGCGCAGACCATAGCCTTCTTCTTCCTGAATATAGACACCGGGCACCGAGGCCAGGGTGCGCATGATGTCGGAATACTTGAAGGTATCCAGCTCTTCCTGGCTCAGCTGATGGGCGCTGCCTGGCACTGTGTTGATGGGGTTCTTTTTACCGAAAATGCTGATCTGCTCGATGTCGGCATTGGCGGTTGCAGTGGCGGCAAAGCTTGCCAGCAGGGCGCTGGTCAGCAGGCTCAGCTTGATGGCTGGCTTGGCGATGGTGGTCATGGTGTCTCCCTTTTGTCGATAATGACAATAGTTATCATTTGTGTTTTGAGGTTAGGGAGTAGTGCTTAAGACTAGCTTAATTTCCGATTTCTTTACCTTTGTAATGAAAAGGTAAAACCTTGCTGGAAAAGCCTTTTATCTCGCCGCTGTCGCAGGCGTTGCTTACTGGCGCAAGTCATCGGGTGAGTTAATTGTCATAATTGAGGTAGACTGCTTGGCCTAAAAAAACGACACAACAAGATTTCAGGTGTATCACTGCCTATGTTTCTCGAGCCTTTTTTTACTCAAACTGATGAAACTGTAACGATTTCCCCTTTTCAGGCCAGCGAGTTTGCCAAGCGGGTTGCAGAAGATTTCAACCCTATTCATGACGAAAGTGCCAAGCGCTTTTGTGTGCCCGGTGACCTTTTGTTTGCACTGGTGCTGAGCCACTATGGCCTGAGCCAGAAGATGCAATTCAAGTTCGAAGGCATGGTAGGCGAGGGCGTGTGCCTGAACTTCCCGGTCGAGGTGGGCGACAGCTTCCCAATCTGCGACAGCCGCGATAAGACTTACCTCAGCGTCAGCCGCCAGGGCGACGTAAGCCGCTGCGCGACCCAAATCGAGTCTTTCGTGCGCAGCTATGTGTCTTTCTCAGGGCTTAACTTTATTCATGTGCTGGTGCCCATGATGCGTGAGCACGGGGTAATGATTAACCCCGATCGTCCACTGGTGATCTACGAAAGCATGGCGTTCGATCTCACAACCCTGGATTTCGATCAGGTAGCGCTCGAGCTCAGTGATGCCCGCCTCAGCGTGGATGGCAAGCGTGGTGACGTAACGCTGGAATTTGCCCTTATCAGCGATGGTAAGCAGGTTGGCACCGGCGTTAAGACTCTGGTGATGAGTGGCCTGCGAGCCCTCGATGAAGCCGCCCTCGATGGCATGGCACAGTTCTACGAAGAGCGCCGCGCCACCCTGTAACGCACAGCTTGGCTTAAATTCCCGCCAAACAGTGCGCAAAGCCTGATATGGCGCCGCTTCAAGGCCCCGTGTGATTGCCATCCACGGGGCTTTCCTTTACCTTAATAATCCTTTCCCGTGTGTGTTCGCTCCGCTCAGGTGTTTACCTCTAAACGCGTGTATTCCATCCATGGGCCTTGGTCGTGATCCCGACCTCTTGCCGCCAGATTGCGGCCGCTTTGCTTTAAGGATAAAGATGTCTAGCTTGCAACGAATCGTGCTTATCGACACCCACTTGCCTGGGGTGGTCGAGCTGGCCCTCGACGGCCATACCAATATCTGTGGTACCAATGCCTCGGGCAAGACCACACTGCAGCGACTGGTGCCTGTGTTTTATGGCGAATACCCAAGCCGGGTGGTGCCCTCCACCCGCGACAGTTTTGAGCGCTGGTACCTGCCCCACGACAGCAGCTATATCATTTACGAATATCGCCGCGGCGACGGCATGCTGTATCAGGCGGTATTAAGCTCCAACGGCGATGGCAAAGGTATCAGTTACCGCTTTATCGCCAAGGGCTTCGAGCTGGACGACTATGTGAAGGCCCGTAACGGCGATGCTCTGGTGTGTCACACCGCCGCCGAGCTTGGCCGTGAAATGAAACGTGCCGGCATTGCCCACACCAATCTGCTCAATACCCGCGAATACCGCGCCATTATTCAAAACGATCGCACTCTGCTGTCGAGCGGCACCAACAGGGTTGAGCTTAGAAGCTATGCCCGCCAGTTTGCCCTGTGCGACGCCGAGCACACCTTAAGACACATCGAAAAACTCGCCAAAGCGGTGCACTCCAAAGAAGGCAAGATGGAAACGGTGAAGTCCATGATTGCCGCCATTCTGGAAGAAGATGGCGTAAATCCGCCGACCTCGCGCATCAATCCACAGCAGGTGGAAAACTGGATCCGCGAGTGCCAACTTATTGCCGGATTTGAAGAAATTCGTCCAGAGTTCGACAAGCTGGAGCAGGAGTTCAATCAACTGCTGTCTGCCGAGCTGCGTCTGGCCGGGCTGCACAAGGGCTATAAGGATGATGAAGTGCTGGAGGCCGAGCGGCTGGAGCGCTGTCAGACCGCCTCCAAGGAATACAACTTCCGCCTGCGCCAGCTCGATGATGAGTGGAAGGAAAAGCGCGACGAGCTGAACCAGGAAATCTCCGCCGCCCGTGGTGATGTCAGCAAGTTCGAGCACGAACTTGAGGTGATTGAAGATCAGCACGGCGCCTTCCTCGATGCCGACATCGAAACCGCCAAGGGCGATCTCGAGCAGCTGCCGCTGTGGCGCACCGACCTTGAAAACTTAAGCGAGCGCCATAAGCTGCTCACCGACAAACATCAGGACGTAGAGGCTGCCTATAACGCCCGCCGCTCCAAGATTGTTGAGCAGTTAAACCGCGACCTGGAAGTGCTGGATCAGGATCTGGATAAGCAGCGCGACGCCCGTGAGCGTCAGGCCGCAGCTGCCCGCAGCGATCTTGAGAAACTCGAGCAGTTCTGGCGCGATCAGCTGGAAGCAGGCAAGAACCGTTTCCGTGAAGAAGAATATGAGCTGAAGCTCGCCGCTTCTGAAGAAAAGCTGCGCCAGGATGCGGTGACCTACACCGAAGAGGAAAAGCTCAATCTGGCGGTGTTCGATGAGCGCATTGAACGTGCCGACGAAGAGCAGGAAGCCAGCAACGCCAACGTGGAGCGTCTGGCGCTGGAAGAGCGTCGTCTGCGTTCCCGCCGCGATCAGGCCAGCGAAGCCCTGCGTCTGGCCAGCATCCGTGTCAGCGAGCGCCAGAATGCGCTGGACGAGCTCAAGACCATGCTCTTTCCTCAGTCGCACACCCTGCTGGAGTTTCTGCGTAAAGAAGCCCCCGGCTGGGAAGAGCACCTGGGTAAGGTGATTGCCCCGGAGCTGTTGCATCGCACCGATCTGCATCCCTTTAACGCTAACAGTGGCGCTGATGGCAATAGCCTGTTCGGCATAGGGCTGGACTTAAAGGCGCTGGATATTCCCGAATATGCCCAGAGTGAGCAGGAACTCAGAAGCCGTCTTGCCAAGGCAGAAGAAGCTCTGGGCAGTGCCCGCGAAGTGCAGGAAGCCGCCGAAGAGCAGCTGGTGACAATCAACGGCGAGCTGGAAAAGCTCTCCCGCGAACTCACCTTTGCCCGCACCGCCTTTAAAAATGCCCGTGAAGACCTGCGCCGTTTATTCGATGAAAAGCGCGCCGAGCAGGACAGGGTCAACAAGGCTCTGGCCGAGCGTAAGCAACTGGCCGGTAAGCGTTTGGTGACCATTGAGCATCAGCTTAAGCAGCTTGGCCGCGACCATCAGGACTGGCTGGAGGAGACCAAGGAAGAGTCCCTCGAAGCGCGGATGGAGAAGAATGCCTACTGGCAGGAAGTGGTGGGCGCACTGGATGCCCAGATTGCTTCGGTCAAGACAGGTATCGAGAGCCGCCGCGCCAACGCCAAGGCCGAAACCAAGGCCTGTGAGCAGTGGTACAAAAACGAGCTTAAGTCCCGCGGTGTGGACGAAGACAAGATTGTGGGTCTCAAGGCCGATATCCGCACTCTTGAGCGCAAGATTGCCGATGCCGAAGGCCGCCGCGCTGACGTACTGCGCTACGAAGACTGGTATCAGCATACCTGGCTTAGCCGCAAGCCACGGCTCGCCGAGGAGCTGGCCAAGGTGCGCCGCGCTCAATCGGAGCTGGAGCAGCAGCTCGCCCGACTGTCTGCTGAGGTGAAAACCCAGCGCAGCGAACTGGAGTCGGGCCGCAAGACCTCCGATGCCGCCCAGGTGGAAGCCTCGGAAAACCTCACCAAGCTGCGCTCATTACTGCGTAAACTGGCCGACCTTAAGCTGGCGCCTACCGACGATGAGGCCCAGGGCAGCATAGGCGAGCGACTGCGTCAGGGTGAAGAGTTGCTGCTTAAACGCGACTATCTGGTGGGCTCGGTGAAACAGTATGTAGAGCACTTCGATACCGTGATTGCCGCCAAGTCGGGCTCTGGCCTTGCCGAAACCTGGGAGCGAGCCCGGGAAGAGGCCACCTCTATTAACGACAAGGGCATCCGTATTCTGGATTACCGTAAGCTGGTGCCAAGTCTGGAGCAACTTTTGAACGTGATGGTGCCCCAGTCGATTATGGCGCTGCGGGAGCAGGGCAGGATCTTCGGGGTGGATCTCACTGCCTTCTACGACGTGCTGGCGGATATCGACCGCCGTATCGCATCCCAAAGTGCCCGCATCACCCGTGAAGTGGGCGAGGAACTGTTCCTCGACGGGGTGTCTGAATCTGCGGTGCGCATTCGCTCGCGGATCAGCGAGCTTGAGTTCTGGCCTGAGCTTGAAGTGTTTGTGGCCGCCTTCCGCCGCTGGAAGAGCGATGGCTTTGCCGGTTTGCCGGACGAGCATTACACCAACAGTATGCGCCGGGCGCTGGATATCATCGGCAAGGCGGCGCTCAGTGGCGGTATCGCCAAGCTGCTGGAAATCGAGCTGCGTCTGCGTGAAGGCAACTCGGATCTGATTATTCGCACCGACCGTCAGCTGAATGAATCCTCAAGCCACGGTATGGCATACCTGATTTTGTGTAAGTTCCTGCTGGCCTTTACCCGCCTGCTGCGGGGCTCGGCCCAGGTGACAGTGCACTGGCCCATCGACGAGCTGGGTACCTTGCACCACAACAACGTGAAGAAGATTTTCGATGCCTGCGAGAACAACAATATCTCGGTGCTGGGGGCCTTCCCGAACCCTGAGTCTGAGGTGCTGAGCCTGTTTAAAAACCGCTATATCATCAACAAGCAAACCCGCAAGCTTCAGGTGGTGAAGCCAAAGAGCAACCCCATCGCCGATAAGCTGGCCAGCCGTATTTCCAGGGAGGCGGTGTAATGTCTGAGGCAAACTTTTCAGGAACTGGTGCAGGTCTTGTGGGTCATGGCGCCCTGATCGAACGGCTGCTGCGGGGCGAGTTTATTTGCCGCGTGACTGACGAAGACGGCTGGCGTGCGCTCAAGTCGCCTGCCGTGCGTGAGCGTATCGAAACCTACCTCAACCAAATCAACCGCACTGTTGCCAGCGCCGGCGAGGGCGAGGTGTTTTTCTGCGGTTATGCCCAGTTGGGTGAGGCAGAGCGCAAGGTGATTTCCAGCCAGTTCAAGGATATCTGCCAGGCGCTCATTCCGCTGGTGGAGTGGCTGGTGTTGGTGCAGGAGGCCTCCGGCCAGGATGCGCCCCTCACCGAAGGCGCACCAGTGCGTTTGACTGAACTCCAGGGCCGTATCGAAGAGACCCCGGCGTTTCGCGAGCAGCTTGGCAAACTCAGCCAGTACCGGCTGTTTGGCTCCACTTCAAGTAACGTAGATGCCCAGCTTAAGCTGGTGTTCAAGCGTCTGGTGGAGCTTGGCTTCCTGACCCGCCCCAACGTGGAAAAACAAATCTACATCGCCACGGGTAAGCTTGATTATCTCTATGAAGTGATTCGCTTTATCGATGAAACCGAAGGCCTGAACCTGGAAGCGCAGGCCGAAACCGCCACCCAGAGGGAGCTGATATGAGCAGCAACCTGCACCAGTCCGGGGTGCGGCTGCTGAGGATGCTTGGCCGCCACGCCGAGACTGTGATGGATGTGTACCTGAGCGGCGCCGTGGACGAGGCCAACGCCGATGCCGGTGTGCTGAAAAAGCTCACCGAGGCGGGCATTCTGTGGCGCCCAGAGGAAGACGAGGGCCTAAGGCTGACCCGCAGCGTGCGGGCGCTGCTCGAAGAGGGGCTTAAAGATGAGCGCAATCGTCAGATCAATGCCAACGTAGGCTCGGCGCTTGCCACCATCAAGACCTTGGCCGACCACTACAAGGAGGCGCGCAGCCACTCTGACTACAGCGCCGCCGAGGCGTATCTGGCCGACCTCAGTGAGCATGTGTACGCCTTTACCGAAAACCTTCGTTATTCCATCCGTGTGCTGTGGGGGCGGATTAACAACGAATTCGGTTATGTCGGTACCATCAGCGCCAAAATCCGTGAGAACGAACTGGCCCAGAGCCAGGTGTCTGAGCTGTTGAACGGCCTGGAGCTGTTTCAGTTCAGCGAACTTGGGGAAATCGCCTCTGATATCCGTGAGCTTCGAAAACTGCTGGTAACCACCCTGCAGGAGACCCTGAGTGACTGTACTCAGGAGCTCAGCGTGGTGCAGGCGAGGCTCCTTGAACTGCTTGGTCGCTTCCGCCAAATTCAGGGCCGTACCAGGCTGCTCAGGGGCTGGCTTCTGTACACAGATATGCACCCTGACTACGAGCCGATGGATCATGTGGCTCACCGCAAGGTGCCCATGCTGTTTAACCGCGCCGAGGCCATGCTGGCCGATGCCCATGTGGATGTGCATAACCAGAGCCAGGAGCAGGAGCTGATGGAAATGGTGGCGCGCATCAAATCCATCAGTCGCCTCGATCTAAAGCCTGTAACCAAGGCGGCAGAAACCAGCGTGGTGCTGAGTGCGGCGGAAGACTTCGATATTCCGGAAAATCCGCTCAAGCAGGATGTGGAAGACTACTTTGTGGCGGTAATAGATTCGGGCAAGCGCCAGTCGGCGCTGGAATACCTGCAGGAAAAAGCCTTGCCATGGGATTCAGAAAGCTGGATTTATCAGGTGATTGGCGGCTTTGAGGGCCTGAGCGAAGAGCATAAATCCTTCTTCGAACTGGAGCCTTTAGGTGAGCCTCATCCTGTGTATACCGGCAACTTCATTATCCGCGACGTGGAGCTGTGGCTCAGTTAATCCCCTTGTTCTGCCAAGGCCACCTCAGGGTGGCCTTTTTATTGGCTGTAACATGGCGTGCTGGGCTGGTGGTGGCGGTGGATGCAGAGAATTACTTAGTTGCGCGGGTTCGGCCTGGTTATATCGACTGCAATACTTAATGTTTTTGGCTTTATCCACTGGCTGTTTTTAAGTGGTTGTTTTGGAAGTGTTTGCCATTGGTAAAATTGGCTGCGTCTGTGTAAAGGCAGAAATTTCTGCACTTGAGTGATAACTGTTAAATTTCAGCAGGTTATGTTCAGCTTGTTATAGGGTTGCAGGATTGTGTCCATACATTTTCGTTGAAATTGCCGCTGGCATGTTTCACTATCCGGGAGCGAACGGGGCAGCAGACCCCAGACACAATAACAACACAGGCATGCAATCTATGTTCAAATCTCTGTCGGCCAGGATCTTCCTTGGCCTCGCTATCGGACTCCTGTCCGGCACTCTGGTGCAGTATGTGCTGCACGATATCAATTTCTTCTCCGGCACCCTGGTCGAAATCGCCTCGGGCCTTGGCACCATGTTCGTCAACATGATCATGATGCTGGTGGTGCCACTGGTGTTTGTCAGCATCGTTTGCGGCGTGTGTGAGCTTAAAGATCTCTCAAGCTTCGGCCGCCTCGGTGGCAAGACCTTTGGTTTTTACATCATCAATACCCTGGTGGCTATATTCGCGGCCCTGACGGTTGCGCTGTTGCTGGAACCCGGCAAGGGCGTGGACATGACCGGCGGCGGAGAGCTGGCCATTACCGCCACAGAACTGCCGAGCCTGATGGCGCTGGTGGTGGACATAGTGCCCCGCAATCCGGTGGCGGCCTTTATGTCGGGTAATATGCTGCAGGTGATTTTTATGGCTTTGCTGCTTGGCGGCGTTATCAAGTCGCTGGGTGAGCATGTAGCCGGCGCCGTATCGGCGTTCCAAACCGCCAATAAAATCATGATGAAGCTGATTTCGGTGGTGATGCATCTGGCGCCCATTGGTGTTGGCGCACTGATGTTTAAACTGGGCGCTACCCTGGAAGCCGGGGTGTTTCTCAGTGTGATGGAATATCTGGTGCTTATTCTTGGCTTGCTGCTGCTGTGGATTTTCGTGGTCTACCCTTATGCGGTGCAGCTGTTCACTCCGGTGAAAGCCAGCGTGTTTCGTGAGAAAACCCAGGAGCAAATCCTGTTTTCCCTCTCTACCGCCAGCTCCAATGCCACCATTCCGGTGACCATGCGAACCCTCACCGAAAAGCTCAAGGTGAACCGCGCCGTGGCCGGTTTTGGGGTGCCGCTGGGCGCCACCATGAACATGGGCGGCGTGTCCATCTATATCACAGTGGCCATTTTCTTTATCGCCAACGCCTTTGGCATGCCTATTACCATGGAGCAGTTGCCAGCGCTGGTATTCAGTATCTTCCTGCTTTCTGTGGGCGCCGGTGGCGTACCTGGCGGCGGCATGGTGATGATTGGCGTGCTTATCCACCAGATGGGCTTGCCGGTGGAAGCCTTTGCGCTGGTGGCCGCGCTGGATAGGCTTATCGATATGGTACTGACTTCCTGTAACGTGGTGGGCGACACCGCGGTGCTGACGATTGTCGATCAGACCGAGCGCCCCCATCAGGTTGCCAGTGATGATGACTGAGCCGGTATAAGGCAATAATACCTGACCAAAAAGCCGCCTAAGGGCGGCTTTTTACTGTGAGTATGCCGCACGTTACCAGGCGGCAGGCACAAGAAAGCCGACCCTGAGGTCGGCTCTTACGCAATGTGTCGCAAACAGGCCGATTAGGCTTGCTTGTTGTAGCGCTCGGCGCTGGTGAGGATTTCTTCGCGGGCAGCAGCGGCGTCTTCCCAGCTTTCAACCTTCACCCACTTGCCAACTTCCAGATCCTTGTAGTGTTCGAAGAACTGTTTGATCTGGGCTTTCAGCAGAGCTGGCAGGTCGTTCACGTCCTGAATGTGGCCGTATTCTTTGGACACTTTCTCGTGAGGAACGGCAACCACTTTGGCGTCTTCACCTGACTCGTCGGTCATTTTCAGCACGCCAACAGGGCGACAACGGATCACGCTGCCAGGCTGCAGTGGGTATTGGGTAGGTACCAGCACGTCAACTGGGTCACCGTCCAGGCTCAGAGTCTGGTTTACATAACCGTAGTTGCAAGGATAGAACATAGGAGCAGTCATGATGCGGTCAACAAACAGGGCGCCGCTGTCCTTGTCCACTTCGTACTTGATAGGATCGTGGTTCTGTGGGATCTCGATGATTACATAGATATCATCTGGCAGGGATTTGCCCGCTGGCACTGCATTCAAGCTCATTTGCATATCCTTTAACGGTATTTGAAATCAGATTTCAGAAAATCGGTTGGCGCGTATTATAGCGCGATTTGGCGGCTTGCCAATCAAAGGCCGCCGCCATTGCACTAAAGACTAACTTGCACCTTATTTGTGGTAACCGAGACAGGCATCAACCTCGTTGGCCGAGCCTAAAATTACCGCCACGCGCTGGTGAATTTCGCTTGGCGCTATATCCAGAATGGTCTCATAGCCTGTGCTGGCTTTGCCGCCCGCCTGCTCAACCAAGAATGCCATGGGGTTGGCTTCGTACATCAGGCGCAGTTTGAACGGCTTTTTCGGGTCCTTGGTGTCGGTGGGGTAGGTGAACAGGCCGCCGCGGCAGAGCACCCTGTGCACATCGCCCACCATGGCTGCAATCCAGCGCATGTTGAAGTTCTTGCCGCGCGGGCCTTCTTTGCCCTGAATCAGGTCGGCAATATAGGCCTGCATGCCGGGCTCCCAGAAGCGCTGGTTGGACATATTGATGGCGAACTCGCCGGTGTCTTTACTTATTTGCACCCCATCTACAGTCAGCAGATAGTCGTCGCTGACCGGGTCGAGGGTAAAGAGCTGCACGCCCTGACCTGTGGTCAGCGCCAGCATGGTGGATGGGCCGTAAAGCACATAACCTGCCGCCACTTGTTTGCGACCTGATTGCAGGAAGCTTTGCTCGCTTACATCACCGCTTGGGGCTGGCAGCACCGAGAAAATGGTGCCCACCAGTGAGTTGATGTCGATATTGGATGAACCATCCAGTGGGTCGAAGCACACCAGAAACTGGCCGTCGTTAGCCAGGGGCACTATCTCATCTTCTTCTTCAGAGGCCAGCGCCTTCACCGAACCCTGGGCAGCCAATGCGTCTTTCAGCATGTCGTTGGTGATAACGTCGAGCTTTTTCTGATCTTCACCCTGCACGTTTTCGGTGCCGGCTACACCCAGCACACCGGCAAGAGCGCCACGACGGACTGCCTGGCTGATGTCTTTGGAGCTGTTGGCCAGCACGGTTAACAGGCTGGCAAGTTCCTCACTGATAGCGCTTTGTTTGAGGGATTGGGACAGGGTCTGCATCTTGTGTCCTTCTGATTAGACAAATTTGTGGGAGGTCTTTGGAATAATTCTGGCGCTAATGATACCCGAGATTGGTGATATTTTCAGTGGCTTTGCCATCGGCGATTACTTTGGCAGCGGCTAAGTTTTCGGGCAGAATGGTTGGCTTACAGTTGATAACTGCTTTGACATACACCTCACGAACCACACATGGAAAAAACAATGATTAAAAAAATCGTGGCTTCATTGA
Organism: Shewanella zhuhaiensis; assembly: GCF_022484835.1. Taxonomy (NCBI): domain Bacteria; kingdom Pseudomonadati; phylum Pseudomonadota; class Gammaproteobacteria; order Alteromonadales; family Shewanellaceae; genus Shewanella; species Shewanella zhuhaiensis. The sequence goes on from NZ_JAKUDL010000001.1 coordinate 364,649, forward strand.
TGTTGGCGGGCGTAGCAGCCTCCATCCAGGCGGCGCCCGCCTTTCCGGGCGCAGGGACTGAACCTCTGGCAATCGAGCGCATGTATGCTTCTCCAGCATTGGCGGGCAGCAGCCCACGTGGGCTGGCGCTTTCTCCCGATGGCAGCAAGGTCACCTTTTTGAAGGGCCGCGCCGACAATCAACACTTTTATGATTTGTGGCAGATGGACGTGTCGAGCGGCAAGGTAAGCCTGCTGCTGGATGCCGACAAACTGGCGGGCGGCGAGCTTTCCGATGAAGAAAAGGCCCGCCGCGAACGCCAGCGCATTTATGGCCAGGGCATTATGGAATACTTTTGGGCCAAAGATGGCGAGGCGCTGCTGATCCCGGCCGCCGGGCAGCTGTATTACTTTACCCCCAAGAGCGGCGATGTGCGTCTGCTTGCCACAGGTGAAGGTTTTGCCACCGACGCCAAGCTGTCGCCCAAGGGCAACTATGTCTCCTTTATCAAGGAGCAAAACCTCTATGTGTATGAGCTGGCAGCCAATAAACTCACACAGCTCACCAAAGACGGTGGTGGCGCCATCAAAAACGGCATGGCCGAATTTGTGGCTCAGGAAGAAATGGATCGCATGACCGGTTACTGGTGGTCGCCTGACGAAGCGCGTATTGCCTTTACCCGTATCGATGAGTCACCGGTGGAGCTGGTGACCCGCAATGAAATTTATGCCGACGGCATTAAGCTTACCGAGCAGCGCTATCCCTATGCCGGCAAGGCCAACGTGGAAATCGCCCTTGGCATTGTTGCCCTGGGTGATGGCAAGGCCGATTGGGTGGATCTGGGCAAAGAGAAAGACATTTACCTGCCGCGGGTTAAGTGGCTGCCAAACAGCACTGAACTCAGCTTTCAATGGCAAAGCCGTGATCAGCAGACTCTGGAGCTGCGTAAAGTGGCGGTTGCAAACCCCGGCAAGACAGAGCTGCTGGTAAAAGAAACCAGTAAGGCCTGGGTGAACCTCAATAACGACCTGCGCTTTTTAAAGGATAGCGGCGATTTCCTCTGGACCTCAGAGCGTGATGGTTACAGCCATATTTACCTGTTCGATGCCAGGGGCAAGGTGAAGCGTCAGCTGACCAAGGGCGACTGGACTGTCGATGGTATTGCCTATGTTGATGAAAAGGCAGGCCTTGTGTATTTCAGCGGCCGCAAGGACAAGGTTACCGAGCGTCATCTGTACCGGGTGAGCCTCAAGGGCGGCGAGATTGAACGGCTCTCAACCGAAGCCGGTATGCACGGCACAGTGTTTGCTGAAAACAGCCCTGTGTATCTGGATTACTTCAACAGCCTGTCGCAGCCGCCTCAGGTGAGTTTGCATGACTCGGCCGGTAAGCATTTGGCCTGGGTGGAAGAAAACGCCGTCAAAGTTGGTCATCCATTGCATCCCTTTGCCGGTCTGTGGCAGCTGCCCGAGTTTGGCACTCTGAAGGCCGATGATGGTCAGGCACTGCATTACCGCCTGTTCAAGCCGGTGAATTTCGATGCCGCCAAAAAGTATCCCGTGGTGGTGCGGGTTTACGGCGGCCCCCACGCGCAGCTCGTCACCAACAGCTGGAGCGAGCAGGATTACTTTACCCAGTATCTGCTGCAACAGGATTATCTGGTGTTTCAACTGGATAACCGCGGCTCGGCGCACCGCGGCACCAAGTTCGAGTATGTCATTTACCAAAACCTTGGTGATGCCGAGGTGCGCGATCAGATGGCCGGGGTGGATTACCTGCGCACGCTGCCTTTTGTGGCAGGGGATAAGGTGGCCATTTACGGTCACAGCTATGGCGGGTACATGGCGCTGATGAGTCTCTTTAAGGCGCCAAGCCACTTTAAAGCGGCCATTTCGGGGGCCCCTGTGACCGACTGGCGCCTGTATGATACCCATTACACCGAGCGCTATATGGGTCATCCGGACCGCAACGCTAAGGGTTACGATAAGGCGAGCGTGTTTCCCCATGTGGGCGGCTATCAGGGCGGGCTTTTGATGTACCACGGTATGGCCGACGATAACGTGCTGTTTGAAAACTCGACCCGGGTTTACAAGGCGCTGCAGGACGAAGGCAAGCTGTTCCGTATGGTGGATTACCCGGGCTCCAAGCACTCGATGCGCGGTGAGAAGGTGCGTACCCACCTGTATCGCACCCTGGCAGATTTCCTCGACAGCGAGCTTAAGCGCTGAGCAAACACTGAGCTCCAACCCTAATAGAAAGGCCTGTCATCGACAGGCTTTTTTGTACGGCGTTTTTTGCTTTGCGAGCATGTGCCGGAGCAGCGCAGAGGCTTGTATCTTTCGGAAAATAGAATAAAAAAAGCCAATCCGAAGATTGGCTTTTTAAAGAGAGGTTAACCCTTATTCGTCCAGGTTACCGCAGAAGCGATAGCCTTCACCGTGGATGGTGGCAATGATTTCTGGCGTGTCCGGCTGGCTTTCGAAGTGCTTACGGATACGACGGATTGTCACGTCTACGGTACGGTCATGTGGCTTGAGTTCGCGGCCGGTCATCTTCATCAGCAGATCGGCGCGGCTCAAAATTTTGCCAGGGTTTTCGACGAAGTGCAGCATGGCACGGAACTCACTGCGAGGCAGCTTGTAAGATTCGCCGGATGGGCTGACCAGAGAGCGGCTGTTGATTTCCAGGCTCCAGCCATTGAAACGATAAACCTCGACGGCGGCCTTTTCTTCAACTTCAGTGCCAGTGCTGTTTACGCGAGTCAGCAGGTTACGGGCACGAATAGTCAGCTCACGTGGGTTGAACGGCTTGGTAATATAATCGTCCGCGCCAATTTCAAGACCCAGGATTTTGTCGACTTCGTTGTCACGACCGGTTAGGAAGATAAGGCCGATGTTGTTGATTTCACGCAGTTCGCGTGCCAGCAACAGACCGTTTTTACCTGGCAGGTTGATATCCATCACTACCAGGTTGATCTTGTTTTCCTGCAAGGCTTTATGCATTTCTGCGCCATCGTTGGCTTCAGTTACCACATATCCTTCGGCCTCAAAAATACTCCTTAAGGTATTACGGGTAACGGCTTCGTCTTCTACGATCAGAATGTGCGGGTTTTGCATAATTAAGTACCTAAATTTAAAACAAATTCTGTGCTAACCGGATGTGCCGGTCGACTGTCGGACAGGGCCTGCTTGCTAGCTGGGCAGGGCCTGAAAAACCTGTGTGGTAAAGAGACAGCGCCTGATAGCCGGCACACTCTACGATTAGTCCAATAGTTGCCCCACATTGGGGAACGCGAACTGTACTTACTTTGATAAACAATGCCTTGCTAAAGTTCCTCAGACACCCGTTTTTTGCAAAGTATAAATGTTAAATTGAATATGGATCACATTTCGTACAGTTGATTAGCCAAGTCACTGACATCAGCGGAAAATTTGTAACAGTCTGTATCAAATGAACGGCTGGATGGGTGGAAGGCTAACGGGGCCAATTGTACTCGTTTTAGGCATTTGTTAACAATTGAAATGTTAACAAATCCAGCCGAAAGGCCGATTAATTATGATTAATTTTCTCTAAGTCGATGAAATGTAAGGTGATGGGTGTTTTTGTAAATGAGATCTGCCTCACATGACTAGGCAGCGTAAAAGAGTCTGCTAAACTGTATCGGGTTCTTTTGAATGATTCTCACACGCATGGACAGTCATTTCGAACAGCTTTGGCATCTCTATCAGTCGACAGAATTTCTGTTGACTCAGCAACTTTCTCCTTTTTCCCAGTTCGCCATTATCACAGCCCATAATCCTCAGGGGCGGATTTTGACTGCCTGTCAGAACCGTTTGCGGGATCGGGCGCTGCTCAGAGACATTGAATCTCTGGGGGTGCCTTATCGGGCCATGATAGGGGCGAGCCGCGATTTGTCCCATATGGAAAAAAGCTGGGCGGTGTTTTTGTCCAGAGAAGACGGCCTGGCGCTCGCCAGACGCCATCAGCAAAACGCGATTTATTATGTGGCCGAAAACCAGCTTGAGCTGCTGCCATGCCTGATGCAGGCAACGCCGGCGCAGATGGGGGCGTTCAGCGAGCGGGTGCGGTTGGTGAGCGAACTGCCGGATCTTGGCCGATAGCGCGATTGCTCAGCCAAACACAGTTTTTATCAAGTTGGGTAATTTCGGATTGACTTGATTAGGTCTTTATTGCTACTTTTTTCGTCCCTTCCTATGGAAGGCACAGAAGAGGAGCGTCAACTAGGTAGCAAGTTTGAGGAGTACCCACTCCAACGACGACTTGCGAGGGAGATTGGCGCCGAGGCGTGCACTGCGGGGTAAGCGGTCCATGTCGGTCGTTCAGGCTGAATCCTGACGATTGTCACCTGTAATTTGGTGGAGAGCTTCTGGTGACGATCGCTTTTCCCTCCTATTGGGGTGCCGAATCTTTGCACCAGGCTCTTCGAACGAAGTCAGTTCGGAGCTAACACATGAAAACCCTTACCAATCAATTTGCTGCTTTCGTCTATTCGCCGTCGACGGAGGTGTGCTGATGTCTCTTGTCGTAGCCAAGTTTGGCGGTACCTCTGTTGCCGATTTTGACGCTATGTCCCGCTGCGCCGATATAGTGCTGGCCAATACTGCGACCCGGCTGGTGGTGGTCAGTGCATCCAGCGGTGTGACTAACCTGCTGGTGGAACTCACCCAGGCCACTGTGACCGATGAGCGTCGGTTACAGCTGCTTAAGCAAATTGCCCAAATTCAGTACGCTATCCTCGACAAACTGAGCCGCCCACAGGATGTGGCTGCTGCGCTCGATAGCCTGCTGTCGCGTATTTCTGTGCTCAGTGAGTCACTTATCCTTAATCGCAGCAAGTCGATTATGGATGAGTTGCTGTCCATGGGCGAGCAGTGCTCGTCATTGATTTTTGCCGCCGTGCTACGTGAAAAGGGCGCCAGTAGCGTTAGCTTTGATGTGCGGCAGGTGATGCGGACCGACAGTCACTTTGGCCGCGCAGAGCCGCAGATTGAAGACATTGCGGCGCTGTCACGTGACTTTTTACAACCGCTGCTGGCAAGCCAGATTGTGGTGACCCAGGGCTTTATCGGCGCCGATGCCGACGGCCAAACCACTACCCTTGGCCGCGGTGGCAGTGACTATTCGGCCGCCTTGTTGGCCGAGGCGCTGCGGGCCGATGCGGTAGAGATCTGGACCGACGTGGCTGGTATCTACACCACAGACCCACGTTTGGCACCTAATGCACGCCCCATTGCTGAAATCAGTTTTAACGAAGCAGCTGAAATGGCTACCTTCGGCGCCAAGGTGCTGCATCCAGCCACCATTCTGCCTGCCGTTCGTCAGCAAATTCAGGTGTTTGTGGGATCAAGCAAGGCCCCGGAAAAGGGCGGCACCTGGATCCGTCATCAGGTGGACAATCCACCGACCTATCGTGCCGTTGCGGTACGCCGCGATCAGACTCTTTTGAACCTGCACAGCTTGCAGATGCTGCATGCCCGCGGCTTTTTGGCAGAAACCTTTGCCACTTTGGCGCGTCATAAAATTTCGGTCGACCTTATCACCACGTCTGAAGTGAACGTGTCGCTGACGCTGGATAAAACCGGTTCCGACTCCACCGGCAGTGGCCTTTTGAGTGAAGCCTTGTTACAGGAGTTGTCGCAGCATTGCCGGGTGCGGGTTGAAGATAACCTGGCGCTGGTGGCCATTATCGGTAACCGTATCGCCAGCACGGCGGGTATTTGCCGTCAGGTATTCAGTGTGCTCGAGTCCCACAATGTGCGGATGATTTGCCAGGGCGCCAGCCCACATAATCTGTGCGTCTTGGTGGCTGAGAGTGAGGCAGCGCAGGTGGTGAAAGCATTGCACGAAAACCTGTTTGAAGGCCAGGCATAATGCGGGTTGATAAGCACGAAGTGCGGGTGGGCGAGCTGGCTGCCGGTCAGCCGCTGTCGCTGCCTGTTTATCGCTTTAGCGGTAAGGGTATGGGCCCAAGTGTTTACATTCAGGCCAATGTGCACGGCGCCGAGGTACAGGGCAACGCGGTGATCTATCAGCTGATGAAGCTGCTGGAGCACTACGAGCTGCTGGGAGATATCCAGTTGGTGCCGCTGGCAAATCCTTTGGGAATAAACCAGAAGAGTGGCGAGTTTACCCTGGGCCGCTTTGATCCCATTACTGGGGTGAACTGGAACCGTGAGTATCTCGACCATGGCTTTAATATCGAGGTATGGTATCAGCAGCATGCACATTTGGATGATGAGGCGCTGGTAACGGCGTTTCGCGCCACCTTGGTGGAAGAGTGCGCCCGCAAGCTGGGAAATCCCTGGGGTGTGACCACAGGGCACAGGCTTGCGGTAACCTTGCAGGCGATGGCACACAGGGCTGATATAGTGCTGGATTTGCACACCGGCCCCAAGTCGTGCAAACACTTGTATTGCCCTGAATATGAGCGTGATGCGGCGCAGTTTTTCTCGATTCCTTATACCTTGCTGATCCCCAACAGTTTCGGCGGCGCGATGGATGAGGCGGCTTTTGTGCCCTGGTGGACGCTGGCTGAGGTGGCTTCGAGCCGTGGCCGCGAACTGGGGGTGAAAGTCTCGGCGTTTACTTTAGAGCTTGGCAGTCAGGAGCGTATCGATCTCGATGATGCCCTAGAAGATGCCGAAGGTATTCTGGCGTATCTTAGCCACCGCGGGGTGATTGCCGAGAAAGTGCTGCCCAAGCCGATGAAGCGCTTTGGCTGTTTTCTGAAGAATTACCGTAAATTCCATGCGCCCAAGGCGGGGATGGTGGAGTATCTCGGGAAGGTAGGCGTGCCGATGAAGGCGGGTGAGCCGCTGGTGAATCTGCTCAGATTGGATTTGTACGGCACCGGTGAGGAACTGACGCCGCTTAAATTGCCTGAGGACGGAGTGCCGATACTGCATTTTGCATCGGCGTCTGTGCATCAGGGCACCGAGCTTTATAAGGTGATGACCAAAGTCTTTGAGCTTTGAGTCAGTTAAACAAAAACACCGGACATTGTGCCGGTGTTTTTGTTTTTAAGCTTTACAGTGCCAGAGTTGGATCAGGGCTTTACCGCTCGGACAATCGGATTTTGCAGGCTTATTAAGGTCTCGGTGGACTGAATTTCGGCAATGGATTGAATGCGGTTAATCAGCACATGTTGCAGGCTGTCGATAGACTGACACATGACTTTGACGAAAATGCTGTAGTTGCCGGTGGTGTAGTAAGCTTCAACCACCTCTTCGAGGGCATTGAGTTTGGCAATAGCTGCAGGGTAATCGCCGGCACTTTTCAAATTAATGCCGATAAAACAGCACACATCGTAGCCCAGCGCCTTGGGGTTTACCGTAATTTGGGCGCCGGTGATGATACCAGCCTGCTTCATCTTTTCGACCCGCACATGGATGGTACCCGCACTGACGCCGAATCGTTTGGCCAGTTCGGCAAAGGGAGTGCGGGCATCGGCCATCAGGGCCTCGAGGATCTGATTGTCCAACTGGTCACGCTGAAATGATGTATCCACTGCTTACTGCTCTAACTACCAAATGATTGAACAATAATTTACGGGCTTTAATGTGAATTTTCCAGCGAAAAGGTGACTTTACTGCTCACCAATCGGCTCGGCGAACGGCACTTCGGCATCGAAGGTCAGCGGCTCGGCCGAATAAGGATGTGTGAAGCTGAGGCTGGCTGCATGCAGCAGCAGACGGTCTGCAAGAGACTTCGCCAGCGGGTCAGCATAGAAGCCGTCACCCAGGATGGGGTGTCCAAGGGCCATCATATGTACCCTGAGCTGGTGACTGCGGCCGGTGATGGGGGTGAGCTTCACCAGCGTCGAGCGCTTGCCGTAGCTGACGACTTCCACATGGGTGAGAGAAGGTTTACCTATCTGGTGATCGACCTTTTGTTTGGGGCGATTGGGCCAGTCACAGATAAGCGGCAGATTGACGCTGGTATCTTGCTTAACGTGCCCTGCAACCCGCGCATAGTATATTTTGTGGGTTTCCCGGTCGCGGAACTGACGCTTGAGTTCGCTTTCGGCGCTTTTTCGCAGGGCATAAACCATGACGCCGGAGGTGGCCATATCCAGACGATGCACGACCTGACTGTTGGGATGCTCGGCCTTTATCCGTGACCAGATACTGTCGTAATGAATAGGATCGCGACCGGGCACCGAGAGGATGCCGCTGGGCTTATTGATAACGATGATGTCCTTGTCCTGGTGCAAAATCTCCAGCCAGGGTTTGCAGGGTGGATTGTAAACAAAATCGTCCATTTGCGGTCTCGATACGGTCTTTGGGGCGCTAAAGATACCCAAGGGTAACCACAGCGGCAAGTTCAATGAAAAGATAGATGTGTGCTGCCGCTTCCCCTCAGGCACCGATATTGATTAAATACAGAAAGATAAAACTAAAGTAACAAAGCGAACGGCATGTTTAATAATAATAAATATCGCTTGGGCGAGTACCTTGTTGTACCCGAGCGTTGCGTGGTTTCTCGGGAAGGCATAGATACCAAGCTGGAATTGCGCGTAATGCAGGTGCTGGTGTGCCTGATTGAACGTGCCGGTCGCCCTGTGAGTCGGGATGAGCTCATTAAAGAAGTGTGGCGCGGTGGTGTTGTTTCTGACAACGCTATCAATCGAATCATTGCACTGCTTCGCAGCGCCCTCGGTGATGATGCCCGCAGTCAGAGAGTTATTAAAACCGTGCCCAAGGTCGGTTATCTGGTGGTTGCCGAAATTGAGCAAATCAATACGCCTCTGCTAAAAACCGTGGCTGCTGTCCCTGAGAGCCATGCAGCCGCGACGCTTTCCGGCAAGGCTGAGACCGAAAACAAGCCGGCATTTGACGCCGCAACCGATAGCCCGACTTCAGACCAAATCAACCAGCAGCTTGCTACACCTGTTAAAACTCCCCCGCATGGCAGTTCCCGAAGTGGCAGATTGCTGGGTTTTGCCTTGGCAGGCCTGACTGTGTCACTGGCTATCATGGGGGGTATTCAGTATTTCAGCAAAGCGCCGCCGGTTGAAAATATCTCCCCTATTAAAGATGTGATTGCTTCTCTTGAACCACTGACTTCGCTGGATGGGCAAGAGGTTGACCCGATTTTGTCTCCGGATGGTTCTCAGCTGGCGTTTTCATTTCGGCCATTGAATGAAGAAACATGGCGGGTGCTGGTCCAGGATTTACGTACTGGCGTTGTTTCTCAGGTTGCAGGCAGCTTTCCCGGAAAGATGAATGGCCGATATCCGGCATGGGCGGAGGATGGGCGTCATCTGGCCTACCTTCGCTATGATGGCGTGGCAAGGTGCGAGTTAGTGCTGGTCGATATTGTTTCTGAAGATGAGCAGATAGTGGGCTCCTGCGGAGCGACCAATCAATCGAGCGCCTTGACCTTCAATGGACGACAGCTGTTTTACATAGACTCAGCGAGTATCGAGGACTTCAAGAAAATCTACCGTCTTGATTTGGATACCTTGCAAAAAGAGCAGATAAGTCAACCTCATATTACCGGACGAGGGGACCTGAGCTTTGCCTTGTCTCCTGACGGAAGCCAGCTGGCGGTACTGCGTAACTCGGGCTGGTCAGATACCCAAATTATGCTGTTTACCCTCTCATCCGGAGAGTGGCGCAGCCTGCATAAGGTGGGTTATCCACTTCGCAGTATCGCCTGGAGTGGTGACGGAAAAAGCCTCATCTACCGTGCAGAAGAAGGGCAGCTACACCAGTATAACTTAGCCTCTGGCCAGGTCACCCGTATTACTAAAATTTTGCAGGAAATCAATTCACCCAAATCCAACGCCCGGGGGCAGGTTACAGCGGTAGTAGGTGAATTGGTGGAAGAGGAAATCTGGCTGTGGGACTCCCCCCTGACCACCGACTCCAGCCCCAAACCGTGGATTTCTTCCAGTCGCAGAGATTATAGAGGGGCTATAAGCCCGGATGGCAGCAGAGCAGTCTTTGTTTCCACCAAGACTGGCTTACCTCAAATTTGGATGCGAGAGTTTGATGGGGTAGAGCACAAGCTAACTGACTTAAAACGTTTCTCATATATTGATGAGTTGTCTTTCTCAATGGATGGCAGCATGGTTGCAGGTTCTATCAATGGCGCGGCCTTTACGTTAGACCTGGCTACGGCTCATTTAAATATGGTCCCCAATATGACAATGGTAAGAAATATATCTTTTGGCATTAAGCATGGCGAATTAGTCATGACAGATTTATCTAACTCCAGCGGAAAAATAAAACTCGTAAATGCATTTTCTGGAGAAGAGTTGAGAGTTTTGGTGATTGGTGGTTACTCAGGAAGATATGATTGGGCTACAGGTGATTTCTACTTCTCAAAGAAACATGTACGCGGTACTTGGTCGCTGAGGAATGGCGTGGAGGAGCTTATTACTGAGGATTTTACACCAGTATTCTCTGAGGCTTGGCTCGTAGATAATAAAGATATGTGGTACCTGGAAAAGGATGATGGGCAATTCTACCTAACTCGCCAGTCGGTTAACACTAACGAAAAAGTTCGCGTGGACATCAAGGTAAAACACCTTTCTCTTCGAAACATATCGATGTCTAAGGACAGGAAAATCTTACTTTCAGTTCTCACCAACTCAAATACCGATGTTGTTTATCTAAATTAATCAGTTGTTTACTGGTTAGTAAGGTTTTCATCATCTTTTCATTGTCGCGTTCCGGTACTGGGTTTCCTATCGTTAACCCCGTCAGCCGACTTGGTTGCGCACAACAAAGACGCCTTACCCTGAGTCGCTTTGATTTGCTAATCCGCTGGTCGCAAAAAGCAATGGCGCATCCCCGTGGCCAAGTTGGTTGACACTTAATTTTTATCTGACGCTTTAACAGCAAGCGTTGGATTTTACGGTAAGTATAATAATTCTGCTCGTAAATTATAAATTAATCGGTTGGAGTCAACGCAATGAAAAAGTATATCAATCACCTCTTGGCTGGTGCAGTTTTTACTTCAGCCGTAGCCATGCCTTTTATGTTTGTTAAGCAAGATACTGCCGAGCAAGAGCAAACGATAAAAGTTTCTATGTGTGAGCCATTCCCTGAGTGCTATATCTACCGTGTTGACGAAGCACCAGCGGTAAATAACGAACTGTAATTTTAGTTATTCACGAATGTTAGTTAATGGCCTTGGCCGTTAATTAAATACCTGCGAGATTCAGGAGGATAGCAGATGTGGTCTATCAGTCTTTATGTCGTGGGGACACTGAGTGGGTTATTCATAATCTACTACGTGTTTATCAATGTGGTTCTTGCGTCCGAGGAATCATGTTTGCTTGACCAACAGGACGACTAAATCTCCCTTTCCGCCAAAGTGGGCACCTTGGGTAACCTGGGTGCCACTTTTATTTTCAGCGTTTAAATCCCCATATCCCGCAGATGCATAATGGCAAAGGTCCAAACCACAAATGCCAGGGTACCGTGTACCAGTGCATAAAAACCCTGATCGAGCCGTTTCATTCCCTGGGAATGCCAAATCAGCCAAAGATGAGCGCAAAGGATGACGGGGTACGTCACCAGCAGGGGATAGTAAAACAGCGGGTTGCCCTGGCCTGTGATGGCGCGTCCGAGTATGGCCCACACCACAATAAAGGCGGTAATTAGCGGTGGCAGCGCGTTTCGGTATTGCTCTGGGTAAGGAAACATGTTCAGTCCATGGGTTTACGGCAAATGATGCTTGCCTTGAAGGCACCTTCGCCTTCAACCGGCGTTTGCTCACCATAATACACTTGTTGCCAATGGGCAAAGCGTCGCTTGAGTTCAGCGTCTTCCAGTAAAAAATCCGGGTTGCGCGGCCTGCCAATCTGCGCCTGTTGATGAGTAAAGGTTTCATAAATCAACAAACCGCCGGGTTTCACCGCTGCTTCCAGCAGCGCGAACAATGGCCGATGCAGATAGTTGAATACCAGGACCAGGTCGAATTGACCAAGCGGCGCCTGAGGAGGCGTTTCCAAATCCCGCGCCAGCAGTTTACTGCGGGTATGCTGCTTCAGCTCATCTTCGAGTCGCTGCAGGTCGATATCCAGAAAGCACACCTCGTGGCCCCTCGCCAGAAACCAGGCGCCATTACGGCCGCCGCCGCAGGCCACATCGAGCACTGTGAGGGGAGTATCTGCCAAAAACAGATGCGCAAACCTCTCAAACAGAGGAGATGCAGGCGCCTTCATCCCTTGATTTCCTTCCGGCTTTCAATACGTCTTCTGTGCCAGATGGAATAGTGTCTAAGCCCAGCCGGGCCGTGTGATACCAGTACCGACAGTAGCAGTACCGCCACAAAAATTTCGGCTTTATGGTCAGAGAAGGGAATAAACAAGCTCAGCAGCAGGAGCTTAAGTAGCGTCAGTACGCCTTTGAGTTGGATAAGCCAGCGCCAATCCCGCACAATTTCCCAGCCCATCAGGGCACTGCCGCTGAGCATGGCCATTAGCCAGAAATCCTGCCACTCGGGCTTGGCCACTCCCAGGAGCACTCCGCCACCCACGCCGCAAATCCCCAGCAGATGTACTGCCCGCAGTGCGGTCTTGCTTATCCGCTGGATCCAAAAGCGTTTTTCAGAGAGCTCTTTGTCGGCCATGTCGGTGTTCTCTACCCTAAAAAACCGCAGCATAACAGCATGTGGCGTTACTTTGGAGCTGTGCCGGGGAGTTTGACGGTGGCAATGCCGCTTTTTCTTTGTAAAGTGTTGCCCGTCTGGCATTTTTATATAAGTCGCTGTGATCTTGTTCAATCAACGCAACAAAACCTCGGGGTACCCAGCAAATACTGACAATGATTGATACAAGTTGGGACAGACTGTGACGGCACCGAGAAAAATACCTCTTTAGATAGTGCTACCATTTCATCGCAGGTTAGCGTTTTACTCCGTATATAACCATTAACTAAGTGTAAAACACGCCGCAAAAATACCTCTTAATAAGTAGTTTTGGAGGAACACTTATGTTCACGGGAGCGATGAAAAAAACCATGCTGGCTGTCATGATCTCTGGGGTCATGGCCGGCACTGCCTGGGCCAATGCAGACAATCTGGCCGATTTCCATGGTGATAACGGCTGCGACAGCTGTCACCAAACCGACAAGGGCCCAACCAACGATAACCTGACCCATGAAAACGCCCAGTGCGTGAGCTGTCACGGCGATCTGAAAGAAGTGGCCGGTGGAGAGCGCGAAGGCATAGTGTCTCCTCACCAATCTCACCTCATCGGTGACATTGCTTGTACCAGCTGCCACAAAGGCCACGAAAAATCAGTGACCTACTGTGATGCTTGCCATAATTTCGGTTATGACATGCCTTTCGGTGGCAAGTGGGAGCGCAAGTTCGTACCTGTGGATGCTGAAAAAGCCGCCCAGGACAAAGCTATTGCCGCTGGCCCACGCGAGAGCACTGACGTTGTGATCATCGGCTCTGGTGGCGCGGGTCTGGCCGCAGCCGTTTCTGCCCGTGACGCTGGCGTAAAAGTTATTGTGCTTGAAAAAGAGCCGGTTCCAGGTGGTAACACCAAGCTGGCTGCCGGTGGTATGAACGCTGCCGAAACCAAGCCTCAGGCCAAGCTTGGCATCCAGGACAAGAAACAGATCATGATTGACGACACCATGAAAGGTGGCCGTAACATCAACAATCCTGAGCTGGTAAAAGTGCTGGCCAACAATTCTTCCGACTCCATCGATTGGCTCACCGCACTGGGTGCCGATATGAACGACGTGGGTCGCATGGGTGGCGCCAGTGTTAACCGCAGTCACCGTCCAACCGGTGGTGCCGGTGTGGGTGCCCATGTGGCGCAGGTACTGTGGGATGCCGCCGTTGCCCGCGACACGGATATCCGCCTCAACAGCCGTGTGGTACGCATTCTTGAAGATGGCAGCGGTAAGGTAACTGGCGTACTGGTTCAGGGCGCTTACACAGGTTACTACGTGATCAAGGCTGACGCCGTGGTGGTTGCCACCGGTGGTTTCGCCAAGAACAACGATCGTGTTGCCAAGTATGATGCCAAACTCAAAGGCTTCAAGGCCACCAACCATCCGGGTGCGACCGGTGACGGTCTGGACGTGGCAACCCACGCCGGTGCTGACACTGTGGATCTGGAATACGTGCAGGCTCACCCAACCTACAGCCCAGTGGGCGGTGTAATGGTGACCGAAGCTGTGCGTGGTAACGGCGCTATTCTGGTTAACCGCGAAGGTAAGCGTTTCGTCAACGAAATCACCACCCGCGACAAAGCCTCTGCCGCCATTCTGGCTCAGAAAGGTGAAAGTGCGTACCTGGTGTTTGATGATTCAGTGCGTAAGAGTCTGAGCAAAATTGAAGGCTACATCCACCTGAAGATTGTTAACGAAGGCAAAACCGTGAAAGAGCTGGCCGAGAAACTGGCTATGCCTGCGGCCGAACTGGAAAAATCCATCGCCAGTTACAATGGCTTTGTGAAATCCGGTAAGGATGAGCAGTTCGAGCGCGCCAACCTGCCGCGTGAACTGGCCACTGCGCCTTTCTATGCCATCGAAGTAGCGCCTGCGGTGCACCACACCATGGGCGGCGTAAAAATCGATACCAAGGCTGAAGTTGTCGGCAAAGACGGCAAGCTTATCGGCGGTATGTATGCAGCCGGTGAAGTGACCGGTGGCGTGCACGGTGCCAACCGTCTGGGTGGCAACGCCATCTCCGATATCGTGACCTTCGGTCGTATCGCCGGTGCCCAGGCGGCCCAATACGCCAAAGATCATTAATCTTCCTTAGTATGGGGCACTCGATTGCCCAACGTCAGGCGGCCCTTCGGGGCCGCTTTTTTATGGTCCTTGCGCAGCAAAGGTGATCCGCTTCACCTTTCTGGCGACGACAGCCATGCAGAATTGGCTTACACTGCGGCCATTCACGCAATTCTCAGGACTTTTCCATGAAAATCGGATTCTTCAGCGCCAAACACTACGATATGCAGCACTTTGACCGGACCAATGTGGGCTTCGGTGCCCACATCGAATACTTCGATTCGCGGCTGTGCATGCAAACCGTGAAGCTGGCTTATGGTTTTGAAGTCATTTGTGCCTTCGTTAACGATGAGCTGTCGGCCGAGGTGCTCAATGAATTGAACGCCAATGGCACCCGGGTCATTGCCATGCGCTGTGCCGGTTTTAACAATGTGGATCTCGATGAAGCCAAACGCCTGGGAATGACAGTGGTGAACGTACCGGCTTACTCGCCTGAGTCTGTTGCCGAGCACACGGTTGCGCTGATGCTGACTCTTAACCGCAAGATCCATAAGGCCTATCAGCGTACCCGCGACGCCAACTTTTCCCTCGAAGGCCTGGTGGGCTTTAACATGCACGGCAAAACCGTGGGGGTGGTTGGTACCGGCAAGATTGGTCTGGCGACCATCCGCATCCTGCTGGGCTTTGGCTGTAAGGTGCTTGCGTTTGACCCATATCCCAACCCGGCGGTTGAAGCTCTGGGCGTACCATATCTGAGTCTCGATGAGCTCTTCCCCCAATGTGATGTGGTGAGTCTGCATTGCCCGCTTACCAAAGAGAACCACCACCTGCTGCGCGCCGATACCTTCGCCAAAATGAAGCCCGGCGCCATGGTCATTAATACCAGTCGTGGTGGGCTGCTCAATGCCATGGATGCCATGGAAGCGCTCAAAACCGGTCAAATCGGCGCTTTGGGTCTGGATGTGTATGAAAACGAAAAGGAACTCTTTTTCGAAGATAAGTCCAACGAAGTGATCCAGGACGATGTGTTCCGCCGCTTGTCGGCTTGCCACAACGTGGTTTTTACCGGCCACCAGGCGTTTTTAACTGAAGAAGCCCTGGGCGCCATCGCCCATACCACCTTAACCAATGTGCATGCTGCACTCAGTGGCGAGCGCAGCGGAAACGAACTTTTCTGAAATTGTGCGCTGACACAAGACTTTGGGCTTGCTAGATTGTTGGCAATCTCAAGCCCTGGAGGTCTTATGCGCGTCCTTAGCGAACTTTACACCCTCACCACGGCAACGGGTCCTATGCAGACCCGTGTCTATCGTCCTGTGGCCGAAGGCAGTTTCCCTGCCATCATCTTTTACTCTGAAATCTTTCAGGAAACCGCCCCCATCGGCCGTATGGCCACAGTGCTTGCCGGTCATGGTTTTGCGGTGCTGGTGCCCGAGATTTTCCACGAGCTGAATCCAGCCGGAACCGTGCTTGGTTACGATGATGTGGGTAAGGACAAGGGCAACAGCGACAAAGCCACCAAGCCGCTGGAAAATCATGACAGCGACACTGTTGCCATGGTCGACTTTGCCCGCAGCCAGCCCTGGTGCCGCGGCAAAGTGGGCGCTATGGGAGTGTGCATCGGTGGCCATCTGGCTTACCGTGCTGCGGTAAATCCGGACGTGGCAGCAGCTTTTTGTTTGTATGCCACAGACATTCACTCAGGCACCATTCCCAGCCAGACGGGTAATGATTCGTTGTCGCGCACCAGAGACATCCGCGGTGAGCTTTACATGGTGTTTGGCAAGCAAGACCCCCATGTGCCTGCCGAAGGCCGGCGCCGCATTCAGCAAAATCTCGAGGACTGCCAGAGCCGTTATACCTGGCTTGAGGTCAATGGAGAGCACGCCTTTATGCGCGATGGCGATGCCCGCCACGACCCGGCATTGGCGCTGGAGATGTACCAAAAGGCGATAGCGCTGTTTAAAAATACCCTTTGAGTCTTTCCTGATGAAAAACGCGGCCCGGTGGCCGCGTTTTTTGTTTGAGCAGAATGCCTTGTCGTGGTTTCAGGAGGCGCTTGGCGGCACTGATGGCGGCACTGATGGCGGTACAGGCGTACCCGAAGCTGTGTTGCTGGCTGCATTTGCGGTTGTAGCGGCAGGCGCACTCTCAGTCTTTTTTTCATCCACCTGCGGCAGCACCTGGGATTTGGGTTCGTAAGCTTCTGGATTTAAAAGCTTAATCACCGACTTTTGCAAAATCTGACTGTTGGGGTAGGTGATAAGGTTGCCATCGTCCCTTTTTATCAGCACATGGAACAGGGCGATTTCTTCGATAATGCCGCGGATGTCCTCATCCTTGTCCACCACCTTGATGCGATCGCCAATACGGTATGGAAATACGAAGAAAATCAGCACACCGGCGGTAAGGTTACTGAGTATCGACCACTGGGCAACCAGCGCCACCCCCAGCACCGCAAAGGCGGATGACACAAACAGCGCCACATCGTGATAGCCCAGCCCCAAAGAGACCGCCATCAGCGACAGGGTGATAAAAAACAGCACCGATGTCAGAAAACGGGTCACCATGCTGGTGCGGGCCGCGCTGACCTGCTTTTTGTCCGCCAGTCGCTGCACCATATACTTGAGATTTCGTTGGATAAAATAGAAAGCAGCCAAATAAAAACAGGCAAGAAGGATTTGATTTGTCATAAAATGGAGGCCCCGAAAACCCTTGGCATAAAGCGCAGATTTTACTGAGTGCTGCGGCCGATAGAGAAGTGCTTTTTTGCCCGGAACCGCGATAAATTGTCCGACTATAAGCTGATTTACCAAAGCCAGGATGCCCACGGGCCAGTGCTGGTGCTCGAAGGCGATGGCCTGCGGGTGCTGTCGTTTGGCGATAACGATGAGCAGAGTAAGCTCGACATCCGTACCCCTCATATCCCCAAGCACTCTTACGTGCAGGTAATGCTCGAATCCCTGATGTATAAGTCGCCCCGCAGCGCTTTGGTACTTGGCCTTGGCGGCGGCGCTCTGGTGCATGCACTGCGCCATGCCGATGGGGCAATGAAGATCAGTGCAGTGGAGCTGAGGCACGAAGTCATTGAGGTGGCCAAGCGCTACTTCTTCTTGCCGGTGGGTAAGAAATTGCAGCTGTTCGAAGGGGATGCGAAAGTTTTTCTCGAATCAGCCGAGCATAAACGGGTCGATATTGTGTATGCCGATATCTATGGCGCCGATGGGGTGGACGAGCAGCAGATGAGCCCGGCTTTTATTACCGGCGCGCTGCGATTGCTGAAGGCGGACGGTATGCTGGTGCTCAATTGCTGGAAAGAGCACAGAGACAATTTGGCGCTGCAAACGCTGCTTAAACAGGAGTTTGCCGAAGTGTATGCCAGCCTTTCAAGCGGCGGCAACTGGGTGATATTTGCGTCAAGAGTCCCGGGCGTGCTGCGTGAAGAAGGCCTTAAACAGGCCCGGGCCGAGCTGTCCAATCGTCTTGGTTTCACCGTTGGACGCGCTTCCATGAGCTTTGGTCCCTGGGGCGGCTAATCCTTCGGGGCAGATGTTAAAGGTTACGCCCAGGTAGAAAATTGTAAGCCGGTGTTAAGGGCGGCACTTCGCGGGTTAACCTCAAAATACACCTTTGTTATGCTTGCGCGTCCCATAATAACAAGGTGTGAACCCCATGCTTAAAACCTCCAAATCCACACTTGCTGTGCTGTTTGCTTCTTTGTTGTCCATGCCTGCTCTGGCCGACAAAGTGAGCTTTTCCAATGAATTGAATACTCAGGGCGAGACTCTGGTGCTGTTCAAAGTACAAAATACCGACTTCCCCGGCGCCCGGGTGCTGAGTGACGGCAGCCTGACTCATCTCGAGCGGGCCATGCAGGTTAATCAGTTCGATGGCGAAGAGGGAAAAGTGCTGGAAGTGCTGGCGCCTGCCGGCAGTCAGCTGAACCGGATCCTGGTGATGGGGCTGGGTGATGGCAAGCTGACCGACGGCGAACTCAATAATCTGGGCGGTAAGCTCGCAGATAAGCTGGCAGCCCATAAAGACACCCGCATCACCCTGATTGCCGAGGGAACGCCCAATGCCGCCAATCTGGCTGCGGAAGTGGCCCATGGCGCTAAATTGAAGGGGTATGAGTTCGGCCGTTATGTGAGTAAAGAAGCGAGCGAACGTGAGCTGCGCTTTGCGCTGACCGACGCCAAAGCCGCCGGTGACGAGTTTGCCCGCCTGTCTGCGGTCGAAGCCGGCGTGGCGCTGGCACGGGATCTGGTGAACACCCCTGCCGGGGATATGACGCCGGAAGACTTTGCCATCGAGGCGAAAAAACTGAAGTCACTGGGTGTAAAAGTGACTGTGATCGAGCCCAAGGGCATCCAGAAGCTGGGCATGGGGGCCCTGATGGGGGTGGGTAAGGGCAGCCTGCGCGGCCCTCGCTTGGTGGTGGCGCACTGGGAAGGTGCCGAAGGCGCACCTGTTGCCATGGTGGGTAAAGGCATCACCTTCGATTCGGGTGGCTATAACATCAAGGCGTCCGGCGGCTCGATTTCGCACATGAAATCCGATATGGCCGGTGCCGCTGCCATTCTGGGTACAGTGAAAGCCATGGCGATGCAAAAGGCCAAGGTCAATCTGGTGGCGGTGCTGCCGCTGGCAGAGAACATGGTGTCCGGCGATGCGCTGCGCCCCGGTGATGTGGTGCGAACCGCCCAGGGCCTGAGCGTGGAAGTGATGAACACAGATGCAGAAGGCCGTCTCATTCTGGCCGATGGCATGTGGTATGCCCGTACCCAGTATCAGCCCAAGCTGATGATTGATGTGGCTACCCTCACAGGCTCCAAGGTGCGTGCCCTGGGCCGTGAATATGCGGGTCTGTTCAGTGATGATGAAAGCCTGATTGCAGGTCTGACGGCTTCCGGCGCCGCTGTGGGTGAGAAGCTGTGGCGCCTGCCGCTGGATAAAGCCTATGGTGATGAGCTCAAATCAAGCATTGCCGATCTGAAAAACACCGGCGCCGAAGGCAGCGCGGGCGCATCCTCTGCCGCTATGTTCCTGCAGCGTTTTGCAGGTGAGCAGCCCTGGGCCCACATCGACATCGCAGGTAACGCTTTGTCCTCTGCAGAAAAACCGTTGAGCCCGGCCGGTGCGACTGGCTTTGGCGTGCGCTTGCTGAGCCACTGGTTGACCGAGCAAGCCGGTAACTGAAGCCGCAATCGCTAATCATTAAAAAGGGAAAACCAGGGTTTTCCCTTTTTTCGATTGGTTCAAATAAAAAATCGATTAAGGTGATAGTTTTTATCCGTTATCAATGATTGAAGTCCTTGGCTAATATGCTCTCCATCGACGGGGCGCCAGCCAGTTGCCCTGACAAATTCACTGAACCAAGCGTTTGTTTATAAAGGAGCAAAACATGACTCAATCAATCATCAACAGCACCATCAAGCCATTCAAAGCCACTGCTTTCCACAAGGGCGAATTCGTGCCTGTGACCGAGCAGGATCTGCTGGGCAAGTGGTCTGTGGTGTTCTTCTACCCAGCCGACTTCACCTTCGTATGTCCAACTGAACTGGGCGACATGGCTGACCACTACGCCAAGCTGCAGTCCATGGGCGTTGAAGTGTACTCAGTGTCTACTGACACCCATTTCACCCACAAGGCATGGCACGACACTTCTGACACCATCAACAAGATTGAATTCCCGATGGTGGCCGACCCAACCGGCATCATCAGCCGCAACTTCGGCGTGATGATTGAAGAAGAAGGCCTGGCCCTGCGTGGCACCTTCGTCATCAACCCAGAAGGTCAGGTAAAAGTAGCTGAAATCCACGACCTGGGTATTGGTCGCAGCGCCAGCGAGCTGGTTCGTAAAATCCAGGCTGCTCAGTACGTTGCTACCCACGACGGCGAAGTATGCCCAGCCAAATGGCAGCCAGGCGATGAAACTCTGGCTCCTTCACTGGACCTGGTTGGCAAAATCTAAGCCCTAAACCGCGTCAACCCTTGCTCCGGGCCGCCCCCTGATTTGGCCCGGAGCTTTTCTCCCCAAATTTCTTTGCTTGCATCTGGAGCCACTATGTTAAATGCGGATTTGAAACAGCAGCTTAAGACTTATCTGCAAAATTTACGGCAGGACGTCAGACTCGTGGTGTCTGCCGATGACAGCAAAAAGTCACAAGAGTTGCTCGACCTGGCCAACGACATCGCCTCCTTGTCTCCGTTGGTTTCAGTGACCAAGGCCAGGCTCGAGCGCACCCCTGCCATGCAGGTAACCAACGACCAGGGCAGTGACATTCGATTTGCCGGCTTGCCCATGGGGCATGAATTTACCTCGCTGGTGCTGGCGCTGCTGCACACAGGCGGTCATCCTCTGAAACTGGATGCCGAGGTGATTGAGCAGATAAAAGCCCTGCCGGCTGAGCTTAAGTTCGAGACTTTTGTGTCTTTGACCTGCCAAAACTGCCCCGATGTGGTGCAGGCGCTGAATATGATGGCCGCCCTTAACCCCAAGGTCAGCAACACCATGGTGGATGGCGCCCTGTTCCAGGACGAAGTGGAATCACGGCAGATCATGGCGGTGCCATCGGTTTACCTCAATGGTGAACTCTTTGCCCAGGGCCGTATCAGCCTGAAAGAAATTCTGGCCAAGGTTGATACCCAGGCCAGTGCCCGCGAAGCCGAGGCACTGACGCAAAAAGCGCCTTTCGAGGTGTTGATTGTGGGCGCGGGCCCTGCCGGTGCCTCAGCCGCTATCTACTCTGCCCGTAAAGGTCTAAGCACAGGCTTGGTTGCCGATCGCTTTGGTGGTCAGGTCACCGAAACTGTGGGAATCGAGAACTTTATTTCGGTGAAAGCCACCGAAGGCCCCAAGCTGGTGGCAAGCCTTGAAGCCCACGTTCGTGACTACGAAGTGGATATCATGGAAAGCCAGAAAGCGGTGCGTCTGAGTCAGTCTGCCGATGGCAATGGCCTGTATCAGGTTGAGCTGGCAAGTGGCGCGACGCTGGAAGGCAAAACCGTGTTGCTGGCAACCGGTGCCCGCTGGCGTGAAATGAATGTGCCCGGCGAGAAAGAATACCGTGGCCGCGGCGTGGCTTACTGCCCGCACTGCGATGGCCCGCTGTTTAAGGGTAAGCGCGTAGCCGTGATTGGGGGTGGTAACTCAGGCATTGAAGCGGCCATCGATTTGGCCAATATTGTGGAACACGTGACTGTGCTTGAATTTGACAGCAAGCTGCGCGCCGACGAAGTGCTGGTTCGCAAGGCGCGCTCCATGGGCAATATCGATATTATTACCGAGGCGCAAACCACCGAAGTGAGCGGTGATGGCAACAAGGTGACCGGTTTGGTGTATACCGACCGTCGCAGCGGCGACAGCCACAGTGTGGAGCTGGCCGGGATCTTCGTGCAAATTGGTCTGGTACCGAACACCGAGTGGCTCAAGGGCACACTGGAGCTGACTCCCCGCGGTGAAATTATCGTGGATGAGCGCGGTCAGACCTCACTGCCAGGCGTATTTGCTGCAGGTGATGTAACCAACTCGGCCTACAAGCAAATCATCATTGCCATGGGCAGTGGAGCTACGGCAAGTCTTGGCGCCTTTGATTACCTTATCCGTCATGGTGAGCAGGCTTCAACCCAGGCAGCCTGATTTAACCACTTATTGATGCGCAGTGAAAAAGCCGGCCAGAGCCGGCTTGTTCATTCCCCGGTCGCACAGGCGAGGTCAGCTGTTCGTGCTATATTGTGTTTCGTCGAGTTGAAAATGCAGGAACTTCAGGTGGATAAAGACGCACGCTCCTTTGACGAAGCCCTCAGGGAAGAAACCCAGCAATATCTGCTGCGCGGCATGCTCTGGCTAAGCTCGGCCAGCCTGGTGCTGCTGTTGGTGACCTTGCTGAGCGTGTTGTTGTCACCCCATATGGGAGTGGAGTTCCTGGCGGCGCTGAAGGTTATTCTGCCGTTTGGCGGCCTGTGTTTGCTGTTTATTTTGCTCTATTGGACCCGCTTTCTACACAGTGGCGGCAAAGAGTGGGCCTATGGTCACCTGGTGGCACTGGTGTGCGGCTGGCTGATTGTGATGGCGCTGTTTTCCAACTCCGGCAGTGCCATGCTGACGGCGGTGGAAACCCTGTGCGATATCCTGACGCTGCTGATGGCAATCGCGCTGTTCCCCAGTCTGACATTAATGCTGGCCGCGGTGTTGCCGCTGCTGCTGTTTGCCGCGTTTTACCGTTATCAATTGGTGCCGGAAAGCTGGCTGTTCAACCTAGTGCGCACCTTAAGCTTAACCGTGCTGCTGCTCAGTGGTCGTCAGGTTATCTACAGCTGGTTTCGAAAAGCCGTGCGCCGCGATGTGGAAAAACATCGATTACTCAAACACTTTCGCCGGATGGCGTTGGTGGATGGGTTAACGGGCCTTAGCAACCGGCGCCACTTCGATGAAATTCTCGAGCAGGAAATTCGTGCCGCGACCCGCACCGGCCATTCGCTGTGCCTTATTCTGATGGATATCGATTTCTTTAAACGGCTTAACGATTCCCTTGGTCATCAGGCAGGAGATGAGTGCCTGAAAAAAATGGGCAAGCTGTTGTCGGGCGCCGCCAGCAGGCCGCGGGATCTGGCGGTCCGTTACGGTGGGGAAGAGTTTGCTATGCTGTTACCAGAGACCGACCTTGCCGGGGCCGAGGATATCGCCAACAAGGTGGCGCGGCTTTTGGTTGAGGCCAATATTGCCCATCCGGCATCGGACGTGAGCCAGAGCGTGAGTGTGTCTCAGGGGCTGGTGAAGTGGCAGGCGGGTATGGATAGTGAAAAACTGCTGGCCGCAGCCGATGAAG
Source organism: Shewanella zhuhaiensis (assembly GCF_022484835.1). NCBI lineage: Bacteria > Pseudomonadati > Pseudomonadota > Gammaproteobacteria > Alteromonadales > Shewanellaceae > Shewanella > Shewanella zhuhaiensis. Next base: position 388,188 of record NZ_JAKUDL010000001.1, read on the forward strand.
CCCTGTACGAAGCCAAGGAAATGGGCCGTAACCGATACCGGGTGGCCAGCATTTCAGCAGAATAATTCTCCCCCTTAGACATCCCCTCTGGTGATTTGTTCAAAAATCTAGCCCAAAAGTTTGCCAATTTGTTGCCGTGTCCTAGTCTTAAAGTCGGATACACCTGACAAATAAAGGGTTTTGTATGAAGCACAAGCTGGCAATCTGCCTCGGCGCGCTGATGTTGAGCGGGACGGCGTCGGCTGAGGTCAATATTTCTGGGTTTGCCTCTGTAGTCGGGGGCAAGGTATTGGAAGGCAGTGGGGTAGAGGAGTTTGGGCTTGAACCCACCTTCCTCGCCGATTATCCGCTGGTGGGGGCCTATACCGAAGAGATCAGTTTCGAGCCCGATACGCTGTTTGGCATACAGATATCGGCGGATCTGATGGACGGCTTGTCGGCCACGGCGCAAATTGTTTCGCGGGGGGCCAATGACTTCTCCGCCGACTTTGAGTGGGCTTACCTTTCCTACGAACTCAACGAACACTGGACGGTGCAGGCCGGTAAAAAACGCCTGCCGCTGTACTACTACAGTGACTTCTTCGATGTGGGCTATGCCTATCCGTGGATCCGTCCGCCCGCAGATAACTACACCTGGCAGATCTTCAACTACACAGGCGTAAGTGCCCTCTATAACTATCTGATTGGCGATTGGACCCTGACCGGTCAGGTGTACTTTGGCCGCGAGGATGATGAACCCAACAAGCTGTTGTCGGAATTCTTTTTCGGCGATTCCACCCGGGAGATCTGGAAAGATATTGCCGGTATTGTGGCTCAGCTGAACTACGAATGGCTCGATATCCGACTCACCCACATGCAATACACCAATGAGCGCTACATAGGTGGTGAGCAGGTTGAATGGGACGGACAAACCGAGCGCGACGGCAAGTTTTACGGCCTGTCAGTGAATATCGACTGGAATAATCTGGTGGTGCTCAGCGAGATGAACCGCCTGACTCTGCAAGACTCTGATTTGGATACTTATCTGGTCACTGTCGGCTATCGGATCAAAGACTTTATGCCCTTCGTGTCTTATTCCGATTTCGATGACGGCAGCGAAGTGCACAACACCACCTCTGTGGGGCTACGCTGGGATTTCCATCCATCAGCCGCATTTAAAATCCAGTATGACGATGTGGAAGACAACGGCACGGGCGCAGGTACCCCTGATTCCTGGCGTGTAGCGGGGGATTCCAAGTCCATCAGCTTCGGCGTTGACCTGGTATTTTAGGAGAGAGCCATGAAAAAAGTAATTTACTCAATCCTATTGTGCCTGTGCTCAGTGCAGGCCTGGGCTGGTGTGGCCGTGATAGTTCACCCCAGCAATGGCGACAGTATCGATAAAAAAGCCATCGAGAACATTTACCTGGGCAAAACCAAGTCCTTCCCCGGCGGCGGGCAGGCGGTGCCGGTAAACCTTGAGGCAGGCCCGGTTCGGGAAGCGTTTGATACCAATGTGCTTGGTAAATCGTCCAGCCAGCTCAAGTCTTACTGGTCGCAGAAGGTATTTACCGGTAAAGGCACCCCGCCAAAAGAAGTTGCCAGTGCCGATGAAGTGATAGGCCTGGTTTCCTCCAACCCCAACATTATTGGCTATATTGATAGTAGTCAGGTAAATGGCTCGGTGAAGGTGGTTGCCGAGTTCTAACTGCCGGTGCCGGCGCCCGCCGGCACCCCTCTTAAGGGGCTGCTTATGACATGGTTTAACAACCTTTCCATCTTTAAAAAAGTCGGCGTCATCTTTGTGCTGTCGGTGGCCATATTCATGGTGAACCTCGGCATCAGTATTGTATCTATCAGCAAAAACCGCGACACCCTTGGTTTTATGGAAGATAAGATTTATCAAAGGGTTGAGCTGGCAAATCAAAACGTTATGTTGGTGCAGCGGCTGGAAGAGGTGTATACCCAGGCTGTGTCATTTGCCGATGAAGACTTGCTGGAGCAAGCCGGTACTCTGCATGAAAATCTTGCTACCAACTTAAAACAGCTACAGGGCACGGACAAGGGCGAAGCCGATAAGCTGCAGGCGATGCTGACAGATTTGAGTACCTATAACGGCATGACCTTCGATCTGGCCAAAAGCATGCTCGATGGCACTGCTGACATGGCCAATATCGGCGTGATAAGCCAGAAAAAAACCGCCGCCTATGAAGGGGTGCTGGGAAAAATTCAGGCTTACAAACAAGCCAAAATTGCCGAATTCAAAAACACCATTAAAGAGGCGGGAGACCGCTCTGAAAACAGCCTTTGGATGACCATGGGCGTGGGTATTGCGCTGCTGCTGCTTATGGCCATCGTCACCATTTCCATTGCCCGCGCCATCAGTCGCAGTGCCAAAGATGTGGCCCGATCCTTGGGGGAGCTCGCCGACGGCAAGGGCGATTTAAGCCATCAGTTGCCGGTGAGCGGCAATGATGAGTTGGGACAGGTTGCCAACAACTTCAATCGCTTCCTCGGATTGCTCGCCGAGTCGATTCAGCGGGTGGTCAATGTGACCTCGCCATTGCTGGACAGCGCCCACGATCTGAAAGACAAGATGGATGTCGCTACAGGTGCGACTGAACGTCAAAGCCAGGATGCTCAGGCGGTGCAGGGGTCAATGGAAGAGATGCGTCACTCGGTGACTGACATTTCCCACAATGCCAATCAGGCGGCTGAGGCGGCGCAGATAGCCGAGCGTGAGGCGATGGAGGGCATGTCGGTGGTGCAGCGCACCATAGATATTTCTCAGGAACTCAACGCCGAAATCGAAGTGGCTTCCAGTTCCATTAATGAACTCGCTAAAGATACCGAGAGCGTGGGTTCCATCCTGAATGTGATCACCTCCATTGCTGAGCAGACCAACCTGTTGGCACTGAATGCGGCAATTGAGGCGGCCCGCGCCGGTGAGCAGGGAAGGGGCTTTGCTGTGGTAGCCGATGAAGTGCGGGCGCTGGCCTCCAAAACGGCCGACGCCACCAAGGAAATTCGCGAGGTGCTTTCAAGGCTTAAGAGTGCAGCCGAATCGTCGGTCAGTACCATGACAGTGGCCATGTCCAAGTCGTCAGAGAACGAAGAGCACGCTCAGAAAACCGGGCAGGCGCTAAAGACCATTCAAGAGCAGATTGTCAGCATCAATGCCATGAACACCCATATTGCCAAGGCGACCGACGAACAGTCACAGGTTGCTTCGCAAGTGGTTGATAATGTGGTGGATATGAATGCTTCATTCGAGCAGACCCTGATTATCCTAAACCAGGTTCATCAGGTGTCATCCGGGCTGTCTGATTTTGCCGAAGAGCTGCAAAGCGCCACCTCTCAGTTCAAACTCTAATCTTCTCTCCGTGGTAACTCAGGGATGAGTTCCGCTTTTCTGGCTGGATATTTGCCTTCCTCACTGTGCTGTCAGCTCAATCTGTGCAAACAGATATCTCTTGTGCCTGTGCTTATGGCACTTTTCTCACTCCTTTTTAGCCCCCGGTGTGCGCAAAGCTGCCCTGTCACATTAGCCTGTTAACCTCGCAGGTTGGCGGTGCACTGTTGTAAGAATCTGTGTGCTCAGGTCATTTTCACTGAGTGGGGTCAGCCGCTCTGATTCTGAAAACCCTTAGTTTTGATACGGGGCGTGCTTCGTCCATTCGGCTTAAAGTCAGGTTGAGACTGAGCCGTCACTGCTTGATGTTCTTGGGCCTGTGCTCAAACGATGTTTCATCCGACACCTGACACCTGACACCTGACGCATGACTTTTGCCAGTCCTGCGGAAAGGCACCGTCTCTGGGAAGGCGCAGGCAGAGGTACAGGTACAGGCACAGGCGTTGCCTGAGGTGAGTTGGGCTAATTGTGACTAAGTGGAAAAGAGCGGTGGTAATGAACTTTTGCAGGATTTGATCCATCAAATGCGATTGGTTAGGAGCAAAATTTTTGCGGATACTGAGCGCATTGAAACGACATACACCGACTCACATCCCGACAAGTTGAGGAATTTTATGATGACCAAGCCATCAAAGCTTTTTACCGGTATCGCTTCCGCGCTGGCACTGACAGCCAGTGTCTCTGCATGGGCCGCAGAAGATAGGGACTTCAGTTCAATGCAGATGAAAGGCATTGAGCAAATTGAAGTGAGCGTCGATCTCGATGGCGCTGCGAAGCGCCTGTCAAAGGCGGTGCAGTTTCCTACTATTTCAAATCAGGATCGCAGTGATTTTGATGAAGCGGCGTTTAACGGCTACCACAAGTTTATCGAGCAATCTTATCCGCTGGTGCACAAAACATTGAAGCGCGAGTTGGTAGGTGAGCCCCGTCCTTTCAGTCTGATTTACACCTGGGAAGGAAAAAATCCCGACTTGCCGCCCGCCGTTTTCATGGCTCACCAGGACGTAGTGCCTGTGGCATTGGAGTCCCGTGATCAGTGGCTGGTGGACCCCTTCTCCGGTGATATCAAAGATGGATACATCTGGGGCCGTGGCTCGCTGGATGACAAAAATCAAATTCACGCCATTCTTGAAGCCGCAGAAATGAAAATCAAAGAAGGTTTTCAACCTGAACGCACCATGCTGTTCGTTTTTGGCCACGATGAAGAAGTGGGGGGGCCTGAAGGGGCTAAGCATGCGGCGGATATTATTGAGCAGCGTTACGAAAAGATAGCCTTTGTGCTTGATGAATCGGCGCCGCTGATCCCCGGTGTCTTCCCTGGCATTCGTGAAAACACGGCGCTTATCGGCATTGCTCAAAAAGGCTACGTCAGTCTGGAGATAGCCATCAATGGCATGGGAGGTCACTCATCTCAACCAGCCTCTGAGTCAAACATTGTGGCGCTTGCGAAAGCTGTGACCAAGGTGGAGGCGGCGCAGTTTCCCTATAAAATCCACGATGCAGTGCGTTATCAGTACCGCTTTATGGGGCCAGAGCTGCCTGCTGAGCAGCAGCCTATGTACAAGGCGGTGGCCTATGGTAACAACGACTCAGTGACTGAGCTTGAGCAAAAGTTTATGGACGTGATGTCGCAAAACCAGGTTACCCGGGCGATGTTGCATACCACCACGGCGGTGACCATGTTCAACGCTGGCATTAAAGACAACGTGCTGCCCCCTGCGGCCACGGCTGTGGTGAACTTCAGACCTATGCCCGGCGACACCCCGGAGGTGATCATTGAGCATGTGAAGAAAGCCATCAACGATGACCGTATCACGGTGCGCGATATTTCAGCATCAACGCCAGCAACCAATGTGGCTGATCCCAATGGTCAGGGCTATAAGCTGCTTGAGAAGACCATTCGTCAAACCTGGGGTAACGACCTGATTGTGTCGCCATTCTTTGTCATTGGCGGCTCGGATTCCAAACACTTCCAGGCTCGCGCCTTTGCGCCGGACGTGTACACCATGACAGCGCTGCAGCTGGAAAGCGTGAAAGAGTTTGAAGGTTTCCACGGTGTGAATGAGCGGATTTTGGTGGAGGAGTACGGTCGTTCAATCGGGTTCTTCTACACCCTGATGGAAAATCTGGGCCAGCTGTAAACGCTGAGCCAGCCTTGAAACCATCCCGTGGCTAACACCTGAATAGCCACGGGTTATCTCCTTCCCCAATACCTGCCGTCTGCTGCGGATAACGAATTGGAAATCCAGATATGAAACAGTATTTGTTGCTGAGTATCTTCCTGATGGCGTCAGTTGCCAATGCCTCTGAAACCAATGCCTCTGAAACCAATGCCTCTGAAACCATCAGTTGGGAGGCTTTGCGCCCAAGTGAGACTCGCGCAAGCGCTCTCTCCGGCGCCGACAAGGCATTGCTATCAGAAATTTATGCCTATGAGATGGCCTCGCAAAGCAGAAGCTTAAGCCCGCTGGAGCAAGATGGCTATCGACTGCGCGTCGCGCTGGCTGAAAAGCGGGGGCTGGACGTTACAGCACAAGTGGCTTTGCTGATGGATAGGCAGACATTGTCTTCATCAGTTATCCCCAACCTGGCGATTAAGGATGTGAAGCTTGCGGGGTACCTTATTCCACTGCAGGGGCAAGCTGCCAAATACACCCAGTTTGTATTAGTGCCAAACGCCAGTGTCTGTGCCCACACTCAGTTACCGCCGGCTGGCCAATCTGTTTTGGTCAATGTCCCTGCTGGTTACGAGCTAACTGAAACGTTTGAACCTGTTTGGGTTGAAGGAAATATTCAGACTGATGAAGTAGTGCACTCAGTTCAGCTGTCTGATGGAAATAGAACCATGACAACAGGTTACGTGATCAATGCTGCGAACATAAAAAGACAGGATTGAACTTCTGTTTAACCTGTACCGGACATTTAACCTGTGACCGATTTTGCATTGTGACTTGAGATTGGTGACTTGAGATTTGTGAATCGTCATCCGTGGGCCACAATGTTTGTGGAAGCAAACGTCAATCGCCCTTAAAAGTGATTAGGGGGCTATAAAGGCTGTTGCTTTGGGGTGAAAACGGCAAAAGTAGTGCTATCTTGTGGGCTGTGTCTGAGCTCGGAGACTGGTATGAATTTTAGCCTCGAACAGTTATTGGCGTTTGTGACTGTTTATGAAAAGCTGTCGTTCAGCAAAGCCGCGGTGAAACTGAACAAACATAGAACCACAATAGGTCAGGTCATCACGAATCTTGAAGATCAGTTGGCGGTAACCCTGTTTGAGCGAATAGGTCGTACGGTAGAGCCAACCGAAGATGGCCATCTGCTATATCTCTATGCAAAGCAAGTGATTGAGCAAGTTCGCTCGTTTGACAAGATGGCGCTGAGTCTGTCCTATGGCGCCTTGGGGCGGGTGATTTTTGCCTATCCGAGTTTTATTCCCAGTCATGCACTTTCCTTGATCCGCAAGCAACTTGCGCAAGACTTTCCCGCCATGCAGGTTGAATTTGTGGTCCGGGACAGGGAAGCAATCAAACAAGGCATTATCGATGGCAGTATTCATTTTGGCGTGGTGAATATTCATGACAGCACGGCTATGCACAGCATGGACTCCACCTTCCTCGGGCATGTTGAGTTTCTGCCGTATGTGCAGAGCAATGGCTGGTTGCATACTCTGGATAAAAGTCAGGTGGTCAATGCGCTGCGTACCGAGCGCCAAATCATGCTCAAGTCGCTGGTTGACGAAAGAATGGGTAATAAATTTCTGTTTTCGGCAAACCATGAACTTGTTGATCAGCAGGCGCTCATTATCAACATGGTCAGGGAGGGACTGGGTTGGGCCTGGTTGCCCAAGGCTCTTTCTGAGTCAAACGCAGCAGTTGATGGTATTTCGCCCCTCGATGTCGATATGATGTTTGAAGGTGTGAAATTACCTATTTCACTTTGGTGCCCGCAGAGTAAAAACATAAAGGATATCAAGCACTCCATTCTCAGATCCATTCGTGAGCAAATGCAAAATTACGCCCAAAATGATGGATAACCGATTCTTGTCTGCAAGGCTGCACAGGCTAGGCTCTGCCCGCTGTAAAGCGGCTCTGTATGAGTCAATTTTATTTGTCAGTCAGGCTCAATTCAGCCTGTACCTGATATCTATGTCAGCCACTGTGCGTATAGGAGCGAGAATGATGATAGCTATGCTACCCAAATGCCGGATGCTACCCAAGCCTCGGATGCTACCCAAGCCCCGGATTGCAGTTGTGCTGATGTTGGCCACTTTTTCAGGTGGCTGCGCGCAGGCCCTGTGTGATCTTCGCACCGATAAAGATCCCTATGATCCCCACGGTGACAGGCGTCAATGCGAGCGGCAAGTTGAGCAATACATTGAAACTCAGGCCGCAGAAAAGCAAAAGCGCCAGGATGCAGAGCAACAGGCGCTTTTGAATGAAGCCTTATCTGGACGGCGGACGCGCTAGGCGGCTGCTTCCGGGCTTAGGCGGTGGTATCGATATTGTGGCCTATGTTGCCAACTGGCGCTGACTTGGGAGCCGGTGCGGTGGCGGCGCTGATCAGATCGAGTGCAATTTGCCCCTCAACTTTCTGCTGATCCTTTGCCATTTGAGCAACCTTTACCCCAATGGCGCCGTGGCTCAGATTGGGTTCGATACTGCCTGAATTAATGCTGATTGCCATGAGTTACCTCTTCGTCTCGGTCAGATCCAGTTATCGGCTCCGTATCCATAAACTTTAGTCTTCGAGCCCTGATTTGCAAGGCGCGGCAATGCCAGTGGGCACGCTCATTGGCTCGTCGCCTTTGCTGCCAGTAACTTACGCCCAAGTAAAATCACCGTTGTCAGCAGAATGGAGCCCAGGATCAGGCCAATGGCCAGCGCCACGTTTTGCAGCGAGGTCGGATCCCACACCAGCATCCCCCCCAGGCCGACCATCATAATGCCCGACATGAGTTTCAGCGATTCGCCTTCTTTTTCGCTGAGTTTGCGTTTGCCAAGGGTCATGGCAAACACCAGCACAATCAGTGCCAGCGGAATGACATAAACGATGTTGTACATCACCAGATAGAAATAGCGCTCGGCCGCAGGCAGCTCGTGCATGGCCAGCACGCTGGTATAGATCATTGGGAAGCCTGCGGTGCACAGCAGCTCGTAGGCATTGGCCAGAATGGCCAATACTGTGGTGCCGAGTATCATGGCGGTCATGGAACTGGCGCTGGAGAGCTTGCCCATACGTTTAATCAGGCCCGTGCGCTTTTCGGCCGACATAGATAAGGTCACTTCGCCTTTCTCAAAGAAGAAGTCTTTAACGTTGATGGTGCCAGCCACAAGCGCCAGTATGCCCGCCGCCAGAATAATGGTTCCGCCATCGCCATCGGCGCCCAGCAGCTCAAACATGTTCAGCCAGGCTGTCATAAACAGAAAGTAGATAAAGCCTGAGAAGAACACGAAGATACCACCCACAATCAACATACGGCTGCGGCTCTTGGCATTCACCATAATTGACAGTAAGAACAGCAGTACGAAGAAGGCACAGGGGTTAAAAGCATCGACCCCGGCCAGCACCAGAGTGAGCAATGGCAGCGACAGTTGATCCGGTGTCACCACACCGACAAAGGGCAGTTTAACCGGTTGCACATTGCTGCTGGCACTGCTTGCTGTGTCGGCACCCGAGTCGCAGGTGCCCGCCTCTGAGCTAGATTCACAGGTGCCAAATAACGGCTGTGAGGTGGCGCCGACAGCCATCATGCCTTCATCATCGGCAACTACGCCGCCCAGGCTGCGATAGCAGTCTTTGAGTCTGCCAAGCAGAAACTGGCCGGTTACCTCGGCGCTGCTGTACCCCACGCTGGCCTTGCCACAAATGGCAAAGAAGGGCACTGAACGGGTGTCAGTTCCTGTTGCCTTGGCTACCTCTTGCCATTTGTCCCGTGCACCGGGGGCTGTGATCATATAAGACTCAAGCGAAATCCAGGGGTACTTCTCGGGTAAGGCGTCGATAAAGGGGTGGGCTTCGGCGCAGTGTGGACAGGTTTTGGACCAAAAGAAATACAGCTTCACCACCGGCTTGCCGCTGTCATCGACCTGATGCCAAATCGGCCCGTTATCATCATGCCCTTCGTGGGCGCTGACGGGTAAAGCGAAAACAGAAATAAAGAAAAGCAGTGGGATTAACAGTGCGCGGACCATATGGCCTCCAAACCCGCTTCCCGCGGGGAGTAAAGACAAAACTCTCTGTCTTTACTTTACTGAAAACCGTCCGGCGAACTAAATCGACCTGTCAAAACTGTAAATTGCATCAGAAAATCACCCCATTATGCGAACAAGGCATGGGGTGATTTGGCTGCATTTGTCTTGTCAGAGGGCGTTGTCGTTTGCGGTGGAACCCGCCAACATTTGGCTTGCAGGGGATTCCTGAGCGCACCACTTAAGGGTGAGTTCCCGTGTTTCTGAATCCACAGCGGTTCGGATCCGGCTCACCATGGGGCCACCAAAACCTTCCTTGCCCAGAAATTCTTTTACCCGTTCAATGCGGCGCTCGGCCAGCCACATGTTGTACTTCTGCAGCGCTTCGTCACCCTGATTACGGTTGAACTCGAACTCCAGCAGCAAATAGCCTTCGCGGGTATCGGCGCTGTTTTGGTAGGTTTCGAGCAGCTGCTTGAGGGTATTACTGCCCTCGGCGTTGAAGTACGAACTGTTTTTATCAAAACCTACGCTGCCGAGTACTGTACTGTCCTCGCAGGCTGCGTTGGCTGTGAATGCTGCAAAACAGAATATCGCGGTAATATATTTTAACATCCTTCACCTTTAAAGAACAAAATCCTGTATAACTACTGTTCTTTGGTGAGTCAATGTAAGCGATCACTTCGCTCATTTCAATTTGTCTGACAGGGGTTTAGGGTCTGACGTGCCTTTAAATTGAAACGTCAGAAATCAAACATCCCATGGCTGTTGGGATGCAGGCTTTTCAGCCGATAGAGGTGTCATTATTTTGGCTGAAAAAAATTTTTTACACCCTTCATAATAAACTCGCCAGACCAGTGTTTTTTTTGCTATAACACAACTAATTTGTGCACAACTTAACGCATGTGAGGCAAGACGGTGCAAGATTCTCTGGCGTTGGACCGACAGGTCTGTTTTTCCCTTTATCGGGCGAGCAATGCAATGATCCGGGCATACCGCCCAATTTTGGACGGTTTGGGGCTGACCTATCCGCAATATTTGGTGATGTTGGTGTTGTGGGAGGAAGAGGGCCTCAGCGTCAAGTCTCTGGGCGAACGGCTACATCTCGATTCTGGCACCCTGACACCGCTGCTTAAGCGGCTTGAGAGCAAGGGGCTGGTCAGTCGTGGCCGCAGTGAACAGGATGAGCGGGTGCGGGTATTGCACCTCACCGATGAAGGTCGCATGCTTAAATTGGGCGCCAGGGATATTCCCGACAGGATGCGCTGCATGGTCGGGGCTGGTCTGGATGAGTTGACCGAACTTAAACGCCTGTGTGATAAGGCGGCCAAACTGCTGGAGCGGGAAATATCGTGAGCAAACACGTGGATGTGCTGGTGGTTGGCGGGGGCATTAACGGCGTGGGCGTGGCCCAGTTTGCCGCTGCCGCGGGCTACAGCGTGCTGTTGGTCGAGCGGGGCCGCGTTGGCAGCGAAACCTCGGGCAACTCCAGCAAGCTCATCCACGGCGGCCTGCGTTATCTTGAAAGCTTCCAACTGGATTTGGTGCGAACATCCCTCGCAGCCCGACGCACATTGCTTCGGCTTGCGCCCGGCCTGGTCAAAGCGGTTCCCTTTTATATTCCCATCTATCGTCACAGCCAGCGCGGCGCCCTGACCATCCGTGCCGGGCTGTCTTTGTACGGGCTTTTATCTGAATTTGACCCCCTTGGCCGCTTCAGAAAGCTGCCGCGCAGCGAATGGCAAACCCTCGATGGGCTCGCCACCGATGGCCTTGAAACCGTATTTCAGTATTGGGATGCGCAAACCGACGACAGCCTGTTGTGCGAGGCGGTAGTCCACAGCGCCAGGCTGCTTGGGGCTGAGATATGGGAGCAATCCCGGGTGGAGCAAATTCGTCATCGCGGCGATGGCTGCGAAATCGATATCCTTGCTCAAGGCCAATCGCAAAGCATCTCTGCGGGGCTGGTGATTAATGCCTGCGGCCCCTGGGTGAATGAGCTACTGGGCTGCGTGTCGCCGCCCACAACCAGCTTGCCAATTGACTGGGTACAGGGCTCGCATCTGCTGTTGGATATAGCGCCGCCGAGCGGCATCATGTATCTGGAGTCCCCGGTGGACAAGCGGGTGGTGTTTGTGATGCCCTGGTACGGTAAAACCCTGGTTGGCACCACAGAAACCCGTCTGGCCAGCCTGGATGCCAGGCCCGGGATCACCGAGGCCGAGCGGCGCTATTTGCTGGCGCTTTACTGCCGATATTTCCCCGGCGCCGGCAGTGCCGAGGAGGTTACGGGCAAGATTTGTGGCAGCTTCTGTGGGGTGCGGGTGCTGCCCAAGGTCGATGGTGATGCCTTTAACGCGCCGCGGGATACCCTGATGCACACCAATGTGTCCCATCCCCGACTGCTCAGTATCTATGGCGGTAAGCTCACCACCTTCAGAGCCAGCAGCGCTGAAGTGCTCGACTGGATTAAAGCGCGGCTGGGATACCGCCCCAGTGTCGCCGATGTCGATAAGCTGATGCTGCATGCTGCACCTTCCCGGGATGATTTTGCCTCGCAAACAGGCTAAAGTGTGCGCCGATTTTGTGAGGAGAGCCGTCAGTGAGCTGTGATTACTTTGCCAAAGGCCTTTGCCAATCCTGCCGTTTAATGCCAAGCAGCGTTGAAAAACAGCTTGAGGATAAGCAGCAGCGGCTGCAGTCTTTGCTGGCTGAATTGCCGGTGGAGCAGTATTTGCCTGCGGTGTCCGGCGCTGAGTTCGGTTTTCGCAACAAAGCCAAAATGGTGGTGATGGGGGCTGCGCACCAGCCGGTGCTGGGGATCCCCGGGCCCGATGGCACGCCGGTGAGTTTGACCCAGTGTCCCCTGTATCCATCTGATATGCAAAGCTTACTCGCAGAGCTTGAGGGCTTTGTGCGCCGCGCTGGTATCCCACCCTATAGAGTCGATAAAGCCAAGGGCGAGCTTAAATTTATTCTGCTGACCCGCAGTGCGGTACGTGGCGAGTTTATGCTGCGCTTTGTGCTTCGCAGCAAAGAGGCCATTGCCCGCATTGAGCGGGAACTGCCAGCCTTGTTGACGGCATTTCCCGCCATCAAGGTGGTGTCGGTGAATCTGCAGCCGGTTCATATGGCAAGGCTTGAAGGGGAGGAGGAAATCTTCCTGACCGAAGCGACCCGGCTGGAGGAGGTCTTTAATGGCGTGCCGCTGTTTATCCGTCCGAAGAGCTTTTTCCAGACCAACCCCGAAGTGGCAGCAAGCCTTTATGCCACTGCGGCAAATTGGGTGGATGAACTTGCGCCTAAGAGTCTGTGGGATCTCTTCTGTGGTGTAGGCGGTTTTGGCCTGCACTGTGCCAGTGCCGACTTGCCGGTAACGGGCATCGAGATTGAGGCGGAAGCCATCGACTGTGCCAAAACCTCTGCCAGGGCGCTGGGGCTTGAGAACCTGTCATTTGCTGCGCTCGACTCCACCGACTTTGCCAAAGGCCAGCAAGCTGCGCAGGTGCCCGAAGTGATTATTGTTAATCCACCCCGGCGCGGTATTGGCGAGGCGCTGTGCCACAGCCTGTCTGAGTTTGCCCCCAGGGCCATTCTGTACTCGAGCTGTAATCCCGAGACCCTGGCCAGGGATCTGGCACTGATTTCGGGCTATCGCATCGCCCGGGTGCAGCTTTTCGATATGTTCCCCCACAGCGACCACTTTGAGGTGCTGTGCCTGCTGCTAAAGCAGCAATAAAGCTCGCGTTTCAGTTGACTAAAACACAGGTCTGCGCCAGCGCAGGCTGATGGCGGCGCCGCCGAGGCGCCGTGAATTGTCGACCCTGAGCTTACCCTGATGCCAGATGGCAATTTTGCGGACAATATAGAGCCCCAGGCCGTAGCCTGAACTGTTTGGGCTGCTGCCGCGCTGAAATGCTTGGCGCAGATCCTTGTCGGTATCGGCGATGCCGGGACCATCATCTTCCACGGTAAGGCACCAATGACGCGGCTCGGCTACCAGGCTGATACGTATTTGTTTATCGGCGTATTTCAGCGCATTGGCAATCAGGTTCTGGCCGGCCAAATCCATGCTGAGGGGGTCAAGCAGCACCTTGCCGGCCGTCAGCTTGCAGTCAACTTCTCCTTCGAGTGTTATCGCGCTCTGATACACGGAAAACTTCTCCAGCAGCGCCGAGATAAAGGCATCGGCATCTTGCCAGCCACGGGTTTGCTCTCCCTGTTGATGCTCAACCCGCGCAAACGACAGGTAGCTTTTGGTGAGTTCTTCAATCTGGTCGATATCCTGGCTGAGCCGGTTTAAATAGTCCCCCGGCAGATTGTCTTTCGACAGCTCCAATACAAACCGCATTCTTGACAGGGGAGTGCGGATTTCATGGGACATGGTGCGCGATAAATCTCTGTGCAGCCTTAAAAAGTCCATGATTTGCGCGGTCATGGTTTCAAATCCCTGCGCCAGCGGATAAATGGCCGAGCGAGGGCCAATGCCAGTTTTCAGCCGCTTGGGATGACGGCCAAAATCCACCGCCTGACTTTGCAGCAGGCTTAAGTCTTTAAACACCCGCCCAATCAGCAGCAATATCGCCAGCGCCAGACTGGCATACAGCAGGGGGATGAGCGGGGTGATATCGCCGCTGCCATTGCGCATCGGCACTGGCCCCATTTGCCTTAAGCTGCCGTCCGGATTTTGCTGATAGAAATACTGCTCGCCGCTATCCAGACTCAGGGAAATGATTTTGCCGTTTGCCAGTTTATCGGTGAGTTCTTTTGAGAAGGCGATGGTATTGGCGGGCAGGGTCTTGAATTCCAGTTGCCCTTCTGCCAGCAGCGCTTCCACATCGAGGCTGTAGCCGTAGGCCTCTTCCGAGGCGCTGTAAATCAGGTTGAATGACCAGACGATAAGCGCGCAGGAGGCGATGATAAGCACAAACAGCCGGATCAGCTGACGCCTCATATTGCCTCATCCAGACTGAAGCTCAGCAGGTAGCCCCGGCCATGGACGGTGCGGATACTGAGGCCGGGCACGGCAATTTTTTCAAGCTTACGCCGCAGGCGGGAGATCTTAAGATCCATCGCCCGATCGAGGCCGTCATACTCGCGGCCAATAAATTGCTCGAACAGATATTCGCGGCTCAGCACCTCGTCCAGCCGGTGGACAAAAATCCACATCAGCTCGGTTTCCTGGGTAGTCAGAGGGTAGTTTCGCTCACCAAAACACAGTTGCTGGTGGGCCTTGTGTAAGCTCAGGCCGCGGCGCTGCCAAAGTTGTTTATCTTCGCCGGTCGCAGCTTTAAGACGCGCCTTTATCCGTGCCAGCAGCAAGCTTGGCACCACGGGTTTGCTGATGTAGTCGGCGGCGCCAAGCTCCAGGCCGCGAATTTCATCTTCGCTGTCGGCAAGGGCGGTCATAAAAATAATCGGGGCATTCAGCTGGCCGCTGAGGGTAGGAAAGGCGCTGAAGCCATCCTGGCCAGGCAGCATGACATCGCACAGTGCCAGCGAGATGGTTTTACCTTGCACCAGCTTAAGTGCTTGCTCTACCGAGGGCGCATGAAGTACTTCAAATCCCTGATTCGACAGGAAAGTAACAATAAGCTCTGCCAGCGGCAGATCGTCTTCAATCAGCAGCAGGGTATGAGTTACAGCAGATCCCAATTGAGTCCCCTCCGTTTGCGTTTGGGCGCCGGCTGGAACAGGGCGACCGAAATCTCGGTGCGCATGATAACCCGTGAATTCATATCGCGGATTTCCAGCATGGTGTCTTGTTCCAGCGCTAACGATAGCTGTTCATTCAAAGCCTTGAGTCCAATATAGCAGCGTCTGGGGCTGGCTTCGTGGCTGAGCCACAGACACAGGTTCTGCTCGGTCTCGCCCTCGTAGGACACAGACACATCGAAGCGGCAGGGCAGTTGATCGCTGCTGGTGGCGCAGGCCTTGGGCACCACCTGAAGCTCGCCCGCCGTCAGCGGCAGACTCAGTAACAGCAGGATAAGGCAGACAATATGTTTCATGCAGTCTCCTTAAAAGCTGTAACTGACACCGACAAACCCGGCGAAATAGCCGTCAGCATCGATAAGGACGCTGTCGCGGATGGGTTTGCCGAGCTGGGTGTGTTTAAGGGTGGTAACAAAGGTCAGGCTGTCGGTAATGGGAACATTCAGCACGGCTTTGACATACCAGTTGGTGGCCGCTTCCATCGGTTTTAGCCGAATGGGACGCGCGAATTCCTCCGGACGGACGTTGTAGTAGTAGTCGACCAGGTCGGCATTTTTGTATACGCCGCCAGCTTCGAGCCCGAGGGCGCCCCAGGACCAGCCATAGGCTTTGCGGGCACTTAGTTGCCATTCATAGCCATTGTGTACTCCGGTGACATCGTGGAAGACTCCTGTGGTCAAATCAAATGCCGGGGTGTACCAGGTGGCGCTTATTCCGGCCATGTAAGAGAGTTTGCGCTCGACCGCCGGTGTCGGCTCTACTTCCCGGCCGGGGCGGCTAATGGGTTCGCGGATGGGGGTAAAGCCCATGATGTCGGACAGCAGCAGCTTACCTACGCCGTCGTATTCGAAAAAGATGCCGTCATCGTTGAGCTGGCCCTGAAGATCGACCGAGATCCAGTCGTTTTCATAGAGGCTGTAACCCAGGGTGAAGTTTTCCACATAGAAACGATCGCCATAGTAATACCAACTCGGCAACACATAGGTGGTGATGTTTTCGGTTTTGGCTCTGGGGTTTTCCAGCATGCCGTAGCCCAGCGCCAGGGAAACCTGCCAGTCGCCCGGGGCGACCTGCTGCAATTCCTCGGCGCGGGCGCCGCTACACAGGGGCAGCAGGATCAACAACAATCGGAAATACTTCATCTAATGTCGGTGCCTTATGTGGAACTGTGGGCGTTTCTTTTCTGAACGCCTTCTTATGCACAGCCTACCACCGCCGACTGTGAATTTAAGCAAAATTAACAAAGAGCGTACAAAATGCTACAGCAATTTCCATGCTGTTCACCTTATACCTATGGGCCAGCCGGTTTGTTCCGGCTATGCCCGCTAAAAAGTGCAATGGATGTGCTTTGGGCACACTGCCGGTAGTGAGTGTCGGCAGTTGCACGGCAAGGGATCGCCTGCACTGGGTTGTCCCTGGCAACCGCATTTCATCGTCCTGTGATTCCATGTTGGAACCCACCGCTTCGGCGGTGGTCTTTTCTGTCAACTCCATGCAATAAAGATGTCATAATCTGAGGCCGAATCTTTGCGGGAGATGCGTATTCATGTGGCAGATTTTTGTGCGTTTTTTCATGCTGGGCCTCACCAGCTTTGGCGGTCCTGCCGCTCATATCGGTTATTTCAGACACACCTTTGTCAATGAACTCAATTGGGTCGATGAGCGCCGTTTTGGGGCGCTGGTAGCCCTGTCGCAGTTTTTGCCGGGGCCTGGTTCGAGCCAGCTGGGCTTTGCCATTGGTCTGACCCGCGGTGGCCTGGGCGGCGCCATTGCCGCTTTCGTTGGTTTTACTCTGCCGTCGGCGATGCTGATGTACCTGCTGGCGGTGACCAGCGCCAACCTTCTGGGGCAATCCTGGTTTGAGGGGCTGATTCACGGCCTGAAACTGCTGGCGGTCGTGGTGGTGATGGATGCCTGTCTGGGTATGTTTCGCCAGTTTTGCCAAAGCACGGTTGCCAGGCTGATTATGGCGGCCAGCACTATAGCCCTGTTGCTGTTTGGCCTCAGCTGGGTGCAGTTTGTGGTGCTGGGGCTCGCCGCGGTGGTGGGCGTTGGCTATTTGTCGCCGGCCGGTGAAGCGGGCGGTAAACTGGCTGGGATTGGCTGGGGCTGGCTGCTTGCCTTTGCCCTGCTGCTTGGCGGCGCGTTTTATGGTGTCGATGCCTTCAGTGGCGGCGGCGAGGCCTGGCTGGGGGCAGTGAACTTCCAGGCCGGTTCGCTGGTGTTTGGCGGTGGCCATGTGGTGCTGCCTTTGCTTGAAGGACACTTCAGCGAGCTGATGTCGGCCGACCGCTTCTTAACCGGGTACGCCGCGGCGCAGGCCATTCCTGGCCCTATGTTTACCCTGGCGACATTTTTGGGCGCCGATGCGGCCACGGGCGATGCGGTGTTAGGGGCATTGATTGCCACGCTGGCCATCTTCCTGCCGGGCTTTTTGTTGTTGCTGGCATTCCTGCCCGCCTGGGAAGGGCTCAGTCAGCGTCCAAGAATTGCAGGCGCTGTGGCGGGGGTGAATGCCGCCGTGGTTGGGTTGTTGCTGAGTGCTTTGTATCAGCCGATTTGGCTCTCTGCGGTCGCTGGGCCAATTGACATGGCGCTGGTGGTAGCGGGTTTTGCTGCTCTCAAAGTGCTGAGGTTGCCGATATTGGCGTTGGTGGCCGGATTTGCGCTGGTCGGTGGTCTTTGGCTGTAGCCGCTTGGCTAAAACGGATTTGGTTGTGGCAGAAGCAACGACAGTTATTTAAACCACAGCAATAAAAAACCAGCGCATTGCGCTGGTTTTTTATTTAGCTGTTAGCCAGTTACATGCCAAGGAATGACTTGGACTTGGTCTTGCGGATTTCTTTTTCATCAGACCATTCGATAAGGCCGGTTTCCAAATCCATCAGACGCATGGTCATCTTGTAGTACACATCCTTGGTGCTGCCTTCCTGCTTAACAATGCTCGACAGGTTGCCATAGAGCATGTACTGAGCGCCGATTTGACGGCCGAAGCGGATAGCGGTGGATGGGTCTACCATGCCGGAATTGTTCTGGTAATCCAGTTGCTTACGCACTGAATCTACCTTGGTCATGTCGATAAAACGGAACTTGCCTGAGCGCAGCAGCTTGTTGCTGATAGAGTCGGTGACTGACTCAGTATCAATATGCTCGGAGGTTTTGTTCTTGATTTTGTCAACAAAAATGATTGGACGCTCGTTGGCGGTAATGGCCACCACAGGCGGGAAGGTCAGCATGCTGTCGACCATCTTGGAGGTGATCGCCTGCAGATCGGTGGAACCGAAGTTCTCGTTCACCGTTTCCACTTCGGTGGCGTCGCCGTACTCAACCTTGGATTGACAGGCGCCGAGTCCCAGGGACGCTGCCAGGATGAAAATCAGTTTAAAGTGTTTCATAGTCAGTTCCATTTACGCTTGATGTTGATTGAATAAAACCGGATGTTGTTGCCTGTGTCAATCGCCCAGACCAGCGTGGTCTGGCCGGGCGCAATGTTGATATCTGTGTTGGCGCCGCCCAAGCTCAGCCGATATTGGCCTGCTTTGGCATAGCTTCTGGCAATTTGTGCCTGCCTTGGCAGCGTAAGCCAGCTGCGTCGGTCGGCCTGCTCGCTGAGCACGTTGAAAATCTGCATCGCCACTGCCGCGCCATCAAAATCATTGCGCCTTTTCTTGGAGTCACTCTCGACGCTGCGGGTCAGCTCAGATTTGGCATAAACCCTCGCGGCCTGACGCAAAAGCAGCATAGGCATGTCTTCTTTCAGGGCGTTGATGGCCAGCGCATCGATGTTGGCGATGGGCGCGGCACTGAGCGGCTTATCCAGACCGGCAATGCTGGCCGGTGGAACCGGGCCAAAGCCGCCGCCGTAGGTTGGCAGCGAGACTGTGAGCCAGTTGCCATCTATGGTAAAGGGCACTGTCAGCGCCTGCTTTTCGGGTACAAAGCCTCGCTCGACCAATACCACCAGTTGGCCTTCGTCCTGCTTTGGCAGGCGGGCATCGCCAAAACGGGCCTTGAATTCATCGTACTGTGGCATCGAAAGTTGCTTTGCCAGCCGCACCAAATCCTGCTCCAGATAGCGATTGCCGGGGAAAATCTGTGCCGCCTTGCGATAATCGATAAAGGCGTCGTTTTCTTCGCCAAGCAGCTCGTGCAACAGCCCCGTGGTGTAGTAGCTGTAAGCATTCAAAAAGGAGCTGGTAACCGAGCCGGCCTGCTGGCCAAGACGGTTCATCTCGGCATCCACAGTGCCATTGGCCATGGCTTTTACTGAGTCTTTGGATTTCTCGTAGCGTTTTTGCTCCAGCGCCTGAAGTTCGTTGGCGCGGCGCACTTCCACCAAAGCGCCATCAAAGTCGTTTTGCATCAGATAATTGAGCGCTTGATACTGGTGCACCATGATGCGCTCGAAGCCGGGGCCGCGATAGGGGATCACATTATCGTTCAGCACCAGACTACCAGCGTTGGCACCCAGATCGCTGACGCTCACCAGCGCTTTGTCGTCAAAGCGGGCGTAAGCGGCGATGGCGGTCTGGTAGTAGCTCTGGCTGGCCTTGAAGTCGCCGCCCACCTGGGCCACCCGTCCTGCTTCCTGAGCATACAGCAGGCCATCGCGGGAGCTGATTTCGGCGGCAAGTTCCGGCAGCGCAGCCAAGGGAGTGGGTCCCGACAGCGACTGTTTGACCGGTGCCATCTGCGAGGGATAGCTGATGAACAGGCTGCCCATGGCACAGCCGCCAAGGACAAAGGGTAATGTGAGGGTGAACAGTACCGAGGAAAGTCGCTTCATGCCGGGCTGCGCTCCTGCAGTTGGATGCGCTCCAGCAAGGTGATGCCGTCGAGGTGGTCCAGCTCATGCTGGAAAATCCTTGCAATAAACCCATCGAGCCTTTGCTGGTGGTGTTTACCCTGCGCATCCTGCCAGCGGGCATCGACCCAGCGGTAGCGCGCAATACTGAGGCGGGTGCCCGGTACTGAAAGGCAACCTTCTTCACCATCCTCAGTCTCCTCGCTATGACCCAGCAGCTCGGGGTTTACCATCAGCAGTGGCGCCATTTCCGGCGCATCGGGATAACGCTCGTTCGGACGTGACGCCACGATAAACAGCCGCTGGCTGACACCAATCTGCGGCGCGGCAATCCCCACGCCACTGGCCTGCTCCATGGTCAACATCAGGGTGCGCGCCAGCTCGCCAAGAGCGGCGTTGAACTCGGTCACGGGCAGCGCTTGGCGGTAGAGCACCTCGGCACCTGTGGTAACTATGGCTGCAACTTGAACTTGGGTCATCCCTGGCCTTCTTCCAATCAGTAGTGAGGTGGGGGCGTTTCTTCAGATTCTGAGGCGATATTGCTCGGCTCCATGGCCTTGAGTTTGTTGACAACCAACTCCAGGGTATAGGTCTGCCTGGCTACCATATCATTGAGGCGGATAACCTCCTGATTCAGCTCTTCTACCGTCATTTCGGTGAAAGCGAGCTTGGTTTGCAGCTCTTCAATTTCCCGTTGCAGTGCCTGTAAATCTGTTTGCATTACTACCTCTGTGACCAATATTCGACCCTGCCCGTGCTGCTGATACTGACAACAGGACTTGGCTGGGTGGTTTCGGCTACCGAGTATACAACGGCACCTTTGATTTGGGGGCGGGTTGCCAGGCTAACTTGCCAGCGACCGGCCAATTTTCCATCTTTTGTCTGCCAACGCAGCACTTCGCGAAAGGGCGTGCCGGTCAGCAGTATCTGATTGTCTTTGGTAAAGCGGGTGGCCGAGAAGGTCATGCTGCGCTGTTTTATCCGAAGATCGCTGACGGTTTTGCCGCTGCGGCTGGCAAAAATCCGTGCATTGGCTTTGGCGTCGGCGGCAAAGGCCAGTTCGCCATCGGATGAGAGTGCTACTGACAATACCCGCGCATCGAAGCTTTGTTCATGCAGTGGCTGACCCGTGGTGGCTTGCCACAGGATAGCGCGGTAATCGTTTCCACCACTCAGCGCCAGGCTGCCGTCGGCAGACAGGGCTACGCTGTTGACCTTTTCGCTGTGGCCAAGAAAACGAATAAGCTTGGTTTGTCCGGCGACCAGTGACATCACAGAGCCATCAATCAGCCCTACCAGCAGACTGCCCTGATTGGCAACGGCCACCGCTTGCCCTGGGGAAGGCAAGCTCCACCAGCCCACCTGGGCGCCGTCCTCTATCCTCCACAGGGCAACTGAATCCCGGCTTAACGAAGCGGCGAAAGCGCCGTTATCCGACAGCGCCAGCTCCATCGACTCGTTGCTGGCCTCGCCATGCTGCCAGCGATATTTGAGGGTTTGCGGGGCAAGCTGCCACAGCTCAACGCCGCCGCTCTCGCTGCTGATAAGTGCCAACGAGGCGTCTTTACTGAGCGCTGCGCCGTAAAGGGGGGAGTCGGTCAGGGTAATGACCTTGTCTGCGTCTCTGGGGGCACAGCCAAAAAGCAGGCTTGCCAGCAGGGGCAGCCACAGAAAAAAAGTGATGAACTTATTCCACATGCCTCGGTCTCACTGCTGTCTGGGTTCCCGGACGGCCCTCACTTGGCGCTGCCCATGGCATAAGCTTAGTAACTAGTATAAAGTGGGTCGGTTCGATTTATAACAAAGGTTATTGTAACCACTTGAGGATGCTAAGGAAGCTTCAATGAAATCTATTTATAAATACTCTCTGGTCGCTCTGGCTGTAGTAGGTTTAACTGCTTGTAATCAAGAAGAAAAAGCAACTGAAGTTGCTCCAGCTGTTACCCTGACCACCGAAGCGCAAAAAGAAGCTTACAGCGTGGGTGCCTCTATCGGCAGCTACATGTCAGGTCACATCAAGGAACAGGAAGATCTGGGTCTGCCAGTTGATCGCGCTCTGATCATCGAAGGCTTCGCCAATGGCCTGAACAGCAACCTCAAGCTGACCGAAGAAGAAATGCAGACAGTGCTGCAAAACCTGGACAAGAAGCTGAACGACAAGCGTATCGAACAAGCTGAAGCCATGGCTTCCAAGAACCTGGAAGAAGGCAAAAAGTATCAGGAAACCAACAAGGCCAAAGAAGGCGTGACCACCACTGAATCCGGTCTGCAATACGAAGTGCTGACTGCCGGTAACGGTGACAAGCCAGCCGCCGAAGACGTGGTTGAAGTGCACTATGTTGGCACCCTGATCGATGGCACCAAGTTCGACAGCTCTTACGATCGCGGCCAAACAGCCAAGTTCCCGCTGAACCGCGTTATCGCCGGTTGGACTGAAGGCGTGCAGCTGATGCCAGTAGGTTCAAAGTATCGCTTCGTTATCCCTGCTGAGCTGGCTTACGGTGAGCGTGACAACGGCACCATTCCTGCCAACTCTACCCTGGTATTCGAAGTTGAGCTGGTGTCTATCGAGAAAGCCCCAGCCGTTGAAGCCAAAGCTGAAGATACTCACGCTCACTGATAACTCACTGAGCTGAAATAAAAAAGACGCCTGATGGCGTCTTTTTTTGTGGCAGGTGTCCAGGATGTCGCAAGGCTCCGGCGGCTACAGCCAGCGTTTACGGTAAAACAGCCACAGCTGCCCCAGCACCAGGATCAGCAGCAGTAAACAAAAGGCACCAAAGGCCCAGGGGGTATCGGCGCCGGGGATGCCACCAATATTGACCCCCAGCAGCCCGGTTAAAAAGCCCAGCGGCAGGAACACCGCCGTTACCAGTGACAGGAAGTACAGCCGCTGGTTTAACTCTTCTGACTGGCGGCTCATCAGTTCTTCGTGGGTTACGCTGGCCCTGTCTTTCAGGGCATCGAGATCTTCAATGGCGCGGGTGAGACGATCGCGGATCTCGCGCATTTTCAGCTGTTCAGTCTTTTTAAACAGGTGGCCGGTTTCGGTTTGCAGCGCAGCAAAGGCTTCCCGCTGGGGCGCTAGATAGCGGCGCACCATCACGGTTTGGCGTCTAAGCTCAGCAATGTCGTTACGCAGATCGCGGCTGTTGCCGGTGACGATTTGCTCTTCGAGATCGTCAAGCTTCTCTTCCAGACTATTGATAAAGTCGGTTTTTCTGAGAGTTAACTTATCGCACAGCGACAAAATAAAGTCTGCCGGCGTGGCTGGGCCTGCGCGCTTGCCAATCTGCTCGGCCAGCTCTTTAACCGACTGCAAGCCACGGCGACAGGCACTGACGATACGGTGCTTATCGGCGTAGAGCCTCAGCGCCACCATGTCTTCCGGCGCCGAATCGGGGTTCATGTTCACGCCTCTCAGCGCCACCAGAATGCCGCTTTCATTGGCGATGGCGCGGGGACGGGTATCACGGGACAAGAGCGCATCGATTTCCAGCGGCGGCAGATCTGAGCCCTGCAGCCATTCGCGGGCATCTTTGGAGTGGTAGTTCAGGTGAACCCAGATATTGCCCTGCTCCGGCGTCCACTGTGCCAGTGCCTCGGCGCTTAGGGCTTCACCGGCCCGCTCGCCACTGAGCCACAGACTGTACACAAAGCCATGGGACATAGTGCATTCCTTTTCAACGGTTTTTCAGACACTAGCCTATACCGGCGGCAGGTTTCAAGCGACCTGCGTGATGGCGATGGAGGAAAGCTTGGCCGCAATGGGATAAAATTGGCTTATTGATTAATGGTTGTGGATATTCCGATGGAGTATGAATTTCGCCGCAACGGGCTGGATGGCTCGGTTTTGGCGCGTTTCAGTATGGAACATGAGGTCATGGGGCGCTGGTTTGGTGAAGAGCTCGGTGACGATCAAACGGCAATTACCGAGGTGCTGACGGCCATCGAGGCGCTGCTCAACGGCGGTGAGCGTGAATGGCGCAAAACCGGCCGCGAGTTCAGCGTTGAGCTGGATACAGAGCAGGCCAGGGTGTTTGCCAATGTGCTTGGCGTCAACCACGATGAAGAGCTGGATGACGGCATGGCACTGTACGACAGCGAGCTGGAAGCAAGCTGCGGTCTGGAAGATTTACAGACGGCGCTGACAAGCTGGCAGCAGTTTTTAAAAGACAGCCGCTGAGCCGACTGAATTGCGCTTTGCGCGCACGAGCCGCTTTACAGCAGACCCAATAAAAAAGGCAGCCTCGGCTGCCTTTATGATTTTAGATAGATCTTTTTGATCAGCGGTTTAAGTAGCGCACGGCCATTTCGGTGCGGGACTTGGCGCCAGCCTTACGCAGCAGGTTTTTCACGTGCACCTTCACCGTGCCTTCGCTGATGTGCAGCTGCTCCGAAATCAGACGGTTGCTCATGCCTTCGGCCAGATGCTCAAGAATTTGCAGCTCACGTGGCGTGAGCGCATCAATCCACTCGTTTTCGTCGGTGGCATTCTTAAGCTCAAACAGGTATTCCTCAACTGCTTCGCTGATCACCCTGTGGCCCAGCATGGCTTCTTTGAGTTTTTCCAGCAGCAGATCCGGCTCTGTGTCTTTAAGCAGATAGCCATCGGCACCGGCGCGCAGCAGGCGGATAACGTCCTGCTTGGCATCGGATACCGTGAGGATAACGATGCGTGACGTCACCCCTTCCTGGCGCAGACCGCTTAAGGTGTCGAGCCCCGACATGCCTTTCATGTTCAGATCCAGCAGCACTATGTCCGGCTCATCGGTGGCCACGGCGCTTAAAGCGTCCAGGCCGCTGCCAGCTTCACCGAACAGGGTAAAATCCTTATCAGAAGTAATAAGCTGACAAATACCACGGCGCAGCAGGGGATGGTCGTCAACGACCAGAACTGAATAGGGTTTACCCATGTTGATTAGGCTCCTGATGTGGGGGAAGCGTCAGGGTGACAGTGGTGCCCCCGGCTTCGTTGCTTGAAAAACTCAGTTGACCATCCAGTTTGCTGGCCCGTTCATGCATGATGCCAATGCCAAAGTGTTGGTCACGTTCTTTCAGGTGTTCAAGACCGATGCCATCATCGCTGATGCTGATGTTAATCATACCTTCGGCGTTTTTACAGCACTGAATCACAATTTCTCTGGCATTGGCATGCTTGATGGCATTCAGTGTGGCTTCGCGGGTTAACTGCAGAATGTGGATATGTTGATTGGCACCCAGCAGCTGCTCACGAATGCCGTAATCAATCCGCAGTTTCACATCGGTTTGGCTGCGAAGCTGCTCGAGCATGGCTTCGAGCGCATGCTTGAGATTGGGCTCCTTGATGGTCAGGCGGAAGGTCGACAGCAGCTCTCTGAGCTGAGCATAGGCGCTGTTCACCCCTTCGTTAATCTCGTTAAGTTGTTCTTCTACCTGCTGATTACGGCAGCTGTCATCCAGGCCTTTGCGCAGCAGGTTGATTTGAATTTTCAGAAACGACAAGACCTGACCGAGGGAGTCGTGCAGTTCGCGGGCAATCACGCCGCGCTCTTCCATCAGCGCCAATTGCTGACGCTGCTCGGCCGATTGGTGAATGAGAATTGAGCGAGCCAGCATGATGGCGAAGTTTTCAAATAAGGGGCGGTTGGGAGTCTTGCCGGAGACCATCTCGAGGTACCCCAGATCCGTATGTTCGAAGGTGAGCGGGAAGCGGCAGGAGGCCTCTGTATCCGCAGGCCAGCCACCGTCGGCTTCAATGGCTTCGTCGGTATCGTCTTCGTACTGGATCACCAGGCGCAGATGATCCAGATGCTCATATTCCTTGAGCTGATCCAGCGCGCCCTTGAGCGCCTTGTAATCGAGGCTCTTGCCGTGGAGCATCACCAGATTATCGTACAGGAAACTCAGCTCCTGATTGGCGCGGGTGAGGGCGTGGGTCTTTTCCTGCACCTGAGATTCGAGATCGCCATACAGGGCCGAGAGTTCTTTGGCGGTGGAGTCCAGCGCATCGGCCAGCGCCTGCAGCTCTATGTATTCGGTCTGTGGCATGTCCACATCAAAGTTGCCCTTGGAGATGGTGTTGGCCGAAATCATCAACTGATTCAATGGCTCTACCACCTTGCGCTTGGTGTAGCGCACCGCTACCAGGGCGATGGCCAGCATCAGCCCCAGGCCAATCAGCTGACTGGCCGCCAGCAGCCGCAGTTTAAAGGCGGCGTGGTGCTCGGTTTCCAGCACCAGCAGGTCGATGGTGTCGACAAAGTCCTTCAGCGATGAAGCGTACAGGCGTGAGTTTTCTTCTTCGATGAAGTACTTCATCACCTTCCATTTATCGATAACCAGCAGGTATTGGTCTTTCAGCCGTTGGGGCGTGCTCCAGTCCAGCGAACGTTTCAGGGCGGGGGAATACAGGGTGGTTTCGAACTCGCGGATTTTCTCGGCGGCTTCTTCACTGCCGGAATTGGCATAGAACATCAGCCGGTAACTTTGCATCCGCAGCGAGCCGGAGGCGTTGATGGCACGGGCATCGCCTAAGCTGTAAGACAGGTTGGCGAGAGCGAAAATCGACAGGCCGCTGGAGAGCAGGATGAGGATCATCATCAGACCGAGAATTTTGGACGTCAGGCTGCCGCGTTTCATGGCGCTCCCTGTAAATCGGTGTCGGAGTGTTTACGACTAAAGTGTATGTTCTACATTAGCTTTTTCTTTACCACATCCCTTAAGCAGCAAAAGTGTGAACAAAGACACATCCATATGTTGATCTTGTGCAAACTTTAGCTCTGATACCCCTTATGGGGTATGTAATAAGGGGGGGATCAGGTCTAACTTTGACCCTGGAGATGTCGTGGATATTCAGAAACACAATAACGCAACACGGAGATGAGATGGTGAAAAAGCTTAACGGAAAATCCTTTGCGCTCAGCGCATTGGTCGCCGCCAGCTTTGTAGCTGCCGGCGCGATGGCCAGTGAAAAAACCGAGCCACGCAGTGAAGTATACAAAGACAAATTCAGTAAGCAATACAACAGCTGGCATGCCACTGCCGAAAGCGAAGCTCTGACCGATGCCCTTGGTCAGGATCCTGCGCTGGTTATTCTGTGGGCCGGTTATGGTTTTGCCAAAGATTACAATGCACCGCGCGGTCACATGTATGCCCTGAGCGACGTACGTAACACCCTGCGTACCGGCGGCCCGACTTCTGCAGAAGACGGCCCAATGCCAATGGCGTGCTGGAGCTGTAAGAGCCCTGACGTACCCCGCCTGATCGAAGAGCAGGGCGAGGACGGCTACTTTAAAGGCAAGTGGGCCAAGGGCGGCGCCGAAGTGGCCAATACCATTGGTTGCAGCGACTGCCACGAGAAAGGCTCACCTAAACTGCGTCTGTCCCGCCCATTCGCTGAGCGCGCGATGGAAGCCATTGGTACTCCATTTGACAAAGCCTCCAAGCAGGACAAAGAGTCCATGGTGTGCGCCCAGTGTCACGTTGAGTACTACTTCGAGAAAGTTGACGGCCGTAAGGGCTTCGTGAAGTTCCCATGGGACGGTGGCACCACTGTTGAAAACATGGAAGCTTACTACGATGCTATCCAGTTTGTTGATTGGACCCACGCCGTATCCAAGACCCCAATGCTGAAAGCGCAGCACCCTGGTTATGAAACCTGGAAGCTGGGTACTCACGGTCAGAACAATGTGTCTTGTGTTGACTGTCACATGCCAAAAGTGACCAACGAGCAGGGCAAGAAGTTCACCGATCACAAAGTGGGTAACCCATTCGATCGCTTCGAAGAAACCTGTGGTACCTGTCACAGCCAGGACAAAGAGCACATGCTGACTGTCTACAAAGACAACAAGTCAAAAGTGATGGAGCTCAAAGGCAAGGCTGAAACTCAGCTGGTAGCCGCTCACTTCGAAGCCGGTGCCGCCTGGAAAGCCGGTGCGACCGAAGAAGAAATGAAGCCAATCCTGACCAACATTCGTCACGCTCAGTGGCGCTGGGACTACGCGATTGCTTCTCACGGTGTGTCTGCTCACGCCCCTGCCGAAGCCCTGCGTGTTCTGGGTACTGCGGTAGACAAGGCGGCCAATGCCCGCGTACAGCTGGCGCAGCTGCTGGCCACCAAGGGTGTGAAACAGCCTATCGAACTGCCTGATATCTCTACCAAGGCCAAAGCTCAGGCTGCCCTGGGTATGGACATGGACAAGATGAAGGCTGAGAAAGAGAAGTTCAAGAAAGAACTGCTGCCCAAGTGGGAAGAAGAAGCCAAGGCTCGCGAAGCGACCTATAAGTAAGCAGCAAACCCCAAGCCTGCATACTCAAAGCCCCCGCATCGCGGGGGCTTTTCTTTGGCTGCGCTGCTACATCGGGCGTGTGGCGTGCAGGCTTTATTTGATGAGTTTCAGCAGCGCTCTGAAGCTGTCGCCCACCGCGTGGTGTTGCAGCTCAAACAGTAGCGATTCCACATTGGTGAGTCGGGCGCCGGCCTCGCGCATCATCTCCAGTCCCAACGCCTTGTTTTCGCTGGTGCGAGATCCCATGGCATCGGCCACCAGATGCACCCCAAAACCATTGTCCAACAGGTCGCGACAGGTCTGATACACGCAGATATGGGTTTCTATGCCGCACAGCAGTACCTGCTTACGGCCGCTGGCCTGCAGTGCTTCGCGAAAGGCATCGCAGGGCCAGGCGCTGAAGTGTTCCTTGGCGATGGGGCTTAGGCCTTCGAGCACCAGTTGCAGCTCTTCTGAGGTGGAGCCGAGCTTTTCGGGCAGTTGCTCCAGCCACAGTATGGGCATATCGAAAATACGCGCGCCGCTTATCAGGGTGATCAGTTGTTGGTGCAGCGCTTCAGAGTTTTGCATCAGGCGGGCGAGTTTTCCCTGAACATCTACCACAACCAGGGCCGTTTCGTTTGGGGTCAGCATGGGTTATCTCCTTTTTTGCTCCAGTAAACTCCTTTTCCCCGTCGATGCCAATAAGCCATAAGTCATATGCACCAGCTTGGTGCATAGGCTGCATAGCTGCACTTCATTTGTGCGTTTTTATGCACCAATGTTGGGGTGCGTAAAAGGTATTTTCAATAAAAACAGCAAGATGAAATCTTGGCCTGATGCTTGTAAATCCTAAGCCAGAACAGACTGACAACAATAACTGGAGGCCGGGATGAAACTGGTGAGTGCAATCATCAAACCTTTCAAACTCGACGATGTGCGTGAAGCCATTGCGGGCATGGGAATAGAGGGAATGACGGTAACAGAGGTCAAAGGATTTGGCCGTCAAAAGGGGCATACCGAGTTGTATCGGGGCGCCGAATATCAGGTGGATTTTCTGCCCAAGATCAAACTGGATATCGCCACCAAGGCGGAAAACGTTGATCTGTTGGTGGAAGCCATCGTAAAGGCTGCTCACACCGGCAAGATTGGCGACGGCAAGATTTTTGTTATCGATCTCGAGCAGGCGGTGCGTATTCGTACCGGCGAAACCGACGACGAAGCACTGTAAGGGGGAGGGGAAATGGAAGAGTTAAGCAAACTGGGCCTGACCGTGGCCGAACTGAGATTTGCACTGGATACCTTTTACTTTTTAATATCCGGCGCGTTGGTAATGTGGATGGCAGCGGGTTTCGCCATGTTGGAGGCAGGCCTGGTGCGCTCCAAAAACACCACTGAAATCCTGACCAAAAACGTGTGCCTGTACTCCATTGCCTGTATCACCTACCTGATTGTGGGCTACAACATCATGTACGTGGACAACCCGGAAGGCGGCTGGTTGCCAAGCTTTGGTGCCCTGATTGGCAGCCAGGCGGCAGATGCCGACCATTCGCTGGAATCTGACTTCTTCTTCCAGGTGGTGTTTGTGGCCACTTCCATGTCCATCGTCTCCGGCGCTGTGGCTGAACGCATGAAGCTGTGGGCTTTCTTGGCTTTCTCTGTGGTGATGACCGCAGTTATCTACCCTGTTGAAGGTTTCTGGACCTGGGGCGGCGGCTTTGTCAGCGCAGCAGGTTTTGTGGATTTTGCCGGCAGCGGCATTGTGCATATGGCCGGTGCTGCAGCGGCGCTGTCCGGGGTGATTCTGCTGGGTGCCCGTAAAGGCAAATATGGCCCCAAAGGTCAGGTAAATCCTATCCCTGGCTCCAACCTGCCTATGGCCACACTGGGGATGTTTATCCTGTGGATGGGCTGGTTTGGCTTCAACGGCGGCTCGCAGCTGATGGTATCTGATGCGGCCAACGCTACTTCGGTAGGCAAGATTTTCGTGAACACCAACTCGGCAGCGGCTTTTGGTGCCATCTCGGCGCTGGTGGTGTGCAAAATGATTTGGGGCAAGGCAGATTTGACCATGATCTTAAACGGCGCCCTGGCCGGTCTGGTGGCCATTACTGCCGATCCTTTGTCACCCTCACTGGGGCTGGCGGCTGTGATTGGTCTGGTGGCCGGTGGTCTGGTGGTGTTTTCCATCGTCGGCTTTGACCGTGTGCGTATCGATGACCCTGTGGGCGCCATTTCGGTGCACGGCGTAGCCGGTATCTTCGGGTTGCTGCTTGTGCCGCTGTCAAACGCCGATGCCACTCTTACCGGCCAGCTGTTCGGCATTGTCTCTATCTTTGCCTGGGTGTTCGGCGCTTCCTTTGTGGTGTGGCTGGTGCTCAAAAAGACCATGGGGATCCGCGTCAGCGAAGAGGAAGAGTACAATGGCATGGATGCGTCCGACTGTGGTATCGATGCCTATCCCGAGTTTGTGACGGTGAAGACCGCGGGCTAAGCGCGAACAGCAATAACAGCAGGCCACCCAATTGGCCTGCTGTCTTGCGTTAAGGCGGGGAATAAGGCTTGCCGCTGCCGTCTGGCAGCGGGATACTGGCTCAAAGCGCACACACAGGAGCCCCCCATGAAACGGCTTACGCGAATCATGCCAGTAATGTTTGCCCTGGGTTTGACCCTGCCAGCCCTGGCCGGGCAGGTGGTGGTGCGAAACACTGATGAGCCCTTTGATGCCTTTGCGGTACGGGATGAACTGGCCCGTCAGCACGAGTGGCAGGAGGCGCTGCGCGCCGAGCAGCAATTGCAAATTCTTGAGCGCCTGCCAGTGGGGTGCCTGCTACGACCCACTCCATATCGACATTTTCGCTGCGATGGCCTGTTTTACCGCCCCTACCCCTGGCGCGGCAAGGAGCTGTATATCTCGGTGCCCAATCCACAGCAGGGCGACCATCCTCAGCAAAAGAACACCAAGCCTGCGCGGGAGCAGCGTTAATCTTTTGTTACTTATTGACTGGGTCTTTGGCGACTTTTTGGCGTACTCTCAGATTAAGGAAAGTTGAAACCGGGAGGCCGCCATGTCTGCCAGAATGCTGCTTTGTCTGTTACTGCCTCTGATGGTGGCTTGCGCCTCCACCGAAAAATCACCTCCCAAAGCTAATCCCAACACCTTATTTCATGACGATATTTTCAGCGATGTCAGTGGCTTGCCAACGCCTGAACAGGTATTTGCCTTACCCCCGGGCGTTGCTCAAAACCTGAAGCGGGAGTTTGAACGGCAACGGATGGCGCCCGGCGATAATGAACTGGCCCATACCTGGCTGTCCGAGCAGCTCAATGCCAGCAAAGGTGGTTTCCGCTATCAGGACAATGACACCCGCGTTGCCGCCGACACCTATTACGATCGAGCCGGCAACTGCATGTCGCTGGTGGTGCTGGCCGCGGCCATGGCCGATGCGCTTGGGGTGCAGGTTGATTTTCAGGACGTACTGGTGCAGCCGGTGTGGGACAGACAGGGCGACTTTTACCTGGTCAATGGCCATGTGAATCTGCGCTTACTGGCACCGAACCAGGCCAATGTAGTGCATTTCAAAGGCCCCATTCTGGTGGAT
This sequence comes from Shewanella zhuhaiensis, assembly GCF_022484835.1. Taxonomy (NCBI): domain Bacteria; kingdom Pseudomonadati; phylum Pseudomonadota; class Gammaproteobacteria; order Alteromonadales; family Shewanellaceae; genus Shewanella; species Shewanella zhuhaiensis. The sequence continues at coordinate 420,137 of NZ_JAKUDL010000001.1, forward strand.
TTCCTGCCCGAGCGTGCGGTGCGCGGCTACGAACGGGTGCGTATCGACCGGCAGATGCTGCTGGCCATGTTTTACAACAACCTTGCTGCCGAGGCGCTGGTAAAAGGCGAACATGACCGCGCCTATGGCCTTATCCGTATGTCGCTGACCCAGAGCACGGCATTTGTGCCTGCGCTGAATACCCTGGCAATCCTGTATCGTTACCATAAGCGGGAAGACCTGGCTGAGGCGGTCTACCGCGAGGCGCTGCGGCTTGAGCCCGACAATATGACCACCCTGTATAATCTGGCGCTGATTTTGTCGGCCCAGGACCGACTGGACGAGTGGGCCGAAGTACACAAGGTGCTGGAGCTGGCGCGTATTCGAAACCCTTATTACTACTACGATATGGCCGAGCAGGCGTTGTCGGAACATGAATACCAGCAGGCCGTGAGCTGGTATTTGCGGGCGGTGGAGAAGGCCGACTATCGGCACGAGTTTTATTTTGGCCTGTCCCAGGCATACTGGGCCTCGGGCAATGCCAAAAAGGCCAAGCAAAGCATGGAAAAAGCCATAGCGCTAAGCCGTGATGAAAACAATAAGCGTCGCTATCAGGCCAAGCTGAATGCCATGGCAAGCCATTGAAAGAAGGTTATTGAATAAGCGAGAAGCCAAAACAAAAGGCGCCGGATGGCGCCTTTTTTACTGCAGGTGCTTACTGGGGTTACAGGCTCAAAGCCTTATCCTGGAATGAAAGCCTTGCCATCTGGCCCTGATCTTTAAGCTCCAGTTCCCGCACATGGAATGGGGCGCCAACACCTGAGGCGGCAATCATTTCTTTGCTGATGGGTAAGCTGAGGCTACCACTGCCATCGAGCCAGGCGGCGGCTTCGGTGCGCAGAATGGCCACTTCCCTGCCACTGGCATCGGTGCCGGTCAGTACCGCTGAGGCGGCAAAACGGCCAGCGTCTGCCAGCTCCAGGCTCAGGTTCAGGCCCACCGGCACGCCATCCTGCCACTGGGTTTCCACCTCAGGGCTGATCCGGGCGCTCGGGGTGTACAGCTTAAAGGCGCTCTTGATGGTGCGCCGTACAGTGCGATTACCGTCGCTGGCTTCAACATCAATCACCAGCTCGCTAAGACCCATGGGGGAGTCGGCGCTGAGGTTGTCAGGCAGGTTCAGCATCAGCTTGTCGCCCTGCTGCTCCAGTGCCAGTTGCAGTTCGCTGTTGCCCTGTTTGAGGCGGGCGCTGGCGTTCATGCCGGCGTTCATGCCATCAAGACCCATGGCCAGCTCGAGGCGGTCGGAGTTGGTGCTGACCAGCATCGGGCTTGAGAGCGTCAGGTTATAGGGGCTGCCTTTCTCTTTCACATTGACCAGATAGCGGGCGCGGCTGTCGAGCGCCTGACGTGCGCTCAAGCGGTAGTCGCCTGCAGGTGCCGCTGCCGACAACAGCAGGGCGCTGGAGTTATCCGTCATCCCCGCAGTGGCCAGTGCCTCGCTGCTTGCCATGGAGCGTACCAGATTGGGCACCTTGGCGCCTTTGGGGGCTTGCAACTCAAGCTGTTCGGGGCTGATGGGGTCGGCGTGATAGAGGGCGCCTGAGCTCATATCGGCGCGGGGAGCAATGCGGATCACCGCGCCGCCCTGGCTGACATTCAGCGTCACGCCCCGGTTCAGCTCTTCGCCGCTGACACTGAACCAGTACTCATTGCTGGCAAGGCTTTGGCTGGTTTGCGGCAGCTTGCTCTGGTATTCGCCGGACAAGGGCGTAACAAAGCCAATGGTATCGCGGCTGGTATTGATGCCGACCGACGTTGGCGCCTGCACATGCATCGGGGCGAAATCCGATGAAATGGGCGCACTCAGGGAAGTAGTTTGTACACTGATGGCCTCGGCCACATTGGTGTCGCCGTCGTTTTGGCAGCCGCCAAGCAGCAGCGCCATCAGCACCGCAGCGGCCAGCTTATTATGCTTATTCATGGGCTGTCTCCTAAATGCGGTTGCGGATAAAGACGTCCAGGCCAAAGCAGGCGCGGCGGCTTTGTTGATGACTCAAAGGCTCAGAGCCCCAAGTCTTCTGCTTGTCTTTGAACCAGACGGTACCGGCGGCACTTTGCGAGCTGCACTCAAGGAAGCCGTCGGAGCAGTCATCGAGCCAGTTCTGGGTGGTTTCCAGCGCGACCTGATATTGGTAACCACCGCAGTAGCTGTCACTGTCCCAGAAGGCGGAGTCTACATCGGAGCCCACCATGGCCTCGAACGGCTTGCCAAGGGCGGGGCGACCGGCAGTGCCATTGAGCCAGTTGGCGTTGTAGTAGGCCATCCAGCTCACTTGCTGCTGTTTTACGGCATCGCTGCCATAACCCAAAATCCAGCCCAGGGTGGTTTCGAAGATATTGCCTTCGGTTACCGCATCCGCCAGCGGGGTGCCGGCGCTGGACGGTGCCAGTGCAATCACCCGCGAGGTGGCGTTGATCACCTTGGGGTAGCGGGCATCCCAGGTGGGGTTGGACAACACCCAGCGCACTACGTTGCCACCGTTGGAGTGGGTCAGCAGCACCAGATCTGTGATGTTTTTACTGTCGATAAAGCTGCCGAGCTGGGTGGCCAGGCAACCGGCTGCCGCTTCGTCCCACATGTATTGGTCGAAGTCGCAGTTGATAACTGTGTAGTTGGCGCTGTTTGGCATACCCTGGCGCACCGAGTTCACAAACTCTGTGGTCCAGTAGTCGTTAAGCGCATCGGTTTGATGACCTGTGCCATGAATAAAAGCTATTCCTGACGCGGCCAGACTCAGGGGGCTGACGGCAAACAGACCCAGAAGCATAAGCGTTTTGGCTGTCTTCATTTGTCTGATCTCTTTAGTTTCTTCTTGTATGGTCTTGTTGAACAGGTAGGACGTCCGACCTGCTTTGTTAACCTATCGCTAACATTTTCACTGGTGCAAGCACTTTAATTGGTACGTTTGTCCATATTAGGGTGTTCGCTCAATACATGGGTTTTAGGTATTTACTCTAAATGCGGAGAGGCCGCCTGATTTGGTTTGCGCTCGCAGGGATGACAGGCCGCGAAGGACAGGAGTCGCGACCGCTGTGAGCTGTGGTAGTTCTGCTATCTATATTGCTGCCAAGCCTTGGCGGCAATATTCATGCTGGCGTTTAAAACTTGCTGCCACTCCTGAGTAAAATTTATACAGAGCTTTGTGTTGTAACCGCTTTACCCTGAAATGGTCATACTCTGTAACGGCTTTGCCCGGGGCCGCTGCAGGGGCTGTGTTCTGGCATTCGGTCTATGTACTCGGTCTATGTACTCGATCCTGGCTCTGTGTTCAGTCACTCCGTCTATGCACTGAGTTCTGTGTTTTCCGCAGGTTTTGCGCATCCGGATGTCGCCGCCTGCTTTTCCTTTTTGCGCTTCGCTTTATGGCTTCCTTTTGGCGCTTCTTTTGAGCACTTCTTTTGAACTTCCCCTGAATACTTCCCTTGAACATTAGCCACTTGAACACTTGGCATTTAACGCCTGAGTCGGTTTCTTCCGGCCGGGTTGAGGCGGAGTCTGTCCAGGGCAGGCACTCTCGATCCCGTTGGCAACTCATGCTCTGAGCCGTGCACTGGGCTAGGCCTCAATTCACGTTTGGGGAAATGCAAGCTGCTAACGCAAAAGCGAAATTAGCAAATTATGAATTTTCAACTTGGAAAAAGTGATTAAATTCAGATGACTAAAAAAGAATTTTTAAATAAATCATATCTTGATTGCTATAGAGGTTATTAATGGCTAAATTGGCTGAGTCATAACAGATAGAGAGACTTTCGATTTAACTTACTCCGGAGCTGATAAAGCCTATGTATTACCAAAATGATGACGTTCGCATTAATGAAGTAAAAGAATTGCTGCCCCCTATCGCTATCCTCGAGCGATTTCCTGCATCAGAGAACGCATCTGCCACTGTTTTTAATGCCCGGAGCAATATTCATCGTCTGCTGGAGAAAAAAGACGATCGCCTGTTGGTGGTGATTGGTCCTTGTTCCATTCACGATCCGGCAGCGGCGCTGGAATATGGCCAGCGGCTGTTGGCGCTCAGAGAGCAATATGCCGACCAGCTTGAAATCGTGATGCGGGTGTATTTCGAAAAGCCGCGTACCACTGTGGGGTGGAAGGGGCTTATCAACGACCCCTACATGGATAACAGCTTTAAACTCAATGATGGTCTGCGCACCGCCCGTAAGCTGTTGCTGGATTTGAACGACATGGGAATGCCCACCGCCGGTGAGTTTCTGGATATGATCACGCCGCAGTATGTGGCCGACCTCATGTGCTGGGGTGCCATCGGGGCGCGCACCACAGAGTCTCAGGTGCACCGTGAGCTGGCGTCAGGTCTTTCCTGTCCGGTTGGCTTTAAAAACGGAACCGACGGCACCATCAAGATTGCCATCGACGCCATTGGTGCCGCCGCAGCGCCGCACCACTTCCTGTCGGTGACCAAGTTTGGTCATTCCGCCATTGTATCGACCAAGGGCAATCCCGATTGTCACATTATCCTGCGTGGTGGCCGCGAGCCAAACTACAGTGCCGCGCACGTGGCACAAATTCAGGCCGAGCTGGTTAAGGCCGGTTTGCCCGACAATGTGATGATTGATTTCAGCCACGCCAACAGCTCCAAACAGTTTGCCCGCCAGATGCTGGTGGCCGAAGATGTTGGCGCGCAGCTGGCCGCGGGTAATCAGGGCATTTTTGGGGTGATGGTGGAGAGCCACCTCAAAGAAGGACGTCAGGATCATCAGCCCGGTGTGCCATTGGAATATGGCAAGAGTGTCACCGATGCCTGCCTTGGCTGGGACGACAGTGCCCGCCTGCTGGAGATACTGAACCAAGCCGTGCTTGCACGCAGAAACCGTTAATCAGAAGCAGGTCTTCAAAAACCGAAAAGGCGCCTTGGGCGCCTTTTTTGTGAGAATCACTTCTTTAAATGTTCAGCCAGATATTCGTTGGCTTTGGCCAGACTGCCGAAGGAGTTAATCAGGTTTCGGCGGCCTTTTTCCTGGATCTCGGGATTGCCTGATTCCATCATCATCCATACCCAAGTCTGGATCAACGTAAGCGGCGGGTACTGAACTTTTGAAGAATCCAACATAAAACTTCCTTAAGTCTTTGTATCTAACAGAAATAAATTCTGTCTATTGCTCTGGGCGTCAGTAGGGAACACTGAGCGGCCCGCTGAAGTGGTCACAGATTAGCAAATTCTTTTTTTTTGTATAACCACGAACTGCCGCGATACTGAAAAAAAATGCATCAGCTAGTAGTAAGTGGTTATACAAATTCATTTGGGATAAGTCAAAAGTATGACTATGTCGCGCTTTATACGGTACCAAATTCTATAAAAGGCCTTGATAAACTGGTTTTGCTCATACCAAAGGTGGCGGGCATTTCGTGACTCGAACTAGAGGCAAGTATTCGGCGGGATGATAGAATGCCTGTCAAATTCCCAAGCTGAATGAGCCATGCGTCCATCTGCCTATTTCGAAGGTCCCATCGATAAACTCAATTGGAAAGTGCTGAAGCTGCTCTGGCCGTATTTGCTGGAGTTCAAGGGGCGCATTTTGCTGGCGCTGTCCTGTCTGGTGGTGGCCAAGCTTGCCAGTGTGGGGATGCCGTTCCTGCTTAAGGAGCTGGTGGATGGCATGGATGAGGGACGAGCTCAGGCGCTGGTGGCTGTGCCCATTGGCTTGGTGCTGGCCTATGGCGGCGCGCGTTTGTTGATGGCGTTGACCGGGGAGATCCGCGACACCCTGTTTGGCAGGGTAACCGAGCGGGCCATCCGGCGGCTGGGGCTCGCGGTGTTTGAGCATTTGCACCGACTTGACCTGGATTTTCACCTTGAGCGGCGCACCGGCGGTCTGTCGCGGGACATAGAACGTGGCACCAGTGGCGTCAGCTTCCTGATGCGTTTTATGGTGTTCAACATAGTGCCAACCTTGCTGGAAATTGGCCTGGTGGTGGGCATTTTCTTGGTTAAATATGGCTGGCAGTTCGCCGCCATTACCCTGGCATCCGTGGTGGCCTATATCGGTTTCAGCGTGGTGGCAACCGAGTGGCGTACCGGCTATGTGCGCGAGGCCGCCAAGGCCGACTCCATTTCCAACACCCGCGCCATAGACAGCCTGCTGAACTACGAAACCGTAAAGTACTTCAACAACGAAAAGTACGAAGCCGATCACTACGACAAGGCGCTGGAAACCTGGGAAACTGCCAAGCGAAACAACCGTTTGTCGCTGTTTGCCCTGAACGGCGGACAGGCCTTTATTATCGCCGCCGCCATGACGGCCATGATGGCACTGGCAGCATCTCAGGTAACCGAGAGCAAGATGACCCTCGGTGACTTTGTGCTGATAAACGCCTTTATGATGCAGCTGTTTATGCCGCTGAACTTCCTGGGATTTGTGTACCGCGAAATCCGCGGCGCACTGGCCAATATCGAGCGCATGTTCGGGCTGTTGGATCAGACGCCGAAGATTTTGAATAAAGACACAGCACAGGCATTTCAGTGCCAGCGCGGCGAGGTGCGCTTTGAGCAGGTGTCCTTCCGTTATGACGAGCGTCCCATCCTCAATGAGGTGAGCTTTACCCTGGCTCCGGGGGAGAAGGTGGCGGTGGTTGGCGACAGCGGCGCCGGTAAATCTACTCTGATTAAGCTGCTGTTCCGCTTTTACGATGTCAGTGGCGGGCGCATTTTAATCGATGGCGTCGATATCCGGGACATGGCCCAGGACAGCCTGCGTCGCGCCATCGCCATCGTGCCCCAGGACACAGTGCTGTTTAACGACTCGCTGCTGGAAAACATCCGCTATGGTCGCCCGGGCGCCAGCGATGATGAAGTGCGGGAAGTGATTCAACATGCCCATCTGGCAGAGTTTGTGGCCTCCTTGCCCCAAGGACTCGAGACCAAGGTGGGTGAGCGAGGACTTAAACTCTCCGGCGGTGAAAAGCAGCGGGTGGCCATTGCCAGGGCCATGCTCAAGGGCTCGCCGATTCTGGTGTTTGATGAAGCCACCTCGTCGCTGGATAGCCGCTCCGAGAAAGCCATTCTTGATGCCCTCAGGGAAGTGGCTGTTGGGCACACCAGTCTGGTGGTGGCCCACAGGCTGTCGACCATAGTGGATGCCGACCGTATTGTGGTGCTCAGTCAGGGCAAAATTGCTGAACAGGGCAGCCACAGTGAACTGCTTGCCAAAGGCGGTTTGTACAGCCGTCTATGGCACATTCAACATGAACAAAAGATGAAGTGAAGTTCAGGTGCGATTCAGCAAACGGCTCGCATAATCCCTTAAAAAACGTGGGAGTTGTAACGGAGTCGCTATGAAAAATATCGCTTTGTTGGTCAATCTGGAAGGCATGCCGGAGAAAGTAACCACGGATTGGAACGCGGTTGCCGCAACATTAAAAAAACGTCAGGTTACTCAGGAAGGTCTGTTGGATATTTATGCCCAGCTGTGTGCCGGACTGAAGGTGTCGACCCGGGGGCTAACCCTGGCGAAGTTGAATACCGACCTGATGTTGGACGGCATTATCCGCGACAGCCAGCCTGCAAGGCAGGCCAGCGTCAGCTTTTATTAATCGGTTTTGCGGATGAGGGGCGGGTTTTGTCGCCATCCCTCACACAGAATAGGGGGCTGCTTACTGTCATCGGCGGGAAGCAGACGGATAATGCGGCCATCCCTGAAGCACAGCTGCTCACCTTCTATTTCCGTCAGTCGGTCACAATTCTTGCAACTGTTACTGCGGGTTTTTGCCTCGGGTAACTTTGGGTTGTTCACAAACAGGATCCTGAGCTGATTGTTGTTGATCCACCTCTCACTTTAATCCGTTCATGTGAGGCAAATCAATCATAGGCCGCACATTATACCCAAGCGAAATTAAGTTTAAATTAAAACTTAAGTCTAAACTCTAAACCCCAAATCACCAGCGGTATGCCACTTTGCAGCGTTAATCGCTAAAGTTGTGCAAAAAATCGCCGATAATAAGTTGATATGCGATCCCGTTATCGAGGTGAGTTATGGAAATCCGTCCCAGTCCGCAAAATCACGGCGCCGAGGTATCGGCCGTTGCCAAGGACAAATCGACCCAGACCGGTCGCAATCATGGCCAGGACGTGGCCGTGGTTGCCAGCCAAAAAACCGCTGCCCATTCCAGCCGGGCATTGATGAATGCCGCTATTCTCTCGGCACAGCAAGAAGTTAACCTCAGTGCCGCCGACGAGCCCATGGTGCTCTTGTACCGTGCAGCCATTGAGGCCATCAACGAGGAACTGGCCCCCGCCATGGGTGAGCAGGCCATTCAGCGTCTGGCGGACGAAGGTGTGGATACCTCGCCCGAGACCACCGCTGGCCGTATCGTCGACTTTGCCACCCAGTTCTTTGCCTTGCATCAGTCGCAAAATGCCAGCCAAAGCTTTGATGAACAGCTCAGTGGATTTATGGACATCATAGGCGGCGCTATCGACCAGGGCTTTAAAGAAGCCCGCGACATCCTCTCGGGTCTTAAGGTGCTTGAAGGCGATATTGCTGCCGGAGTCGACAAAACCTATGAGCTGGTGCAGCAAGGGCTGAAAGACTTTGCGGACAGCTTCAGCCCCCAAGAGTCGCCAGAGCAAACAGAGTAAACTTTGGCCTGCGCCGGCAGTCGGGCTGCGTAAATAAAGGTCTTCAATAAAAAGGGTTTTTATTTCGCGGCCCTGTGCTTATGCTGGAAGCCTGATACACAGTAGCGGGAGCGAACATGTGGGTTGAAGGCACCATTCTGGCGCGGCGCGATTGGACAGACAAACTCTTCAGTCTGCAGATTGCGGCAGACATATCCCCTTTTATTGCCGGGCAGTTTATCAAGCTCAGCCTCCAGCACGAGGAGCGGCGGGTGGCCCGGGCATACTCACTGGTGAATCCTCCCGGCAGCGATTACCTCGAAATTCTTGCTGTTGCCGTTGAAGATGGCCAACTCTCCCCTAAACTTCAGGATTTGAATGTCGGTGATTCGCTGGAAGTCTCGGCCACGGCCACCGGGTTTATGACCCTCGATGAATTGCCCAAGGCTGAAAGCGCCGGGCGTCAGCTGTGGATGCTGGCCACCGGTACCGCGGTTGGGCCCTTTATCTCAATGTTGAAGACCCCCGAGCCCGCCGCGCGCTTTGAACATCTTGTGTTGGTGTATGGTGTGAGGTACGCAGAGGACCTGGCCTACCTCGTGGATTTACAGGCACTTGCCAAGGCCAACCCTGATTTCCATTTGGTGCTTTCCGTCACCCGTGAGCCGATGGCGGGGGCGCTGCAACAAAGGATCCCGCAGGCGCTGAGCTCGGGCGAACTGGAAGCCATGACCGGGCTTACCCTCTCGGCTGAACACTCTCAGGTCATGATTTGCGGCAATCCGGGCATGGTGGCCGAGTGTCAAACACTGCTGCTTGAGCGCGGACTGGCGAAAAACCTGCGCCGGGCGCCCGGCAATATCACGGTCGAAAAATATTGGTAATCAGTGCGTTGTGACATTTTTAGATTAAGTGTTGTTTGCGCTGGCAGGTTCTCGTTCTTGCCTTGCAGAAACACCAATCAAGTTGCTGAAAAACACCTGTGAAAAGTCCACATGCTCCAAAAATAAGGATATAACCATGAAACTTCTGTGCTCTGCGCCTTCACCTTATTCCCGCTTGGTGCGCATTGTGGTGCGCTACCTGGAGCTGAAGGTAGAAGAGATTGGCACCAACCCCTTTGATAACAGCGATGAACTGCTCTCTGGCAATCCGCTTGGGCAGATCCCCTGCCTGTTTTTGAGTGATGGCGCCGCCCTGTACGACAGTGAAGTGATCAGCCGCTACCTGGATGTGACCTATGCCAAGGGACAGCTGTTTGGCGATCCGGCCGCCGACTGGCAGGCGCAGTGTCAGTTTTCGCTGATAAAAGGCCTTATCGACAGCGCGGTGAAGTTGCGTCAGGAGCAGATGCGAGAAGATGAAGGCGTTCGCTCGCCATTCTGGACTGCCCGTTTTGAGCAGGCGTTGCTACGGGGATTCAGGGAGCTTGAGCGTCAGGGGGCCGGCAGTTCAGGGCGTATCGATATCCGCGCCATGGCACTCGTGTGTTTGATTGAGTATGTTGAGTTCCGCCACCCTACGCTGGAGTGGCGCAACCTGGCTCCGGCATTGGCGCTGTGGTTTGACGATATCCGCGAGCTGCCTATTTTTGCCGAAACCCGGCCGAACTGAGCGTTTGGCACCGCCTTGGGATAACACATCAGGCCTGCCATATGCAGGCCTGATGTGTTTTGGAGACGGATTCTGTCTGCGCCCTTAACCGTGCCGGCTACATATCGCTGCGCCTGCGCCCCCTTGGCATCAGCCGCTTATTGGTTTCGCCGAAGTGGCCGTAGAGTTCTTCCGTGAGGCCATATCGTGCCCGCCTGTCAGAGCCGGGCACCCGCCGGTCTTCATAGTGTTCGTAATGGCATTGGCAATGGGCCTGTTGGCAACCCGGTAAGGGCAGGGGCGGGGCATCGGCGGATAAAAAACGTTTTCCATCTATGGCTTGTCTGGCATCGCAGTCTTGATTGCCGGGTGCCACGGCAACACAGTGAAACGGATGCTCACCCTGAGGGATGCTTTCGCTATGGCGCACCTGCTCTTTTACGTCCTCAAGCGTTTCACACAGGGCATGGTCTTTAAAGTGGTTGGCGGCGTGCGCATCCTGCTGATGATGGCTGTGCCTGTGTTTACGGTGGCGCTGATGCCAGTGATCTGACTGGTAGCGGCTATAGAGAAACCAGCCCAGTGTCAGCACCGAGGCCAGGATCAGCAACGACAGTGCCATGGGGTCTCACTCCTGAGTCCTAAACAATTAAGCTTCAGTTTAGTTTAGTTTGCGATACTGCGCGGTTATCGGCTTTACCCTTCCAAAAAGATTAAGATCAAAATCTTTTTAAATCATGACGTAAGATAACATTTCAGCGTTTTTTTGTTGCCAGGTTCCAGCCCTTGAATTACCCTTTATCGAAGTGATAATAATTATCATTAGTTAGATTGATAGAGGACGGAGTTTGCGCTGTTCGCCTGGGCCAATTAGGCCAATACGCAGCTTTGTCTTTCACTGGCACACCTATCACCGGAGTTCGTCATGAAAATATCCAAGGGAGTTTTGCTGGCCGGTCTGGCCTGTTTTGCTGGCTCGAGCATGGCTGCTGACAAGCTGACTGTTTATTCCTATCGTCAGGCGTTTCTGATTGAGCCGATTCTGGCGGAATTTACCAAGGAAACCGGGATTGAAACTCAGGTGGTGTTTGCCAAAGACGGCATTGCTGAGCGCTTGCAGCGTGAAGGACGCCTGTCGCCAGCCGATCTGGTGCTGACATCCGAGTTTTCCAAGCTGATGGAGCTGGTGGATAAGCAACTGGTGGATAAGGTCGACAGCGAGGTGCTCAAAGAGAACATTCCGGCGCAGCTGCGCTCCGGCGATGACGACTGGTACGCACTGACCGTCCGTACCCGCAGCCTCTATTCCTCGAAAGAGCGCCTGGGCAAGCTGGATATTGACTATGAAGATTTGGCCAAGCCTGAGTACAAAGGCAAAATCTGCACCCGCAGCGGCAAGCATCCGTACAACATCTCCCTGGTAGCGTCCATGATTGCCAATAAGGGCGAGGCGGAGACCCGCACCTGGCTTGAGGGCCTGAAGGCCAACCTGGCGCGCAAGCCCCAGGGTAACGACCGGGCGCAGGTTAAGGCGGTGAAAGAAGGCCTGTGCGATATCGCCATCGGTAACAGCTACTACTTCGGCGCCATGATGCAAAATCCCGAGCAAAAAAGCTGGGCCGAAGCCGTTTACATTAACTTCCCCAATCAGAAAAACCGCGGTACCCACATCAATGTGTCGGGTATGGCGCTACCCAAGCATGCTCCCAACCGCGAGCAGGCGGTTAAGCTGATGGAGTTCCTGGCCTCTGACAAGGCTCAGCAGGCCTACGCCGAAGTGAACATGGAATACCCGGTGAAGGTAGATGTTAAGCCGTCTGAGATGGTGGCCTCCTGGGGCGAGTTCAAGGCTGATAGCCTGCCAATCGGTAAACTGGCCGAATACCATGGTGCGGCGGTTAAGCTGCTGGATGAAGTGAAGTTCGATCTCTAATGGCGGGATAGCCAGGGGAGGGCTCAGGCCTTCCCCTACTCATGGCGGCGCCACGGGAAGGCGCCGTAACCGGAAATTTCTATGGTTGTTGGATTGCCCAAGCGCTGGTCGTTTCTGGGTTTTTTTATTGCATTCCTGCTGCTGACTCCGCTGCTTGCTCTGCTGGTCACCGCTACCTTGCCCGATGGCGAGGTTTTTTCGCATCTGTTTGATACGGTTTTGCCCACCTATGTGGCCAATACGGCGCTGCTGATGCTGGGGGTATCGCTGTTGTCGGTGCTGTTCGCCGTGCCCGCCGCCTGGTTGGTGGCCCGCTGCGAACTGCCTGCGAGGCAGTTTTTCCAGTGGTCGCTGCTGTTGCCGCTGGCCATGCCTGGTTATGTGGTCGCCTACGTGTATACCGATCTTTTGGATTACCCCGGACCTGTGCAGCGCTTTGTGCGGGGCCTGCTGGATGCCACTGGTCCAGGAGACTATTACTTCCCTGAAATCCGCAGCCTTGGCGGCGCTACTGTGATGCTGGCGTTGGTGCTGTTTCCCTATGTTTTTCTGCTGGCCCGCACCGCTTTTATGGAGCAGTCGCTAAGTCTGCTGCAGGCATCGCGCATCATGGGTGCCAGCGAGAAGGCCAGTTTCTGGCGGCTGGCGCTGCCGATGGCACGGCCCGCCATCGCCGCCGGTGTCGCTCTGGTGGCCATGGAGACCGCCGCCGATTTCGCTACCGTCAGCTATTTTGCAGTGCCTACACTCACCACGGCGGTGTACGACACCTGGCTTGGTTACGGCAGCCTGGCGTCGGCATCCAAGCTATCAATGATTATCCTGGTGGCAGTATTTTTACTGATTTACCTTGAGCGCTTCGCCAGACGTCGGCAACAGCTGTTTCAGCGTCAGGCGCTGACCGGGCAAATCCCCCGTCTGAACATTGGCCCCTGGCGTTGGCTGGGTGTGGCTTACTGCGGGACGCTGCTGTTTGCTTCTTTCCTGCTGCCGCTTGGGATCCTGATTGGCTACGCCATCAATTATTTCGATGTGAGTTGGCAAAGCGAATTTTGGCAATACAGCTGGAACAGTTTCTCCCTATCGGCCCTGACAGCGCTGCTGTGTGTGGTGCTGGCGTTGGCACTGCTGTTCGTAGGGCGAATCAGCCCAAGGCCGCAGGACGGCTGGCCTGCCAGACTCGGCGCCACCGGCTATGCGCTGCCGGGCACTGTGCTGGCCATTGGGGTATTGGGGCCGCTGACCTGGCTCGATTTCGGTATCAACGATCTGTGTGCCTGGCTGGGCCTTGATGGCCCCGGGCTGCTGTTTACCGGTAGCAGCGCCGCGCTGGTGTTTGCATTTTGCGTGCGTTTTGCTGCCATTGCCATTGGCGGTATCGAAAACTCATGGCGCAGACTGTCACCGTCGCTCGATATGGCGGCGCTCTCCATGGGCAAGGGGCCGGTGGCGCTCTTTTTCAAGGTGCACTTACCGCTGCTGCGTACCGGCATTCTGGCATCGCTGCTGCTGGTGTTTATCGAAGCCATGAAAGAACTGCCGGCGGCGCTGCTGCTCAGGCCCATTGGCTTTGAAAACCTTGCCACCCATGTATTTGAGTTCGTCTCGGACGAGCGGCTTGAGCAGGGGGCCCTTGCCGCGGTTGTGATCGTGCTGGTGGGGCTTATCCCACTGATTTTCCTGAATCGAAGTCTTGAGAAGGAGGGCTGAAATGTCCACCCTGCAAATCGACAATCTGCACAGTGACTACCGCGGCGCCGCCGTGCTCAAAGGACTGTCACTGACCCTGGTCCAGGGGGAAATCGTCGCCCTGCTTGGCCCCAGTGGCTGCGGTAAAACCACGCTGCTGCGTGCCATTGCCGGACTTCAGGATATCAGCCAGGGCAAGATTGCTATCAATGGCGCCGCTGTGAGTGGTGATGGGGTATTTGTACCGCCGGAGAAGCGCGGTATTGGTATGATTTTTCAGGATTATGCGCTATTTCCCCATCTGACAGTGGCCGACAATATTCTCTTTGGCGTACGGGGCCTTGATAAAGCAGCCAGAGCGCAGCGGCTCGATGAAATGCTCGCTCTGGTCAAGCTCGATGGCCTCGGCAGTCGTTATCCGCACGAGCTGTCCGGCGGCCAGCAGCAAAGGGTGTCGATTGCACGTGCGCTGGCTTATGAGCCGCAGCTGCTGTTGCTGGATGAGCCTTTTTCCAACATTGATGCCCAGGTGCGCCGGGCACTGATGCTCGAAATCCGAGCCATCCTCAAGGCCCGCAATGTCAGCGCAGTATTCGTCACCCACAGCAAGGATGAAGCCTTTGCCTTTGCCGACACCCTGGCATTGTTTGAAGAAGGGCGCATAGTGCAGCACGGGGTGCCGGAGGTGCTGTATCAGCAGCCGAAAACCCCTTATGTGGCCGACTTCCTCGGCGCCAGCAACTATCTGGCGGTTACCGTCAGTGACCATGGTCTTAAGAGCCCCCTTGGCAGTCATCTGCTTGGCGAAGGCAACCGCAACCTGCCCGCAGCCGGTCAGTGGCTGCTGCGCCCGGAAGAGATTGAGATTGAAGCGGCAGATGATGGTGAAGGCGAAATCCTAGAGCGGCGCTTCCTCGGCAATGGCTGCCACTATCTGGTGCGCCTTGGGGAGCAGGTGCTGGATATTCACAGCCATCTGGCCCATCTGGCCACCGGCAGTCGGGTACGACTGAAGGCGGAGGCAATTTCGCCGGTCATCTTTCCTTAAACAGGTGATTTACAGCTGAAAACTGTGTAGTTTGTGAGCACGGAGGTACTCGCATGAACAGGTTTTCTACGCTGACCGCAGCCCTGACTCTGGGCTCGGTGTTGGTTTCAGGAGGTGTTTGCGCCATGGACAGGATCACCGGAAAAGCATTTGCGTCCCGCTCTGAGGTATACGCCACCGACGGGATGGCGGCCACCAGTCAGCCACTGGCAACTCAGGTTGCGCTGGATGTGCTTAAAGGCGGTGGCAACGCCGTGGATGCGGCCATTGCGGCCAACGCCATGCTCGGGCTGGTAGAGCCCACGGGGGCCGGTGTCGGCGGCGATCTCTTTGCCATTGTCTGGAATGCCAGGGACAAAAAGCTCTATGGCCTCAATGCCTCGGGCCGCAGTCCCAAGTCCCTGACACTCGAGATGCTTCAGGCAAAGGGGCTTGAGTTTCTGCCCCCCTATGGTCCTTTGCCGGTATCAGTGCCAGGTGCCGTGGATGGCTGGTTTGAACTCCATGACCGCTTTGGGCACATGCCGATGAAACAGGTGCTTGCGCCATCGATTCGCTATGCCGAGCAGGGCTTCCCCGTCTCAGAACTCATCGCCTACTACCTGGCGGGCAGTGCCCGTAAACTGGGGCAGTTTCCAGGTTTTAAAGAAACCTATATGCCCGGCGGCAAGATGCCCGCTGTGGGCGAAATCATGAAAAATCCTGCCCTTGCCAATACCTACCGAAAGATTGCCGAAGGCGGCCGCGATGCCTTTTACAAAGGCGAAATCGCCCGCAGCATAGACACTTATATCAAGGCCAACGGCGGCTACTTAAACTATGAAGATTTGGCGAGCCACAGCAGTGAGTGGATTGAGCCTGTGTCGGTCAATTACCGTGGCTACGATGTGTGGGAGTTGCCGCCCAATGGTCAGGGAATAGCTGCGCTGCAAATCTTAAAGAGCCTCGAAGGCTTTGATATAGCCGCCATGGGCCACGACAGTCCTGAATATGTGCATCATTTTGTGGAAGCCAAGAAGCTCGCCTTTGCCGACAGGGCTCGCTTCTATGCCGACATGGCATTTACCAAGGTGCCGGTGGCCGAACTGATTTCCGAAAAATACAACCGCGAGCGTGCCCGTTTAATTGGCCCAAGAGCCGCCAAGTCGGTGGAGCCGGGCAACCCCAATCTGCAGCAGGGGGATACCGTGTATCTCACCACCGCCGATGCTGAGGGCAATATGGTGTCGCTTATCCAGAGCAATTTCCGTGGTATGGGATCGGGGATGACGCCACCGGATCTGGGTTTTGTGCTTCAGGATCGCGGGCAGCTATTTGATTTAACCCCCGGCAGGCCCAACTCCTATGCCCCGGGCAAGCGGCCGTTTCACACTATTATTCCTGCCTTTGTCACCAAAGATGGCCAGCTCTGGCTCAGCTTTGGGGTGATGGGCGGCGCCACCCAGCCGCAGATGCACGCGCAGATTATCATCAATCTTATCGACTTCGGTATGAACCTGCAGGAAGCCGGTGATGCGCCGCGTATTCTGCATTCTGGCTCCAGTGAGCCTACCGGCGAGGTGATGAGTGATGGCGGCTATGTGAGTCTGGAGTCGGGATTTTCCATGGAAACCCGCCGCGAGCTGGTGAAGAAAGGCCATGTACTTCGGGATGCGCTGGGGGAATTTGGCGGCTATCAGGCCATTGGTGTGGATGTGAAAACCGGCGTTTACCGCGGCGCATCCGAGAGCCGCAAAGACGGTCAGGCGGCCGGCTTCTAGCATGAATCTCAACCAATCTAGTGTAATGTGCGTCGGTCGGTGATATTTTTCGCTAAAGTAAGGGATAATACGACCGACAATGACATATTCAGTAAGGTCTTAATAGTATGGATAAACAGGCTATGCCACGTGAACAATTGGGGGTTTGCGCTGAGGGGAATCTTCACAGCGTTTATCTGATGTTCAATGCCAACGATGGCGTTGAGGCGTCACTGCGCTCTTCTCTGGCCAGCGTTGCCCAGTACCTCTATGACCTCACAGATCAGTATGCCGACAGTGCCTTCAATGGCTTTGTGGCGGTGGGCGCCAATTATTGGGATAGCCTGTTCGCCGATGGTCGCCCGGCACAGCTCAAGCCGTTTCCGGCGATGCATGAAGGTAACCGCGATGCACCGGCGATTGAGTACGATTTGTTCGTGCATCTGCGCTGCGACCGACTCGACATCCTGCACCTGGTGGCCAATGAAGTGAACCAGATGCTGGAAGATTTGGTTGAACTGATTGAAGAAGAGCGCGGCTTCCGCTTTATGGATAATCGCGATCTGACCGGCTTTGTTGATGGCACTGAAAACCCCAAGGGCCGTCAGCGTCAGGACGTGGCGCTGGTGGGTGATGAAGACCCTGAGTTTCGCGGTGGCAGCTATGTGCATGTGCAAAAGTACGCCCACAACCTGTCGAAGTGGCATCGTTTGCCGGTGAAAAAACAGGAAGATATTATCGGTCGCACCAAGGTCGATAACATCGAGTACGCCTCCGCCGACAAGCCGCTTACCAGCCATATCAAGCGGGTAAACCTGAAAGACGAGAATGGCAAGTCGATGGAAATTCTGCGCCAGAGCATGCCCTATGGTTCGGTAAAAGAGCAGGGGCTGATGTTTATCTCTGTGTGCCGCACTCCGGGGCATTTTGAGAAGATGCTGGCCTCTATGGTGCACGGCGACGGTGAAGGTAACCACGACCACCTGATGCACTTTACCAAGGCTGTATCGGGCTCTTCGTTCTTCGCGCCGTCACTGGATTTTCTCATTCGCGAACTCGACTGAACCAGCCAGGCATTGGCTCAATACGTTTTGCGAAAGCAAGCTTAAATAAAAACGCCTCCGTGTGGAGGCGTTTTTTGAGGTCTTGTTGGCTGCCTTGTGTCAGTCGGTGTAGTTGAACAGCGACTTCACTGTATCCAGTGTTTCTTCGATGGTTTTAATGCTGGATGGGCAGATAAAAATGGTATCGTCACCGGCGATGGTACCCAGGATCCCTTCGGGCTTGCCGATGGAGTCCAGCAGACGGGCAATCAATTGCGCAGCGCCCGGACTGGTTCGCACCACTATCATGGCCTGATTGTGGTCCACATCCAGCACCAGATTTTTCAGTGGGCTGCCGGCGGTGGGCACGCCGAGTTCGGCGGGCAAACAGTACACCATCTCCTGCTTGGCATTGCGGGTGCGCACAGCACCGAACTTGCTCAGCATTCGGGAGACTTTGGATTGGTTAATATTGCTGAAGCCTTCGGCCTGCAGCGCATTGACTATCTCACTCTGGGAACCAAAGCGCTCTTCCTTTAACAGCGCCTTGAACGTTCTGACGAGATCATCTTGATTTTTTTGCATAGTGGGCGGCTTTGTAGTTATTCAAAAATCCAGCGCATTCTGCATATTTTTCGGCTAAAAGTCAACATTGCACCAATTTTTGTGAATAAAAATGCAGGTTTGCGCGGCCATCCGGACGGCTGGTCAAACAGGTGTTTCAAAATGCTGACAATACGCATCCAAAATGCCACAAACCCGCAGCCTGCGCGACTAAGGGATAATTGAAATTTGTGTGACTATGCTTTAATGTTGCGCCATCAAATACGGATCTACCTCACAAATTCCGAGATATAACGGAGATTACTATGAAAGTTGCTGTTCTTGGTGCCGCCGGTGGTATCGGCCAGGCTCTCGCCCTACTTCTGAAAACCCAACTGCCTGCCGGCTCACAGCTGTCTCTGTACGACATCGCTCCTGTGACTCCAGGTGTTGCCGTAGATCTGAGCCACATCCCTACCGCCGTTGAGGTAAAAGGTTTTGCCGGTGAAGATCCAACGCCTGCGCTGGAAGGTGCCGATGTGGTACTGATTTCTGCCGGTGTTGCCCGTAAGCCTGGCATGGACCGTTCTGATCTGTTCAACATCAACGCCGGTATCGTGCGTAACCTGATTGAAAAAGTGGCGGTTACCTGTCCAAAGGCGCTGGTTGGTATCATCACCAACCCAGTAAACACCACTGTTGCCATCGCTGCTGAAGTGCTGAAGAAGGCCGGTGTTTACGACAAGAACCGTCTGTTCGGTGTGACCACTCTGGACGTTATCCGCGCTGAGACCTTCGTTGCTGAAGCCAAAGGCGTTGACGTAGCCAGCGTGAAAGTAAACGTGATTGGCGGCCACAGCGGCGTGACCATTCTGCCTCTGCTGTCTCAAATCGAAGGCGTAAGCTTCAGCGATGAAGAAGTGGCTGCTCTGACCAAGCGCATCCAGAACGCCGGTACTGAAGTTGTTGAAGCCAAGGCCGGTGGCGGCAGCGCGACCCTGTCTATGGGCCAGGCGGCTTTCCGCTTCGGTATGTCTCTTATCCGTGGTCTGCAGGGCGAAGCCAACGTGGTTGAATGCGCCTATGTTGACGGCGGCAGCGAGCACGCTGTGTTCTTCGCTCAGCCAGTGCTGCTTGGCAAAAACGGCGTAGAAAAAGTACTGCCTTATGGCGATGTGAGCGCGTTCGAAGCCAACGCCCGCGATGCCATGCTGGATACCCTGAAAGGTGACATCCAGCTGGGTGTAGACTTCGTTAAGTAAGTCTTGCTGATATAAAAAAACGGAGCCTGGTGCTCCGTTTTTTTATGCCTCAAATTTGCCAGGACAGACGGCCCCCAAAGGGCGCGTGGTAAAGGTGCGGACCATCACCGAATCCAATGTTAAATCCACAGTTGATTTACCCGGGCAGCGCGCCGATTTCCCAATTACTGTTACCCTTTTACACACCCGCCGAGTGACTAACCTCCTATATAGATTGGTATTGTGTGCATCATCCGGCAAAGCTGTTAGCATTGTTGTTGAAATGTTATTCAGCCACAGCCATGGGGCAGCCGAAATTTACAGGAGTTTTCAATGACCAAGTTCAGGCGGTTTTCCCGATTGGGAATAGGGGTACTGCTGGGCCTGTGCGGCGCGGCAAGTGTCAGCGCCAGCGTCACTCAGGCACCGCGGCCGGTAAAGGTGACTCAGATTGCCCTCGCCGACGGCATGAGCCAGCGCTTATTGCCAGCCGAGGTACGCGCCTCCGAGCGGGCGGGATTGTCTTTCAGGGTCAGTGGCGAAATTCAGGACATTCAGGTGCGCCCCGGTGAAGAGGTGAAGGCCGGGCAAGTGCTGGCGCTGCTGGATCCTGCGCTTTACGAGCAGCAACTCGAAGTAGCCCGCGCCCAATATGAACTCGCCCGGGTGCTGTATCAGCGCAACTTGAGCCTGGTGGAGCAAGGGGTGGTGTCCCGCAACGATTTCGATAAATCCAAGAGCAACCATGATGTGGCCAAAGCCGCCCTCGATAAGGCCGAGGTTGAGCTGGCCTATACCCGCCTGCTGGCGCCCTACGATGGGGTTATCTCCAAACGCGACAAGCGCCAGTATGAATATGTCCGCGCTCAGGAAACTGTGCTGGGCATTCGCAGCGAAAACCTGATTGATGTGAGCTTCCAGCTGCCGGAGCAGTTTATCGGCGCCATCCAGCGTTATCAGGCCAATACCGGCCGCATCCTTCCGCCGGAAGTGCGTTTCGACAGCCGCGATGCCTGGTACACCGCCAGTTTGAAAGAAATGAGTACTGTGGCTGACAGCGGCACCGGCAGTTACACGGTGATTTTGACCTTGCCGATGCCGGAGCAGCTTAACATTCTGCCGGGCATGTCGGCGTCGGTCAGGGTGTCGCTGCCGGCCGAATCCGGTATGCAGGGGCCGCAAATCCCTGCCGGGGCTCTGCTGGAAGATGCGGGCAAAACCTGGGTGTTCCGCTGGCTCGCCAAAGAGCAAAAAGTCGAGAAAGTCGAGGTGTTGTTGCAGGACGGTAAGCTGATTTCCGGCCTTCAGGACGGCGATTTTCTGGTCATTGCCGGTGCCGATGAACTCAAGGATGGCCAGGCAGCAGTGCGCTGGGTCAAGGAGCGGGGGCTGTAATGATGAAATGGTTTTATGTGGCTTTGCCATTGATGATACTCGCAGGTTGCCGCCAGGCGCCTGACATTGAAGCCAAGCCGGTTCGGGTGGCGGTTTATACCATTCCGCACACCGACAATCAGGTTAATCGCGTCTTCAACGGCGTGGCCCGCGCTCAGGATCTGACCTCGCTGGCGTTTCGGGTTGAGGGCCGTATTGCCCGCATTCCCGTGACCAAGGGCCAGCAGGTAAAGGCAGGTGATGTGCTGGCGGTGCTGGAAAAGAGCGATTTTCAGATTGTGCTTAACGATCGCGCTGCCCGGCTGGATGTCACCCGCAAGCAGGCAGAACGAGCCAAGGTGCTGGTGGATCAAAAACTGATGGCACAGGCTGAATACGATCAGATGAATGCCCAGTATCTGGTGGCCCGCGCCGAGGCCCGTCAGGCCGAGTTGATGCTGGATTACACTGAACTCAAGGCGCCATTTGATGGTGTTATCGGTGATGTGTTTCTTGACTCATTCGAGAACGTCCAGCCCGGTACTGCGGTGATGAGTATTCACCGCACCGAGCGCATCGAAGTGGATGTGCAGGTGCCGGATCTGCTGATTGCTGTGTCACGCCGCGGCGACACAAAGGAGCATAAGCAGGTGTTTGATGTCTCCTTCGAAGCCTTTCCCGACAAGCGTTTTGCCGGTCGTCTGCTGGAAGTCAGCACGGAAAAAGACCCGGTTTCCCACACCTATGTTGCCACCATTGCCGCAGACCTCGAGCCTGGCTTTAAGGTTCTCGAAGGTATGCCCGCCAAGGTAACGGTGGATTTGGGCAAGGTCACCTACACCTATAGTCGCGAATACCTTATCCCCGTGAGTGCGGTGATCATGCGCGATGGCAGCGACATCGACCTGCAGGACGCCGGTGTGTGGCTGTTTGACCCCGCCACAGGTTCGGTGCGTTTTCAAAATGTGACCCTCGGCGTCATCGTTGGGCAGAGCATAGAAGTCACCTCAGGGCTGGAAGATGGTCAGGTGGTGGTAGTGCAGGGCCAATCTCGCCTGACCGACGGTCAGAAAGTAGAACTCATCGAAGGATAAGGACAGACCATGAGCGTTGCAGGCTATTTCGTCAAAAACTCGGTCATCAGCTGGATGTTCACCCTTATTCTGCTGATTGGCGGCGGCGTTGCCTTCCTTGGCCTTGGCCAGCTGGAAGACCCGCCTTTTACCATCAAGGACGCCGTGGTGGTCACCCTGTACCCCGGCGCAACCTCCACCGAGGTAGAAGAAGAAGTGACTTATCCGGTGGAAAAGGCCATTCAGGCCTTGCCCTATGTTGACAAAATCAAGTCACTGAGCACGGCGGGGCTGTCGCAGATCACCGTGACCATGAAAAACAACTATGGTCCCGAAGAGCTGCCGCAGATTTGGGATGAGCTCAGGCGCAAGGTCAATGATATGGCCTCCAGCCTGCCGCCGGGAGCACAGCATCCCATGGTCAATGACGACTTTGGCGATGTGTTTGGCATCATGCTGATGATCACCGGTAAAGACTACAGCTACCGCGATCTGAAAGACTATGTCGACTACGTGAAGCGCGAGCTGGAACTGGTGCCCGGTGTGGGCAAGGTGTCGCTGGCCGGGGAGCAGAAAGAGCAAATCTTTGTTGAGATGTCCCTCAATAAGGCGGCAAGTTCCAATCTGGATCCGAACCTGATCTCCGATCTGCTGAACTCACAGAACATGGTGTCGGATGCGGGCAATATTCAGGTGTCAGGTGACAACCTGCGGATCCGCACCAGCGGTGGATCCCGCAGCGTCGAAGAATTGCAGGAGCTGATTATCCCCGGCACCGAAGGCGATAAGCTGCTGTATCTTAAAGACGTTGCCACAGTTCGCCGCGGTTATCAGGAGATCCCCACCAATGTGCTCAGCTTCAATCAGGAACGCGCCATCAATCTGGGTATTTCCTTCTCCAGCGGTGTCAACGTGGTGGAAGTGGGCAAGGCGGTGGATGCGCGTCTGGCGCAAATCGATTCGGCCCGCCCGGCGGGGATGAAAATCGAATCCATGTACAACCAGCCGGTGGAAGTGGATAAATCCGTTGGCAGCTTTGTGTGGAACCTGATTGCCGCTGTGGTGATTGTGATTGGGGTGCTGCTGCTGTTTATGGGCGTAAAAAGCGGCATCCTGATTGGCCTTATCCTGTTTTTGACCTGTCTTGGCACCTTTATCCTGATGCTGCAGGCGCAAATCGAGCTGCAGCGGATTTCCCTCGGGGCGCTGATTATTGCGCTGGGGATGCTGGTGGACAACGCCATTGTGGTGGTGGAGGGCATTCTTATCGGTCGTCAGCAGGGCAAAACCACCCTGGAAGCGTCCGAAGCCATCGTTAAGCAAACCATGTGGCCGCTGCTGGGGGCGACCGTGATTGCCATTACCGCCTTTGCCCCCATCGGCCTGTCGCCTGACTCCACCGGCGAATTTGCCGGTTCGCTGTTCTGGGTACTGCTGTTCTCGCTGTTTTTATCCTGGATCACCGCCATCACCATTACCCCTTTCTTTGCCAAGCTGTTTTTCGGTGAAGCAGGGGAGCCACAAGTCGAAGGCGAGGCCAAAGACCCTTACGGCGGCGCCTTCTTCACCTTCTACAAGGCGATGCTGGATCTGTGCATGCGTTACCGCTATGTCAGCGTGATTGCGGTAATGATCGCCTTTGTGGCCTCGGTGGTGGGTTTTGGCTATGTGAAACAGTCCTTCTTCCCGCCATCCACCACGCCCATCTTCCTGGTAGACGTGTGGCTGCCTGAAGGCACCGACATCCGCGAGACCCAAAAGGTGCTGGGTGCCATGGAGCAAAAGGCGACCAAGCTTGAGAACGTGGAATTTGTGGCAACCTCGGTTGGCCGCGGCTTCCCGCGCTTTATGCTTACCTACTCACCCGAGAAGAATTATGCCGCCTACGGCCAGATTGCCATCCGCACCAGCGACTTTGAGACGCTGGTAAGCGTGATGACTACCTTCCGCGGTGAGATGGAGCAGGGCTTCCCGCAGACCCAGCTTAAGTTCAAGCGTCTGGAAGTAGGACCTTCCACCGATGCCAAAATCGAGGCCCGAATTTCCGGGGCCGATCCGGATGTACTGCGCACTCTGGGGGCTCAGGTTCAGGCGGTGTTTGCCGCCACGCCTGGCACGGTAAACGTGCGCCATGACTGGCGCGAACGAGTTAAATTCATAGCGCCCAAGTTCAACGAAACCCAGGCCCGTCGGCTTGGGATTGTGAAAAGCGAGGTCGACAAGGCACTTAAATTTGCCTTCGCCGGTTTGCAGATTGGGGTATACCGCGAAGGCACCAATCTGGTGCCCATCGTTGGCCGCCTGCCCGATGATGAACGGGTGGATATCGAGTCGCTGGAGAGTATCCGCATCTGGAGTCCGGTGCTCAAAACCCTGGTGCCTTTGCAGCAGGTGGTGGATGGCTTTGAAGTGAAATTCGAAGACCCCATAGTGCAGCGCCGTGACCGCAAACGCACTCTGACAGTGTTTGCCGATGCGGATTTTGAATATGACATTCTGCCGGCCGAGCTGTTTTCGAAGATGCGTACTGAGGTGGAAGCCATCGAGATGCCGGTCGGCTACGAGCTGGTGTGGGGCGGTGAGTTTGAGTCCTCCCACGATGCCCAGGAGTCGCTGTTTGCCACCTTGCCGCTGGGCTTTTTGTTCATGTTCCTTATCACAGTGTTCCTGTTCAACTCGGTGCGTAAGCCTTTGGTTATTTGGGCCTGTGTGCCGCTGGCCATCATAGGCATCACATTGGGGCTGTTGGTGCTTGATAAGCCGTTCAGCTTTATGGCGCTGCTGGGGATGTTGAGTCTGTCGGGAATGCTGCTGAAGAACGGTATTGTGCTGCTGGATCAGATAAACCTTGAAATCAATGAAGGCAAAGAACCCTTCGAGGCGGTGTTCGAATCCACCGTCAGCCGGGTGCGGCCAGTGTGTATGGCGGCCATTACCACCATTTTGGGGATGTTGCCGCTGATCACCGATGCTTTCTTTGAATCCATGGCGGCGGTGGTGATGTTTGGTCTGGGGGTGGCGACCATCCTCACCCTTATCATAGTGCCGGTGTTTTACCTGATTTTCTTCCGGATCCCATATCGCTCTTACCGGGAGTTTGGCAAATCCTGACCGGGACCCGCTGGATTACACCTGTGTAATATTTGAGCTAAATGTTTAAAAACGACCGATTTTTCGGTCGTTTTTTTATCAACTTTTACAACCTACTATGGATATTTATGACCGCTTGCTGGTGGAAATTTGAACACAAATGATGGCTCATGGTAGATTGAAAGCGGATTAGCGAAACACTTTGCGATTAAAGCGACCATGGACAGATATAAACTCTCTAGCGAAGAGCTGGACAGCTTTAAAGAGCTGTTTGCCATCGAACAGGGAGATGAATTACCCGATGCACATCGGCTGACAATTACCACAGAAGTGCCTGAATTGGTTGCGCGCCTGCTCGGGAAGGCCAAACTCACCCTGTTGGCGGAAGTGAGCCACTACAAGCTCTTTTTCCCGCTGTCGATGCACATAGACGAATTGGGACAGTTCAGTCCTGAACTCGGGATCCCAGAGGTGCTCGATACCCGCGGCAGCGAACGCAGCTGGCGGCTGACGGACCTCGACGGAGTCGTGGTGAAGGCAACCGAAGGCGGTAAGCCGCTGCAGGTGCTGTCGCTGTCGAGTTCCGGAGTTACCTTGAAAGAGCAGGGCGAGCTGGAAAGTGCCGGCGAGATGCAGCTTGAGCTGCCCGGCGGCGAGTTGGTGCCTCTGGCTGTTGAGCCGGTCCGCAACGAAAACGGTGTGGTCGCCGCCCGTATTCTGGCCAGTCGGGAAGCCCGCGAAGCCCTCAGACGCTTCCTGTTTGGTCGTCACCGGGCGCTCTATGCTGACCTTTATAAGGACTTAACTCCCGGATAATGGCCAATCTTTTCTCACCGCTGCCAAGCGACCTTGCCAACGAAGTCTTTGAAACCCTCGCCAGCTCATCCGGTTGCCGCATCGAGCGGATAGTCTCTCTTGGTCACAGCACCGCCGAAGGCCAATGGTACGATCAGGACGACCACGAGTGGGTGATCCTGCTCAGTGGCAGCGCCGTGCTGGCATATGAAGATGGCAGCCGGCTGACATTGGCACCCGGTGACTATGTCAATATCCCCGCCCATGTGCGCCACCGGGTTGAAGCAACTGCCGAAGACATCCCCAGCGTTTGGCTGGCGGTGTTTTACCGCCCTTCTGGCGCAGTCGACCGCTGATTATTTTTTAAACGCCGGCTCATAAGTCTTTTCTGAAAGACTGGCTCTGCTATACTCTGCGTCCGATTTTTCTACCGGGCCATTCAGTCAGGCCAGCAGACGAGTTTGATTCATGAGTACAGAAGGCGTTGAGATTTTCATTCCAGGCAAATCACTGGCCCAGGCGACCCCTGAGCCGGTAAAACTTGCCGACAATAAGCTGGAGCTTTTGGCCCCGGCGAAAAACGCCGACTACGGAATTGAAGCCATTCGTCACGGTGCCGATGCTGTGTACATCGGCGCACCGGCCTTTGGTGCCCGCCATACCGCCGGCAACAGCATTGCTGACATCGCCCGTCTGTGCGATTTTGCCCACCGCTACCATGCCCAGGTGTTTGTTACCGTCAACACCATCATGTTTGACTCTGAGCTTGAACAAGCCCGTCAACTGATTTGGGATGTGTATGAAGCCGGTGCCGATGCCATTATCGTGCAGGATCTTGGTCTGCTCGAAATGGATCTGCCGCCAATCGCGCTGCACGCCAGTACCCAGATGGACAACCGGGTGCCAGCCAAGGTGGCCTTTTTGGAGCACGTGGGTTTCTCCCAGGCGGTGCTTGCCCGTGAGCTTAGTCTGAGTCAGATCCGCGATGTGGCCGCCGAAACCAAGCTGCGCCTCGAGTTTTTTATCCACGGCGCCCTGTGCGTGGCCTTCAGCGGCCAGTGCTATATCAGTGAAGCCTATACCGACAACCGCAGTGCCAACCGCGGTGAATGCTCGCAGCAGTGCCGTATGCCGGGGAATCTCAAGACCCGTCAGGGCGAAACCATTGCCACCAACGAGCACATGCTGTCGCTTAAAGACAACAATCAGACCGAAAACCTCGAAGCGCTGATTGATGCCGGTATCCGTTCGTTCAAGATTGAAGGGCGTCTTAAAGATTTAAGTTACGTGAAGAACGTGACTGCCCACTATCGTCAGCAGCTCGATGCCATTATCGCCCGTCGCCCTGAGTTTGAGAGCGCCTCCCACGGCCGTTGCAGCTACAGCTTTGTGCCGGATCCGGACAAGAGCTTCAACCGTGGCAAGACCGACTATTTTGTTCATGAGCGCAAGCCCGAGATTGCCGACTTCCGCACCCCGAAGTATCTGGGTGTTGCCGTGGGTAAAGTCAGTAAAATCGCTAAAGATCATATTGTTGTGGATTCTGATACCGAGTTTCACAATGGCGATGGCCTCGGCTTCTTTGCCCGTAACTATGAAAAGGCGCGTCTGTCGGACGATAAGCTCACCGGGTTTCGGGTAAACCGTGCCGAAGGCAAGCAGCTGTATTTGAAGAGTATTCCAGAAGAGCTGCGGGTGGGTGTGACCCTGTATCGCAACCACGATCAGCAATTTGAAATGTTGCTGGCCAAAGAGTCTGCCGAGCGTCTGGTTACGGTCGATTTCGCGCTGGAAGAAACCGCCACTGGCCTGAGCCTGACCGCCGCCGATCGCCACGGCCACAGCGTGACTGTGAACGCCGATTTTGAAAAGCAGCAGGCCAAGGATGTTGCCCGCAACTGCGAAGGGCTGAAAAAGAACCTCGGCAAGCTGGGTAACACAGACTTTATGCTGGGCAAGGTAAATGTGGGCAATGCCGGTGGCGTGTTTGCGCCAGCATCCATTATCAATGGCTTGCGCCGTGATGCGGTAGAAGCGCTGTCAAAGGCCCGAATCGATGGCTATCAGCGGCCAACCCCCTGGGAGCGTGACGACAGTGTGCGCTATCCACAAAAAAGCATGACTTACCTTGCCAACGTGGCTAACCAAAAGGCCAAGGACTTCTTTACCCGTCATGGGGTGGTATCGATTCGCGACGCCTATGAAGTGCGGCCGGTAAAAGGTGATGCGCCCCTGATGATCACCAAGCACTGTATCCGTTACAGCTACAACATGTGCCCCAAGGAAGTACCAGGCATCAAGGCTGAGCCGCTGGAAATGGAACTTGGCGGCAAGCAATTCAAGCTGGTATTCGACTGCCACAAGTGCGAGATGCTGGTGGTGGGTTAATCCCAGCAGCAAGAATGGATTGAAACGACAAAAAGGGCGGTGAATTTTCACCGCCCTTTTTTTACTTTTACAGCGTTATTTCAGAGTATTACTGGCAGCTTCCCAGCAGGGTCCACACGTCCCATGGACCTGAGAACACCTCTGGGCTCTGGCCCTGGTTCCACCAGTTGGCGAAGTACTCCTTGCCATTTTGTGAAACCATATCCCCCGACAGGTATACGGTCACGCCGTCCCATGGCTGGGCGCTGCAGCTGCCGTTGCCACCGCCGCTGACATTGACGGTTTTGCTGGCAGTGTGGCTTAAGCCTTCAGCATCGGTAACGGTCAACTGTACCTGATAGTTACCTGCGGCGACGTAGTTGTGGCTTGGGTTGGTGGCCGAGCTGCCGTTGCCATCACCAAAGTTCCAGCTGTGGCTGGCCACACCTTTGTCGTCCTGCGCCAGGCTGGTGAAATCCACCGCGAGGCCATTGGCGCTGTAGCTGAAGTCGGCTACCGGGGCCTGATTATCGCCACCATTGCCGCCGTCACACTTGTCCAGCTTTTGCCACACGTTGGTGTACACATCGGGCGCGGCGCCGGTTGACCACCAGATGGCCTCGTAGTTGTAGCCCTTGTATGACACGCGATCGCCAAGGCTATAGGCGGTCGTTGCGTTCCAGGCTGCGGTAGTACACTCGCCCGGACTGGTGCTGCCAACACTGATGGTTACCTGATGCTCGTCGCTGAGGCCTTCGGCATCGGTCACTTTCAGGGTTACTGTGTAGCTGCCTGCGCTGGCATAGCTGTGACTTGGGTTGGTGGCGGTGCTGCTGCTGTTGTCGCCAAAGTTCCAGCTGCGGCTGCTGATCCCCTTGTCGTCGCTGGAGCTGTCGCTGAAGCTGACGGTCAGGCCATTGATGCTATAGCTGAAGTTGGCATTGGGCGCCTGATTGCTACCTCCGCCGCCACAGCCTGAACCATCTTTGGCGCCACTGCCACTGATGCCGACGCCTTCGAGTGAAGCCACTACATCATCCACGCAGTAACCCAGATCTTTGGCCGCC
This sequence comes from Shewanella zhuhaiensis, assembly GCF_022484835.1. Lineage (NCBI taxonomy): Bacteria > Pseudomonadati > Pseudomonadota > Gammaproteobacteria > Alteromonadales > Shewanellaceae > Shewanella > Shewanella zhuhaiensis. Next base: position 449,350 of record NZ_JAKUDL010000001.1, read on the forward strand.
TTGTAGACGCCCTGGCCCGCGCTGTTGAAGGTAGCGTTGGCAGTCCAGTACAGCTGGTTGGCGCGCACATAGATGTCGAATGCCTTGCGGATGTTCCAGCCGGAGGTGGTCGACAACAGATAAAACGCCTTGTTGTACACGCCTGAGCTGTGGTGTACATCTATGCTGCTGTTGTATTGGCTCGCATGGTCGATAGAGCGGCCATCCTGGGGCGGGTTGTTCATGTAGCGCATGGCGCCACTGCCTTTTTTGATCTTGTCGCCAATCTGCCAACTGAAACTGCCGGTGAGGTAGTAGCTGGCCGCAGCCGCTGCGATATCTGAGAAGGACTCGTTCAGGCCGCCCGACTGATACTGGTATTCAAGGTTGGAGTTTTGCTGGGTGAAGCCGTGGCTGACTTCGTGGGCTACCACGCCAAGGTCAACCAGTGGGTGGAACACTGTGTTGCCATCGCCAAAGGTCATCTGCTGGCCGTCCCAGAAGGCGTTTTCATAGTTGCGGTCATAGTGAACCCGCATTCTGAGTTTTTGGCTGATGGGGGCCTTGTTGTACCAATCGCGATACATGTTGAAGGTGACCTGACCAAAGGCGTGGGCATCGTTCAGCGCCGAGTAGCCGCCATTCACTTCACGGGCGGTGTTTTCGTAGCAGGGGAAGCTATGTACGCTGCCACCTGAGGTGGCATGATTCATGTCCCAGGTTTCCACATTGGTGCTGTCGAGGCGGCAGCTGCTGCCACTGCCGGTGACTTCAAACGCCGGGAAGGTGCCGTTGGGCCCAAAGGTATAGCGGCCGGTGCGCTGGTTACCGCCAGGGCCGGTACCAGAGGCAAACGCCATGGCATCCCAGCTGTCGAGCAGGTCACCCGAGTGGGCATCGATAAACAGCATAGGGCGAACCGGGGCCTGACCGGGCTGAAGGTGGACGTATGAAATCTGCCAGGCAAGGTGCGCCTTATCTTTGTTATCCAGCCAGATAAATAACTGGCTTTGCACATTTTCTACTTCATCGCGGCTGAGCTGTACCCCGGTGTGACCCAGGGCCTGCTCCACTGCGGTATCCAGGTCGTACTTGGGTTTGAGTGACGGCAAATCCTTTTCAATCCCAACGATTTGCTCGCCATAGAGGCCATGAAGCTGCTTCATGGCCGAGCGGCTGGCTACCACTGATGCGGCATACACAGGGATGCCCTGGTGGAACTGCTGAAAACGACCTTTCTCATCCCCGCCGGGAGTGGCGGCAAAGGTGACCGCTTGATAATCGCCGCTGTCGACCGCGGTGAACATCCTGTGGGCCTGTGAGGCCTTGTTGGCGGCATTGCTCTGGTGAAGTTTCACCCGCTCTGCGGCCACGGCCTGAGTGGAAAGGATACTGGTTACTGCGAGGGCACAGAGTGCGAGTCTTGAATGGAAATGCATGTTTGACTCCGATTTTGCTGTTGTTATTGGGCGCACAAACCGAAATAAACCACATGCCGTCATCCGTAACTGCAACTGATAAAAGGCAAATTATAACGGCCGAGGCCGATTTATAGTGACTCCCGGGTAGCCCGGGGCGCTTCTGCATGGAAGCGGTTTTTACCATATGCCTGACATAAAAATTCATCAAATTGTATTTTTTATGCTGTCGCGGGGTGGTTGTGGACTCTTGTTTACAAATGTGTAACAAATTCGTGCCGCTTTTATGCTCATCAGGATACAGGCAGTTTTAGCCGCCATTTTGGGTCCATTGCGGATTGTGTAAAAAGTGTACGCCTTGGCTTACAGTGAAAGTTTCTCAAGCTAAATCTGATATATACCGATTGGATATAATATATCGCGATTGGTTTTTAACCGCTTTGAATCCATAGCCCTATCTGCAGTATGCTGTGGCTTTACGCGGCCAAGAGCTGCCGCAGAATGCACGACAAGGGAGGTGTAGCTTGGGATTTCTGAATGCCCTGATGGGGAATGCCAGTGAAGTGGATTTGTCGGAGTTGACCGCCGAGTTGTCGCCCATTATGGGGGATAACGAAGAGTTGCAGCTGGCGTACAAAATCGTCCGCGATATGTTTGTGTTTACCAACAAGCGCCTGATCCTGATTGATAAGCAGGGCATGACCGGCAAGAAGGTGAGCTACCACTCGATCCCCTACAAGGCGATTGTTCACTTTGAAGTGGAAACCGCCGGAACCTTCGATATGGATGCCGAACTGAAACTGTGGATCTCGGGTCAGCACGATCCGCTGGTGAAGGAACTTAAGCGTGGCACCGATGTGGTTGGCATTCAAAAGACCATTGCCCGCTTTATCCTCGGATAAAGTTGTACCCGCCGATATCCAAGCCGCCTCAGGGCGGCTTTTTGCTGCTTTAGTGCGTCTCTATTTTATCTCTATCGCCCTGAACCTCCGCTTTTAAAGTCGCACCGAATTTGACTTAAATGACTGAATATAAATAAATAGATTTTAAATAGAGATAAAAGTGGGATAGAAACGACTCCCCATTGATTGCCCTCACTTTGCTGCACCCGTAAAAACGACTCAGACCGTTACCTCTTTGTTAATCAGGTTAATGAATGTAACGGCGGGGAGGGGGCCGTCATTTGTTGCCGTGCCCTTATGCGCATCGAAAACGAACAGCAAAAACACTGCAAGCAAAGACAAGCAGGGAAGGGTGAAGCATGAAGAAAACCATTCTGACATTGGCCATTCAGGCGGCGGTATTGGGCAGCGTGTCCATGACTGCACTGGCGGCCGACGAAGTGGAGGTTTCCCAGGTTAAGGGAAGTCAGCCGCAGCAAACCGCTGAACTTGAACAGCAAACCATTGAAAAAATTTCTGTAACCGGCTCGCGCATTAAGCGGGACAGTTTTTCTTTGACCACACCAATCGTGGGTCTGACATCGGAGGATATTTCAGATGCGGGCCTGGGGTCTTTGGCTGAAGTTTTGGTTGATCAGGTGCCATCAATTGCTGAAGGGGTAAGTAACACCAATTCCCAGTCAAGCGTGCAGAACACGGGTCTGTCGACCATTGATCTGCGTGATTTGGGTACAGACAGAACCTTGACCCTTATCGATGGTCGCCGTGTGGTGTCCAACAGTTACTCAGGCAACTATGTAAGCTTATCCACTATCCCAACTGCAATGGTTCAAAAAGTGGAAATCATCACCGGCGGCGCCTCTGCCGTGTATGGCTCTGATGCTATTGCTGGCGTGGTAAACATTATCACCAAGCAAGACAAAACGGGTTTTGAGTTCAATGCCCGTGGTGGTGAAACCACCAATGGCGGCGGTCGAGAGTACACATTCGACTTAGGCTACGGTACTGATTTTGCGGGCGATAGGGGCTATCTGTACGCGAGTGCGACCTATGAAGAGCAGAAAGGTCTGATGGCCTCTGACAGGGATCGTGGCCTGTACGAGTCTGTTTATGCCTATGATACAGATGAAATGTGTAATGCCATGAAGACCGAAGATGGCTATCGTTGTATGCGTGATATCACCCCCGATGATTGGCGTGAGCGCAGCAACGATATTCCCGGTGGTCGTTTCGAAAGTAATGCGTGGTGGTATGACGGCACTGAGCTCAAAGAAGGCTTTAAAGAGGAACGAGACGGCTTCAACACCTTTGAAAACGTGATTCTCAAAGTACCCGAAGATTCCCTGGCAGCAGCGGTTAAAGTGGATTTCGACTTAACTGATGATTTGAAGTCGTATGCGCAGGTACAGTTCAGCAAGAACAATTCCTTCCGAGGTGGTGATGCCGAGGGGCAGGATTACAATGATGCCGAACTGTATTTTGACCCTGTAACAGGAGAGGCCAAAACGATTGCCCCAGGCTCAATCAAGCCAAATAACCCCTTTGTACCAAGTGTGATCGGCGATATGGCTGGCTCCAGTGTGTCCTGGGACAGACGCTTCAATGAAGTCGGTCCCGTGGAGACAGAGAACGAGCGGACAACCATTCGTACCTGGGCTGGTCTGCAGGGCTATGTGTTTGGCGACTGGACCTGGGATGCTTCCGTTGGTTACGGTACCTTCAAACAACGCCAGCAGCGTTATAACGAAATCAGTATTGTTAAGCTAAACCGTGCATTGAAAGCCGAATACGCTGAAGATGGCACAACTATTCAATGTATTGGTGAAGAAGCTCAGGCCGATGGCTGTGTGCCTATCAACATATTCGGTGAAGGCTCAATTACTGCTGACGCTGCCGATTACATTCGTGTAAATCCTTATATTCACACCGATATCAGTCAACTCAACTTCCTGGCCTATATGAGTGGCGAGCTATTCGAAATGCCTGCTGGTGGGGTTCAGTCAGCTTTCGGTGTCGAATATCGCAAAGATACTCAGGAAATTAAGGTAGACAATGAGCTGAGAAGCCTCGCAATAACCTTCAACGATGTTCCTCCCTTTAAAGGTGATGTTGAGGTCTATGAAGCGTTTGGTGAGGCAACCCTGCCTTTACTTAGAGATGTAACCGCAGCGCACAAATTGGATTTGGACGTATCGCTGCGTCTGGCACAGTACAGCCAGAAAAATATTGATGGCATTCTGCCAAGTTATAAATTGGGCCTCTTCTGGGAACCTGCTGCCGACTATGCTCTTCGTGCAAACTATGCAACCGCGCACCGTGCTCCAGGTATCACAGAGCTTATGTCACCTCCTCGTGGCGACTATGACTCTGTTACCGATATCTGTGACGGTGTGGAGGCTGGCACTGAGGGACGATTTGCAGAAAACTGTCGCAAAGATCCCGGTGTTGCTGCAGCAATTGCTGCCAACGGAGTGTATGAGGATGAGGGCGGCTCAAAGTACTCGCCTAACGCGGGTAATGAAGAGCTGATTGAGGAGAAAGCAGACACCTATACTCTGGGCTTTACCATGGCCCCGGAATTTCTGCCTGGCTTTAAGTTTGCAGTGGATTACTACGACATCACTGTGACGAATGCCATTAGTTCATTCTCAAATGAAGATATCCAGGCGCTTTGCTATGACTCAGATCTGGCTTACGGAGCAGAGAATCCTTATTGCGCAGACATCAAGCGCGATGAAGAAGGGCAACTGACTCAAATTATTCAACGTGAACAGAATCTGGATGAAATCTCAACTCGCGGCTATGACGTTGCCATGGATTACAAGTTCGACATGGACTCATGGGGCGACTTAAAGCTCAGAGCTAACTGGACCCATGTCCTTTCCTACAAAGTTGCATATACAGCGGTAGATGGCACTTACTTTGAAGAAGACTATGTTGGTGAGCTCAGCAGTGGCATCTTTGAAGACAAGGCTACGGTATCGCTTACCTGGCAGTACGAAGATCTGCGTCTGCGTTGGACCACCAAGTACAAAGGACCAATGGTTGATGACTATCGTCGTATGGAGTCTTTGGAAGAAGCATTGGTGGAAAACCAACAGGCGTTGGATGCGGGCACTGGCGGTGTAGAAGACCCAGAAACAACACTGGCTTTCTATGATTATGGTTCCTACATCACCCATGACTTCAGCGTTTCGTACACCATGGATGTGGCTAAGCAAACAGAGCTTCGCCTTTACGGCGGTGTGCGTAACATCTTTGATAATCAGGGGCCATGGATCCCTGCATCGGGAGTGTACAACACTGGCCGCGGCAACTACGACAGCCTCTACGGCGGTGGTGTGGGTCGGTACGCCTACCTGGGAGCGGAACTCAAGTTCTGATAATGGAGCGGCAAGGCGGTAACGTCCTAGCCGCAGAATAAAAGTGTTGTTGCAAGCGCAAGGCCGCTTCCCACATCTCCCGGGAAGCGGTCTTTTTTTATCTGTTGTCCAGGCGCCAGTTCCAGCTGGGGGTGGTGAGTAAATCCTGGCCGTAGAGCGTTGATTCCCCGAGGGTCTTCTCCAGCATCAACATCTGGCAGTTGTCATCTTCGATGAGCGCATTAATCAGCCGCTGGGCATGGGAGACCACCCACAGCTGACTTTTTCCCGAGGCGTGGCGGATAAGCCGTGCCAGTGCGGGCAGCAGATCCGGGTGCAGGCTGGTCTCCGGCTCGTTAAGGACCATTAAGGCGGGAGGTCTGGGGGTCAGCAGCGCCGCAGTAAGCAGTAGATACCTTAAGGTGCCATCGGAAAGCTCGGCGGCTCTCAGTGGTCTTAGCAGCCCCTGCTGATGAAAACGCAGCTCCAGCATGCCACCTTCCAGCGCGGCTATGCTCACCCGGGCGCCGGGAAAGGCGTCATCTACGGCCCGGTGCAGATTATCGCCCTGGCCAATCTCAAAAATGGTTTGGATGGCGCTGGCCAAATCATTGCCATCGTGGGCCAGCACCGGGGTGCGGGTGCCAAGCTGCACCTGACGTGCAGGCGCAGCGGCATCGGTGCGAAAGTGATCGTAAAAGCGCCAGGCGCGGATATCGTCCCGCAGGCGCAACAGCTCAGGCGCCTTATGCGGATCGGCAAGCTCGGTAAAGATGCTGTCGCTCAGGGCGAGGTGCTGACTGAGCACTTCCCAACGCCCCTGAGCATCGCGACTTTTGACCACATGACCACGACGTTCAATCAAGGCGCTGGAGGGCCGATACTTGGGGCCGTGCCAAATGGCCTCACGCTTGATTTCCGGGTCGAGGCCAAACAGGGTAGTGCCGTCGGGCTTTGGCAGCCCAAGCTCAATCAGATAGCTGTAGTCAGTGCCGGCAAAGCCGAGGCGCACCCGTTTGCTTTCCTGCCTCACAGTTGCCTCTATGGGGAATTCCCCCTGCTTTACTGCGCGGCTGAAATGTTCAGGGCCTGCCCAAAAACAGGAGTCTATGCCGCCTTCCCGCGCCAGCGCAGAGGTGACGCCGCCCTGTGCGGTCAGGGCCAGCAGACGCAATGCTTTGTATAGATTTGATTTGCCGCTGCCGTTTGGGCCTGTGACCAGGGTGAGTTGCCCAAGTGGCAATACCAGATCCCGCAGGCTGCGGTAATGTTGAATGGCTAAGGTGGTCAGCATAAAAGCCCCGGCGCACTGAAAATCGCTTCAGTGTGCCAGAGCGTCTCAGGGGACGCCAGCTTACATACCCTGGCACTGCCCCCCATAGCAGCTGGGTTTGCGCGGGCACACGGCGCCTCGGGAACAGATAAGCCGGGCGCCTTTTTCTATGCCGCGCTCGACCCAGTTGATATTGAGAATACGGGCAATGCTCATCAGCTGGCGTCGTATGGCGGGCGGAATTTCGCCCTGGCCGCCGGCCTCAATACAATGGGTTTTGAGGGACTCCGCCAGTGTCAGCGCATCCGTGCCCTGGGCATCGATTGCGGGGTTTAAGTCGATACCGGCACACAGCACATGGTGGTTGCCGGCCAGATCCACCACCTTGGTGGACTCACAGCAGTAGATGCGCGGGCTGCCCTCCACATCCAAAATGGAAATCTGCGCCGAACTGCCGCTGGTGGGCTCGCTTATCATCCGAAACACTGCCCAGTGCTGGCAGGGATCCGGTACCTGGCGCATATTGCCCCAGGGCAAGGGAATGCCATTGCCACGGTATACCGCCTTGAGTTTACCCGGCGCATAGGCATCGAAGTAATGCCAGTGTGGGTAGGGCGATACTACCGTCATCCGGCGCATTGCCACCGAGGCAGAAACGCCAATTTTCTTATGAGTATCAATTTCATAGCCTCCGCGTTCCAACAGTTGGCGGAATGGCACCTTGGGGCACAAAAGCGCGCCGGCGAAGAAGCTGGATTCAAAGTCGCGCCAGGCGCTGAGAATATCCTGGGCATTTACAGTGGAGGACAGGGTATCCAGCTCCTGGGTGCTGCCTATGCCCCGGCCCACCGCCAGCACGTTCTTCAGGCCGTCTTTGTTGTGCAGCACACTGTGGCCAATGTGCACCGCCAGGTCGTACTTGAGGCGCTCGGGGTTTTTCTTCAGCGCTTCGTTAACAAAGATGGTGCCCGGCGGCTCAAAATAGGAGGTCACCAGTTGGTGGGTGGGGACGCCGTTATCGTCCACCTGCTCCTGCGCAGGTTCTTTGAAAAAGCGAATTTTCATGCCCATGCGTTTGCAGATAGCGCTGAGATCCTCACCGCTCAGATTCAGCTGCTTGTCACCCACCTCTTCGGCGGCCCGCTCCAGATCTGGAAAATGATTCTGATGATGCTCCTGATGGGCACGAATGAGCAGATGGGCAAACTGACGGCCACTGATCCCGGTCTGCGACAGCATCTCCGGAATGGCGATTTGCAAAATATCCCTGGAGAACAAAAAGCTTGGTTCCAGTGCCATGCCGCTGATACCACCACGGCGCCCCTTATCCGGGGTAATGGCCTCTTCTTCGGGAGCATCGTCCAAAAACCAGTCCGGTGACTTTTCAAAAACCTTGGCAATCACCTCCAGCATGGCGGCGCTGGGCACCCGTTTGCCTCTTTCTATCATCGATAGATAAGACACCGAGGGCGCCGACTCAGGATCCACTCGCACACAACGGGAAGATAAGTCCTCCATGGTTAAGTGATTGCGTTTCCTTAAGTTTCTAATTTTTGTGCCCATAAAATGGGACTTGCGCATCAGACTTTTTTCACTGGCCATTTTGTAAAATTCACATTGTGAAATTTTTATTGTGAAATTGTAGTAAAAAATAACCTAGACTAAAAATCAAGCGAAATCGACAGGCCGCCCGACAACATAAATCAGGCCGGATTTTAGCCAGACCGAACAAGAGCTGACATTTACTCCCGTGACAGAGGGCAAGGCAATGAACATGACCATGATGAATACCCACAGCAATCAGCAACAACTGACACACTTCATCGGGGAAGCCATTGCCGCCGTGGTCAATGGCGCCAAGCGGGGCGTGAGCCTGGAGAGTGCCACCGAGTTTCTGGACAGACGCTTTCCGTTGACCCGAGGCTCCCACAAGGCCGTAAAAAGCTATGTTGTTTACTATCAGCACCTGCTGGCCTTCTTCGACGATGGCAGTCACAGCGGTTTGGAAACCCCTTCGCAGTTTGTTGCCCTGTGTGGCCACAAGGAAAGCCCAGCTGCCATCTTACTGAAATCCGGTGACATTCACGTTGAAATGACCCTGGATAAAAATGGCCATATGGGCTGTGCCAATCCCGCCCATATCGAGGATATCCAGGTGGAGTCTCCCGGCTTTTGTCTGCGTGACAGCGATGAGTGCGCCATTGAATCCGTGAGCCAGTGCCGTAATTGGCTGAGCCTGCTGCACACCGAGCCCTGCAACGACAGTTGCCGCCAGAGCCGCGATCGCCGCTTTACCGCCAAAGATGGCAGCGACTATTGCCTGCCTTCACTGGGGCTGTTTTAAGCCGCTACCATCTGCGCTGAATTTCATTTACGCAAAAGAAACGCCACCGAACGGTGGCGTTTTTGTCAGCGGGATTGATAACGGCGCTTAATTTCCACCACTTCCACGGTGTAGTCGCTGTACCACTTATCCTGGCCAAGCTTTTGTGCCATCAGGTGCCGACTCTCCTGCTTCCAGGCCTCGATATCTGCTTCGCTGTCCCAGTAGGAGATGGCAACTTCCTGATCCCCTTCGGTGACGGCGATAAAGTCGCGGCAACGGAATTTCTCAAATGCCAACTGCCTGAGGCTCGCCGCCATGGCGGAATACTGGGGATCCAGGTCTTTGGCTGTAGCTCTGAAAATAACGGCGTACAAGGTTTTCTCCTTAAATAAAAAAAGCGCCCGCAGGCGCTTTTTATTAGATAGCTTGAGTGGCCTGTTTAAGCCAGGCCAGCTCATTGCCTGACATGAGTGGCGCCAGGGTGGCGTACACCTTCGCGTGATAATCGTTGAGCCAGCTGACTTCCTCTGCGCTCAGCAGCGCCTTGTCGATAAGGCGGGTGTCGATAGGAATAAGCGTCAGCGCATCAAACTCATAGGTTTCACGCTCGGCACCTTTAAGGGCCTCACAGTGACGCACCACAATCAGGTTTTCGATACGGATGCCAAAGCCATCGGCGCGGTAGTACCCCGGTTCGTTGGAGACAACCATGCCCGGCAGCAGTGCTACGCCATTGCTGTTTTTGGCGATGCGCTGTGGCCCTTCGTGCACACTGAGGAAGTGGCCAACACCATGGCCGGTGCCGTGGTCATAATCGAAGCCATGCTGCCACAGGTACTGGCGGGCAAAGGCGTCCAGCTGCTGGCCGGTGGTGCCCTTGGGGAAGCGGGCCTTATCCAGTGCGATATGGCCTTTAAGCACCAGAGTCACCATCTTTTTGTGCTCGCCTGTCACTTCGCCAATGGCCAGTGTACGGGTCACGTCTGTGGTGCCGTCCAGATACTGGGCACCCGAGTCCACCAGATAGATGCTGTTTATGGTGAGCCTGGCCGGGGTGCCATTGTTGTGGTTGTAATGGCACATGGCGGCGTTGGCGCCGGCGGCGGAAATGGTGTCGAAACTGGGCTCGCGGTAGAGTGGATCTTCGAGGCGGAAGCTTTCGAGCTTATCGGCAAGCTCGCCTTCATCATACAGACGCCCGCCAGCCACTTCGGTATCGAGCCAGGCAAGGAAGCGGCTTACGGCCACGCCATCGCGAATATGGCATTCACGCATGCCTTTAAGTTCAGAATCGTTTTTGGCGGCCTTGGGCAGCGCAGCCACATCGAGTGCAGCAAGCAGCTTGGCACCGGCGTCGCGGGCAATCAACTGGCCCCAGGCGTTGCTGCTGGCCGGGTCGGCCAACAGCTTTTTACCGCTAAGCGCCTTGAGTTCAGCTTCAAGGCTCGCCTCAGCGGCCACTGTAACGCCTTCGCCCACGTGCTGATGGAAACCATCGGGAATTTTGGCAGTATCAACAAAGAGTTGCATCCGGCCATCCTGCCACAACAGCGCCGAGCCCAGCACCACCGGCAAGCGGGGCACGTCGAAGCCGCGAATGTTCAAAAGCCAACTGATGGAGTCGAGCGCGGTGATAAGCGCCAGATCGCCGCCGGCCTTTTTCACCAGAGCGCCTATCTCGCGGCGCTTCTCCAGGCTGGTTTTGCCCGCAGACTCATCGGAAAACAGCATCACGGCTTTGGCCTCGGGGATGGGGCGCTGCTGCCAGTGTTTATCGACAGGATTTTCGCTGACGGCCACAAGCTCGATACCGGCTTTGTCCAGCACGGCTTTGGCCTGTTCATACCAGGCGAGGGTATGCATGCGGGCATCAAAACCCACCCGGGCGCCTTCGCCCAAGGTCTCGGCCAGATACTGTGGCTGCGGCGTATCGGTCAGGCTTTCATAGGCATACAGGCTCTCATCTACCTGATCGCGCACCTGCACCGTGTAGCGGCCATCCACAAAAATCGCGGCGCTGTCTTTCATCACAATCGCCATGCCAGCCGAGCCGGTAAAGCCGGTGGCCCACAGCAGGCGCTCGTTATGCTCGGGGACATACTCACCCAAATATTCGTCGGCGCGGGGAATGATAAAAGCATCGAGGTGCGAAGCGGCCATTTCGGTGCGAATGGCATCGAGGCGCTTGGCAATTTCGGTTGTTGGGATGGCTGACATGGGAGACCTTTTTAATTGACTGCTTGTGAGTTGCCCACGGGCTTCGGCCGGGGCTTATAGATATGCAGGGATTATCGCAACCGATGTTGACGGCTGCAACCAAGGCGAACGTGAAAAGTATTGAGACAGTCTATGGCTATTGACTCTCCACTTGGAGGAGTGTTTATGCTGTGTGGTCTTTTTGTTGCTGCTTTTTGGAGAATTCATGCCGCTAAACGTTTGGCTGCTGACGCTGGCCCAGGCGCTGGCCATGAGCGCCACCCCTATTATGGTGCTGCTGGGGGGCCTGGTGGGTGCAAAAATAGCGCCTTCAGCGGAGCTTGCCACCGCACCCATCGCCATGATGATTGTGGGGCTGGCGGCGTCGGTTATCCCGGTGGGGCTGATTGGTCGCAGGTATGGTCGCAGGCGGGTATTTCTGCTCGGCAGTGTGCTCGGTGCGATTGCCGGGCTTGCCGCCGCGGCCGGGGTACATCAGCAGAATTTTGCGCTCTTTTGTTTAGGGGCACTGTTTTTGGGTTCGGCAGGAGCCGTGGTGCAGCAATACCGTTTTGCCGCCATGGAGGCGGTGTCTCCTGAGCTTGCGCCCAAGGCGGCATCACGAGTGCTGCTTGGCGGCTTGGTGGCGGCCTTCCTCGGGCCTGAACTTGCGGTGCTGGGGGCCGAGTTGGTACAAGGCTCCTATGCCGGTGCCTTCCTCTTATTGTCCTGTGTGTCGCTGGCAGCAGGGGGCGTGCTGCTTGCCTACCGCAATGAATCCCAGTGGCAAGCCAGTGGCCTGGCGTCTGCCACCGAGGCAGACCGCAGTTTGACTGAGCTGCTTGGGCAGAGCCAGTTATGGGTGGCCCTCGGAGCGGCCGCGATAGGCTACGGCATGATGAGCCTTATTATGACCGCCACGCCGCTGCATATGCATCATATGGAACATCACTCGCTGGCAGACACCAAGTGGGTTATCCAAAGCCATATCGTGGCCATGTATCTGCCGTCGCTGTTCAGTGGCATGCTGATTGCCCGCTTCGGCCACGGCAATATGATGCTGGCGGGACTGACGGCCTATGGCGCGACTATCGCCATGGCATTGTCGGGCAGTGAGCTGCTGAACTACTGGACGGCGCTTGTACTGCTCGGTATTGGCTGGAATTTCCTGTTCGTTTCCGGTACCTCGCTGCTTCCGTCCTGCTATCGCGGCGGCGAGAAATTCAGGGTGCAGATGTTTAACGACTTCTCGGTATTCGGTTTTCAGGCGATGGCATCGCTGGGGGCCGGGGCGCTGCTGACCGGCCTTGGCTGGCAGATATTGCTGGTGGCCTGCCTGCCCTTCATTGGGGTGCAGCTGATGTTGGTGGCTTGGTGGAAACTCAGTAAAAGCAGGGTGTTACAGGGTGATAACAATTGATTTATTCAATCTCCTTACCTACAACACTGTGTTAAACTTCACTATCCCTGCTCGGGGTCAGAGCAGGGCGTATCAGTGGAGTAAATGATGCAAAGGTTAACACTCGATGTGGGGGGAACCAACGGCCTATTTGAACTCAGGCACGAAGGTCACACAGAACAATACAAATTCCCCACCGGTGATGGTTTCTCAATCCGTGATTTGAACGAGCAGATCCAGGCGTTCGAGCAGGACTTTGGCCTTGGCAATTATCGCCTCGCCATTGCCGTGCCCGGTCTGGTGCGGGACAACCGCCTGGTCACCTGCAAGTCGCTGCCCGGGCTGACCGGGCTGAATCCATCACACATCCAATGCAGTGGTGAACTCGCCTTTATCGTTAACGATATGGACGCGGGTATACAAGCCATTGCCGATCCCCGTCACGACTGCGAAGTGCTGGTGATGTGCGGCGCCGGGCTGGGTATGGCGATTGCCATGAACGGCCGGGTGTTCAGCGGCGCCAGTGGCTTTGCAGGCGAATTGGGACACTGCCGGATCATGACGGAAGGCGGTGAATTTTCCCTTGAGCAGCTGGCATCGGCGGAACTGCTGCGTGGCCGCAAGCAGGCTCCTGCCGATGAACTCAACCAGGGCGGTATGTATCTGGGTATGGGGCTGGCGTGGGTGGTCAACCTGTTCAACCCCAACCGGATTTGGCTGGCGGGCAGCATGATGAACAGTGCCGAATTCTACAAGGGCTGTATGAGCAGCCTGCGGGATATGGCATTGGGCGCGCCCATGGCCAACTGCCAGGTGCACAGGGTGGATGATATGGAAACCCTGGTTTGCCGAGGATTGGTTGCCATGCTGGATAAGCAGGAAAGCTAAAGTAAGAAAAAACGCCGCAATCGCGGCGTTTTTTATGCCTGCAGCCGGGGCGGTTCCAGCGGCAGATCCTGGCGCTCGTCATCCCAGCTGGCCATAAAGCGAATTTCATCTTCATCGCGGCTGAAGTTGCCAAGGGGCGATAGCAGGTTTGGCCGTCGTGCTTCTTCCTGTGCCCTGTGTTTGAGGCCAACTATCAGACTCACCAGCCACCAGCCAAACACCCCAAGGCCGGTGTACAGCAGCCAATCGGGGGCGAAATACCAGATAAGTGCCATCAGCACAGAACCCGGTAGCAGGTACCAGAGGCTCACGTGGCCAAGGCCGAGGGTGAGTTTATGCAGCCGATACCAAAAACCTCTTGGTTTCAAGGCGTTGATATCGATGTGCGGCGATGGGATGCCAAGGGTTTCATAGTGGTCGAAGGCGCTCTTGCCGCTTTTATCCAGCACGCTAATATCCACACCGCGGGCCAGCAGCGAGGCGGCGCCCTTGTGGTTGAGCATCAGCACCGCGCTCATCAGCGGCGTCTGGCCTTCGCGGTTGAGGGCATCGGCATCACAACCGGCATCCAGCAACAAGGGGCAAAGATCTTCATCGTGCATCGCGCCCATGCGGGCGGCGAGGTGCAGCGGGGTGTCTTTGTCATGCTCGCTCGGCATATCCAGCGACAAGCCCGCCGACAGCAGAGTAGGGATGAGTTCGCCATGGCCACGATAACAGGCCGTGTGCAGTAAGGATTCGCCCTCAAACCAGCTGTGTGGATCGGCGCCTTCGGCCAGCAGGTATTCGGTCAGGGCCAAGTGGCCATTGGCTACCGCAAAATAGAGCGCGGTGGCGCCATCTTTGTCACGGGCATTGAGGCGGGCCTTGTGCTCAACCAGCAGCCTGGTCATGGTCACATCCCCAAGATAGGCCGCCCAGCTCAGCAGCGCCTGACGTCCCTGTGGTCTTAAGGGCTCGCGCAGGGCATCGGCTTCCTGGCGCAGACGGCTCAGCGGACCCAATAACACCTCGAGGCTGCGATGACTGCCGGTGGCCTTGAGCCTGGGCACCCTGAGCAGATCGCGGGTGCTGGCACCGGCATCGAGCAGCATACGGCAGATGTCGGTGTTGCCGCTTATCACTGCCATTGCCAGTGCCGTGTTGCCCTCATGATTGGCGTGGTTGAGGCTTTGCGCCTTGCCCACCAAAAAGGCGACTATTTCGCGGGCGCCGTGGCGACAGGCGTGAATCAGCAGGGTATCGCCCTGATGATTGATGATGCGTTTGTCTCTGAGCCTTAGCCAGCTGCGCTCGAACGCGGCGGTGTCGCCAAGGGCAATCACAAGCCAGATATGCTCGCTCACCGGCAACTCAAACAGCGCATCGTGAAAGACCTGATGCAGCTCGTCATCCTTGGGACGCAGCCGCAGCATGGCCTCAAATACGGTTTCGCCATCGAAATTGGTTTCGGCGGGATTTTCTCCCGAGGCCAGCAGCATACGCGCGGCCATGGGGCTCAACTCTTCCAGATAGTCGTGCAGCAGCGGCGTGCGGTAACGAAACGGTTTATTGGCTTTCAGCAGAATCGATAGGTTATTCAAAGCATTGTGATGAATTGCCGTGCCAATCGCCCTATTATGGTCGAAGTGCTGAATGCGGCGGGTGATGATGGAGATAAGCCGGCTGGCTCTGTCGTCTGCCACCAGATACTCCACCAGATCGGCGCAGCAATCATCGATATTCAGCCCCAGAGATTCTGACTTGAGCAGCAGATAGGCCACCAGCCGGAAAGCGCCGCTGGATGCCGCCCCCTGCAGCAGTTCCACCATGTCATCGCCATGGCCGCCAAACTCCAGCCCGAGCGACTCCAGATGCTTAAAGCCCACCAGATTGTCGACCTGGGCACAAATGCCCGCCAGCACCATCAGTTGATCGTGATTGAGTACCAGTGTTGACAGCAGCCGCTCCAGCACGGGCTTATCGTGATGACGAATAGCGCGCTTGATTTGCTGCTCCATATTGCCGTCGCGGTAGGCGGCCTCGGGGCGTAAATAGGGAAAGCCCTGACGATGCAGGCTGCCCGCCAGCTCATAGTCGAGGGCAAAGCTGTGCCATAAAATCGAGCCGCCATCGTCCAGGCGCCGCGCCTTGTCCCAGCCGGCATCGATTAACGCCTGAATAAAAGGAGCCAGCTTTTTGTCGCCCAGGGCAAACAGATGGGCCATTAAATCCTGTCCCTGACGGTCGCGCTCTTCCCGATCGGCGCCGCGGCGCAGCAGTAGAGTGAATATCTCCAGGCTGCGATGCAAAATGGCGTTGAAAATCAGTGGCTCATCACCGATGGGAGTATTGGGATTCAGGCCCTGGATCAGCAGCCGTGCCAACTCATCGGCCTTGTGCTCGCGGATAAGGGATTCCAGCGTATCTTCAGGTAGATAGCGCGCAAGCAGTGATGCAAGTTCGGCATCCTGCGGCCGGCGGCCGTGAAAGAAAAAACTGTCTTGACTGGCTTCGAGAGCACCGCAACGGGCGTGAACCTTGATAAATTCCACCCCCAGAGCTTTGGCGGCCCGCATCAGGCGGAAATTGATCCCGGCGTCGCTGGCAATATCGAGTCTGAGGTGATTGCTGAAGGCTTTAAAATCGTCGAGGGTTTCATGACTGTCGAGCCATTGGGACAGCCCGAGCAGATCCAGAGCCTGCATTGGCGTCAACGCGCTTACCTGCTGCCTGGCGCGCTCGCCATCAGCTGCTGATAAACACAGGCTGTACCTGAACCAATTGGCCGCCATGGCTCCCTCTGACACCTTTTCCCCCGGGTAACTGCGCAGCGTTTTCGGCCCGAATGGTCGAACCACGCAACACTGGCGTCACAATACCCACAAGCGCCTCATCTGGCAATCGAAATTGGCCCGTGAACGGGGCTGGATTGCCCAGCGCGATCTCCGGCGCCGATTTATCGCACAAAAGCCCCGTTTGGGTGGCAGCGATTGCCTGGAACCGCTGCTTTGTTGCTTATTGCAAGCATCTGTGAGGGCTGCGATTAACAGTTCGTTGGCGCCGGATTGTCGCCGCTTGTCAGGGTTAAAAAATAGTGACCCTGTTGACCTTTTAGCAGCTTGCGCAGCGCTGTGCCAGCAGACGGCGATGGATATGTGAGCCACTCAGGTGAAATCTGACCGAAAATCATACCTCAAGGTGATAATTGTCAGCGGCTGACCCCCAAAATCGGCCTTGATGAAATGAATTCTGATTCACTGTTTGTATACTTTATGCTAAAAAGGCGGCAATCAGGAAGCGCGACCAGCGGCCTTTCGTAACGCTAACAAGAGGTGAAGTATGACCATAGGTGTAGGCGGGTTAACCGCAGAGCAGGCACTGGCCGGGCTCAGTGACATGACCCACGGGGTTGAGCCCATCGCAGTGGCCGAGTTCCAGGAGCGTATCAACAAGGCGCAGGGCTTGATGAAGTCGCTGGGTTTGGATGCGGTTTACCTCAATGCAGGCACCAATCTTTACTACTTCACCGGCACCCGTTGGTACGCCAGCGAACGCATGGTGGGTGCTATTCTGCCCGCCGAAGGGGCGCTGGAATACATAGCGCCGGCCTTTGAGCTGGATACCCTCAAAGGCTACATGGCCATCAAGGGCGAGGTAAACACCTGGCATGAGGACGAAAGCCCATATCAGCTGTTTGGCGCAGTGCTTGCGCGCCTCGGTCTCACGCAGGGCCGGGTGGGCATGGATGAGTCGGCGGCCTTTTTTATCAGCGAAGGCATTCGTGATGCCAACCCGGAACTTAAGGTGGTCAGTGCCAAGGGCGTGACTGCCGGATGCCGGATGCAAAAATCCGCCATTGAACTTGCGCTGATGCAGCGTGCCAAGGATATGACCCTGGAAGTGCACAAGGCGGCCGCGGCCATGCTGCGTCCCGGCATTAGCGTTGGTGAAGTGGAAGCCTTTATCGATGCTGCTCACCGCAAGGTTGGGGCTCCGGCGGGCTCCTATTTCTGTATCGTGCTCTTTGGCGAAGACACCGCCTATCCCCATGGCGTTAAGAACCCCAAAGCGCTGGCTGAGGGCGATACAGTGCTGATTGACACCGGCTGCCAGCTCTATGGTTACAACTCAGACATCACCCGCACCTATGTTTATGGCACCCCAAGTGCGCGTCAGCGTGAGCTGTGGAACCTGGAAAAGCAGGCGCAGGCAGCGGCTTTTGAAGCAGCAAGATTGGGCGCGCCCTGTGGCAGCGTCGATAAGGCCGCCCGCAGCGTGCTCGAGGCCGCAGGCTTTGGCCCCGGCTACGCCGTGCCAGGTCTGCCACACCGCACCGGCCATGGCATAGGGCTGGATATTCACGAATGGCCTTATCTGGTGGCAAACGACACTACGCCGCTGGCGCCGGGCATGTGTTTTTCCAACGAGCCCATGTTGTGTGTGCCGGGGGAATTTGGGGTGCGCCTGGAGGATCACTTCTATATGACGGCGTCGGGGCCAAAGTGGTTTACCCAGCCTTCTTACTCCATTGATGACCCGTTTGGATTTGAGGTCTGACCAGACTCCTGATGCGGCGCCAATCGGCGCCGTTTGTTTTTAAGTTTATGAATAAAATCGATATTATTTAAAGTTTTCACTCCAGCCTATATCCACTTTCCGCTGAATTTCACCAAAACAGATAGCGTTCTGTAAATAAGTTGTTGCCGCCTTAAAAATAATTAGCCTATGCTGAATTATGAATGACAACGTTGTCATTTGGTTCTGCCAAATAGTCATTTGTGAAAAAGGCAAACCGGTCGAAATGCCGGGACGCAAAGCCACCGGTCTAAGGGCGCTCTGTAAAGACAGAGGCTACGACAGCGGGGATACCACAGGATGATGTCTTAAGCGGGTGTTTGGTCGCACCCCATGCTTGTTGTCGGCATCTGCCGTTCCTGAAGGCGCTTTGCCTTGCCTTATTGAAAAGAATAAAAACCAATAAGGACAAAGACATGTTTCTAACTAAACCCTCAGTAACCGCGCTCGTGGTGGCGTCGGCGCTGGCCGCGCCTGCCATGGCCGCCAAACCTGGAAAACCGGCTCTTGCATGGGGCGAAACCAAGTTTTCCATCATCGAAATCAATCAGGCGGCCACCGCCTACAATCAGCTGGTCACGGTTAAGGATGCCGCCAATGTGTCGGTAAGCTGGAACCTGTGGAGCGGCGATGTGGGCGATACCGCCAAGGTGCTGCTGGACGGTGTGGAATACTGGAGCGGCCCGTCGGGCGCGTCCGGCACCGCAACCTTCCCTGTTAGCCAGGGCGGCCGCTATCAGCTCACCGTGGCCCTGTGTAATGCCGATGGCTGCACCGCCAGTGATGCCCGTGAAATTCTGGTTGCCGATACCGATGGCAGCCACCTGGCGCCACTGACTGCGCCGCTCAAGGAAAACAACAAACCTTACGCCAATAAATCCGGCAAGGTGGTGGGCGCCTACTACGTGGAGTGGGGCGTCTATGGCCGCAAGTTCACCGTGGACGATATTCCGGCGCAAAACCTGACTCACCTGCTGTACGGCTTTACACCAATCTGTGGCGGCAATGGCATCAACGACAGCCTTAAAGAAATCGAAGGCAGCTTTGAAGCGCTGCAGCGCGCCTGTTCCGGCCGCGAAGATTTCAAAGTGGCGATTCACGACCCCTGGGCGGCAGTGCAGATGCCACAGGGCGATTTGTCGGCCTACGACGAACCCTATAAGGGCAACTTTGGCAACCTGATGGCGCTGAAACAGGCCTATCCGGACCTGAAAATTCTGCCGTCCGTTGGTGGCTGGACCCTGTCCGATCCTTTCTACTTCCTTGGTGACAAGACCAGGCGCGACACCTTTGTTGCCTCGGTGAAGGAGTTCCTGCAAACCTGGAAATTCTTCGACGGTGTGGATATCGACTGGGAATTCCCGGGTGGTCTGGGCGCCAACCCCAACCTTGGCAGCCCCGAAGATGGCGCCACCTACGTGACCCTGATGAAAGAGCTGCGCGCCATGCTCGATGAGCTGGAAGCCGAAACCGGCCGCGAGTTCCAACTGACCTCGGCCATCAGCGCCGGTGATGACAAGATTGCCAAGGTCGATTACCTGCAGGCACAGCAGTACATGGACCACATCTTTGTGATGAGCTATGACTTCAACGGCGCCTGGAGCAACACCGAGCTTGGCCATCAGACCGCACTTTACGATGCCTCCTGGGATCCCAACACCCGTTACACCACCGACAAGGGCGTGCAGGCGCTGCTGGCTCAGGGCGTGACTCCGGGCAAACTGGTGGTGGGCGCCGCCATGTATGGTCGCGGCTGGACCGGCGTGAGCAACTACAGCAACAATAATCCCTTCACCGGCACCGCCAGCGGACCGGTAAAAGGCACCTGGGAAAATGGCGTGGTGGATTACCGCGACATAGTCAACAACCGTATGGGCAGTGGTTGGCAACAAGGTTATGACGAAGCGGCTGAGGCACCATGGCTGTTTAACCCATCGAGCGGCGACCTTATCACCTTCGATAACGAGCGCTCGGTCAAAGCCAAGGGTCAGTATGTGCTTGCCAATCAGCTGGGTGGTCTGTTTGCCTGGGAAATCGATGCCGATAACGGCGATATCCTCAATGCCATGCACGAAGGCCTGGGCCACGGCGAAGGCACCAACCCGCCTGCCAACAAGGCGCCCATAGCCAATGCAGGCGCTGACGTCAGTGTTACCGGCCCTGCCGATGTCGCGCTGAATGGTTCAGCATCCCGCGACCCTGAAGGTGGTGCCCTGAGCTACGCCTGGAGCCAAACCTCTGGCCCGGTTGTTGCCATCAGCGGCAGCGACAGTGCCAATGCCAGTATTTCCCTTGGCTCAACCGAGGCGGACGTCAGCTATGTATTCAGCCTGACAGTGACAGACCCACAGGGGCTTGCCAGCACTGACTCAGTGACAGTCACCAACAAGGCTGAAACGCCAAACCGTGCCCCTGAAGTGACTGTGGATGCAGCCTTCAGCGCCGAGTCCGGCGCCGCGGTGAGCATAGCGGCCAGCGCTGCTGATGCCGATGGGGATGCGCTGACTTATCAGTGGACAGTGCCTACGGGCCTCAGTGTGTCCGGCCAAAACAGTGCCACTCTGGTGGTGACTGCGCCTGAGGTGACTGCCGATACCCAGTTCAACATCAGCGTGCTGGTGTCGGATGGGGCGCTCGATGCCAGTGCAGCCACAGTGCTGACCGTGAAACCCAAGTCAGGCGGTGGTGACAACGGCGGCTGTAATGCCACCGATCCCAATGCCGGTAACTTCCCAGCCTGGTCAGCAACTACCATCTACAACGGCGGTGACAAGGTGAGCCACAGCCAGCTGGTATGGCGCGCCAAATACTGGACTCAGGGCAACGAGCCAAGCCGCAGTGCCGATGCCTGGGCGCTGGAGAGCAATGTTGACCTCGGCTGGGATGCGGCTGTTGCCTACAACGGCGGCGATGTGACCTCCCACAATGGCCGCAACTGGAAAGCGTCCTGGTGGACCAAGGGCGAAGAGCCGGGTGTTGCCAGCGTATGGGTCGATGTGGGCCCAGCCAGCTGCAACTGAGACCTGAGCGATAACGACTAACCCAATACAAGCCCGGCTTCGGCCGGGCTTGCTGTTCATGGGAATAACATCATGAATAAAATATCTATTTTGGCAGGCGCTATGGGCGCACTGCTTACGGCCAGCCTGTATGCGGCCGACCTGTACGATATCAACAAAGCCTATGGCGGCGGCAGCCAGGTCAGCTTCAATGGCAAGCTCTATGAAGCCAAATGGTATGCCAACCCCGGACAAAGTCCGGGTAACAGCTATCCCAACGAATGGGATAATCCCTGGAGCCTGGTTGGGGACGACCCGGGTGATACCGGCAGCGCGGGCGGCGGTACAGAGAGCGGCGGCGGCACAGATTCTGGCGGCACAGGTGGCGGTGGCAGTGGCGGCGCCAATGCCGATGGCACTGTTACCATGACGGCGGCCGAGGTGGCGGCGAAAGAGGCGAGTCTTACCGACTTTCCCCTGATGCATGCCGTTAAATCCTCCATCGCCACCCGCGACAATGCCATTGTTGAGGCTGTGCTCCCCGGCCGCGCCGAAAATCCGGCCAACGTGAAGCGGCTCGAGGCGATACTGCCTGAAGCCGAGTTTGAGTTTATCTTCCCGGTCCGGGCGCCGGAGTACAGCTACCGCGGCCTGTTGCAGGCGGCGGCCAAGTTTCCGGCGCTCTGCGGTGACTATGATGATGGCCGCAATGCCGAGGCCATTTGCCGCAAGTCGCTGGCTACCATGTTCGCCCATTTTGCCCAGGAAACCGGTGCCCATGATGTGTGGCGCCCAGAGCCCCAGTGGCGTCAGGGGCTTTACTGGGTGCGGGAAGTGGGCTGGGATGAAACCAAACGTGGCGGCTACAACGCCGAGTGCAGCCCGGATACCTGGCAGGGGCAGGAGTGGCCCTGTGGCAGCTTCGCTAACGGTGAATACAAAAGTTACTTCGGCCGCGGCGCCAAGCAGTTGTCGTACAACTATAACTATGGCCCCTTCTCAGAGGCCATGTTCGGCACAGTGCGTACCCTGCTCGATAGCCCAGAGCTGGTGGCTGACAGCTGGCTGAACCTCGCCAGCGCGGTGTTTTTCTTTAGCTATCCCCAGCCGCCCAAGCCGTCGATGCTGCATGTTATTGATGGCACCTGGCAGCCCAATGCCCAGGATCTGGCATCCAATCTGACGCCGGGGTTCGGGGTGACCACCATGATAATCAATGGTGGCATCGAGTGTGGGCAGGGCACAGAGAAGCCTCAGTCTGTTAACCGTATCGAGTATTACCGCGCCCATGCGGCCAATCTCGGTGTACCGGTTGCCGATTCTGAGGTACTGGGCTGTAAGGATATGAAGGCCTTTGCCGTGGGCGGCAGTGGCGCCATGAACATCTACTGGGAGCAGGACTGGAGCTATGTGCCCGGCAATCCCAATGGTGGCAAGAGCTACGCCTGTAAGCTGGTGGGCTATCAAACCCGTTTCAGCGCCTTCCGCGATGGGGATTATGGCCGCTGCCTGAGCCACTTCTTCCCGGAACTGGTGATTGAGGCAGGTGATGGCTCCGGTGGCGGTGGCGACAATGGCGGTGGGGACAACGGTGGCGGCGGTGAGCCTGCCAACCAGCCTCCACTGGCGAAAATCAGTGGTCCATCCGAGGCTGACAGCGGTGCTTCGGTGCAGCTGTCGGCGCAGCAATCACGCGATCCTGAAGGCAAGGCGCTAAGCTTCGCCTGGAGTTTACCGGCGGGCGTGACGGCAGACAGTGTCGATGGCGCGCTCATCACCCTGTCACTGCCTGAGGTAAGCACGGATATTAGCTTGAGCATAGGTGTGACAGTCTCTGATCCCGAAGGCGCGAGCCACAGTGTCAGTCACGTGCTGCTGCTGAAGGCGGGCGCCGGGGAAACACCGGCCTATCCTGGCTATCAGCCAGGCGCGAATTATCAGGCCGGCAGCCGGGTCAGCAATCATGGCAAAAACTACGAGTGTAAGCCATACCCTTACAGTGGCTGGTGCAGTGGTTCAGCCTGGGCCTATGAGCCGGGCGCAGGTGCCTATTGGAGCGATGCCTGGCTGGAGTTGTAAGTTGCCAGTGGTATAAGTCGTCAGCGTTGTAAGTTGCCAGTGGTGCTAGTTGCAGCTAAATGAGCTTAACGTGCAGCTAAATTAGCGCATCTTGCTTGCAAGTGTTGGAAAATAAAAACGGAGGCTCAGGCCTCCGTTTTTATTTTGCGTCAGTCAGTATTTACTCGATGGCAATCAGTTCAACATCGAAAATCAGTACCGAGCCGCCCGGGATCTTGCCCACGCTGCGGCTGCCGTATGCCAGACTTGCCGGAATGAAGAAGCGGAACTTGTCGCCTTCTTTCATCAGTTGCACCCCTTCGGTCCAACCTTTGATAACCCGGTTCAGTGGGAAGGCGATGGTTTCGCCGCGATCAACCGAAGAATCGAACACTGTGCCATCGGTCAGGGTGCCATGGTAGTGCACCCGTACTGTGTCACTGGCGCTGGGGTGACGTTCACCATTGCCTGCTACCAACACCTCATACTGCAAGCCGGAAGCTGTGGTTACCACGCCATCGCGTTTGCCGTTGTCGGCAAGATACTGGGCACCTTTTTCTTCGTTGGCTTTGGCGGCCTTTTGGCCGTTCATGGTGGTGAAAAAGTAAAAGATAACGCAGGCAATAACGACAGCAGCGAGGGCAATTCTCATGGGTGGGTTCCAGTGTCCGGATTAATAACCTGTGCAGTATGGTACGGGGGGAATGAAGAGCGAACAAGCCTTTAATTAGAAGCGGTTGTCGCAGCGAACCTGAAGCTGGCACTGAACGTTTGCGGCTTGTCTATTCTGCCTTTTTATCGGGTATTGGCTCGGGGCTCAGCCCCCGGCATTTATATCAGGAATAGCCATCTGCCGACCTATTCGTCTGCGGTAAGTACGGGAGTATGATAAGTTGAAACTTTGAGCAGTGAATTTGGATTGTGCTGGCTGATAGTGTAAAATATCCCATTTAAACAGCATGTTACAAGGATTTTACCTATGTTGCGTCCCACTGGAAATGCAGTTTTACATCTGTTGCTTCTTTGTTCGCTGATCACGTCCGGCACCCTGCGCGCAGGAGAACTGACCGGCTCCCCCGATGATACTTCCTTCAGCCCATACCCCTATGTGGGAGCCAAAGCCGGCTGGATGCATTATCAAAATGCCTGTGAAGACTGGAATGTTGGCTGCGATGGCGATGACAATGCCTTCGGTGGTTTTGCCGGTTATCAAATTAATGAATTCCTTGGCTTTGAAGCCGCCTGGTTGGATCTGGGCAATGCCGTGGGGATTTACCCAGAAGGCGGGGTTAGCCAAACCTATACAGGCTCCATGGCTGGCTGGGAGTTCTCGTTTCTGGGCCGGTTTGGGCTGACTGAAAACCTCGATGCCTTTATCAAGGCAGGTGCCTTTGTTTGGGATGGTGAAAACCAGGGCCCGAGGCGCACCGACACGGATTCAGGTACGGCACCCATGGCCGGTGTAGGCCTCGAATATCAGTTTGCCAGGCATTGGAGTGCACGGCTCGAATACCAGTACATCGACAGCCTCGGCAGCGATAAGCTGGGGGGCAGCAACGGCCACTTTACCAGCCTTGGGGTTATCTATCGCTTTGGCTCCGAGCCAGAGCCCGTGGTCAGCACAACGCCAGAGCCTGAGCCGCAGCCCGTGGTGGTGATGCCAACCACGGTGAGCCAAACCTTGGAGGCGCTGCATCTGGTGACCCTGTTCGCCTTCGACAGCAGCGCCCTGACCGATACTGCAGCGCTCGATACGGCCCTGGAAAGATTGCAGCGTTACCCCACCGCCAAGGTGCAGCTGAAAGGCTACACAGATGCCAAAGGCAGCAATGCCTACAACCTTAAGCTTTCCGAGCGGCGGGCGCAGGCGGTAGCAGATTATTTTATGGCAAGGGGCATCAGTGCAGACCGAATTCAGACCCAGGCCTTTGGTGAAGACTTCCCGGCAGCGGCTAACGACAGCGCCGAGCACCGTCATTTGAATCGTCGGGTGGATGTGTTTTCGCCGTCAATTGTGATTGAAGTGGATGTGACTCCGGTCAGCAACGATGCCAATGCACGCTGAGGAGGGCTGGGTGACTTTGTTCAATCGATTGAAAAAACACCTGTTATTGCCACTGGTGATGCTGCTTGGCGCCTGCGGTGGTGATAACGATGGTTTCCCCACCGCCGAATGCGGCGGGCCGGACAATCCCTGCCCACCCTATGCGGTTTCCCTGAGCGTGAGCCCGAAGGAAAGTCGGCTCGCGGTGAATACATCGCTTCAATATCAGGCACTTGCTACTTACAGTGATGGCAGCGCAAAAGATGTGACCACCAGTGTCAGCTGGCAAGCCAGTGACACTAATGTGGCCAGCATAGCCGCCGGTGGCAAGGCATTGGCGCTGGCCGCAGGCAGTACCCGTATCAGCGCAACTCTCACATCCACAACGCCTGGCGCCAGCGACCTGACTGACGATGCCAATCTCAGTGTGACCGATGCTGCGCTGGATGCGCTGGTGGTAACGCCGGCAGAGGCGTTGACGCTGGTTGGGCTCGATAAGGCCTTTATGGCTGAGGCGCTGTTCAGTGATGGCCATCGCCAGGATGTCACTCAGGACGCCAGTTGGTCGAGCCTGAACAGCGCTGTCGCCACTGTGACCAACAGCGAAAACAGTAAGGGTGTGGCCCGTGGCATCAGCGTGGGGGATGTGTTTATCCAGGCGAGCTTTGGCGCCAAGGCTGCCAGCGGCGAGCTTATCGTGCTGGCGAGCAAGCCAAAAGCCCTGGTGGTCAGCCCCAAAAATCACACTCTGCCCAAAGGTACGGGTGTGGCGCTGCACGCGGATCTGCTGCTCGAAGATGGCCTTAGCCTGAATGTCACAGCGCAGAGCCAGTGGCAAGCGGCCGCGCCTTCCGTGGCGACGGTAGACAATGCAGGCTTCGTCTCGGCCCAGCAGTCTGGCCAAACCGCCGTGACTGCCACCCTCAGCTTTGCAGGGGTTTCTTTAGCCGACTCTGCCAGCATTACAGTCACAGACGCAGTGCTTGAATCCTTGTCGCTGACACCGGCGCAGGCGAGCATTCCGGTTGGCCGTACTCAGAGTTATCAGCTGATGGGGCTCTACAGCGATGGCAGCATCCATCCCCTTGGGCAGGTGGCGAGCTGGCAAAGCAGCGATCCGGCCATTGCCACGGTAAAGGGGGCGGGCACCGCAGTTGGGCTGCAACCAGGGTCAGTGCAAATTGAGGCCAGTGTGCATGGGCTCAGCGCCCAGGCGCAGCTCGCGGTAACCGATGCTGTGGTGACATCATTGGTGGTTACGCCCGGGACGGCGCGGGTGCCGCTGGGGTATGAAGGACGTTTCAGTGCCAATGCTCATTTCAGTGACGGCAGCAGTCAGGATGTGACCCAGGATGCCCTTTGGCAAAGTGGCGATGAGTCTGTGGTGACTCTGGTTGCCCTTGGAGAGTTTGGCGGCAGTGCCAAGGGCGTTGCCGTTGGCGCGACTGAAGTCACGGCAAGCTTTGCCGGTTTGACGGCCAGCAGTCTTGTTACCGTTACTGACGCTGAGCTTAAGCAGTACAGTATCGCCCCTGTGACCAGCACAGTGGCGGCAGGGCTGACACTGCAATACACGGCTAGCGGTGTCTTTACCGATGGTACAGTGCAGGACCTGACCCGCCAGTCCAGTTGGATAACTACGGACCCAAGCATTGCCGATATCAATGGCGGGGGATTGGCAGGTGCCTACAAGCCCGGGACAGTGACAGTTCAGGGCAGTTTCCGGGGTTACAGTGCCAATGCCAGCCTGACAGTGACCGCAGCCGAGGTGCGTGAGCTGCAACTGACACCTTTGCAGGTGAAGGTGCCGGTGGGCACAGAGGGGCTGTTTGAGGCCACGGCGTTTTACACTGATGGCCATATTGAGCAGGTGAATACCAAAGCGCAGTGGCGCAGCAATGACGAGACCCTGGTGGCGGTGACCAATGGCGCTGAGGGTGGTATGGCGCAGGCATTGGCGGTTGGGCAGACGCAGGTGAGTGTTACTTTCGCAGGCCTTAGCCGCAGTGCTGAAGTGGAAGTGACACCAGCCACCCTGGTGGAGCTGACCATTTCGCCCATTCAGGCCGAGGTAGCGCTGGGCCTCAATCAACACTATCAGGCGTTTGCCCGTTTCTCGGACAACAGCAGCAAAGAGGTGACACTGGAGTCGTCATGGCTTGCCGCCGATGCTGCCGTCGCCCGCATCGACAAATATGGTGTTGCCCACAGTGTGACAACCGGCGAGACCCAGGTTCAGGCGAGCTATCTTGGTTATAAGGCCACAGCCAGTTTGAAGGTGACAGAGCCGGTTCTGCTTGAGCTGCAGATAAGCCCGCCCACTGCCAGCCTGCCCATCAAGGGGGTGATGAACTTCCGCGCCAGCGCTATCTTCAGCGACAGCCAGGTGGTGGATGTGACTACCGGCAGTGGCTGGACTGTGGACGACCCAGGCATAGCCCAGGTGGAAACAGTCAGTATTACTTCGGGCCGCACCACTGGGCTTGCCACTGGCAACACCCGGGTGAATGTTACCTACGCAGGTATGACCGCCACAGCTGAGCTGACGGTGACAGATCTTGAGTATCTGGGGATCAATGTTGAGCCCTATGAATCATCGGTTATTCAGGGGCTGACCCGCCAGTACCGCACCTTTGCAGTGTACAAAAATGCCCTTGGGCAGACTATCAGCCAAGAGGTGTCCGGTGCCCTGTGGGAGGTGGAAAAGCCAAGCATAGCGACCATTGACCAGATGGGGCTCGCCACCGGTCAGTCCGAAGGCCAAACCATGATATTTGCCCACTATTTGGGATATCGTGGCGAAGCCAGCTTGCGAGTGTTGCCCAAAAACTTCGATAGTCTCAAGGTCGTTCCCGACACCGCCAAAGTGCCGCTGGGTACCAAGGGAAGGTTTAAGGCGCTGGCTTCATACGCGGGCTACAGCTATGAGGTGGATGTGACCGAGCTGTCGACCTGGAGCTCGAATGCGACCGATATTGTCTCTGTGGTGGCAACCGGGGCCAAAGGTGGCCAGGCAACCGCTCTGGCCCTTGGCAACGCCACAGTGACAGCAAGCTTCGATCGCAGGCTAACCGCATCAGCGGCCGTTGCTGTTTATGAGCCTGAGATAGCTTCCTTTGAGGTCACACCCGCTTACTTGGCGGTGGAGCCCAATACCACTGGGCAGTTGAATGCCATAGTGCATTATGTGGATGGCAGCAGCCGGGATGTCACTTTGGACAGCGTCTGGGTATCTGACACACCCTCGGATGCCACGGTGGAAACCGGCACAGAGTTCTCCGGTCGGGTAACGGGCCATGTCGACAATGGTTTTGCTACTGTTACAGCAAGCTATCAGGGCATGAGTGATACCGCTGAAGTGAGCGTGTACGATCAGCCCATCGCTTACTTCCGCTTCGAGCCCAGCACGCTTGAAGTGCAGGTCGGCAAGGTTGGCAGCTATATCCTGTGGGCGGTGTTCGATGATGGTCATGAAGAGGATTACACCCGCTTTATTGAGGTGACCGCCGACGATGACACCCTGGTGAATGTGTACGGCAATGGCACCTTTGAAGGGTTGGCGCCTGGTGAAACCCTACTGAGGGCGCGCCTCGATATGGTGACGGGTGAGGCGAAACTTACAGTGCTGCCCTGAAAAATCTGAACCCCCATAAATCAGTGCCTTTAAAGCCGCTGCTTGTGCATTTGCCGCAGCGGTTTGAAGGGGGTAAGGCCCAAAACCGTGCAATGCGTGAAACCAGTGCAAAAAAGCCACCCCTGGGTGGCTTTTTTATTGTTGGATGCGGCAGGGAAAAGGGCTCAGTTGCATTCGCCTTTGCTTTGCCCCAGTGCTTTGTCCTGATGCTTTGCTGATATGCACTGAGCTGGACTGGGCTGGGCTGGGCTGGGATTACAGCCTGCCTGTGCTGGCAGAGTTAACTGACGCTACCCTGCCCGAGCATATACCATATCAGCCCGGCGGCAAGCAGCAAATGGACTGTGGTTGCCACAAAGAACGGCCATAAAAAACTGCGCTTGCTGGTTTTGTGGCGAAACAGTCCCATAGCCAATATGGCACCGGCAAACCCGCCGATAAGCGCCAGCAGCCAGAGTTTGACCTCGGCGGTTCTTTGCAGCTCTTTTTTGGCGGCGCGTTTGTCGAGGCCGTACACCGCAAAGGTAAAAAGTCCAAGCGCAGCGTAGCTTACCAGCAGCCAAAGCGGCAGCAGATTGAGTGCCACCGCGATGGCCAGTAACAAATAGAACAGCAAGGCAAACACTATCATGAACTTACCTCTGAGGTGCCGCTGCGGCCAGCCTGTCTGCCAAAGGCCAGATAGCGCCACAAGGTTTCCAGCGGCCCTTGCTTGAACACTTTCAGATACAGGCTCGCCAGCAGCAACTGACACAGAGCCCAGACGATGGCCGCGGCCAAATAGTGGATGCGATCGAAGTCCATCAGCCACTCGGGGAACAGGTAGCGGAAACACAAAATCCCCACCACAGACTGCAAAATATACAGTGACAGTGCAAGCTTACCCACTGCCTGCAGCGCGGATAACCGCGAGGGGCCAGCGGCGCAAAGGCGAATAATGGCATCGGCATACAGCAGGGCAACCGGGATTGCGCTGTAAATCACCGTGGCCTGAGACAGGGAATGTAGCCGCGGTGAATCACTTAAAAACAGCATCAGGTCGATGGCCACCAGAAGCAAGGCCAGCGCCCACACTCGGCTCCTGTGACGGCTGGAGAAGCCATAGCTGAAAAACTCTGAGCGATACAAGTACATCCCCAGCAGCATCATACCCGCCACATACCAAAGCATCGCCAGCGGCAGAATGAACATGTTCATGGTCGCCATCATCATCAGGTGTTGCAGCAGCTGCTCGGGATAGCTGCCAACCCAGGGCGCCAGCATTTCCCGGAACTCTTCGCTGGTACGGATTTGGTTAATGGATTCGATATCTATCTGCGAAAGGGCGGCCATGGACACCAGCGAAATACCGATAAACAGTGCCGAGCGGGCGCGCAGGGTGTGCATATCCGCGTTCAGATAACTGATGGCCAGCAGCGACGACAGGCCGTAAGTCAGCAGCACATCACCGGGCCAGATAAACACGCCGTGCAACAGGCCGAACAACATCAGTATTTTGAGCCGCTTTTTGATGGGCACAAAGGGGGTGTCTGTGGTGCGGCTGAAACTGGCAAATTGGATAGCCAATCCCACTCCGAACAGCAGGGTAAACAGCCCGATAAAGCGTCCTTCGAGGAACACCCGCGAAAACAGCTCAACGGCAGTATCCGTGGCCGCGGCCGGGTCGGTGGCGCCATAGCCAAACAGGCTGTTGCCCATAAACAGGATATTCATGAAAAAGATCCCGAGCACTGCAAGGCCTCGGACGGCATCGATACTGGGGTTTCGAGTACGGCGAACTTCAGACATCCACTGTCTTCCATCAGGTTGATTAGCAAGGGAATCAGCCTAGCATGAAAACAAAATCGCGAGCCAGTGGCTCGCGATGATTTGTACGAAAGGCTACCCGTGTCAGAACATCAGCGCCTCAATCCAGTGTTTGTAGAGCGGGATCCCTATCAGGACGTTCACCGGAAAGGTAATGCCGAGGGAGGCCAGCATCGCCAGGCCGATATTGGCATCGGGAATCGCAGCGCGGATGGCAGCCGGTGCGGCTATGTAGGAGGCGCTCGCGGTCAGGCCGGCCAACACCAGCACTGTGCCCGCAGGCAGCCCAAGGGCGATGCCTGTGCCTATGCCGACCCAAGCGAGCACAAAGGGGGCGGTGGCGGCGAATGCCAGCAGACGCCATTGTTTCAGCGGCAGCGGGATAAACACTTTGGCGGTAACCAGACCCATTTCCAGCAGGAACAGTGCGAGCAGGGTTTTAAATCCGCCCAGCAGCATAGGCGCCAGTGGCTCAAGACCGGCCGGACCGTAAAGCCAGCCGATAAATACGCCACCGAGCAGCAGCACCACGCCGCGGCTGGTCAGCGCCTCATGCAGGATGTTGCCGCCCTGGGGCTTGCTGGCTGCTGTTGCATCTTGCTGGCCCTGGCTCAGCTTGCGGTGCAGCCACAGCATGATGACGATGGCAGGTAGTTCCAGCAGCACCAGATACAGGGTGGTTTCGGGCCTCAACTCCCAGCCTGCCGTTTCAGTCAGCGCCATGACCACCGCAAAGGTGCCAGCGCTCACAGAGCCGTAGTGGGCAGCGATACTGGCCGAATCTGAGGTGCTCAGTTTCACCAGCAGCCTCAGCACCGGAAACAGCAGCAGCGGGATGGCAAAACCCAGGCCGACCACTGCAACCAGTTCCAGCGGTTCCAGGGTGGCGGTTTGGCCGTGCAGCGACATGCCGCCTTTGAGGCCCAGGGTCAGCATCAGCAAAATCGACAGGGTTTCGTAAATGGACTCTGGGACCTTGAGGTCCGATTTGATCACCCCGGCCAGCAGACCGAGGGCAAAAAAGGCAATAACGATATCCGGCATGACTGTCTCTCTTTATCCTCTGTTTCTGGTGCCACAGCTTGCATGGCTTGGTAAAAGACTCAGGTTCAGCGGATGGCGATTCTGCCTTGAATTGGTTATATTGAAAAATAAATTTTAAGTCATTCAGGTATAGATAGATATCTATGATCAATCCCCGGCTCAAACACCTCAGCATGCGGTTATTGGAGGTTTTCATTACCGTGGTGCGCCTTGGCAAGGTGTCGGCAGCGGCGCGCAGTTTGCACCTTACTCAGCCAACAGTGTCGTTGCAGCTGAAAAAAATGGCAGAGCTGGTGGGTGAGCCACTGCTTGAGAGCCGCGATGGCAACATGGTGCCCACCGAAGTGGGCGCAGAAGTGTACCGAGCTGCTTGCGATGTGTTGTCGCGGCTTGACGATCTGGACAGCTTCCTTGGCGGGATCCGTGAAGGCAGCTCCGGCCATATCCGCATTGGGCTGGTGACCACCGCCAAGTATGTAATGCCGCGTATTCTGGGGCCCTTTTATCGCCGTTTCCCCGGGGTGCAGGTCACCCTGAGCATTGGCAACCGCGCCCATGTGCTGAATCGTTTTGAGCAGCAGGAAGACGATTTGTACCTCTTCAGCCACCCACCGGCCGGTGAACGTGTGTTGGCGTCCCGGATCATTTCCAATCCGCTTAGATTGATTGCACCGGCGGATCATTGGGCCGTGGGGCAAAAAGGTTTGAGTTTTGATGCCCTTAAGACAGAGCGCTTTATTATGCGAGAGCCGGGCTCGGCGACCCGGATGATGTTTGAAAGCTGGCTCAGTGCCCGAGGGATTGAGCTCAGTGACACCATGCAAATCGAGAGCAATGAAGCGATTCGTCTCAGTGTGGCTTCGGGGCTGGGGCTGTCGGTCATTTCGGCCCACACCCTCAGCGAAGGGGACATGGGGCCGAAGAAACCCACGGTGCTGGACGTGGCGGATTTTCCCCTGCGCAGCAACTGGTATCTGGTGGCACGGCGCGATAAGCGTTTGCCCCAGAGTGCGCTGCGGCTTATCCGTTTTATGGCCGAAAATCTGGGGGACTGTATCGACCCCAGATACGTGGCTGGTGATATAGGTAATTTGGCGTCGGTATTTGGCAAGGCTCCCAAGCGATAGCGCCAGCCACATGAATTCAAAGGCATAAATACAATTGTATTTAACTTGTTGAAATTATGTGACTTGAGATAGATCAATGCCACTGCTTTCTGCAATTGTGTTTTGCTTGCCCCTCCTCTAGAATGCGCCGCCCTCCAAGCCTTCCCAGCTTGGAGCAGGCACAGCAGATCCCGACCGTTGGCATCAGTTTGCCGGCGGTTATTTAATTCAGGAGTTAACTATGTCCACCCCTCTGGCCAACCCCGCCCCCCTCGGGCTGATGGGCTTTGGCATGACCACCATTTTGCTCAATATCCACAATGCCGGTTTCTTTCCCATCGATGCCATGATCTTGGCCATGGGGATTTTTTACGGCGGTTTGGGGCAGGTGATCGTTGGCATTATGTGCTTTATGCGTGGTGACACCTTTGGCACCACAGCCTTTACCTCGTACGGCCTGTTCTGGCTGACCCTGGTTGGGCTGATTTTGATGCCAAACGCCGGTGTGGCGGCGAGTCCAGCGTCCTTTATGGGCTGGTATCTGGCTCTGTGGGGCGTGTTCACCGGCTTTATGTTTATCGGTTCGCTGCGCTACGCCCGCATCAAACAGTTCATTTTCGGCTCGCTGACGGTACTCTTTTTCCTGCTGGCGGCCCGCGACTTCACCGGCAGTGAACTGATTGGCACCATAGCCGCGTGGGAAGGCATTATCTGCGGCGCATCAGCCATTTACTTTGCTATGGCGCAGGTGATTAACGGTGAGTATGGCCGCACTGTGCTGCCAATTGGTGAACGCAAAGTCAAGACGCCAGTGGTCGCCGTGAGCGAAGCCAAAGCGGCCTGACAGATAAATGTGACTCAACAGTGAAACGCCCCGACTTCTCGGGGCGTTTTTGTGTCTTACCGCATCTACGGCATGGTGATATTAGAAGCCGTTATTTGTCAGCCACTCAATCAGCGCCGCCACATCTTCTGCAAACAGTCGCTCTGAAAACGACTCGTCAATCAATACCATGTCAAAAAGCAGCAGATTTCTGCTGAGCTCAATGACGGTATAGGCACCTCTTTTCACAGTGACCGAATGCCGAAAAAAAAGTGTTTCTGGTGTAAGTTTATCGACCGCTTTTGTTCTAGGGCCTGCTTTAATTCACACAATAGCGGTCTGGTTACGTTTACCGACTTACTAAGCTTGTGATTCCACTTGTGGCCAAAACGCATTTGGTAGCGGCCCTTGGCGTATTCAGAAAGGGTAAATTCCAAGCCGGTCTCCGGCCTGACTTGCAGTTGGATTTGTATGATGCTCACAGGCCCTCATGTTCGAGTCATTTGATTGATTTGGAAAGAAGATAAGCTTAAAGCCTGGATTTGCAATGTTTCTGTTATCAATTCTGACTACGTTGCATCGCTCATCTTGGGGCCAAACCTGAGCTGACTCGCAGAGTGGGGATGTGAGGCAGTTGGTCAGGGTCTGTGCCCTGGAGGCAAAGCCGTGACTATGCTGACACGCTGCCTCCTGCTTGGCGGGGCATTGATGACCTTGAGCGGGTGTATTATTTTTCCCACTGACGATTCAAATCAGGTTAAGGTGTTGTGGCACAATCCGACGGCGCTGGCGCAGTGCCGACATTTTGGCTTTGTTATCGGCTCTCAGGGGCATTTTTACGATTACAGGCTGTACGCAGACAGCGACATGCTTTGGGGCACCCTCAATGAAATAGGATAAAGGGGGCCGCCATGGGCGGCGATACCCTGTATCAGCCGTTTGGCTTTATTGGCTCGGTGACCCTGTTTGGTAATGCCTACCAATGCGAAACCGGTGATTCCAACGGTGGTTGATGGCACGTTTCTGTCCGTTGTCGACTCATGATCCTGTGCGAGTCATGGTACCTAAGTAGTCTTTGTCAAAACTAACATACTCGATTAGGTCGTGGCTGATGGCTGCGATCCTGCGGTCATACACTTTAACCTCGGTACTGGTTTTGCGCTTGCCGTAGTCTGAGGGGGTGGTACTGTGCAGCTTAATCAACAGCTGATTACCGTTCAGTGTCCAGTTGCCGTGCATCTCTACCTTTACCCCGTTGATACTGGTGCTGCCCATATAACTGCCATCACCGCCGAAGTATTCGTCCACGTCTATGTCGGAGTTATCAGTCCAGCGACCGATAATCTGGCTCTTACTGACCTTGACCTTGTTGCTGAGAGTACTGACCTCTTCGTTGTCGGCATTCTTGCCTTTTTTGGGCTTCACCTCTTCGGCCGTATCAGATTGTGGCCGGTCGCCAAAGTGAACCTTGCCGTCTTTATCGACCCACTTGTAGACGTTTTCTGCCAATGCTGGCTGGGCGAGGCTCAGACCTAATATCAGTCCGAGCAAAGTGATCTCTAATCTCATGGTCTATTTCCCTATGTAACCAGCGGGCGATCTTCGCAGCTGATGGCAGTACAATGCAATCGGCTGCGAAGCTTTAATGGGCTATTTTTTATCAGAACGCAGTACCAGTTCCACCCGGCGATTTTGGCTCTGACCTGCCTCGTTGGCGTTGCTGGCAACGGGGCTGAATTCGCCCATGCCATGCGCTTCGAGCTGCGCAGGCTGGATCTGATAGTCCTTCACCAGGGCGTTAACCACGGCTGCTGCTCGTCGCTCTGACAGGCTGCGGTTGTAAGCTTTGTCACCCTTGTCGTCTGTGTGACCCACCACATAAAAATACAGTGCCGGATGTTGCTTGAGGTAACTTGCCAGCACTTCCATAACCGGTTTGGACTCTGGCAGCATGCGGTCGCTGTCGTAGTCGAACAGCAGGCCTTCCAGGGTTGCCTTGCCGGTTTGGCTGATGGCATCGGTGAGGGCTTCGAGATTAATGCCAATCCGGTCGTCCTTAAGGCCCGTTTCTTCAATTACCCTGAGCTCGTTCCACAGTGCCCCGGAGAAGCCAAGGGTGTAGCTGGACACTGTGATGTCGCCTTCGGGGCGACTGAGGCGATACAGACCGTAGAACTGGCTCTCGTCGGTGCCATTGGAGACTAAGGGCTTTAGCGCATAGTAGAGCGAATCCTTTCTGCCACAGCCCTTGCCTTCGCAGCTGAAAACCTCCTGAAAACCGAGCTTTTTCAATGCGGCCACATAGTTGGCATTGACTTCAAACTCCGAGTAAGTGCGTGGCAGGCTGTAAGCGATTTGGGTCAGTTTGCCTTCCCGTGCCTCGGTCACGGCTTTGTTTTCGTTAAAACCTGTGAGTACCAGCGATTTGGCGTAGCCCTGTTGGGTGTATTCAAAAATATAGGCGCCGGGGAGGCGCTTCATCAATGGATGGTCGGCGCTGTTGCGGGCATCTTTTTTACTGTTGTCCGCCATGGCAATTTCAGTGGGCTGAGCGCTAAGCAGTGCCCCGTTTATCTGCACCAGATCCAATGGCTCGGGCGTCTCTTCCAACACATCGATTTGAATGTCGGTGCCGTTATGCCAATTGGCAGCGTAAAGCCCCACATAGATGGCGCCATTTGGGCGACTGAGCTTGGCTGACAGGTAGTTTGGCTGGTATTTGCTGACCGAAAACAGCGGCGCAATCATGCGCTTGAACTTTTCATCGTTGCCGCAGGCCTCATTGGCACATTCAAACAGGATCTCGGCGCCCTGCTTTTGCAGCTCGGCCTTATAGTTGTTGATAAGGTGCTGTGGCTCGTAGCTGCGTGGCAGCTCAAAGCTGGTGCGGCTAAGCACGCCGCCCACTTCGGTAAACCCAAATCCCTTGCCATCACCATCGGTGATAAGCCTGAAGGGGATGTAGTGGCGCAGCTCTTTTTTCGTCGATTGTACATCGGGCGGCGAGGTAAAAAGTTCAGCCGCATCGGTTGCCATAACCGGCGTAGCGCCAAGGCCCATCAGCAGGCCAAAGGCGAGGGAGTATCCAAGGGTACGCATCCTTTTATATCCTTAGTATTATTTTGATTTACAATTACTTTTTATCAGAGCGGAGCACCAGTTCCACCCGCCGGTTCAGCCGCTGACCGGCTTCGTTGGCATTGCTGGCAACGGGGCTGAATTCGCCGTTGCCATGGGCGGTTAATTGGCTGGCGGGGATCTGGTATTGCTCGGTGAGCTGCTTTATCACGGCTATCGCGCGGCGCTGTGACAGGCTCTGGTTGTAGCTGCTGTCGCCCTTATCATCGGTGTGGCCGACCACGTAAAAATCCAGCTTCGGATGTTGCTTAAGGTAGCTTGCCAGTACTTCCAATACGCCCCTGGACTCGGGTAGCATTTGCTCACTGTCGTAATCGAACAGCAGGCCTTCCAGGGTTGCCTTGCCGGATTGGGTAATGGCCTTGGTAAGGGCGTCAAGGTCAATGGCAACCCTGTCTTCTTTCAGTGCCGAGAGCTCCATTACACGCACAGTGGTGTCGGCTGGCGTGCCATCGTAGTAGCCCTGGGCATAGATATCGAAATACAGATCACCGCCAGGATGGCTTAGTTTAAATAGCTGATAGTCCTGCCATTCATCGGTTTTAACATCCTGATATAACCCCATCGCCTCTATGAGTTCTGCGTCGTCACCACAGGTATTACCCTTGCAATGGAACACAGGCTCTGCCCCTAATTTTTTGGCTGCGGCGGCGTAGTTACTGCTTATTTCAAACAGCGAGTATTCCTCAGGCATCCGATAACGGATCTCGGTGAGTTTGGCATCGAGTGGTTGGGTTTGATATCCGGCTGCAGAAATACCCACAATCACAGGGACTTGGGTAAAATTGGTTTGCTTATAGCGGCTGATGTAACTGCCTGGCATGCGGCCAAGCAACGGATGATCGGCCGAGTCCTTTCTATCTTCACTGCGTCTGTCTTTTATCTCCACGTCTTTTGGAGCCTGCTGTAAAAACGCCTGATTTGCCTCAATCAGACCCAGCGGCTCGGGCATGCCCTCGAGGGTAGCAAGCTGCACCCTGGTGTAACTGCCTTCACGGTGAAAGGCATAAATGATGCTGTAAACATCCCCGTTGACACCTTTGAGCTTTGCCGCCACGTAGGCGCCGGGATAACTGGTGTCTACGCTTATCCTGGGTGCCAACCGATCCCTTAGGGCGTAGGGCTCGCCGCAGGCTTGCTGCTGGCATTGAAACACGATTTCGGCGTTTAGTTTTTTGAGCTGAGCCAAATAGTTATTGATAACCAGCTCCAGCGTATAGCTGTCTGGCAGCTCAAAACTCTGTTGGGTAAGTTTGCCTGACACCGGCAAAACCGAGAGCTTGTCACCATCAACCGCAGTAATGACATCGAGTGGCGTAAAATGTATGTGTTTTTCTGCGGGATATTTGGCATCCGGGAAGGTGCTGAACAGTGCATCGGCAGAAGCATTGAAGGCAGTCGCTGCTAAAAATATCGTACTCAATAAAGTATTTTGTCCCATAAAAAATCCTTTTCAGCGGGCGAATCTTACTTTAGCGTATTAATTAAGAGAGCAGGATGATACGACAAAACAATTAAAATGTCCGCCTCTTGTAGTCGTAGTACCCAGTAGTAATTTTACCCCTGAGAAACGCAATATGGATATACAAACCCGTGCCAGCATTCACTTGGAAGGCGAGGGCTTCGACTTATTACCTGAGTTGAAACAACTTTACCTTGCAAATGGTGGGTGTTTACGAAAGGCGCTGCTAAACACGGACGAGCAACACATAGACCGTGTTGTTTTTGTGGATTGCTGCCAAAAACCGCCTACATCCAACTCTCTAAGTCGTAAGCCCTTTCTTGCGTATATCGCTATTGTCGACCAAGCAGATCTACAACTGGAAATTGAGCTGTTACGGGCGGGATTTTTTGGGCTGGTGCTTGTTGAAAGCCCTTTGGTCCTTCAGCTTTCGGCGATTGATAGCATAACTAGAGGAGAAATGTGCTTCTCTAGGAAGGCGCTTTCTAAGTTTGTTGAAGAAATTACAGGGGGTGTAGGAGTAGAAAGCAGGAATTGGGTAGGTAATGTAGATTTAGATCTAACCGTTAAAGAACGGCAAGTAGTTGATTATGTATTTCAAGGCTTAGGTAATCAACAAATAGCTGATAAATTAGCTATTTCTCAGAATACGGTAAAAATGCATTTACAGAATATTTATCGTAAAAACAATTTGAAAGGACGTGTTCATCTACTCTCGTCATTCTAAAGGGCTAGCTATCGTGGGTGTAGTTTTCGCATTTTGACCTGCCTCTACGGGTAATAGAGTTTGTAAGCGGGATTGTGTGATAATCCCGCTGAATATTTGTTCTATTTCTGTGTCAAGGAGTGATTCATGAAAAAACGTAAGATAATGGGTATGGCAGCAACAGAGTATGTTTTGGTGCTGGCCTTGGTGGCGATAGCTGCAATTGGTGTTTATAGCTTCTTTGGAAAGACGCTCAGAAACCAAGTAGCAGGTTTGGCTTCTGAGCTTTCAGGACAGGATGCTCAGCAAAACATCCAAAATGCCAAGTCTGCAGCAGATAACGGGGAAACTGTTGCAAATAAAGATTACAATCTGGGGAACTATAACGAGGGTGCCAATAAGGCTGCCTCTGGCCAGTAATACCGGATTAAAGAGCTCCTTTATAACCTTATTATAGGGGGCTCTAATTAGGTTCAAGGATTGAATATGAATAAGCAGCAAGGTCTATCAAGTGTAGAATATGTGTTAGTTCTGGCACTGGTTGCTATAGCAGCAATTGGAACATTCAGCTTTCTTGGAAAGACATTAAGGAACCAAGTAGCTGGTATTTCCAGTGAACTATCGGGGCAAGATGCCCAAGGAAATATTGCTAATGCTAAAAGTGCGGCAGGCAGTGCTAAAACTGTCGCCAACAAGGATTACAATTTAGGGAACTATAACGAAGGAGCTAACAAAGCTGCCGGTGGGACATCCGGTGGTGGCGGTGGCGGTGGTCCAGTTGTAGATTAAATCCCTAAGGCCAACGAGCTTTAGGAGACGCAGGGATGTTGAAAACTCGTCAACGTGGACAGGCAATGATCCTGTCCGTCATTTTGCTAGGGTTTGCTGTGATGGCGATGTTGTTTGGCTTTAATGCTTCACAGCTAAACCACCAAGGCACCAAGCTTCAATACACGGCTGATAATGCAGCATATTCTTTGGCGGCCATAGCCGCTCGCGACTTGAACTTTAAGGCTTACACAAACAGAGCTGCTGTTGCAAATCAAGTTGCGGTTGCACAAATGGTTGGTCTGTCTGCTTGGTTTAATATGACCGAGACCTTCACCGATAATGCATGTGATTTACTTTGCTGGGTTCCTTATCTTGGGCAAGCAATTAACGCCGTAGCCAATGTAACGCGTACAGTTAATCAAGGTGCACAACCATTTTTTGAGGTGGTTATAGATCTTGAGAATGTGGTGCTGAAACTAATTAGCGGTGCTCAGTATGCGGTAAACTATGCGGGTTTTGTTGGAGGGATCGATACAGCTAGGAAAATTGTAGAGGTCAATGACCCTGATGCTCGATTAGATCTAATGCAGAACCCATTGATGATAAACGATGTAAAAAGCATCTGGATGGATTTTCAAAAGCGATTTAGTCGTGAAGATAGCGATGATGGCACTCAATACCAAGACTTCCTTGCGGTGACAGGGGCATCAAGAGACAACTTTTCAAAGGGTAGCAACTATAAACTCGGATTTCCCTGGTCATTAAGGCTTTGGCCAATACGCTGGGCAACCAAAAAGGCCGGAGGGAGTGATCTTATTTCGAATGGTTCGAGTGAAGCAGAAACTTGGACTTCAGCGCATACACTTGGGATCCATCTTGAACGTTGGAGTTGCAAGAGATTTAGATGTAAGTGGAGAGGGGGAGAAATACCTGTTGGATGGGGAGGAACTCGATCTGACGAAAGAACAAGTCTAAGCGATGTAAACTCAAACAATGTTTGGGGACGGAGTCGAGCTACAAACTCTAGAGCGACCTACTTAGCAGCTTACAATGAAGAAACTCGTGGGGATTATGATGGCATACAGCCATTTTATGCTTTGGATAATAAAGGTGATGGAAAGAGTGAAACTGACAACATAGCGATCGTGATTTCGAAATCGCAAGGTTATGTCAGAACGTCTGCTAGATTAAGCGTTGGTCACACGAATACAAATCCGGCACTCAATGAGAAGATGCTTGGGGATAGGATGTCTGCAATGGCATCTGCAAGTGTGTTTTATTCCAGACCAAATGATCTATCTAGTTGGCTTCGAAGGGATAAAAAAACAGAGTACGGCAACTTATACAATCCCTTCTGGCAACCTCATTTAACTGATGACTCGGGCGTAGATCGACGTTGGGTATATTTTCTTACCAACGTGATCTGAGTAATGAGGGTACGGATGAAACGTCAAAAAGGTCAGGCAATGACAGAAACTGCAATAGCGCTGGCGTTTGTTATATTGCCATTGATTTTGCTTATACCATTTCTGCATAAAATATCTGAAGTTAGAAATCGTACGTCTCAAGCTGCCCAATATGCAGCATGGGAAAGAACTGTATGGCGTGCTGACAGGCCAGAACAATTTCCTAGTGGATCATTTCATTTTGCCAGTAAGTCGGAAATGTCCATTCACAATGAATTACCCTGGAGATTCTTTTCCAAAAATGGGGAAGCATTAAGAAGTAATTACTCTGACGACTGGAGTTGGGAAAATAAAGTAAATCCTTTATTAAAGCATAATCTAGAACGCGATAAAGCCCCTATTACGATTATCAAATCTGTAGGAGATTCTGCAAAAGATAAAGAACCACAGGATCGCCTAATAGCATCTATTATCGGGAAAAAGGCTCCTGGACTCTGGGAGTCAGGAGTTGGTACTGCAAGAAACATGCTTTCCTATACAGGTTTCTCACTGGATAGAAATCGCTTTTACGAGGCTAAGGTTTCGGCAACTATGGAGAAGTTTAAACTGTTCCCATTGTCTGATTCAACTCAAGAAGACCCAATGCAAATATTGGATCTCAATTTAGTTGGAAGCAGTGCGCTCTTAGCCAACTCATGGAATGCTGGTGGTCCTGTTCACGCAAAGAATTTAACGGAACGCCTAGTCTTAACCAAATATATGGATATGAAACCAGTGAGTTTATTGCAGCAGGTGCTAGGAATAATCCCCTTCGGGCGAGAGTTGAAGCCAGGAAGCTTAAGATTTGGTCATACAGATATGGAAGCCATTCCTGCTAATCGACTCTGTAACTATGGCTCACCAAATTGTGGGAATGGGGGTAAGTAGTGCGTTGGTTAATAATACCTTTTCTGTTTTTTTCCGGTGTTACTAGTGCTGATGAATGGCCTGAAATTACATTTCCCCAAAATGCGTCTGTTGACATCGTGAGCGATAACATGAATTTCATGGGACTGCCTATGCGGACTTGGGTTGTAAACTATCGAGGTGATGCGTCTGAACTTGCTAGGTTTTTTACAACTCAATGGGAAGGTAATAGTGTAAAGTTTAATGATACCATTTTAAATGGAGACGTGATTATTAATAGCTGGCAGCCACCATATCTATTGACAGCCAGAGTCAAGAGGAGATACGAATTTTCAGTTGCCTATGTCGGAGTCTCACAGAATCTTTCCTTTGACGAGTATGAAACTAATAAGTCAAATGTATTTCCTTCCCTCAATGGTACGGCAGTACTTTCTGATGTTAGCTCAATAGATCTTTTTAAACGAGGTCGAACAGTCGTTTTAATGAATGAAAGACGAGTTTCTGAAAGCTATTACTATTATAAAAACTACTTCCAGTCGAGGGGATGGACAGAGGTTGTTGGTATTCTTGAGCCTTCAGTAAATCAGGCAGTGTTAAGGTTTAACAAACAGAATAGCTTCATGGATATCAGTTTGAAGTCTGAACTAGGTAAAACTCATATAGTAGCTAACGAGATGGTAGATGGTCTATGAATAAGCATTGTTTGAAGGGGCAGTCTAGTGTTGAGTATCTTTTGGTTTGCGGAGCCTTAGTTGCGGCATTGTTAGTGCCAATAGACCACA
Source organism: Shewanella zhuhaiensis (assembly GCF_022484835.1). Lineage (NCBI taxonomy): Bacteria > Pseudomonadati > Pseudomonadota > Gammaproteobacteria > Alteromonadales > Shewanellaceae > Shewanella > Shewanella zhuhaiensis. The sequence continues at coordinate 492,335 of NZ_JAKUDL010000001.1, forward strand.
GCTCAGGTGGCAAAAATGTAGTTGAAGTTTGCTTAGATGCTTTAAAAACATGGTATGTGGCTTTTGCTCACTCAAAGTCACAACCTCCATTACCTCTTTGAAATAAGGATGTAGAATAAATGCAGTTGAAACGCATAGACTTTAACTGGGTCTTGCTGGTTATTGCTCTTCTTTTGGGGATGATTGCCGCTTGGGCAACTAAGAACTATTTTATTGTAAAAGAACAAGAAATTAGGGCTGAGCTTTCTAATAGTAATGTACAAATGATAGACGTTGTCGTTGCTACACAAGACTTGCGAAAGGGCGATATTGTTAGTGAGTCAAACATGTCAGTTCGATCTATTCGTGAAGATGTATTGCCTTTGGATGTGATTCACCCTTCGCGTTTTAGTGAAGTGGCAGGGCAGATGTTGTTGAACGAAATGTCTCCCGGCCGCCCCTTATTGAGTACCTATTTACCTGGTTTTAAAGCGAAACAGTTTTCGGATCTATTATCTGAGGGTCAGCGAGCCGTAACTATTGATATTGACGAGGAAAACTCAACTGCTGGTATGTTAGTGCCGTCAGATGTTGTTGATTTGTACTTAAGCTACAAGGTTGGAGAGCAGGAGGCTTCAAGAGGAAAGTTAGAGCTACTAATTGAAAAGGCGCAGGTGCTTGCTACGGGGAAGAGGAGTATAGATATACATCCTGAACTCGTCGAGTCTATCTATGACAATCCCGACTCTTATAATACCGTTACTTTAGCGTTATCGGTTGAAGATGCCGTGCGTGTATCTTTAGCTAAAGGTAAAGGTAAGTTCGTCTCTTTACTCAGGAATAAGAATGAGACAATTCCAGTAAGAATAAAAGATATGTATAGCGATCAGATTTTTGGAGTGAATTCAAACAGTCAGTTTAAGCAAGTAGAGATAATTACTGGTGGCAGTGGAGCAAAAAGCTCATTCCAAGCGTATCCACTTCCTGAGAAAATCATGGCTGAACTAGCAAAGGAAAGCAATAAAGCAGCACTATGAATACTATAAAATCTATTTTTTTATTAGTGATGATTTTTCTCGCTAACAGTGTATATGCACATAATAATCAACCTGTTAGGTTATATGTGGGGGCAGTTGAACTCTACAAAGTGAAGGATGTAGAAAGAGTTGTAATTGGAAACTCAGGAATTGTAAGTGCGAAAGTAGTCGATGAGAGTAATGTTCTTCTTATTGCTGAGGGAGAAGGTCTTTCAGACATACAGTTTTGGCAAAAAAATGGTTCCATTAAAAAAATGAGTGTAGTAGTAACTGCCGATAATACACTAAGTACAATGTCAGCTCTTAAGCGAAAGCTGTCTGAGTTTAGTGCATTAGATGTCACGGAAGCAGATGGTGTAGTTATTGTCCATGGTGAGATAGACGCTTCTCATAAGGAAGTGTTGGATAAGATATTGACTGGACATGAAAATGTGTTGCCTCTTATAAAATATGTAAAGTATGGTAAGTCTATAGAGCCAATGGTTAAGATGGAAGTAAAGATAGTAGAGTTTAACAAGTCTACACTTAATAACCTTGGTGTACAGTGGGACACAGCTATTTCAGGTCCCGCTTATGGTGCTGCAAAAGCGTTTACTGCAAACCCAATATTCAGTGTTACTTCGCCAGGGCAATATGCAGACGCAATTAGTGAGGCTGTTTCCGGCTCCATTGGTGTGCTCGACACTCGTGGATGGAGCTATTTAGGCATAGTGACAGGCATTGGATCTCAAATTCAGTTGTTGGCACAAAAAGGGGATGCCCGAATGCTGGCAGAACCTAATCTTACGACTAGAAGCGGCGAATCGGCTAGCTTTTTGGCCGGTGGTGAAATTCCTATCAGAACCGTAAGTGGCGTTGGGTCAGTCGACATACAATATAAAGAGTATGGTATTAGACTCGATATTGAACCAGTTGTTGATTCTGACTCAAATATTGTTAGTAAAGTAATGGCAGAAGTAAGCTCAGTTGATCCTTCAATACAATTAGAAGGCGGAGCTCCAGGATTTCTAACACGTAGAACCGAATCTGTAATCAATGTGCAAAATAAACAGACAATGGTCATTTCTGGTTTAGTAAACAGTGAAATGTCAAAGGTGGTTCATAAATTTCCCTTTTTAGGAGATATTCCAATCCTTGGTGAGTTATTTAAATCTCGTGACTTTAAAGAAGATAAAACTGAGTTAGTAATATTTGTTACGCCCACTGTTGTATATCCAGGGGAGGAAAGTCACGAAAAGTCACTGTTGAGGGCAAGGGAAATGGTTGATGATGCATTAAAGTTGGAAGCGTTTTACATTCTGGATTAGGAGTTACCATGTTTAATGTAATCGTTAGTACAACAAAGGGGACAAAAGTCGGTGAATTTAGCTGTATTCACCGTGAATGTCATATCGGTAAAGATCCTGAGAATCTTATTGTTTTAAGAGGGATTAAGGTTGCCCGACATCATGCCACTCTTAAACGAGAGGATGCAGGTATTTTTATTGAAGACAACCGTAGCATGACTGGGATTAGAGTTAACGAACAACGTGAGCGCATATTTGGTCCCTTGCAGTTTACTGATAAAGTTCAGATTGGTGACTACTTTATACGAGTACAAGATAACAATAGGGGTTTTGAGGGGATTGGAATAAGTGAGGTTATTCCCCAATCAAATGCTGTCGATGCAGAAAATCTCGAGCAAGTGGGAGAATCTGTCGGGACGCAAGCTGACCCAGCTAGTCAGAAGACCACGGCTGAGCCTCCATCGTTCGACTTAACCTCGAGCATTGATCGAAGCCATATCAAGCTCCGTAATCACTGGCGCCGGCAAGTCCATAAAGAGTTGTTGAAACAGTTTGACCTTCGACGGGTAAATGTTAATGAGATGAGTGACGTAGAGCTTAGAGAGCAAAGTGAAGCTTTGATCCGACATATCGTCATAAACATGACGTTGCCAGAAGGAATTGATGCCGATGACCTAATTAAAGAGGTTCTTGACGAAACTATTGGACTTGGACCATTAGAGGCATTAATTGCTGATTCGGATGTCACCGAAATTATGGTGAATAGTCATGATCAGATTTTTTTTGAGAAGTCCGGCCAGTTATATTTGTCTGAGATTTCGTTTAGTGATGACCAAGCTGTTCTAGGTGCAATTGAGCGAATCGTCGCACCTATCGGTCGGCGGATCGATGAAGGCTCCCCAATGGTGGATGCGCGACTTAAAGATGGTTCAAGGGTTAATGCAGTCATACCTCCTCTCGCATTAAAAGGGCCCTGTATAACAATTCGTAAGTTTATGCAGAGGCGCTTGAGTGCAAGTGATTTAGTTGTATTTGGCTCAATGAATCAAAAAATGGCCGATTTCTTGGAAATGGCGGTTAAGCAAAAGTGCAATATCGTTATTTCCGGGGGGACTGGTTCAGGTAAGACAACTTTGTTGAACGTCCTTTCCAACTTTATCCCGGAAGATGAACGCATTATTACTGTTGAGGATGCTGCAGAGTTGCGGCTCTACCAGCCTAATTTGGTTTCCCTCGAAGCGAGACCTCCTAACCAAGAGGGTAAGGGGGCCATAGAAATACGTGACTTGGTCAAAAATTGCCTTCGAATGCGACCTGACCGAGTCGTTATTGGCGAATGCCGAGGCGGAGAAGCACTTGACATGCTTCAGGCAATGAACACCGGCCACGATGGTTCGCTTACAACTGCTCACTCGAACTCGCCCCGAGATTGTATATCGAGGCTTGAGGTTATGGTGATGATGTCAGGGATGGATTTGCCGGTACAGGCAATTCGCGAACAAATTGCGTCAGCAGTGAACATCATTGTACAGCAGTCCAGGTTTTCCGATGGCTCTCGAAGAGTAACGAGTATTTGCGAAGTAACTGGAATGGAAGGTAGTACTGTTCAACTATCCGAGATATTCAGGTTCCAGCAAACCGGCTTCGACGAGAGAGGTAAAGTATTAGGATTCTATACCGCGACAGGAACAATTCCTGAGTTTTACGAAGCTCTACGCAATAGAGGTGTTCGGGTACAACTCGATATCTTTGATAAGGAAGCTCGTCATGGCTGATGTGTTGCTTCCTATGCTTTTGGCATTCGTTTCGATGTCTTTGCTGGTGTGGTCAGTGAAGCACATTGGAGAATCACTGGCTCGTAGATATCAAGAAACCTTTACTTCATCTGCCAGAACGAATTTGGCAGATATGTTTTTGTTTATTGAGCCTAAACAATTGTTTTTCATAAATATATTGACTTTGGTCTCTGTTCCATTCTTTGGCAGGTTGCTGTTCGGATCTTGGTTTGTTGGCATTTTATTGAGCATCGCGTTGGCGGTATTACCACGATACGCCTATCGATACTTACATACCAGGAGGCGCCGTCAATTCGTGCACCAGCTGCCTGATGCACTCAATATGATTTCTGCTTCTATGCAAGCTGGTGCCAATGTCACAAATGCGATTGAATTCATGGCAGAAGAAATGGAAGCACCCATTAAGCAAGAGTTTCAACTATTTCTGCGAGAGCAGCGTTTAGGGGTGGAGTTCAATACAGCACTTGAAAATGTTTATCAGAGGATCCCGGAAAGTGAATTTCAGCTTGTGGTTGCCGGAATGCAAATTTCAAGAGATGTTGGCGGAAACTTGGCGGAGGTTTTACTCAGATTGTCCGAGACTTTGCGGAAAAAAATCGAGATGGAAGGCAAAATTACAACTTTAACCTCGCAAGGGAAAATGCAAGGCATAGTGATGACGCTATTGCCCGTGGGCATTGGGGTTACTTTGTATCATATGGAACCACAATCAATGGGCCGTATTCTTACTGAGCCAGTTGGCTGGGCCGTGATTTTTGTATCTTCACTTTTGCTTTTTGGTGGATATATCACCATCAGAAAGATTGTTTCGATCGATGTGTAGGAGGGGATATGGTTAATCTGCTGGTTGCCTTCTATGCCCTATCAATCATTTTTTTGATTGTTTCTTGTGCACGAATTTATCGTCGAGTTCCCGAAGAGCGTAGGGAATTTATGGACCCTTTAACGCCAGGTCTAAAATTGATCTGGCCTTTGGTCAATGTCGTGGCATTTTACTTCAGTGAAAAGCTAAGCGTCGATTATCTTGAGCGTATTTCAAAAAAGCTTCAGGTTTCCGGCCTATCATATCTGATGACTGCCGAGCAGTATTTTGCAATTCGTATTATTAGCACCTTGTTTTCAATATTCCTTGTCTGGCTTGGGTGCTGGATGCTAGATGCACTATCTATCAATTATTTATTAATTGGGGCGATAGTAGGTTACTTTCTGCCAATGTTAACGCTAAACGATCTTCGGAAAACTCGCCAAGAGAAAATTGTGAAAGTCTTACCGGTGTATCTTGACTATTTGACAATGGCAATCGAGGCTGGGTTAAACATGTCTGGCGCGCTAACTCAAGCTGTTGAGAGGGGGCCTGTTGGTCCTCTTAAAATTGAATTTGAGAAGGTAATACGTGACATGCGTGCGGGTATCTCACGGGCTCAAGCATTCCGAAATATGGCTGAACGGGTTCAAATTACAGAAATTAACAGTTTGGTTAGTGCCTTGGCACAAGCAGAGAGAACTGGTGCAAGTTTGGGGTATACCCTGAGAGTTCAAGCAGATCAGCGGCGTGTGGAGCGGTTTCAGCGTGCAGAGAAAAAGGCTATGGAAGCACCCATAAAACTTATGTTTCCGCTCATTATGTTTATTTTTCCAGTGACATTTCTGATCCTCTTGTTCCCTATTGTGTCCAAGTTTTTGTATGAGATGTGATATGGAAAAAATACGGTTGGTACATAAGAAAAGCGGGCAACTGATTAAGGTTTTGGTTGCAAAGAGCATGTTTCAAAAACTGCGTGGACTGCTTGGCCTTAAGCCACTTCAGGAAGGTGAAGCTATGTTAATAACCCGTTGTAGCTCTGTACATACTTGCTTTATGGGATATCCACTTGACCTTGTCTACTTAGATTCTGAGTTGAAAGTTACTAAATTGGTAAAGTCCATACATCCATGGCGAGCCAGTAGCTGCTTCCAAGCCTGCCAAGTGATGGAATTTGCCGCTGGAGAAATAGATAAGATGGCACTTTCAGTAGGAGACAGTTTTCAATGAAATACCTGAGCCAAATAATCAGCGTAACTTTGCTCGTGAGCATGTCCATGGGGTGTGCATCAACCAGCAGCCAACAGGAACATGTTGGTGATCCGCATATTATGTCGTTGCAGGCGCAGGCCGAGGCGTCCTATAAGCTGGCGAAGTTAGATCAAGCAGAAAGTCAGTATCTTCAAGTACTGCAGTCGGTTCCAAACTACGCACCAGGTTGGTTCCGATTAGGTAACATCTATACCCGTACGGGACGTCATGATGCAGCTATCGCAGCCTATCAACGTTGCGTGGAGTTAGAGCCTGAGAACCAAAAAGCCTGGTATAACATGGGGCTCGTGAGGATAAAGCAATCTACAGAAATATTGGAATCGATCGATCGTCGTGGAGATGTTAATACCCCGGTAGGCAAACAGATATCGGCACTGCTGGATGCTCTCAATAGGTTGCAACGTGAGCCGGGCTCCAGCTCGCAGGCGAGTTTGAAATGAACTTGCGATCCAGACAGCTTGGCCAAGCGATGTTTGAGTTTAACCTTGCTTTGCCGCTGCTCATTCCTTTTGTATTGCTTTCTATGATGCTGGCGGTGCAATGGGTGTTTATTTATGTCGGAAAGTCTACATTGGATGCAGCCACTATAAAGGCAGTACGAGCGGGCGCTCTGAATCATGGCAATAAGGGGGAAATGGAGAAGGCGCTCGCGGAGGGACTTATACCCCTGTATGTTCGAGATACCGATCTCCTGAGTAGTTATTCGGCACTAGCTGAGGCAAGAATCGCAGTTGCTACTTTGAGTGATCTAAAGGTTCTTAATCCAACCAAGGCTGTATTTGATCAATTTAAGTATCGGGCCAAGGTGAACAATAACAGTGTTAACGAAATACCAAATGATAATCTGATGTATCGAAGTACTGTGCAGAAAGATGTAGGTGACGGACGAAAGATTAATATTCAGGATGCGAACTTGCTACAAATTGAAGTGCGTTGGTGTCATCGCTTGGTGGTACCATTTGCCAATTATGCAATTAAGCAAATAGTCACCTCAGTTCTTTACCAACCAAGCAAAGAGCAACTTACTTGCAACGCACTTGGGTTGGCAACAGATGATGTTTATTTGGCCATGATTTCACAGGGGATGATGCGGATGCAAACCCCTTTTAGGATGTAAAGTTAAGGGAATGATGATGAACTATAGAAAATTGTCTCTGGCATTATTTATTGCCAGCGCGCTGGCAGTTACAGGCTGTAATGGTGAATTGGAACCTGATGAAGGTAGCGGCTCTGTGCCAGATTCGGGAAGTCCAACAACACCACCAGATACTGGCATTCCACCAGACTCCGGTAACCCTACTACTCCGGGTAATCAGGTTGGCACATGGGAAAATAAAGATGAGGATGGTGATGGCGTCCCTGACGAGCAGGATGACTATCCTTTTGATAAGACAAAAAGTAAGTATACAAAATTTGAAGATACCGAATTCAACAACAACCTGTCAGTAGCCACACCTATCAGCTCGGCGGTCCCGTTTACAGTGATAGGTAATGTTCAACAAAAAAATGATACCGATCTGTATAAGTTCACTTCTGAGGCAGACCAAACTATTACTGTTCTGCTGACTTCATATAATGCCGAGTTTGATCCGTACATTACTATTTTTGACAATAAAGGTGAGTCGATTCAACTGCTTCCTACAAATTACAAACCTATAGGTAGACATAAGGCCGTTGGAACATTTTCTTTAAGGTATTCCGGAGACTATTATCTTGTTGTGAATGATAAAGACCGAAATGGCGGTACTGACTTTAATTATCAAGTGAGTGTATTTACTGATTCAGACGTCGATGGAATCGACGATGCTATAGAGTCAGCGTTTGGCTTTTTACCAGGAGCACAAGATTCTGATGATGACCGGGTCTTCGATTCAAATGAATTCTACGTTTATGAATATGATGATGTATATTTACATGATGTAGATGGTGATGGTATTCCCAACTGGTTGGATGATGACTCTGATGCCGATGGTATTAAAGATAGACTTGAAGGCGTTTTCGACTTTGACTTAGACGGTGCACCGTCCTTTGCCGATTTAGATTCAGATGGTAATGGTAGCAACGACACTAGTGATGCCGGCGGGGATGTCGGAAGCCCCAAGGACTTAGACAACGACGGACTATTTGACTTCTACGATACGGATGATGATTCAGACGGATTGCTAGACGTTAATGATCTTGAACCTACCGTTAGGAATAAGCAAAAACTTCCTGGAGAGGATGGATATATCTCAATTTATGATATCTCTTATGTTCTATCTGGAGAAAGAATTGGTGAAGTAAATATTGCTGGTGAAGCTCATAGTCTTTCTGGTAATGGATTTACAGATAATGGTATGTTAGTTTTTGATATGGGGGCAGACAATCCACCTATAAATATTTCAGTGAACAATATTTCCGCAAGTGAAATATTGTTCAAACTACCTAGGCTTGCAAGAAGTGTATACTACAATTCGGCTAGCGGAAATAGATCTAATGCGCTACCTATTAATTATGTAAATCAGCGTATACCTATAGTGCAAAGCCTTCAAGGTGAATATTATCAAGTAGGCGATATTATAGAAGTAAAAGGTGTTAACTTTTTTAGCGATACCAAGGTGTTTATAGATGATCAACAAGTAGATTCTACAATCTATTCAGAGGGGAGTTTGTCCTTTGTATTACCAGATATAACTGCGAGAAAATCTAAAGTTTCATTGCTAACCTCTTACGGTAAGAGTAATGAAATGACTATTAAAATAGGGCGAAAGATTGAACTTTCTATCGATAACTTGCCGATAGATAATGTTGAATCATTTTTTGCGGTTTCTGCCTTTAGTCCTAACGGGGAAAGAGCTACTTTTACAAAAGAGAAGCTCAACTCACCTTTGGTAGTATCTCCAGGTTATGATGTTGCAATATTAATGTATTCAAACACACCGGATAGTCGTAAGCCATATTTGTTTTCAACAGTGTTTTCTGATACTAAAGATATTGATTTCACATATTTAGGTTCAGCCGTAGCCGAGGTGTTTTATTACTCGGATATGAATAAAAGATTACCTCAAGATAAGCTTCGTGAATTCCACTCTGCGGTGTCAAATTTATCAGAAGTTATAGCTCTGGCTAAATACATAACTGATCACTCTGCAAACCCAGGTTATCAAGATGACGACATTTATGATAGTATTAGAACGGATGCTGTAAACGCGGCGATAGAGTTTTCCAGAAATTTTTCCGTTAGCCAAGGACAGGCTAACGGAAAAAATAAAAAATCAATGGTAGCTGGTCGCAAAGAATTATCAGGATCTTCTGACGGATACAGCCCAGATATAGTTGTTGATTGGGATGAATATGAAGATGTTATTGACGTTTATCCGACCAAGAAATGGGACAATTTTGGAGACCTAGTTTTTGATGGCAATCTTGGTGTCGACAATGATACGGGACTTTTTTTAAGCGCTCAGTTTAATATTCTAGGTAATGAGAGTATTGCATTTCCACATATTGATTCTTGGTTTCACGCAGATATGATTGGTCCCCAGGATTGGGGGGTATTAAATCTATCGGTTACAAAAGAGGACTACAAGCAGTGTAATTATCATGACTGTATTATTGAGGTTGTAACACCCGGATTTACTGGTAACCAACCTGTCACTGACATTGCTTTAAGTGCTCAAGAACTGTTATTGCTGAGAACCTCGGTTGAACAGATCATACTACCAGCGATCGGCCTTGTTTTGGGAGATGATGATCTAATCGGTGACCGTAAATGGGTTGCTTCTTTATTAGAAGAACTTTATCCAAGTTTTAAGAAGGCAATAGAATTATCCCAACAGAAAACTCCCATAGATATTACCCAAAAGTTTCTTGATATTGTAGTAACAGATTTGCTTAACGCAAATGGTACCAGTAAACTTATTAGTATAATTGCTCAGAAACTTGGTACTGGAGATATTATTGAAGTTGTCGTAAAAAGGATAGCGCAGTACGTCGCGCCTTTGGCTGTCCCTGTTGCTGGCGAAATTGCTGTTTTTGTAAAGCTTTTACATGATCTGTTAATGCTTACAAATACGTTTAACCAAGTTGCAAATACCGCCTATGATCTTATAAATGTCCCGGGGTTAATTCGATATGAGGTCAAGTGGCCAGTATTTATTTCAGCAACCATTCCTGCTGCTATTAATAAAAAGAAACTTGATAGCGATGTGAAGCTAATTATTGAGGGAGGCGGTTTTCTACCTGTTGATGGATTTTTGGGTGAAATTTATCCAGAGGTGCAGGTTATAGATACCAAGGGGACTGAGGATGAGAGTGATGATGTCGAACTATATGATCATCCAGTTAGTATGTCTCAACTGGTTAACGATGGTAGTAAAATTGACCATGTGATGTTAGAGAGTGAAAAGTTAAAAGCTGCAACTGGTCCTCTTAGAGTGTTTGTTGAGGTTTCCGACAGTAAAGTATACAAAGATATTGAATTTTTCGATGGCATTAAGATTACCTCAGTTCATCCAGATAAAGTTTTTGTTGGAAGAGAGATACTGATTGACGGCGTAGGATTCAGCAGTTTAGCTGAGCAAAACATAGTCACATTCCAAGGCGTTTCCACCAGAATCAAAGCTAATGTTATTTCAGCAGGTGAAAGTCGGCTTAAAGTTATCGTACCTGATGGTGCGGTAACAGGTGAGCTTAAATTGACAGTAAATGGTACTCCAGCGGTAAACAGTTACCCAATAACTGTTGTCGAGAGTGGCATCACTATCAGGTTTGGTGATAATGGTAATGATCCTGACGACATTTTTACTGTATCCATTGATGGCAAGAGTTTGGTTATGCAAACAGAAGGGCAGCGAGCAATAGAGTTGAATAAAACTATTGCACCTGGTGAATATACCGTGATTATGAATGCTGATACTGTTCCCGATGCTCGTGGTACCTACTATGTTTGTTTTTCGGATAACGTCGAAGTTTTAAATGGTTCGCCGTTAACATCAAAGACACTGTTGCAAAAAACCAATGATAAGGCATCATGGACAGTCAAGGTCAGTCCGGGGCGTGGAGACGTGATATCTCAATGCTCTCAGGGTGAAATCCAGCCCAATGCGACTAGTCAGTTGTTAAGTAGCGGAATTATTGATTAAACATTTTACAGGGTCTTTTTATTCATTTTTCGTAATGCGTAAAGAGGCCTTTTTACACTTTTAGGGTAGGATTATGAAAAATTATGGTTTTTTTAGTATTTTGCTGTCGATTTTGTTTATGAATAGTTACTCGGTGATAGCAGACGAATCCGATACAGATAAACTCCGACAGCTGTGTGTCGACTATTACACCGCTGCATTGAATAACGATTTAGATGAAGTGATTAAGTTTTATCGAATGGACAAAGCGAAATATCCTGAAAAACAGTGGGAATCTGGGAAAAAGTCTATTCAGAAGCAGCTTGATAAATTGACTGCGAAAGTTGTTAAATACGGACGCCCTGAGTTAAAGGTTGGAGATGTTGACCACAACACAAGAGATAAGTCAGGAGAAAAGCGTGGATTGATCAACACTCACACAGTAAATATAGATTTAGATTTTTCACAAATTAACCGCAATTCGTTCTGTAATTTTGGCTATAGAGAAGCATCGAAAGAATGGGTGATATATAATGCGCCTTGATGCAGACGGAGTTCACAAGAGACACGAATATTGTGATTAAATGGATGTCTGGCGTGTTTTTTTAGTATTTAATAACGTTAATTTTTACGGAAAAGGAATTGTGGTGGATGATGGTTGAGCAGAAAAAACTTTTGTCAAGCGTACTAGTTCTCGCGTCGGCTAGCGCTGTTGCCAACACAGATGATTTGGCCTTGACAGAGGTTTTTAAGCCCCGCTGTGATCAGGTGTTGCTTGACCTTAAAGCCAAAGATGAGCAGGCTATCTTTGAGCGATTTCATCCAATGCGGCAGTCATGGAACGAAGGGAAATCAGCCAAGAAAATGGTCGCTCGTAAAATCGCGGACTTTAATGTGATTCTAGCGCCATTGGAAAGTTTTACCTTGGATGTTTCAAACTCTGGAGTCATGCCCTTGCCCAAGGAACTTAAGAAGCTGTATCCCAATGCCACCAGAATGGTGAGGATTGAGTATAGCTATGGGGTCAAATTCGTTGGGAGCTACTATTGTGACTGGTTTGAGTCTGAAGGTAACTGGTATTTCTATGAAATATAAGAAGTTTGAATTTACCCGGTAGCGCCATTTTTACAAGTAATCTGCACTACCGGTGGTGCTTTAAAAGGATAAGTTTTTTAACAACAGGAAGTGAAAATGATGAAGTTGAAGTATGTTTCTTTGGTCGCAGTTGTTCTGGGTCTTGCAGGCTGTTCTTCCACTGAGCCGGCGCCTCGGGTGGCGCAGGAGAAAAAGGTTGCCGTTGACGGCGTTGACCTGACCTTCGGTGGCAGTTTCGACGAGCGCAAAAACTTGCTGGTGCTTAAGGTCAATGGAGACCCCATCATGCAAGGCTCTTTCCCTCCATACACCCCCACACAGAACCTGAATGCCAAATACAAGGACATGAATATCAAGGGTAACTGCTACTTTGGCTCTGTACTTGGTAAGCAAGGCGGCGCCTTCGGTGCCATCGCCGGTGCTATTCAATCCTCCAAAAACAGCACCGCCGACAAGTGCGAATTGGTGGTGAACGGCAAACAGGTCGAAAATCTGTACTTCTAACCGCAGTTTGTGACGCGGATAGCCGGAGGGCTTCCTCCGGCAGCACCTTTTGAGAGAAATGGATTAGGGCTTTATCGCCCAACAGGAAGTCTTCATGAATCCCCCAGATTTTCGCCTGACGGCCATAGCGGCCGCTACCCTTATGTTGTCCGCCTGTGGCGGCTCCGATACCGATGCCCCCGACGCCATTGAGCCTATCCCTCCTGTAGAGTTTGCGCATGAGCAAGTGGGCACCGCCAGTTTTGCCGGGGCTTTGGTTGGTGCACAGGTTTGCGCTGACCTTAATTTCAATGCCAGCTGCGACGGCGGGGAGCCCAGCGCTACCACCGATAGCGACGGTGCTTTTACCCTGAACTGGCAAAGTAGTAATGAAACAGAAGCATATCAACTGGTTGCAGTGTTGCCGGTGGCAAGTGCTGTTAAACAGCCGCTGCGGCTGGCAATGCCGTCGCCTGTGGGAGCTTCAAATGCTCCAGCGGCTGGCACACGCACCAGTTTGCTTGCCCATAGCAAGCATAGCGGTACTATTAATCCGCTGACCGATCTTGAAGCCAGGCGCATGAACGCAGCTGGCAGTGATGATAAGGCCGCTGTTGAAGCACGCCTTGGGTTGCTTCTGCCCGGTATTTTTACCGTTTCTGCCACCAGCCCTTATCAAATAACCGCAGATGACACGGCCAAGCCGGAATTTAAAGACGCGTTGGCGCTGCTTGACCATATTGAAATGCTGATAGATGGCCAGTTACCGCAAATACTGGCGGCGGAAGAAGTGATGTTTGTTGGCAAAAGTCTCTTTACCGGTCTTGCCGATGAGGCAGGCCTGAGTGTGACCGATTGGCTCGCGAGCGATCCGCTGAATCTGCGTTATCGGGTCAGCGATGTGCTTAAAAACCTCGGTTATATCAGTTCGCCAATTGATGAGCGGCTAATGTCTGAGGCCAATTGGTCTGAGCTTTTGGACAACGAAAGTGATGATGACGGCGACAGCCATTTACTCAGTATCGCCCAACTGGGGGATTCCAAGGTGGTTGAACTGCGCGCGGGCGCCGAAGCGAACGGGCTTTGGTTGACCCTAATCAACGGCCAGCTTATGCGAACCACTTTGGACGGTCATGAGTTGGCATCTGAGTGCTGGAATACTGAGCTTTCCCGCTGGGTTGGGGAAGAGGGGGCCCAAGGGTACCAAAGGCCTGAACCAATTTTTCAGGACAACCGTCTGACCCGGGTGTATGAAGGCACCATGGTAGCGGTTGAGACCACAGTGGATAAATTCCGCAGCGATGACAGTGAGTTCCAAACCCTGATAGCAGCTTTGCCGCCTGAGCTTAAACTGGGCTCGCTGGACTGGCCAAATACCGTTTATCGTCTTAATTACCATCAAACTGCCGATGTGCTGTGCCGATCGCAAGGTGCTATCAGCTATCCCTTTACCGTTGCTGCGGCCGAGATTAACGGCGAAGCCATAGTGGCGGCCTTGTGGCCTTACGAGTTTGCCGATGGGCTATATGAAATCCAGGGTGATGATGAGTTTGTGATAAAAGATGCCATGGGGCCGGGTGAAGATATCGGCTATCGCTGGGCACTCGATAACAGTGTGGCAGGTAAAACCCTGGTGCACCTGAAAACCATCAGTGGTGTGCCTGAGCAGGCATTATCCCTGGATGAAGGCGAATATTGGCTGGTAGAAGCGGGCGTAATCGGTGAAGTTGACCTGAACAAGGCATTTAATACCGAGACGCTTAATTGGTTGTGGTTAAGTTATGACCCCGCCTTTACGCCTGTCATCCGTGCTCATCTGAACGGCTTGTAATTTAAAGGCGCCTTACTTCAGGCGCCTTATTTCAGGCGCCTGATTTTAATTGAAGTGTGGAAAATAAGGATGCCAGCGTTGAAATCGAATCGTGAACATTCAATTCCCCAGACTCTGGTCATTAAGGCTATGGCTGGCATTCTGCTGCTGTTGCTGCAGTCCACATCGATGGCAGATGAGGGCAAGTCTCTTTTGGACGCGCTGATGGACGCCATGCCCAAGCCACATGAGTTAGAGCTTGCCCGCAAGCGCATGGCAGAAACCCATATCGAACGACCTTGGGACATCTTTGAAACCAGTTGTCCTTATAAGGAACTCAGCGGAACCAAGGAAGAGGAAGATGAGTTCTTCTACCGCTGCAAGCGCTGGGATGACTGCGCTGCCGCAGGCAGTTCGGCCAGTATCTACGCCGAGGCGTTTTTTCAAAATCACCAAAGAGCTCCCAAAGATCAAGTGCCATGGGAACACTACCGCGATGGCAGCATTTTTTTGCTGGAAGCGGCTGACTTCGAAGGGGTTAGCGGGCATTTAAGGCAGCATGCGCTCAAGTCTGCCGAGGAAAACTGGCGCTTGTTTGAGGGGCGGGATGCTGCCGAGGCCAGCGACTTGGTAGAGAAAGGCTTCTGGCAATGGTGCTCAGCAGAGCCTTTGTCCTTATGGATAGCCGAATACCAATAACCTCTGAATATGCCTTTGGGCATTGCAATATCAAGGATGACACTATGCTAAATCGCCCTCTGTCTCTCACTGCGCTTGCTTCTATGCTGCTGGCGGGCACTGCTTTTGCTGCCGATCGTGATGCCTTGATTGCCGAGTTTGATGCCAGCACAGCGCCTTTGGTGCGCCAGAGCAAGGCCATTGAGCATGGCTGGGATGACAAGGCGTTTCGTAATGGACTTGAGCGTCACAATGGTGATGCAACAGCGCTGCTGCGGGAGGGCTGGGTTAGCCGCTTTTTGCAGGATGCCAATGCCCAGCAGCAGTTGGCGCGTCAGTATCGCGCCCATCTTGGCAGCATGCTTGCCGCTATGCCGACTGGCAGCCATTGCCAAAGCCAAGCCCCGCTTACCCAAATGGATACCGAACTTGCCGCCATAGATGCCTATATTCAGCGCCTTGAAGGTTATCAGGGGCTCAGCAGTCAGGAACAAGCCTATCCGGCGGTAATGGATATGACAATCAGCCACGCCCGGGTAGTGTCTGTCATCTCCCTGGGGGCCACCTTCAGGCATTGCGTGCTGCTGGACGAGGCGCCTGCGCTCGCAAAGGGGCTCAGTGGTGAGGAAGGTGATGCCCTTGCCATCAATCTTATTTCCACATTGGCCGCAGAGGATGTGTCTGCGCTGATGGCCGAGGCAGGTAAGGGCGATAACGCCGAGGTGCTGGCGGCGCTGATGGAAGCACAGGCCGGGCAGACGCCAACCGATGATACGGCCAAATCCTCAATAGCCAAGCCCTTGATAGCACAGCCCTTGATGCCACAGCCAGACACTGCCGGGCAGAGTTCTCAAGGCACTGACAATCGCGTGGCAGATACGCCGCAGGCGCCCTCTCTTTCGGCTGCTTCACCTCAGCTTATCAGTGCAGTGACGTTTACGGATGCTGCGCTGGGCGGCTGCATTAAGGAAGCTGCCAGGTCGATGTCAGTAACCATGACAGACGAGCTTGAGTTGCTGCAATGCGATTTGAACGGAAAATCAGTCAAGTTCGCTGATTTACGCCAGTTTCCGGCCTTGTCGATGCTGGCGCTGTCAAATACCCACATCGACGACATCACGACGCTATCAGGTATCGATAACCTGATTTTATCCAACGTCACCCTGACTGGTTTCGATGGGCTTCTCGACGTCAGCAGCATACAGCTTGCCAATGCCGACGTTGGCGACTGGCTGAGTCTGGCAGCGCTAAAAGGCACAACAGTGAGTATCAAGTCCGGCAATTGTGACGACCTGGCCGCCCTCGATGGCCGGGACGATCCGGTGCTTATTCATAAAGGGCTTGATAGCCGCGAGCTTGCCGGGCGCATGGCGCGCTCGGAGCAGTCGGGTGTGGCGACTGTTATGACCCGCTGTAGCTTCGGGGCCACAAGGCTGGCAGAGCTGCCGGGAGGGACCAACCGGTGAGCCAGTTCCGCTCAGGCCAAGCGGCCGCCGATTTGAATATTCAGGCATTGGGACCCGGGGCACGAATGCACCTTAAACGCAGCCGCAGCGGCGAGCTGTACCTGCTAAGCGAGTGGCAAATCAAAGCAATAACCTTTGGGGTGATTGCCTTGGTGCCCATGGCTTCGTCTTTGGTCATGGCACTGGTGCTCGATGGCAGTGAGGCATTCATGTATGGCGTTATTGCGCCGCTGCTGTTGCTGCTGGCTTTGGGGCTGCTCGGATTACGTGAGCACTGGGTGTTTCGCGCTGATGCGCTGGTGCGTGAACGCAGTTTTTACGGCCTGTCCGCCAGGGTAAAGCAGCGCTGGCCCATGGCCGAGGTGCAACTGGTGGCCGAGCCTATTGGTGCCCTTGAAAAGGGCTGTTGGCTCAGTCTGTATGCCGGAGATTCCAAAGCCCGTTACAGCATAGGCGAGCAGGCCCAAACGCAAGCCCTGGTGCGGTCGCTGGCTCAGGCGACCGGTGCCAAAGGGTTTGAGCGGATAAGCCGCTGGCCCGAATTGTGCCCGCTGGCAGCAGTTGGCTCGGAGGCGGATATTGGCTCGTCAGCATCTGTGGCCGCTTGCAATGGGGGGGAAGGTCCACAGCCTAGTCAGTCCCTTGCCTGGCGCGCCGGTTCCCTGTGGCTGCTGCTGTTGCCGCTACCGCTGTTTATTGCCCTCGGTTTTGCACTGATGTTGCTTGGCCACTGACAAGAGCGAATACCTGTATGAAATGGACGTCAGAGAATTCGGCCCAGGGTCGCCTGGAGCTTGGCAGTCGCGCTGCCTTGTTGGTGGTGGGGGCGATTCCGCTTATCCCAACGTTGATTTTTGGCCTGCTGGGGTTTGATGGTAACACCGAGCGGGTGCTGATTTGGGCGCTGGCGGCAAGCTTGAGCTGGCACTGCCTGTTTGCCCGGCATCAGATTGTTCTCGATAAGGGCAGAGGCCTGCTCACCCGGCGGATAAGCAGCCTTTATCCCATTCTTGTGGTGCAGCTAAAGCTCAATGATATTCAGGGTTTTATGGTCGCCAAGTCGCTTGGAAGCCGTCGTTATGCCCTGATTGCTCTGTGTAAAAACGGTGAGCGCCTTGAGCTGCTCTCGGGCCACAGGGGCACCATGTTGGAGGCGGGCACTTACCTTGCCGACTTCAGCGACAAGGCGATTGCCGAAGGCTGAGACACCAGAGTATAAAATGTACGTTTTTTATTCTTTGCCCTTGACGGCAAATGTGTTTAACATTTGCGCCACAAAAATAACAGCCTGACGAAAGTACGAGTAACGGGATAATGAACAAGGGACAAGGGATCACCTTTATTGGCGCCGGCACCCGCCTGGAAGGCGAGCTGACGCTGGAAAGCGCCGCGCTGGTTTCCGGCGAGCTCAGAGGCAAAATCAGCTCTGCCGGACAAATCAAAATTGAGCCGGAAGGCCTGATTGATGGCGAACTGAATTGCCACGAGCTCAGAGTTTGCGGCACCTTTCGCGGTAAGCTGCGCTGCCAGAAACTCACCATAGTCCATGGCGGCGTGGTCGAAGGCGAAGTGGCCAGCAATCAAATGGAAATTTTCGACGGTGGCCAGTTTGTGGGCAGCCGTACCCGTGGCCCGGATGCCGTGGATATGCCCATGCCGGCCAACGCCGTGTTGCCACAGGAAGGTGGCAAGAGCCATCTTAAGTTGGTTGTGGGGCTCGCCGCTGCCATTGGTATTGGTTGGCTGGTGGTGGCCAAAACGCCGCTGATTGCCAATATCAGCCACAGCTTACAGACGCTGACTGCATCCAAAGCGGACGCCGGTGATGACAAAGCACGGGCCGTCCTCGATAACCTGATTGCCACCGAAACCTCCGCAGGTTTGGCTCAGGGCGATGCATCGCAGGCAGGTATTGCGCTTGAAGCTTCGGGCTCTTTGCCTGCTGCCGGTTATTTTGCTGAAGACAGTGAAGCCATGGATGCTGCCAATGCCATGCTGCTGGAGCAGTCCTTCAGCGAAAACAGCGCTGCCGATGCTGATGTTGAAGCAGACCAGGGCTTGCAGCCTCAGCCTTCGGAAAGTGAAACCGCAGACAGCGCGTCGGAAAGCACTGCGACAGACAATATTGAGACAGGCGCTGTGACTGGCTCCAGCACTCTGGTGGTGGATAGCGACGCCAGTGCAGTTGGCACCCAGGGCGCAGCCGATGTACCTGTGAATGCACCGGTTAATCGCATGTAAGCCATTGTCTTGGCGAGTTAAAAAACGCGGCCTTTAAGCCGCGTTTTTTATTGCCATGATGCGCTTTATCAGTGCAGCAGCGCCTGCCGGGCGTGAGGTTTTAAGGCCAGCACATCGCACCTCAGTTGATTCAGCAGTTGCTCCGAGGCACGGCCTTTTAGCGAACTCAGTAAACTGGCGTGTTCACCTGCGCCCATGACCACCAGATTGCTGTGCCAGCGGCGGGCGGCTTCGGGCACCATGTCGTCGGGCAGGCCTGCGGCCAGATGCAGGCGTTTATCCTCCAGTGCCAACGGCTCGGCGGTTTGCCGCAGTCGTCGCCACTGCTCGGCAACCCAGGTGTGATGATTCAAATCTTTGTTTTCAAACGACACACTCAAGTCGTGCGCCTGATAGCAGGTCAGCAAATGCAGCTCCATGCTAAAGAGTTTGGCCAGTTCATCTGACACATCCAGCAGCTGGCGATTGAATTGACGATGGGGGTCGCTCTCTTCGTCTACTTCCAGCGCCGTCAGTAATTTACCGTCGTTTTCCCAGGGCTCGCGGCTGACAAACAATACCGGCAGCGGTGCCTGTTGCAACAGCAGCCAATCATCGGTGTGGCTGAATTCACACCTGAAGGTGGAGAATTCGTGGTGTTCCAGGATCAGTAAGTCGTATTCGTTGTGTTCGAGCTCATTCAGCACTGCATTGGCCAGGGTGGCGGCATGGCAGTGTTTGAGGGTGAGATGCAGGTCTTTGTCCGGGTAACTGGGCTGTTTTTGTCGTTGATGGCTGATGCCGGGCGCCATCATCAACAAATGCTGTAACCATTGACTGATAGCCGCCTGCTTTGGGAGCTGAACCCTGAGTACCGTAAGGTCTGCATGGCTTTGATTAGCAAAGTGAATTGCTTTTCTGAGCGCAGGCTTGGCGTGTAGCCCATCGTCGGTGGCAACGAGGACCCGTGAAAAATGACACATTTGGATTTCCTCTGTGGTGGCTAAATTTCCCTTTCAGGCAATTTTAGTGTGCTGTCACCGGCCTGACTAAATACCCTTTTGGACTTGGAGCCCTTGCCTATAGCGGGATTCGGTCTGTTTGAGGATGCAAATTGGTGTGCATTTTGCCGCATGCCATTCCATTTATGGTTATTGGCTTTTTAAGGAACATTTTCGAGCACTTCTATCTGCCAATCGGGGAGTTTGGCGGCCAGATCGGCGCGGATCACGCTGGCATCGCCTTTGACCACAATCAGCGGCGCCTGACTGAACACCAGCCGGTTGAACCCGGCCAGAGCAAGGCTATCCAGCAAGGTGCCCGCAGCCTTTGGCTGTGATTGCCCCTGCTCCAGTGCATCCAGCCAATCAGCCAGGGCGGCACCCGGACTGTCGGTTCGCAGTATGCGCTGTCCGGCCAGATAGCTTTGCAGCGCATTGAGCTCCTCTGTGCCCGCGTCGTCATTTGCCAGCAGTGCCAGGTGGTCAACAATGCCGCGCACGAAAGCGCCGCTGCTTTCATTGGCGCTGGCACCGTAAAACTTGAGGGTGCGGCTTAGTGGGTTGTCGATGCAGCTGCCGTACACGCCATAGGTCAGGCCTCGCTGGCTGCGAAGATCGTAAAACAGCCTGCCACTTTGACTGCGGCCAAGGAGTGCGGCAGCCGCTTTGCAGCTGCTGCTGTCGCCTGAGGGGCTAAGGCCGTAGCCGATGCGGACCTGGGCCTGCACCTGTCCGGGGGCATCCAGCAAATAGAGGCGTTTGCCAGATTGGAGCGGCGGGGTCAGCAGGGCTGGCTTCTCGGGCTCGGCGTGGCTCTGTGGCGGGACAATCATTTCCGTCTGAGCATGGAAAGAGTGAGGCGCATTGTCATCCTGGGTCGCTGCACTATTACTGAGTAAATGGGTTTGGGCCTGCGCCCGGAACGCCTGCAGGCTTGCGCTCAGCTCATTGGGATTGCCATCAAAAGGGCGGTTGTAGCCAAGATACGGGTGGCCGTCACCCAGCACCTTTTGCGCCCACAGCCGGTCGATATCGGCGCCGGTGAAGGCATCTATGTGACGCGCAAGCTTATGTTCGCGCACGATACGGTTAAAGTCGGCGCTGGTCATTTGGCTAAGACCGTCCATCAACGCCTGGGCCCGTTGTTTCAGCACAGCGGCTGAGTCACAGCGGCTTGAGAAGCTTAAGCTGTGCAGCCTTGCCACAACGACAAGGTTTTCGGCGCAGGTGTCGCCATTCAGTGCGGCATGCCTTGCTCGGGCGTTCAGTGCGCGGGCAAGCAAGTCGCCGTGGGGCAGGGGGCTGCCAGGGCTAACCAAGATGAAATGGGCTGCTTTGAGGCGAGCATCGACGGTGACTGCGCCCTGCTGCCAGATGCCTGAGCGCATGAGAGTTTCAGCTTGTTTCTGGTCAAGCGGCTCAGCGCCAATTTGTGGAAACGGTGGCAGCCCGGAAACTGGCTTGGTCTGATGGCCATTGTTGGCATCGGCCAAGCCGGTTTCGATGGCAAGATTGGCGATGCTGCCGGTGTTTGCAAAGTCGGCCAGCATAGGCGCTGCCACCGGCTCGAAGCTCAGCTGGGTTTGTTGGCAGCTGCAAAGCAGTGGCGCGGCTATCAGCAGCACAGCTGTCTGCAGCGTCCGGATCCCCGGCGCCCGGTGCGGATTCACAAAAGCCTTCACAGTGCCAGCTCCTCCAGTCCATCGGCCCAGCCATCCGGCAGCCATTCCAGCAGCCCCTTGCCAAAGCGGGTATGCCAGGCGGGCAGCAAATCGAGTCTCACGGTATGGCCATTGAAATACTGCACGGCCACCCGCTGTAAATCGGCGGCCGTGACAGATTCAATTGCCCGCCACGGCGCCTGCAGCGGGCTTGGGTTGTCTGCCGCCGGGGTGGCGGCGAGTTGCTGCGCCAGCAACTCATCCCGCTCGAGTCGCTGCTGATACTGACTCAGCCACAGCGATTTAAGCCCGCACAGTTCTGACTCGCTCAGCGGCTTGTCTGCGGCGGCTTGAAGCAGTTGGCCAACGCCCTTTGCCAGCGTGTCAAGGCTGACCCGCGCCCTTGGTACCAACACCAGATTGGTCATCCCGTGCAGGTCCATATCCAGCGGCAGAGACTGACTGAGCATAGTCTGCCCCCCCTTGATGCCGGCGCGCTCAAGGCCGGAAGCAATGCGCTGAAACAGCTGCAGTTCCAGCAGCCGAATGGCAGCTGCATCCGGGTGGCTGCGACCGACCGTGTGCCAGGCGAGCAGCAATCCAGGCCAGGGAGCGCGTTCATCCACCACTTCGCCATGGCTTGCAGGCCTTGGCCGCCAGAGTGGAGGTTCCGTGGCCGTGGCATTGTTGCTGATTTGGGGGCTGGCATTGGCATTGTTGCGGGCATCGGACTGGGCTTGATTGTTCCAGTCGCCAAAGTGCTGCTGCACCAGGGCGCGGGTGTTGTCCGGCAGCTTACCTGTCAGAGCGAGAGTCATGGCGGCAGGCTGATAATGGCGGCGGTGAAATGCCTGCAAGTGCTCGGGCGTGGCGGCCTGAATATCGGCTTTAGTGCCAATAATTGCATGGCGGTAGGGAGTATCGGCTGCCTGAGCGAGCAGGTATTCCATTGCGGCGCGAAAATACGGCTGGTTATCAATGGTCTGTGCCATTTCCGCCAGCACGGTTTTTTGCTGATTGGCCACCGCCTGTTCGGAAAGCTCGGGGCGGGAGAAGCGGTCGCGCTCCAATGCCAGGCTGAAGTTCAGCCCTTCGGCGGGAATGCGGCTGTAGTAGCGGGTATCATCAAAACTGGTGCTGGCATTGAAACTGGCGCCCATGGCATTCATCAGCTTGCTGTAATCGTCCCCCGGCGCCAGCGCACTGCCTTTGAACAGCGAATGCTCAAATAGATGCGCCCAACCGGTTTGCCCGGCCAGTTCGTGGCGCGAGCCCACTGCGAAGCGGCTCGCCATGGCGATGCTCTGCTTGCCTTCTTGGGGCAGCAGATACAGACCCAAGCCATTGTCCAATTGGCTGTAGCTGATGGCCTGGTCCAGTTGCCTGAGGTGGCTGTCGTCCAGGCGGCACTCGCCTGCATGTGCGGCAATAGGCACCGATAGCAGCATAGCCAGCGGCATGGCTGGCAGGGATGTCGGCAACAGCGGACGAAGGCGGCCAAGCAGGTTCATGGTTGTAATTTCCAAGCCTAGGGACTGTTTATCTTTTGAGCTGATTTTTGCAGCAGTTTGTGGGTTCTTTATACAAGGCAGAGGGTTTGAAAGGTAGTTATTCTACTTCATAAGCCGATAACGCCGTAGAAAGGATCCACAAACGCTGCCCGAAGGGTTCGGCTAAAAGCGTTGTACTCTGTTTTGAGCGCTCCTTGCTTAGGATTCTGGGCGGCAGAGCTCTCGCCTTGATTAAAACGCTTTTACCTTGAACAAAATTTAACCGCTAAAGATAAACAGTCCCTGAGCATGTCATTCAGTTTTTCATCTTTGCTGATATGATGGCAAGGCTTCCCTTTTCGCCTTTTGTAATTGCAAGGATGTGTTCAATGAGCCGCTCCCCTTTCGAGTCTTTTGTCTGGCACAGCGAGATTTTCGAGTGCAACAGCACGGATATCAGCCGTTTTTACGCCTTGTTGGAGCAGGAAAAGACCCGCCTGGGGTTGAGTGCCAAAAAGCTTGGCAGCGCCGGAGGCCATCCACTGTGGCTGATGCAATCGCCCGGACAAAAAGCGGGACTGCCAAACCTGCTGATAAGCGCAGGCTTTCACGGCGAAGAGGCTGCGGGCCCATGGGGGCTGCTGTGTTTATTGTCGCAGCTCGACGCCAGTTTGTTCGAGCGGGTGAATCTGAGCCTGCTGCCACTGGTGAACCCCACCGGCTTTGCCAAAGGGCACAGGTTCAACGAGCTGGGCGAAAACCCCAATCGCGGCTTTTTTGTTGAAAACGGTAAGGCCAGGGCGGGTGATGATACGTCTTATGAAGGCAAGATTTTGCTGGAACACGCCCATCTGCTGCAGGTGGCGAGCCGGGATGGCATTCTCACCTGCCATGAAGACGTGCTGCTCACAGACACCTATGTATACACCTTCGAGCCCAGTCAGGCGCCGGGACGATTCAGCCATACCCTGAGGGATGCTCTGGGGCAGTATTTCCCCATCGCGAGCGACGGCAACATCGACGATTGCCCGGTGCGTGATGGGGTTATCTTCAATCACTTCGATACCTCGTTCGAGTCCTTCCTGGTGCGCAGCGGCGCCCGTGTCGGCTGCTGCAGTGAGACACCTGGGCAGCAGAATCTGGATCAGCGTATTCTCGCCAACGCCGCCGCCATGGGCGCATTTTTGGATATGCTGGCTGCCGCAGAGTAATTTCCGGTGATTTTTCTCATGGTTTTTGAGCGCTTTGAGCATTAATAACATTAAAAGCCCAAATTGCTGCCAGGCGTATGGCGTCTCATTGGTTTTGCTCTCTGTGGTATGGTCAATCCCGGAGTGCTGTTGCAGCTGTAAAAGCCCGGCTTAATGATAAAGACCTTGTTGATAAAGACCTTGCTGATAAGAAGCAACCGATGAAAGGTAAGATGCCGGATAACAAAAAAGCCGCCCAAGGGCGGCTTTTTTGTTATCCGGCAATCCGCATCAGGGATTGATGCGGGTTGGCATGCCGGTGCGCTGCTCAAGCAGGCGTTTGAGCACGAAGGAGTTGGTCTCTGCGTGGGCCACAAAACGGGTGATGTTGGCTGGCAGTGACAGGGGCACAGGCGTGGCCGAGTCAAACTCTTCCTGGGTGCGTGACAGCGGCTGGTGCACCTCAAGGTAGCGGGCGCCGTCGGGCTCTTCGGTGGCCTTGATAGGCTGATTCACAAATTGCACCCGGGTACCCACTGGCACGCTGTTGAACAGGTGTTCGATGTCGGTATCACGCAGACGCACGCAGCCCTGGCTTACCCGCAGGCCGATACCAAAGCTGGCGTTGGTGCCGTGAATTGCGTACAGGTTGCCGATGTAGAGCGCGAACAGCCCCATGGGGTTATCCGGACCGGCTGGCCACACCGGCGGCAGGGTCACACCCTTGGCGGCATATTCCTTACGGATGCGCTCGGTGGGGGTCCAGGTTGGGTTGGCGCGCTTGCGCTGCACCTTGGTGACCCAGTTTTCCGGGGTATCGCGGCCCACCTGACCTATACCGATAGGCAGCACTTCGACGATGTTTTTACCCTTGGGGTAATAGTACAGGCGCATCTCGGCGATGTTGATCACTATGCCTTCGCGGGGGGCGTCCGGCAGGATCAGCTGATGGGGAATAATCAGGGTGCTGCCGGGACGTGGCAGGAAAGGGTCAGCCCCGGGGTTGGCTTCCATGATGTTCGACAGCCCCAGCTGGAACTGGGCGGCAATGTCTTCGAGGGTGCGCTTGTCGTCCGGCACCACATAATACTGAATTTCGCCCACCAGACGGCTATCTTTGGCCGGCAAGGGATAGACAACCGCCAGCGCCGCCTGGCACAGACCGGTGAGTCCAACAAATACGGCTAACTGTAAAAAACGCTTCATTAAATTCATCTGACTCTTTGTTGGCATTCGCTCTGTCCTGAGCCTGCGACTCGCCTGTTTTCGCTCCGTGGCAAAGCTGGCATCCTCATAGAATTCGGCCAGAATTTCAACTCTTATTTGAACTCTGGTCGCAATCACTATTTTAAGCCAAGGCGGCGTGCCAGCCGGTGCAGGTTGCCGGGATCCAGCCCCAGCGCCCGTGCGGTGGCAGCCCAGTTGCCCTTGTGGGCATTCAGGCAGGATTGGATATAGCGCGCCTGAAATCCATCGGTCGCATCTTTCAATGCCTTACCTTCAAATTCGGGCTCGGCGGCCTTGCTGCCAAGGGTCTGGGGGGACGCAGGCGCGCCGCCGATTGCCAGCATCTGAGGCAATATCAGTACTTCCCCTTGCTCGGATGCCGCCCGCGCCAGGGTGGCTGCGCGTTTGATTACGTGTTCGAGCTCGCGCACGTTTCCGGGCCAGTCATGCTTTTTAATCCGCGACAGCGCTTCCGGGCTGAGGCGCAGCACCGATAGCCCCAATGACTTGCGGCTTTGCTCAAGAAAATGACCGCACAGCGGGCCAATATCTTCCACCCGTTCTCTGAGCGTGGGTACATGCAGCGGAAACACGCTCAGGCGATGGTACAGATCGGCTCGAAAGCGCCCCGCCAGCACCTCTTGCTTTAAATCCTTGTTGGTGGCGGCGATGATGCGCACATCGACCTTGAGACTTCTGTCATCGCCAATACGCTGCACATCGCCATATTGCAGCACCCGCAGCAGCTTGGCCTGCAGCCCAAGGGGCAGCTCGCCAATTTCATCCAAAAACAGGGTGCCTTTGTCGGCGGTTTCAAACTTGCCGCTGCGATGGCTGATGGCGCCGGTAAAAGCGCCTTTAACATGGCCGAAGAGTTCGCTCTCTGCCACCGATTCGGGCAGGGCGGCGCAGTTCAAATACACCAGCGGCTTGGCGGCGCGGGTACTGGCCTGATGGACTGCGCGGGCAACCAGCTCTTTTCCGGTACCGGTTTCGCCGAGAATAAGCACGCTCAAGTCGGTGCCTGCCACCGCGAGGATCTCCTGGCGCAAGCTTTCCATGGCGGCGGCATTGCCCACCATAGGTTGGCTGTCGTCGGTGGTTTCACGGCTGGCTGGCCCAAGCAGGGATACCCGCTCAAGCTTGTCGAGCAGCAGCGCATTCTTGAGGGAGGCTGCGCTCAGCGCCCCCAGAGCACGCAGATCCATCAGCCCCAGATTGTCGAATTGCTCCGGGGAAAAGGCATCCAGCGTCAGCGCACCAATCAGTTTCTCGCCATCGAACAGCGGCAGACCGATGCAGGCGTGCACGTGCAGGCGATCGTCCTGATTGGGAATGAGGCCGTCGTAAGGGTCGGGCAGTTCGCTGTCGGCGGGGAAGCGCACCAGATCGCCGGCGCGGGCGATGGCTTCAAGCCGAGGGTGGTCGTCAATGGCAAAGTGGCGCCCGGCCACGTCTTCGGCAAGGCCTGCGGTAGCAAGCGGCACAAAGTGACGGTCGCGAAACTCCAGCAGTGCGGTGGCATCGCAGCCAAGGTTGGTTTTCACCGTATCGACCAGGCGGGCAAAGCGGTCACGATGGGACAGACCCGAGGTGATATCCAGGGCAATACGGGTAAGCAGGGTTTGACTTAAGGACATGGGCGTATGCTGACCCTTGGAGAAAAGTGTGTCTGTCAGCATACGCTTATCATTCTGGATTGTCATTTTGACAGGGGAGCGCTGGGCGCTCCCATTGTCTATTTGACCAGTGTTGAAGGGCTGAGTTCTGGTTTTATTTTCCTGACTCAGGCTTTATCAGGCTGTTACCGGGCGGGTTGCTGCGGCTTTTTTACCGGCAAAGGCCTTGCGAACAACATCCCAAAGGAACATGGCCAGCAGCATGCCGCCGAAGGCAAAGATCACATCACCCACCACCCGCAGCCACACCAGGGTTTCTACTGTACTGCTGTGGATGACTTCAGGGGAGCGGGCAAACCAGTAGCCGTTTTCGATCACCGCGAAGAATTGGGTGATCCCCACTGGCAGCAGCGACATGAATACCATGGCGGCAAGGCCGATATTCAGGCTCCAGAAGGCGCCCTTGAGCAGTTTCTCGTTCCACTGCATTTCCAGTGTCAGACCACGGACACAGGAGAGCATCAGACCGATCCCCAGCATGCCATATACCCCCATAAAGGCGGCGTGGCCGTGGGTGGCGGTGGTGTTGAGGCCCTGCACAAAGTAGAGCGAAATCGGTGGGTTAATCAGGAAGCCAAGCATACCGGCGCCAACCAGGTTCCAGAAGGCGGTAGCCACAAAGAACATGATGGCCCAGTGGTAGCGCTGCATCCAGGGAGCGGCGTTGCGCAGGCGATAGCTTTCTACGGCTTCATAGCCAATCAGGGCCAGTGGCACTACTTCCAGCGCCGAGAAGATAGCCCCCCAGGCAATGATGGAGTTGGTGGTGCCGGTGAAGTACAGGTGGTGCAGGGTACCGATAAGGCCGCCAGTGAGGAAGATCACCGTGGTAAACAGTACGGCGGCGTTGGCACTGCGGGCACGGATAAGTCCCAGACGCACCAGCAGCAGCGCGATAACTGAGGTCGCGAAGGTTTCAAAGAAGCCTTCTACCCACAGGTGAACTACCCACCAACGCCAGTATTCAGCCATGGCCAGGTTGGTGTGCTTACCCATAAAGAGACCGGCACCGTAGAAGAGGCCGATGGCCACGCAGGATGCGTACAGCACCCATACTACGGGGCGCATTTCGCCCTGATCATTGAGCGCAGGACGAATGGCCGCAGTAACCAGTGCCAGCCAGATCATCAGCCCGGCCAGCAACAGGATTTGCCACACCCGGCCCAAATCCACGTACTCGTAGCCCTGATGGCCAAAGAGGAAGTTGTTGTCGAGGTTGAAGTATTGCTGAACACCCAGCCATTCACCGGCCATGGAGCCGAGAACGACCACTACCAGGGCAACCCAGAGCACGTTCACGCCAAGGCGCTGAAACTTGGGCTCATGGCCCGAAAGCGCAGGCGCTATGTACAGGCCGGTGCCAAGCCAGGCAGTGGCAATCCAGAACACTGCCAGTTGAGTGTGCCAGGTACGGGTGACCGAATAAGGCAGAATCTCAGACAGCGGAATACCGTAAAACTGCTGACCTTCCACCGCATAGTGCGCCGTGATCCCACCCAGCACTATTTGCAGTAAAAACAGCCCAATAGCAGTAATGAAGTACTTGCCAACCGCCTTCTGTGAGGGGGTGGGCTTGAAGCGGAACAGGGGGTCTTCTTTGGCCGGAGTAGGCAGTGGCTGTTCACGCCCGGCGGCGTGATACCACACCAGACCACCGATACCGGCGATCAGGGTGACGATACTCAGAATCGACCAAACGATGTTGTCCGACGTTGGGGTGTTGCCAAGCTGGGGATCGTACGGCCAGTTGGCGGTGTAGGTGTAGGTCTCGCCGGGACGCTCGGTGATGGCGGCCCAGGCACTCCAGAACACAAAGGCAGTCAGCTGCTGACGGCGCTCGAAATCGGGCACAGTGGCCTCTTTCATGGCGTACTGTTCACGCAGCGGCTGCATGGCGGCATCGTCACCGAACAGGGCGACATAGTGATCAGCCACTGTCTGAATGGCCTCGATGCGGGTAGCGCTTAAGGACACTTCCAGTTTGTCGCCGTTTTTGAACAGGCTATTGCGGCGCATATCATCGCGCAGCGCCTGCTCCAGACCGGCCTGCTGGCTGCTGTCCAGACTGGCGAAGTCTTTGCCATACTGTGCCTTGGCGCTGATATCCAGCCAGGCTTGGGCTTCGCGGTGCAGCCAATCGGCTGACCAGTCGGGGGCAACGTAAGAGCCGTGGCCCCAAATGGAACCCAGTTGATGGCCGCCCATGGAGCGCCACACCAGTTGGCCGCGCAGTATGTCCTGTTTATCAAACACCACCTGACCGCTTTCGCTGGTGTAGGCATCGGCGATAGGGGGCATCTCCCGATAAATCTCACTGCCCAAGCTGAGCAGTACTGTGAAGGAGGCAATCAGCACTACTAACAGTGCGATAGCCGTTTTGCGAAGTGAACTCATTCTGGCCTCTCTAGCGCTTGTTCTAATGTCATTCCTACAAGGCAGTTTGTGTGCCAAAGTTAAAAAGTGATAAATAACAATGCGATGAGTTCTACTCTTGACTGAAGGCTGTCACTAAGACAATGTTTTTTGTTGTGTAAATTACACTTGAATTGTCATTTTGATACTAAGGTGGTTTTTAGGTAGTCTGTTGATTTTGTTGCTCTGGGTTTGCTTATTGAATGAATGCTGAATATTTCTGAGAAAATGCCTTTAATGGCTTAAATAGCTTGGGTTTTAATGCCTTCAACTTTTAATTAAAAATCGTTAACCCACAGCTGAATGGCAATGGTGACTGATATAATTGCCGCGTAACTTTTGCAGGAGGTGATATGGGCGCTGAAAATATGAATCTGTTTTTTCTGGTAGCCGCTGCGCTGGTGGGTCTCAGTGTGGTACTCAGCCCCCTGTCTTCGCGCCTTGGAGTGCCGATCCTGCTGGTATTTTTGGGGGTGGGCATGCTGGCCGGAGAGGATGGCCCCGGCGGTATTCAGTTCGATGATTTCTCGACCGCCTACCTGGTGAGTAACCTGGCACTGGCGGTGATTTTGCTCGATGGCGGCCTCAGAACCAAGATGGCAAGCTTTCGACTGGCGTTGTGGCCATCCTTGTCGCTGGCCACGGTTGGCGTGGCGGTCACCACGGCGCTGACCGGCATGTTGGCGGCCTGGCTGTTTAATCTGGATTTACTCAGTGGCCTGCTGATTGGCGCTATCGTTGGCAGTACCGATGCCGCGGCGGTGTTTTCACTGCTCAAGGGGCGGGCGCTCAACGAGCGAGTGGGCTCGACGCTGGAAATCGAGTCGGGCAGTAACGATCCCATGGCGGTGTTCTTAACCGTTACCCTGATTGCCATGATAGCCGCTGGTGGCAACTTCGATTTACCTGTGCTGTTTAAAAGCTTGATATTGCAGGCTGGAGTTGGCTTGACGGCGGGCTTGGGCGGCGGATATCTGATGTGGCGTCTGGTTAATCGCAGTGTGCTGGCCGATGGGCTTTACCCCATTCTGGTGTTGGCGGGTGGCCTGTTGCTGTTTGCGCTGTCCAACAGCCTCGGCGGCAGTGGCATTTTGTCGGTTTACCTCTATGGCCTGTTTTTGGGCAATCGTGGCATGCGCGGCAAACACAGCACCCTGGCGGTGATGGATGGCCTGACCTGGCTTGCAC
Source organism: Shewanella zhuhaiensis (assembly GCF_022484835.1). Classification (NCBI taxonomy): domain Bacteria; kingdom Pseudomonadati; phylum Pseudomonadota; class Gammaproteobacteria; order Alteromonadales; family Shewanellaceae; genus Shewanella; species Shewanella zhuhaiensis. The sequence continues at coordinate 523,209 of NZ_JAKUDL010000001.1, forward strand.
AAATCGGTATGTTCCTGGTGCTGGGATTGCTGCTGACGCCGTCTTCTTTGCTGGATGTGCTGCTGCCTGGGCTTGCGCTGGCAATTGGGATGATAGTGTTCGCCCGGCCACTGGCGGTTTGGCTTAGTCTGGCGCCATTTAAGCGTTTTACCTCACGGGAGCGCTGGTTTATCAGTTGGGTGGGGCTTCGCGGCGCCGTGCCCATTATTCTGGCGGTATTCCCTATGATGGCCGGACTGCCCCATGCGGAGCTTTACTTCAACCTGGCGTTTTGTGTGGTGTTGGTGTCCTTGCTGCTGCAGGGAACCAGCCTGCCGCTGGCGATGCGTCTGGCAAAGGTAGAGCTGCCTGCCAGACCTGAGCCCATCAGCCGCGCCGGGGTGGATATCTTCCCCGCCAGCGAGTGGGAGATTTTTGTGTATCGCCTCAAGGCGCACAAATGGTGTGTGGGCGAGCCGTTGAAGCGGCTGGACATGCCTGAGGGAACCCGTATTGCCGCGCTGTTTCGCCACAACACCCTGCTGCACCCATCGGGCAGCACTGTGCTGGAAGCGGACGATGTGCTCTGTGTGCTCGGTCAGGAAAAAGATCTGGCGGCGCTGAGTCAGCTGTTCAGTGAAGCGCCTGCAACGGCGGCCATGTCGGGTTTTTTCGGCGACTTTATGTTGGATACCCGGGTTAGGCTGGCCGAGCTTGCGCCCCTGTACGGACTGGCATTGGCCGAGGATGAAAGTGAGCTGACGCTGGCGCAGCTTTGCGAGCGGATGCTGGGCAAAACTCCCATCGAAGGTGACGTGTTTGTGTGGCAGGGACGTGAATGGGTGGTGGCACAGCTTGAGGGGGATTGTCCGTCCTGCCTGGGCCTGAGGCTGCAGGCAGGACGCTGAGACGCGTTACTTATACAGCGAGGGCGCGTTCTCATCGGGGCGGGTTTTGAAGCGGCGGTGCAACCACATGTACTGCGGCAGATTGCGGGAAATCAGCTGCTCAACTACCTGATTGCCACGGATGGCATCTGATACCTCATCCTCGCCGGGGAAGTCCTCCAGCGGCGGCATGATCTCGATGTGGTAGCCCTTGTCATCGTCGTTACGTTGCACGAAAAATGGCAGCACCCTGGCTTTGCCGAGCTTGGCAAGGGTGGTGGCACCTGTGATGGTGGCGGCGTCTGGTACCGCAAAAAACGGAATAAACACTGCCGATGAGCGGCCAAAGTCCTGATCGGCGGTATACCAAATCACTTCAGCGCTGCGCAGACAACGCACCATCTGACGCAGGTCGCGCTTGGGCACCAGCCCCTTGTTGGAGCGCAGGCGTCCCTTCACTTGCAGGTATTCCATCACCGCATTGTTATGCGGGCGATAAACCCCAATCCCCGGCTGAAACTGACCGAAAATCCGCGCGCCCATCTCCAGCGGCAAACAGTGCACTGCAAACAGGATAACCCCCTGGCCATTGGCAATGGTTTGCTCCACATGCTCGGTGCCCTTGATGGTCATATGCTGTTGAATGCGCTCATCGCTCCACCACCAGGCACTGATGGTGTCGAACACCGCCTTGCCGGTTTCTTCAAAATTACGCTTGAACAGGGCTTCGCGCTCAGCGGCGGGCATATCGGGGAAGCAAAGCTCCAGATTACGTCTGGCAGTATTGCTGCGGCTGCCCGCGAGCTTTCTCACCAGGGTGCCTAGGCCGGCACCGAGTTTCATTTGCCATGACAAAGGCAAAGCCGATAACAGCCTCATCAGGCCAACGCCCAGCCACAGCAGCCAATACTTGGGGTGATACAGGTGATTGGAAAATTGCGCGCTTTCTACCACTTGGGGTTCACTCACAGACAAAAATTAGTGGCTATTCTAACGCAAAACACACACAACAGCCGGAGAAAATTGGGTACAATCCAGCATTAATTTAGCCGAATTTGATGTGAGAGATATGAAGGTTACCTTGCCAGCGTTTGAAAAGGCCCGGGTTCTGGTGGTGGGCGATGTGATGTTGGACCGCTACTGGGTGGGACCAACCGGCCGCATCTCCCCCGAGGCCCCTGTGCCCGTGGTTCGTATCAATCAGATTGAAGACAGACCCGGTGGCGCGGCCAACGTGGCGCTGAATATCGCCACCCTGGGTGGTCAGGTGCAGTTGGCCGGTTTGGTCGGCCAGGACGACACAGCCGCAGCGCTCACCAGAGGGGTGCAGGCGCTTGGCGTTGAGCCTCGCTGGTTGACGGTTGAAGACAAACCCACCATCACTAAGCTCAGGGTATTGTCGCGCAATCAGCAGCTTATTCGTCTCGACTTTGAAGAGTCGTTCGACAAAAGCCATAGCCAGGCGCTACTGAGCCAGGCCGAAGTCTCGCTGAATAATGTGGATGTGGTGGTGCTGTCTGACTATGCCAAGGGCGCCATTGCCGACCCAGCTGACTTTATCGCCAGGGCCCGGGCCCAGGGGGTAAAGGTGCTGGTGGACCCCAAGGGCAGCGACTTTTCCCGCTATCGCGGCGCCTTTTTGCTGACCCCCAACATGAGCGAGTTTGAGGCCGTGGTGGGCGCTGTAACCAGCGAAGCTGATCTGGTGGAGAAGGCCCATAAGCTGCTTAAGGATCTGGCGCTGGATGCGCTGCTGGTGACCCGCTCTGAAAAAGGCATGACCCTTATCACCCCGGATGCGCCTGAGCTGCATATTCCCACCGTGGCCCGCGAGGTGTACGACGTAACCGGCGCTGGCGATACCGTGATTTCGGCGCTGGCTACCGCCATTGCCGCCGGGGCCGAGCTGCCCCAGGCCTGTGCCATTGCCAATACCGCCGCCGGTGTGGTGGTGGGCAAGCTGGGTACATCCACCGTCAGCCGTATTGAACTGATTGAGGCGCTTAAAAGCCATCAGGGCGAGTCCGGTGTGGGCGTTGTGAGTGAAGATCAGCTGGTGTATGCGCTGGAGCAGGCCAGGCTTCGCGGCGAGCGGGTGGTGATGACCAACGGCTGTTTCGATATTCTGCATGCCGGCCATGTAAGTTATCTTGCCCAGGCCAAGGCGCTGGGTGACCGCCTGATCGTGGCGGTAAACGATGATGAGTCAGTGCGTCGCCTTAAGGGCGATGGCCGCCCGGTGAACTCGGTGGACAGACGCATGGCGGTGCTCGCCGGGCTTGCCTCGGTGGATTGGGTAGTGCCCTTCAGTGAAGATACGCCGCAGCGGGTTATTGCCCGTTTGCTGCCGGATCTGTTGGTGAAAGGCGGCGACTATAAAGTGGAAGACATTGCCGGCGGCGCCGAAGTGCTTGCCAATGGCGGTCAGGTGAAGGTGCTGGGTTTTGAAGATGGGGTGTCCACCACCGCCATTATTCAAAACATCATGAGCCGTCACTGATGCGACCCGCTCCCACGCAATGGTCTGTGCTGGCGTGGGGGCTGCCCTGGATGCTGGCGCTGCTTGCAGCGCCCTGGTTGGCATGGGGGCAACAAGCTTTTATTCCGCCTGAGGTGAAGGTGGCGGGCAAGCCGGTACTCATTTGTGAGACGGCGACGCTGCCTGCCTGCTTGCAACGCCTGCCTGAATCGACCCGCGCCCAGTTGCCGGAAGATATCAGCTCCCGCCTGGGTTATCGCTCGGCCATGGTGTTTCCCTTAAGCAGCGCTGAGGTGGCAGGGCTTATCCTGTGGGCACCTTGGCGCGAGCAGTTTTCCCAAAGCGCGCTGGTGGGCAGTCAACTGCTGGAGCTTGAGCTCAGCCAGCAGTTGATGCTGACCTTCTGGCACGAGGTTGGGCACCTTGAGGTGCGGGCTTTGCAGGGTAAGGTGTTGCCCGAGCGGCTGAGCCTTAGGGAGCAGGAATGGCTGGCCGATGCGTATCTCTATTGGCATCTCGCCAAAGAGCAGGGTTCACTGCAACTGGCCTGGCAACAATTTCACCGCCGCAACCTGCAAGTGATGAATGATGTCAGTCATTTGTCTCATTGGAGTTCGCTTTACCTCCTTCCTCTGCTTAACAGCTATAAAGTTGAAGATCTGGTGTTATTCACTGGTTTTGGTGAGTTTTGCCAGAGTTTCTATCCAAGGCTGAGACGCTGGTCTGACGCAGAACTGACAGAGTTTTCCCATCTGCTGCAATATTTGTTCGGCTCGGCCACTCTGCCGGTTTTGCCGGACTACCTGTATTGGCGAAAACCTGAGCTGGCTCCGGTGCTCGAGCCCACCCTGAACCAGCTGATGGGACCCTCAATGGCGTCGGATTGGCTCGCAAAGCAACACTTGTTAATCAAAGGTTAACGCAGGCGTACGCTATGCTGTTTCAAGCTGAACCCTAGCTGAACAAAAGTCAGATACTCTTGGGAACGACGTTTTTTTGGCAGTAATCCCTCTAATGCTTTGATAAGCTCTCTGCAACAAAAATAACAAGGGGGGATACATTTCATGGCGAAACGTTCCAAAGTACAGACTGAGCAAACCATCAATCAGATTATGGATGAGGCGCTCAAGCAAATCCTGAGTATTGGTTTTGATGCTATGTCCTACACTACCTTGTCTGAAGCGACAGGGATCAGTCGGACTGGTATCAGTCACCATTTCCCCAAGAAAACGGACTTTCTGGTCAGGTTAGATGCACGTATTGGTCGTTTGTTTTTGGCTGCACTGGATTTTTCCGGTCCTGAAGCGCTGGAGCGCTCATGGATGACGGCGATGCGTGAATCGCATTACCGTGCCGTGCTGAAGCTGTTTTTCAGCCTGTGTGGCAGCAACGATAAAGACATTACGCTGTTCCGTGCCATAAGCAGTGCCCGCGAGAGCGCGGTCATTGAGCTGGGTGCCATCGGTGAAAAGACCATCAACCAACTGCTGGGTCGCACAGCGGTGATGTTGTTGGCCGAATCTGAAACCGCGGTGACCAGCCAGGCGGCTTGAACTTCGACGTGATGAGATAAAAAAGGAGCCAATTGGCTCCTTTTTTACGTTCCGGCTAAGGCCTCAGCGTGATCACAGGCTCGAAGTTTACCTCGCCCCATTCGTCTATGGTGGCCAGTCGCGCATCCTGGCGAGCTATCGCCAATGCCCTGTCACCCTGGCTGCGAACGAACAAGAGTTGGTAACCCAGTTTGGCCAGCGTATAAAACGCAAACCTCTGAGCCGTGGATAACCTGTTCCAATGTTCCAAACTGGACAGGGGCTTGCTGCGGCGGTCGCCTTTCTCCCTGTGGCCGCCATGGTTGGTGCTTACCTGCATCATGTCGTGCCTCCAACTATGACCCCAAACACTGCCGTGGCAGTCCTTCTGTTATACCCCAACCAACCGACGGGGCAAACAGGGATTTTGGCGCTGAATACCGTCAGTGTCGGGCTGGTTTGGATGAAACTGGCTATCTTGTTGGTTTTGTTGGTGGATAATGCTGTTTGGCGCCGAGCCTGTACTGGTCTTATCAGTTTGGCGTAACTTTCGCCAAAGGGTAGCGCTGTGCGGCGTGGATGGGTATCCTTATGCTTTTGCACGAAGCAAGATTAATTTCTTATATAAATCCATAATTTAGGAGTTCATGGATATGGAAGTCGACAACAAGGCAAAGCCCGCAGAAGCGGCCGTTGGCACTGCTAATGTGGCAGGGCGCCACAATGTGCGTCTGGACAATCAGGAGCTGGTCAAAAGCAGCTTTTGGATCAGTCAGATCTTTATGATTATCGCCACCGTGGCCGGTGTCTATCTGGCCGCCAAAGAAGGTCTGAGTCAGGCGATCGCCTTCGACTCGCTGATGAGTCAGCAGAACAACTACCACCTGCGCCGGGCCTTGTATGAGGAGCTGTCGGATAACGTAGCCATCCTCAACGCCTATGCCGACAAGGTGGAAAAAGAGCGCCCGTACGACATCAAACAGCATCATCCGGCTGTCGCCACTTTTATCTGGGAAAACATGCGCTTTTCTCAAGCAACGCTGGAAACTCCCGCCGATATTCTGTCTGCCGCGCGCCGCTTTTATGCGACCAGCGACGATGTGGTGAGCAAGATGGAATCCAAGTTTTATGGCCCCACCCATGGGGTAAAACTGCTGCGGGAAGTGACCCTCAAACTCGAGCAGGATACCCTGCCACAGCTTAAGCAAAACTATGAGGCGTTGGGCGTTAGCCTCAGAGACGCCGGCGTGATGGTGGAGTAAGCCATGAAGAAGATGCCTTGTCCCGGCTGCGGCCATGATGTGTTTCGTGAGTTTGATTTTCATGGCGAGCAGGTGGATGCCTGCCAGCAATGCGGTGGGTTGTGGTTTGAGCACGGTGAGCTGAACAAGGCACTGTCCAGTGCCGATAACGGCGACAGTAACGTGGCGCTGGAGCAGAGCCTGGGGCGTCACCTCGGCGAGTCGAGCCGCCGCTGCTGCAGCTGCGACACCACCCTTGAGCGTTATCATCTGATGAACGAGTTCGAGATTGAAGTGGACGTGTGCCCCGGCTGTAAAGGCGTGTGGCTCGACAAGGCTGAATGCGACAAGGTGGTGCAATCACCCCTGGTGCGTCAGGCGCTGACCGAACTGGATGGCAAGGTGAGTGTAAAAACCTGGCTGTTTCAGTTTTTGTCGCAGATGCCGGTGGAGTTTAACCTCAAACCCAAGTCCAAACCTGTGGTTACCTGGTGGCTGCTGGCGCTGAATATGGTGATTTTCGGCATTTATGGCTTCGATTTGTCGATGACCGACCCCATGTTTGAAAACTTTGCCCTGGTGCCGAGGGATGTCCTCCACGGCAGCCATGTGTGGACTTTGGTAAGCCACATGTTCCTCCACGGTGACTTTTTGCACCTGGCGGGCAATATGTACTTCCTCTATGTGGTGGGAGACAACCTGGAAGATGCCCTGGGCCGGGCACGCTTTTTGGGGCTGTATCTGGTGTGTGGTCTTGCGGCTGCGGCGGCGCAGATCATCTCCGAGCCCGGCAGCGATATCTACATGGTGGGCGCCAGCGGTGCCATCGCCGGGCTGTTCGGTATGTATCTGCTGTGGTTCCGCTACGCGAGCCTGACCTTTATGTTCATCATCTACCAAAAGAAGGTATCGCCGCTGGTGTTCTTCGGTATTTGGCTGGCGTTTAACATCTTTGGCTTGTACATGGCGGGTGAGGGCGTGGCCTACTGGGCGCATATCGGCGGCTTTGTGGCGGGGCTTATCATCGGCAAGCTGATGCGCCAGCAGGTGATGGCGGCCAATCCCATGTTGGCGCTGATGAACTCACCGGAAGTGAGGGTGAGCCGTTAAGCTCAATGAAAAAGGCGCCCAGGGCGCCTTTTTTACTGATCATGTTGCCCTTTGGGCTGTGCCGGATACTACCCTTTGGGCCGTGCCGGATACTAAAAGCGCCTTGGATTAAGCTCCCAGTACTCCCAGCTTTCCAGCCCCTGAGCTTCGGCCAGCGCCATGGCGCGGCTGTGCAGGGCCTGGGCTTCGGCTATGGCGCCCATGGCCTTTTTGGCTTCACTCATTTGCGCCAGCCAGTCGGCGCTTTGCTCGCCTTCTTTCTGTGCCCGCAGCAGCACTTTTTGCGCTTCCTCAGGCTGCTTTTTTTTCAAATAGGCTTTGGCCATGGCAACGCATAACTCTGTGTTGGATTCAGGGAAGCGTTTTTGGGCTTCATCGAGGAAGGAGTCAATTTTATCTTGCTGTTTAGTAATGAAAAAATACTTGGCCAGATAGTAAGACTGTAACCATTCGAAGCGAAATCCGGCCCATTGGCTGCGCTTGGCCTCAAAGTGGTTCAACACATCTTTGTAGTTATCCATTGGCACTAGCACATCCAGATCTGTGTAGTAGGCCGGAGCCAGATACTCCAGGGCATCCAACAGCGCAGGCATAGCGGTGCTGTAGTGGGTTTCATCCGGGTAGCGCTTGAACACCACCCCGGAGTTTGGCACTGACTTTTCAATCAACTTGAACAGCGGCTGCACCCCCATGCCTTCTTCGTTGGCCACCGATAAAAACAGTGGTGGCAGTGACTTGTGCTTTTTGATGTAAGCCGCCATGCGGCCTTTGATGCCGTAATCGTCGTACCAGGCGCTGGGGCTCATGGCCAAAAAGGCGGAGAAGGGCGTGTTGTCGGCCATCAAGGCCTCGAGGGTAAAGAGGCCGCCCAATGAATAGCCCGCAACAGCGTTCTTGCCGCTGGTGCGAAATCGGCTATCAATCAGCGGCACCAGCTCGTCTTTCAGGTAGGCCATCATGGTATCGGCGCCACCAAACTCATCACCTTCGCGCTCGGAGGCCCAGGTGGTGGATTTGATATAGTCCGCCTGCCCCTGGGTGGCGACGCCCACCACTATCATGGGCGGGATCTTGCCCATGCGGGTGAGGTTATTTACCGCCGCAGAGACATGACGAAACTGAAAATCGCCATCGATAACATAAAGCACGGGATAGCGGCGCTCGCTGGCTTGATAGCGTTCTGGCAGCGCCACCATAAAGCGCCTGCCTTCTCCAAAATGGCGTGACGGGGCCTGATAGCTGTTGCCGTAGGTCAGTGGCGTGGCAATGGCGGCGCTGGCAGGCTTATCGGTTTCGGCGGGTTCGGCTTGGGCAAAGGCGGCCAGCGGGGCGGCAGTTGTCAGCAGCAGCCCAAGGAGCAAGCTGCGGGGCAGATGTTGCCACTTGCCGGGCTGAATTCCTGATGTCATCTGAGGTCCTTGTTATTGTAATCATCTTATATCCAGTGTTTTACCCTGCCAGAGTTGGCGACAAAAGTGAAGGATGCTGGATTTTTCGCCTTGTAACGGCGCTACTGTGCCCCCATGTGTGGTTTTATCCAGCCTTTATTTTTGGAGCCATAGCCATGATCCTTGCCTGCCCCCAATGCCACGGCCTTAACCGGGTGCCCGATGACAGACTCAGCGACGCCCCCAGTTGCGGCCGTTGTAAATCGCCACTGTTTGTTGGTAAGCCGTTAGAGCTGACTGCTGCCAACTTCGACGCCCATGCCGTTAAATCCGAGATACCGCTGGTTGTAGACTTTTGGGCTGCCTGGTGCGGTCCCTGTCAGAGCTTTGCGCCGGTATTTGCCCAGACCGCAGCCGAGTTTGAACCCCGGTTCCGCTTTGGCAAATTAGATACCGAAAGTCAGCAGGCACTGGCGGCAAAGTTTGGGATCCGCTCCATCCCCACTGTGATGGTGATCCAGGGGGGTAAGGTGCTGGCGCAGCAGGCTGGCGCCTTGCCCAAACAGGCATTTACCCAGTGGCTTAAACAATTTGCCTGATTAATCAGCAGTCTTTACCATCATGCTCAGGCCCTGTATTTGGATTGGTGGCTTGGAGGTGAAAGGTGCTGGACGTACGCTGTGAACCGGAAGGTGAAGCAGAGCGGGTGTTTTCCGTTTATGGCTTTGCCAAGCTTGATGAAGCCACGCAGGAGCTGCTGCGTCAGTCACTTTTTTGCATCGGTTGCGGCGCCCGCGCCTATTTTCGCCGCGCCTCAAGCGATGGTAAGGCGGCCTGTTTTGGCTCGCTCTACCACGCCGATGATTGCCCCGAATACCGGCCATCAACCGCGCGTAAAGAGGAAGAAGGCGCGGCTGCCGAAGTGCGGGAAGCCATTGAGCGGGAAGATGGCCTCAGCATCGACTTCGATGCGCCGGTGCGTTTACCACGGCAAAAGAGCGCGGCTGCCAGTGATGAAGGCGTTCGCGAACCCAAGGCGGATTATCGACCCGCCTCCCGCCAGACCGGCAAAACGGAACCCCAAACTGCCGACGCGGCGCAAGCCGCTGTCTCAGCGCCCAAGCTGGGGCTGAAAAAAGTACTGCAAAGTTTGCTGCGCGGCAGTGAACTTGCCAGCTCAGATCTGTGGGTTTACACCGATGAGGTGCACCGCTGGCGGGCAAAAAACCTGTTTGTGAATTTCGCCGATGCCGAACCGACCGAAAACGGTGCGCCCCGGATGTATTGGGGCACACTGTCGCACTCTGATAAAGATATGAACTGGCTTAATCCCAGCGAGAGCCGTGAAACCGGCATTGCCATTTCTGAGATCCGTGACAGCCTGCTTAAACGCTTCGGCATTAAAGAGCGTAGGGAGCTTGAGGGCGCCGGTATTATCCTGTTCGGCAAGTGTTTCTATACCAAGGATAAAAAGCGTAAAATTATCAAACCATGGAGCCGGGATCCCAAGTGGATATTTATTGTTTGCCCGTCTGATTAATGCGACACAAGCGGAAGGTAGAAAGGGAGTTTGCCCATGTCTGGTGATGCAATGAACGGAAGTGATGCCCCTGTGCCCAGCGAGCCGAAACGATCCTTCTTAAGCCGCATTTGGCGCGGCCTCTGGCGTTGGCTGTTCAAGCTGACTTTGATTTTTGTGCTGCTCAGCGTCGCGCTGGTTGCGGCCGTTACCTTTTTCGACCCGCCCACCTGGGCCTGGCGTATCGACCGGAGCTTGTTTCCACCCAGGGCGGGGATTGAGGTCAGCCACAGCTGGCGGCCGCTGGAGAATATCTCCCCCAATCTGCAATTGGCGGTGATTGCCTCTGAGGATCAGCGGTTTCCACTGCATTATGGGGTTGATTTTGAAGCGATAAAAATCGCTTTGGCAGACAGGGAGCCCAGAGAGCGATTGCGCGGCGCCAGCACTCTGACCCAGCAAACCGCCAAGAATCTGTTTTTATGGTCATCCCGCAGCTTGGTGCGTAAGGGCCTTGAGGCCTGGTTTGCACTGCTGCTGGATACCATTGCCGGTAAGCGCCGGACGCTGGAGCTTTATTTGAATATTGTGGAGTTTGGCCCCGGCATTTATGGCGCCGAGGCCGCCTCGGTGCATTACTTTGGCAAGAGTGCTTCCAGGCTCAGTGTACGTGAGGCGGCGCTGCTGGCGGCGCTGTTGCCAAACCCCTGGGAATACCGCATCAGTCCGCCCACCGAATATATGTCCGGCCGTGCCGACTGGATTAGCCGCCAGATGGGGCAGCTTGGCGCAGCCACCCTGAAGGAGCTTGATTAGCGGCGAGCTTGCTGCGGCGATTGGGGTTAATGCTTTTGACTGATCTCAGCTAATTCATGGAACTCTAATTCTTGGCAATGGGTCGAAAGCCAAAATAATTAACCTGGCCACCCTATGCTGAATTTGAACCTTTTTGAGCATCGTGCTCTGCGTTTATCGCTGCTTTCAGCGCTGCTTCTTTGCGGCGCTTCCACCATTGCCCATGCCAGACTTACCGACTTGCCTTCCCCCGAAATAGATACCGTAGAGAGCCGTTATCAGGCTGGTGAATACCAGGCGCTGCTGGGGCTGATTGATGCCGATGCGCCCGCCAATCTGATGGCCTTTCGCTTAAAAAGTTTGATTAAACTCGAACGTGAAGATGAGGCCGAAGATGAGCTCACCGCCTGGCTTACCGCCAATGCCATGGCATCGACCTCTGCCAGGGCGCAGGGGCTTAAAATGGCCGGCGATATTTATGCCAATATGGCGATGGGCGCCTCGGTGTTTTCAGCGCCGGGCTTGGCGTCAAAGTCACTTGAGAGTTATCAGGCAGCGCAGCAGCTTGCCCCCAAGGATATGGATATTGCCAAGGCATTGTTTGGCTTCTACCTTCATGCCCCCGGCATTGTGGGGGGCGATGAAAACAAGGCGCGGCAAGTGGCGCTCAATATCGCTGCTATTTCACCACTGGAAGGACAGTTGGCTTTACTGGATGTTGCCCTTAAGCAGGAAGACAACAAGACCTTCGATGCTCAGCTTGCCGAAGCCCGCAAGGCGTTTCGCACTGACAGGCAGCTGAGCCTGCGCCATTCGGTGCGCATGGGGGATGACCATGAAAAGGCGGCGGCTGTGCTCAGTGAAGCCATTGGCTGGGGCAAGCAGCCCGATGAAGATGCTGAATTGGATCCACAGCTTAGATACCAGCTGTTAAAACATGCGGTAAAGGGCGGGGTGTATCTGAAGGAAGCGAGTGAAGGCATGGAGCCACTGTTTGCCAACTTGCCGGATAAGTACCGTCCCTGGGCCCAGCTTCGTCGGGCACAGCTGCTGGCACTGATGGGGGATAAGACCTCAGCCCGCACCTGGCTCGACAGCGCCGCGCAAATAGCGCCCGATGACAAGGCGTTCAGCAAAGAAGTCAAAGCGCTGAAAAAGCAGCTGTAATCGCAGTATTTTGCCGTTATTTGGCAGGTGTGGTGCCAGCCAAATAACGGTGAGTCTGGCCCAGCCTTGCCTGGCTGAGTCTAGTCTGAAGCAAGCCGAGTCTGATGTCAGTCGAGTTTGGATGCATTGTCTCAGTGGGAGGCTTTCAGACTGAGGTGGCGTGCGCGGATATCGGCTTCCAAAAACGCGCCTTCTTCGTCACCAAAAAAGGCACGGTGAAATTTAATGTAGTCTTCCAGCATGGCGTCTTTGGCAAAGGCCATATCAAGCGCCTCCACCATGGCTTTTCCCTGATTATCTTTGCTGCAGGCAATAAAACCTGCCACCGCAGAATTTTCACCGGCTATGGGTATCGCTTTGAATGCAAAAGGGCTTTGGATTTCATCCAGATACACCCGCACCGAGCGGCTGTAATCAACGGTGGCGCTGATGCGCTTGGCGATCAACATATCCAAAGTGCGTTCGGCAGGTTCGGTGCCACCCCGTACAAAGTAATGTTGCGGCGTGGCGGCAAAGGCAATATCGAGCGCCTCGCCGTAGCTGCGGCCTTTTACCAGCCCTATAAGGTTATTGCCCGGCAGGTTGTAACTGGCTGGGGTAAATTCTGCCGGCCAGCTTGTGGCTGTGGCCTGCGCCACTATCAAGCGCAGCGGTGGATAAAGCGTCAACGGGAAGTGAGTGAAGTAGGCTTTGGCTTGCCGCTCCGGGGTCTTGATTTGGTTGATAAGGCAGGCAGGCATTTTCTCAAGCATGCGCCAACTGCGGTTCTGGGGCACCAGCTGATAGCTGAAATGCAGTTGGCCGTCCGCATGTTGTTCAAGCGCATTCAGTATATTGGCATTGAGGGTTTCCTGGCTGAGATGAATATCAATCGGGTGATCGGCAAAGAGCAGGATCTGGGTTTGTGCCTGCGACAAGCAGCTTACCAACCACAGAAGGGCAATGCCGAATTTGGCCATGATGTTGTCTCTTTGTCGGACTTGTGAAGACAGTTGCGGCCGCAACCTGATAGTGTTTGCGACTCCTAAAGCATAGCCTAACGTCAGCCTCCGCGTTGGGTCGAACGCACAGTGATTGGCACTGTCGCCCGCAGTATCGCCTGATGACTCTCATACAAATGACTGATAGGCAAAGCCGTTAACTTTGTTTAGTTTGCCTGTTGCGGTTTACCGGCCTGAGAAGGATCCAACTCCCATACGGTTTGCCGTTGTCCCGTTCCCTGAGTAAAAGGAATTTACAGCATGAAAAATCGCACTCTCATCGCAGCGCTGGTTTTGGCCCCCTTGGTCAGCACAGCGGTTTTTGCCAAAGATGATACCTCCTGGCTGACCCAGGAATATCTCGAGAACACCTTAAAATCTATGATTGCCCAGGGCATGAATCAGCCTGGTTTTGAAGCCGTTGCCGCCTGTGCCGGCATGAGCAAGCAAGAAGCCGGTAAGGCGCTGGAAAAAGCCTTCAGGGGGTGTTACGACCAGTATCTGAAGACCGGCGACGGCACCCAGGTTGAGCAATGTCTGGATAAAGGCCCGCAAACTGCGCTGGGGTTGTCTGAGCGGGAAATCGACGCCTGTATGGCTAAAAAAGGCTTCGTTGTGGAGGAAACCGCCGAAGAACAGCTGGCGTCAGATGTGGAAGTGCTCCGTGAGCAGATGATGTCACTGCAATCCAGTATAGATGCGCTCTATGACATGGAAGACAGGAGCGAGGCTGATGATGCACGCCTTGAGCAATTGCAAGCTCAGTACGACGCGCTGGGGCAAAGGCTCAATGATGCGGAAAATGGGCTACATATGGCCGAAATGAGCCCTACGGAGCGCAAGTTGATGGAAATGATGGACAAAATCGGCGAGCGTGAGCCCACTGCCAGCGAAGAGGCAGAGCTTAGAAAACTTGGTGAACAGCTCCGTCAGGAACGCATTGCCGCCGGCAACAACCTGATGAAAGGGCTGGACTGACAGCGTATGCCAGACGGGGGCGCAGGCTAATCTGACGCCGGATCCTCGCCTGAATAACGGCAGGCTGGACAATCAGTGACCAGTCTGCCAACAATGGCTCCAGTATGTATCGCCTTTGGGGGAAGGTTATGGCCAACGATAAGATTAGCGGCAGTTGCCTTTGCGGCGCTGTCACTGTGGCCTTTGATACGCCGGTGAAGTGGGTTGCCCACTGTCACTGCAGCCAATGTCAGCGCGCCCATGGTGCAGCCTTTGTCACCTGGCTTGGGGTCGATGAGCAGCAAGCTCAAATTGGCGACCCTGAAGGCAAGTTAATCTGGTTTGCCTCTTCCGCCCCTGCCCGGCGGGGCTTTTGTGGCCGCTGTGGCAGCAGCCTCTTTTTCACATCCAGCCGCTGGCCAGGTGAACTGCACATAGTGCGTGCCTGTCTGCACCAGGCCATTGAAACCGAGCCAATGGCCCATGTGTTTTACGATACCCATGTCGATTGGGTCAGCATCAACGACACCCTTCCCAAAAAGACGGCGGCAGAATTGTCATGACCGAGACTCTGGCCAAGGTGCCTTGCCGCGCCGCCACCACAGCCGATGTCAGTGCGATTGCCGCCCTTACTCTGGAGCTTGGCTATCAAACCACTGTGATGGAAACCGGCGTCTGTCTTGCTGCGATCCTTGCTTCGCAGGACCACGCTATTTTTGTTGCTGAGTGGCAGGGGCGGGTGGCCGCCTGGCTGGTAGTTGAGCAACGACTCACCCTCGAAACCGGCGTTAAGGCCGAGATCACCGGCCTGGTGGTGGGAAACCATGCCCGCAGACAGGGGCTGGGCGAAGCACTGGTCGCCGAGGCCGAGACCTGGGCCCGTCAGCGCGGACTGGAAAGGTTACTGGTGCGCTCTGATATTCGCCGCGAAGCATCCCATCGTTTTTATCGTGCCATTGGCTTTGAAGCCAACAAAACCAGCCACGTCTACCTGAAACCGCTGTAAGCGGCCGCCCTGTTGCAGGGAAAAGGATCTTGGGCCAGGGGAGGCCAACACCATGAATCACGTAACCGTTGTCCGCAGCGCCGGGCAGCACGGGGTCTTGCCCTGTGTTCAAACTTCATCTGACCATTTGGCGCCCTATACGTTGCAGCTTCCCGGGCCGCTTTTTAAGGGGATTTGCCAAAGTGCCGTTGCGCTATTGCAGCAGGCCATGGCGCCTGAGCGGCTTGCCAGGGCCCGTCAGTGGGTACCCAAAGCACTGCTGATTGGCGATGCGCCGGATTGGTGCGAATTCTTTGCGGTCGATTTTGCCATCTGTGAAGCTGCCGGTACCCTCAATCATCGACTGATTGAGTTGCAGGCTTTCCCATCTCTCTATGCCTGGGCACACAGCCAGGAAGCCGCGCTTTCATACTCTGCGTTTGGACTCGCCCCCTTGAGTGAGCGGCGCCGCGCCCTTGGGCAAATTGTGCTGGGGCAGACTGCCTCTGCCGATGCCGTGGTCATGCTCGATGAAGCGCCTTTGACACAGGCCACAGGTTTTTGTTTTGAGTTGATGGCGCGCCAATACGGCATTTCGCCGCAGCCGCTCTCGAATATAGTGCGCCGCGGCAACCGGCTTTTTTATCACAGCACGAAGGCAGGCGGCGCACTGCAGCCGATTGAGCGCATTTATAATCGCCTGATAGTCATCAGCCCCGAGCAAGCGGCCCATTGCCGGGAGTTGTTTCTCGGCGCTGAAGTGAGTTTTGCCGGGCACCCCGACTGGTACTATTTACTCGCAAAATCTATGCTACCGCTGCTGGATGACCCAAGTGTGCTGCCTTGTCGCATGCTGCATTTGCCCGGAGATACCATTGCACCACAGCAGGTCATCAAGCCGCTTTTTGGCTATGGCGGTGCAGGTGTGGTGCTAAACCCCGCGCTGACGCCTGCTGATGACTTACCCCGCGGCCCTGTGCTTGCGCAGCAGCGGGTAGAGTACGCGCCTTGCGTGTATCTGGCGCCGGAAGACCTGAGTCTGTGCCTTGAAGTACGAGCCCTGTGTTTGTGGCCCAAAGGTGCACCCAGCCCACAAATTTCGGGGCTGATGGGGCGCACTTCTATAGAGGGCATGGTCAGCGCCACCCGTCAGCGCCATCCTTTGGCTGGCGCCTGTTTGGTGACAGGTCCTGCTGCTATCGGCCGGGGTGAATGAGCCATGGAAAGGCTTTCAATACCGGGCGACATTCCGGGAAACCCAGGCCATGTTGGTACACAACTCGATTCGGCTGTGGATGCAAAAGCGCTGCTGGCGGGTTTGAGCTTTGGCTTCGAAGAAGAGTATTTGCTGCTGGATGCCAGCGGGCAGGTGGCTGAGTTGCCCTTTGAGGCGCTTATCGGCACGGATGGGCCATCGGGACTGTGGAGCCCCGAAGCCCATATCGGCATGCTTGAGCACAGCAGTCCTGTGTTTCACAATGCCCGCGAGCAGGCGTTGCACCTGCGGCGCTGCCGCGACTTTTTAACCTTGCGGCTGGATAGACTGCAGCTGCAGCTTTTTGTGGGCGGCGCCCATCCCACTCTGGACTGGCGGGAGATGGCCATTCGTGATTGTTATCGAGCCAGTGTGGATGAGCTGCAGGAACTGCTGCGTCAGCTCTTCACCTTTGGCATGCACTGCCATATTGGCTCATGCCCCGAGCCCTGGCTTAGCCGACTTTTTAATGCACTGCGGCCATTTTTGGCGCCGCTGATTGCACTTTGTGCAAACTCTCGGATGTATGCAGGTCGCGACACCGGGCTTGCCAGTTATCGCTGTGCGGCACTCGGGCAGCTGCCCCGCGGTGGCACGCCGCCAGAGGTGGTTTCCTTTGAGAGCGAACTTGAAGCCATCAGCAGGTTACTGAGTGCCGGGCTTATTCACAAACCTACCTGTATCTGGACCGACGCGCGGCTGCATCCAGTGTATCGCACCATAGAAATCAGGGTGATGGATATGCAGCCCGCCCCCATGTTGGCATCTTCAGTGGCGACGCTCTGCGCTTTGTTGGCAACCGAGTTGCTGCGGGGGCTGTTGGATGGCGAGCAGCAGCTTTCGCTTGCCGACTGGCAACTGCGCGAAAACCGCTGGCAGGCGGTGCGACATGGCATGGCGGCGCGGTTCTTCTGGCAGGGAGAGATGCTGGATGCCCGCAGACTGTGGCAGCAGTGGCTGCTGAAACTGGCGCCACTGTTCAGTGAGCAGCGGTTGGAGGCCGAGTTTGCCTGTTTGGCGGCTTATATCGAAAGCGACTAGTTGCCGCTGGCTTTATCAAAGGCAGCCAGCGGCCTGGATTACTCACACCGCAAAGCAGCGCTTTAAGAGTGGCTGATAAAAAACGACTTTTGTGAGCTTGCCGGGCTATTCACAAATTTTGTTGCCCTTGCTCTTTTTGGCGAGATACATCTTCTGATCGGCCCGGTGCAGCAGGCTGTCGACATCCACATCGACCTTGTCGAGCATTTCCACAATGCCAATGCTGATGCTGTATTCCGCGAAGGCGCTGCTGAAATGCTCGATAATGAGCTCTGCCTTGGTTTTGGCTTCTTTCAGGGTGCAGTCGAGCAGGGCGATACAAAACTCATCGCCACCCTGGCGGGAGGGGATATCGGTTTCCCTCACCACCTGTTTGATGATTTGCCCCAGTGAGCCCAACACTTTATCGCCGGTTTCGTGGCCACGACTGTCGTTGATGCCCTTAAAAGAATCGACATCGATATAAATGATGGAAATGGTGCTATTGGTGCGCTTCGACAGCAGCATCTCGCGCCTGAGTAATTCGCGAAACGCGCGTTTGTTGTAAAGCTCGGTCAGCACGTCCTTATTGGCAAGCCCTTCCAGGTATTTGATTTTGCTTTCGAGTGAGCGCACGTAAAGGTCATTCTTGGCGTTTTGCGAGCGCATTTCATCGACCAGCGAGGTGATGTAAGTATCGAAAATCCAGGACGTATCGAAGGAGATAAGCCGCTCGACCAAGAGCCCTATTCGCCAGGCTTCGTCCGGATCGGCAATGATCTGCCGGATGGACTCCTGAATGACGCTGGTGAGGTAGCGCTGGGCCGAAATAAAATACTTGGGTTCCAGCCCAATGCGTTTGTGCACCAGCCCGATACGCAGACGATTGTTGACGTATTCGCTGTCGTAAAAGCCTGAAAACATGTCGAGAATGTATTTATTCAGCCCCAACTTGAGCCGCTCAAAGGTGTCGGTGTCGCCAATCAGCAGGGTAGCGTGTTCGTCCTGCGATACCAGTTCGTAAAAGCGGCCGATAATCGAGCCCGAGTGCTCCTCAATCAGAAAACGGTAGTCGTGCAGCGCCTCAAGCTCGCTATCGCTGAGTTCAAACAGCTTTTTGCGGCTTTGGATCTCAAGCTCTGAGATCTTGTACTGCTCCAGCAGGGTTTGTTGGATGCGCTCTTTCATAGACCGTCCTTCGGCATATCTCATAAGAGTGTAGTCGATGTATTTGTATGTTTTTGCGGGACTCAGTCAGCCTTGAGTTGGCTTTTGCCATGACTGCCAGCAGCTGAGGCATTGGTAATGGCTGAGCAGGTGATAGAGAACGCCATAGCTATGAAATTCAACGGGAATTTAAAAGGAATCGAAATATTCAATGCTATATTCCTGATGGCGACTATGCTTTGTACTTAAAACCGCATGTTTTTAAAGTGCTTTTTATCCTCCTATTCGGGTACTCAGGACGAGGATTTCAATGCAAGGCACAGGACTGGTTAAGAGCTCCTTTTCGCAGCAACCTCTGTTGTCATTATGGTTGCCTGTACTGATCATTCTGTTGGGGTATTGGGTAGGCAGTGAGCTTGCTGCCCGTCAGCATGCTGAAAACAACGCCAGGGTTGCCGACGCCCTGCATACACGGGTACAGGAGATTGGAGCCGGGGTGGCAGAGAAGGTCTCGCTGTATGAGCACGGCCTGCGCGGACTCAGGGGCTCCATGGTGACCGTCGGCCCCGACAACTTCAACTATCAACATATGCAAACCTACACAGGCACCCGGGACTATGATATGGAGTTCCCCGGCGCCAGAGGTTTTGGCTTTGTGCAATATGTGCCCCAAAACCATCTTACTGAATTCCTTGAACAAGCCGTGGCAGAGCGGCCAGATGGCAACTTTAATCTGCGGCAATTACAGCCCCATCAGGATGATTTACTTATCATCCGTTTTATTGAGCCTGAGAACCGTAACAGGCAAGCCGTTGGGCTGGATATTGGTTCTGAATCAAACCGGCGCCAGGCGGCGCTGCGGGCGGCGCGGGAAAAGACAGCAAGCCTGACCGGTCCCATTACTCTGGTACAGGCAAGTCAGAAGAGTCTGCACGGCTTTTTAATTTTGCTGCCAGTGTTTCGTCCTGACGCACATAACCCCGATACCTCCGCGACGATGCAACGTCTGGTGGGGTGGAGCTATGCACCGATTCTGATTGATGAAGTGCTCAGTACTGTATCTGGGCTGGATGACAATCTGACTCTGTCGATTTTTGATGTCACCGATGAGAAAAAGGAACTCTTCTTTATGCGGGGGCAGCAATCGGATGCGCTTAAGGACAGGGAAATCAGTGAATCCATCACGATATTTGGTCGTAATTGGCTGCTGAGTTTGGCTCCGGCAGAAGGCTTTATCCAAGCCATGTCACTCACTGCACCAAGAACGAGGCTGTGGAATGCCTGGATCTCGAGCTGGCTTGTGGCTGTGCTGGTGTATCTGGCGCAGCTGATGTGGCTCAGGCGTTTAACGGTACTGAGGCACAGCGCCGAGCTTGCCAAAGCCAAGGAAGATGCCCTGATTGCTGCCAAGGCCGAGCTGGAAGTGTTGGTGCAACAGCGTACCGCACAGCTTGAGCAGATGGGCGCGCTGCAGCGCAGTATTTTCAATTCGGCAGCATATGCCCTGATCGCCACCGACCCTGAAGGTATTATCACCGACTTCAACCCCTCAGCTGAGCGCATGCTGGGGTACAGTGCCGGCGAAATGATAGGCCTGCAAACCCCGGCCATATTCCATGTAGAACAGGAGGTTGTGGAACGCGCGGCAGTGCTCAGCAAGGAGCTTGGGCAAAAGGTCGAGCCCGGTTTCGATGCCTTTGTCGCCAAGGCGAGGCGTGGCAAGCCCGATACCAATAATTGGACCTACATCAGCAAAAGCGGCAGGCAGATCCCGGTGCGGCTCAGTGTAACGGCCCTTTGCAGTGAAGAAGGTGAGCTGAGCGGTTATCTTGGTATTGCCTATGACCTCACCGAGCAGTTGCAGCGGGAGCAGGAACTGGCAGATGCCCGGGAGCAGGCGCTGCATGCAAGCCAGGCCAAGTCCGACTTTCTCGCCAACATGAGCCATGAAATCCGTACTCCAATGAATGCTGTACTCGGGCTGTTGCAAATGACCCTCTATACCGAACTCGAGCCGCAGCAACGTGACTATTTGCTGAAGACTCAGCAGGCGGCTAAATCGCTGCTGGCGCTGCTGAACGACATTCTGGATTTCTCCAAAATCGAGGCAGGCAGGATAGAGCTGGAGCAGCAACCTTTCTCGTTGCAGCAACTGCTGACTGAGATGGGCAGCATTTTGTCATCCCAGGCGCAGCATAAGGCCATTGAACTGGTTTATCAGGTGGATGATGCGGTACCAGACACCCTGATAGGGGACAGCCTGCGGCTGCGACAGGTGATGCTTAACGTGCTTGGCAATGCCATTAAATTTACCGAGGTTGGTGAAGTTATCACCCGTATCGGCGTGTGTATTGAGGATGAACGGCGTTGTGAGCTACAAGTGGAGATATCTGACTCGGGTATTGGGATGACTGAGGCTCAGCAGGAGATCATTTTCACCGGTTTCCAGCAGGCCGATTCATCTATCTCTCGCCGCTACGGTGGCACTGGCCTTGGGCTTGCCATCACCCGTGAGCTTATCAGCCTGATGCGTGGCGATATTGAGGTCGCCAGCACCCCTGGTCAGGGCAGCACCTTTACCCTGAGGGTGCCGCTGGGCTACATCCCCTCTGAAACCGCGCAAACCAGCATAGCTACATTGGCGCCCATCCGGGTGATGCTGGTTGAGGATAACGATACCTCCCGGCTGGTGTTGCAGGAAATGCTGCAAAAGCTTGGCTGTGAGGTCAGCAGTTGTAAAGATGCCGAGTCGGCGCTGTGGAGCGTACAGGCGCCTGAGACTGCCGGGTTTGATGTACTGCTCATCGACTGGCAATTGCCGGACATCGATGGACTCACCCTGGCGGCAACTATTCGCAGGCTAACGGCTCTGCCCAGGCAGCCGGCGATTGTGATAGTGACCGCCTTCAGTGAAAGGATCCTTGAGGCCCAATTGCAGCAGGCCGATGGCAGTTACGATGCCACCCTGATTAAACCCATAACCCGGGAGATGCTGTATAACACCCTGCAGGAGGTGGCCTGTGAGCACCCCAAAGCCAAAGACGGCCAGCAACTGGCGCTGCCCGGAGCATCGCTTGAAGGTAAGCATCTGCTGCTGGTGGAGGACAACGCTACCAATCGGCTGGTGGCTACCACCTTACTGACGCAGCTTGGCGCCCGGGTGACCGATGCCGTGGATGGCTTTCAGGCGCTGGAACGTCTGGTGTCGATGAGCTTTGATCTGGTGCTGATGGACATTCAGATGCCGGGCATGGATGGCTATGAAACCACCCGCCGTATTCGCCAGCAGTTGAAACTCACCCAATTGCCGATTATTGCCATGACCGCCAATGCCATGCCCCAGGACAAACTGGCCTGCCAGCAGGCGGGCATGAATGACCATATTGCCAAACCATTTGATATTGAACAGGTTGCGGAGAAATTGTGCCAGCATCTTGAAGGCGCCTCTCCCAGCCAATCCAGCGGCAATGACAAAGGCTACTCAGCCGCGTTGGCTGCAACATCGGATACAGCCACATCAGTGCCGCTGGCGGCTGATGGCCTGCCAAAAGAGGTGCTGCAATTCAGTGAACGACTCGGATTGGAGCTGGATGTAGCCTGTAAACGGCTGGGAGATACCGCACTTTACTGTATGGTGCTGACCCAGTTTCTGGCCGATATCAAGCTTGCGCAAACCTTATTGGTGCAGCCGAAACTGAATATGAAAGATGCGCGAATTCAATATCATAGTTTGAAGAGCGCCGCCGCGACCTGTGGTTTCGGTGCCTTGTCAGCCTTGCTGCGTGAAGCGGAACATCAGTGCGATAAAAGCAGCAACGAGCCGGTAGTGGCCGATGCGCGGGTGCTAGAGGCTCTGGAGCAGGCTGCCGCTCAGGTGGCAGAGCTTGAGGCCTTGCTTAAACCGTACTTTCCAGAGATTTAACGGGATGTTGCAGACACTTGGTAAGTGCAAATTGGTTTTAATGTTTTGATATGAAGTGAAAAACAGTCCGGCTGAGTAAAGGCTGTTTGCACTGGGTGCATAAGATTAGGCTCAGATGTGCTTAGCTCTCACCATAAAGGGCAAACACCGGACTGCTTCAGCTTACCGCGGCAGATCAGTTGCCTGCGCCAGACTGCTCATCCATCTTGGCTTTGGCCGCTTCCACCCTGGAGAAATCCAGCCCCAGTTCTTCAACTGCTTCTTTGATCAGCCCGGGGTTTTGCATCACCAGCATCATCATGCCCTGAAGTTTTTCAGGGGCAATACCAAGCTGACCCAACACACCCATGGCCATCAAGGGGTTTTCGGTCAGGGTTTGGAACAGGCTTTTCACCTGCTCATCACTCACATTGTGCTCTTTAAGCAGCGCAATAATGGGGTTCATCGCGTTTCCTTCAACATCAGTCAAACATCAAGATGGGCGGATTCTAGCAGACTTGGCCCGTGAGTGCAGGTGGCGACGCTCGCCCTTGAGTGAGCGAAGTTACCAGCGCTATTTACATCCGCCCGATGAAGGGGTACAAACCTCCTCAGTGAACCCATAGAGTTCAGGGATAATTTCAGCCGAAAAGGGAGATGGGCATGCGCGGTGCAGGCGGCAGCAATGGTGGTTTAGGCCACTTTTTTATTGGCTTGGCGATGATGGTGATTGGCGTATATTTACTGCTCAATGCCATTCAGGTCAGGTCACATTTTGGTTTTGGCATGTCGCTTTATGGATTTCAGGCCATGGGGATGAATGTCAGTATCACCACTGGCATGGTGATGGTGCCCTTTATCTTTGGGGTGGGGATTATGTTTTACAATGCCAAAAACCCCTTTGGCTGGCTGCTGACCTTTGGCTCCCTCGCAGCCTTGCTGTTTGGGGTGATCACCTCGGTTCATTTCAGCTTACGGGCCATGACCGCCTTCGATTTAATCATGATTCTGGTGCTGAGCTTCGGTGGCCTGGGGCTGTTTTTACGGTCGTTAAAAAGCTTCGATAGCCCGTCTGCTTCTGAATAAGCGCTCTAAGCCAATACCAAAAATAAAGCCCGCATCATGCGGGCTTTATTTTGAACAAGCGGCTAGGCATTACTCAGTGACACTGATGCTGTCAGAGCCTGGCTTATTTCATCAACCAGGCTCGGTACGACTTGCCTTTAATGCGACCGGAGGTGATTTTACCCAGTGCCTTTTTGGCAACCTTTCGGTTAACCGCCACATAGGCGCGGTAATCGGTCACTAAAATCTTGCCCACTTCGGCACCTTCGATACCGTTTTGGCCGGTTAAGGCACCGAGGATATCGCCGGGGCGCAGCTTATCTTTTTTACCGCCATCGATTTGCAACGTGATCATGCTTGGCGCCTGGGGCATTTTGCCAAGCAGGCTTGCCGACGGCAGCGGCTCGCTTTGAATGTCACGCTCCAGATACTCTTCCAGCAGCGCCATCTTGTAGCCGTCTTTGTCGTTATAGAAGGTGAAGGCGGCGCCCTTGCTGCCCGCGCGGCCGGTGCGGCCAATGCGGTGAATATGTACTTCGGTGTCGTGGGCCACGTGGTAGTTGAATACCGCATCGAGGGCATCGATATCCAGACCGCGGGCGGCAACGTCGGTGGCCACCAGTACGCAGGCACTCTTGTTGGCAAACTGCAGCAGGGTTTCATCGCGGTCGCGCTGCTCCAGGTCACCATGCAGCGCCAGCACGCTGAAACCGGCATTGCTGAGCTCATCGGCCACCTTCTGGGTTTCGCGCTTGGTATTACAGAACACCACAGCACTCTCTGGCTTATGCTCAAGCAGCAGTAGTCGCAGTGCCTGCATCCGCGCGCCGTCGTCTTCCAGATGGAAAAAGTGCTGGGCTATGGTGCTCTTCTCGTGGGTTACAGCCACTTTTACCATCACAGGGTTGTACATAACCTGCTGAGCAATAGATTGAATTTGCTCAGGGAAGGTCGCGCTGAACAGCAGGGTTTGGCGCTCGCGCGGGCTTCTGGCAATAATCGCATCCAGCTGCGGCTGGAAGCCCATTTCCAGCATGCGGTCGGCTTCATCGAGCACCAACATATTGAGGTTGCTTAAATCGAGGCGATCGCGCTCCAGATGGTCAACAATCCGCCCCGGCGTACCTACGATGATGTGAGCGCCATGCTCAAGTGAGCCCACCTGCGGTCCCATGGGCACGCCGCCGCACAGGGTAAGCACTTTCACGTTGTGAATGCCACGGGCAAGGGTGCGGATTTCCTGCGCCACCTGATCCGCAAGCTCACGGGTAGGGCACAGCACCAGGGTTTGAATGCGAAAACGCTTCACATCCAACTTGTTCAGCAGCCCCAGACCAAAGGCCGCCGTTTTACCCGAGCCGGTTTTGCCCTGACCAATCACATCCTCACCCGCCAGAATGGCTGGCAGACTCTGGGCCTGAATGGGCGTCATCTCGTGATAGCCCATGGAGGACAGGTTCTCAAGCAGTTCGGTTTTAAGCTTAAGGGTGGAAAACGCCATGGAAGGCTGGGTGTCTGAAGTGCTCAAGGAAGTATCCTGTGGTGATCGGCGCTGGCCGGAAAACTTAAATAGCAAGGTGTGCAGCTCTATCTACGGAGTCGGCTAAGCCCCCATGGAATCGCCGCACTGACGGCGTTGACTGCCAATAGCTGTGGCTTGTCTGGCTGAAATGACGATGCCAATTCGGCGTAAAGCCTGGCTATTGTAGCAACAAGCAGCAACCTTTGCCTCAAGTAGATTCGGGCCCTTGGAACCGGGTGTTGGATCTGCTTTGTCATGGCCCTCGTTTTGCGCTTAAAAACATCCAGCAGCTGCCACACTGACAGCGCTGGATTTGAGTAAAGCAATCAGATCCCAAAGAGCTTGGCTTTCATCAGCGCTTTAACCACGTCGCCAATCCAGCGATCGTCGGCTGTGGCCTGATTCAGAACCAGTACTATGCTGGCTTGAGTCTTGGGTTCGTAATAAGCATGTATTCCCCAAAAACCATCGTGGCCATAGAGTTTTACATCGCGGTACTTGTCCAGCTTGTATACACGTTCAACCAATCCAAGCCCGTAATTGTATTGGGTCAGGAACTCGTTAGTTGGAAAGTCGGTGGCCGAGAACGAGGTCATTTCCGCCAGTGATGCTTCTTGGGTGAGCAAGTGTTTGTTAAACAGTGCCGATAGCAAGTTGCTGAGACTGACTGCATCGGTCACAACACCGCCACCTCCCCAATCGAGTGAGGTATTTATCTCAAGTTCCACAATATTGAGGTTGCCAAGCCCATCGTGACTGGCATCGAGGTAGTGGTCGACCGGCGCGGCCGATTTGGCTGGTTCATACCATTCCAGATAGGCACCGGGCATGTCAGCGTGACTATAAATGCCGTCTCTGTAGTTATCCGCAAGCGACCTGCCGGTAAGTTTCTCCACTATCATGCCTAAAAGCAGATAGTTAGAGTCAGTGTAGAAAAAGCGGCTATCTGGCACTGCATAGGGCAGGTTACCCATACCGTTTTGGAAGAAGTAATCCAGTAACGCCAACGAGCTCCACTGCTTTTGAGAAACCCCGCTGGGCAGTACGCCAGTGGCATCAAGCACCATGAGTTCAGCCAGTGTCATACCGCTTGAACCTTCGCCGAACAGGTAGTCGTGGATCCCTGAGCGGTGGTTGAGTAGTTGTCGCACGGTTATCTGCCCGCCTATGGCTTGGCCCTGATACACGCTGAGCTCAGCCAGTGTTTTACCTGCTGGCATATCAGCATCAGACAACAAGGTTGCTATGGGTTGGTCGAGGTCCAGCAGCCCTTGTTCGGCAAGCTGCAGCACTCTTATAGCGGTCAGCATCTTGCTGACACTGCCGGTGCGGAAATTTTGCTTGGGACTCAAAGGGGCCTGGGTGCGGCTATTGCCTATGCCTACGGCTTTATGCCAGCGATAACCATGCTTGGGTACATCCACCATCAAGATGGCGTTTTCGATATTTTTCTCTTGGGCGATACGGGTAAGCACGGCATCCAGTTCGCTATTGGCTCTGCCATCCAGAAACACATTCACGTCTACACCGGATTTGTCTACATCTATGTCGTCTGAACCTCCACATCCTGTGAGAATAGTGGTGACAGCAAGCGACAGCCACAGTGAAATACCTGAAAAACAAACAGAGAAGATCTGTTTTTTGCTTTGCCAAATGAGTGTGTCCATTAACCAGTTCCTTGGGTTGGGTTTGAACCCCGGATACTAGGTAATTTTTACTGGCTGCAAGTGCCGCCCGATAGGACAGGACTCAGGAAAAAGGGATATAGGACTTGTGTGTTCAGGCTTCTACCGCTTCGGCCTTGCTCAGCTGGCGGAACTTGCTGGGGGTCATGCCTGTGCTCTTTCGAAAGGCGGCATAAAACGCCGATTTTGAGTTAAAACCGGACTGTAAACCTATGTCTATGATAGTCATGTCCGGCTCGGCAACCAGCCTGGATTTGACCGTCTCCACTCGGTATTGGTTAACGAAGTCAAAAAAGTTCAGTTGCTGGCTTTGATTAATCGCCTGAGAAATATTATGCAGTGAATGCCCCGTCTCTTCTGCCAGCTGATTTAAGGATAGCTCGGAGTCAAGGTAACTCTGATGGGATTCCATATGCTGGCTGAGCTCTCTAAACAGGTTTTCTGCCAGGGAGGCGGTCAAGGATGACTTCTCATATTTTACTTTTCGATCTTCAGGTGATGACTGCGGCGGCGCTAACTCGATGGCTTTTTGGTGTGGGTTATAACCCCGCTGTGCTTGTCCTATTTCTGGGTGAGCTATCAAAGGTTCGAACAGCGTCTGCTTCTGAAAACCCAGAACCGTCATCACCACCAAAATGACAAGCAGCATAAGGTCGGTGATTTGGTTGATTGGAAATCCGCTGACACCAAAGCTATCCAACATCAGATACGTAATATCCAGAACCCAGAACAGTACAAAAGCCAACTGCAGTGCAATTATCCAGATGATGGTGGAAACAAAGGGCGAGGAGTAATAGCTTTTCAGTGCATTGATGGTTCGCAACGTCTGCTTCAGGCAAAGCCAAAGGTAAATCGGTGTCTGAATGAAGGAGCCCGCGACAATAAAGACGATGCCGGGTGTCAGATACCATGGAGCCTGCTCAGCCGCGCTGCCAGCCATAAGTGCGGCTTTATCGGCTGAGGATTGCAGATAGAAAGGCATCATAAGCAACACAGAAAGGGCGAAAGGCGCAAGGTGCCACAGGAACACGCGCTTGACCTCTTTGCAAAGCAGATGACTGATATAGCCATAGAGCAAAGGTGCAAAAAGCAGGTGCAGGGGAAAAATCAACCCAAGGATATGTGGATATGCGGTGTGCAGGTTTTGCTGATAACTGAAACTGTCAAACAGCACTAATGTTAAAGCACCACTGAGCGCAGCCAGCCATTTTCTGGCAGTACCAAGTTGGCGGTGAGAAAGTAGCATAGTGGTTAAAAGAGCGCTTAGCAGGACGGCAAAAAGCGTCGCGGTTTCAATCCATTGCATAACCTGGTCCGTTCAAGTATCCCTTATGACTGGGCCACAAGGTCAAGAGATCCTGATTTCCTCTGCCGAGAGTAACAAAAAACCGGGGAAAAGTGAGAAAAAAGCAGAATGGGTCTGTCACAGCAGTCAAAGGTTGCACCACATTCTGTCCAAATTGCCGGGAGGCTTTGCTGTCATTGAAAGATGCGTCTGTAGCTGCATTTTCCTATTGCCCATCTTAAAGCCACCACAGCTGCAACAGAGCAGCTCGGCGTACCTATCATAGCCGCACTCGATAGCCTGTTACTGCTTGGCGAACCAGTCAGTCTCAGACTCAGGCTCAGGCTCAGACTCACCCGTTGATCCATCGCCGTCCCCGGCGGCATCGCACTCGTTGTACTCAATCGCTTGGGGAAATAGCCTGGCTGCAGAAGCTCAAGTCGGGCGGAAAGCAAGGCTTTGCCTGTCCGGTCTTTTGTTCTAAGCCTGCCGCAGGCATGCTTGGTTATCGCAGTTTTTGCATAAGTGTTGGCAAATTACTGGGGCCATCAAACCTACTTTCAGTAATTCATCGCCATTTATCAGAGATTGAAGCGAAACAGAGTGTATCTTCGTAGTTCACAAAGTGTTTAGGATGTCCCCTGTACCGTCCTTGGCAGAAAGCCAAAAAACCAAAAACCAAATGCGCAGAAAGGTCGAATGAACAAAAAGCCACAGATTGCATCAACCCAGGATAACGGTCGGCTGTGGCTGCTCACGGCGCTGACCATGCTGGCCTTTGCGGCCAACTCGCTCCTTTGCCGCGAGGCGCTGGTGTCCGGCAGTATTGATGCAGCGAGCTTCACCCTGGTGCGGATGGTGAGTGGCGCCCTGGTACTTATGATGCTTGCCTTTATGCAATCAGGAACTGCTCCGGCGCCAGAATCAAAACGACAGTCAAAGCAGGCGAGGCTTGCCGGCAACTGGCGCTCGGCGCTGGCGCTGCTGGGCTACGCCGCAGCCTTTTCATTTGCCTACCTCAGCCTCACTGCTGCTACCGGCGCCCTGCTGCTGTTTGGGGCGGTGCAGGCCACCATGATTGGCTATGGCCTTTGGGCGGGTGAGCGGCCGAATCGGTTGCAGCTGTTTGGCATGTTGCTGGCGCTGCTCGGCTTGGGCTGGTTTTTACTGCCTGGGGTAGCAGCGCCCGACAGCGTCGGCGCCCTGTTAATGCTGCTGGCAGGCGTTTGCTGGGGCGTCTATTCGTTACTCGGGCGCGGCGCTGCATCGCCGCTTTCTGCCACTGCCGGCAACTTTGTCCGCAGCGTCCCCTTGGCATTGCTGCTGTATGGGGTGATTGCGGCGGCTGAGATGGCGTCGCAAGGCGAAATAGCGGGGCAGGGAGAAGAAGCGGCGATTTTCAGCGTTTCCGCCATTGGTGTGCTGTACGGCATTGGGTCTGGTGCCATCGCATCCGGGCTCGGCTATGCACTCTGGTATGCGGTATTGCCCCGCCTCGAAGCCACCACAGCTGCAACAGTGCAGCTCAGCGTACCCATCATAGCCGCGTTCGGCGGCCTGTTACTGCTTGGCGAGCCACTCAGCCTCAGACTAGTCCTCTGCTCCATCGCCGTCCTCGGCGGCATCGCACTCGTCGTACTCAACCGCTCGGGGAAGTAGTCTTACTGAAGATGCTCAAATGGGGGAGCGCAAGGCTATGCCTGTCTTGTCGTTCGTCCTCTATTAATTGATGCGACGGGCTGAGGCATTGTAGGCATCAATTGAGTTTTGATGTTTACTTCAATGGTCAATCGACGACGCGGGAAACCTCAAAAAGGTTTGGCTGTCATCTATTGTTCTTTCACACCGAATAAAAATGCCCGCCGCACGCAGCGACTGATGCAGTGATAGAAAGGCGTGTCTTCCAGACTTACCTGCGTATACCTTGGCCGTGGCATCACCCATCTCCCCGCTTCCTGTCAATGGCTTGTTTAAAGCCTAGTCAAGCCTCGGGGAAGCTACCGACAATTGTGGGTGTCTTTGTTATTTTTTTTGGGGGGGAGTTTTAAAACTTTAAAAGAGTATTTGTTTTCCTTGCTGATGCTTAAGTATCCATTTTTAGATAAGTAAACTAATATACTATCGAGTTTCTGCTTGTTGTTTTTTATTTTTGTTGAGAAGTCATTTATGTTCCATTCACTGCCGTGGTTTCTATAAAACCATTCCAGCTCTTTTAGAAACTGTCTCTCAATGTTTGTGAAAATGCCACTAAGAGATTCACTATTTTTAATTTTACACGTAGTTTTGTTGAGACTTTCTTTCTCTGTCGGGAATTCATCTAGGAAGCTGTTTTTCAAAGGCTCTAGTACTTCAATGAACTCTTGAAGCGTGATACTTATAGTCGTTTCTATTGCGCTGCTAGCATCCCAAAATGTAATAAAACCTTCTTCTAATTCATAACCATGCTCCTCTCTTACTACACATATACCATTACTCACGGCCTCTAAAAAACTGAGAAAATCACAAGGAGGCAATACAAACAGATACTTAATTAATGGATCGTACCTTTTATCTAAGTAAGCATATATGTTGGGTAGATGCATTTTTTAAACCTTTGCGAGGGCTAGTTGGAGTCAAAGAAGACTCAGGATAACCCCAACACTGTGTGGATAAAAGAATCCTTGGTGTTTCCCCCTCTTTCTTCCGGTAGGAGTGTCTCAGAGAGGCCTCTATTTTGTTGTAGCTATTGCATGCACTCACTTTAGCCTCAATGGGTAGAACAATCGTCAGGACAGGCATCTGGCTGTATCTGAAGGCGCCACCAAACACTGGCATGTCCCCAGTAGTGGCCGCACCAAGCTCGAGCAAACGGGACTCGACCCAATCCCGCCGATGTTCAGAGCTTTTGCCGCTGTAATCGTCCACACCGCACAAAAATGCCCTCCGCACGAAGCGACTAATGCAGTGATAGAAAGGCGTGTCTTCCGGACTCACCTGCGTATATCTTGGCCGTGGCATCACACACCTCCCCGCTTCCTGACAATGGCTTGTTTAAAGCCTAGTCAAGCCTCGGGAAAGCTACCAACAATTGTGGGTGTCTTTGTTATTCATTGTTTGTACCAACAATCATGGGTGTCTTTGTTATTGTTGTTTATAATTAGTATGTATTTACTATTGATATCTTTCTGTCGTCGATAGCATAATCAAATAGGAAGGGAGTGGATCAAAGCATAAATGGAGGTTTTTATGAAAAGAATTTTAGGCTTGATAGTTATCGGGACAGTAGTTGGCTCATTTTTGAGTACTTCTGTTAGCGCTTTTTCGGCTGGATGCTATTCAGAGCAAGATAGCTTTTTCTCGGCATCGGATGCAGCAATGTCAAATCCAAATGATAGTAATTTACAAGCAGCAGCTGATACCGCAGAGCAAGTGTATATGGCTTGCCTGCGTTCGCAATATCCAGAGGCTCCAGAAGAGACTTAAACCAGCACAAACCTATGGTTTGTTTTTTTAGGGACAGTTCTAATAAGCAGCTTAATGCTGCTTTTGTTTTTGAACATTAGTCAGGACAGGCATCTGGCTGTATCTGAAGGCGCCACCAAACACTGGCATGTCCCCAGTAGTGACCGCACCAAGCTCCAGCAAACGGAACTCGACCCAATCCCGCCGATGTTCAGAGCTTTTGCCGCTGTAATCGTCCACACCGCACAAAAATGCCCTCCGCACGAAGCGACTAATGCAGTGATAGAAAGGCGTGTCTTCCGGACTCACCTGCGTATATCTTGGCAAAAAGATCTGCCTGTCCTGTCTTTTGATGTTTTGTGCGAATTCTGACAGTGATTAACCGCTCGCTCTTGCTGTGTTAATCTAAGATACTGACACATAAAAACATTTTTTGATTTCTATCAGTCCTTGATAAAATGTTCTTTGAACTAGCAATCGGAGATCGACTGATGAAACCCAACCTTGATGTTCAACTCCATGTTCTGACCATTCTTGCAGACTCAACCACTAATCAAGTGCTGACGCTCGATGAGCTTCCCCGTAAAAATTTTAGCCTAGGCCAGTTGTCCTATGCTGTCGAAATGCTGTTGGAACAACGATTCATTCGAGCAAAAAGCTTGCAGACAGATACTGATGAACACACTTCGTTCATCATCCATGGATTAACTATTGGTGGGCGTCAATATCTCGCGAGCTTGGCTGTCAACTCATCTTTTTCTGAAAAGTTACGAAGCCTGTTAAAACGTATTTGGAAAGGGTTTGTTTCTGAGGGTGAAAAACAAATTTATCAATGGATTATCAAGGGATATTGGGTTTATCCTTCGCTTACATTTTATCTCTAGGAAAGACGGGGCAGGCATAACACTTTGCTCGAAGGCAGCACCAAATTTAGGCATATCCCCAGTAGTGACCATCGACAGCAAGGATGCTGTCGTTGAGCTTACAGGGACGTACTTGCAGCGTGTCACGGATGGGGATATGCGAACGGCACACCGCAGGTGATTGGTTGCGGCAAAGCTGGCAGCCAGTTTTCTGCCGATTAGAAGCGAAAGGCATACAGCAAGATTCTGGGCGCCAGCCCAAAAAACAAAAGCCGCATTAAGCGGCTTTTGTTTTTCATTCCCGATAGGGTGATTCGCGACCCTGATCACTCAGGGCGACTTATTCAGGGTCATAGTCAAGCACTGGTGCCAACCACTTCTCAGTTTCAGCAACCGTCATCCCCTTACGGCGGGCGTAGTCTTCAACCTGATCCCTGCCGATATTGGTCACGCCGAAATAGCGTGCCTCGGGGTGGGCGAAGTACCAGCCGCTAACGGCCGCTGTGGGGTACATGGCAAAGCTTTCGGTGATATTAAGGTCAATGCACTCGTTGGGCTTGAGCAAATCCCACAAGAGCCCCTTCTCGGTGTGATCCGGGCAGGCGGGGTAGCCGGGGGCGGGGCGGATGCCGCGGTATTTCTCGCGGATAAGCGCCTCGTTGTCGAGGTTCTCATCGCTGGCGTAACCCCAGAACTCTTTACGTACCCGCTCGTGCATGCGCTCGGCGAAGGCCTCGGCCAGACGGTCGGCCAGTACTTTAAGCATGATGGCATTGTAGTCGTCGTGGTTGGCCTCGAAGCGTGCCAGATGCTCATCGATGCCGTGGCCTGCGCACACCGCAAAGCCGCCGGTGTAGTCGGCCACGCCGCTGTCTTTGGGGGCAACAAAGTCCGACAGACAGAAGTTATCGTTGCCGACCCGCTCGATTTGCATCCGCAGGTGATGGGTGGTCATCAGTACTTGGGTGCGGCTCTCGTCAGCGTAAAGCTCGATATCGTCATGGTTTACGGTATTGGCCGGGAACAGGCCAATCACGCCTTTGGCGGTGAGCCACTTTTCATCGATGATGGTTTGCAGCATGGCCTTGGCATCGGCAAAGAGTTTACGGGCTTCTTCACCTACTACTTCGTCTTCGAGAATGCGCGGGAAGTGGCCGTGCAGTTCCCAGGCGCGGAAAAACGGCGTCCAGTCGATACGGTCAACCAAATCATCCAGCGGGTAGTCTTCAAATACCTGAATACCCAGTTTATTCGGCACCTTGGGCTGGTAGTTGGCCCAGTCGAGCTGGCAGCGGTTTTCACGCGCCGCCTCGATGGAGATAATTTCTTTGCGCCTCCCCTGTGACAGGCGTTTTTCGCGCATCACATCGTATTCATCGTAGGTGGCCTTGATGGTGGCTGCGCGGGTCTCTTCGTTGATGAGTTTGCTCACCATGGGCACGGCGCGGGACGCATCGGGGATGTAGATGGCGCCGTGGGGGTAGTGGGGCGCAATCTTGACCGCGGTATGGATTTTCGAGCAGGTGGCGCCGCCGATAATGGCAGGCAAGGTCAGGCCTTCACGCTCGAAGGTTTTGACGTTGTGCACCATTTCATCGAGGCTTGGGGTAATGAGCCCCGACATGCCGATAATGTCCACATTCTCTTTTTTGGCGACTTCGACGATTTTCTCCACTGGCACCATAACGCCCAGGTCAATCACCTCGTAGCCGTTACAGGCGAGCACCACGCCAACGATGTTCTTGCCGATGTCGTGCACGTCGCCTTTTACGGTGACCATCAGCACCTTGCCGTTGCTCTGGCCCGCGACCTTTTCGGCCTCGATAAAGGGGTTTAAGTAGGCCACGGCCTTTTTCATCACCCGGGCGGATTTCACCACCTGGGGCAGGAACATCTTGCCCTCGCCAAAGAGGTCGCCTACTACGTTCATGCCGTCCATCAGCGGGCCTTCAATCACATCCAGCGGACGGGTGGCCTGCTGACGGGCCTCTTCGGTGTCGGCGTCGATAAATTCGGTAATGCCTTTTACCAGCGCATGCTCAAGGCGCTTATTCACCGGCAGGCTGCGCCACTCCAAATCTTCTTTTTTACCGGCGCCGCTGCCAGCGCCGCCGCGATACTTTTCAGCAATCTCAAGCAGTTGCTCTGTGTTGGTAGAGTCTTCCACCGGGCAGGGCAGGTTAAGCACCACGGCTTCAACCCGCTCCTTAAGCTCGGCCGGAATGTCATCGTAAATTGCCAGTTGCCCGGCGTTCACAATGCCCATGTCCATGCCTTCTTTAATGGCATGGTAGAGGAACACGGCGTGGATGGCCTCGCGCACCGGGTTATTGCCACGGAACGAGAAGGACACGTTGGACACGCCGCCGGAAATCATCGCATGGGGCAGGGTGGCCTTGATGTCGCGCACCGCCTCGATAAAGTCCACCGCGTAGTTGTCGTGCTCTTCGATGCCGGTGGCCACGGCAAAAATGTTGGGGTCGAAGATAATGTCTTCCGGTGGGAAGCCTACTTTATCAACCAGAATGCGGTAGGCGCGGGTACAGATTTCAATTTTGCGGGCGCGGGTGTCGGCCTGACCGGTTTCATCAAAGGCCATGATGATGGCGGCGGCGCCGTAGCGCTTCACCAGGGTGGCCTGCTCGATAAACTTGGCTTCGCCTTCTTTGAGGGAGATGGAGTTAACGATGCACTTGCCCTGCACGCACTTAAGGCCCGCCTCGATGACTTCCCATTTGGAGGAGTCAATCATGATGGGCACCTTGCTGATTTCAGGCTCGGAGGCGACAAGATTGAGGAAGGTGGTCATCACCTCTTCGCCATCCAGCATGCCCTCATCCATGTTGATGTCGATGATCTGGGCGCCGTTTTCCACCTGATCCCGGGCGACATCGAGCGCGGTCTCGTATTGGCCTTCTTTAATCAGCTTCAAAAACTTGGCAGAGCCTGTGACGTTGGTGCGCTCACCCACGTTCACAAACAGACTATCGGCGCTGATGGTGAGCGGCTCAAGTCCGGCGAGGCGACAGGCAACCGGCAGCTCAGGCAACTTGCGCGGCGCGTGCTTTTCAACGGCTTCGCGGATAACGCGGATATGCTCAGGGGTGGTGCCGCAGCAGCCGCCGACTATGTTCAGCATGCCTTCAATGGCCCACTGCACTATGATGTCGGCCATTTCTTCGGGTGTTTCATCGTAGCCACCGAACTCGTTTGGCAGGCCCGCGTTGGGGTGGGCCGACACATAGGATTCGCTGATGCGGGAAAGTTCTTCTACATAAGGTCGCAGCTCTTTTGGCCCCAGGGCACAGTTAAGGCCCATGCTGATGGGCTTGATATGGCGCAGCGAATTGTAAAAGGCTTCGGTGGTCTGGCCTGTGAGGGTACGGCCGGAGGCATCGGTAATGGTGCCTGAAATCATTACCGGCAGGCGCAGACCAACCTCATCAAAAATGGATTCGATGGCAAACAGCGCGGCCTTGGCGTTCAGGGTATCGAAAATGGTTTCCACCATGATGATATCGGCGCCGCCTTCAATCAGGGCTGCGGTGGATTCGCGGTAGGCGGTTACCAGATCATCGAAGTGGATATTTCGGTAACCCGGGTCATTCACATCCGGGCTGATGGAGCAGGTGCGGTTGGTGGGGCCAAGTACCCCGGCCACATAGCGGGGGATGCCGGTTTTGGCTTCCACTTCATCGGCCACTTCCCGGGCAATGTGGGCACCAACAAGGTTTATCTCGGCCGAGAGCGACTGCATGTCGTAGTCGGCCATGGCCACAGTGGTGGCGTTAAAGGTGTTGGTCTCGATGATATCGGCACCGGCCAGCAGATACTCGCGGTGGATGCCCTTGATTATCTCAGGCTGGGTGAGTACCAAGAGGTCGTTATTGCCTTTAACGTCGCAGTGCCAGTCGGCGAAGCGGCTGCCGCGGTAATGCTCTTCCTCCAGTTTGTGGCCCTGGATCATGGTTCCCATGGCGCCGTCGAGGATAAGAATGCGGTTGGAGAGATCCTCGTTCAGTCGCTGTTGACGGCTGTGGGCAAGCGCCTTGGTCGCCTGGGATAACACTGGAGTTGCCATAAAAACACCTGCAAAGTACAAAAAGGTTCAGTCCTGAATGCGCCGCCCCGTGGGGCTTTGGGCTTCTTAAACGGCAGAGCCGATAGAGCCAAAAGCCAGTTTACGGCCTGAAACAGGCTATGGCGAGGCTGCTGCGCTGGATTTCTGCGCAGCCTTTGGCCGGGGCAGAAATTTGATTTGGACATTTATACGTATAGACGTCCATAATACGCGAAAAGTCCGCCCCGGAGCAAGTAACGCTCAAGCAGGCCACGGTGCGAAAAAACAGTGCGGATAAACAACCAGAGGTGAGCGCCAGTATGATTTCCTGTGAGCTGATATTCTGGCGTCACGGCAAGTGTGAGAACGAAGGTGTGCTGCGGGGCAAAACCGACAGCGCCCCAGAGCCGTCGGCAATCCAGGCCATTGCAGAGCGTGCTGCCAACATGCCAGTGCCCCATGCCATTTTCAGCTCGCCGCTGCGTCGCTGCCTTGAGCTTGCTGAGGCGATGGCACTGCCTTTGGGGCAAGCGGTGCAATTGCAGCCCGGCCTTGCCGAGATGGACTTTGGCGACTGGGATGGCCGCAGTCTTAACGAGCTGTGGCAGCAAGAACCCATAGAGGCCTGGTGGCAGGCCCCCTGGGACCAGAACGCCGGAAACCAGCTGCCCCCCAATGGTGAAACAATGCAGGCCTTCGAGGCGCGGGTCGATGAAGTTATTGCTCAGATTCTTTGCGATGTGCAGGATGGCGAGCGGCTGTGGCTGGTGACCCACGGCGGTGTTATTCGCTGCATGATGGCTTCCTTGCTTGGGGCGAACAGAGTCGCCGGTTTTTATAATCGCCTCGATATTCCCCATGGCGCCTGTGTCCGAACCCGCTGGTTTGCCACTGCTCAGGGTTGGCAGGGGCAGCTTATCTGGCAGAATATGGAACTTGTGCGCTAAAGCGCGGATAATCTGCAGTTTAGTGGCCGTGTGGTCGCCACAAATTTGAACATTATTGGGTAAAGGTGTCGGGGGCTAAGCCAACCCGACGTGAAAAGGGAACCGGGGAGTGCCTGTTGGTACCAGCCCGGACTGTGCCCGCAACTGTGTGAAGCAAGTGTGCTATGGGTTAATAGCCGTGCTTCGAGTCAGGATACCTGCCTTTATCTGTCGCAACTTAACCTATGCATCCGGACGGGTTATCCGGAGGAGTTTTATGCCTATCAACTTTGCTCCCCCGGGCTATACCGCGGGAGATTTTCTGTTATGAACACCGCCATCACGGTGAATGAACTGTGCTGGCAGGTGAACGGCCGGGCGCTGCTGGACTCGCTCAGCTTTACCCTGAGCGGTCGTGGCATGTACGGCGTGATTGGCCCCAATGGCGCGGGCAAGTCGTCGCTGCTGCGCTGTTTATACCGTTTTATCCGCCCCGACAGCGGCACCATTGTGATTAATGGTCAGGACATAGATGCCTTCTCCCGCAAGGCCTTTGCCCGGCTGGTGGCTGTGGTGCCCCAGGAGTTGCCGCCGCTTTTTGACCTTGCCACCGAAACCGTGGTCGCAATGGGGCTTATTCCCCACAAGGGCTGGCTTGGCGCCGACAGCGCCGCCGACAAAAAGGCGGTGGCCGAAGCGCTTGCCAAGGTTGGTCTTGAAGGTTATGGCAAGCAGCCCTTTGGCAAGTTGTCCGGCGGCGAAAAGCAGCGGGCCTTGATTGCCCGGGCGCTGGTGCAGCGGCCGACGATTCTGATCCTTGATGAACCAACCAGCCATTTGGATGTGCGCTATCAAATTGAAGTGCTGGAGCTTTTGAAACGGCTCGATGTGTTTGTGCTTTGCACCATCCACGACTTAAACCTTGCCAGTGCCCTGTGTGATGAGCTGCTACTGCTGGATCACGGCCGGCTGATTGCCAAAGGCACGCCAAAACAGGTGTTGACCGAATCCCTGATTGGCGACGTATTTGGGGTGTGCTGCACCGTTGAGCCCCATCCTCAGCACGGCAAGCCGCTTATTCATTACTTTTACGGCTACGACCGAAGTCTGGGGGCGCACATATGAGCGGTATCCGCGCCTTGTTTACGCCCCTCGGGCAGCGTGATTATCTGCTGGCCGCTCTGGTACTGGCCTGTTTGGTATCCCCTGCGCTTGCCAGCATGTTTGGCGCTGCGGATATTCAGTTCAGCGAAGCCATGTCGGTGTACCTGCATGCCCTGATTGGTGAGCGCCCGGCGGACGTGCCATATCTTGACAGCCGTATTCTGCTTGAACTCAGATTGCCACGCATTCTGCTGGCGTTTGTCTGCGGTGCAGGTCTGGCGCTGGCAGGTTGGGCGCTGCAATTGGTGACCCGTAACCCCCTTGCCGATCCATACCTGTTTGGTATCAGCTCGGGGGCATCCCTCGGCGCCATTGTGGTGATGAGTCTGAGCAGCCTGTTCGGCGGCGCCTTTGTAGAAGCGGCAGCTGGTATCAGCTTGCCGCTGGGAGCCTTTGCCGGCGCCTCGGCTTCGGTGCTGATGGTGCTGGCCTTAAGTGGTTTTGGGCTGCAAAGTCAGGTGGAGCGCATGCTGCTCTCGGGGGTGGCCATCTCGTTTCTGTTTGGCGCTCTTGGCAGTTTGCTGCTGTATTTTTCAAGCCCTCAGGTAACAGCTTCACTGCTTTTCTGGAGTCTGGGCAGTTTTGCCCGCGCCAGTTGGGATCTGCTCTGGTTGCCATGGACCATCTTCGGGGTGTTTGTTGGCTTTTTATCTGTGATGCGTCGCCAGTTGCTGGCGCTTTCGGCCGGGGATGAAACCGCCCATGGCCTTGGGGTGCCGGTGGCGAGGCTCAGGATAGTCAGCCTGCTGATGTGTTCCCTGATGACCGCAGTGCTGGTGGCAAGTTGCGGGGGCATTGGTTTTGTCGGCTTAATGATCCCGCACATCACCCGGCTGATGTTTCCCGGGCGCCAGTCGCTTATGATTGTGGTGCTGATGGGCGGCCTGTTTATGATGTGGGTGGATGTGCTGGCCCGTTCGTTGCTGCCCGCTCAGGAACTGCCGGTGGGCGTGATTACCGCCGTGATAGGCAGTGGATTTTTCCTGCTGCTGTTGCTTGGTCGCAAAGGTCAATAACAAGCTGTAAAAGGATTTGAATAAGGATAGGCAATGTTTGAAATAACACCGCCGGACAGGCAAAAGGATGCGGACATTCAGGCGCGCATCGATGGCAAAACCAAGCCTCCCGGCGCCTTGGGACAGCTTGAAGGGCTCGCCGCTTCGCTGGTGCGTCTGCTTGGGGATGAGCCGCAGATCCGTCGTCCGGCCATGTTGGTGTTTGCCGCCGACCATGGCATTGCCAATGCCGGAGTGTCGATTGCGCCGCCGGAAGTGACCGCGCAGATGGTGGCGAATTTTGCCCGTGGCGGCGCGGCCATCAATGTGTTTTGTCGTCAGCTTGGCTGGGAAATCGAAATTATCGATGCCGGTATGTTAACGGCGCCGGACCCAAGTCTTGGGGTAACAGATTGTCGCCTGGGGGCGGGCACTGGCCCTATCCACAAGCGTGCTGCCATGACCCTTGGTCAGGTGGAACACGGCCTTAATTTCGGCCGCGAGCGGGTCAGAGCCCATGTTGTCGAGGGCAGTAACCTGATTGGTCTGGGCGAGATGGGCATTGGCAATACTTCCAGCGCAGCGGCTATGATGGCCGCGCTGCTGGGGCTTGAAGCCAAAGACTGTGTCGGCCGCGGCACCGGCGTGGATGCCGCCACCCTCAAGCGCAAGCAAATGCTGGTGGAGCAGGCGCTGCTGTTACATCTGGACACCTTAACCAGTCCGCAATCTGTGCTTGCCTGTGTCGGCGGCTTTGAAATTGTGGAGATGACCGGCGCGGTACTGGCGGCGGCAGAACTTGGCGTCCCGGTGATTATCGATGGCTTTATTGCCACGGCCGCTGCGCTGGCGGCGGTGAAAATGCACCCTGAGTGCCGCGATTATCTGATTTTTGCCCACCGCTCCGGCGAGCGTGCCCATGGGCTGATGCTTGAGCACCTCAAGGCCGAACCCTTGCTGGACCTGGGGCTCAGACTGGGCGAAGGCACTGGCGCGGCGCTGGCGCTGCCTTTGGTGCAGGCGGCGGCCAACTTCTACCGCGAAATGGCCAGTTTCGATGATGCAGGGATTGAGAAGGTATAAGACGTATGTCATTCAAGCGTGAACTCGAGCTGTTTTTGTTGGCGCTCACCTTTTTTACCCGTATCCCTGTGCCGGTACGGCTGGAATACAGCCTCGAAGGTCTTAGCCGCGCCAGCCGTTATTTCGGACTGGTGGGCACCCTGGTTGGGCTGCTGTCGGCGCTGGTGTTTTATCTGGCGCAGTTGGCGTTCCCGCCCAGCGTGGCGGTGGTGCTGGCCATGGTGGCGTCGGTGCTTATTACGGGTGGGTTTCATGAAGATGGTCTTGCCGACACCGCCGACGGTTTTGGCGGCGCTTTTGAGCGTGAGCGCAAGCTGGACATCATGAAAGACAGCCGCCTTGGCAGTTATGGTGCTCTGGCGCTGATATTGGCGCTGCTGTTTAAGTTTCAGCTACTCAGTGAACTCGCGCTCTATTCAGCGTCCAGCGTGGTGGGCGCGCTGATTTTGGGCCATACCCTCAGCCGCGCTTTTGCCGCCAGTTTTATTTTCAGCCACACCTATGTGCGGGATGACGATGCCAGTAAATCCAAGCCGCTGGCGCAATCAATGCACTGGGACGAGGTGCTGTTTTTGATGCTGAGCGCCGCTGTGGTGTGTCTGCTGCTCACCGGCATTGGTGCCACGCTGGTGATTCTGGCGACCCTTTTTATCACCCGCAGCCTGCTTGGCCGCTGGCAGAAGCGTCATATCGGCGGCTACACAGGTGACACTCTGGGAGCCTGCCAGCAAATCCTCGAGCTGGCGCTGTATCTGGCATTGCTGCTTCTTTGGAGCCAGTCGTGATCCATCTGGTACTTGGCGGTGCCCGCAGCGGCAAGAGCCGTTTTGGCGAAAACTGTGTCCGCGAACTGGCGAATGAAGGCATTTATCTTGCCACTGCGCTTGCCGGTGATGGCGAGATGGCTGCACGCATCGAGCGCCACAAACTCGACAGGCTCGAGTCGGGTGTTAACTGGCAAGTAATTGAAGCGCCATTTGATTTATCAAGGCGCCTCGATGAACTGGCACGCAGCGAGAAACCTGTACTGGTGGACTGCCTGACGCTCTGGCTCACCCAGTGTCTTGTTTCGAACCCCAATGGTATTGCCGATGCCCGTGATGCACTGCTGGCCACACTGGCAGGATTTCAGGGGCAGCTTATTCTTATCAGCAATGAGGTGGGCTCGGGCATAGTACCCCTTGGCGAGCTCAGCAGGCAGTTTGTTGACGAAGCGGGCAGGCTAAATCAGGCCATCGCCGCCCTCGCTGACAAGGTCACCTTAGTGGTGGCCGGATTGCCGCTAAGCCTCAAGGATGAAACGGTAACTATCAGGAAAGCAAAGAAGTTGCCCCAAATGGGAGGATAACCCATGGCATGCGCCACACTCATGATCCAGGGCACCGCCTCGGATGCCGGCAAGACCACCCTGGTGGCCGGTCTGTGCCGGATACTCGCCCGCGAGGGCGTTAAGGTCGCACCCTTCAAGCCACAGAACATGGCGCTCAACAGTGCTGTCACCACAGACGGCGGTGAGATTGGCCGCGCCCAGGCGCTGCAAGCCATTGCCTGTGGCCTTGAGCCACACACAGATTTCAATCCGATTCTGCTCAAACCCGCCTCCGACAGCCGCGCCCAGGTGATAGTCCAGGGTAAGGCCTTATCTCACCTGGAAGCCGCCGAGTTTTTTGGCCAGGCTGGCAAGGGATATAAAGCCATGGCGATGGAGGCTGTGCTGGACTCCCATCAACGATTGTGTGGGCAATATGATTGCCTTTTGGTGGAAGGTGCCGGCAGCCCCGCCGAGATTAACCTGCGTGAAAACGATATCGCCAATATGGGCTTTGCCGAGGCGGTGGATTGCCCGGTGATCCTGGTGGCCGATATCGACAAAGGCGGGGTATTTGCTCAGTTGGTGGGCACGCTGGCGCTCTTGTCCGAGTCGGAGCGTGAGCGGGTTAAAGGCTTTGTCATCAACCGCTTTCGCGGTGATATCAGCCTGCTTCAATCCGGGCTCGACTGGCTTGAGGCCCATACCGGCAAGCCTGTGCTGGGCGTGGTGCCTTATCTGCATAATTTGCTGCTGGATGCCGAAGATGCGCTGGTGCCCTTTACGCCTTCGAGCCTCCAAGACCAGCGCATTAAGGTGCGGGTGCTGGTGTACCCAAGAACCAGCAACCACACCGACTTTGACCCGCTGCGGCTGCACCCCGGTGTGGATTTCGATTATCTGCAGATCCAGAACACCAGCCCGGATGCCCTGGCGGGTGCCGATCTGGTGATACTGCCCGGCAGCAAAAATGTACGGGCGGATCTTGAATGCCTCAAGGCGCAGGGGTTCGATAAGGCGCTTAAAAAGCACTTAAGGTACGGCGGCAAACTGCTGGGCATTTGCGGTGGTTATCAGATGCTGGGGTTGGAAATCGATGACCCCGAGGGCATAGAGGAGGCCCCCGGCAGCAGCGAGGGGCTGGAGTTTTTGCCGCTTATCACCGAGCTTAAGCCCGGCAAGGTGCTGGCCAATGTGACCGGTGAACTGACTCTGGGCGAGTGCCATGTGGCGCTGAAGGGTTATGAAATTCACTGCGGCCACACCAGTGTGCTCGGCAAGCTGACCCGGCCGCTGTTTTTGACCGATGACGCCGGTAACCCGGCCTCAGACAGGGGCTGCATCAGCGACGATGAGGCGGTGTTCGGTACTTATCTGCATGGGATTTTTGATACCCCCGAGGCGCTGAGTGCTGTGCTTGCCTGGGCGGGTTATCAGGGCGAAGAGGTAGCAGTATCTTTGGATGCGCACCGTGAGCAGCAGCTCAATCGCCTCGCCGACACCCTGGAGCAGCATCTGGATATGAACCGGCTTAAGGCCATCTTTTTATAATTATCAACGCGATAACCAGTTAGGAAACAGCATGACCGACAACAACGCCAAGGCCCGTGGAGATGAACGCCATAAGGCTCGCCAGCAGAAGGTGAAAGAGGCCGTGGACGCCAAGGTAGCCGCCGCCAACATAGAGAAAGGCGTGCTGATGGTGATTACTGGCAACGGCAAGGGCAAGACCACCGCTGGTTTCGGTACTGTTGCCCGCGCTGTTGGCCATGGCAAACAGGCGGCTGTAGTGCAATTTATCAAGGGCAACTGGGACTGCGGTGAGCGTAAGTTGCTCGAAGGCGCAGGCGTGCCTTTCGAAGTGATGGCCACCGGCTTTACCTGGGATACTCAAAACCGCGAAACCGATACCCAGGCGGCCGAAAAGGCCTGGGCACAGGCCGAGATTTGGCTTAAAGACGAGCGCATCGACCTTATCCTGCTGGATGAGCTCACCTATATGCTCAGTTACCACTATCTGGATCTGGAGCGGGTGCTCAGCGCCCTTAAAAGCCGTCCGCCCATGCAGCATGTCGTAGTGACAGGTCGCAATTGCCATCGGCAGCTACTGGAGCTTGCCGATACCGTGAGCGAGATTGAGTGTGTGAGGCATGCGTTTGAGGCTGGCGTGAAAGCCCAGCCCGGTTTCGACTACTGATCTTAGCTTCGTGATTGGCGTTTTGGCGGTATTGCCGTCACTGCGCATCCCATCACGTAGCGCTACTACGCTCAGGTCTGTCGCCGCTCGGCGGCTTTGCCAAAAACACCAATCACTGTGCTGACGTTTTCCCGTTGACGACGAGTGTGTCGGAATTGTCTGCAAGATTTCACCATCACGTACTGAACGTACGCTCAGGGGCTGAAATCTTTTGACAGCTTTGCCACAGCCGCGATCACTGTGCTGAGTATTACCCGCCACTCGGATATCGGACTGTTTTGTCTGCAAGATTTCACCCCATCACGTACTGAACATACGCTCAGGGGGGAATCTTTTGACGGCATTGCCGTCACTATGTCACCCCATTCGTGTCGCAGCTACGCTGAGGGCGGCTTGAGATCAGAGTGCCGGTTGCAGCTCGCGTCTTGAGGCTTGGTGCTGCTAAGTCTGGCCTTATCGATGAGAAAAGTGTGGAATCTCTGGTCCAGATGTCGCCAATTGTCAGCATT
Organism: Shewanella zhuhaiensis; assembly: GCF_022484835.1. Taxonomy (NCBI): domain Bacteria; kingdom Pseudomonadati; phylum Pseudomonadota; class Gammaproteobacteria; order Alteromonadales; family Shewanellaceae; genus Shewanella; species Shewanella zhuhaiensis. The sequence goes on from NZ_JAKUDL010000001.1 coordinate 567,675, forward strand.
CATGGCTGCCTTTAAATACTCGGCTGGGTCCTGCCCTTGTGCCACGGCAAGGTAAAGGGATTTGAGGCCCGAACTCCCCAGCTCTGCCAGAATGAACTCCCTTATCCAGGCACTTTGTATATAGAAGTCCACCGCGTGGTCGATGGTCTTTTGCTCCTTAAGCACCATCACCATGGGGCTTTTTTCACCTGCTGCCTGTTGTTGCTTCGCTTGTTGTTGCATGGCTAGTATTTGTTGCTGCATCTGCGCCATGACCGGATGGGGCATTGCCATAAATTGCTCCAGGGGGATGGGGCTGAACTCCTCTTGCAGGCGACTGTTTTCGGGTTCGCACATGACCGCCAGGGTTTCATCCAGCCAGTCGGCAACCTTGGGATGACCATAAGCCAGACCTTGGGTTTCTCCCTTTGCCAGCCCCGCCTGCACCCAGCCATTTATGGCCATAACATGGCAGGCCTCATGGCGAACTACCTGCGACTGCCGGTCCGGTTTGACCATCAGCGTCTCCCCGGTGAGATGCAAAACCGTGGTGGTGTTTTCGGAGGTTTTCTTAAGGTTCAACAGGGCCGCACCGTCTTTCACCAAAACCACATTCAGAGGCGTTGGCTCAATAAGGTATTTGGCAAAGCTGGTTCTTGCTTGCTGCAAATCATGGCTCAGCTGCTCGCTGTCTCCTGTGCCATCGGTCCACAGATTGATGCCTTCTGAGGTGGAGTGTTTTTGGAGTTCTGTGGCCAAAGCGTTAATCGGTAGTAGGGTAGTGCTGGCTGCGGAGGCTATCAGTAGCAGGGGCAAGATGACTTTCATGAAGGTTCCTTTTCATTTGAATAGAGTCAAACAAAGACAAAAGCTATGCCAAAAAATATTTACCAATAAAACAGTTTGTTAGGGTTTGTATGAGCCAGAGGTTTCCCGATTTGGGGAACAGGATATGACCATATGGGAAAGCCGTTGGCTTGGGGTTGTGATTCTGGGCGTTGGCGAGGTGGGCGGCATTTCTGGCGACAAGTTTCGCCTTTGCCGGTTCGGGTCTGTACAATGACGCTGATTTTTCATTGCGTTGGGCCTTAAGGCCGCTATGGACAGTATCTATGCACGTACACATTCTCGGAATTTGCGGAACCTTTATGGGCGGCCTGGCGCTGCTGGCACGGGCTATGGGCCACAGGGTCACGGGTTCGGATGCCAACGTCTACCCGCCAATGAGCACCCAGCTTGAAGAGCAGGGCATTGATTTAATTCAGGGTTTTGACCCTTCTCAGTTGGAACCTGCGCCGGACCTGGTGGTGATAGGCAACGCCATGAGCCGCGGCAATCCCTGTGTGGAAGCCGTGCTGGATAAGGGCCTTGCCTATACCTCAGGGCCACAGTTTCTGCGCGATCATATTCTGCCGGGGCGCTGGGTTCTCGCGGTATCCGGCACCCACGGCAAAACTTCGACCTCCAGCATGCTGGCCTGGATTCTGGAATCCTGTGGCTATGAGCCGGGCTTCCTGATTGGCGGCGTGCCGCAAAACTTCGGGGTGTCGGCGCGGCTCGGTAACTCGCCCTTCTTTGTGGTAGAGGCCGACGAGTACGACAGCGCCTTTTTCGACAAGCGCTCCAAGTTTGTGCACTATCAGCCGCGCACTCTGGTGATTAATAACCTCGAGTTTGACCACGCCGATATCTTCGACTCCCTGGCCGATATTCAGCGCCAGTTCAATCATGTCATTCGTACCGTGCCCGGAACCGGCAAGGTTATTTGGCCCAAAGACAGCAAGGCGGTGGCCGAGGTGATCGACAGGGGCCTGTGGAGCGAGCAGGAGACTTTCAGCCACAACGATGGCGCCGACTGGTCGGTGCGTCCCCTTGCGGCAGATGGCCACGAGTTTGAGGTGCTGTTTGGCGCACAAGTACAGGGCGTACTGGACTGGCAGCTTATCGGTGCCCACAACATGGAAAACGCCGTTATGGCCATTGCGGCCGCGCGTCATGTTGGCGTGCAGCCTGCCGCTGCCATTGAGGCGCTCAGTGCATTTGCCCCGCCCAAGCGCCGTCTGGAGCTTCTGGGCGAGGTGGCCGGTGTAAGCCTGTACGATGATTTTGCCCATCATCCCACGGCCATTGAAACCACCTTGAAGGGCCTTAGAGCCAAGGTCGGCAATGCCCGTATTCTGGTGGTGCTGGAGCCACGTTCCAATACCATGAAGCGCGGCGTGCACAAGGATACCCTGGCTCGTTCCATGACCCTGGCTGACAAGGCATTTTTGTATCAGGCCGACAATATCGACTGGGATATCCGTCAGGCCATGGACGCTGCGCCGCTGCCGGTGGATGTGGACTATGATATTGATACTCTGGTGGCCAAATTGGCCGCAGAGGTACGTCCGGGCGATCATCTGGTGGTCATGAGTAACGGCGGCTTTGGCGGTATTCATGGCAAGCTGAAACAGGTTATCGCTGAGACGCTGGATAAGGTTTAAGAGGACGATCCATGAGTGCGCCGCTCACACCCAAGAAAAACAGCATCAGCCTGGCCTGGACCGGCGCCTCTGGTGCGCCCTATGGTTTGACGCTGCTCAAATGTCTGCTCGAGGCCGATTATCGGGTATTTCTGATGATCTCCAGCGCCGCCCGGGTGGTGTTTGCCACGGAAGAAGGGCTGAAACTGTCGGCCGATGGCAAAAAGGCCGAGGCGCAGATCCGCAGCTTTATCGGCTCTGAGGCCGGTGAGCTGATAGTGCTTGGCAAGGATGAGTGGTTCTCGCCGCCGGCGTCGGGGTCGGCCGCACCCAAACAGATGGTGATTTGCCCCTGCTCCACCGGCACACTGGCCGCCGTGGCTACCGGCATGAGCAATAATTTGCTGGAAAGAGCTGCTGATGTGGTGCTTAAGGAGCGCGGCAAGCTGCTCTTGGTGCCGAGGGAAACCCCCTTTAATGCCATCCATCTTGAGCATATGTTAAAGCTGACCCAGCTTGGCGCCGTGGTGATGCCGGCAGCGCCCGGCTTTTACCACAATCCCAAATCGGTGCAGGATCTGGTAGACTTCCTCGTCGCACGCATACTTGACCATTTGGGCATAGACCACAGCCTGACCAACCGCTGGGGCTATGGTGGCGAAGGTGCCACACAAGCATCTGATAATTGAGAGTATTATGAAACACACCATCGAAGAGATGATCTCGGCCGCCGAGATTGACCAAAAACTCAATGAACTGGCCGAGCGTATTAACGCTCATTACCAAAACAGCGAACGCCTGCTGATGGTAGGCCTGCTCAAGGGCTCTGCGGTCTTTATGGCAGATCTGTGTCGCCGTATTCATGGCCACGTGGAAATCGACTTTATGTGCGTTTCCAGCTACGGCAATGCCATGTCCAGCTCACGTGACGTGAAAATCCTCAAGGATGTGCAGTCAGATATCGCCGGTCGCGATGTGCTGATCGTGGAAGATCTGATTGACTCGGGTAACACCCTGTCCAAGGTACGAGAGCTGCTGATGGTACGCGAGCCAAAGAGCCTGGCGCTCTGTACCCTGCTCGATAAGCCCGAGCGCCGCGAAGTGGATGTACACGTGGATTTCGTCGGCTTTACCATTCCGGACGAGTTTATTGTGGGTTACGGCATCGACTATGCTGAGCAGTATCGCAATCTGCCTTATATCGCCAAAGTAATCCCACTGGAATAACATTTGTGCGGTTGCAGTTCGGGGGCTTGGCCCCCGTTTTTGTTTCAATTGAATTGGTTTAAGCCTGTTGTTGGGGGATAAAGATGACAGACACACCAGCCGCGCTTGCCATTGCGGGGCTTAAAAAAACCTACAAAGGCGGCGTTGAAGCCGTGAAGGGCATCAGCCTGGAGGTTGCCCAAGGCGACTTTTTCGCTCTGCTTGGCCCCAATGGGGCTGGCAAGTCCACCACCATAGGCATTATCAGCTCGCTGGTACACAAGAGTGCCGGCAAGGTGCAGGTATTTGGCCACGATCTCGACAGCGAACTCGAAGCCGCCAAACTCTGCATTGGTCTGGTGCCGCAGGAGTTTAACTTCAACCAGTTTGAAACCGTGCTGCAAATTGTGGTCAATCAGGCCGGTTACTATGGTGTGAGCCGCCCGCTGGCGCTGGAGCGCGCCGAGAAATACCTTACTGCACTGGATTTGTGGGAGAAGCGTAACAGCCCATCCCGTCAGCTTTCAGGCGGTATGAAGCGGCGACTGATGATTGCCCGCGCGCTGATGCACGAACCCAAGCTGCTGATCCTGGATGAGCCCACCGCCGGGGTGGACATTGAGCTGCGCCGCTCCATGTGGAGCTTTTTGACTGAGCTTAATCGCCAGGGCGTGACCATTATCCTCACCACCCACTATCTGGAAGAAGCCGAGATGCTGTGCCGCAATATCGGCATCATCGACAAGGGTGAGCTGGTGGAGTGCACCAGCATGAAAAAGCTGCTGTCCAAGCTGAACATGGAAACCTTTGTGCTGGATATCCGTCAGGAGCTTAAGGCTGCCCCCGCCCTTGATGGCATTCAGTGCCGTGTCACCGATGTTCATAGCCTGGAAGTGGATATTGCCAAGGAGCACAGCCTTAATCAGCTGTTTGCCCAGCTGTCGGCCCAGGGCATAGAAGTGCTGTCGATGCGCAACAAGGCCAATCGCCTCGAAGAGCTGTTCGTAGCGCTGGTGGAAGGCGCCAAAAACAAGCCTTCCCCAGGCGTTCAAAATCAGAGCCAGCAACAAGGGGAGAAAGCCGTATCATGAAGGCGCTGTACCTGACCGCATTCAAAAGTATCCTTATCAAGGAAATCACCCGTTTCACCCGCATTTGGGTGCAAACTCTGGTGCCGCCCGCCATCACCATGACATTGTATTTTCTGATTTTTGGCAATCTGGTGGGCAGCCGTATCGGCGAGATGGGCGGCGTAAGCTACATGGAGTTTATCGCGCCAGGTCTTATCATGATGTCGGTGATCACCAACTCCTACTCCAACGTGGCCTCAAGCTTTTTCAGCGCCAAGTTTCAGCGCAACCTCGAAGAGCTTATCGTCGCGCCCGTGCCCCATTATGTAATGATTGCGGGCTATGTAGGCGGCGGTGTGGCCCGCGGTCTGTGTGTGGGCTTTATCGTGACCCTGGTGGCCATGTGCTTTGTGGATTTAAGCGTGCAGCATCTGGGGCTGGTGGCAGTGACAGTGTTTATGACCTCGGTGCTTTTTGCCCTCGGCGGCCTTATCAACGCCGTGTTTGCCAAGAGCTTTGATGACATCAGCATTATTCCGACCTTCGTGCTGACGCCGCTGACCTACCTTGGCGGGGTATTCTATTCGCTGTCTCTGCTGCCTGACTTCTGGCGCGGCGTCTCTGCGCTGAACCCGGTGGTTTATATGATAAACCTGTTCCGCTACGGCTTTCTGGGCACGGCTGATTTGAGTCTGTGGCTGTCGTTCGGGGTGATGCTGGGCTTTTGCGCGGGGCTTTGGTATCTGGCCTATTACCTGATTTCCAGAGGTATAGGCCTTAGAAGTTAATCAGGGTTTGGCGTTTTCTTTCTCGGCGTCAGCAACCTGCTGGCGCCGCTCTTTGAGCATGGTAATTGTGCCTTCGTTATTGGTCTTCATTTCATTGAAGCGCTGATTCATCTCATCCACGTCTTTTAAAAACTCAGGGTCGTTCTCAGGCGCGCCGCGCCAGAAGCGCTTGCGGTCGAGCTTTTGTTTTTCACTGGTACGCAGAATCTCGATGTAGCTGTTTTCCTGCTTGAGGCGGTAAATTTCGCCGTCGATAAGCAGCAACAGTTTTTCGGTGGAGATGGTTTTGCCACTCATCAGCGCCATCAGGGGGTCGTCGGGATCTTTGAGGCGGTCTGAGTCGACTTCGCGGGTCAGGCCCAGTTCAAATTCCAGCTCGCGCTGATTGTATTCGGTGGGGCACACAGACTGGGAATACACCACCCGGTCGCCTTTGATGCACTTGTAGATGGTATCAGCCCCTGAGGCCGACAGCGGCAGGGCAAATAGCAAACACAGGGCAAGGGCTCGCATTGATGGCACATCCTTTTGATATTGGTGTGAAAATAGCACCCGACATCGTCCGTCATAAACCGGGCACAGCTGTCAATAATATGACGTATGACGACCGAAATATCCAGAAAATGTATACACTTGTTGCGTAATTGGAATGGTTTGCTGAAAAAGGCAACAAAAAAGGGAGCCAGGCTCCCTTTGCTTAAGTTGCTGCCGCCATCAGCGGCTAAACACCAGATTATCAATCAGCCTGGCCTTGCCCATGTAAGCGGCGGCAAGCACCACCAGTTCTTTATCGGCATCGGTGGCAGGGGCCAGGGTAGTGGCACTGCGAACTTCCAGATAGTCCGGACGGAAACCGGCATCTATCAGACGCTGATTGGCGCCATCAATGGCCTCGCTAATCTGACCACCGCTGCTAATCTGGCTTGCAAGGGTATCCAGCGCGGCCTTGAGCGCAGCTGCGCGATGCTTTTCATCGGCACTCAGATAGCCATTGCGTGAGCTCATGGCCAGGCCACTTGGCTCGCGCACTGTCTCAACGCCAATGATCTCCAGCGGTAGCGACAGGTCTTCCACCATGGTGCGGATCACCAGCAGTTGCTGGAAGTCTTTGCGACCAAACAGGGCGATATCGGGCTGCACTATGTTGAACAGCTTAAGCACAATCGTCGCCACACCGCGGAAATGCCCAGGGCGGCTGGCGCCGCACAGCTCATCTGAAATACCCGGAACTTCCACAAAGGTTTGAGCGTCCAGCCCTTTGGGATAGATGATGTCCGGCGTTGGGGTAAACAGCAGCTCACAGCCTGCGCTGATAAGGCCGGCCTGATCGTCGGCCAGGGTGCGCGGATACGCATCCAGATCTTCGTTTTTGCCAAACTGCATGGGGTTAACGAAGATGGAGGCCACCACATGGTCGGCGCGGCGCTTGGCCTCTTTTACCAGGGTGATGTGACCGGCATGGAGGTTACCCATGGTTGGCACAAAGGCCACGGTTTCCCCTTTGGCGCGCCAGGCGCGCACCTGGGCACGGATTTCAGCGATTACTGCGGTTGTGTACATCTTGGGCTCAGTTGAAAGTGTGTTCTGGACCGGGGAAGCTGCCGTTGTCGACTTCGTCGACATAGGCGCGCACGGCGGCGCGGATTTCGCCGGTCTGCTTGAGGTAATTCTTGGAGAAGCGAGGAATGTAGCCGCTGGAGATCCCAAGCACATCGTGCATTACCAGGATCTGGCCGTCGGTATCCTTGCCTGCGCCAATACCTATGACCGGAATGGTCAGGGCTTCGCTGATGGTTTTGGCCAGAGAAGCAGGAATACATTCGATTACCAGCAGTTGGGCACCGGCGGCTTCGAGCGCCTTGGCTTCGTTCAGAATGCGCTGGGCGTTGTCGGCATCGCGGCCCTGTACCTTAAAGCCACCAAATACATGCACCGACTGGGGAGTGAGGCCAATGTGAGCACACACGGGCACGCCGCGCTCGGTCAGCATTTTCACGCTTTCCAGCAGCCACTCGCCGCCTTCCAGTTTGACCATATTGGCACCGGCCTGCATCAGCACTGTGGCGGTGGTCATGGTCTGCTCAGGAGTGGCGTAACTCATAAAAGGCATGTCGGCTATCAGGAGTGCCCGCTCAATGCCACGACGCACACAGCGGGTGTGATAGGCAATATCCTCAACGGTTACTGGCAGGGTGTCGCTGTGGCCCTGAAGCACCATGCCCAGCGAGTCGCCAACCAGCAGCACGTCGATGCCTTCGCTGTCGAAGGCGCCGGCAAAGCTGGCGTCGTAGGCGGTCAGTGCCGTGAACTTTTTCCCTTCCTGCTTGAACTTCAACAGGGTTGCGGTGGTGACTTTGGACATAATCTTCTTTCTTAACAACGGTAGAGAAGTGGAGTTATAAGCCAACTGAGGTCGGACTTCAATCTTCGCTGGCCAATGGTTGAAGTTCATCGCGCATTGAAGCCGTGATGAGGTCGCTGACAGCGGTGTTGCAGGGCAGGATCAGCCCGGGGTCGAGATCGGCAAGCGGTACCAGCACAAAACTGCGCGCTTTCATGCCGTAATGGGGCAGGGTGAGACGTTCACTGTGCATCACCATATCGCCATACAGCAGTAAATCCAGATCCAGGGTACGGGCGCCCCAACGAATCAGACGCTCGCGGCCCTGCTGCGACTCAATCGCTTGCAGGGCGTCCAGCAGTGCCAGTGGCGTAAGCTCGGTATCGAAACTTGCCACGGCATTGACATAGTCAGGCTGAACCACTTCGCCCATTGGCTTACTGGCGTAATAGGGCGACACAGCAAAACTGTCCGGCGCAGCTAAAGACAACAGGGCCTCACAGGCCCTGTTTAATTGGCTCACGGGCTCGGCGAGGTTGGCGCCGAGGGCCACGAAAACCTTGGTCATGCCTCGCTGCCGCTGTGCTGGGCTTTTGAACCTTCGCCCTTGCCGCCTTCGCTGCGGGGGCGACGGCGCACCCGGCGCTTGCGGTTACGTGGCGCATCAGACTTGGCGCCGCTGCGGGCGATGTCGCCGCGCTCATCGTCGGAGGCTTCCACAAAGTTCTGCCACCATTGAGCGGATTTCTTCAGGCTGCCGCCTTCAATTTCGGCGCGCATCAGCAAGAGATCGTAGGCGGCGCGGAACTTCGGATTTTCCATCAGCTTAAAGGCACGGGTGCCCTGGCTGCGCTCGAATCTCAGTTGCAACTGCCAGATATCACGGGCAGGCACGCTGAAACGCTTAGGGATCGCAATGGACTGACACTGCTGTTCGAGCACATCACCCATGGCGGCGAAGTAGGCGTCATAGAGGCTCAGACCGCTCTCGTGGGCAATTTCTTCGGCGCGGCGCTTAAGCGGATACCACAAGAGCGCAGCGTAGAAGAAGGCCGGAGTCACGGGTTTGTCTTCCATAACCCTAAGATCAGTGCTGCGCATGACCAGCGTTGCCATGCGGGCGCAGTCACCCTTGGGCGCTTCGCGCATCATGTCGTCCAGCAGCGGGAACAGCGGCGCAAACAGGTTGTATTCCTGCATCATTTGCAGGTTCGCCTGGGCCTTGCCGGCGAAGAACAGCTTGAGCACTTCTTCGTACATGCGCGCAGCGGGAATGTCTTTGAGCAGCGGAGCCAGCTTACGGATAGGTGCAGCTGTCACTTCTTCAATCCGCATCCCCAGCTTGGTGGCAAAGCGCACGGCGCGGATCATCCGCACCGGATCTTCGCGGTAACGGGTTTCTGGGTCGCCAATCAGACGCAGCACGCCATCGTTGAGATCTTCCATGCCGCCGCCATAGCTGCGGATAGAGTAGTCGCTGATGTCGTAGTAGAGGGCGTTAACGGTGAAGTCGCGGCGCTCAGCATCTTCATCGATGCTGCCGTAGACATTGTCACGCAGCAGGCGTCCTTCAGCATTGGCCTTGGAAATCTTGTCGCCCGCTTCGTCGGAGTGGTGGCCACGGAAGGTGGCAACTTCAATCACGTCACGGCCAAACACAATATGGGCCAAACGGAAACGACGACCGACCAGGCGGCAGTTGCGGAACAATTTTTTGATGTCTTCCGGGGTGGCGTTGGTCACCACGTCGAAGTCTTTGGGTTCCATGCCCAGCAGCAGGTCGCGGACACCGCCGCCAACCAAAAAGGCCTGGTAGCCGGCTTTGTGCAGGCGATAGAGCACCTTGAGCGCATTTTCACTGATGTTCTTGCGCGAGATGGTGTGGGCATTTCGGGGCGTGATGCTCAGACTCAGGCCTTGTGCCTGGTCGGCACCCTGCTGAATCGATTCTGTCGTTGGATGCTGCTCACCCTCGGTGAACAGTTGCTTACAGAACTGAGTGATACGGCGAAAAATGGTACACCTCTTGAGCTTAACTAGGGGTTAAAAATCTGGCGGCTATGATAACCCCAAATGGGGTCAATTGACAGTGTGCCGCCGCCTTAGCTGCCGCTGCCAATCAGGATTTCGCGCTGAGTTGGGATGCGGTCGAGGGAAAACGCCAATACCGCCTGTGCCAGCAGGCTGTCAGGGCTGGAAGCATCCGGCACCTTTTGCCCCAAAAATGCCAGCGCCGCGCGCAGTGCCGGCATGGGTGCGGCCTTATCAACAGGCGTGGCATGGTTTTGTTTTGACAGCTTAAATCCCACATCGGCGCAGGCCAGTGGCAGGTGAATATAGCCGGGTGCCTTGAAACCAAACTGGGCAAACAGACTGAGCTGACGGCAGCTGGCTTCAATCAGATCGCAGCCGCGCACCACCTCGGTAATACCGGCGTCTGCATCGTCCATTACCACCGCCAACTGATAGGCATAGAGGCCATCGCTGCGCTTGATGATAAAGTCTTCGGCGGCAAACTCATCGGCCACCACAATCTCGCCCATCAAGCCATCGTGAAAATGATTCACCCGGGCGCGATTTTTGATGCGGATGGCGCCGCTGCCGTGACCAAGGGTTTGACAGCGGCCATCATAAACGCCGCCCATGGCCTGAATTTGTTTGCGGGTACACTGGCAATAGTAGGCGTCGCCACTCGCCAGCAGCGCATCGATCTTGGCCTGATAGGCCTCGGTGCGCAGGCTTTGATACACAAGCTCGTCATCCCAGCAAAGGCCAAAGGCTTCCAGGGTGCGCAGAATGTCATCGGCGGCACCGGCGACTTCCCGCGGCGGGTCTATGTCTTCAATCCGCACCAGCCACTTACCGCCAAGCGAGCGGGCTCGCAGGTAGCTGCCAAGGGCGGCGACCAGGGAGCCAAAATGCAGCGCGCCGGAAGGCGATGGGGCGAAACGACCGATATAGGGGCTGGGGGAGATTGAGGATTGCATGGGCGCGGGGGATGCAGTGTTACTCATGATGTAAGGCGCAGAAATACCAAGCGGGGCCTAAGCCCCGCTCAATTGCATGGTGGTTAAGCTTAACCGGCCATCTGCTTTTCTTTGATTTCGGCCAGCGTCTTACAGTCGATGCACAGGTCCGCAGTGGGACGGGCTTCGAGACGGCGGATACCGATTTCAACACCGCAGGAATCACAGAAGCCGAAATCGTCGTCTTCAATCTTCTGCAGGGTCTTTTCAATCTTCTTGATCAGTTTACGTTCTCTGTCGCGGGCACGCAGTTCCAGACTGAACTCTTCTTCCTGAGCGGCTCGGTCGACTGGGTCGGGGAAGTTGGCTGCTTCGTCTTGCATGTGTGAGAGGGTACGGTCGACTTCTTCGCGCAGCTGGTTACGCCAGGCTTCAAGGATCTTCTTGAAATGGCCCATCTGCTTGTCGTTCATATACTCCTCGCCAGGTTGCTCCTGATAAGGCTCAACACCTGCGATAGCGAGTACGCCAAGTTTTTTAGTGCCTTCAGGCATAACGCATCTCCTGTATTCTTTGCGTTGTTCGGGCGTCAATTAGAACGGCCGCTATCTATATCAGAATAACAACGGGGTGGCAAACTTTTTACCCACGGTTCAGCGAATTCTTTGATGATGTGCGCTTATCCTGAACTTTTCAAATTCTAACGGTTATTTTTCGACGATTTGTGGTTGAAAATGCAAGGGGTTCTCAAGCAGCAGCGACTCACTGTTCATGGTGCAACCATAGGCCAGAACTTCTACACCGGCCGCCATGGCTTGCCGAAGCAGGTCACCGTATTTGGCATCAATGTGGTCGGCGGGTGCCACTGCTTTAATGCCTTGATGCTGCACCACAAATAAAAGTACTGCCCGAAATCCCCGGGCTTTCATTTCCATCAGCTCCCGCAGGTGTTTCTGGCCTCTGGCCGACACAGCATCAGGGAAAAAGCCCATTTCTCCTTCCAGCAGGGTACAGCTTTTTACTTCGATGTAGCAGTCGGCTCTGGTATCTGCGCTGAGTAGAATATCTATGCGGCTGTTTTCATTACCATACTTCACTTCACGGCGAATAAGTTGGTAACCGCAAAGCTCGCTGATTGCACCTGTAGCAATGGCTTCTTCGGCAAGTTGGTTGGCTCGGCCGGTGTTAATGCCAATCAAATGGCCCTTATCGTCTTCGGCAAGTTCCCAGGTGCTGGCGTATTTGCGTTTGGGGTTATCCGAGGTGGAAAACCACACCCGTTTGCCGGGGTAGAGGCAGTTTTTCATCGAACCTGTGTTGGGACAGTGCAGGGTAATTTGGCTGCCGTCACTCAGGGTGACATCCGCCAGGAAGCGTTTATAGCGGGTGATAAGTGTCGCCTCGGTCAGCGGCGCCGGGTACTTCATGGGTTGTCCTGGGAAGTTGAAACCAAGGCCGTGAGTGTACCCCATATTCAGTGCCTTTTGGCGCTTGTGTCTGGCCCCTTGGGGCTAGAGGGCCGATGGGGTACACTGATTGGCAGACTTGGCAAGCCCTCTCGATGGCCGCTGCGGCTCCCGGTTTGCCCGCCACCACGATATAAGAACGACATAAGAAGGATGTAAGATGACTCAAGCAATGCGCGTTTGTCTCACCTCTGAAGCCGCTGCCGCCCACTGGGGCAAAGCCGATATCAGTTTCGAAGGTGACATTGCCCGTATCCACCTGCAGGGGGCAGATACCCTGCGTCAAATCCAGATGGCGGCCCGCAAACTGCGTGCTCAGGGCATCCATAATGTCGCGCTGGACGGTGAGGGCTGGGATCTGAGCCGTCAGTGGCAATTCGCCCAGGGTTTCGTGACTGCCAAGGCTGGCTGGAGCATCGACTGGACCGGCGACGCTGCCACCCGCGATGCGCTGGAGCAGCGTATGGAAGCTGCCCGCTTTGTACGTCAGCTCACCAACGAAACCCCGGAAAACCTGCCGCCGGTGAAGCTGGCGACTCTGGCTGCCAATTGGCTGAAACAGCTTGGCGGCGACAAGGTGAGTTTCCGGATTATCGAAGGAGAGCAGCTTCTCGAAGAACAGTGGATTGGCGTGCATGCGGTTGGCCGCGGCAGCGAGCGTCCACCGGCGATGCTGGAGCTGGACTTCAACCCGCTGGGTGATGACGCCCCTGTGTCTGTGGCACTGGTCGGCAAGGGTATTACTTTTGATTCGGGCGGCTATAGCCTCAAAGCCAGTGAAGGCATGCTTAACATGAAGTGTGACATGGGCGGCGCCGCCACTGTTACCGGCGCGCTGGGTTTGGCAATCAAAAGTGGCCTGAACAAGCGCGTGAAGCTGTTTTTGTGCTGCGCCGAGAACCTGGTCAGCGGCCGCGCCTATAAGCTGGGTGACATCCTCACTTACAAAAACGGCGTGACCGTGGAAGTGGTTAACACAGACGCCGAGGGCCGTCTGGTGCTGGCCGATGGCCTACAGGCGGCTTCTGCCACAGGCGCACCTTTCATTATCGATGCCGCCACCCTGACCGGCGCCGCCGTGATGGCAGTGGGCGGTAACTATAACGCTATCTTCTCACCCGATGCCGCCGTGCTTGAGCTGGCCAAAACCAAGGCCAGCGCTGTGGCCGAGCGGGTATGGCCCCTGCCACTGGATCCATGGCACAAAGACATGTGTCCATCTGCCTATGCTGACACCGCCAACAGCCGCCCTGTGAAAGGTGGCGGTGCTGGCGGTGCGTCCAACGCCGCTGGTTTCCTGTGGCGCTTTGTGCGTGAAGATGCCAAGTGGCTGCACATCGACCTTGCCGGCTCATTCGAAGACAGCGCAGGGGCACTGTGGGCCGCCGGTGCCACTACCCACGGGGTGCTGACCATTGCCGAGCTGCTTAAAGACTAAGCCGCTTTTTACTGACATTGCAAAGTACTGCTGCAGAAATTCAAAGGCCGCTCACTGAGCGGCCTTTTTGTACCTTTACTTAGGCAATGAAATCCTTAACGTACTCAAAGTCTTATTCATTAAGTCTTATTGAATTCACTGTTTCAACGTATCGGGCTGTGCCCGAGTTCCGCATCTGCACTTGTTTGGGTTCGCGCATCGCCAGCCTGAGTCTGCTCCTCGTCCGTCTGGTCAACAGACGCCTCATCATGGTCGCGGCTGTAGGCCTTTACCTGATTACGTCCGGCGCGTTTGGCGCTGTACATGGCTCTGTCGGCCTGGGCCAGCAATTGGTCCAGCGAGTAACCCGCCTGTTGGGAGTCGGTCAGGCCGAAGCTTGCCGTCAGCACAAAGTCATTGCCGCTGGCGCTGGTGTCGCAGCTTGCCAGAGTTCGGCGCAGCTTATCGGCAATCACCCGTGCATGGGCACTGTCGCATTCCGGCAGAATAAGGCAAAACTCCTCGCCGCCAATACGGCCAAATATCTCAAATTCCCGCACCTGTTCGCGGCACAGGCTCGCCACCTGTTTCAATGCCCAGTCGCCGGTGGCATGACCGAAACAGTCGTTAATCCGCTTGAAATGGTCGACATCGAACAGCACACAGCTGACCGGTGCCTTGAGGGTTTGGGCATGGGTGAGGGCGCTTTGCGCCACCTGGGTAAAGTGGCCACGGCTAAGGAGGCCCGTCAGGCTGTCGTATTCGGCTAACTGCTTCAAACGCCTTTGATTTTTTAGAGAATGCCAACCCCAGGTAATAAGCCCCAAGATCACACTCAGGAGTGCGCCAATCATCAACCGGCTATTGAATCTCTCGGCGGTGTCGAGCTGCTGTTGCACTTTGAGTAGCTTGTTTTGCTCATCCAGCAGGGCAATTTTGTTTTGCTGCTCCAGGCTCTGATGCTGAGCCAACTGAAACGCCAGAGTCTTGGTTTTCACCTCGTCCAGGTAGGCTTTGTCGGCCTCGGCATACTTGATATAGGCCTCCAGCGCCGCCTCACTGTTGCCGCGGCTGCTGTGATAGTCAAACAGCACCTTGTTGGCACGGATAAGGGCTTCCAGCGCATTGGCCGCCGCTGGCGATTGGCTCACTGCCAATGCCTGTTGATAGGCCTTTTCCTGCTGCCCCAGCTCCCAGTTGGCCTTGGCCTGCAGGCTTTGGTAAATGGCAATGACAGGGGCGTATTTGGCGTTTAATACTTGCGGTTCGTTTTCATCAAGAAGAGATTTGGCTGCTTGGGGGTGATTGTGTGTTTCCAGCAAATATTGAGCGTATAGGCGAATTATTATTGAAAAAGCTACATTTTCTTTGGCTGATAAACACAGAGAACTACCGCTCTCGAACTTGGCGATTAACTCACTATCTTGTGCATGTGATTTAACAAGTGCTTCAAACATTAATTGCTCGGCAACGCACGCATTTCTCGCTGAAGAAGAGATCCGCTTCAATCGTTCACTATAATCTTGTGCCAACTCATACTGGCCAATTTCGTTGTAAAAAATTCCTGACGTTGCAATGGCCTGAATCTTAATTTCAGAATTATTTACCGTAGCTAGAAGTGACTGCACTTGAGCGAGTGTTTCCAGACCTTCATTCCAACGTCGCTGAATTGCATATGCATTCGTAAGAGTCAGAAGGGATCTAACTTTTATCTCGCCACTGGTAGTTGTTTTAGCGAGAGTCTCAAAGGCGGCCATGCCCAGTGCAAATTTACCCTTAAACGTTAACTCATAAGCTTGTAAATACGACAGGTAGTCCCGCTCATAAGGAGACAAGCTACTCAGGTTATCCGAGGTTTCCAGCAATATGCTTTGAAACTTTTCAGGATCACTTGAACGTATTTCATCGGCAGTTTCTAGCTTTTCAAGCCATGACTCTGCATGTGATACGTTGCTGACGACTTGAAATAAACAAGCCGTCAGTAATAGCAGTAAATATTTAAGCAATGGCATAACTCAACCGGTTTGCTTGAGTATCTTTGTCCTCTTCTTGCTCAGTTTCCTGCTGTTCTTCATCTTCAGCGGGGAACAAGAAGCAGACAATGTCAGGTGTCACATCCAGTTCGGCCTTCAGGGCTTCGATGTCTTTAGCTTCGAGCATGGCGGCGATGTGGGCTGGCAGAGTATCGAGTGACACAGTAGTATCTGTGCCAAGTTTTGCCAAAATTTCAACAGCTTGATTCATCTTTCTTCCTTATGGTGAGTTCGCTTTTTTGCGTGAAAAGGGCAGTACAGTGGCGCCCTGCGGGGTTCCTTGTGTTTGCGTGTTTGCCAGCGCTTGCAGCCGGGCACGCATCTGGCTGTTGGGCCTGAGCGGCTGACTTGGAGGCAGCACCAGAGTCGTGTGGAGCTCAAGCCTGGCCTGGGGCAGGGCACTTAATGGCAGGCGCTCGATTCGGGTGTGATGCAGCGCCGTGGTAGCGGCCTCGTAGAGGATGCACTCATGATTAAGCGGGTAGTCCAGGCTTAAGAGTTCCACTAACAGCTCGCGCTCGGGGCTGCCGGTGGGGCGAATGCCCATGCTCAGGTCACCGGCTAATGCCGGTTGCCACAGCACCAGGAGTGCGCTTGGGTCGATTCGGCGCTGATACAGCATCAACTGGGTGGTTTCAAAGTGTTGGCAGCCGGTCTTGCCGGGGTCCAGCCCCAAATCCGCATAGAGGCAATCTTCGGCGGAAATGCCGGGGATCATCCGCGCCTCAAAGCCTTCGGCGCGGGCTGTGGCAATGGCTTCGTGGGGCGCCTTGGCGAAAATACCGGGGTGGCCATAAAAAGCGCCCACTACCTTTTTACCCAAGCGCACCTCAGTGAGCATGGCATCGACCATCTCGTTGTAGGTGAGGTTACGGGATTTGCCGTCGGCGTAGTGCTGTTGCAGGCTGCGGGTATCCTTGGCTAGCCCTTCAATCCAGAGTTCGGTAAAGCCGTCTGACATGCCGCTGAATACCACATCGGCCTGTTCAATCAGGTTTTGGGCGAGGGGGCTTAGGTGTCCGCCCAGCAAGATACCGGTGCCGACACAGACGAGGCTTCCTGACAAAAGACTTTCCTGAAAGTCCAAAACAAATCATGGGGCTAAATTAACAGGCTGAAAGCAAATTGAAAACAGTGAATTCACACTCACGTCGTCCGAAAGCACTCGAGGTATTCAGTCGATGTTTTACACTGTTTGGGTAAGCTGAAGCCTGTTTTTCTGGTTATTGAA
The DNA here is from genome assembly GCF_022484835.1 of Shewanella zhuhaiensis. Taxonomy (NCBI): domain Bacteria; kingdom Pseudomonadati; phylum Pseudomonadota; class Gammaproteobacteria; order Alteromonadales; family Shewanellaceae; genus Shewanella; species Shewanella zhuhaiensis. The sequence continues at coordinate 584,637 of NZ_JAKUDL010000001.1, forward strand.
TAAGAGGCCTGGTGATCCTGCTGAAATTTTGCGTATATTCCGGTTATTTCACTCAGTTTTAGGCCGAATTCACAGACAGTATTCATGGCCTCGGGAATAAAGCCCTTACCATAAAATGCGGGAAAGCTCAGAGCACCTATCTCCAGCATAGAAGGGTAGTCAGCCTTCATTCGCGTCAACGCTATTATGCCTATGGTTTGGCCACTGACTGACTCGAGAATTTTCCAGCAATACATCTTTGGCGGTGTGGTCGCAGTCTGTTTGAATATGATATCCGCAGTGCGATTAGCCTGTATGTCAGTCATGGGGGCTGAGACAAAGCTCATCACATCCGGGTTAGTGTTCAAGGCCACTATGATGTTTCTGTCGTCTGTCTGGATCGGCAGTAGTGTCAGTCTGGGACTGGTAAGCCTGTTCATTTTGCTGTCCCTTGCAGTGCGTGGGGTTGGGGGATAAATCGAATAACGCCCTGCTCGCCAAGGTCGCGGCGAAACACTACCCGGTAGGGATTGAAAAGCGGCAGTCCAAGTACGCTCTGGGCGGGCCAGTGAGGCAACTGCCCCATGAGTTTAAACACCGCCTTGCCATGGCTCGGGGCATTCACTTGCCAGTAGTGGTGGGCATCCACACCAAGGCAGACCTCTTCGCCATTGACGCCCTCAAATACCAACTCAAGCTTTGGCCAGTTTTCGAGCCTGAGCAGGCTGCTGTCGATGCCCTGTTTTTGCGCTGCAATTATCTGGCTGATATCGCCCATAAAAGCCGAAGTCAGCTGCTTGCTGTCTGGTAACAGTGCCCACAGCCGCTGCATCAGCGGGGTAAAGGCCATCTCAGGCAAGCTGATAAGCGAAGCGCCCGAGTCGACAATGGCATTGCTGGAGCCCCGGTGCAGGTGGGCTGCCTGCGCCGTTGGCAGCGCAATATCGATATCGTTTTGCCAGCGCACCGCCTTTAGGTTGACGTTGTAATAGCGGTCGTGCACCACCTTGAGGTCGACCGCACTGCCATGGTTGGGCGCCGCATCTTCTTCATGGCTGCCCAAAATCAACAGCCCCTGATTGAGGGGATCGGCCGCGAGGCTATCCGCGCAGGCATGCTCGCTCGCCACGTGGATGCTGGAGCGGCGGGTTATCAGGGTAAAGCGGTTGGCGCACAGGCCGCGCTCCTCCATCAGGGTAAAGCAGGTGGCCACGTCTTCTTCAGGCAGTTGCGGCATCAGCGCCTTAAAGTCATCCAACTGCTGTTTAACCAGCGGATGCGCCTCATCGGGAAAGGGCCAGGGGAAGGTGCTGGCCGGATTTATGCCATGGCTTGTGAGATAAGTGGTCAGGTCGTAGCCGCGATTGAGCGGATGATAGGCCATGCCCCAGATGCCATCGGCATCCAAAAAGGTGTGCTCGGTCTCGGCGTGCACCAGTGCCAGCGGGGTGTCGGCCATGGCAAGCTCCCCGGCATGTATGCGAGTGTGCACCACGGCGCCAAGCCAGCCACCGAGGCCGTAATTTACTTCCTGCGCCAGGGTGGTGGCTTTAAGCTCAGTGTCCCTGGTCGCCTGATAACCACTTTCGTGCACCACCAGAGTCGAGCTGCCGGTATCTATGATGAGGTTAACGGGCTGGGCTTCACTGCCGATCGTCAGGCTGGCGGTGTAGCCGCCTTCGGCCAGCAGATTGGTCAGCGGCAGTGCCAGAGGCCTGGCCAAAGCAGGGCTTGGTCTGGCGGTCATTGGGGCATTGTCAGGCACAATAAGGTAACTCTGTAAAAATTCAGTATTTTTAGGAGTTTGCCTTTGTCCTGTGCTGCGGGTCAAGCCCGCAGACAGCCGCTCACAGCTGAGCTGTACATAAGCGCTGAGTCAGTCAGCACTCAGGCTGAAACCCTCATCGAGCCATCCCGTTACTCCGCCAATCATCTTTTTCACCGGCCGGCCGAGGCTGGCAAGCTTGAGTGCTGCCTTGTCGGCGCCATTGCAGTGTGGCCCGGCGCAGTACACCACAAACAGGGTATCGGCAGGAAAGTCTGCAAGGGTCGTTTCATTGATGCGGCTGTGGGGCAGACTGAGGGCGCCGGGCAGATGGCCTTCGCCGTACAGCGCCTCGCCGCGCACATCCAATAGCACAAAGTCCTGCCTCCCCTGAGTGATGGCGTGGTTTACATCCCAGCAATCGGTTTCAAAGGCAAGCAGGGCGGCGAAATGGCTGGCGGCTCGGCTTGGCTCGGCGGCGGGAGGGCGGCTGACAACTGATGACATACAAGGCTCCTTGGTCTTGGGGAATGTTGTCAGTTTGAGCCACCCGGGCATCAATCGTGATTGGCTTTATCGCCATTGTTAGATAGTTTTAAGCCAATGCGTTGCAGGCGACTTGTGTCGCCCGAGTGAACCCCGAAAATAACTGCCGGGGCACCAGGCTTCGACGTTTGGGGTCCCAACCCTTAAACCCCTGAATCCAGATCCCAGAATCCAGATCCTAAAATCTGGAAACCGTAAGGAGATGCCATGCGTTCTGGCGTTGTAAAAGTTGATTCCGCTGCTGCTGGCCATCAGTTGATGATTCTGGTGCCGCCGCAGGTGTCGCTGTTCGAGCTTGGCTGCGCCGCCGAGCTGTTTGCGCTGCCAAGGCCCGAACTGCACCACTGGTATCAAACCAGCTTAATGCGCTGGCACGAGGCGGGCAGCCGTGGGGCCAATGCGCCGATTGAGCCATTGCCCGCCACCGGCGGCCTTGGGCTAAGCGTCCAAAGCGGTAATCGCTTCGATGGGGTCGATACCCTGGTGGTGCCGAGCTGGCCTGTGGATGTGGCGCCGCCCCCATCGCTGCTGATGGCCATACAGCGCTTTTTTGAGGGCGGTGGCAGGCTGATTTCATTTTGCTCCGGCGCCTTTTTGCTGGCCGAAGCTGGGGTGCTTGATGGCAAAGTCGCCAGTACCCATTGGCGCTATGGCGCAGCTTTCAGGGAAAGATTTGCCAATGTAACTGTGCAGGATGAGGTGCTTTACACCTTCGATGGCCGTATCGGCTGCTCGGCCGGCAGCGCGGCGGCGCTGGACTTGGGGCTGGCATTGGTCCGCCACGATTTTGGCCGTGAGGTGGCCAATCAGGTAGCGCGTCGACTGGTGCTGTCGCCCCACCGCAGTGGCGGTCAGGCGCAGTTTGTGCAAACCCCTATGCCAAGCCGCCCCGATGCGTTTGCCGCGACCCTGGATTGGGCGTTATCAAGGCTCGATAACGCCATCAGTGTGGAAGAGCTGGCGGCAAAGAGCCATATGTCGCGCCGCAGTTTTGACCGGCGCTTCAGGCTTGCTACTGGAACCAGCCCCAAGCTGTGGCTGTTGCAGCACCGGCTGGATAGGGCCAAAAGGTTGCTTGAGGAAACCAATCTGGGGCTGGATGCCGTGGCAGCGCAAGCAGGGCTTGGTCAGGCGCTGAATTTACGGCTGCATTTTCAAAAGCAGCTGGGCATTACGCCAAGCCAGTATCGACGCCAGTTTTCCCGCTGTGTATAGGCACAGGCATAAAACGCCAGCTAGAAGCTGTGGCGGGCGCGAAAGTGGCGCTCGCCCGGCGCCATATCGTTTTGAATGGCTTCCAGAATTCGAGGGCTTATCTGGCCGCTGTCGGGGTCTAAGGTGGTGCAAAGCTTAAGGGTTTTGCGGATATCCACCTGATGCCCCAGATACTCGAACACCACCCGGGTGCAACTGGGGATCCGCTCACCGCTGGCCGAGGCGCCAAGGCGCAAACCGCTTAAACGGCCAACCCGACTCTTGAAGGTGGGGATAAGGATGGTCTGGGTCAGCTGGTTGCCGGTGAGTGACTCATAATCCATTAAAAAGATACGGTCCGCCAACAGGTGCGCCATACCGAAATACTTGCTGTGATAGACCTTTTCGCCGGGTGCCTGCTGCAGACGCTCGGTGCGTTGGTAATAGACCTTGCCGCCTTGTTTCTCAAGGCAAATAAGATTGCGCAAAATCTTGCCCGGAAAGGCCATCGACAGGTGGTATTCGAAGTAATAGCCAAGGTATTTATCGAGTCCCTGACTCAGGCTTTGCAGCCTGGCCAGATGCTCAAGCTCCGGCGCCTCGCTTACAGGCTCACTGGGGCGCGGCCGCACCTGAATAAGCAGCTGAAACTGGCTGTGGGGCATAAGGATCTCATGCTCTTCCACCCCGAAGAAATCACACAGGCGCCTGAGGCTATGGGCCGAGGGGCGGTATTTGCCACTTAAATAGCGGTTGAACTGCGGCCGGTTGATATCGAGGCGACGACAGACCTCGGCCACCGAGCGGTAGTAGCTGCAAAGGAGGCGAAGATTTTTGGCAAATTCCTGATGCATGGCAGACCTGTGATTATTCTCGGCGGCAATTGGCGCGCGTATCGCTCGAAACTGTTCGTCCAGTGTACCTAAAAGCGGCAAAGTGCGACAGACTGCGTCAGATGCTGTTTGTCGCTAAAGCTGCGTCAATCAGCGCCAATTTGCATCAGTGCGTCAACTCCCTTATTGCAGTGCAGGCTGCTGTAATAGCGCGGAATAATCAGGCTTGCCTAGAACAAGCCCACTTGAAACAAGCCCTGCTCAAACCGCGTCCGGGAGCGCACACATAATATGGATACACGTATTGAACACGACCTGCTGGGGGATGCCCCGGTTCCTGCCCACGCCTGGTATGGCATTCAAACCCAGAGGGCGCTGGAAAACTTCAGCCTGAGTGGCACTCCCATCAGCGCCTTCCCAGAGCTTATCCGTGCGCTCGCCAGGGTAAAGGCCGCTGCCGCCCGCGCCAATAATGGTTTGGGGCTATTATCTGACACCAAGGCCAGCGCCATTGCCGCGGCCTGCGATGACATCGTTCAGGGGGCGCTGCACGACCAGTTTGTGGTGGACCTTATTCAGGGCGGCGCCGGTACCTCCACCAACATGAATGCCAACGAAGTGATTGCCAATCTGGCCCTTGCCAAGCTTGGCCACGGCAAGGGCGAGTATCGCCATCTGCACCCCAACAACGATGTGAACTGCTCCCAGTCAACCAACGATGCCTACCCGACGGCGGCGCGTCTGGCCATGGTGGAAGCGGTCGAACCGCTCAAGACCGCCATCGAGGCAATTTGCTTAAGCCTTGAGGCCAAGGGCCGCGAGTTTGGCCATATCCTCAAGATGGGCCGCACCCAGCTACAGGATGCCGTGCCCATGACCCTGGGGCAGGAATTTGATGCCTTTGCTGCCAGCCTTAAATCGGACTTAGCCCGCATCGATGATGCCTGTAAGGAGCTTTGCGTGGTGAACCTTGGCGGCACCGCCATTGGCACCGGCATTAACACCCATCCGGCTTACGGCGTGCTGGCGGTGAAGGCCCTTGCCGATATCACGGGTCTGCCGGTGACTCAGGCTGACAATCTTATCGATGCCACCACCGACATGGGCGCCTTTGTGACTTTATCGTCTGTGCTTAAGCGCCTAGCGGTGAAGCTCTCGAAGCTCAGTAACGACCTGCGGCTGCTCTCCAGCGGTCCGCGCACCGGCCTTGGGGAAATCCGTTTGCCTGCGATGCAGCCGGGTTCCTCCATCATGCCGGGCAAGGTGAATCCAGTTATTCCGGAAGCGGTGAATCAGGTGGCATTTCAGGTGATTGGCACCGACATGACCATCACCATGGCCGCCGAGGCGGCGCAGCTGCAGCTGAACGCCATGGAGCCGGTGATTGTTTATAACCTTTTGAATAACTGCGCCTTGCTGACCCGCGCCATCGCCTTGCTCGATAGCCGCTGTATTCAGGGTATCGAAGCCAACGAGGCCAAATGCGAGCAGCACCTGAACACCAGCATCGGCATAGTCACTGCGCTGGTGCCGCACATCGGTTATGAGAACGCCACCCGTATCGCAGGTGAAGCCCTGCTGAGCGGCGCAGGTGTGGCGGAGCTGGTGCGCCGCGATGGGCTATTGAGCGACGATGCCTTAAGCCAAATCTTAAGCCCGGCCGCCATGGTCACCCCGGTGGAGCTGACCGGCCTTGGTGCCAAGACGCATTGATTGAGCGCCGCATTGATTAAGCGGCATTGATCAAACGGTGCACTGATAAAGGCTTTTGACCTCAGTAAAAATTAACCAATAAAAAAAGCAGCCTGAAGGCTGCTTTTTTACTGTTTTTTACGGAGTCAGTGACTTGGTTTTATACCGTCTCAGGCTTCCAGCTTGGCAAGCTCGGCTTTCTGCTCGGTCAGCTTGTCCATGTCGCGTTTGATGTCGGCGGCCTTGGCACGCTCTTTCTCAATCACTTCAGCCGGGGCCTTGGCCACAAAGCCTTCGTTGGACAGCTTGCCTTCGATACGGGCCACTTCGCCGGTCAGCTTCTCCAGCTGCTTGTCGATACGGGCCATCTCGGCGGCAACGTCAATCAGGCCTGCCATAGGAATAAGCAGCTCCATTTCACCAATCAGCTGAGTGGTGGCCATGGGGGCGGCTTCGCCTTCAGCGAGGATGGTCATGCTCTCAAGCTTGGCAAGCGTCCCGAAGAAGGCCTGGTTGGCTTCGATGCGGGCCTTGTCTTCATCGCTTACACCGCGCAGCAGGGCTGACAGCGGCTTGCTAGGAGCGATGTTGAGCTCGGCGCGAATGTTACGCACGGCCACAATCACTTGCTTAACCCATTCGAGATCGGCCATGGCCTTGGCATCTACCTTGGCGGCATCGAACTCGGGGAAGGACATCAGCATCAGGGTATCACCTTCAACGCCTGCCAAGGGTTTAACGCGATCCCAGATGGTCTCAGTGATGTAAGGCATCATGGGGTGCATCAGGCGCAGCAGCTGCTCAAGTACAGTCACCAGGGTATGACGGGTGCCGCGCTGCTCGGCTTCAGAGCCGTTTTGCAGTACTGGCTTGGTCAGTTCCAGATACCAGTCACAGAACTGGTTCCAGGTGAACTCGTACAGGGTGTTGGCGGCCAGGTCAAAACGATAGGCATTGATATGCTCGTCGAAGGTCTTGACGGTTTCCTGGAACTTGCCGATGACCCAGCGGTCGGCCAGTGACAGCTTCATATCACCACCGCCTTGGCCACAATCCTGCTCTTCGGTGTTCATCAGCACGTAGCGGGAGGCGTTCCACAGCTTGTTGCAGAAGCTGCGGTAGCCGTCGAGGCGCTTCATGTCCCAGTTGATGTCACGGCCGGTAGAGGCCATGGCCGCCAGGGTAAAGCGCAGCGCATCTGTGCCGTGTGGCTCGATGCCGTTTTCGAACTCCTTGCGGGTGCTCTTTTCAATCTTGGCGGCAAGCTGTGGCTGCATCATGTTGCCGGTACGCTTCTGAACCAGGGATTCAAGGTCGATACCGTCAATCATATCCAATGGATCCAGGACGTTACCCTTGGACTTGGACATCTTGTTGCCCTGTTCGTCGCGGATAAGGCCGGTTACGTATACTGTCTTGAACGGTACCTGTGGCTTGCCGTCTTCGTCTTTGATGAAGTACATGGTCATCATGATCATCCGGGCAACCCAGAAGAAGATGATGTCAAAACCTGTCACCAGCACGTCGGTAGGGTGGAAGGTCTTGAGCTCTGGGGTTTGCTCCGGCCAGCCCAGGGTAGAGAAGGTCCACAGGGCCGAGGAGAACCAGGTATCCAGCACGTCGTCGTCCTGACGCAGTTTTACGTCGGCGCCGAGGTTATGGTTCTGGCGTACTTCCTCTTCGCTGCGGCCAACGTACACCTTACCGGCTTCGTCGTACCACGCAGGAATGCGATGACCCCACCACAGCTGGCGGGAGATACACCAGTCCTGAATGTCGCGCATCCAGGAGAAGTACATGTTTTCGTACTGCTGTGGCACAAACTTGATGTCGCCGTTTTCCACCGCTTCGATGGCTGGCTGGGCGAGTTTTTGCACCGCAACGTACCACTGGTCAGTGAGCAGCGGCTCAATCACTACGCCGGAGCGGTCGCCATAAGGCACCTTGAGGGCGTGTGGCTCGATTTTTTCGAGGAGACCCAGAGTCTCAAACTCTGCCACGATGGCGTCGCGAGCCTTGAAGCGGTCGAGACCGGCATAGCGCTCAGGCAGACTGGCATCCAGCTCGCTGTTATGGCTGCCGTCGGTATTCAGCACTTCGGCCAGGGCACGGATGGTGGCATCCTGAGTGAGGATGTTGAACATCGGCAGGCTGTGGCGCTTGCCCACTTCGTAGTCGTTGAAGTCGTGGGCTGGGGTGATTTTCACGCAGCCGGTACCGAAGTCTTTATCCACGTATTCATCGGCGATGATGGGGATGCGGCGGTTTACGATAGGCAGAATGATTTCTTTGCCAATCAGTGACGCATAACGCTCATCTTCGGGGTGTACCGCTACCGCGCTGTCGCCGAGCATGGTTTCAGGGCGGGTCGTGGCCACTACCAGATAGTCTTTGCCATCGGCGGTCAGCTCGGTGCCGGCCAGCGGATAGCGGAAGTGCCACATGTGGCCTGCTTTTTCTTTGTTTTCCACTTCCAGATCGGAAATGGCGGTGTGCAGCTTGGGATCCCAGTTTACCAGGCGCTTGCCGCGGTAAATCAGTTTGTCGTCGTACAGGCGCACGAACACTTCCTGCACCGCATTGGACAGGCCTTCATCCATGGTGAAGCGCTCACGGTCCCAATCCACGGAGGCGCCCATGCGGCGCAGCTGGCTGGTGATGGTACCGCCGGACTGGGCTTTCCACTCCCAAACCTTTTCCATAAAGGCGTCGCGGCCGAGATCGTGGCGGCTCTTGCCCTGTTCGGCTTCCAACTTACGCTCAACCAGCATCTGGGTGGCGATACCGGCGTGGTCGGTACCCACTTGCCACAGGGTGTTTTTGCCCTTCATGCGCTGATAGCGGATGAGGGTATCCATGATGGTGTCCTGGAAGGCGTGACCCATGTGCAGGCTGCCGGTGACGTTCGGCGGCGGGATCATGATGCAGTAGTTGCCCTGGCTGGAATCACCGTGTGGCTTGAAGTAACCCTTTTCTTCCCAAACGCGGTAGAGGGCCTGTTCGATGGACTGTGGATTGTATGTCTTTTCCATGGGGATCAGATTTTCTCAAACTAGATTAAGGGGTTGTGTCGCCAAATCCTGAGTGGATGGCTCTATGCCAAGGCCGCGAAGCTCGCGAAAGCGCAGCCGTGCCAGTGCCTTGGTGGCCTCGTCACCGGCGACAAAGTCGATAAAGTGGCCAAAGTGTACCGCAAAAGGCGGTACTTTTTCTGCAAGATTTATCAGAATGCCGCGGTTTTTTGACGGCCCGAGGCGATCGTGACCGATTTCCACCGGCGCGCCGCCCTGAGGCCCTTCACCCTTGAGGTTGTGGGGTACAAAATCGTTGGGGTCAAACTGCCAAAGTTGCTCGTCGATGGCAAAGCTTTGGGATTCATCGTTGCAGTGAATATAGACCCAGGCGCCGCGGCGGTAATGAAACGCCGCCAGACGGCAGGCCAGCAGCTCGGCAGCATCCCTCATTTGGGACGGCGGAAGTACGTAAAAAAGTGCCTGGGTCATGGAGTTTCCGGCTAAAGAAAACGAAAGCCGCATTCTAACTTAGATAGACGCCCGACATAAAGCAGTGCGGCTGATCGGTGTGGGGTGCCAACGTTAATAGCGACCTGGCTGCTGATTAGCGGCGGCAGCTTAAGTATTTGAACTCGAAAAAGGCGGCAATATCGGCGCCAAGGCGCTCAAGCTCGCCCTTGGGCAGCGGCTCACACAGCTGCATCAGTGACGGCCAAAAACACACGCCCTTTATCATGCCGTGCAGCGTCGCTTCCACTTCATCCACATCAAGCTTGGGCAGGGCGCCGGACTTGATGCCTTCAGACAGCCAGCGGCGCAGCGCCGATTCGTGGGTGACCCTACTTTCCAGCTCACATTTGAGCGCGCCGGGGTGAAACATAAAGTGGCCAATGGCGACCCGCACCAGCTCGAGATAATCCGGGTTAGTCATGATGGCTATTTCGGCGTTAAGCACCTCAAGCAGCTGCTCTCCCACGGGGGTGTCTTTGGCAAAGCTCAACTGAATATCGGCATTGGCCGATTGCCACAGCTCGGCAACCAGCTCCAGCACCAGCGCCTCTTTACTGGCGAAGTGGTTATACACGGTGCGTTTGGAAACCTCGGCCACCCGTGCCAGCTCATCCATGCTGGTGCCTTGCACGCCCTGGGTCTGAAACAGCTCCTTGGCGGCGAGCATTATGGCTTCACGTTTGATTTCACTGCGATTTCGCTTTGGTGTTTGCACCTGAGTTTTCCAGTTTGAGTGCTCTTGGTGGGGAAATTTTACACTGAGTAGTTTACTTTTCCAAATTCAAATGTAAACTGCACAGTGTAGTTTACATTTGTCGGAGGCTGTATGAACAGCACAAGCCCAGTGAGTTGCAACAATGAAGTAAGCGGCAACAGTGAAGTGAAGGATAGTGTGGCAATGAACAACTTAGGCAAGAGCCCGGCTCAGAACGATGCAGGATTGGTAAGCGAAGCGGTTTCAATCAATGCCAATGGCCCGGTTCATGCGGGTTGCCCGGGCGCCAAACGGCTCAAAAACCGCTTTGTGAACGGCGAAAAAGCCTATAAATCCGGGTTGTCTGACTTGTTTCGCATCATCGCAGCTTACCTCGGTGCCAAGCGTGAGGCGCCTGTCCCTAAAGAGGCAATCCCGCTTGCGCCAATCACAGCAGCCGAACTTGCCGAACCAAGCCCCAGATTGTATCGGCTTGGGCACTCCACAGTGCTGATAAAGCTTGATGGCAAGTACCTGCTGACCGACCCTGTATTTGCCGAACGCGCCTCGCCGTTTCGCGCCTTTGGTCCCAAGCGTTTTCATCAAAGCCCGATTGCCCTTAAAGACTTACCGGCCCTCGATGCGATTGTGCTGAGTCACGACCATTACGACCATCTGGACAGCGATGCCATCCGTTATCTCGCAAAAACCGAGGCCCGTTTCTTTGTGCCGCTGGGGCTTGGCAAGCGGCTCACTAAACTCGGGGTTGCAGCCTCGCGCATTGATGAGCTCGACTGGTGGCAGTCGGTGCGCCTTGGCAGCATAGAGCTTACGGCAACTCCCGCGCAGCACTTCTCCGGTCGGGGCCTGTTTGACCGGGACCAGACCCTGTGGGCGAGTTGGGCAATTCGAGGGGAGCAGGCGCGGGTGTTTTTCAGTGGTGACTCCGGGTACTTCCCCGGCTTTGCCGAGATTGGCAAGCGCCTTGGCCCATTCGATGTGACTCTGATGGAAACCGGTGCCTACAACGAGCTGTGGCGTGATATTCACATGATGCCGGAAGAAAGTTTGCAGGCGCATCTGGACGTGAAAGGGCAGGTGATGGTGCCCATTCATAACGGCACCTTCGATTTGGCGCTGCACGATTGGTTCGAACCGCTGGAGCGTATTCGGGCGCTGGCCTGGGAGCGGTCAGTAAAAATTGCCACCCCCATTTTTGGTGAGGCACTGAGTTTGCAAACGCCCGGACACGGCCGGGAGTGGTGGAATCTCGCCATGGTTGAGCAAGAGGGCGAAATCCCTGACGTTAACACCCGTGGCGAAATCCTGGATGCACGCTGAGTGTTTCGGCCCAGTCTATCGCCTGGTGCGAGGCGCTATCGTTCATGGGCTGGCTGGGAGCTTCGCAGTGAGCCCCTGCGCGAAGGGATGTGCGCCGATTAGCCTTTGGCCATGCGCCCCAGGCGCCACTCGATAAAGAAGCCAAGCAGGCCGAGGCAAAAACCGAAAACGCCCACCATTCTCAACCAGGCGTTGACGGGGCGGGATATCTTTTTGATTCCGTCGAAGCCAAAGGTGCGTTTACCGCCTCCGACTGCTTCTGTAAAGCGCTTGCCCTGGAAAGTTGCCAGCATGCGGGTCTCAAGACTTTCGCGGCTCATCATCTGGGCCCGTGTTACATCCATTTCCTTGCGGTAGTCCTTTGCGTCAGTGGCGCGCACCATTGCCAAAAACACATCCTCATCGAATATGCCGTTGGGCTCGCCCGCCAGCTCAATGCCGCGCGAGCTGTAAATATGCATATCCTCGCTGAACAGCAACTTGCTCTCACCGGCATAAAATAAGGCGCTGCTGATGGCAACCAACAGGCTTGATGCGAGCAAAATACCTTTGCGCTCGTTCAGCCTGCGTCCACGCTGTTGTTTAAGGTTGTCAGCCACCTCCGGCAGCTGCGCCAAACGTTGCTTATCGGTGCCAAGCAGCGGATCGCTGAGCAGTGTCTCGAGATCTATCCCCATGGCACTTAACAGCCGACTGAGCACGTCGGCAGAGGGCAATGACTTATCGTTTTCCAGTTTTGACAGATAGGACTGCTCAATGCCGATTGCCTCGGCAAGCTGTGGCTGGCTCATGCCAGCAGTCTGGCGGAAGTCTTTGATTTTAAGTCCAAGAGACATAATTTTTGCTCCGTGCAGTGTTAGGAAGGTGCGAACAGGTCTTCGCATCGCTTTGGCGCTGATTGCGAAGACAGTCCCGGCTATCCTTGTTGATTCCTTGCGGAATACGAAGCCGAATATTGGTGAATCAGCGGGAATATTCAATGTTATTTAACCAAGGCGCACATTTTTTATCCTCTTTGCGCCGATATTGGCTTCACCCTGTGCTTATTCCTGCGTGGTTACAGTCTGCTGTTGTAAATAATATATTGTTATACGTTTGACATATTGAACACCTTTGGGCATGCTGGATTTGTGATTGCCGTCCTGAAGAGGACGTTGCAGGTACGGGTTTTGCGCATGTCCTGACCAGTTTTTGCAGTAACAGGCTATGCCCAAAACGCGAACTCAAGCGTTTTGAATATCAGGTGATCTATGCCCTTAAAACAAGAAGTTAGTGGAAGAAAGAACAAGCCGGTTATATTGATGTCTATGGGTCAGCAAGACAGAAATGGCCACCCTTACCAGGTCATGACCCACAAATATATGCAGCCAGTGGTAGAGATTTCAGACTGCATTCCTCTGTTGGTACCCACCTGCTTTGGTGCTGAAGATATTGAGCAATATCTGGATATGGCCGACGGTGTCTATCTGTCGGGTGCCGCCTCCAACATCGACCCAACTCTATATGGTCAGGAAAACCTGACGCCGGAAAAGAAGCAGGATCTGGCTCGGGATCTGGTGGATTTGGCCTTGATAAAGGGCGCCGTGGCGCGTGGATTACCTTTGCTTGGTATTTGTCGCGGCATGCAGGAAATGAATATTGCCTTTGGCGGTGACCTGTACCAGAAGGTGTATGCCGAGGAGCATTTGGACGACCATCGTGAAGATCCTGATACGCCACCGGAAGTGCAATATGGCGAAAGTCACAGCATCACCATGGTGAAGGGAACCTGGCTGCATAAGCTGCTGGGCGACACCATCTCGGTGAACTCGCTCCACGGTCAGGGCGTGAATAACCTTGGTGAGGGCGTTGAGCCTTTGGCCCACGCCGAAGATGGCCTGGTGGAGGCTATTCATGTGCCTTCGCTGCCACAGTTCACCTTGGGCGTGCAGTGGCATCCTGAGTGGAAAGCCATGGAAAACCCTGATTCTATCAAGATTTTCAAAGCCTTTGGTGAGGCCTGCCGTCGTCGTGCCGGCAATGATCAGGATCTGCGTATCGACAAGGCTTCCTGATAATCATGGATTGAACACAACAAAAAAGCGAAGCCGAGGCTTCGCTTTTTTATGTGTATTTTTTGGCGAGAGGCTTATTCGCCCTGTTCTACACCAGCGCGGTTTATCAGGAACTGGCTCAGCAAAGGTACCGGACGACCGGTAGAACCCTTGTTGGCGCCACTGTTCCAGGCAGTACCGGCCACGTCGAGGTGAGCCCAGTGGTACTTCTTGGCGAAGCGCGACAGGAAGCAGGCCGCGGTGATAGAACCAGCCGGACGACCACCGAGGTTGGTCATGTCGGCGAATGGGCTATCGAGCATGTCCTGATACTCATCCCACAGCGGCATACGCCAGGCGCGGTCGCCACTCTGCTCACCGGCGCTCAGCAGTTCATGTGCCAGTGGATTGTGAGAAGAGAACAGGCCAGAGGCGTGTTTGCCAAGGGCAATCACACAGGCACCGGTCAGGGTGGCGGTGTCGACTACCAGCTCAGGGTCGAAGCGCTCAACATAGGTCAGCACGTCACACAGTACCAGACGGCCTTCGGCGTCTGTGTTCAGCACTTCCACGGTTTGGCCACTCATGGTGGTGAGGATGTCGCCGGGGCGATATGAATTACCGGAAGGCATGTTTTCACAGCCGGCCAGAATTGCGACTACGTTCAGTGGCAGCTTCATTTCGCAGATGGCTTTCATGGTACCGATAACGCCAGCAGCGCCGCCCATGTCGTACTTCATCTCGTCCATGGCTTCGCCTGGCTTGAGGGAAATACCGCCCGAGTCGAAGGTCAGGCCCTTACCCACCAGCACGATAGGTTTGGCGGTGCTGTCCACGGCGCCCTTGTATTCCATCACAGTCATGATGGATTCGTTGGCGCTGCCGCGGCCCACGGCCAGGTAAGAGTTCATGCCCAGTTCGGCCATTTGCTCTTCACCGATGGTGGTGACTTTCAGGTTCTCATACACTTCAGACAGCTGACGCGCCTGAGAAGCCAGATAAGCAGGATTACAGATGTTCGGTGGCATGTTGGCCACGTCGCGGCACAGGTGCATACCGGAGGCCACGGCTACGCCGTGCTCAATGGCACGCTCGCCCACGGTCAGTTCGCGGCGGGTTGGTACATTAAATACCAGTTTGCGCAGTGGACGGCGGGTTTCGCCTTTGCGGCTCTTGAGTGCATCGAAGCTGTAGAGGCTGTTTTGGGTAGTTTCTACGGCCTGACGGACTTTCCAGTAGGTGTCGCGACCCTTAACGTGCAGTTCAGTCAGGAAGCACACTGCTTCCATAGAGCCGGTTTCGTTGAGGGTGTTGATGGTTTTGGCAATGATTTGCTTGTATTGGCGCTCGTCCAGTTCACGCTCTTTACCACAGCCCACCAAAAGAACACGCTCACTGAGCACGTTGGGGACATGGTGCAGAAGCAGCATCTGACCGGGTTTTCCCTCCAGATCGCCACGACGCAGCAGATTACTGATGTAGCCTTCGCTGATTTTGTCCAGTTGCTCTGCAATGCCGGACAAACGGCGGGGTTCGTAAACTCCCACCACGATACACGCTGAGCGTTGTTTTTCCGGGCTGCCGCTCTTTACGCTAAACTCCATGAGCACTCCTAGATTCTTAAAGACAAATTTTTATATTTATTGGATAATGCCTGCTTGTGCCCAAATTTGGGCCTAAGTTTCCGCGCCAAGGCCTGATATCAGCGCCTTTTTTCAATGGCGCCTTGCGATGGTATTGGTCAGAAAACTATCAAAAGTAGACAGTTTACATGAAAGTTAGGCTGATACCAGCAAAATGATAAGTTTTGATACCGGATCCTGCCTGTGATTGTATTTAGATATCTGTTCCGAGAAGTTTTCAAGGCACAAATCGCGGTACTTTTGGTGCTGTTGACTATCTTTATCAGCCAGCATTTTGTCCGCGTTCTCGCCGATGCATCGGACGGTGAGTTTCCTGCTTCTCTGGTTGTTACCTTATTAGGGCTTAATCTGCCCTATCTTGCGGTACTGGTGTTGCCGCTCAGTCTGTTTCTGGGGATCTTGCTCGCCCACGGCCGCATGTACGCCGAAAACGAAATGGTGGTTTTCCATGGCGTGGGGGTGAGTGAGTGGTATGTCACCCGGGTCACCCTGCTGCTCGCCGTGCTCAATATGCTGTTTACCGGCTATTTATCCCTGTTTGTTACGCCTTGGGCGGAAGAACGTCAAAATCAGGTGCTGGAAAAGGCCCAATCCGAGGCCGGTCTTGCTGCCCTGGTGCAGGGGCGTTTTCAAACCAGTCCCGATGGCCGCGCGGTGCTCTTTGTTGAAAAGATTGGCAAAGACAACGAGCTGGAAAAAGTATTCGTGGCACAGCTGCCGGACCCAGAAGATGAGCAAGGCCAGGTTAATCTGGTGTCTGCCAAGGGCGGTAAGGTTGTGGAAGATGCCAGTGGCGGTCAGCAACTGAAACTCAGTGATGGCGTGCGTTATCAGGGCTCGCCCAGTCGCCTCGATTATCAGGTGCTGGAGTTTGGCGGCTACGGCATGCAAATCAAAGAGCAGGAAGTGGACGAGCGCAGACGTAAAATGTCGGCCTTGCCGTTGGGTCAGCTGATGGATCAGGACACCCCCGAAGCTGTGGCAGAGCTGCACTGGCGATTGGCGATTCCGCTGGCGATTCCGCTGATGACCCTGATAGCAGTGCCCATGGCGCGGGTGAATGTGCGTCAGGGTAAGTTTGCCAAGATGCTGCCGGCGATTTTGCTGTATTTGGGCTATTTCGGCCTGATGGTAGCTGGCCGCAAGGCGCTGGAAGATGAAGTAGTGCCCGCCTTCCTGGGGATGTGGTGGATACACCTGTCGGCCTTGGTGATGGGGATAATGTTGCTTGGCAAGGAGCGGCCTTTGGGTGCCCGTCTCAGTGGTCGCTTCAAACGGAGGGCCGCCGCATGAGTATTCTTGATTGGTATATTGCCCGGGTCCTTATCAGCACTTCGTCACTGTGTTTGCTGGTGCTGACCGGTCTTTCCGGCATTATCAAGTGGGTTGATCAACTGCGTCTGGTTGGCCGCGGTACCTACACCATGATGGATGCCGGGATATATGTGCTGTTTCTTATCCCCCGTGATATCGAAATGTTCTTCCCGATGGCGGTGCTGCTGGGCGCCCTGATTGGCCTTGGCATGATGGCTGCCAACTCTGAGCTGGTGGTGATGCAGGCCTCGGGTCAGTCGCGGCTGCAAATTACCCTGTCGGCGATGAAGACCGCGGTACCCTTGATGCTGCTGGTGATGGCGCTGGGTGAATGGGTTGCCCCTGCGGCAGAGCAGCGTGCCAATGAGCTTAAGGCCACCATGATTTCCGGCGGCAGCCTGATTAAATCTCACCGCGGTATCTGGGCCAAAGACGGCGACCTCTTTGTGAACATAGGTGAGGTGGAAGACCTCAACACCCTGGGCAACATCACCCTGTATGAGTTCGATGCCAGACAGCATCTCACCCACGTGGTTAACGCCCGTCGCGCCGAGTTTGATGGCAAGGTGTGGATGATGCGCGATGTCAGCAAAACCCATATTCAGGACGATAAAATTACCCGCGATGAACTGGCCAGTGAGCCCTGGGAGTCGACCCTGACTCCGGACAAGCTCAGCGTGGTTTCCGTGAAGCCTGAGTCGCTGTCGGTGCAGGGTTTGCTTGGCTATCTTGAGTATTTGAAGGTCAACACCCAGGATCCGAGCCGCTACGAGCTGGCGCTGTGGCGCAAGCTGCTGCAGCCGGTGACAGTTGCCGTGATGATGCTGGTGGCGCTTTCCTTTGTGTTCGGGCCGCTGCGCACTGTCACCATGGGCGCGCGGGTGCTGCTGGGTGTGGTGGCCGGTTTTGGCTTCTATATCTGCAACGAAATCTTTGGTCCCATGACACTGGTATATCAGCTGCCAGCCTTCATCGGTGCGGGCGCGCCCGCGATTATCTTTGCCGGTGCTGCGGTGTACTACATTCGCCGCTGAGACTTGTGAGCAGGATGAGACTTAACGATGAGGGCGCCGGTTGGCGCCCTCATGCTTTTGCATGAACCTCGGCCCGGATAACGCTTTCCTGCGTTTGATAACTGGGCAATTTCCCGCCTTGTACTAGGCTTTGGCTTATCGTCACTCGTTTAACTTGGATTCTGGTTTCACACAAGGAAGTCGTGCCATGAGTATCAAAGCCAAGCTGATCGCCATAGTCGCCTTGATGACGCTGTTTCTGCTTTTTATCGGTGCCATGGGCATGCGCGGCACCGACAGCATGCATAACTCCCTCGGTACCGTCTATCAGGACAGAGTCGTTCCCTTAAAGCAGCTGAAATTGATTGCCGATGCCTATGCGGTGAGCGTGATTGATGCGGTGAACAAGGCCAATGCTGGACTGATGAGTGCCGAGGAGCTGCGCGCCGAACTGACGTCCGCCAGCACCCTGATTGCGAGCGAATGGCAGGCCTACTCGGCTACCCAACTTACCCCCGAAGAAGCCCGGCTTGCCGATGAGGCACGGGTCTTGTTCCAAAAGGCCGATGCCGCCATGGCGCGCCTTGGCCGCTTCGCCGCCAATCTCAGTGGTGACATCAGCGGTCAGCTCGATGACTTTGATGGCGAGCTGTACCAGGATATCGACCCTATCAGTAACAAGATTGGTGAGCTTATCAGTCTGCAACTGGATGTGGCCCGGGCCGAATTTGATGCCTCAGAAGCGGTTTACGCCGAGGTGCGAACCTTCAGCACTGGACTGATGCTAGCCGGCGGTCTGCTTGCCATCGCCGCCATCTGGGTGCTGTTCAGATTTGTGATTTCACCGCTGCAACAGGCGCTGAGATTGGCTAATGCCTTGGCGAGCGGCGATCTGAATAACCAAATCGATCGCAGCGGCAAAGACGAAGCAGGCAAGCTGCTGTCAGCACTCGGTCAGGTGCAGGACGCCGTGAGCGCCATCATCCATGGTCAGCAGGATATGGCCCGTGCCCACCGCGAAGGCCGGGTCAGTGCCGTGCTTGATCCCAGTCAGTTCGATGGTGCTTATGCCGATATCGCCAGCGAAGTGAACGCGCTTGTGGCCTGTCATCTGGATGTGGAAAACAAGCTGGTGGCGGTCAGCCGTGAGTACGCCAAAGGCAATTTCAGTGTCGATATGGACGCGCTGCCCGGCGAGCAGGCGGCGATTACGGAGGCCTTAGCTGAAGTAAAAGCGGCCCTGCTTGGGATAAGTCGCAACATCAAACAGATGGCCGCAAGCGGAGCCGATGGTGACTTTTCCTGCCGGGTGGATGCGTCCGGTTATCAATACCTGTTTCGGGAAACCATTGAAGATCTCAACCGCCTGCTCGCCACCTGCGATAAGGGCTTTGGCGATATTCGCCGGGTGACAGAAGCCCTGTCCGATGGAGATTTAAGCCAAAGCATCGAGGCCCAGTACCCCGGGGTGTTTGGTGCGGCGGCACAGTCGGTTAATCGCACCCTCGCCAGTCTCAGGCAAACGCTGGGTGAGGTCGATACCATGGTGGCTGCGGCCTGCCAGGGCGACTTTGGCAAGCGTATGGCGGAGCAGGGGCTGGCGGGGTATCGGCTGCGACTCGCCGGACAGCTGAACAGCCTCTCGGCTGTGACCGAGTCGGGACTCAAGGAAATCAACGCCGTGGTCAGCGCGCTCTCTACCGGCCGGCTCGACAGGCGCATGGAGGGCAACTATCCCGGACTGTTTGGCGCAACCCAGGCTGGGGTCAATGGCACCGTGGATGCGCTGGCGGATTTCGTCAATGATATAGACACCATGGTCAATGCCACCGCCCGTCACGGTGATTTCAGCGGTCAGATCCCGCTGGAGGGCCGCTCAGGCTTTTTGCTGGAACTCTCGACCCGTCTTAACGAGCTTGCCCGGGTGACCCGTGACGGTCTGACTCAGGTGAAACGCATTGCCAGCGCCATCGCCGACGGCGAGCTGACCACCAAAGCGTCCGGCCAGTTTTCGGGACTGTTTGGCGAAACCCTGAGCGCTCTCGATGGCACTGTGGTGAGACTGAGCAACATGGTTGGGGAAATTCAGGATGCGGCGGCAACATTGCAGGTGTCGGCGCGGGAAATTGCTTCGGGCAATATGGATCTTTCCAACCGCACCGAGGCCCAGGCGCATTCGGTGGAAGAAACCGTGGCCAATTTCCGCGGTCTCAGCGACAGCATAGGTGCCAACACCGACAACGCGGTGCGGGCAGCGGGTCTTGCCAGTGCCTCGGCGGGGCAGGCATCTCTGGGGGCCAAAATTGTTGCCGACGTGGAAAACACCATGAGCAACATAGGTGAAACCTCGGCCCAGATTGCCAATATCACCGGCATGATTGACTCTATTGCCTTTCAAACCAACATTCTGGCACTGAATGCAGCGGTGGAAGCAGCCCGGGCCGGTGATTCGGGTCGCGGTTTTGGTGTGGTGGCCGCCGAGGTGCGAAGCCTTGCGAGCCGTTCTGCCGAAGCGGCGCGGGAAATCCGCGAGGTTATCGACGCAGCCGCCAGTCGTATCGCTGCTGGCAATGAACAGGCCGCCAAGGCGGGGCGCGCCATGAAGGAAATCGATGACAGTGTACAGGCGGTGGCAGGGCTGCTGGAGCAGATTGCATCCTCATCCCAACGGCAGGGGCAGGGCATGGTGCAGGTGCGGGGCGCTATCGATCAGATAGACAGCGTGACTCAGCATAATGCGGCGCTGGTGGAGGAAGCGACGGCTGCTGCTGCCAGTATGCAGTCGCAGGTTGAACGGCTGGCGAAGCTGATGTCGGTATTTAAGTTGGAAACGACCCAGAAGGCGGGTACCAGGCTTGCTTCGGTACCCGCGGGCAGGTTGGCTTAGCTGTATACCAAGGGCTGAGCAGGGGTTAGCTCATGCCGTGCCAGTTGCGCATTTGGTTGGCTTCTGCCGATAACACCACCACTTCAGAGCGGGTCATCTTGTCCTGCAGCGCCAGTTTGTCGGGATTGATAAGGATAAACAGATTACCCAGGCCAAACAGTGACCATACCAGGCGTGCTGCGGCGGCGATAAAGCTGAGATTCTGGCCGTTGGGATGCTGCACCTTCAGGCGCCAGGCACGCATGCCCAGGGTTTGGCCGCCCTTGGTCCAGAACACCACGTAAAAGCTGGCCACGCAAAACAGGATCCAGGCAAAATTGAGGTTACGATACAGCTCGTTACCGTTCAGCACATCAATCACATGCTCATGACCCGCTCGGTCGATAAGCCCCACATTCACCAATACGGCAAACACCACGAAGCTGACGATACCTGCCAGGATCCACACGGCTGCGGCCAGCATGAGGTCGTACACCATAGCACCCAGGCGACGGAAGAATCCGGCGCGGGGAAAGTTGGCATGTTCATGATTTATCATTGTTTAACCCTGTTCTTCGTCTCGCAGCATGCGGATATCTTTAAATCCCATGCGGGCAAACTCATTCAACCGATAGCTTTTCAGCGCGCCCTTGCCCTTGGCAGTCATAGCGACCTGTTGCTCCATGGCCAGAAAGCGGGTGAGGTCCACCCCTTCGGCTGCGGCCGCGGCTTCGTACATGTCGTGGTATTTGTCGTAGGCAAAGTTAATTACCTTGGCCTGACCCTTGTAGGTGTAGGCAACCTGACGCGCCATTGTATGGTCCTTTCGTTGTGTGAAACTTAACAGGCCTCTTCGAGAGGCAAAATCATGTAGCTGGCATCTTCGCTGTAGCTGCCAAGGCATTTAAGGCTTTGGGTATCGGTAAAACCCTGACGGCGCCAGTAGCTGTCGGCGCCCTGCACCGCTACCAGTGACAGTGAGTTTAGCGACCATCTGCGTGCAACCTGCTTGAGCTTGCCAAGGGCCTTGGTGCCGGCGCCCAGGCCCTGAGCTCTGGCGGAAATGGCCATATCGTGCAAATACAGGGTGTTGGGCAGTGGCAGCTCGGTCAGCGCCTGATAAAGAGGTGGCGGCGTGGCTTCCACCCAAGGGTGCGCCAGGCAGTAGCCCAGTACCTGCCCTTCCTGTTCCATCACAAAACAAGACTCGGGAGACACTTCCCATTTGCTTTTCAGCACATGCAATGGCTCCGGATCCACAGCTTGATAACATTCGTCCTGAATATCGAGGATCATCGGCCAATCTTCGGCCCGTATTGCCCTGAGTTGCATCTGCTGCCCTTTGATAAACCACTGCAAAGGGCGCGATTATACCCCAATGCGCCTTACTCGCCCAGATAACGTTGTCTGAGATGGCGCTCAAGAAAACGGGCATTAAGGGGCTCGCCGGTGGCGGCGCTGATAAGGGCATCGGTCTCAAGCAGTGAGCCTTGCGACCAAATATGCGTATTCAGCCAGGTAAACACTTTCTCGAGCTGACGATTGGCAATAAGGCTATCGAGGGGCCCGAGGCTTGCTTCCATGGCGAATCTCAGCTGGGCAGCATACATGGCGCCCAAGGTGTAACTGGGAAAGTAGCCAAGCTCGCCCAGAGTCCAGTGGATGTCCTGCATACAGCCGTTGCGATAGTCGCCGTCGGTGTTTATCCCGAGCAGTTGCTGCATTTGCGCCGACCAGAAGTCGGGCAGGTCGGCCACGCTCAGGCTGCCATCCACCAGGGCTTTTTCGGCCTCAAATCGCAGCAGAATATGGCACGGATAAGTCACTTCATCTGCGTCCACCCGGATAAGCCCTGGTTTCACCCTGGTAGCCTGATGGATAAGCTGCGCCGGGCTGAAGTCGCGCTTCAGGTGATGGTTGATATTGGGGGTAATGAGTTCAACAAAGGCCTGGCTGGCGCCAAGCTGCATCTCGAAAAACAGGCTCTGGCTTTCATGCACCCCCATGGAGCGTGCAGCGCCGGCGGGCTGGCCTCGAAGCAACAGTGGCAGCCCCTGCTCATAGCGGGCGTGACCAGTTTCGTGGATGATGCCAAGCAGGGCGCCGGTGAAGTCATCGTCGCGGTAGCGGGTGGTCAGGCGCACATCGCCGGGCACGCCGCCGCAAAACGGATGGCTGGACACATCGAGCCGCCCCTGCTCAAAGTCAAAGCCGAGAATTTGCATGATTTCGCGGCCAATAGCTTCCTGCGCCTGAATATCAAAAGGGCCTTCGATAGTAGCCTGTTGCTCGTTGGCCTGACGGCTGCACACCTCCTGGATAAGCCCCGGCAGAAACTGGCGCACCTGGGCGAAGGTGGACTCGATTTTGGCGGCGGTCATCCCGGGTTCGAATTTATCCAGCAGGGTATCGTAGGGGGCAAGACCGGTTGCAGCCGCGCGGTGAGCGGCTTCTTCACGCACCAGTCTCATCACGGCCTCGAGGTTGGGCTTAAACCCTTGCCAGTCATTGTCTTTACGTTGACTGCGCCAGGCGTTCTCGCACTGATAGGCGGCCTTGGTTTTGGCCTCAACCAATGCCTGGGGCACGGCGGTGGCTTCCAGGCACTGGCGCTTCATTTCCCTGAGATTTGCCTGTTCTGCCTGACTTAGCGTTTCATCGGCTGCTGCCGCTATGGCGTCCATCAACCAGGGCGCGGTGCGCATGGCGTGGATATGGCCTGCCAGGGTGGCCATGGCGTCGCTGCGGCCTTCACTGCCACCCATGGGCATCATGGTGGCCTGATCCCAATCGCCCAGCGCGCTGAAATGCTCGAAGTGGGCAATTTGGGCAAAGTGTTTGCTAAGTGACTGGTAGTGTTGGCTCATTGGAGGATCTCTGCAGAAAGAATAGCGCCATGATAATCCATCTCCCGGCCGCGGGTAAAAACACTTGGCAAAGACTCAGGCTTTGATATGCTCGTCCCTTGTTAAATACAAAGTTGTAGCCATGGAACAGCATTCTGTACAAGGAGTTGATAATGCTTGGCTTTTTCTTTTCTGATGCCAACCTTCCTTTCAGCATAGTCCTGACAGTTATTTTACTGCTCGGGATTATCGAAGCGCTTGCGCTGGTGACAGGCTTAAGCTTGATGGGGATGCTTAAAGACCTGGATCTGGCCGATGTTGATGCCGATGTGGCCGGTGGCGGCTTGACCGGACTTTTGGGCTGGCTGTGTCTCAATCGCTTGCCGCTGCTCATCTGGCTGGTGCTTGCCATGACCTGCTTTGTCATCGCAGGCTTTACCCTGAACTTTTTGTTTTCGGGGGTACTTGGCTACTTCCTGCCCACCTGGATGTCGGTGCCTCTGGCGCTGCTGGCAGCCGCTTTGGGTTGTCGCTATCTGGGCTCACCGCTGGCACGATTGCTGCCAAAAAATGAAACCAGTGCCGTCTCCATTGACGACCTCAGTGGCTGCATTGCCACTATTACCCTGGGCCGGGCGGTCAAGGGCAATCCTTCCGAAGCCCTGGTGCGCGACCGCTATCAACAAAAACATTATGTGCTGGTTGAACCCGACGAACAGGAGTCGGAGTTTATCCAGGGCACCCAGGTAGTGCTGCTGCGCCGGGAAGGGCGCGTGTGGGCTGCCAGTAAATTCGATCAATAATAATCAATAAGTTGCTGTAAAAATACGTTGCTGTAGATAACAAGGAAGCTACATGGAAAACACTCAATATTTTGCCGACAGTGGCACCTTCATGTTCGTGATGGCCGGTGTGGCCGTGCTCGGCCTGCTGGTCATCGGGCTGATTTTTGCCAAGCTCTATCGCCGCGCCACCAAAGAAACCGCCTTCGTTCGAACCGGTTTTGGTGGTGAGAAGGTGGTCAAGGACGGTGGCGCCATAGTGCTGCCGGTACTGCATGAAACCATCCACGTGAATATGAATACCCTGCGCATTGAAGTGGAAAAGACCCAGAAAGATGCGCTTATCACCAAAGACCGCATGCGGGTGGACGTGAAAGCGGACTTCTACCTGCGGGTGGCGCCCCATGCCGAGGGCATTTCCATGGCGGCGCAAACCCTGGGTACCCGTACTACCCGGGTGGAAGAGCTGAAAAAGCTGATGGAATCCAAGTTTGTTGACGTGCTGCGTGCAGTTGCCGCCGAAATGACCATGACCGAGATGCACGAGCAGCGCGCTGACTTTGTGCAGCGGGTGCAAAACAACGTGGCCAACGACCTTGAGAAAAACGGTTTGGAGCTGGAGTCGGTGTCCCTGACCGGCTTTGACCAGACTGAGCTTGATTTCTTCAATGAAAATAACGCGTTCGACGCTGAAGGTCGTGCGCGTCTGGCCAAAATCATCGAAGAAAAGCGCAAGGAAACCAACGATATTCAGCAGGAAAACCGCATCAAAATCGAGATGAGAAACCTCGAGGCGGAAAAAGAGTCCCTGGAAATCAAAAAGTCGGAAGAAGAGGCCAAGCTGGTGCAGCAGCAGGCGCTGGAATTTAAGCGCGCTGAGCAAAAGGCGGAAATTATCAAGCAGCGGGAGCAGAAGGCCCGTGAAGAGCGCGAAGCTGAAATCGCCAAAGAGCGTGCGGTAGAAGCGGCCGAGATTGAAAAGACCCGCGAAATCGAAACCCGCGAAATTGAAAAGCGCAAAACCATCGAGCAGGCTCGCATTCAGCAGCAGCGCGACATCGAAGTCTCCGAGCAGGAAAAACAAATCGCGGTAGCCGCCAAGTCGGAAGAAGAGTCCGCCGCCCGTGCCCGCGCCGCCGAAGCTGAAAAGCTGAAAGTGGAAAAAGAAGAAGCGGTTATTACCGTGCGTCAGGTAGCCGAGGCCAACCGTCGCAAAGAAATCGAAGTGATTGACGCCCGTAAAGAAGCTGAGCGTGAGGCCGTGGGCGTTACCGTTCAGGCCGAAGCGGAAAAGCGTGCTGCAGAAGACCGCTCGTCTGCCATCCTCACCGAAGCCCGTGCCAATGCCGATGCCAAGAAGCTCAAGGCTGAGGCCGATGAGAAGGTGTATGCGGTGGAAGCAGCCGGTAAGCAGGCCCTGTACGAAGCCGAAAACGTGCTGCGCGACGAACAGATTGAGCTGCAAAAGTCGCTTGCGATTCTGCGCGCCCTGCCGGAAATTGTGGCCAATGCGGTTAAGCCTCTGGAAAACATTGAAGGCATTAAGATTTTGCAGGGTTATGGTGCAAATGGTGCCACTTTGGCTAACGGCGAAGGCGCTGCCAATGGCGGCATTGCCGAGCAGGTGACTCAGGCGGCACTGAATTACCGTGCCAATGCGCCAGTGGTGGATGCCATGCTGCGTGAGCTCGGGCTGGTGGACAAAGACAAAGGCGGCCTGAACGATTTGCTCACCGGCAACAATGTCCTGACCACCCAGGCAATGCAGGTGGTGGAGCAGGCCAAGGTGCACCTCAATGGCCACCAGTCAGAGGTGAAGCTCGACGAGCCGCGTGACTAACCCCCCTGGATTAAACCCAAAACAAAAAGCGCCTGCGGGCGCTTTTTTTATGATGGTTTGCCTTTGGGCCTTGGCTTAATTGCCGCCGTAGTAGTGGGCTGTTACCCGCCTGCAGGTGGCTTGCGTATCTTGGGTGGGGAACCCAGTCCAATTGAAGCTTCGGGAGTTAACTATGGCCAGAGTACTGATTATTGCCGGTGATTTTGTGGAAGATTATGAGCTGATGGTGCCGTTTCAGGCGCTGCAGGCCATGGGGCATGAGGTGATTGCCGTGTGTCCCGATAAACTCGCGGGCGAGACCATTAAAACCGCCATCCACGACTTTGAAGGCGACCAGACCTACACCGAGAAGCCCGGCCATAACTTTACCCTCAATGGCAGTTTTGCCGCTATCAAGGGTGAAGATTTTGATGCCCTGCTGATCCCCGGTGGCCGCGCACCGGAATATTTGCGTTTAAACAGCGCCGTGGTTGAGCTGGTACGTCATTTCGACAAGGCTGCCAAACCGCTGGCAGCCATTTGCCATGGTGCGCAGCTGCTGTGTACTGCCAACGTGATCCGGGGCAAAAAGGTATCGGCGTATCCTGCCTGCGGTCCGGAGGTCAGCTTCGCTGGCGGTGAGTATTGCGATATAGCAGTTACGGATGCCATTACCGATGGCCATTTGGTGACGGCGCCCGCGTGGCCGGCTCACCCCGAGTGGCTGAAACAGTTCAACGCACTGCTGAAATAAGCTCCCGGCCTGTGCTAACGTGGCTACAGGCTTAAGGGAGATAAGTGATGTGTGAAATTTATTCCGGCGCGGAGCCTGAACTGTTTGAGCTCAGGACCCGCTCAATCCGTATCGATGGGGTGGTAACCAGCATCCGGCTGGAAGCTGTTTTCTGGCAGTTGATTGAAGAGATTGCCGAGGATGCGGACATCAGTGTGGCCGTGTTCCTGACCCGCATTTACCGCGAAGTAATCGCCCGGGAAGGCAAGGTGAATAATTTTGCCTCACTGCTGCGGGTGGCCTGTACCACCTGGCTCAATCAGGGCAAGCGCCTGGTGCTGAGGCAGTCGCAGCCGGATTACAGCGAACTTGAACTCCATGACTGAAAAGCCCGGCATTGACGCCGGGCTTTTTGCTCAATAGCCATCCTGTTTATTCGTCC
Source organism: Shewanella zhuhaiensis (assembly GCF_022484835.1). Classification (NCBI taxonomy): domain Bacteria; kingdom Pseudomonadati; phylum Pseudomonadota; class Gammaproteobacteria; order Alteromonadales; family Shewanellaceae; genus Shewanella; species Shewanella zhuhaiensis. The sequence goes on from NZ_JAKUDL010000001.1 coordinate 611,696, forward strand.
CGGAATGCAGTCGTATTGGGTAAACGACATCATCTCAGTTGCTGCTGTGCTCGCTGGTCTCCAAAGTATGGGTGTACTTGTCTATCAGCCCATCTATGGTGCCGTCAGCCTTCAATGCGGCAATGGCGCTGTTAATGGCGGGCAGTAATTCGGCGCGCTCCTTTCTTAAGCGAAACACCAGGTCGCCGGTTGAATGCTCTGCGGCCAGGGCAATCGGCAGCCCTAACTTGGCTGACCAATAGAGTGCGGTGTAATCGCCACTGATGGCAGCCTGGATCCGCCCCCTGTGCAAGGCCTTAATCAGCTCCTGCTCCGACTTGAAATCCGCCCGGATAAAGTCGCCATCATCATGGTACAGATACCCCATTACGGTACCGATTTCTTTGTCTTTGATATTGGCAATGTCCATCCATCGGCTCTGGTGTTTGGGCAGGGTGATAATGCGCTCTGTGATGGTCATTATTGGGTCTGATTTTACAAACAGTGGCCCAAAATCCCCATGTTCGAACCAGCTGGGGCTGACAATATCGAAATCCAGCGTGCCCTTATCCAGCGCCTGGTTGGTGCGGTTGGGTGGCAGGGGAATGTTTTGCCCCTGAATGTGGGCATGGGCCAACAGCTTGGGCAATAACTCGGAGATAAGCCCCGGGCTCTCGGGGTTATTGGGAATGTAATAAGGGTACCAGCTGCTTGAGCCGGAGACGCTGTATTTCAAAATGGGATGAACAGGACTATTTGCAAACGCGAACACCGGCATCAGCAGAATGCAGAGTAACAAAATGCGATTCATCCACAAGGCTCCTGTCAGAAGTACTGTATCCGACTCTACGCCTTTGTTAATGATTTGTCAGCAGTGCCAGTGATGGAAGCTCGTTGTCCGGATACAGCCGGTATGCCTTGTGATGTTTAATCAAAGAGGCTTTTTTATCGCCTAATGTCAGCATCAACCCATGTTCAAACGCGAGCCTGGCCAGCACCTGTTCGTTACAGCGAACATACAGGCTGATAGGCTTGATAAGCTCGCCGTCGCGGATGTTGGCCTGATATTCGTCGGCGCAGACAATCATGGATGCCTGACCATCGGCATCGAGTTTAAGTTTGGTTTTAATCGGGGTGTCGCTGTAAACGATAAAGTCCTGCTCACGGGCGGCATCCAGCATAGATGCAAGCGCACTGCCAAGGGCGGTTGGCGATTGCATCAGCGCTGTGTACTGACTGCGAATGCGCTCCAGGAGTGAGGTAAGGTTGGCATCGGCGCCCAGGCTTCGTCCCTGGCGTACCCACTGGGTGAGATCGTCGGCGATGCATTTGGCGTAGCGTTTGTCTTTCAGGGCCTGAGCCATCCAACTGCACAGAAAATGGCTTTGCTGGGCGGCGGTGGCGTGGCTGCTACCGGCGCTGGAGGCGGCGAGGGCATCCAGGGCATCGCTGGCCATACTAAGCAGGGTTTGGTTATAACCGGGAGTCGACATAGGCGTATCCAAATTGAAAAGGCGGCCTATTTTAGGAACAGCGACTCCCGGCTGTAAAGCGGCTATTGCACTTAGCCGCGCCGGCGGAGCGGGGTTACTGAATCGTCAGCTCTGCGGCGGTTAAAATGAGCTTGGGCGCAGGGCGTACGCGGAAGTTGGGATTCACGTACTGAAAGTGGATAAGGCCTTCTTTATCGGCGATATACACCGCAGGAACCGGCAGCACCAAACGCTCATCCCCCTCGGGGGTTTTGAACAGTGGGTTTTCAAGCTTCATACGGCTCAAATAGGTTTGGGTGGTTTTCTCGCTGGTGAAAAACGCCAGACCAAAGGCCTTGGCCGCTTCCATGTTGGCATCCGACAACAGCAGGTAGTCGAGCTTGCGCTCACCCGCTGAGGCGGCAAGTTTCTCCGGGCTGTCGGGGCTTATTCCCACTAGTTGATAGCCAAGTTCAATCAGCTTGGGCTCGATTTCTTTCAGCTGTCCGAGCTGATTATTACAAAATGGGCACCAACCGCCGCGATAGAAAAAGAATACCGTGGGTTTGCTCTCGGTGAGGGCTCTGAGGCTGACGGTCTTGCCCTTGCTGTCGCTGAGGCGAACGTCGGGAATGGTTTCACCGTTGAGCAGCGGCGAGACGGACACTTCATCGCTGGCGATAGGATTGGCTGAGGCAGGCATCAGCATACCGAGTGATAACACACCTGCAAGCAGGCTGGAGTTGAGATTGGCTAAAGAGCCAAGGCGGCTTGCCAGACGGCGAAGCGGTTGGGTTAAGGTGCGCATGTAAAAATCCCCTGGGCATGGTTTGTGTTTGCCCAAAAGACCGGCGCTGGCTGGCAAGAGTTTCAGCAGACGGGAAAAAAGCATCCGCGGAAAATAAAAAAGCGGCCCAAGGCCGCTTTTTTATTATAATTTATCAGGCAGTTACTTAATTTTCTTGTCGCTGCCTTTTGAGCCTACCTTCACCTTCACGCGGCGACCGGCCATGCTCTTTTCGGCGGCCACCTGAGCGATGGCATCGCTCTCAACCCGGGTCTTTTTGGCAAAGCTGCGACGCTTTTGCAGTTGCTTGAGCAGCAAGTCGCGGTTTGATACTTCGTAGCCCGGCATTACGATGCGCTTGAGGCGCTGACCGATAAGCTTTTCAATATCGGCCAGGGTGCGCTCTTCTTCGCGGCTGACAAAGCTGATGGCAACACCACTCTTTCCTGCGCGGCCGGTACGGCCCACTCGGTGCACGTAGTCTTCCGGCAGGAAGGGCAGGTCGTAGTTCACCACGTATTCAAGGTCGGGAATATCCAGACCACGGGCGGCTACTTCGGTGGATACCAATACCCGCAGTTTGCCTTCTTTAAAGTCTTTCAGCGCCCGGCGACGGGTGCCCTGGGTCTTTTCGCTGTGGATCACCGCGGCAGGAATGCCGTCCAGATTCAGCTCTTCTGTGAGCTTTTCACAGTCTTCGCGGGTGGCAGAAAACACCAGTACCCGTTGCCAGTTTTTGCGGCCAATGAGTTCAGACAGCAGCTCGCGCTTGCGGCGCTGCTCGACCGGATAAACCACCTGGCTCACAGTAATAGCAGCCGTATTGTGGCGATCGGCGGTCAGCACGCTGTGCTTTTTCATGATCTCATCGGCCAGCTTGCGCACGCCGCCAGAGAAGGTGGCTGAGAACATCAGCGTCTGACGCTCTTTATTAGCGGCCTGAATAAGCTTTTGAATATCGGCGATAAAGCCCATGTCGAGCATACGGTCGGCTTCATCCAGAACCAGATATTCAATGCTTGCCAGTGACAAATTACCCGCCAGCAGATGCTCAAGCAAACGACCCGGTGTGGCCACTATGATGTCCGCTCCCTTACGCAGTTTTTGCGCCTGGGTATCGGTTTTGCCGCCACCGAACACTGTCACAATCGACAGTTCCAGATAATGGGCATAGGCCTGGATATTTTTGGCGATTTGCTCGGTCAGTTCGCGGGTTGGAGCGAGGATCAACGCCCGAGCTTTGGTGGCTTCCAGCGGCTTGGGGTTCTCAAACAGCTTTTGCAGAATAGGGAGGGCAAAGGCTGCGGTTTTGCCGGTGCCGGTTTGGGCAGAAGCAAGCACATCCTGGCCACGGCGTACCGGTGGAATAGCGAGTCGCTGAACCGGAGTCATGGTCTCGTAGCCGCATTCGGCAACGGCCTTCAGAATTTCGGGTGCAAAACTGTAAGATTCGAATTTCATGGTCTTTCCTGGGCGTAAACAGACGATTAACAAGGCGTTTTACGTAAATCCCAGCCTTGGTCGGAATATGCCTTTTCACAAAGGGGCGCGAATTATAGCAGATTTTTTGTTCCCGGCTCGCCCTTTTATCAAGCCTGAGCGTTTGACTTGCCGGGGGGCTGAACTAGGCTTTGCTGTATAAGGTACAGCGTACCTGTTCGTGAGTTCGGGTTTCATGGAAGAAACTGTCCATTCCTGTGGCCCGAGAACAAACCTACAGCGGAGCCGCAGCATGTCGTTAAACGTTCTTATCATTGATGATTCCCTCAGTTGTTGCCAACTGCTTGCCAGCTATTTCAACGCACTTAATGTAGATCAGGTGGATTACTGTCACGACGGTGCCCAGGCGCTGGCCAGGTTGTCGGCTCATCGCGATATGTATCAAATTCTGGTTGTTGACCTGCATATGCCCTGTATGGATGGCATAGAACTGCTGGGGAGGCTGGCACGCCAGGGGTTTCGTGGCGGCGTGATTATCGCTTCCGGCATGGAGAGCCGCATTATCGAGGCGGCGTCTCAGGTGGTGATAGGCTCAAGGCTCAGGTTGCTCGGGGCACTGATGAAGCCTGTGTGTCGCACCCAGTTGCAAATCTGCATCGAACGGCTGCTGATGATGTCTCCTGAACTCGCCAGTCCGAAGCGGCCGATGGAGCTGAGTTCTCTTCGCCAGTCGATTATGCACCGTAAGGTGGTGCCCTATTATCAGCCCCAGGTTGAAATCAGCAGTGGGCGCATTCAGGGCTTTGAGGTGCTGTGCCGGCTTCAACAGGGGGAGCAGCTTAAATTGATGACCCCGGACACCTTTATTGAACTGGCTGAGCAAAACAATTTGCTTAATGCGGTGTCGGAGCAGCTGATCTCCGCCGCGTTAAAAGAGTGGGGCGAAATTGGCCGCCATCCAGATTGCAGCTCAGCCCATATGTCCATCAACCTGACGCCGCGGCAGTTGGGGCAGAGCTACTGGCCAACCAGGCTGCTTAGTTACTGTAACAAGTGGGATATGGACATGAACCGGGTAACTGTTGAAATAACTGAAAATCAGGCACTTGATAAACAATCCCAACACTCGAGTATTTCCCGCTTGCGGCTGCATAATTTTGGTGTAGCCATAGATGACTTCGGTACCGGCTACACCAATTTGTCGCAGCTGTGCCGCTTGCCAATCAGCGAACTCAAGCTGGATATCAGTTTGGTCAGGGGGATCCATATGGATCCGCTGGCGCAGACCATTCTTAAGTCACTGCTCGATATCGGCAATCAGCTGGGGGTCAGTGTGGTTGCTGAAGGGGTGGAAGATCCAAAAGATTTCGCCTTCCTGGAAGGGATCCCCAATCTTATCGTACAGGGCTATCTTGTGTGCCGCCCCAAACCTTTTGGCGAGCTGATGCGCTGGCTCAATGTGCGCCACAAGGTTGATAGCAGCAACAAGGTGGTTCCCCTGCCAAGCGGGCTGACCCATTAGGCCAGCCCTGCTTTTTCAGACTGGTTTCAGCCGCCAAACGGTGCTTTCCAGACACTATTCCCGCAGGGCGTACCGCGGATGAAAAGCTTTCCCTTCAGTGATCTTTTTTTCCTGCGCTGCGTATTACAACAAAAATGCCGGGAGAGACATCATGAACGCATTCAATCCAGACAAAATTCAGATTGGGATCAGCGCCTGTTTATTAGGTCAACAGGTGCGTTTTGATGGCGGCCATAAAAATTCCGCCTACTGTCAGCAAGAGCTGAAGCAACATTTTGAGTTCGTGCCTGTTTGCCCCGAAATGGCCATTGGCCTGGGCGCGCCGCGCAAGAGTATCCGTCAGGTACGGATTGGCACCGAAATCCGGGTTCGCAGTGGTGATGGCACTCTGGATGTCACCGACGCTTTAACCGAATTCAGTGAAAAAAAGAGCGCTGAGCTTGGCGTTTTGGGCGGCTTTTTGTTTTGCAGCAAATCGCCTTCCTGCGGCATGGAGCGGGTAACAGTGTACAAAGCAGATGGCACCGGCGGCTCGAAAGAAGGCACAGGGGTATTTGCCCGCGCGCTGATGAACCGCTTCCCCCACTTGCCGGTAGAAGAAGAAGGTCGACTGCATGACATGGTCATTCGCGAGAATTTCTTCACCCGGGTTTACGCCTTCCATGACTGGCACTGCATGCGCTTAAAGGGGCTAAGTCGCAAGGCGCTGACCGACTTCCATGCCCGCTACAAATATCTGCTGCTGTCACACAGCCCGGCGATTTATCGCACCCTCGGCCCTTTGCTGGCGGGAGAGGGGGAGCTTGATGCCGTGGCTGATGCTTATTTCGATGGCTTTATGATGGCGCTGGAGCATAAGGCGAGCCGCCGCAACCACACCAGCGCGCTGCAGCATATTCAGGGATACTTCAAAAAATTCCTCTCAGGCAGCCAAAAGGCCGAGCTGACCGAAGCGATACTAGCCTACCGTCAGGGACTGCAACCGCTGTTGGTGCCCATTACTCTTATCCGTCATTACCTGCGGGAACACCCCAACGACTACATAGCAGCTCAGGTGTACTTGAATCCGCACCCGGATTCCCTGCGTTTGCGATATGCTTACTGACAAGATACTGAAAAACGGAAAAAAAGAATGAATACACTTGTCTGGTTCAGACAGGATTTGCGCACCCTGGATAACCAGGCGCTGACCTTGGCGTGTGAGGAAGCCAAGGCTCGTGGCGGCAAGGTTTATGCGCTCTTTATTGCCAGCCCTGGTCAGTGGCAACAACATGATATGGGGCAGCGTCAGCAGCGTTTTTTGCTGGCAAACCTTAACGCGCTTGGCGAGGCGCTTGCCAGACTGGGTATTGAGCTGTCCTTGCTGAAGGTGGATTTCTTTAATCAAACCGCGGCGGCGCTGAAGGCATTCTGTAAGGCCAATGGCATTTCCACTATTTTTGCCGGGGCACAAATCGAGATTGATGAGCGTCGGCGTGACCAGGCCTTGCTGGACAAAGGTTTTGTGCTGCAACTGACCGACGAGCATTGCATGCTGCCGCCAGGCAGCGTAGTCACCCAGGGGCAGCGTGGTGAAGGCGGTGCCATGTATCGGGTGTTTACGCCCTTTGCCCGCCGCTGGCGTGACATCGCCGCTTCCCGCCCATTGTGGCCCACCCCGGCTCCCGAGGCTGTTGCCGAGCCGGTAGCGTTTTCCCCTTTTGCGTTTTGGGGCAACCATGCTGTCGCTGACCCGGCGCTCGATAGCTGGCCCGCAGGCGAGGAAGCCGCCCTTGAAAAACTGTCCCGTTTTCGTGAGCTTGCCATGGCCCGCTATGGTGAGCAGCGTGATTTTCCTGCCATCGATGGAACCAGCAGCCTGTCGCCTTATCTGGCGCTTGGGGTAATTTCGCCGCGTCAGTGCCTGGCCGCGCTGCTGCAAGACTTTCCAGATGTGTTTGTAAACGAATCCTCGCCAGGTCGCACCTGGCTCAATGAGCTGGTGTGGCGCGAGTTCTACCGTCATTTGCTGGTGGCCTTTCCTGAGCTCTGCATGGCGAAGAATTTCAATACGCTTGGCGATGGCATTCGCTGGCGAAATGATGAAACTGAGTTTGAGGCATGGAAAAATGGCCGCACCGGTTACCCGCTGGTAGATGCTGCCATGCGGCAACTTAATCAAACCGGCTGGATGCACAATCGCCTGCGGATGGTGGTAGCCAGCTTCCTTACCAAGCATTTGCTTATCGATTGGCGCTGGGGTGAACGCTACTTCCGCGAGCAGCTTATCGATGGCTGCCTTGCTGCAAACAATGGCGGTTGGCAGTGGGCTGCCGGCACAGGTTGTGATGCCCAGCCCTACTTTCGCATCTTTAACCCTATGAGTCAGTCGGAAAAATTTGATCCCGACGCTCGCTTTATCCGTAAGTACTTACCAGAAATTGCGCAGTGGCCCACCAAGTCGCTGCATCAGGCAAGTGGCCCTGGTCTGTTTGATACCAGTGGTTACCCGGCGCCGATCGTTGAGCATGCCAGTGCCCGCAAACGGGCGCTGGAGGTGATGGCAGTGATGAAGAAGGGCTAGGGAATGAATGCAGGTGTGCACAATCCAGGTGATAGCAGTGCGTTTGAGCAGCGTCAGCAGACGAGCGACATGAGTCTGCCCGTGTCGGCGCCAATCGAAAAGCTTATCAGCCTTTATCAAAAGCTCGGTGCCAACAACCTCGAATTGCTTGATGAGGTGTACGGCGCTGGGGTGGTTTTTTGTGACCCTATGCACCGCGTCGAAGGGCTCGCTGCGCTGAAAGCCTACTTTGCCAATCTGTATCAAAACCTTGGCAGTATCGACTTTGAGTTTCATCGGGTGATGGATGATGGCAGGCACGCCATGCTGGTGTGGACCATGACGTTCACCCACCCCAGGCTCGCCGCTGGCAAGCCTATCAGTGTGGAAGGGGTAAGCCAGATTGACTACTGCGACAAGGTGGACTTCCACCGCGACTATTTTGATGTGGGCGCCATGCTGTACGAACATATTCCCGGGCTTGGCGCCTTGGTGCGGCTGGTTAAACGCAGGGCGGGCAAGTGATGACAACACTTTGTGGTCGGGTACTGATTACTGGCGCAAGCTCTGGTATAGGGCGGGCATTGGCGCTTGAATACCTTAAATCCGGCTGGCAGGTCATTGCCTGCGGTCGTGACAAGGCCCGTCTGGACGCCATGCTGAGCGCACATCCGCGCTATGCCAGCCAGCTGTCCTGTCTAACTTTTAATGTCTGTGACAGGCTTGCCTGCCTTGAGGCCGCTTCGGCGCTCGATGGCGAGCTTGATCTGGTCATTCTCAATGCCGGTGGCTGCGAGTATATCGATAACCCCAGGGCCTTCGACGGCAAGCTCTTCGCAAGGGTTATAGAAACCAATCTAATTTCAGTCGGTTTCTGTCTGGAAGCCTTTTTACCGCTATTGGCTGCCAAAGGTAGGGTTGCACTGATGGGCTCGAGTGCGGCGCTGTTGCCACTGCCCCGGGCCGAAGCCTACGGCGCCTCCAAGGCTGCACTGGCGTATCTGGCCAGTACCTTGCGGCTGCATCTGGCACGAACTGGTGTGGGCGTGTCCCTGATTGAGCCTGGGTTTGTGCGCACGCCGCTCACCGATAAAAACGATTTCCCGATGCCGGGGCGGATTGAGGTTGAAGACGCGGCGCGCCGTATCGTCAGCGCGCTCTCAAACGGGAAAGACCGGATCCAGTTTCCGCGCAGACTGCTGTGGCCGATGCGGCTGCTTGCTTTGTTGCCAGATGCGCTCTGGGGGCTGATTGCCAAAGGCAGTGTCAGCCGCCAGTCGGCCTGAAATAAGCCTTGGCGTGATATCCGATGTGGCCCATTTGGGCGTTAGTATTCAACACTGGAACATAAGATGAAAAGAATTGCCGTTATCGGCTCGGGAATATCCGGCCTCACCACTGCCCATTTGCTTTCAGGCCAGTATGAGGTGAGTCTATTCGAAGCCAATGATTACCTCGGTGGACACACGGCCACCGTGGATGTGAGCGTCGATGGCAAAGATTACGCGATAGATACCGGCTTTATCGTCTTTAACGACCGCACTTATCCCAACTTTTTGAAGCTTCTGTCGCGGCTTGCTGTGAATCCTATGCCCACTGAAATGAGCTTTTCGGTGCAAAACCTGGACAGCGGCCTTGAATATAACGGCCATACTCTGGCAACTCTGTTTGCCCAGAAGCGTAATCTGCTTAATCCCCGTTTTTGGGGCTTCCTGAGCGAAATCATCAAGTTCAATAAGCTTGGTAAGGCCTGTATTGAATCCGGTCAATTCCCCTGCAACACCCTGGGTGAGTTTCTGACACAAGAGCAGTTTTCCGAATTTTTCGCCCGCCACTACATATTGCCCATGGGCGCGGCTATCTGGTCATCGAGCCTGGATGATATGGCGGCGTTCGAGCTCAAGTTCTTCCTGCGTTTCTTCCACCATCATGGCCTGCTGAATGTCAGCGACCGCCCTAAATGGTACGTACTTCAGGGCGGCTCACGCAGCTATATTCCGGCGCTGGTGGCGCCCTTTGCCGAGCGCATACATCTCTCAACCCCTATCACGGCGGTAAAACGCCACGAAGATGGGGTAGCGATTGAGATAAATGGTCAGGACTGGCTCGATTTCGATGAGCTGGTTTTGGCCTGTCACAGCGATCAGGCGCTCAGGTTGCTCACCGATGCCACCGAGACTGAGCGCGACGTGCTCGGGGCCTTGCCGTACAGGCGTAACGAGGTGGTGCTGCACACCGATACCCGGCTGTTGCCAACGCGCAGGGCAGCATGGGCCAGTTGGAACTATCGCCTCGATGAAGACAATCAGCGTCCAGCGGCCGTGACGTACCATATGAATACCCTGCAGCGGCTGCCTGCCGGTTCGCCGGACTTTATGGTCACCTTGAACCAGACTGACGTCATCGCCAAAGACAAAATTCTGCGCCAGTTCAACTATGCCCACCCGGTGTTTTCCTCGGCCGCCATGGCCGCACAGGCGCGCAGAGCGGATATCTGCGGCAAGCATCACACCCATTTCGCCGGCGCCTATTGGTATAACGGCTTCCATGAAGATGGTGTAAGAAGCGCATTGGATGTGTGCCAGCGTTTTGGTGTCAGCCTGGAGAGCGCATGAACAGTGGCATCTTTTTTGGCCATGTGAGTCATCAGCGGCTGGGGGAAGTGCGCCACAGCTTCAGTTACCCCATGGCTATGTTGGTGATGGATTTGGACGAGCTGCCACGGCTGGCAAACCTGAGTGGCGTATTTGGTCTGTCGTGGTTTCGGCCGCTGCGATTTCGCGCTGAAGACTACCTGATTGCGAATGGCCCTGCTGAGTCAGCTCGCAAACATACCGGCCCGGAGCAAGCGGTGCTGGCGCTAAAACAAAGGGTGCTCGCCAAAGCCCGTGATCTTGGTGCCCAAGGCGAGCTTAATCGAGTCGTGTTTGCCGGTCAGGTGCGTCATTTCGGCTTTTATTTCAGCCCTGTGAACTTCTTTTTTGTTTGTGATGGCAATAAGCAGCGCTACCTGCTGGCGGAAGTGAGCAATACCCCCTGGAATGAGCGTCATTGCTATCTGGTTGATATCAATGAAGCCCATGACAAGGGCCAGGCGCTGAACGACAAGGTGTTTCATGTTTCGCCCTTTATGACCCTGGATATGCGCTATCGCTGGCAGGTCGAGGTCAATAACGAACGCTTTCACCTTCAAATAGATAACGAACGTGAAGGTGGCGAGCGACTGTTTCGCGCTGGTTTGCAGCTGCGCGGTCAGGCTTTTGATAAGGCCGGCCTAAAATGCTTTTTTAAACGTTTTCCAATGCTTACAGCTTACATCCTGTATGGCATTTATCGGCAGGCCCTGAGCCTGTTTCGAAAAGGTGTGACTTTTGTGGCCCACCCCGGGCCGGTGGAGAAATAACCATGGACAATACCGCAGTTGCCAATAAGAGCACTTCATCGACTCTGGAATCTATGGCTCAGCGTATTCTGCTGACCGCACTTAAAGGCTTGTCTTACGGTGGCCTTCGATTGATTTGTGATGGCGAAACCCTGGTGTTTGGCAGCCATGAGGGGCCTCAGGCGGTGATCCATGTGAAGTCGCCAAGGTTTTTTCGCGAAGTGCTGCTGTCAGGCTCAGTCGGGGCGGGTGAATCCTTTATCGACGGCCACTGGGATAGCCCGGATTTGACCGAGGTTGTGCGTCTCTTTGCCGCCAACCTGCCCTTGCTGGACCGGCTGGAGAAGCGCTTTGCCTTCCTCTCAGGAGTCACCAACCGTATCAGCCATCTGCTCAGCCGTAACAGTATTGAAGGCTCAAAGCGCAATGTTCTGGCGCACTACGATTTGGGCAATGCTTTGTACGAGTGCTTCCTCGATAAGTCGATGTTGTACTCGTCTGCCATCTACCCCGACGTCAACGCGACTTTGGAAGCGGCGCAGCAGCACAAGCTTGCCACCATCTGTGAGCGCCTGAAGCTCAAGCCAGGCATGGAGCTTTTGGAAATTGGTACCGGCTGGGGCGCGCTGGCTATTTACGCGGCCAGCCATTACGGGGTGAAGGTGACCACCACCACCATCTCGGATGCGCAGCACGACTATGCCCAAGCGCGAATTCGTGCGGCCGGGCTCGAAGGTCAAATCACATTGCTGAAAAAAGACTATCGGTTGCTGGAGGGCAAATACGACCGTCTGGTTTCCATCGAGATGATTGAAGCTGTGGGACACGAATACCTGCCGGGGTTCTTCAGCAAACTTGAAAGCCTGCTCAAAGACAACGGTTTGATGTTGCTTCAGGCGATTACCATCGCAGACCAGAGGTACGAGAGCTACCGAAAAGGCTGTGATTTTATTCAAAAATACATCTTCCCTGGGGGCTGCTTGCCCTCAGTCAGCCGGATGGCAACCCTGCTGGCACAGCGGACCGACATGGTGATGCTGAGCCTGGATGATATTGGTGAGGATTACGCCCGCACCCTCAAGCACTGGCACGAGAACGTTGACCGTGAGTTGCCGCAAATTCGCAGCCTGGGCTACGATGAACGCTTCATCCGCTTGTGGAAATTCTACCTGAGTTACTGCGAAGGCGGCTTCTGGGAGCGCACCACCAGTTCGGTGCATCTGGTGGCGGCAAGACCTGGCTGGCGCCCTTAAAAATCAAAGGAGCCCCCTATGACCCGGCAATGGTTTTTGCTTGTCAGTGCAGCCATTTACACCGCCGCATGGTGGCTTGCTGTGCTGTGGCGCGGTGAGGGACTGATTTGGCTGTGTTTATTAGTTTTGGTGCATTTTGCCCTGAGCCCAACACGGCTTAAGGACTTCCAGTTGCTGCCTCTGGCGCTGATTGGCATGACCATGGACACCCTGCTGATGTACTCAGGCCTGTTCCAATTCAGCGCCATGCCGGTGTGGCTGATGTTGCTGTGGCTGCACTTCCTGCTGGCGATGGGGCATTGTCTTGCCTGGCTTGGCAATCAGCCGCTGTGGGTGCAGGCCTTTGCCGGTGTAGTGGGAGGTGCGGGCAGCTACATAGCCGGAGCCGAGCTTGGCGCCGTGGTCCTGCCCCTTGGCAACCTGCTCACCTTTTTGCTATTGGCGCCCCTCTGGGCTGCTGTAATCCCCGGCTTCTTTTGGCTGCAGCAGCGGCTGCCAGGCAATGGAGACTACGCATCATGGCGATAACCTCGGCCGTCAAGGCCATCAGATCCCCTTCAAGGCCCAAGCTGCTGATAGCGCTGATGATGATAACGCTCAGCGCCTTTGCGGCAGCTGACAGCGCTTCAGGTCCCCTCGATGGCATGAGCCGGGTGGGCAAAGGCAAGATGAACTGGCTGTGGCTTGAGCTCTACCATGCCAGTCTCTATACCCAGGATGGTCGCTATCAGATTGGTCGCTATCCGCAGGCGCTTGAAATTCAATACTCGCGGGACATCAAAGCCAAAGATCTGCTCGATGCTACCGGCAGTGAGTGGCAAAAACAGGGGGTGGATGAGGCTCAGGTCCAGTCCTATCTGGCGAAGCTTGCGCCTTTGTGGGTGGATGTGCAGCGCGGCGATACCCTGCTGCTGGTGGCGAACGATGAAACTCAGGGCGAGTTTTTCTTTAACGGCCAATCCCTTGGCAGCGTGAACGACAGCGGCTTGATGCAGGCCTTTTTGGGGATTTGGCTTAGAGATGACACCAGCGAGCCCAGTCTCAGGGCACAGCTTTTGGGAGAGACCTCATGCGACTGCTAGCATTACTGCTGTGTGCAACCCTGCTTTTGGGCTGCGAGAGCGCCGACATCGACGATTACCGCGGCGTAAATAGCGAGCTGAAGCTGGATAGATTTTTCGTGGGAGACCTCGATGCCCATGGCATGGTGCAAGACATCAGTGGCAAGGTCACCCGCCGCTTTGTGGTCACCATGCAGGGGCGACTCGACGGCAATCGCATCATCCTCGAAGAAGACTTTGTGTTTGATGATGGCGAAAAGCAGCGCCGGGTATGGCAGCTCGAACCACAGGGCGGTGGTCGCTGGCTTGGTCGTGCCGATGATATTTTAGGTGTCGCCGAGGGGCAACTGGAAGGCTTTGCCCTGCGCTGGCGCTACGATATGCGGCTTAAGGTGGATGGCAGCGAGGTTGAGGTAGCTTTTGACGACTGGCTCTATCTGATTGATGAAAACACCCTGCTTAACAAGAGTGATATCAATAAGTTTGGCATCACCGTAGGTCAGGTGACCCTGGTTATTCGCAAGCGTTAAGGACCTGGCGCATTCTTTTTGCGCCTGTTACTGCGATTGATTGCCCTTCAGGGTGTTGGAAACAACATCATGGCATCAGTAGATGCAGTCGAGAGCTGCGCCTTGTCTGAGGCAAAGCAAGCAGCGAAAGGGTGGGCCGAAACGGCCAAGGCAAGCCCTGGACCGCTTCAGCGCCGGGAAGGTGGGTTCAGTGAGGGTTAGGGAAGGGTGACACCTTCGCGAATGTTCTTGCTGGTGACCTGGCCTGAGCCAGTTGAATGCAGCAGCAGACGGCCTGCGTCATTCACCTCGATGTCGCCGGAACCATCGGTGATTTCAACCTGTTCCTTCACCTGGCTTACTTCAATATCGCCAGAGCCATCTTTGATACTGACATTGCCCTGAATATCAGATACCTGCATATCGCCGCTGCCGTCGGTTATTTTCACATCCCCCTGAGTCTGGCTAAGCCAAATACCGCCGGAGCCATCGTTGATGGTGACTTTGTTACCGCCCTGGATCCTCAGGTCGCCCGAGCCATCGGTGAGCTTGATATCGCCGTCAAGGCCGCTGATTTCAATATCGCCGGAGCCATCGGTGAGTGACAGATTAAAGCTGGCAGGCACTTTTACTGTGAGGTCGACGTAGGGCGACTTGCCAAACTTAGAGACCGAATCAGGGAACTTCGCCACCAAATAGGCGGTATCGCCACGCTTTTCCAGAGTCAGCTCCGGGGCCTTGTCGCTGGGGTTGTAAACCATGGCCACAACTTCAATGCTGCTTGAGTCTGCCGAGGTTTCCAGGACAAATTTACCGGCGCCGGTGCTGGCATTCAGGGTCGAAAGCCCGGATGTTGGCAGCGTGAGTTCACGGCGCTCTTCATCGGCAGTTGCCAGAGCTGAAGACATGGCCAGCGAGAGGGCGATAACGGAGAGGCTGAGTTTCATGGTGAAGTCCTTGTTCTTAATCTGTTGTCACTGTGTGGGATATTGGTTAGCACAGGCTGTGCCAAGTTTTATGCGCATGATTTTAAAGGGTAATTTATTTTGGTGGTTGGCAGCACTCAATAGCGGACACTAAAATCTGGCCGATTTCACCATTTGTGGACGCTAAAAACTGTCCGCAGTGTCCGGCTGTGTCCGCTGTCTCCGCTTCAGTTAAGGGACTGTGGTAAACTCAGGCCTTTACAGGTAAACGAGTAGATAGAGCATGTCTGAACTTGTGATTGAAGATGTGGTAGAAGGCGAAGGCAAGGCCGCGGTAAAAGGCGCGCTTATTACCACCCATTATCGGGGCTGGCTTGCTGATGGCACCGAGTTTGATTCGTCCCATAAGCGTGGTCAGGGATTTCAGTGTGTGATTGGTACCGGCCGGGTAATCAAGGGCTGGGATCAAGGAATAATCGGCATGAAGGTTGGCGGTAAGCGCCGCTTGCAGGTGCCGGCGCATTTGGCCTATGGCGAGCGCCAGATTGGCAATATGATCCCGCCCAACTCAGATCTGACCTTCGAGATTGAGTTGCTGGAAGTACTGACCCGGGATGATTAGCGTCGACCGCGAAAAACAGAAATAAAAAAGCCCATGATGACATGGGCTTTTTTATTTTGAATTTGGTGGCCCCTCACGGACTTGAACCGTGGACCTAACGATTATGAGTCGTGTGCTCTAACCAACTGAGCTAAGGGGCCTTGCTGTTTTGCCGGGGGCTTTACCCCAAGCGGTTTGCAGTATACGAAGTTTGCCAGGGCTTGTCACGGGGCAATTGGAGCAAAATTCCAGCTTGATGTTCAATTGGTTAATGGGTAATCAGCCTCGGTTGTTGCCCGGAAAAAACAAAGCCACCCTAAGGTGGCTTTGTGTGCCTTGCGCTGACTATCAATCGTCGAGGAACGACTTGAGGATCTCAGAGCGGCTTGGGTGGCGCAGCTTGCGCAGTGCCTTGGCTTCAATCTGACGGATACGCTCACGGGTTACGTCGAACTGCTTACCCACTTCCTCAAGGGTGTGGTCAGTGTTCATGTCGATACCGAAACGCATACGCAGTACCTTGGCTTCACGGGCGGTCAGGCCAGCCAGCACTTCGTGGGTAGCTTGCTTGAGGCTCTCGCTGGTGGCGCTGTCCAGTGGCAACTCGAGGGTGGTATCCTCGATGAAATCCCCCAGATGCGAATCTTCATCGTCACCGATTGGGGTTTCCATGGAGATAGGCTCTTTGGCGATTTTCAGTACCTTGCGGATCTTGTCCTCAGGCATGGCCATGCGCTCAGCCAGTTCTTCAGGGGAAGGCTCGCGGCCCATTTCCTGCAGCATCTGACGGCTGATGCGGTTCAGCTTGTTGATGGTCTCAATCATGTGCACCGGAATACGGATGGTACGGGCCTGATCCGCGATAGAGCGGGTGATGGCCTGACGGATCCACCAGGTCGCATAGGTCGAGAACTTGTAACCACGACGGTATTCAAACTTGTCCACCGCCTTCATCAGGCCGATGTTACCTTCCTGAATAAGGTCGAGGAACTGCAGACCACGGTTGGTGTATTTCTTGGCGATAGAAATTACCAGACGCAGGTTGGCCTCAACCATTTCCTTCTTGGCACGGCGAGCCTTGGCTTCACCTATGCTCATGCGGCGGTTGATGTCTTTGATGGCTTCGATAGACAAACCGGTTTCCACTTCAATGGCTTCCAGCTTGCTGCGACAGCGCTGCACGTCGTCTTCAACCAGTTTCAGATCGGCTGAGTATGGACGACCGGCTTCAATTTCTTTGTGGAACCAGGTCAGATCGGTTTCGTTACCGGTGAAGAGCTTGACGAAGTTCTTCTTCGGCATCTTGGCCTGTTCAACACACAGCTTCATGATCAGACGTTCCTGAACACGAACCTTGTCCATCATCTCGCGCATGCTCTTGACCAGACGGTCAAACTGCTTGGGCACCAGACGGAATTCTTTGAAGATTTCACCCAGCTCGAACAGGGCTACGGTGGACTCAGGGTGAGCACGGCCTTTGACTTCGATGATTTTCAGGGCGTTGTCGTAGGCAATACGCAGGGCAGCAAAGCGCTCACGGGCTACTTCAGGATCTGGACCCTTGGCACCGTCGTCGTCGCTGCTGTCGCCATCTTCGTCTTCGTCTTCTTCTTCGTCCATATCGTCTTCATCTTCCAGCTCTTCTTCTGAAAGTTCGGAACCGATATGGGTCGCAGTGGGGCCTACGTCTTCTTCGTTGGGATCAACGAAACCAGAGATGATGTCAGACAGACGGATCGCATCGGCTTCGAACTGGTCGAATTGCTCGAGGATCATGGCGATAGCCTGTGGGTATTCGGCCACAGAACTCTGAACAGTGTTGATGCCTTCTTCGATGCGCTTGGCGATAACGATTTCGCCTTCGCGGGTCAGCAGTTCAACGGTACCCATCTCACGCATATACATACGCACTGGGTCTGTGGTGCGGCCAAGCTCACTTTCTACTGTGGCAAGCGCCGCAGCAGCTTCTTCGGCTGCATCTTCGTCAGTGTTGTCCTCGGACATCATCATGTCATCGGCATCCGGCGCTTCTTCGAATACGCGGATACCCATGTCATTGATCATCTGGATAATATCTTCGATCTGGTCTGAATCGACCATATCTGCAGGTAAGTGATCATTCACTTCTGCATAGGTTAAGTAACCTTGCTCTTTACCTTTGGCGAGCAACAATTTGAGTTGCGACTGCGGAGTATGATCCATAGATATCATCCAATTTGGGTAAGTGTTACAACGATGGCGGCTGTGGCCGAGCCACAAAGCCGCGCAAATCGTCAATTATAGCCATCTGCCTATGCCTGTGCCAGAGGGGCGGGCGGTTTTTTGCCCTAGTTCATGCCCTTCATCACGACGATAAGCTTTTGGAGTTGCAGCTTTTCTTCCCGGGTGAGGTCGGGCTTGATGCTGAGCTCCTGGTAGCGCTGCTCAATATATTGATTATTGAGCCATATCAGCGCTTTGCGAAATTCCTGTGCCACATTATCTTCGGCTATCTGGTGTTCCCACTGGGCCAGCTTGGTTAGGGGGCTCCAGTGCTCGGTTTCCCGATAGTGTTCCAAAAGTTGCGCTGTGGTCAGCGCCTTGTCCCGGGTCAGTTCGAGCAGCTCTATCAACAGCCCAATTCCAGTCATTCGGATATGGGCCAGAGCAGGTTGCAGTGCCAGACCATGACCCAGCTCGGGGCTTTGCACCAACAGGGCTATCGCCAGTCGCAGCGGCGTGCCGCGTCCTTTGAGTCCCTTTTGGGCCATCACCTTTGCCCCGCCGGTTTGACCGCCAATGCCGAGCTTTTTCTTTAAATCCTCACTGCTGTTCATACCCAATTTGTGGGCAAGGTTTTCAAGCAGCAGATTCGTCAGCACCGGGTCTTTAATTTTTTCAATCAAGGCAATGGCCTGCTTGGCCAGATTACCTTTGTCGGTACCGTATTTCTGCGACAGGGTCTCAAACAGATATTCGGCCAGCGACTGTGCGTTTTGAACGCGAACTTCGAAGGCGTCTTTGCCTTCCTTGCGGACTTGTGAGTCCGGATCTTCTCCCTGAGGGAGGAACATAAATTTTACATTGTCACCGGGTTTGAGCAGTGGCAGGGCTGTTTCCATGGCCCGCCAGGCAGCTTCATTGCCGGCTCTGTCGCCGTCGTAGCAACAGATCACTTCTTTGGCACTGCGAAGCAGCAGTTGGAACTGTTCGGCTGTGGTGGATGTTCCCAGCGACGCCACGGCATAGTCAATGCCGTATTGTGCCAGTGCCACCACGTCCATATAGCCTTCGACAATCATCACCCGTTCGGGGTCGCGATGCCTTTGCTTCAGCTCATAGAGACCGTAGAGTTCCTGCCCCTTATGAAATATGGGCGTTTCCGGCGAATTCAAATATTTTGGTGTGCCGTCACCCAGCACCCGGCCGCCGAAGCCGATGACCCGCCCGCGCCGGTCGCGGATTGGGAACATTAAGCGATCGCGGAAACGATCGTAACGCTTGCCACCGTCATTCTCGATAAGCATGCCGGCGGTGAGCAGTTTGTCCTGAGCATCCTGGCTCTGGCGGTAACGGCCGAGCAAACCGTCCCAGCCATCGGGCGCAAAGCCGATGCCGAAATCTTCGATAACCTCTTTGGACAGACCGCGAAATGCCAGATAGTCTTCCACCTTCTGCTTGTCGGCATGTTGGCGAAGCTGTGTCTGGTAGTATCGGGCCGCTTCTTCCATCAGCTGGTATAAATCGCGGGCCAGCCCTTCATCCCGGCGCGGGCCTGTGCCCTGTTCCCGGGGGACTTCCAGCCCCAGCTGACCAGCCAGGTCCTCAATGGCGTCGACAAAGTTCAGCCGGTCGTACTCCATCACGAAGTCGATGGCATTGCCGTGCGCGCCACAGCCAAAACAGTGATAGAACTGCTTATCTCTGCTGACAGTAAATGAGGGTGATTTTTCGCTGTGGAAGGGACAACAGGCAGAGTAGTTCTTACCTGCTTTTTTGAGCGGCACTTTACGGTCGATAAGCTCGACTATGTCCGTTCTGGCTATCAGATCATTGATGAAATCACGAGGTATGGCCACGTTGCTTGCTTCAATTCCCCAAAAGCTCAGTTAAACAAACAAGCCGTGCAAATGCACGGCTTGTTCATACACATAAGTCGATTATTGCAGTTTGGCGCGGATCTTCTGGCCTATGGCCCCCAGATCGGCACGTCCTTGAACTTTCGGCTTAAGTGCTCCCATTACTTTACCCATGTCCGCGATGGAGGCGGCTCCGACTTCGGCGATGGTTGCCTCAATCAGTGAAGCAACTTCGTCTTCACTCAGTGGGGCTGGCAGGAAGGTTTCGATAACCGAAATTTCCGCCGCTTCGACCTCAGCCAGATCGTTGCGACCCGCAGCCTCATATTGGGCAATCGAGTCGCGACGCTGCTTAACCATCTTGGTCAGGACAGCCAAAACTTGCTCGTCATTCAGCGTCTCGCGTGTATCCACTTCGATCTGCTTGATGGCGGCCAGTGCCAGACGAATAGTACCGAGGCGAGCCTTGTCTTTGGCGACAAGGGCCTTTTTCATTTCGTCTTTAAGCTGCTCTGTCAGGTTCATAAGGGATTAGTATAAACGTACGCGACGTGCGTTTTCGCGAGAAAGCTTCTTGGCCAGACGCTTAACCGCAGCGGCCTTGGCGCGCTTACGGGCAGTAGTTGGCTTCTCGTAGAATTCACGAGCACGCACGTCGGCCAGGATACCTGCTTTTTCACAAGAGCGCTTGAAACGACGCAGAGCTACGTCGAATGGTTCATTTTCACGTACTTTAACGATTGGCATACGCCATCACCCCTTAGGTGTAAGTTGCATTGGATTGGTCATGCCCGTTTTGGCCACAACTTCTCCAAGTAAGGATTAAAATGGTGCGGAATTTTAAACCGAACCCGTATTTAATGTAAAGCCCTACCCGCCTTAAAAAGGATCGCAACAGGATCTGAAGCGCGGCTTTACTGGTGTAATAGTAGCTTAGCAGGTAGAATTGGCCGCCCTTTTATGCGGAGGTAAAGACGGAAAATGCGGGTTCTGGGAATCGAAACATCCTGTGATGAGACAGGTATTGCCATCTATGACGAAGAGAAAGGCCTGCTGGCCCACACCCTCTACAGTCAGGTAAAACTGCACGCCGATTATGGCGGTGTGGTACCCGAGCTGGCGTCCCGTGATCATGTCCGCAAGATAGTCCCGCTTATCCGCGAAGCCATGAAACGCGCCGATACCCGCATCGAGGATCTGGATGGGATCTGCTACACCAAGGGCCCTGGGCTGATTGGTGCCCTGTTGGTGGGGGCCTGTGTGGGGCGCTCGCTGGCGTTTTCCTGGAATTTGCCCGCCGTGGGTGTACACCATATGGAAGGGCATCTGCTGGCACCTATGCTGGAAGACGATGTGCCCGAGTTTCCGTTCGTGGCATTGCTGGTTTCCGGTGGTCACTCCATGCTGGTCAAGGTTGATGGCATAGGTCAGTACGAAGTGCTGGGCGAGTCCATCGACGATGCGGCCGGTGAAGCTTTCGATAAAACAGCCAAGTTGATGGGCCTTGACTATCCAGGCGGTCCGAGGCTTGCCAAGCTGGCCGCATCCGGTCAGCCTGCCAACTACAAGTTCCCGCGCCCCATGACCGACAGACCCGGACTGGATTTCAGTTTCTCCGGTCTGAAGACCTTTGTTGCCAACACCATTGCTGCCGAACCTGACGATGAGCAGACCCGCGCCAATATCGCCCGCGCCTTCGAAGAAGCCGTGGTGGATACCTTGTCTATCAAGTGTCGCCGCGCGCTCGAGCAAACCGGCTACAAGCGCCTTGTTATTGCCGGTGGCGTGAGTGCCAACGTGCGTCTGCGCGCAGGTCTGGCGGAACTGATGGATAAACTGGGTGGCAAGGTGTATTACCCCCGCGGTGAGTTTTGTACCGACAATGGCGCCATGATTGCCTACGCCGGTCTGCAGCGCCTGAAAGCCGGTCAGGTTGAAGATCTGGCGGTAAAAGGTCAGCCCCGTTGGCCGCTGGACAGTTTACCGGCGGTATAATTCAAGCCGTTCAAGCTCAGGCTAATTGCTCATATCAAAATGGCGCCCTCGGGCGCCATTGTTATTTTTACCTTTTGCAGGCACCTGCCGAGCTCAGTCTTTGGGCTTTTTCTTGCGTGATACTTTTGACTCTTCGCCTTTGAGCAAGCGGTTAATGTTGTCTTTATGGCGGATAAGGATCAGAGTCGAGAGCATGGCCACTGGAATGGTAAACCTGTCATCAAGCCACCAGGTGTACACGGGGGCGAGCAGGGCGGTCGCAAGCGCAGCCACCGATGAGTAGCGGGTCAGCAGCAGGGTCAGCACCCAGGTGGCAATCAGCAGTAATGTCAGGTAGCCATCGATGGGCGCAATAGCGCCATAGGCGGTAGCTACACCTTTGCCGCCTTTAAAGCCGAAGAAGACAGGGAAGATATGTCCAAGACAGGCGGCGATGGCAATCACCCCCAGCCATACCGCATCGATACCCAGCTTAAAGCCGATATAGGCGGGCACGGCGCCTTTGAGCATATCAAACAGCAGTACCATGGCCGCCGCACTGGCGCCACCGATGCGCAGCACGTTGGTGGCACCGGGATTGCCCGAGCCCTGAGTGCGGGGATCCGGTAAGCCGCGCAGCTTGCAAACCAGCACGGCACTGGATACTGAGCCTGCCAGATAGGCGCACAGGATCATAAAAGCCGTCAATGCAAATTCGCTGGTCAAATTGGTTTCCTTACGCGTCTTAAGGTATTATCGCCGCCAGTCCCCGGACAGCGAAATATGTCCGGTGATGGACTCGATTCATTATTGGGCACGCATGCCGGTAAATATTGATTCTTAAGGCGTTATCCTAACGCCCTTGGCGCCAATGAGAAAGAGCAATCCATCGATTGCCCTCATCGGCGAGCGGATTATACCGGGAAAGCGGGCCAAAGCTTGTCAGACCTCAGGAAATACCATGGATAAAGTGCTGATCCGCGCCCTGCGTATCGATACTGTGATCGGTATCTACGATTGGGAAAAAGCCAGGCAGCAGACCTTGCTGCTGGATTTGGATATGGCGTGGGATATTGCCCCCGCAGCGGCAACCGATGATTACAGCCACGCCCTGTGCTACGAGACTGTCTCAAATCGTCTGACAGCCCTTATCACCGAAAAGCCCATTGAGTTGATTGAAACCGTGGCCGACATGGCCGCCCGCTGTGTGATGGATGAATTCAATGTGTCCTGGGTGCGGGTGAGAGTGATGAAACCCGGCGCCGTGAAAGCGGCCGAAGCCGTGGGCGTTGAAATCGAGCGCCGCACCGGGGGGCGCTGAGCATGGCCCGGATTTATATCAGCGTCGGCAGTAACATAGAGCCGGAAAAATACTTAAGAAACGCCCGCACAGCCCTTGAGGCGCAACTGGGGGCGCTCAGCCTGTCGCCTGTGTATCAGTCGGAGGCCGTGGGCTTTGAGGGCGAGCATTTCCTCAATATGGTGATTGGTGCCGACACCGACCTCGATATCGCTGCTCTGGTTGCCCTGTTCAAGCAAATTGAGCTCGATAATGGCCGCAAGCCCGGCGCCAAAAAGTTCAGCGCCCGGACGCTGGATCTGGATTTGCTGCTTTATGGCGCCCGGGTTTGTCAGGCGCCGATTGAATTGCCAAGGGCCGAAATTCTGCACAATGCCTTTGTGCTCTGGCCTCTGGCCGATATTGCGCCCGCTGAGGTGCACCCGCTTGCCGGACGAGATTACCAGTCCCTTTGGCAGGCGTTTGATAAACAAAGCCAGCGCCTGTGGCCGGTGGCATTTTCCTGGGATAACGACTCCCTCAGCCAATAAAGGAATATTATGGATACCTTGCAGGTCATCATTCTTGCCCTCATCCAGGGCCTGACCGAATTTTTGCCCATTTCCAGCTCGGCGCACCTGATTTTGCCGGCGCAGCTGTTTGGCTGGGAAGATCAGGGGCTGTCGTTCGATGTCGCTGTGCACATAGGCTCGCTGCTGGCGGTTGTGATTTATTTCCGTAAAGAAATCGTCGCCATGCTCACGGCCTGGCTTGCCAGCATCTTTAAGGGCAAGCAAAGCGACGACAGTAAACTGGCCTGGTGGATTATCCTCGCAACCATTCCCGCCGTTGGGGTGGGATTTGCCGCAAAAGATCTGGTGGAAACCCACCTGCGCGGCCCCGGCGTGATTGCCGTGACCACAGTCATCTTTGGTCTGCTGCTGTGGTTTGCCGATCGCATTGCCAAAGATGAGCTAACCGAATACCAGACCGGCTGGCGCAAGGCACTGCTGATTGGTATTGCCCAGGCCATGGCGCTTATTCCGGGTACTTCCCGCAGCGGTATCACCATTACCGCAGCGCTGATGCTCGGCCTTAAGCGCGAGGCGGCGGCCCGCTTTAGTTTCCTGATGTCTATTCCAGTGATCCTGGGCGCGGCGCTGCTGATGACCAAGGATATCATCAGCGAAGGTCATGCCGTTGATTGGCATGCGCTCGGGCTGGGAGTGGTGTTGTCCTTTGTGGCGGCCTATACCTGTATTTATTTCTTCCTTAAAATTATCAGCCGCATGGGCATGACGCCCTTTGTGATTTATCGCCTGGCCCTTGGGGTATTCCTCTGTGGGTTTATCTTCCTGTAACAGGGAGCCCTGAGTCCGGAGGCGGCGATGGCCGCCTCTTTTGTTTAAGGGAAGGTGCGAACAAGTCCCGTGCTTGCTCTGCGTGAGCTTACAGTGGATAGATGCAAGGCACAGTTTGCAGCGAATGGCCTTAGTCCTTCGCAAGAACTGTAACGTCGCAGATACCGCTGTAAGCCACGCCCTGCGGGGCTTTGATAGCAACACCATTTCAGCGTTATTCAACTTCAGCAGGACGGCGGGGGCGCCCAGCCATGCTTTCAGTTAAATGCCTTGAACTGTCGTCGCTATCAAAGCCAGAGCTGTGCGAGGACTTATTCGCACCTTCCTTAAGGAGTTCCAATGCAATTTCAGTGTCCACTTTGCCGCCAGCCGCTGCACGCCCATCAAGAGTCCAAAGGATGGTATTGCGATGGAAAACATCACTTTGACCGTCATGCCATCGGCTACTGGGATTTTTTCCCAACCCGTAAGCCCAAAAACGCCGAAAGCCGCGACACCCTGAGAGCCAGACAATTTTTGCTGACATCGGGCATCTACAACGCCGCCATCGAGGCGCTGGCAAAGGCGGCACGTCAGTATTCAGCCATCGATGCGCCAGCGTGCGTGCAGCAGGGGGCCGGCCATGCCTGGCTTGGCAAGCAGCTCAAGGCTGCGCTGGATGAACAGGGTTGTCAGGTGTCGCTGTTCAGTCCGCTGGAGGCCGAAAACGAAGCCTTTGCTGCCGCCAAGGCGGGTATGGAAAACGTGTGTTTTACCTCGCTCAAAGGCCTGCCATTCGCCGATGCCTCGGCTGATATGGTGTGGCTGCTTGAAGCGCCGCTGAAGGGCAAAGAGTGGCTTAGAATTCTCAAGCCTGATGGCTTGCTGCTGATGTTGGTGCCGGGGCCGCGTCACTTATGGCAGTTGCGGGAGTTTGTTTATCCCGGGCTCGATGAAAAGCCGTTTTCGCTTGAGTTGCCGCAAGCCTTTGAGCTGCTGGCAGAAGAGGCTGTGTCCTGGCCTTTAGCCATTCAGTCACAGGATGCGATGGTACTGATGGATATGGCGCCCTGGGCATGGCGGGTTAAAGAAGGCATGCGTAAAGCCATTGCCAAGGCAAGCTTCGAGGCGCTGGAGATGGATTTCAGAATTATCGTGGCCCGAAAAAAAGCCTGATGGCATTGCAGTGAACACTGATGGGTCTGTGCCTGGCACCGGCCCATTTTTTTATGGCA
This sequence comes from Shewanella zhuhaiensis, assembly GCF_022484835.1. Classification (NCBI taxonomy): domain Bacteria; kingdom Pseudomonadati; phylum Pseudomonadota; class Gammaproteobacteria; order Alteromonadales; family Shewanellaceae; genus Shewanella; species Shewanella zhuhaiensis. Next base: position 637,056 of record NZ_JAKUDL010000001.1, read on the forward strand.
AATTTTGGGCAAAAAAATACCGGCAACGCCCGAGAGCATTGCCGGTACCAACATAACATTACTTCTTGTAAGAAGAAGCTACGTTGTCCAGACGGTCGTTAGCGCGCTTGGCTTCAGCTTGAGCGTCCATAGCAGCAGCTTTGGCAGCCTTGGCATCTGCAGCGATCTGGCCTTGCTCAGACTTCAGAGCACTCACGTCAGCAGACAGTTGGTCTACTTTGTTGCTCAGGTTGGCAACGCTTTCTTCCAGAGCGGTAGTGTTGGCACAGCCACCCAGCAGAGCAGTCATGGCAACACCGGCGATCAGCAGTACTTTTTTCATGAAAACATCCCTTAAGATAGGTTGGATTTGACATTTCAGCTGCCTGGCAACTGAAGCCGGCTAATTATGTCATAGCCATTTTTTTTTGCTACGAATATCCATCGATTCGCCCAATTACCTTATCGAAAATTCAGTCAATTGCAAGTTTCAAGTCCTGATTTTGTAAGGATTGAGCAGAAATTTCACGACTTTGGGTCAGAATTTTTCACGGGTAAAGCTTTTGGTTTAAATTGGACAGAGTTTTTTATCAAACTTATTTCCGCCAGCCGCCTTTTACTTAATTCCGTTCGGATTTCAGCGCCCTTAAAACCGGCGTCAATTATTCCACGAACGTCAACTTTTAATGCTCCTTCGAAGCAGGCTTGCAAATAGGCTTTTTGAGGATATTCGGCCTGCTCAAAACCGGTTCTGCCTTTCAGATCGGCCTCGCAGGCAAGCAGTACCCATTCCAGCCGTTCTCCCTTGCGCCACAGATCCAGCTTGTCGAACAGCTTGAGTATGGTTTCGGCCCTCAGTTCAAAGGCATTGTGGATGTTTTGATGCTCGTCGCTGACCCACAGCGCCAGATCCCGGTAGTCGCCGGGTACCCGTAGCCGCTCACACAGGGCCTTGATGGGTTTCAGTCCCTTTTGACCGTGGCCATGATGTTTGGGCCAAAGCGCTTTTGGGGTCAAGGCTTTGCCCAGATCGTGTACCAGCGCGGCAAAGCGTACGGCGCGATTGTGAGTAAGCCTGGCGGCTTCACGCAGTACCATCAGGGTGTGGATGCCAGTATCGATTTCCGGGTGCCATTTTTCAGGTTGGGGCACACCAAAGAGCGCATGAATTTCAGGGAACAGCACTTCCAGCGCGCCGCAGTCTTTGAGCACCTCAAAAAATACCTCTGGCCGCTCGCAGCCAAGTACCTTGTCGAGCTCCTGCCATACCCGCTCGGCGGTCAGATGCAAAAGCTCACCGTTTTGGGCAAGTTCCCGCATCAGCGCCAATGTCTCGGGGGCAACACTAAAGCCCTGTGGCGCAAACCGAGCCGCGAAGCGTGCCACCCTCAGCACCCGCAGCGGGTCTTCCACAAAGGCGTCTGAGACATGGCGCAGCTGACGCGCCTCAAGGTCAGACATGCCGCCCCAGGGGTCGTGAAGCTTGCCCTCATCATCCATGGCGATGGCGTTGATGGTCAGATCGCGACGCTTAAGATCTTGTTCCAGAGTCACCTCAGGGCTGGCGTGGCAGACAAAACCGCCGTAGCCAGAGCCTGATTTTCTCTCGGTGCGGGCCAGAGCATATTCTTCCTGGGTTTTGGGGTGTAAAAACACCGGAAAATCGCGTCCGACCTGACGAAATCCGGCTGCCAGCATCTCATCGATACTGGCACCCACCACCATATAATCTCTGTCTTTAACCTCAAGGCCGAGCAAGCGGTCGCGCACTGCGCCGCCAACCAGATATGTTTTCAATGCGTTAATTCCAAAAGCTGGTTTGTTTTAGCTTAACACGGCGCGGCGCGCTTTCGTGATAGCGCCGAGGCTCCCGGGCAGAGTTTTTGACTTTACCCGGCGCTGGCATTACCTTGGCTGCACTGCGCAGGCCGGTAACCACATACAGCAAGAATATAGGGTGCGCGGTACGGCTTATTAGGAGGAATAGCAAGGCATGTACAAGGCGTTTTATGGGCTCAAGGATAACCCGTTTTCCATCGCCCCCAATCCCAGTTACCTGTTTTTAAGTGACAGGCACAGGGAGGCGTTGGCCCACCTGACCTACGGCCTTGGTGAAACCGGTGGCTTTGTGCTGCTTACCGGTGAAGTGGGCACTGGCAAAACCACTGTGTCCCGCTGCTTGCTGCGTCAGCTGCCCGAGACCACAGATACCGCCTTTATCCTCAATCCGGCGCTGACCGAACTTGAGCTGCTGGCTACCCTTTGCGATGAGCTTAAAATTCCCTATGGCGAGTCCCCAAGCCTGAAGCAACTGACCGACCTTATAAGCGGCTTTTTGCTTAAAAATCATGATGCCGGCCGTAATACCGTATTGATTATCGACGAAGCCCAGCACCTGAAAGCCGAAGTGCTGGAGCAGCTGAGGCTGCTGACCAACCTCGAAACCGATACCAAAAAGCTGCTGCAAGTGATTTTGATTGGCCAACCTGAGCTGCAACAACTCCTCAAGCGCCAGGAACTTAGACAGCTTGCACAGCGCATTACTGCCCGTTACCACTTGCTGCCCCTTACCGCCGAAGAAGTTGGTCTCTACGTGCAGCACAGGCTGCAGGTGGCGGGTCGGTTTGAACCTTTGTTCAATGCCGCCGCCATCAAGGCATTGCACGATGCCAGCGGTGGCATCCCGCGGATCATCAATCTATTGTGTGAACGTGCCCTGATGGCAGGCTTTGCCCGTAGTCAGGTGCCCATCAATAAACAGATGGTACGTCAGGCGGCAGTGGAAGTCTTGGGGCTGGATGAGCCCAAACACCACTGGTACGAACGCCCGGTGGTCATTGGCGTTGCGGCAGCGCTCACCTTTGGCGCCGCGCTCTACGGCTTTAATCATTTAGGGAGCGCCGGCTCGGCCGGCGCTGCAAATTTTCAAGCCAGCGATAGCGCTGGAGGCCTGCCAACTGCCGCTATGGCATCTGTGCCGCAGACCTCGCAGCCTGCTGCGAATACCGGCGCGCAAACCAGTGCAGCATCGGCATCGACTGAGCAGAGCGCTGCGGTCGCCCTGCAAGCACAGTCGAAAGAGCAATCTGGCACCCAGAGTGATCAGGGCCAGACTATTGAATCTACACCGGTTGCCCGTGCCACCGATGCCACAGCACAGCTGGCCGAGCTCGAGGCCCGTCAGGCCAGGGTTCGTGACCGGGTACTGGGTGAGGCTGTGGCTCAAAGCCGCAGACTGGATACCGCTTTTGCGGCACTCTTTGGTGCCTGGGGACTGGCGCCGGTGCAGGATCTGAGTCCCTGCGAATCGGCCCGCGAACAGGGACTGTCGTGCTTTCAGCAGCAGGGCTCCTGGTTCAATCTGGTTAAGCTGAACTACCCGGCGGTGGCCTATATGATGGACGATGCCGGCGCTGAGTTTTTTGCCACTGTGATTGAGCGCGATGGTGATGAACTGCTGGTGCAGTTGGCTGAGCAGCAACTGTGGGTGAACCGCGACTGGTTCAACCGCCATTTCACCGGCACCTTTGAGCTGTTGTGGCAGGCGCCTTCTTACAGCCCACGGGAAATCAGTGTTTCATCGCCGCAACCCGAAGTGCAGTGGCTCGAAAATGGCCTTGCCCGGGTGGAAAATGCCACCCCACGACTGGTGTCCCAGTTCGATGCCGAACTCGAGACTCGCTTGAAAATATTCCAACGTCAACATGGGCTTAAGGCAGATGGCATTGCCGGCAGCCAAACCCTGGCACAGCTTAATCTGTATTTGAGTCAGGAAGGTCCACGGCTGGTGCAGGGAGGACGTTACTGATGTCCATCTTGCTCGATGCGGTAAGTCGCAGCAAACAGCAACACGAAACCGAGTTTGACCCGATTTCGAGCCCGAGGCCGTTGTATTCGGCACCCGCCGCTAATCGCCGACTTGGGAAGGAGTTACTGCTGCCAGGGGCGCTGGCCGTCGCCATCGCTGCAGCTTGGGGTGTTAATCAGTGGCTGATGCCAGCCCAGGCGTTGCAGCCCGTGATGAATTCACCGCTGAGCCAGGCCGTTTCGGACAAGGCACAGGTAAGCCGCCCGCAAATGGTTGCGACGCAGCCGGCTTCCGGGCAAGCCGCTCAGGCGCTTGTCAGTCAGGTCTCATCGCCGCAAGCCTTGGAGTCTCAGGGCAGCTTTGAGGCAGATGGGGTGCGTCTTGCCGGGAAATCGGCGCTGCCTGCGCCTGTGAATCTGTCACCCGCCGCAAACTATAGCGCCGGGGTCAATGCACTCTTGCAGGATCCTAACGCCGGGCTCAGTTATGAGGTGGCAGAAGAAACCGCAGAAGCCAGAGCGGCACGCTTGGAAGCCCTGATGGCCGCCGGTGTGACCGACGAGCAGCGGCGCGCCTTTGATGAAGTGATGCAGGTAGAGGAGCCGAGCCCCCGCCAGGTGCTTACTCAACGGCAAACTGCCACGCCGCCAAAAGAGCAGGGCGTGGCAGCACTGCAGGCCGAAGTCGATAAAGCTGCCGCCGAACTTGGGCTGCATCGTGTTGAGCCCAAGCCGGTTTCGCCAAGCCAGGCACCTCAGCAGAGCAAGCCGCTCAGTGGTGATGCTCTGGTACAGGCCTTTGAAGCGGCGCTGAAAGAGGTGGAATATTCCCAGTCTGTCAATCAGGATGTGACCCCACAGCCGCTGTCTACAATTCCCAAAACCTCAGATTATCCGCGCTATGGCGACCTGCCTGCCGGACTGCAACTCATGGTGCCTGAATTTAATATCATGGCCCATGTGTACTCCAACGATCCAGCCCAGCGCTGGCTGAATGTGGATGGCAAGGAGCTGCAGGAGGGGGACAGTATTCAGGGCAAGCTGCGGATTGTGGAAATTCGTCCAAGAGACGTGGTGCTGGATATCGAAGGCACCGCCTTTAAGGTGCCCGCCATTTAACGGCTAGGCATCAGCAAGCATTAACAAACACCAGCAAACAAAAAGGCGCCCAAGGCGCCTTTTTTTAGCTAAGCATCATGCGGTTAGCCGTAGAACTGGTAGGCAATCAGCAGCGTCAGGGCGTAGCCGACGGCGTAGGACAGCAGCAGTGAAGGCACGTACTTGAGGTAGGTCACGAAGGTCAGTTCCTTCACCTTGCTCATGGCGATGATCCCGGCGGCGGAACCAATGACCAGCAGCGAACCACCCACGCCCACCGCATAGGTCAGGCCCAGCCATTCAGGCGTCGACAGCACAGGCTCTGCTTTCAGCAGCGCCGCGGTCAGAGGCACGTTATCCAGAATCGCCGAACCCATACCTGTGACGAAGTTGGAGATGTTGGGGTCGTGCATGGCGTACACCTCGGTCAGCAGCTCCAGGGTGCCGATTTCTTTAAGCATGCCCACCAACAGCAGGATCCCGAGGAAGAACAGCAGGGTGTCGTATTCCACCTGACGTATGTACTCGAGGATCTTGGTTTCTTCTTTATCGGAGCGAATGGTGTGGCCCACCAGGAACATCACCGACAGACCGGTGAGGAAGGTGAGAACCGGCGGAATACCAAAGAGCACGTTCAGCACCATGGTCATGATGATGGTGATAAAGAAAATGGCCGCAATGGCAATATCCACCGGCTGATAAGCACGATTGATTGGGGTGGTGCTTACTTCGCCCTTGGCGTTCATGGAGAACAGGATTGCCAGCAGGAACACGCTCGCTGCGGCGGGGATAAACAGAATCAGCAGCTCGGAGATATGTACGTGGCCAGAGAGGAAGATCATCAGGGTGGTCACGTCGCCGGTAATAAGGGCTACACCGCCAGAGTTCACCGCAAAGATAATCAATACTGCCATTCGGCGACGCATCTGTTTATCGAGCTTGAAGGTGGTAAGCAGGCCAAGGGATACCAGGGTGGCGGTCACGTTATCACAGAAGGCCGACAGCACCAGGGCAAACAGTGCCACCTGGATCATCAGCATTCGCACCGACACCCGCTGCGGGAAGATTTTCTGCACCATAATCTGGATCATGCCTTTGGCGTTCAGATAGGCCACAAAGGTCATGGTCGACATCAAAAACAGCCACAGAGTGGCGATTTCCAGCAGGTTTTCGTTAAGCTCGTGGGCGACCAGCTCGGTGTGTTCACCGCCACCGGCAGCCATAAACAGGGCAACCCAGGACACACAGCCTAAAAACAGGGTGGTCTTGGCTTTGTTGAGGTGAGTCACCTCTTCAAAAATGATACTGAGCAATGCCAGTACCGCCAGAATAATCAAAAAGGTATGGAGCATAACGCACGTCCTGCTGCAGATACGGGTTCGTATTGGGCCCCGGCTGAGGGCCAAAATGCCGGATTAAATCAAGGAATGATTAAGCCGGCTATGCTAAAGCCGCCTCGGGCGTGCGGATCAGACCATAACCGCTGGGATAACGCAACCGTTAGCCTCTACACAATTAGTCGGGGTCTTGTGATCAGTGTCACGCAAAATTGGCAGCAATGCCGAACAAGATCCTGAACTCATCCGATGTGTCAGCAGCTTATGCTGGATGAAAAACTGAGCAGTGACGCACTCGGGCAGATCTGCTGCATGTGCGCGCCGGAAAAAACTTTATTTTTATTTTTCCGTCGTTTGCTAAAGGGTTGTTCGTTCGGTAAAAATTGCTTATTCCAATCGCAGCAAAATAGCGCAAAAATGACATAAATTTGTCATCGTCAAAATATTGACTGAACAATAAGTGAGCGGTAAATTGTGCCTCCAATAATCAATAAACCACTAGCTGTAGTGGGGAGGCGCTGAGAATGCAATTTTTGCTGAAGAGCATTTTGCTGTTGGGAGCCTTGGTCTGGCTGATTGTCAGCGCCAAGACCCTACTGGCTCTCGGGGTGATGGAGAACCCTTCGGTTGTGAAGGACCATTTGCTGGTGTTGGTGCAATTGGTGGCCGCCTTGCTGATCCTGCGAAGCCTGACCAGTAAGAGTAAGCGAGACAGTTACTGAAGCCTGTACCGGCCTTGTGACCTGCAAGCCAAACATGCGCTCATAAAAATAAGCTGACTGATACCATCGGGCTTATTTGAAACCAAGTGCTTGAAAACGCTTTGAAAAACTCTTAAAAACAAATTCTCAAAAAACAAAAAGGACGCCAATCGGCGTCCTTTTTCGTGTCAGCAGAAGCTCTGCTGCGTTACTTCATCTTCGCCAGCACGCGGTCAGCGGCGGCCAGGGTTTCTTCAATTTCTTTGTCACCGTGGGCCATGGACAGGAAGCCTGCCTCGTAGGCGCTCGGAGCCAGATACACACCTTCATCCAGCATGCCGTGGTAGAAGGCGCGGAAGTGGTCCATGTTGCAGCGGGTCACCTGGTCGAAACGGGTGATGTGCTGCTCGTCGGTGAAGAAGAAGCCGAACATGCCGCCAACGTAGTTGATGGCCATTGGGATGCCGTGCTTGTCGGCCGCAGCCTTGAAGCCTTCGGCGATGCGCTTGGTCTTGGCGGCCAGCTCTTCATACAGGCCGTCGGCGCACAGGGCGTCGAGCTGCGCCAGACCGGCAGTCATGGCAATCGGGTTACCTGAAAGAGTACCGGCCTGATACACAGGGCCAGCCGGTGCCAGATACTGCATCACGTCTTTTTTGCCGCCAAAGGCGCCAACGGGCATACCGCCGCCGATAACCTTACCCAGGGTGGTGAGATCCGGGGTCACGCCATAGTGACCCTGGGCGCCGCTTCTGGAGACGCGGAAGCCAGTCATTACTTCATCGATGATAAGCAGGGCGCCATACTTGTCACAGAGGGCGCGCAGGCCTTCCAGGAAGCCAGGCACTGGTGGAATACAGTTCATGTTGCCGGCAACCGGCTCGATGATGATACAGGCGATGTCTTCAGGATACTGGTCGAAGAAAGATTGCACCGACTCCAGATCGTTATAAACAGCAGTCAGAGTGTGCTTGGCGAAGTCTTCCGGAATGCCCGGTGAGCTTGGCTGACCCAGAGTCAGGGCGCCGGAGCCTGCTTTTACCAGCAGACAGTCGGCGTGGCCGTGGTAGCAGCCTTCAAACTTAAGGATTTTGTCACGCTTGGTGTAACCACGGGCCAGACGGATGGCGCTCATGGTGGCTTCGGTGCCTGAACTCACCATACGCACCTGGTCCATCGAAGGCACCATCTCGATAACCTTCTCGGCCATGATGACTTCAAGTTCAGTCGGCGCGCCGAAAGACAAACCATTGTGAACGGCTTTGAGCACCGCTTCGCGGATAGCAGGGTGGTTGTGGCCGAGGATCATCGGGCCCCACGAACCCACGTAATCGATATAGGCCTTGCCGTCGGCATCATAGATGTATGCGCCATCGGCTTTTTCGATAAAGCGAGGGGTACCGCCCACGCCATTGAAGGCGCGCACCGGTGAGTTAACGCCACCGGGAATGGTTTTTTTAGCCTGTTCAAACAAGGTTTCGGAACGGGTCATGTATCAATCCTTTAAGTCAGTGGCCGACGCTTAGAAGTCAGCCTTGCGTGAATACCAGTTAACCGGACACTCGTATTTTTCCAGCTGCTCATCTACCCCAAGGGTCAGAGCAAACAGCGCCATGCGAATGAGCAGCCCGTTATCGGCCTGGCGGAAGATGGCCAGGTTAGGATGGCTGTTCAAATCGTTATCCAGCTCATTGGCCTGGGCGCGTGAGTCCCGTGGCAGTGGATGCATGATCACCGTATTGGATTTGCAGTGCTGGGTGTAGATGCTGCGGTTAAGGCGGAACTTGCCGCGATACTTGTTGGCTTCGTCCTGAGACGGGAAGCGCTCTTCCTGAATGCGGGTCAGGTACAGAATATCGGCCTGGTCCAGATTGCCTTCCAACTGATCGGTTATTGTGACCTTGTGACCGGCATTTTCAATGTCGGCTATCACATAATCGGGCATTGCCAGTTCTTTGGGCGAAATCAGGGTAAAGCTGACGTTCTTGTACAGGCACAACAGGCGCGACAGCGAGTGCACTGTGCGGCCAAACTTAAGGTCACCTACCATGGCGATGTGCATACCATCGATGCCCATACCGGCGTGGCTCAGTTCCTTCTGGATGGTGAACAGGTCCAGCAGTGCCTGAGTCGGATGCTCGTTGGGGCCGTCGCCGCCATTGATCACCGGCACCCGGCTGCCTTCGGCAAACTCTCGCACCGAGTAAGCATCGGGGTGACGCATGGCAATCACGTCAGAATAGGTTGAAAGCACCCGGGCGGTATCGTACAGCGACTCACCCTTGGACAGCGACGAAGATGCCATACCCACGGTTTCGGCCACCCGGCCACCCAGCAGGTTAAAGGCACAGCCAAAGCTGACCCGGGTACGGGTGCTTGGCTCAAAAAACAGGTTGCCCAAAATCGCACCATCCAGCACCCGGGTACGCTTTTCCCGTAACGCATAGGGCGTCATACGCTCGGCAACACTGAAAATGGTTTGAATGGAGTCCAGATTGAACTGGTTTACTGAGAGGATGTGAGATCCCTTGAACTGAGTCATCAGCCGGCTTTCCAATTGCTGCGGACCGGAGCGCACAAGGGCGATTCCGACCCTGGGTTATGTAGGGTTTGGCTGAGGCGCAACTATAGCAGAAGGGCGCACGCTTTGAAATGGCGGCAGCTAAATTACCTGCGGGTTATCACACCTGACCGGAACGGATTTCCTGCTGCAGCTTGGTCCAGCTGATCACCCCGACAAGGTTATCTTTATCTCCTTGATAAATATAAACTTCGCCAGTTCGTTTCGGTGAAAGGATCTCGTAGGCTTCGTTGAGGGTTGCGGTATCCGGCAGTCCCTGCATCGGTTGGCGCGACAAGGTAGTGCTGTCTTCGAAGGATTGCATCTCGAGGCGCAGCATCTGAATTTCGCCCTCAGCGCTTCGCACCATCACCGGACGACCCTCGGCGCGTTTCATCACTTCCAGCAGCAGCTCATCATCGTTTTTCACCACCACAAAGCGCCTGTCCATCAGGGCGCGCACGCCGGTTTTTTGCAGCCCCTGATTCACCGGTGGCACCTTGTAGCCAAGGCCCATGATGTCCAGCTGACGGAAAAACACCGACTCGGTTTGAAACCACTGATAGGCGACCAGGAAGGCCGGAATGGTGACAAACATGGCTGGCAGAATAATGGAGGCATCGTTGGTGAGCTCCAGCAGCGCCACCAAAGCTGCCAGCGGCGCGCTTAAACATACCCCCATCATGGCGGTCATGCCAATCACGGTATAAAGCCCCACATAAGGCGCAATGGAGGGGAACAGCATGGCACTGATAAGCGCCAGAATGCCGCCAAGCAATGCGCCTATGCCGTAAAGGGGGCCGATAAGTCCGCCGGGAATACCCAGGCCAATGGCGGCTATGGTGGCGGCCATCTTGCCAATCAGCACGGCTATCAGCAGCAACAGGCCGGGGTTTTCGGCAATCACCGCATTGATAGCCAAATCCCCTGAGCCCAGCGCCTGGGGCAGGGCGATGCCGATGATGGTGGTGATGCTGCCAGCCAGCAGCAACCGTACTATTAATGGCCAGTGCTGGCCGGTGGCGGTGACTTTCAGTAAGGTCCAGTTAAAGGCTGCGGCAGCCAGCCCAAGCCCCAGGCCACCCAGCGCCAGCAGTGGATAGTGGTCCAGCGGAATATGAATAACCTGAATGCTGTCGTACTCATGCACATTGCCAAACACCAGCTGGCTCGACACCGCGCCGCAGATGGCAGAAATCATGATGGGAAAGAAGTAGTGGATTTTGTATTCCCGCACCACCACTTCGAACACAAACACCACCGCCGCCAGCGGGGCGTTAAAGGTGGCGGCGATACCGGCGGCAATGCCACTGGCGCACATGATGCGCACGCTGTTGTCAGGGAGTTTGAATTTTTCGGCCAGCACACTGGCACTGACGGCGCCCAGGTGGATAGCCGGGCCTTCGCGGCCGACAGAGAAATTGGTGGCAAGGGCAAACAGCGCCTGGAAGAACTGACCCGGGGCCGATTGCAGCGGGATTTTGCCGTAATGCATCTTGAAGCGGTGCAGCACATAGGCAATACCCATCCGCCGGTAACGTTTGGAGCCAATGGTCGCCACCAACCAAATCAGCAGCGCGCCGAGTAGCGGCAGCAGTGCCCGCCAGTCATAGACCACATCGTTGATGTCCATGTTCTCGACACCCGTGTAGTGGTTGGCTCCCTCCAACATCAGCCGGAACACAATAATCACCAGCGAGGCGATGATGGCGAAACACAGCGCCAGCGCACAAAGCTGCAAGCTGATCCGCGCCTCGGACAGCTTGTCTCTGAGTTCAGTGTTAACATACCTGTGGGTGAGGCGGCGCATCGCCTCGAGCCGGGTCTTGATCTTCATGCCTGCCTTGTGGCCTCGGGCGCTGGCCTTTGCCCTGCCTTAGCTGCTATTCTGCCCCGTCTCCGGACTGTTCCGGAGCCTTTTTGTTCGACTAAGAGGCTGTTATTCAATGGCGAATTATCAACGTTGGCTCGATCGGCTGCAAGTGATGGAGCGCAAATTCCGCCCTTCGAGCTGGTATTTATTTTTGTTGATGCTGGTCGCTTTTTTGCTTGGTGCCCTCAGCTACCATCTCACGCTGTCGCTGGATCAGCCAGTACTGAATTTGGGCGGCGGTAAAAGCAAACAACTGGCCGAGCAGCTCAATAAGCAAAATCAGCTGCTGGCGAGCCGTACTCTGGAGCTGTCGCTGGAAAAAGAAGCCAACAGCCAGATGCAGGCCATGTTTGCCGAGCAGGCCACCAAACAGCGTGAGCTGGAGCGGGAATTGGCGTTTTACCGTGCGGTAATGGCCCCCAATGAAAACGCCGAAGGGGTGACTATCCACGGGATGGAGCTGCTGCCTGCGGCGGCCGACGGCCAGCAGCGTATCAAGGTGGTGCTCACCCAGTTGCAAAAGCGTCGGCAAAACATCAAAGGCAAACTGGAGCTGACGTTCACGGGACTGGTAGACAACCAGCCGTCTAATCTGGCGCTGGAAGATGTTGGGGGCCAGCTGGAACCCTTTGATTTTCGTTATTTCCAGGTGCTGGAAACGCCGGTTAGCCTGCCTGAAGGCTTTCAGCTGACCGGCATCAAGGCCAAACTGAAAGTCACTAAAGGCCAGCACAACAAGGCGGCACAGGCCGAACAGGAATTCAGCTTGCCAATGCTCACGGGTGAGACAAAAGAGCCCGGTATAATACTTGAACAAAATAGTCAGGTAACGGATAATTCCGACCAGCAATCTGAAGTACGAGGTAGTAATGACTGAACAAGCTGACGTAGCCATGCCCATCTCTTTCACCGATGCGGCCGCTGCCAAGGTTAAGGCCCTTCTCGACGAAGAGCAGAATGACGCCCTGAAACTGCGTGTGTATGTAACAGGTGGCGGTTGCTCTGGCTTCCAATACGGTTTTACCTTCGATGAGAAAGTGAATGAAGGCGATTTCACCGTTGAGAAACAGGGCGTGCAGCTGGTGGTCGACCCCATGAGCCTGCAATACCTGATGGGTGGCGAAGTGGACTACACCTCAGGCCTGGAAGGTTCACGTTTCTTTGTGAAAAACCCCAACGCGACCACTACCTGTGGTTGTGGTGCCAGCTTCTCGGTATAACCCCGACAAGCAGGGCAAGCCCAGCGGCTATCCAGCCAGCCTGAATGATTGGCTGAGATGCAGAGTAAGAACTGAGTAAGCCGCTGAGTAATAAGCCGCTGAGTAAGAAAGATAAATAGCAAAAAGCCGCCCAAGGGCGGCTTTTTTCATGGCTTGGCGTCAGCAGGGCTCAGCTCATCAGGTTGAAATTCTGCGCCCGGTTAAAGAATTTACCCACCTTGGGGGTAAATACCAGCCAAACCTGCAGGGCACAAAAGCCAATCAGTACCGCGAAAATCGCATAATCTGAGGCTTCAAAAGGCAAGCCAGCCACATTCAGGGTGTTGGGGCCTGTGGCCACATCATCGCCCTGATCCAGAATAAACGGCAGCAGGCTCACCATGCCAAGCTGCACCAGGGTGTAGCCGCGCAGGAACCATAATCCGGCCTTTTGGCGCGCAAACACCGCGACAACCATCAGCAGGGTGAGCAGACAAAACAGCACGCCCTGTTTAGCGACCAGACCACTGGCGGCGGCAGCAACATACAGCAACATCAATACGATAAGGCGTTTTGGCATCGGGCTGTTGGTGGTGATGTCAGTCATCTTGGCTCCGGATTAGTGGCGGGTTTTTGGCTTTAAACGGTTTTCCAGTTCCCAGGGCGGCACAACAACGCCCAAATCATCCTGTACCGGGAACACGGCAACCAGCAGCTCGTCATCTTCCATGCCGGTCACCCAGCGCTCCAGCCACTCGTTCAGCGGAATGGCCAGCGGCTCGCAGTCTTTCCATTCATCCACGGCCCACAGGGCAGCGGCCTCTTCGGTTGGCCACATTGGAATGCAGTCTTCATCTTCGGTGGTCAACATAACGCAACCGTCCGTATCCTGCAGGGTCCAGATTTCCTGATTGGCTTTCACCTGTTCAACCAGGTAGTCGTAGCGGGCATCCGGGTTCAGGGTGGTGATTTGCGCCAGCGTCTTTTTGCTCATGGGTAACACTCTCATTGGGGGGCCTTGGCCCGTGCAACGCCTGCGTATTGCCCAGGCGCTTAATGGCGGCATGGTACCACTTGTGGCCAGGATGCAAAAGAGCACGCCTTGGTGGCCATTGGCAACTAGCGGCCAATAAAAAGCGCCGCAAAGGCGGCGCTGGGTGAGCTGCGCTAAAGGCGCTGTCAGTTCGCACTCTTGTCATCAAACATGCGATAGATGAAACCGGCGATGATGGCACCTGCGATAGGCGCAACCCAGAACACCCACAACTGCGAGATAGCCCAGTCGCCTACAAACAGCGCAGGACCGGTGGAACGGGCAGGGTTCACCGAGGTGTTGGACACAGGAATGCTGACCAGGTGGATAAGGGTCAGGCCAAGGCCGATAGCGATTGGCGCAAAGCCTGCGGGCGCACGCTTGTCGGTGGCGCCGAGAATGATGATAAGGAAGAAGGCTGTCATCACGATTTCACTGGTCAGCACCGCCGTCAGGCTATAGCCGCCGGGGGAGTGTTCACCAAAACCGTTGGAGGCAAAGCCGCCGGCGAGGGAGAAGCCATCCTGACCCGAGGCAATCAGGTACAGAATGCCGGCACCGGCAATGGCGCCTGCCACCTGAGAGGCGATATAGGGCAGCAGTTCAGATGCCGGGAAGCGGCCACCGGCCCAGAGGCCGAAAGACACCGCCGGGTTGAGGTGGCAACCTGAGATATGGCCAATGGCAAACGCCATAGTCAGCACGGTTAAACCGAATGCCAGGGCGACCCCGACAAAACCAATTCCGAGTTCCGGGAAGGCCGCTGCCAGCACGGCGCTGCCGCAACCGCCCAGAACCAGCCAGAGGGTGCCGAGAAACTCGGCCAGCATTTTCTGTGTCATGTTCATCGCAAATCATCCTTAGAAGTGGTGCCGGTGGCACAGGAGCTTTTTATGTAGCGCACTGACCGGATCCTTTTGGGCTACCGCTTTCCGGCTGTCCTATGATTGCCACCTGCGTGGCAATCGAGGTATCAGTCTTTAGTTTGATTTGCTGTTAATGGTGATAAAAATCAGTGGTTAATATTATCATTCTGCTGATTGTTGGCGGTTTTTTCTGTGTGACTTGCGGATTTTTTGGAGACTGAGCGAATAAGTTGCTCCTGCTCCCACAGCAGATGCTGCAGCGATTCCTTTGCCCGGTAACTGTGGCCTTCAAAGGGCAGGGTCACCAGCCTGACGTTGCCGCCCAGAGTAGATACCGCATCAAAGAGGCGGGTCGACTGCATCGGATAAGTGCCTGAGTTAGTGTCGGCTTCGCCGTGGATTAACAGTAATGGCTCGTTGATTTTATCCGCCACATTAAAGGGCGACATGGCCTGATACAGGGATTGCGCCTGCCAGTAGCTGCGCCGCTCATTCTGAAATCCGAAAGGAGTGAGACTGCGATTGTAGGCGCCGCTGCGGGCAATGCCTGCGGCAAATAAATCGGTATGCGCCAGCAGGTTGGCCACCATAAAGGCGCCGTAGGAATGACCGCCAATCACAATCTGGCTGCCATCACTTATTCCACGTGCTTTGAGAACCTGCACCGCCGCCTCGGCATTGGCGGTCAGCTGCTGGATAAAGCTGTCGTTGGGCAGCGCCTTGCCTTCACCAATAATGGGCATGGAAACCCTGTCGAACACCGCAATACCGCTGGCAAGCATGGCGCGGGCGCTGCTGGCCGACACCGTGGGGTACGCCAGCGGGTTGAAGCTCAGCTGTCCGGCCACGCTGTTATCACGAAACTCCCTTGGATAAGCCCAGATAAGCACCGGCAGCGATCCTTGTTCGGGGCGGTATCCTGCGGGCAGATACAGGGTGCCGGAAAGCCGCTGGCCATCGGCGCGCTCAAACAGCAGTTGCTCGCGGCTGACGCCTTCAAGCCAGGGCTGACGCTTGCCAAGTTCTGTTAAAAAGCGCCGCTCGCCGCTGGCCGGACGGGTCCAGTACAGGGCGGGGGGACTGTTTGGGGTCTCGTGACGAATCAGCAGGGTTAAAGGCGCAAGGGAAATAACCTCTTCTACCTGCTCAAAGGCGTCAGCCTCACTTTGCCACAGGAGGCTGCTGTCTTCGCCAACCCGGGTTTGCTTGAGGAAAGGACGCATGCCGCTGTCAGAGTAACCCAGACCATAGTGCAGCAGGGCGCCATTTTGGGTGGTGAGTACATGCTTACCGGCTTGCCAGTGGCTGTGCAGGGTGCCGGGATCGCGGTACGTATCACGGCTGCTGATTTGATACCAATCCTGCAAAGTGAATGGGGCCTTGGCGGTTGCTGGCGTCAGCAGGCTGCGGCGGATCTGCTGCTTGCTGCGACGATATTGGGTGATCAGCAGCTTGTCATCGTCGCGCCATTGCAGGCTGCGAATGGGCCAGGGCGTGTTGCCAACCAGTGTGGGTTGGGCGCTAAAGGGTGGCGGCAGCTGCCAGATGTTATCGCGCCAACCGGTATTGCTGTCTTTCGGGTCTTTGCTCTGTTTATCCGTTTTACTGCCTGGCTCACTTTGCGCCCACACCAGATTAGCCTCGCCCTGCCAGTGCAGCAGGCGTGGATTGGGCGCTGGATGTTCATCATCGTCACCTTCGTTTTCACTGCTGCGACTTTGCAGCTGGTAGCGAATATCGCCGCTGCCAAGGTCAATCACGGAAAAAGTCTTGGCAAAGCCGCGATAAGGCACCCGCAGCGAAAATGGCTCACGCAGCTCAGTGATAAGCAAAAAACGACCATCGGGCGAGGGGCTTGCATCAACAATGGCTCCGGGTGCACCTATGTGGCTCACTTCCCCCAGCGGTGATACCTGTGCAAGCTGGGTGCGGATTTGGGCGGCGAAACGGGCCTTGTCGGCGGCGTTTTTCAACAGGTTTGTGTGGGTACGTTTGGCGGCCTGCCCGGGCTGACTTTGCTTAATGGCGGGGGTAATGCTGATGCCCGCATCCGAGTGGCTGCCTGCTGTCAGCGGCAGTACCACGGCCGAGCTGTCTGGCAGCCAGACATAATCAACCCCGAGGCTGAAGTTGGGTTTTAAATTCGGCTGAGCGCGAATGGTGCCCAGGCTCAAATCGATAAAATGCAGCACCGCTCTTTCCCGCGCCAGACTCACCAGCGCAAGTTGCTTGCCATCGGGGGAAAATTTGGGCGCTGTTATCGGCATTAAGGCCGCGAGTCCCGGCAGCTGCAACTGGCGGGTGCCATCGGTGCTCATCAGACGCATATCATCGTAAAGGCTCAGGCGGCCGGGCAGGGCGCGCTCGGCATCGATTTCAGCGCCGGCAAGTTTCAGCAGTGGCCGTGCAAGCTCAGTTACTGATGGCGCGCCCTGGGGTGTTGCCAGCAGCAGCCATTGATTGTCGGGCGATACCAATACCCTCGCGGTTTTGGGCTGACTCACCACAGCGGCAAGCTGGTCGCTCGGCATCTGATAGCCTGTAAGCTGAGCGGCGGCCTGGTTGTGCTGGAATGCAGCGCCGCCGCTCCCGTCGAATTCGTTGTCGATATCCACCGCTGAGGCCATGCCTATGGGTAGCCACAGGCTCATCAGTACGGCAATCATGTTGGTAATGGGCGCCGAGGCGCGGTTAAGCCGACGAGATGCAAAAAAGAGTGCAGCAGGCCTTTTGGCTGTGACAATCGCTGTGGTGGACGGTGAGCGGCGCATGGGAGTCAAACCCTGATAAAAGCAATAAGATGAAAAGGTTGTAAAAAAATCCAGCGGTTGCAGCAATTGCCCCGGCCTCGATTCTTGCTTGTTTCTATCTCTATTTAATCTCTATTTCTTTTAAAAACATAAGTTTGAAAATAGAGCGTGAGTGTAATTTGCCTTGTAACAACACCGCAGGCAAATTTAGAATACTTGTTATAACACAAGACCCTGATTGGCCGATTATGAGCGAGACCATACAGAGCGTTTTCCACCTTGGTTACTGCCGGGTGGATGTCAGCGACAACAGCTTGAGCTTTCCAGCCCTGCCCGGAGAGGAGTGCGAGCGTATCACCCTGCAGCCCAAATTTATTGAGGTGCTCGCTTATCTTGCCCGTCAGTATCCCAGGGTTGTGACCCGGGATGAGCTGATCACCCATATCTGGGAAGGCAATGCCTATGTGGGCGAAAAAGCCCTGACCAACGCGGTGTGGCATTTGCGCCAGCAACTGGCACGGCTGGAAGGCGGCGACCCGATTGAAACAGTGCGTAAGACCGGTTACCGGCTCTGTATTGCGCCTGAGTTTGAGAGTGTGACTGAAGACTTGCAGCTCACCTTAAGACGGCGGGTGCAGATGCTTGGCAGGGGCTTGTCACTGGCGCTGCTGAGCCTGGCAACCCTGGTGGCAATATTTGCTAATCACTGGTACCGGGACTCACTGCATCGTCCGTTTGGGGTCGAGCGTCTCACCAGCGATGGCGGTTCTGAGCGCTTTCCGGCGGTATCGCCCAACGGTCGTTTTTTGGTGTATGGCGGCCAGCAACCGGGCAAAAATGGCAGCCTGTTCCAGCTTGAACTCAATGAGCCCGATGCCAGCCCGCGCCAACTTACTTCCTCTGCCAGCGATGAGCTGCGGGCCGTGTGGTCCAGCGACAGCAAGTCGCTTTATTATCCAAGCGAATCAAACGGCGATTGCCATATCACCCGCATGGCTTTGAAAGATGGCACTTTTGAATCCCTTGCGCCCTGCACCAGCGTGACCACCGCCATTGAGATTTCCCCTGATGGCGACACCCTGGCGTACATTACCCAGCAAAATGATGACAGAAGCTCGGGCATATACCTGCTGAAACTGAACCAAGAGGGAGCCAAACCGCAGCGGCTGTCCTGCGATGTTGATTGTCCTTACCGCGACCGCGATTTCAGTTTCAGCCCCGATGGCAAGTACCTCGCCATCGCGCGCCGCTTTGGCGATATTTCGGAAGACATTTTTTTACGAACCCTGAGTGATGGCACCGAGCGGCGCCTGACTCAGGGCATTGAAGATATTCGCGGATTGTCCTGGCATCGTGATGGCCGCAGATTGGCATTCAGCACCGAAGAAGCCGGCAATCGTGATGGCTTTGTGCTGGATGTGCAAAGTGGTGATATAACCGCGCTGCACGTGGATGGCCTGAGTTACCCAAGATTTGTGCCCGGTGAGGATGAGCTGGTGTTTTACCACTACGACAATCATCGCCAGTTGGTGTCGCAGCATCCTTTTGCCAAGGTGCCACAGGCGCCGTTTCCGATGATTTACGGCAACTTCAGCCAGCGCTATGTGGATTATTCGGCCGAGGCCGGTCGGTTGGTGTTCGTCTCTAACGAGTCGGGTCACAATGAAATCTGGACCTCGGATGTGGACGGCAACCGAAGGCAGATGCATACCGAGCTGCGGCGTCAGGCCACGTCTCCGGCCTGGTCCCATGATGGCACCCGCATCGCTTTTATCGCCGCCGATACCAATCACGAAGGCAATAAGCTGCATGTGCTAGATACCCGCGATAACAGCATTCTGGTGATTGCCTCGCCCTACATTAACCACGGCAGACCCGAATGGTCCGGTGATGACAGCTTTTTAATGGCCAGCACAGTGGATGGCCTGATGCGTTTCGAGTTCGATAACCGTGCGCCTGAGCTGATGAAACCCTCGATGCTGCGACGGTTGCAGGTGCTGGGGGATTGGCTCTACTTCAGCTACAGCGAAGGCCCCAAGGGATTGTGGCGTATGCCATGGCGGGGCGGCGCAGTGCCTGAAAGGGTACTGGCATCGAAGGAGATGTATGACGGTTACAACTGGACTGTGACTGAAACCGGGGTGTTTTTCAGGATGCGCCGTTCGGGTGCCACGCTGCTGGGATTCCACAATTTTGCCAGCGACGAGACCAGGCCCTTCCTCGAGCTGCCGCCCAACAGCATCAGCCGTCAGGAAAACATGGCCTGGATAGCCGACAAAGAGAAGCTGATCCTGGTGTCCTGGAACTACCCGCGTCGTGATGTGATGTTGCTGCGACACCCGGCGTTGCAATAGCCTGGCTCAGATAACAGCAATAAAAAACGGCCTTTTGGCCGTTTTTTTATTGTGTGCTCATTCGGTCTGCATGGCTTTGAGCTGCCAAGGCTGATACTGCTCAGGCGGCAGGGAAGCGGGCGCCGAGCACGGCTTCGCGGCTTGCACCTGTCACTGCGGGCAGATTCGCAGGCTGCCCCCGATGATGACGCTCGGCAAGCCAGGCAAAGGCGATGCCTTCCACCCACTTGGGGTCGACACCAAGCGCCGAGGTGGTTTGAATACTGTAACCCGGCAGCAAGGCACCCAAACGGCGCATCAGAGCGGCGTTGAGCGCGCCGCCGCCACAGACATAGAGCTCGCCTTCCCAGGAGAGCTTATACACGTCCTGAGCAATGCTGCGGCAGGTTAAGTCCAGCAAGGTCGACTGAATATCTGCCTCATCCAGATTGGCAAAGTTCTCCAGTTGCTGCTCAAGCCAGGCGCCATTGAAAAGCTCCCGGCCGGTGCTCTTGGGATAAGAGAGCGCAAAATAGGGGTGTGACAGCAGCTGTTTAAGCAGCTTTTCATCGGTGGTGCCGCTTTCGGCAAATTCACCGTCCATGTCGAAGGGCTGCTCTTTCACCTGTTGGATCCAGGCATCTATCAGGGTATTGCCCGGGCCGGTATCAAACCCAAGCACAGCATCGGCATTACCCGGCAGCCAGGTAATGTTGGCGATGCCGCCGATGTTGAGAATGACCCTGCACTCACCTTCCTTGGCAAACACTTGCTGGTGGAAGGCTGGCACCAGGGGCGCGCCCTGACCGCCAAGGGCGATGTCTTTACGGCGAAAATCGGCAATCACGTCTATGCCGGTTTCGGCTGCGATGGTGTTGGGGTCGCCAATTTGCAGGGTAAAGCCGACTTCGAGGTTTGGCATATGGCGCACGGTTTGGCCGTGGCTGCCGATGGCCGTCACCTGGCTTTTATCAACCCCGGCATTGGCCAGCAGGGTATTCACTGCTTTGGCAAACAGGCTGCCAACGCTGCGGTCGAGTCGGCCCAGGCGGTTGATTTCGTCCTGCCCCGGCTGACACAGCCGCTGCAAACCCTTGAGCAAATGCTGTGGAAAGGGCTCAGTATGGGTGGCGATAAGCTTGGGTTCGGGACCGGCAAAGTCGACCAAAACGGCATCGACACCGTCCATGCTGGTGCCGGACATGAGTCCGATAAACAGGGATTGGCTCATGGTGTTTGGGTTACCTCTGGCGCCATGGCCAGTTGCTGTTGTTTGTTAAAGGCAATTTTCGCCATCAGATCCTTGCTGATGCGGCTGAATTTACCCAGCTCTTTCTTGCCGATGGACTCGGCCTTGGGCAAGTTAACGGTGCGCGGATTGCGGTGTACCCCGTTAACGATAAATTCGTAATGCAGGTGCGCGCCGGTCACCCGGCCGGTTTTGCCGAGGGTGCCAATGATCTGTCCCTGTTTCACCGAGTCGCCTTTTTTCACCTTGCGTTTGTTCAGGTGCAGGTACTTGGTGGTGTAGGTACCGTTATGGCGGATAAACACATAGTTGCCGTTGTATTGGTTGTAACCCGCTTCAATCACCTTGCCCGAGCCTGCCGACTTAATCGGGGTGCCGATGGCGGCGACATAATCCACACCGCGGTGGGCTTTGACCTGGCCGGTAACCGGGTGCAGCCGCTTGGGGTTGAAGTTGGAGCTGACGTATTTGAAGTCCACCGGCGAGCGCAAAAACGCCTTGCGCATGCTCTGGCCTGATTCGGAATAGTAGTTGCCGTCATCGTAACGCACGGCTGTGTATCTGTGGCCGTCGTTGATAAATTCTGCCGCAAGAATAGCACCGTTTCGGACAAACTTGTCATCGGCGTAGTGCTTCTCGAAGAGCAGTGCAAAGCTGTCGCCTTTTTGCAGGTCCTGGGCGAAGTCGATGTCCCAGCCAAAGATAGTGGCCAAATCCATGATTTGTCCGGGATTCAGCCCGGCATCCACGGCGGCGTTCCAGAAGTTGCTGCGAATATTGCCCTG
Organism: Shewanella zhuhaiensis; assembly: GCF_022484835.1. NCBI lineage: Bacteria > Pseudomonadati > Pseudomonadota > Gammaproteobacteria > Alteromonadales > Shewanellaceae > Shewanella > Shewanella zhuhaiensis. The sequence goes on from NZ_JAKUDL010000001.1 coordinate 658,626, forward strand.
GGCAAAGTCGGTGCGGGTCGACAGCTGTTTCACATCGAGGGATTCGCTGTAGCCGTTATCGCTTTTGGCAATCATCAGGGTGGTGATGGCATCGATACGGTAGCTCAGTTTTACCAGTTGCCCCTGATCGTCCTTGGCAATCAAGATTTCTTCGCCGGGCATGATTTTCAGCAGGTTCTTTTTGGCTTCCGGCAACCGGGTAATTTCATAGACATCACGGCTGCTGAGACCCGCGCGCTGAAACAGCGCCGCCAGGGTATCGCCTTTGGCTACTTCAAAGTGTTCCACTTCCAGAGAGGGTTCCTGGCTGGTGGCCGTGGCCTTGATAGCGCTGGCCGCTGGCTCAGGCTGGCTTTCGCCATTGGGCGCGGCAATATCAACCTCGGAGGGTTCGCCGGCGGGCGGCGTGGGCACGCGCTGGGACAGTGGCAGGGTAAATGCCATATCGGTGCTGGCTTCGGGAGTCTGGCGCGATGCCTGGGCATCTTCAGAGGGGAAAAACAGGGTAACTGCGGTTAACAGTACAAGAATACTCAGAACAATCTGGTGCTTTTTGGGAAGCAGTTTGAATAGCGTAATAACCTTTGTCATTTGACCCGGGTACCAATTCCCTGACTCTATAAACTGAGCCTAGTGTACACACTTTCATTTGCCCAGGCTAACAAGTAACATAAGTCTCTTTGATTGAATTCGGATACTGACAGAGGTAGCTGCCAACATGGCTGATTTGGACCAGGTATTAGCAGAAATTAAACGGGGCACAGATGAGATCCTGCTTGAAGCGGATCTGCTGGAAAAACTGAAGGAAGGTCGTCCGCTTCGGGTGAAGCTGGGTGCCGACCCAACCGCTCCCGATATCCATCTGGGCCACACGGTCATTCTCAACAAGCTGCGCCTGTTTCAGGAGCTGGGCCACGAGGTGATCTTCCTGATTGGTGACTTCACTGGCATGGTGGGCGATCCAAGTGGTAAAAACAGCACCCGTCCGCCGCTGACCCGCGAGCAGGTATTGGCCAACGCCGAAACCTACAAAGAGCAGGTGTACAAGATTTTGGATCCGGCCAAGACCCGCATCGAGTTCAACTCCAGCTGGCTGGAAAAACTGGGCGCAGCCGGGATGATCCGTCTGGCCTCGCACCAGACCGTTGCCCGTATGCTTGAGCGTGACGACTTTAAAAAGCGTTACGGCAGCGGTCAGCCGATTGCTATTCACGAATTTATGTATCCGCTGCTGCAGGGCTGGGACTCGGTTGCACTGCAGGCCGACGTTGAGCTTGGTGGTACTGACCAGAAGTTCAACCTGCTGATGGGCCGTGAGCTGCAAAAGGCCGAAGGCCAGAAGCCACAGACCGTTATCATGATGCCGCTGCTGGAAGGTCTGGACGGCGTGAAGAAGATGTCCAAGTCGGCTCACAACTACATTGGTGTGAGTGAAGCGCCGGACGAAATGTTCGGTAAAATCATGTCCATCTCCGATGAGCTGATGTGGCGCTACTTCGAGCTGCTGTCATTCCGTCCGCTGGGTGAAATCGAGCAGTTCAAGGCCAACGTGGAAAGTGGTGCCAACCCACGCGATGTTAAGATTGAACTCGCCAAGGAAATCATTGCCCGTTTCCACGACCAGGACGCTGCCGACAAAGCGCATCAGAACTTTATCGATCGTTTCCAAAAAGGCGCTATGCCAGAGGATATCGAAGAAGTGACGCTGGAAGCCGGTGAAGGTATGGCGATTGCCAATCTGCTCAAAGAAGCCGGTTTGGTGGGCTCAACCTCTGATGCCATGCGTATGATTAAGCAGGGTGCAGTGAAGATGGACGGCGAAAAGCTTGACGACACCAAACAGGTGTTCGAGCAGGGCCACAGCGCCATCTTCCAGGTAGGTAAGCGTAAGTTTGCCAAAGTGACTCTTAGCTAAAGTGACTCTTAGCTAAAATTACCCCCACAATAAAAACGGGCGCTCGCAGCGCCCGTTTTTGATGCCTGAAAAGCGACTACTGCACCGACAACTGGTCGGCCATGGTCTGGTAGTCGATAAGGTCAGTATGCTCGGTCACCCTGTGATTACGCATATCCAGCCTCAGAGTCGTTACCGCGGGTACGGCTACGTCGATGATTTTGCCCGGTTTGCCGAACTGTTCACCCGGCCCTTTAAAGCGGTAGTTACCAATCATCACCACCAGCGAGCCTGAGTTATACATGTGCTCGATGCTGAAATTGTATTCCAGCACCCCGGCATGGGCGCGTTCGAAAAACTCGATAATGAAGCGGCCGCCCTTGTACTTACGCCCGGCGGTACGGTCCTGAAACACGCTGTCGCGGTTGTAGAAGCTGGCAAGCTTGTCGTAGTCGTGCTCAGTGAGCGCCTGAATGTAGTTCACTGCCATTTGCTGCTCCTGGGGCATCTCGCCAGTGCTGGCAGCAGCCCCAAAGCAGAACATCCACAGCAGTAACCCTATCTTTCGCACACGTCAGTCTCTCTTGGTTTTCAGGTCAAAGGCTGGCAATGACAGATGCCAGCGAATAGCCGCAAGCCTTAACATCAATGCACTCAACATCGACAGCCACATGGCCGTTTTGGCATTCATGCCCAGTTGCAGGCTCAGGGTGTAGGCGATGCCGCCAATGATGGAAGCGGTCGCGTAAATTTCGGTGCGAAGCACCATGGGAATTTGGCGACAAAGCACATCCCGGATAATGCCGCCGCCTACGCCGGTAATCAAGCCCATGATAACGGCCGACATGCCGTTTAAGCCGAGGCTGAGCGCCTTTTGTGCACCGATGAAGGTAAAGAGTGCCAGCCCCAAGGCATCCGCAATCGGCAGGGTGTACTGGGGCACCTTGCGCGGACGGCGGATAAAAATCAATGTAAACAGCACTGTAGCCAGGATCACTATGACGTAGTTGGGATCCCTAAGCCAAAACACCGGCGTGGCACCGATGATGGCATCACGGATAGTGCCGCCGCCCACGGCAGTCACTGCCGCCAGTACCGTTACCCCAAAGGGGTCCATGCGATGCCGCCCGGCAGCCAGGGCACCGGTTAAGGCAAATACGGCTGTGCCGCACAGGTCAAAAAAGTAAATCCAGCTCATTTGCTCATCTCTTTCAGGTGAATATTGAGGGCATCCACCGAGATGCGGATTTCAATCACCGACAGGATCAGCGAATAAAGCAGCAGGAGCAGGCTGGCGCCAAAGATAAGCGAGCCGGTTTTATTCATGCCGACATAGATAAAAATCATACAGAGTACGCACAGGGCAAAGCTGGTAACGCCCGCCTCCTGCATTCTGCGGATAATCACGATGCGCTTTTTCAGGTTTTCAATTTGGCTTTTATGCACCGGTTTGTCATCGCTGGAGAGGCTGCGGATCAAGGCCGCCAGCGAAAAGAATCGATTGGTGTATGCCAGCAGCAACAGGGAGATAGCTGGAAACAGCAGCGCTGGAGTTGTCAGCGATATGTGCAGATGTTCTAACAAGATTGATGTCCGTTACCGAATTGAAAATGACTGAGCCATAAGGGGCGACATTATAGTGTCAACTTGGGCAAGGTGCTAACAATCCTCATGCAGCCGACGCGGGATTTACTTCCACCCAATAGCGCTAATCTACAGGGTTTGCAGATACCTGAGTACCACCCAGGCGACGGGCATAAATACCAGGAACAAAAACCAGGTAAAACAGGCACGGTTGGAAAGCTTAATGGCATCGCCAATATTGGCAGCGCCCGGCAGAGGTCCTGCGCCTACTTTCTCGATGGCGACGCGACTGCCATGGAACTTCTGCGGGCCGCCAAGCTCGATATTCAGCACAGTGGCTGCTACATAGGCGCTGCGAATGGCATTGGACAGGGGTTGCCAGCGTCTGTGGCTGAAAAGGGCGCCAAGGCCCGCTGGGCCACCCTGAATCGCCAGGCTCAGGCTCCACAGCCAGGAAGGGATATACAGCAGCACCGACACCAGCAGGTTGATGGGGGCGCAAAAGAAGCGAAACTTCGGCACCATGGGCGGCCACACCAGTTCGAGCTGTTTGAGCATGCGAACCAGCAGCACCATGGGAGCGCCGGCAATGGCAAAGAAAAACACCGTCGAGGCGGTGCCGTAGATGGGCGCTGTCACCAGTTTTTCAATAGTGGCTTTGGCAATCCCCACTTCGGACAGCTCGGCAGTATCCCGGGAAAGGTACTGCCCCAGCAGCTTTTTTGCCTGCTCCTTGTTGCCGTGGGCCAGGGTGCGGTGCACCTCATCGGCCACCTGGACAAAACTTGCATCCGACAGGCAAAGGTAGAGGATCAGAAACTCGAAAAACCACGGAAAGGCGGCCATATCCAAAAGAAAGGTCACAATCAGCCAGAACGGCAGGACCAGCAGCACGGCGGCCATTACGCCGGCAATCATTTGCTGCCTGGCGCCTCGCTCGGGGTGATTGACCTTGTGGGCCAGCTCTTTGGCCAAAAAACCAAACCACACCAGTGGCTGCATTTCACGGGGCAGGGGGGCCAGTCTGGCCAGCGGCAGGGCGCACAACAGGATAAGGAAACCCTCAAACAGGGCTCCATCCAGAGCGATTAGCTGGTTTACAAACTGGCCGTTGGTCATTAAAGACCCTCGATAAGCGCCATGACCATCAGGGCGGAGTGATGCCCTGCTTTCACCAAGTATGAGTCGAAATCGACCGGACTGTCATTGTTGGCATTGTCAGACAGCGAGCGGATCACCACGAAGGGGGTGCCGAACTGATGACAAATCTGGCCGATGGCGGCGCCTTCCATTTCACAGGCGGCCATGGTGGGGAAGTCGGCGCGCATTTTAGCGGTACGGACAGGGTCGCAAATAAAACTGTCGCCGGTGCAGATAAGGCCTTCAATGGTCTTCACTTCACCGAGGCTGGCAACGGCGGCCTTGGCGGCATTGACCAAGCGGGCGTCACTGACGAATGCGGCTGGCTGCTGGGCCATTTGACCGATTTCATAACCGAAGGCGGTGACATCCACATCGTGGTAGCGCACTTCGCTGGCAATCACCACATCACCAATGGTCAGGCTGTCAACAAAGCCACCGGCAGAGCCGGTATTGATAACAAAATCAGGTGCAAACTTGTCGATAAGCAGGGTGGTGGCGAGTGCCGCAGCAACTTTGCCGATGCCGGAGCGGGTCACAATGACCTGTTTGCCGTGCAGTTCACCCTCGGTGAACTCGATGCCGGCGATGGTGCTGGACTTGGGGGAATTGAGTGCCGCAATCAGGTGGGCAACTTCCGGCTCCATGGCGCCGATAATACCGATTTTCATAACTTGCCTTTGAGCGTGTATAGGGAATGGCAGTCAATATACCACACAGGTATGACTGGTATACAGGCTCAAAAAAAGCGCATCCTCAGGAAGACCTTTCGGATGCGCAAGACACAAGCAAAGGGTGCCGGATCAGGCGGTTGCCGTCTCCAGGAAGTTGAGGATCCCAAGCGCCGCGTCGCGGCCTTCGGCGATAGCGGTTACCACCAGATCTGAGCCGCGCACCATATCGCCACCGGCAAACACCTTGGGGTTGGTGGTTTGGAATGGATTGTCGGCCACCTTGGGCGCCTTGACCCGACCCTTGTCATCGAGCTGGATGCCAAAGTCGGCAAACCAGGGGGCAGGGCTTGGCTGGAAGCCAAAGGCGATGATGATGGCATCAGCCTCAAGCAACTGCTCGCTGCCGGGGATGGGCTCGGCGCTGCGGCGGCCATTGGCATCGGCTTCGCCCATTTGGGTTTCCACGCATTCGATGCCCGCCACTTTGCCGTTTTCGGTCTTGATGGCTACTGGCTGGCGGTTAAACAGGAAGTTTACTCCTTCTTCGCGGGCATTTTGCACCTCGCGGCGGGAGCCAGGCATGTTTTGTTCGTCGCGGCGATAAGCACAGGTCACCTGGCTTGCACCCTGACGTACTGCGGTGCGCACACAGTCCATGGCGGTGTCGCCGCCGCCCAGTACCACCACCTTCTTGCCAGCGAGGTTGATGTAGGGGTTTTGGTCGCTCTGCTGGCCGAGCAGCTCCATGGTGTTGCCGATAAGGTAGGGCAGAGCCTGAAGCACGCCGTCGGCGTCCTCACCGGGCAAGCCGGCCTTCATGGCGCTGTAGGTGCCCATGCCGAGAAACACGGCGTCATAGTCTTTCAGCAAGTCACTGAAGGCGATGTCTTTGCCAACGGTGACCCCCAAACGAAACTCGATACCCATGCCTTCGAGTACCTGACGGCGGGTTTGCATCACCGATTTATCCAGCTTGAACGAGGGAATACCGTAGGTCAGCAGGCCACCGATCTGCGGATACTTGTCGAACACCACCGCCTTGATGCCGTTGCGGGCGAGAATATCGGCACAGCCAAGACCGGCAGGGCCGGCACCGACAATCGCGACCTTCTCAGTTCGAGGTGTGACCTTGCTCATATCCGGGCGCCAGCCCTGGGCGATGGCGGTGTCGGTGATGTACTTTTCCACATTGCCGATGGTCACGGCGCCGAAGTCGTCGTTCAGGGTACAGGCGCCTTCACAGAGTCTGTCCTGAGGACAGACCCGGCCGCAAATTTCTGGCAGGGTGTTGGTTTCGTGCACCAGATCCGCCGCTTCCATAATGCGTCCCTGCTTGGCCAGTTTGAGCCAGTTGGGGATGTAGTTGTGCAGCGGGCACTTCCATTCGCAGTAAGGGTTGCCGCAATCGAGGCAACGGTCCGCCTGCTCATTTACCTGGCCTTGAGTAAAGGGCTGATAAATTTCAATAAACTGCGTAGAGCGCAACTTGATTGGTTGCTTGGATGGATCCTTGCGGCCCACTTCAATGAACTGAAAATCGTTACTCATAGTGCATTATCCCGCTTTTACTGCCAGTTCAGGGTTTGGCTTTTCCAGCTTAAGCAAGTCGGCCACCGCCACGTTCTTGGGTTTCACCAGCACGAAGCAATCGAGCCAGTTATCGAAGTCGCTCAGGATGGCCCGGGCGTGTTCGCTGCCGGTTTCGGCCACGTGCTCTTCGATCAGCCCCTTAAGGTGCTTCTGATGGATAACAGACTCCACCTTCTGGGTGTCGACCATCTCGGTATTCACCCGGCGGTTAAAGCGGCCGAACTGGTCGAATACATAGGCAAAACCACCTGTCATACCCGCACCGAAGTTCACCCCGGTCTTGCCGAGTACCACCACAATGCCGCCGGTCATGTATTCGCAGCCGTTGTCACCCAGACCTTCCACCACGGCGACGGCGCCGGAGTTACGCACGCCGAAACGCTCGCCCGCCTGACCTGCCGCAAAGAACTTGCCGCCGGTGGCGCCATAGAGGCAGGTGTTACCCACAATGGCGGTGCGCTCACTCTGGAAGGCGCTGCCGATAGGCGGATAGATAGACAGCTTGCCGCCGGACATGCCTTTGCCGACGTAATCGTTGGCATCGCCGCACAGGCTCATATCTAGGCCGGGGGCATTCCATACGCCGAAGCTTTGACCGGCGGTGCCGTTAAACGACAGGCTGATTGGCGCCTTGGCACCGCTGAGGCCCCACTGGCTGGCGATAACCCCCGACAGAGTGGCACCCACAGAACGGTCGGTGTTGTTGATGCTGTAGGCCGCGCTGAAGCTCTCGCCAGCGGCCACGGCCGCTTCGGTATCTTTCACCAGACGCTGGTTCAGCTCGCCATTGTCGGCGGGCGGGTTGGTTTCCAGCCAGGTGCGGGCAGAACCTTCGCGCACGTCCGGCTGATACAGGATAGGAGACAAGTCCAGACCATGTTGCTTCTCGGTCTCGCCCTGAAGCGCCTGCAGCCATTCGCTGCGGCCCACCAGATCTTCAAAGCGGCTAACGCCCAGCCTGGCCATCCACTCACGTACTTCCTCGGCCACGAACTCGAAGTAGGTCATTACCCGCTCGGGCAGGCCGTGGTAGTGGTTGTCTCGCAGGTTCTTGTCCTGAGTCGCCACGCCGGTGGCACAGTTGTTCAGGTGGCAAATTCGCAGGTACTTACAGCCAAGGGCGATCATGGGCACAGTGCCGAAACCGAAGCTCTCGGCGCCCAGCAGCGCAGCCTTGATAACGTCTGTGCCGGTCTTGAGACCACCATCCACCTGCAGGCGAATTTTGTGTCTCAGGCCGTTTTCCACCAGAGATTGATGTACTTCGGCCAGACCCAGCTCCCAGGGGGAGCCGGCATATTTCACCGAGGTGATGGGGCTGGCGCCCGTGCCGCCGTCATAGCCGGATACGGTGATCATATCGGCGTACGCCTTGGCGACACCGGTGGCAATGGTGCCGATGCCTGGTTCAGACACCAGCTTTACGCTCACCAGCGCCTTGGGATTGATTTGCTTCAAATCGAAAATCAGCTGCGCCAAATCTTCAATCGAATAAATGTCGTGGTGTGGTGGGGGCGAAATCAGGGTTACACCGGGGCGTGCATACCGCAGACCGGCAATCTCAACACTCACCTTATGGCCGGGCAACTGGCCGCCTTCGCCGGGCTTGGCGCCTTGAGCCACCTTGATTTGCAGCACTTCGGCGTTAACCAGATAGTGGGCGGTGACACCAAAACGACCAGAAGCAATCTGCTTGATGGCAGAGTTTTTCTCGGTGCCGAAACGGCGTGGATCTTCACCACCTTCACCTGAGTTGGAGCGGCCACCAAGGCGGTTCATGGCAATGGCCAGCGCCTCGTGGGCTTCCGGACTCAGAGCGCCGATACTCATGGCGGCGCTGTCAAAGCGTGGATACAGTGCCTTGGCTTCTTCTACCTTGGCCAGTTCAATGGCGGCGTCTGTACCTTTTACGCTGAAAAGGTCACGCAGCATGGCCACCGGGCGCTCGTCCACCAGGCGGGCGAACTCTTTGTATTTGCTATAGTCGCGGCCATGGAGGGAGGCCTGCAGGGTGTTAACCACATCCGGGTTGAAGGCGTGGTATTCGCCACCTTCCACGTACTTGAGCAGACCGCCCTGGGGCAGTGCAACATGGGGGCGGAAAGCTGCCAGATGCAGTTGCTTCTGATCCTTGGCCAGATGATCGAAACCAACGCCTTCGATACGGCTCACCACGCCTTTGAAGCAGAGTTCAATCACGTCACGGGCAAGACCGATGGCTTCAAATTGCTGGCTGCAGCGATAAGAGGCCACTGTGCTGATCCCCATCTTGGACATGATTTTGCGCAGTCCCTTTTCGATGCCGTAACGGAAGTTCAGCATCAGGGCGACCATGTCGTCGGCGTCGTTGCGCTTGGCCATATCAGCGATTGATTCATACACCAGATAGGGGTAGATGGCCGTGGCACCAAAGCCCAGCAATACCGCAAAGTGGTGTGGATCACGGGCTGACGCGGTTTCAACGATGATGTTGGTGTCGCAGCGCAGGCTCTTGGACACCAGCATCTGCTGCACTGCACCCACGGCCATGGCGGCCGGGATCACCTGACGGTTCTTGGCCACTGCGCGATCTGAGAGTACCAGCAGGGTGGTACCGGTACGTGCCAGGCGCTCGGCATCGTCAGTGATGCGACGAATGGCGTTTTCCAGGCCTTCGGCCGGATCGTAGTTCAGGTCGACAATATTGGCGCGATAGTAGGCTTTATCGAGCGACATCAACTGGTTGAAGTCGGAGTACAGCAGTATCGGAGAGTTGAACATCACCCGGTAGGCATTGCCCGTGGTTTCGTTAAACAGGTTTTGCTCACGGCCAACGCAGGTGGCCAGCGACATCACGTGCTTTTCACGCAATGGGTCGATAGGCGGGTTGGTTACCTGGGCAAACTTCTGACGGAAGTAGTCGTACAGGGAGCGCTGCTTTTTCGACAGCACTGCCATGGGAGTATCGTCGCCCATGGAGCCTACTGCTTCTTCGCCCTGACGTGCCAGAACCCAAATCACCTGTTCGAGTTCTTCACGGCTGTAGCCAAACAGTTTTTGATACTGCAACAGGGTGTCACGGCTGAATTCGCTGGCGCCGTGCTGCTCGCCGGTCATCTCTTCGGCCGGTTTCAGGGTGCGGCTGTTTTTCGCCATCCACTCCTTGTAGGGGTGGCGGCGCTTGAGGTCGTTATCAATCTCAAATGACTGGTACAGACGGCCGTTAAGGGTATCGAGCACCAGCAGTTCGCCTGGGCCCACACGGCCTTTTTCGACCACTTCATCGGGCTGGTAGTCCCAAATGCCTACTTCTGAGGCCAGGGTCAGGATACGGTCTTTGGTGATCACATAACGTGATGGACGCAGGCCGTTACGGTCCACGGCGCAGGCAGCGTGGCGACCATTGGTCATCACAATGCCGGCCGGGCCGTCCCAGGGCTCCATATGCATGGAGTTAAAGTCGTAGAAGGCTTTCAGCTCTTCGTCCATCTCTGGGTTACTTTGCCATGCGGGCGGGATCAGCAAACGCATGGCGCGGTACAGATCCATACCACCGGAGAGCAGCATTTCCAGCATGTTATCCAGTGAGGACGAGTCTGAGCCGGTTTCGTTTACAAAGGGCGCGGCCTGCTGCAAATCGGGCAGCAGTGGCGAGTTGAATTTGTACGCGCGGGCACGGGCCCATTGACGGTTGCCGGTGATGGTGTTGATTTCACCGTTGTGCGCCAGGTAGCGAAATGGCTGTGCCAGTGGCCACTTGGGCGAGGTGTTGGTTGAAAAGCGCTGGTGGAACAGGCAGATAGCGCTTTCCAGACGAATGTCAGCAAGGTCTGGATAGAAGGCTGGCAGATCGGCGGGCATCATCAGGCCCTTGTACACAATCACCTGACCGGAAAGGCTGGCCACATAAAAGTCGGGGTCGGCAGTCATTTGCTGCTCGAGGCGACGACGGGCCATGTATAGACGACGTTCCAGATCCTTTTCACGCCAGCCGATGGGGGCGTTGATCAGCACCTGCACAATGCGGGGCAGGCTGGATTTGCCGATATCACCCAGCACGTCCGGGTTTACCGGCACTTCGCGCCAACCGGCAATGCACAGGGTTTCTTTTTCCAGCTCACGCTCGAGCAGGAAACGGGTAGCGGCGACGCGCTCTTCATCCTGGCTTAAAAAGAACATGCCCACGGCAAATTTACGGGAAAGGTGCCAGTCGTTCTCGGCGGCAATGGCCTCAAAGAACTTGATGGGCAGCTGCATGAGCAGGCCACAGCCGTCACCGGTGCGACCATCTGAGGCAATACCGCCTCGGTGTTTCATGCGATCCAGTCCCGTAATAGCAGTACGCACAATGCGATGACTGGCCTCTCCGTCCATCTGGGCTATCAGACCGAATCCACAATTGTCCCGCTCAAAACTGGGATGATACAAGCTCATACAAATCCCCCACCTAAAACCTCTGATTGATACTGCTCGGGGAACCACGCAAAAAACATTGATAGATATGCACCCGAATTTCCCAAATTATCCCGAGAATTTACAAAGGTCAAACCTAAAGATTGCATAAAACATGGGTAAAAAATCATGTTTCATACACTTTTGATAATTGCTTTACGTTAACGTCAACTGATAAAGTTGATGTATAACATTATGAATAATAGGAATTTTAAAAATATAGCATTTTGCGCTTTACCAAAATGTAACAAAATGAGCGATTGTTTTGGCTTTGGGAATAGTGATTTTTTTTGCAAATACAGTAATTCGCTTTTGTTACATCTGGATTGATTAACTATTCAGAAAGCGTGATTAAGATCCACTTTTCGGTGCATTGGGTGCGAATGTGTATCACAAAAAGGGATTAAATCGACTGCGATTGACCTGGATCCGGATCCTGCCAAGGGGAACCGGCTAGAGTGCCGGCTTATTCTTTGATGTGTTCGAATTAGCGGAGTTTGGCGTGGCCCAATCTGTATCTGTGTCTCCAGGCCTTGATGCACTGGTGAATACCTTTGGCAATGATTGTCGGCAGCGTTATGGGCGCCGGGTGCGAAAACTGACCCTGGATGCGCACTTCACCTGCCCAAACCGGGATGGCAACCTCGGCATTGGTGGCTGCACCTTCTGCCATGTGCCTTCTTTTAACAGTGACGATGGCGAGCGTTATAACATCAGCTCGCAGTTAAAACGGCAAATGGCAGGGCGCCAGGATGAGCTGTTCTTCATTTATTTTCAGGCTTATACCAGCACTTACGATGAAGTTTCGGTACTGAAAGCCCGTTATGACGAAGCGCTGTCGCTCGGTAAGGTGGCCGGATTATTTGTCGGCACCCGTCCGGATTGTGTACCCGATGAGGTGCTGGATTTGCTCGGCAGTTACCGTGACTGCGGTATTGATGTCTGGCTCGACCTTGGTTTGCAGTCTGCCCGCGATGACACTCTGAGACGGATTAATCGTGGCCATGGTTTTTCCGCGTACGAGGATGCGGTGCTGCGCGCCCGCGCCAGGGGAATTAAGGTTTGTACCCATCTTATTCTGGGGCTGCCGGGCGAAAGCCATGATGATTACCTCTTCAGCCATCGCCAGGTGCTGGAGCTGGGCGTGGATGGGCTTAAGTTACATCCACTGCACATTGTTGAAGGCAGCACCATGGCCAGGCAGTGGCGTGCCGGTCGGCTGGCGCCCCTGTCACTGCCAGACTATGCCCACAGTGCCGCGGAGCTTATTCGTCGCACCCCCGCCAATATCATCTATCACAGGGTAACTGCCCATGCCCGTGCACCACTGCTGCTGGCGCCCGACTGGTGCGGCCACAAATGGTTGGGACTGACGGCCATCACCGAACGTTTGGCCAAACTGGGAGGTCAGGGCAGTCTCACCGACAGGCCTTTCATCGCCGTGACTCAGTCTGAGATTGCCTGCTGAAAATCGGCTGATAGCGGCGACAGAATGGCTATCTTCTTGACCCTAAATCGAAAGTCTACATTTAGGGTGTGAAGTACGGTAAACGGTTAAATATATGTTAAAAGCAGGAAATATCCAACGAAGTCAAACGCCATACGGTTGCACAGCGGGGCAGAGAGGGTATTATGTGCCATAGCATCGCCGGTAAACTCGCCGGTTTAAAACTTCACTGACTGTTAAGGGGGCCTTGATGGCAACTGCTGAACTGGACAAGATCCTGGATCTCAATACGCTGGAACAATACTGCAGCGCTATCGGTGCCGGGACCCTGCTCAAGAGTGTGGTACTGTTTGAACAGTTGATGCCCGAGTATGTGGGCAATCTGGTGAAGGCAAAGGAAGCAGGCGATAAAGACACCCTGTGTTCTGAAGCACATAAGTTTAAAGGCGCAGCCGGCAGTGTGGGCCTGAAGCGTATCCAGCAATATGCTCAGCTGTTGCAGCACGGCGAAGACACAGCCTGGGAAGCCGGTCACAATGAATGGCTGCAGGCCATTTCAAGCAATGCCTTTGATGACCTAGCTGCACTGAAAGATTTTCTGCAATCCAAAGCCTGATCAGGCTTTCATCGGGCGCTCATCCTTGACCACATAGGGCTTGGAGGGCGCCAGTTCGATTCTGTCCCTGCCGTTTTGCTTTGCCCTGTACAGGGCTTTGTCCGCATCTTCAATCAAGCGGCCTTCGTTTTGCTGATAGCTGTGTACAGTCGAGGCAATACCTATGCTGACGGTACAGTGGATCTCGCCCTGGGCGGTGGTCACCGGTTTTGAGCGGATATTGTTGAGGATAAGCTCGGCAATATGCAGTGCCCCTTGCCCGTGGGTGTTGGGCAAAATGATGGCAAACTCCTCTCCGCCATAACGGCAAATGGCGTCCGATGGGCGTTTCAACACGTAATAAAAGCGCTTGGCAACCGACTTGAGCACTTCGTCTCCCACTCTGTGACCATATTTGTCATTTACATCCTTGAAGTGATCGATATCGATAAGCAGCAGGCTTATGGGCGTTGACTCCCGCGCGCTGCGGGCCATTTCGGCGCTGAAGCGCTCATCGAAAAACTGCCGGTTGCGCAGGCCGGTAAGAAAATCGATGGCGTTTTTCTCCTGCAGCAATCGGTGTTGCAACTCCAGTTCCCGATATTGGTTTTGAAGCAGGTCAAACTGCTCGGCGAGCAGGTGAGACTCCTTCAGCCGCACAAGATCCTTGAGTGTGGCCTTGGAATTGGCGCTGCGCGCCATGGGCTGCATCAACTGCTGGCACAAATATAGAAATACCAGTACAGACATCAAAAGCGGCTGGGCGGCACATAGCGCAAAGTTTTCAAGCTCCGGCCCTGACGACAGGCTGGTGGCGAGGGTGCCTACCATCAGTTGCACTCCAGCCAACAGCAGCCATTGCCCCTGATGCTCAACCATCAGTAGTTGCAGCAGCGACAAAGCGCTCAACAGACAACCTATCAGCAGCACAGGTAACACCAGCGGCAGCGCAAATTCAACGCTTCCAAGGGCGGCAATGCCAATACTTAGCCCACACAGTGTCTGCATTATTAGCATTTTCTTCAGGCTGGTGGACAACTGCTCGTGCTGGAACAGGCGGTAGTTGGCACAGGCTTGGGCAAGTGTGAGGGCAATCGGCCAGAACGGCGGTGTTGGCAGCAACGCTGAGGGCGGCAGCATCAACAGCAGCAGCGGAATGGAGACCAATAAAGGCACCGCCGCCAGTGGCGTACGCAGCTGCGGCAGTAAGCTCATCAGCCCCAGACACAACATCAGCGTGAGCTGGGCGCCGAAGATTAGCAACAGGATGCTGCGCTGAACCTGATCCCAATGTTGCCACCAACTGCGCTTCCAAAGCGTTTGCGGCAATTGCTTCCCTTGCAGGTAAAAGGTGACTGACTCACCGGGGTCAAGGGTAAGCGCCAATTGCCTTACCGGCATAGGGGCGGGCAATTGCTCCAGTGGCAGTTCAGAAACGCTGCCAGAGCTGTGCCGTAACAGATAAATTTTGGCCGGCGGGACCCACAGTGGTTGGGTGAGTACCCAATGGCTCACGTCATCGGATTGATTTTTAAGGGGGAGCTGTTGCCAAGGCAATTCGTGGCCATGACTGTCGAGTTGTGTCGGTAAGTTGAGTGACTCGAAGGAAGCTAGTAGCGGCGTTTGATACAAGGGGGCAAGGGGTAATTGGCGGTTGGCATCAGACAGGGTTATTCCCTCACCCCAAGCGGATAAGAGCGGGAACAAGAGCAGGAAATACAAAATCCCTTTCAGCCCTGACATCGGCGGATCCTTCAATTGCCAATCCGGAAAAGTGTAGCTCATTGGGGTGTAGTGACAAGGGATTGGGCAGATATTGCTCACATAACTGTACGCAGGTCTTATGCGCACTCAGGGTTCCTGTGTTACAGTTGCTTGGTAGTTTCAATCCATTCGTGCGGTGGTAATCGAAAAAATGAAACATCTCCCCAGCCTCAAAAATCTCTACTACCTGGTGAATTTGTATCAGGAACAAAACTTTAATCGCGCCGCCAAGGTGTGCAATGTCAGCCAGTCGACGCTCTCAAGTGGTATTCAAAACCTTGAGGAGCAGTTGGGGCACCAATTGATTGAGCGCGACCATAAATCCTTTATGTTTACTGCCATTGGCGAAGAGGTGGTGGGGCGTTGCCGCAAAATTCTGACCGATGTGGACGATCTGGTTGAGCTGGTGCGCAATCAGGGCGAACCCATGACCGGCGAGATCCGCTTGGGCTGTATTCCCACCATAGCGCCGTTTTTGCTGAGCCGGGTGGTGCGCCACTGCCAACAAAACTACCCGGAATTGGTGCTCTTACTGAAAGAAGACACCACCGAGCGTCTGCTTGATGCCCTCGGCAAGGGCGAGCTGGACTTATTGCTGCTGGCGCTGCCGGTGGACACCAGTGGTTTCCACAGCATGAAGGTGGGGGTCGACCCGTTCAAAATGGTCGTGCATGGCGACCTTTCTCCGGAGATCCATGAGCCTATTGATTATCAGACTCTGCCGGATGAGAGTATCTTTTTGCTGCAAAGCGAGCACTGCATTACCGGGCATGCCATCAGCGCCTGCCAGCTTGGGGACTCCAACAAAATTAACCCGTTTGCCGCCACCAGTTTGCACACCCTGGTGCAGATGGTAAACAGCAAGCTGGGTACCACTTTCCTGCCGCAAATGGCGATTGATGCCGGTATCCTGAACGATACCGAACTGCAGGTAATGGACCCACCCGGCAGTTCGCCTTATCGCGATATTGGCCTGGTGTGGCGTCAGACTACCAGCCGGATCCGTACCTTCCGAACCCTGGGGCTGGAAATAGAAAAACTGCTCAGCAAGGAAAGGGTGTGAGCCTGCGCTAATTACAAATAAAAAGGCGACTCTCAGAAGTCGCCATTTTTTTGCAATGTGATTGACCAGCTAAGTAAGGCGCAAGTGTTTCGGGGCTGAAGACATTTAGCCGACACGCCTTGGCGTCACGCCGAATACTTCAATAGAGTGCTGCTTGCCCTTAAGCTTAACCGGCCCCAGAGCGGAGAGGTTATAACCGCTGTCTTCGGTTTCAAGTCTTGCCGCCAATGCACCGGAAATCAGCATCCGCTGTCCCAGTGGATTACATTGATCCTGCAGGCGCGCCAATGTGTTCAGTACGTCGCTGAAGAAACTGATCTCCTGCTTTTGCACCCCCACCACGGCTGCCACCACCTGACCACAGTGTGCTGCCGCCTTGAACTTGGGCACAAAGCCATAATGTTCTTCAAAATATTGCCGTTGCCAGTTGAGTTGCTGACTGAATTCCCAATAGATGTTCATGCAGCGGTCGTTCTTCACCCCTTCATGCAGCGGCCAGTGGATAAGCACCGCATCGCCCATATAGCGGTATATTTCGGCTTCATTGCTGGCCACTGTATCGGACAGCAGGCTGAAGCTGTCCTGGATTAGGCGGCTGAAACGATAGTCGCCAAGGGATTCGGCGTGAGTGGTGCTGGCTACCATGTCCAGATACAAAAACAGCCGCTGCTCGTACCTTGGTTTGTGATATTTGCCAAGGCCGATATTCAAAAGCACCCGCGGACCTACCAGCAGCGCCATTTGCTCGATAAAGGCAAGTCCCAGCCGCACCACCACCAAATACACAATCAATGCCTGGAATGAGGGACTGTAGAGCACATGCACTGTGAGCATCTGCCGCAGGGTGGTCATGTGGTTTTCAATCGCCCACATATTCAAAAACTGAGTGATATAGGCGAGGGTGGTGGCGCCAAGCAGCAAAAACAGCCCCTTGAACAACACCGAGAATAAGTAAGGCAGGCGATTGATGGCGCTGAAATCGGCAATCAAATTCGACATCCAATGCAGGCTGCCAAAAATAATCCCCATGTAAATTGCGAGGGTCGCAAGATCGGCCGAACCTACGGCCCATTGAGGCAGATCCTGAGTCTGTGCGTATCGAAAGAAGACGAACGCGGCCATGGCAATGCCCCAGGCCAGGATGGCAAATAACAGCTTTTTAGCCTGACGACTCGCTCTCACGGTAGCTTCAGTATCCGAAGTTATAAGGTATTACGAAGAATGAGCTAGTGTATAGAAAACCTGTGCCTCATTACCAGCCCTTGGCGTGATCTGAATCAATGCTTGGGGCGATATTGGCGTGATTGGCTACTATTCGCCAAATGCCTGGCGCAATATGGCCTGAGTGAAGTTGGTTTTCAGGTAAAAGCCCCGGGGATTGGTGAGTCCGACAGTGCCATCTTCCATAATGCATTCGGTTTTGGCCGCGGCGTTGGCGGCCTTGGGACGCAGTTGCAGCACTTCACCGTGGCGAGCGGTAAGACCAGTCACTTTGCCGATGGCAATCAGTTCCATGATTTCCTCCCAGTCTTGCCTGAGCTGCTCGCTCTCGGTCATGGAAGGGCGCCACAGCACGGGGGTGCCGATACGCCTGTCTGTCAGCGGAATGCTTCTTTCGCCCTCGACCGGGATCCACAGCACCTGCTCCAGCTTATGCTTCACCAGACTCTGCTCCCACTTGAGGCCGCCGACATCCATCAGCGGTGCCACGCACACATAGGTGGTTTCCAATGGCTTGCCACGGCTATCGATGGGAATGGTTTTAAGCTCAACACCCAGGTGCAGAAAGTCCTGCTCCGGGCGGGAGCCTGCCAGCGCACCCAGCTCTTGCTCAATTAACTGACCAATCCAGCCTTTATCTCGCCTTAGATTGGCCGGAACCGGCCAGCCTAGACCTGCTGCCAGTTGGCCAAGACTTAACCCCGCCATCTGGTGGGCGCGATCCAATAGTTCTTCCAGGCTTTGAGGCGAACGGGGGGCATTCATGGGGCGGATTCTACGCCCTTTGGGGATAAGATCCAACTTGGCTATTTTTTGTTCGCAAATTCAGCTTGGATAAGTTTTTTCTGACTTTGCTTATCTAATGCCATGTAAAATAAAGGTATTTATCTTTGTGTATATCGTATTATCCTCAGCCGTTAAAGTTACCCGCTGATTTCCCCGACATTCCCCACAAATTTATCCACAGAATTATGGGATAACTGGGATAAATCCAGCCCATTACCCCAGCTAAATATCACTGTCAACGAAAAATGTGCGCTATTTTTATGGTTGCAATGGGGCGAATCTGCCTTGGCTTGTGTATAAAACTGACAGTATTCCGCAGTTATTTAGCCTTCATCATTGGCTGGTTTATTTTTGTTCGATCTGTGGTTAATTACAGCAGTTGTGAAACGATCATTTTGCATAAGTCATATAAAATAGTCACTTAGAAGGCGTTTATGAAGAAAGTGATCTTTGCCGATCTGCACTAATAATGAACATTTTCACGGTTTCCTTCGACTTGCCTACAGAGATATCCACAGTTTTTGTGGATATGATCCCGTTTTAATATAGCTCTCTGTTGATAATCGCAAAAAGGACTGAAATTTATCCAAAGGTGGCGCAGAAATAGGGGTTTGCTGCCAGCTTGGCTTTGTGAAACAATCCTTCTATTACGATTTGTGTATTTTGGAGTCCATGTGATTGATAGCGACGGCTTTCGCGCAAATGTGGGCATCATCATCTGTAACTCTTTCGGCCAGGTCATGTGGGCCAGGCGATTTGGACAACATTCATGGCAATTCCCACAGGGTGGGGTAGATGACGGTGAAAGTGCCGAAGATGCCATGTATCGTGAGCTGTATGAGGAAGTTGGCCTCAGGCCTGAGCATGTCCAGATCCTGACCTCTACCCGTTCCTGGCTCAGATACCGTTTGCCAAAACGTCTGGTGCGTCAGGACAGCAAGCCCGTGTGTATCGGCCAGAAGCAGAAGTGGTTTTTGCTGATGCTCAAGAGTCCGGAAAATGCCATTAACCTGAATTCATCTGGTCATCCTGAGTTTGATGATTGGCGCTGGGTCAGCTATTGGTATCCGGTGCGCCAGGTGGTGTCATTCAAGCGGGATGTGTATCGCAAGGTAATGAAGGAGTTCGCGCCCACTGCGCTGGCCCTGCAATCCCGCGAGCCACCCAGAGGCAAACGCAACAACAGACGTTAATCAGCGCGCCGACAGTCAAGGGGGATCTGCCAGTGCTCAACACGCTCAGGGATATTACGCAGTCAGTCGCTTCGGCTCATACGCTGGAGCTGGCACTCGAATCCTTGGTGGCTCAAACCAAGGCCGCCATGGAGACCGAGTGCTGCTCTGTTTATATCCTCGAGCAGCAGCAACTGGTGTTGTCCGCTACCGATGGCCTTGAGAAAACCGCCGTTGGCCGGGTGCGTATGCCGGTCAGTGAAGGTTTGGTGGGTCTGGTTGCCGAGCGCGAAGAAGCCATTAACCTGGCTGATGCCCATCTGCACCCCAGATTCAAACTCTTCCCCGAAGCCAATGAAGACGAATACCGCGCCTTCCTTGCAGCTCCCATTATCTATCAAAAACAATTACTTGGCGTAATTGTGGTGCAGCAGGCCAAGGCCCGCCAGTTTAATGAAGGCGAAGAAGCCTTCCTGATGACTCTGGCGGCGCAGCTTGCGATGGCCATTCGCGGTCTGAAACGGCGGGCCGAAGTGCACTCGCTGGATGAGCAGGTACTGTTTACCGGTACCAGTGCCTCACCTGGGGTGGCCATTGCCCATGCGTTGGTGCTGGGCGGTGAGATTTCGCTGCAGCAGCCGGATATCAAAGTAAATGATGTCGCAATCGAAGCCGAGCGCCTTAAGCATGCCATCGGTCGCAGCCGCGATGCACTGACTGCGCTTGCCCAGCGTTTCGATGGCGATCAGGACGACGAGCTGAGCTCTATTTTTACCTCGCTGCAATCGCTGCTCGAAGACATGAGCCTTGGCGGCGAATATCAGCGCGAGCTTGCCAGTGGCTGGAGCGCCGAATCGGCGGTCAGTCGGGTGTCGCTGCGTTACATCGCCCAGTTTGAGGCAATGGAAGATGGCTATCTTCGTGAGCGGGCAAGCGATATTCGAGACCTTGGGCAGAGGGTGCTGCGGCAACTGATTGAACCTGGTCGCATGGCGCTTGACCCGGACAAGCCGGTGATCCTGGTGACTCGTGAAGCCGATACCAGCATGTTGGCCGAGTTTCCGCGCCAAAAGCTGGCGGGCATAGTGACAGAGCTTGGCGGGGTGAACTCCCACGCCGCGATTCTGGCCCGAGCCCTTGGAGTGCCCGCCATTATTGGTGTTGAGCAGGTGCTGCAGGCCAACCTTGATAAAAAGCAGCTGGTGCTGAACGCCAGTCGCGGGCTGCTGATGGTATCGCCATCGCCGTCGGTGGTGGATGAATACCGCAATCTTATCAGCGCCCAAAAGGCGCTGGCACGTCAGTATGCCGAGGAGCTTAACGAGCCCGCGGTCACCAAAGATGGCCATCGCATTCATTTGTACCTCAATGCAGGGCTGATGAGCGGCGTTGCCAGCGAAATTGCTGATGGCGCCGATGGTATTGGCCTGTATCGCACCGAAATCCCATTTATGTTGCAGCAGCGCTTCCCCTCGGAGTCCGAGCAGGTCAAGGTGTACCAGACGGTGTTGCAATCGGCAGCAGGGCGCCCTGTGGTCATGCGCACCCTGGATGTGGGGGGCGATAAGCCATTGCCGTACTTCCCGATTTCTGAAGAGAACCCCTTCCTTGGCTGGCGGGGGATCCGTTTGTCGCTGGATCATCCAGAGCTGTTTTTGGTGCAGCTGCGGGCCATGATGCAAGCCGCCGGTGATGGCGATAACCTGAAAATTCTGCTGCCGATGGTGAGCAGTATCGATGAAATTGATGAGGCGCTGTTGTACCTCGAACAGGCCTTCAGTGAGCTTCAGGCCGATGTGAATCCGGCGCTGAAGCGGCCACCGATTGGGGTAATGCTTGAGGTGCCGGCATTGCTGTTCCAGCTTGCTGAGGTGGCAAAGCGGGTCGACTTTGTCTCTGTGGGCAGTAACGATTTGACTCAGTATTTGCTGGCGGTGGACCGTAACAACCCCAGGGTCAGCAGCCTGTTCGACTCCTTTCATCCCGGCATTTTGCGGGCGCTTAGACGGGCACTGGTTGACTGTCGTCAGCTCAATCTTGAAGTCAGCGTCTGTGGTGAGCTCGCCGGTGAGCCCATGGGCGCGCTGCTGCTGGTGGCCATGGGGTACGATCAGCTTTCGATGAACCAGGGCAGTTTGGCGCGGATAAACTACCTGCTGCGGCGGGTGGAGCGTGCTGAGCTTGAAGCCTTGCTCGAGCTGGTGCTGCAGATGTCCAATGGTCAGGATGTGCGTGAATTGGTGCGGGAATATCTGGATAGCCGCGAGCTTATTTCCATCCTCGGTTAGGGTCGCGTCCCAGGCCGTAATGCTTTAAGCTATCTGGCCATTGAAGAATCACAAGGTTTTGCCGTGGAACAAGTCATCTGGGTGATAGGCTGGTGTGTGCTGCTGGGAGCCTTTGTTGGCTTTATGGCTGGACTGCTGGGGATCGGCGGCGGCCTGATGATAGTGCCTGCGCTGCTCTACTTACTGCCAAGCGTGGGTTTCGGCGCCGACTATCTGCCCCACGTTGCTATCGCCACGTCACTGTCGGCGATTATTCTTACTTCGCTTTCCTCCGCCAAGGCCCACCATGGCCGCGGCAATATCGACTTTTCACTGCTAGAAGTGCTGGCTCCTGCGGTGCTGCTTGGTGCACTGGCCTCCGGGTTTGTGTCTGAACGTATTCCGGCGGAGCAGCTGCGTCAGGCCTTCGCAATTTTTGTCATCCTGATGGCGCTGCAAATGGCCTATCCGTTCAAGACGGAGTCAAACCGCAGTTTGCCATCGGCGGCCGCCTTGTTTGTCATCGTGTTTTTTATCGCCCTGATTGCCGGCTTGATGGGTATTGGTGGCGGTGTCTTGTTGGTGCCGCTATTGACCTTTTTTGGTGTTGCCATGCGCACCGCCGTCGGCGTGTCGGCCGGAACCGGCCTGTTGATTGCGCTCTCCGGCAGTACAGGTTACGTGATTGCCGGCTGGAATGCTCAGGGCATGCCCGATTACACCTTGGGTTACGTTTATCTGCCCGCGCTGGTTGGGATTGTCTGTACTTCGGTGCTGACCGCGCCCCTTGGCGCCAAAGCCGCCAGCAGCTGGCCAACCGCTATCCTGAAGAAAATTTTTGCGCTGCTTCTGACCATAATTGGACTGCGCCTGGTGGTGGGCTGACGCCACACCCACAAACCCGAGTATGTTATGCCGCTGACGTTTCCTGATATCGACCCTGTGATTGCCCGTTTCGGGCCGTTTGAGCTTTTTGGTCAAACCTTCGAGCCTGCACTGCGCTGGTACGGCATGATGTACCTGGTGGGTTTTTTGGCTGCACTGTGGCTTTTGAATCGCAAGGCCGACCAGTCCGGCGGTGTTTGGAGTCGTGAGCAGGTATCCGATCTGCTGTTTTACGGCTTCCTTGGGGTCGTGCTCGGTGGCCGGATTGGCTATGTGGTGTTTTACCATTTCGACCTGTTTATGGCCGACCCCCTGTATCTGTTTAAGATTTCCGAAGGGGGCATGTCTTTCCATGGTGGCCTGATTGGGGTGATTAGCGCCATGGTGTACATTGCCTGGCGTCAGCGTCGGCCCTTCTTTGCCGTGGCTGACATGGTGGCGCCTGTGGTGCCCATAGGCCTGGGGGCTGGGCGCATCGGCAACTTTATCAATGGTGAGCTGTGGGGACTGGTGTCGGATGTGCCCTGGGCCATGGTATTTCCAACTGGCGGCCCCGAGCCGCGCCATCCCTCGCAGCTGTATCAATTTGCACTGGAGGGGGTTGCCCTGTATCTGCTGCTGTGGTGGTATGCCAAGCGCACAACCAAGGTGGGGGCGGTTTCCGGGATGTTTTTGCTCGGTTATGGGCTGTTTCGAATTTTGGTGGAAACCGTGCGTCAGCCCGACGCTCACCTTGGCTTATACCTCGGTTTTTTAACCATGGGACAAATTCTTTCATTGCCGATGATCCTCTTCGGCCTGTATTTGATTTTGCGTAAACAGGAAGCGCGCTGATGAAGCAATATCTCGATTTAATGCAGCACATTCTCGATAAAGGCACCGACAAGAGTGACAGAACCGGAACCGGCACCCGCTCGGTTTTCGGTTATCAGATGCGCTTTGATCTTAACGAAGGTTTCCCGCTGGTCACCACCAAGAAATGTCATCTTCGCTCGATTATTCATGAATTGCTTTGGTTTTTGCAGGGTGACACCAATGTTGCTTATCTGCATGAAAACAAAGTGAGTATTTGGGATGAATGGGCCGATGAGAACGGCAACCTTGGTCCGGTATATGGCGCTCAGTGGCGCAGTTGGCCAACCCCTGATGGCCGCCACATCGACCAGATAACCCAGGTGATTGAGCAGATTAAATCCAACCCTGACTCACGTCGTTTGATTGTGTCGGCCTGGAACGTGGGTGAACTCGACAAGATGGCACTGGCCCCTTGCCACGCGTTTTTCCAGTTTTATGTGGCCGATGGCAAGCTGAGCTGCCAGCTGTATCAGCGCTCCTGCGACGTGTTCCTGGGCTTGCCATTTAACATTGCCAGCTATGCCTTGCTGACCATGATGGTGGCGCAGCAGTGCGATCTCGAACTGGGGGATTTTGTCTGGACCGGTGGCGATACTCACCTGTACAGCAATCACATGGAACAAACCCAGCTGCAGCTGTCCCGTGAACCACGTCCGCTGCCCACCATGACCATAGCGCGCCGCCCCGAGTCGATTTTTGACTACCGCTTCGAAGACTTCGAACTCAGCGGTTATGACCCTCATCCCCACATCAAGGCCCCTGTTGCCATCTAGTTGATGAAACTTTCGTCTGATACCTCGGAAATATCGAGGTATCAGGCAGAAACTTACGATTATGTTTGTTAATCTGATTTCGCTACACTCAGGACATTAGGTTTCTTTGGGAGTAACGAAATGGATAAGGCTATTCGTAATTTTTTGAGCCAGGAGTCTGCCGGTGGCATCTTGCTGCTGGTGGCCGTTGCACTGGCCATGTTGCTCGCCAACTCGCCGCTTTCCGGTCTGTATCAGGGGTTTCTTAACACCGAGATGCAGGTGCGTTTTGGCGCGTTGGACATCAATAAGCCATTGCTGTTGTGGATTAACGACGGCCTGATGGCACTGTTCTTTTTGCTCATTGGTCTGGAAGTTAAACGTGAGCTGCTGGAAGGCGCGCTGTCGAGCCCGTCCAAGGCATCGCTGCCTACCTTTGCCGCCATCGGCGGTATGTTGGTTCCGGCGGCCATTTACCTGTTCTTCAACTATGCCGATCCTGCAACCAAGGTAGGCTGGGCCATTCCGGCCGCCACCGATATTGCCTTTGCGCTGGGGATCATGGCGCTGCTGGGTAATCGCGTGCCCGTGGCGCTTAAGGTGTTCCTGCTGGCGCTGGCCATTATCGACGACCTTGGCGTGATTGTGATTATCGCGCTGTTCTACAGCACGGATCTGTCGATGCTGAGCCTTATCATTGCCGCCGTGGCAGTGACCGGCCTGGTCGCGCTGAACCGTAAGGGTGTTACTGCCCTCGCACCATATGGCGTGCTTGGTATCATCCTGTGGATCGCGGTGCTTAAATCCGGTGTGCACGCCACTCTTGCTGGCGTGGTGATTGCCTTCTGTATTCCGCTGCGTGCAAAAGACGGCAGCTCGCCCTCAGAGCATCTGGAGCACAGCCTGCACCCCTGGAGTAATTTCCTTATTCTGCCGGTGTTTGCCTTTGCCAACGCCGGTGTGCCGCTTGGCAACATGGGGCTGGACAGCCTGACATCGCCCGTGCCTGTGGGTATTGCGCTGGGCTTGCTGCTGGGCAAGCCGATTGGTGTGATGGTGTTCAGTTATATCGCCGTCAAACTGCGTTTGGCTGAGCTGCCTCAGGGCATTGGCTGGCGCCAGATTGCACCTGTGTCCGTGATGTGTGGTATCGGCTTTACCATGTCGATGTTTATCGCCTCGCTGGCCTTTGAACATGGCGGCGAAGCCTATGGCGACCTGGCGCGTCTTGGCATTCTGCTCGGCTCGTTGTTTGCAGCCGTAATCGGGTACTTCTGGTTGTCCAAAGTACTGCCTCAAGCGGGAGAAAAAGCATGAAGATCAAATTAGTCTCTGTTATCGCCCTGTCTCTGGTGTCTGGTGTTGCGGCCGCCTCATCGCTGGATACCTGTGTTAAAGACAGTAAGAGTGAGGCCTGCCAAAGCTATCTGGGTGGTGTGGTGGATGGCGCCTTGATGTACAAAACCAGTGCCCTTGGTGCCAGACCCGAAACCAATGGCTTTGAGAGCCGGGCGCTCAAGTACCGAGGCGGCAGCCGCTTTCAGGATGCCAACCGCCGTTTCTGCGCCGACCGCATCCCTGATCGGCAGGTATTGCTCGAGGGGCTCACTGAAGCGGTGAACTCAGGTGAAGTACAGGATCAGGCCGGGTTGACCCAGGCCATGTACAGCCTGCTCGATTGCCAGCGCCTTAAGTAAGGCTGCCGGTTAACTGATGCAGCACCTCAACTATAACCATCTGTATTACTTCTGGATGGTGCAAAGCAAGGGCTCGGTGGCCAAGGCCGCCGAAGCCCTGTGCCTGACCCCGCAAACGGTAACCGGCCAGATAAGAGCGCTGGAAGACCGTCTGGGGGGCGCGCTTTTCAAACGGGTTGGTCGCCAGCTGGAGCCCACGGATCTGGGTGAGCTGGTGTACCGCTACGCCGACAAGATGTTCAACCTGAGCTATGAGCTTCTGGATATCCTCAATTACCGCAAAGATGCCGCCATGTTGTTTGAGGTGGGCATTGCCGATGCGCTGTCCAAGGCACTCTCCAGCCGGGTGCTTTTAAGTGTGCTGCCTACCGACGGCACCATGCGTCTGGCCTGTTATGAAGCGACCCACGAGAGCCTGATGACCCGCCTGCGGGAGCACAAGTTGGATATGATTTTGTCTGATTGTGCCGGTGAGTCGCTCAAATACCCGGAAATCCTCTCCAAAAAGCTCGGTGAATGTGGCGTGAGCTTCTTCTCCGCCCGTGAGTACAGTAAGCCCTTTCCCGCCTGTCTTGAGCAGGACAAGCTTTTGATCCCCGGCAAGCGCACCAGCCTTGGCCAGCAGCTGCATCGCTGGTTTGCCGAAAAGAACCTGACCGTGAGTATCCTCGGTGAATTCGATGATGCGGCCATGATGAAAGCCTTTGGCTTTTTTGGGCAGGGGATTTTTGTGGCGCCGTCCATCTACCGGCAGGACATCCTTGGCCATGGTATGCGGTTATTGGGGGAAACCCTGGATGTGCGCGAGGAATACCACGTGATGTTTGCCGAACGGATGATCCAGCATCCGGCGGTTAAGCGGTTGCTGGAAACCGATTTTATCGATCTGTTCGGCGGCTTCGACAGTCAGGTGCAAAAGTTCTGAGCCGCTGGTCAGGGCCCCGCCAATCCTGCTAGACTTAGCCGCAGTTTTTCCGAGGTTTAAGGACGCATCAAGTGACTGAAGTTATGAGTATCGCCAGGGTTCGCTGGGCCTGTCGCCGCGGTATGTTGGAGCTGGACGTGTTGTTTCAGCCCTTTGTTGAAAAGCACTACCAAGCCTTGAGCGACGCCGACAAAGCGACATTCGTGCGTTTGCTTGAGTGTGAAGACCCTGAGCTGTTCGCCTGGTTTATGGGCCATGAAATTTGCCAGGATCCCGAGCTTGCCGCCATGGTGGTTACGGTTCGTGGACGCGAGGCGCCATAGATTTTCGCTTAAGGCCTCGCGGGATCAGTACTTCAGCCTGCTGATCCTGTGGGCGCTTTTCCTCACCAGCCTGCTTGCCTGGCCTGCCGATTTATCCTTTCCATTTCGCTTGTTACAGTTTGGCGCTCTCGGCCTTATCTGCTTCTATTTTTTGTATCAGTTGCTGAGCCTTAAACGCTGGCAGTGGCAATTCAGTGTGGATGCTCTGGGCTGCCTTGAAGATGAGCGTGGCAAACACAGCTTAAGCCACCAGTGGGTAACGCCTTTTGTGTGTTTGATTATGCTAAAAAATCAAGACGGCGTGCGCCGTCTTGAATGGGTGTTTGCCGATATGCTCGCCGATGGCGACTATCGCGACCTGTGCCGCTTACTCATCAGCGCTCGGGGCTTAGAATAGTCGGGCCTGAGTGCTCAAGCTTATCGGGGTGGTCGAGGTTGCAGTGCAGGCCGCGGCTCTCTTTGCGGGCCATGGCGCAGCGGATGATGAGTTCCGCTACCTGCACCAGATTACGCAGCTCAAGCAGGTTATTGCTGACGCGGAAGTTGGAGTAGTACTCCTGAATTTCCTGCTGCAACATGGTTACCCGTCTAAGTGCCCGCTCCAGGCGCTTGTCGGTGCGTACAATGCCCACATAGTCCCACATAAACAGACGCAGTTCGTGCCAGTTGTGGGCGATAACCACTTCTTCATCTGAGTTGCTCACCCGGCTTTCATCCCAGGCAGGCAAGGGGCCCGGCATAGGAATTTTCCCGATCAGGCTTTCGATATCCATGGCGGCAGCGCGGGCAAACACCAGGCATTCCAGCAGCGAGTTACTGGCCAGACGGTTAGCGCCGTGCAGGCCGGTGTAAGCCACTTCCCCAATCGCATACAGACCGTTGAGATCAGTCTGGCCGTGCAGATCAGTCATCACCCCACCGCAGGTGTAGTGGGCGGCCGGCACAATTGGAATAGGCTCTTTGGTGATGTCCAGCCCCAATTCCAGGCAGCGGCTGTGAATCGTGGGGAAGTGCTTGATGATGAAGTCGGCTGGCTTGTGGCTGATGTCGAGATACATGCAGTCGACACCCAGGCGCTTCATTTCATAGTCGATGGCGCGGGCAACAATGTCGCGGGGAGCGAGTTCAGCGCGCTCGTCAAAGTCAGGCATAAAGCGGCTGCCGTCGGGGCGACGCAGGAAAGCGCCTTCACCGCGCAGGGCTTCGGTCAGCAAAAAGTTACGTGCTTCGGCATGGAACAGGCAGGTGGGGTGGAACTGATTAAATTCCATGTTGGCTACCCGGCAGCCCGCACGCCAGGCCATGGCAATACCATCACCGCTGGCCACATCCGGGTTGGAGGTGTACTGGTACACCTTGGAGCTGCCGCCGGTGGCGAGCGCCACAAAGCGGGCTTTTACGGTTTCAACCTGCTCGAGACTGCGGTTCCAGACGTAGGCGCCCAGCACCCGGTTGCCGGTACGGCCCAGCTTGCGGGTGGTAATCAGGTCGATGGCGTTGTAACGCTCCAGCACCTGAATATTGGGGTGCGACGCTGCCAGTTCCTGCAGTGTGGTTTGCACCGCTTTGCCGGTGGCATCGGCGGCGTGCAGAATCCGTCTGTGGCTGTGGCCGCCTTCACGGGTAAGGTGATATGGCTGGGCTTCGTTGGTGATGTTCTCTTCTTTATCGAAGGGCACGCCACATTCAATCAGCCACTGCATGGCGGCTTTGGCATTTTCTGCGGTGTAGGTCACAACCCCTTCATCGCAAATGCCAGCCCCGGCGACCAGGGTGTCGGCCACGTGGGACTCAATTGTGTCATCCTCATCGAATACCGATGCGATACCGCCCTGGGCATAGTAGGTGGAGCCTTCGCTGAGCGGACCTTTCGAAATCAAAATAACCCTTGCTTTTTCAGCAAGATGGAGAGCCAAGGTCAAGCCAGCGGCGCCGCTGCCAATAACCAGAATGTCTGACTGGTGTTCAACTGCTTGTTTCATCGGGTATCATGACGGATTCAAATGTCCCGCTATGATAAACAATGTTGGGTCTTTAGGGTACTTGCCCCTGTCGGGGATTTTTTAATAAAAATCGCAGAACTTTTTCAAGATACGCTGGTCTACATAGGTAGTTATGATTCGAGCGACTGAAAAATCAGTGTTTTAGATTTGGGAGAAGTCGGCTCGGATGAGTGGACAAAAAAGCGATCAAGAGCTCGTAGAGCTGGTTCAGCGGGGAGATAAAAACGCCTTTAATCTGCTGGTATTGCGATACCAGAGCCGGGTGATAAACCTGATATCAAGGTATGTGCGTAATCAGGCCGATGTGGCCGATGTCGCGCAGGAAGCCTTTATCAAAGCTTACCGGGCACTGGCCAACTTCCGTGGAGAGAGTGCGTTTTATACCTGGCTGTACCGCATCGCGGTCAATACGGCGAAAAATTATTTGGTATCTCAGGGGCGCCGTGCGCCTGCCAACGATGTAGATGCCGAGGAAGCCGAATATTATGACGGCAGCGATGCATTAAAAGAGTTTGCCTCACCGGAGCGACTGATGTTGTCCGACGAAATCAAACGCGTGGTGTTTGAGACGTTGGAAGAGTTGCCCGAGGAGTTGAAGATGGCCATTTCCCTGCGTGAGCTTGATGGTATGAGCTACGAGGATATCGCTAACGTGATGGAATGCCCTGTGGGCACCGTGCGTTCGCGGATTTTCCGGGCAAGGGAAGTGATAGACAGGAAGCTGCAGCCACTGCTGGAATCCTGAGGAGCCCAGGCTCCATCAGCCATGTTTTACACCCTTTAGAGAGACATGAGTAATGGAAAAGATTGGACAGGAATGGGTATCTGCAAGTGTTGATGGCGAAACTGATCGCCAAACCCTGGCTGAACTTGCCGCAGATACAGATTCTCGCGCCCAGTGGCAGCGTTATCATCTGATTGGCGATGCCATGCGCGGTGATATGCCTGAAAGCCTGCATCTTGATTTGTCTTCCCGTATCGCTGCGGCGCTGGAAGATGAACCAACTATTCTGGCTCCACAAACTGAAACCATTGAAGATGCCCAGCCCAGGAAAGCCACTGTGGTGCCATTTATGCGTCAGATTGGTCAGTACGGCATTGCCGCTGCTGTGGCGCTGATGGCCGTGGTTGGGGTGCAAAATTATCAGGCTGCCGACGAAACTCAGCCAATGCCGGTCTTCAACACCCGTCCGCTGGTGGGCTCTGCCACGCCAGTTAGCCTGCAAACCGGTCCTGTGGTGAACCAGAACCAGGGCTTCAGTAACGATCAGGTTCTCGAGCAGCGTCGTCGCATTAATGCCTATTTGCAGGATCATATGTTGCAGCAGAGATTGAACAGCGGTGTGGTTGTGGACGACAATAGCGAGGTGACCCCAGTTCCAGTTAATCGCTGAAGGAGTTAGCTTGCGATCCATTCTCCTGGCCCTCGTGGCCTTAGTCCTGCCGGCTGCGGCCGAGGACCTCTCCGCCAAAGCCTGGCTCGAATCTATGAGCCGGGCGCTCAATCAAGAACAATTCAAGATGTCGGTCATTCATTTGCAGGCCGATCATATCCGCCCTTTGGTGTACCTGCATGGCAAGGTTGCCGATGAGGAAGTTGCCTTTCTTGAACACTTGAATGGCCCTATTAAAAATGCGGTCCGTATCGGCCATACAGTTACCTTTATTGAGCACGATCAGCCCGCCTTCAGCGTCAATGCCGATCGTATTCAGGGGTTGTGGCCTGCTGTGTTTGCCGGGAACATTGCCGACATTGAGGCTGGCTATCAGTTTGTGCTTGGTGGCCGCAGTCGTATTGCCGGGCGTCCGGGGCAGCTGATCCGGTTTATTCCCAACGATCCGCACCGCTACCCGCTGCAGGTTTGGGTCGATATGGAAACCTTCCTGCCACTGCGCTACGAGCTGCTCACTGAAGAGAAAGAGCTGCTTGAGCAAATCATGGTGGTGGAACTGATAGTACTTGAAGAACCCGCGCCGCTGCTGGTGGAAGCCGCCAAGCAGGACTGGCCGCCGGTAATAAGCCAGCTGGACCGCCACGATGGCCAGAACTGGACTTTCTCCTGGCTGCCGGAAGGATTCCGCATTGTTGCGCGGGATCATCACCGTCTGATGGGCTCTCAGGAGCCGGTTGAATATGTGGCACTTACTGACGGTGTGGCCAACATTTCAGTGTACGTGGGCCGCGCGGGGCAAATCCCCATGCCCGATGAGCTCATGACCCGTAACGGTCTGGGGCTGGTGACTGAAAAAGTGGGCAACGCCGAAGTGGTTGCTGTGGGCCGGGTGCCGATGGCGACCCTAAGCCGTATTATTCGCAGTCTGGCGCTGGATAACCCCTCATGATGGAAGAACTGGCCCGGGTCATTCGGGTCGAAAATTCAGGTTGGGTCAGGGTCGAGGTGGAAGTCAAAACCGCCTGTGGCAACTGCGCAGCCAGCGAAAACTGTGGCACTGGCGCTATTGCCAGTGCCTTTGCCGGTAAAACCCAGCAGTTTGCCATCAAAAGCGCCGAAGCCTTCGAAGAAGGTGAGCTTATTCGCCTCGGCCTGCCGGAATCCAGCCTGCTGAAAGCTGCGGCCTTGGTGTACTTGCTGCCACTGGCCGGTTTGCTGTTGGGAGCCTTTGGCGGCAAGTTGGCTGGCTCAGCCTTAAGCTTTGGCAGTGAAACCGCCAGTGTGGTGTTTTCACTGCTTGGCGCCATTCTTGCCTGGCTTTGGGGCAAGCGGCTTGCCAAAAATCTTGAGCGTCAAACACAACCTGTCATCCTCGCCCGTCTGGGCAAAGCTGTGGAACCTACTTGCCTGACCAAAGCAGTCTGACTTTCCTGCGGATCAGATTGGTATTGCCCCCGTAATCGGGTACAATTTCGCACCTTTGATTTTGTCTTCCATTTTTAGTTTGGTCATTACCGAAGAATGAAACACATTAGAAACTTCTCCATCATTGCCCATATCGACCACGGCAAGTCCACCCTGTCTGACCGTCTTATTCAGGTTTGTGGTGGTCTGACGGACCGTGAGATGGCCGAACAGGTCCTTGATTCCATGGATCTTGAGCGTGAGCGCGGCATTACTATTAAAGCCCAGAGTGTGACTCTGGACTACACCGCTAAAAATGGTGAGACCTATCAGCTGAACTTTATTGATACCCCTGGCCACGTGGACTTCTCCTATGAAGTATCCCGTTCTCTGGCTGCCTGTGAAGGCGCACTGCTGGTGGTGGATGCCGGTCAGGGCGTAGAAGCACAGACCCTGGCCAACTGTTACACCGCGCTGGAAATGGATCTGGAAGTGGTGCCGGTACTGAACAAAATCGACCTGCCGCAGGCCGAGCCTGAGCGTGTTGCCGCTGAGATTGAAGACATCGTTGGTATCGAAGCCCAGGATGCGGTGCGCTGCTCCGCCAAAACCGGTGTAGGTATCGAAGATGTGCTTGAAACCATAGTGGCGCAGATCCCGCCGCCGGAAGGCGAGCAGGAAGGGCCGCTGCAGGCTCTTATTATCGACTCCTGGTTCGACAGCTACCTCGGCGTAGTGTCGCTGGTGCGTATCAAGAATGGCGTGCTCAAGAAGGGCGACAAGTTCAAGGTAATGAGCACCGGCCAGACTTACAACGCCGATCGCGTTGGTATCTTCACCCCGAAGATGAAAGACCAGGCTGAGCTGAAAACCGGTCAGGTAGGCTATGTTATCGCCGGCATCAAGGAAATTCACGGCGCCCCCGTGGGTGACACCCTGACCCTGGCCAAGCACGGCGCTGACAAGCCGCTGCCGGGCTTTAAGAAAGCGAAGCCTCAGGTGTATGCCGGTGTGTTTACCATCTCTACTGACGACTATGAAAGCTTCCGTGACGCGCTGAACAAACTCAGCCTCAACGATGCCTCATTGCAGTTTGAGCCAGAGACTTCTTCTGCGCTGGGCTTTGGTTTCCGTATCGGTTACCTGGGTCTGCTGCACATGGAAATCATCCAGGAGCGTCTGGAGCGTGAATACGATCTGGACCTCATCACCACGGCCCCAACCGTGGAATACGAAGTGGTACTGACCAACGGCGAAACCGTGTACGTGGATAATCCGTCAGATCTGCCGGCCATTAACCACATCGAAGAGATGCGTGAGCCTATCGTTCAGGCCAACATTCTGGTGCCCAAAGAATATCTGGGTAACGTTATCACCCTGTGTGTGGAGAAGCGCGGTGTTCAGAAGAACATGGTGTACCACGGCAATCAGGTGGCACTGACTTACGATATTCCTGCCGCCGAAGTGGTGATGGACTTCTTCGACCGTCTGAAGTCAACCAGCCGCGGTTATGCTTCGCTGGAATATAACTTCATTCGCTTCGAGCCTGCTGACATGGTGCGTCTGGACGTGCTGATCAATGGCGATCGTGTTGACGCGCTGGCGATGATCATCCACCGCTCCAACATCCGCCACAAGGGTATTGCCCTGGTGGAGAAGATGAAAGAGCTGATCCCAAGGCAGATGTTCGATATCGCGATTCAGGCCGCTGTGGGTAACCAGGTGGTAGCCCGTTCTACCGTGAAGGCGCTGCGTAAAGACGTAACCGCCAAGTGTTACGGCGGTGACGTGTCACGTAAGAAGAAACTGCTGCAGAAGCAGAAAGAAGGTAAGAAGCGGATGAAGCAGCTGGGCAACGTGGAAGTGCCGCAGGAAGCCTTCCTCGCAGTGCTCAAGCTTAACGATTGATCACATTCTTTTGCTTGCACCCCTAAGCCCTGCTTAGTAAAACATCGATAAGGCGCCGCAGTTTGCGGCGCTTTGGTTAGCAAATCCCGGCACAGGAATTGAAAGTTCAGTGGGTATGCTCACCAAAGCGACTGGCTCTTCATCACAGGCGATAACGCCCTGTTGGAGAGTTAAGCCAATCACTTTTAACGCCAAGGAGTAACCCCGTTAATGGCTGCGTATTTTTCTCAAATTCTGGTGATAATCACCCTGGTTTCAGGCTTGATTTGGTTGTTCGACGTCCTGTTCCAGGCCCCCAAGCGCAAGGCTGCGCTGGCACTCGCTCAGTCGTCTAATGCCTCGCTCACCGAGGAGGCCACTGAGGCCATCACCAAAGAGCCTTACATTGTTGAGACGGCCCATTCGGTTTTCCCTGTGATTGCCTTTGTGCTGGTGCTGCGCTCTTTCCTGTATGAGCCATTTCAGATCCCGTCTGGCTCCATGATGCCAACCTTGCTGGTGGGCGATTTTATTCTGGTGGAGAAGTTCAGCTACGGCATTCGCGAGCCAATGTGGCGTAACAAGGTGATTGAAACCGGCAGCCCTGAGCGCGGCGATATCATAGTGTTCAAGTACCCAGAAGACCCGGTTAAGGACTATATTAAGCGTGTGGTGGGCCTGCCGGGAGACCGCGTGTTTTATCAAAATAAAGAGCTCTACATTCAGCGTGCCTGCATTGAAGGTGAGGTGTGCGACAGCGTGCCTGCCAAGGTCACCCGCGTCGCCGATGGCGACAGTGAGTTTATGCAGGATGGGGTGCGCCTCAAGCAGTTCAAAGAAACCCTGGGCAAAGTTGAGCACAATATTCTGATTAACCCGGCCCGCCCCGATATGCGTGGCATGTTTTACCGCAAAGGCAACCTGCCTGCTGGTGAGTTTGTGGTGCCAGAAGGCCAGTACTTCGTGATGGGTGATAACCGCGACAACAGTACCGACAGCCGTTTCTGGGGCTTTGTGCCTGAAGAAAATCTGGTGGGTAAGGCCGTAGCCATTTGGATAAGCTTCGAGTTCGAACGTCATCCGTCTGATACCCTGCCGACCTGGGTGCCCTCCGGCGTGCGCTTTAACCGCGTAGGTGGTATCCAGTGAGTATGGAGCCCATCAAAAATTTGCCCAGACTGTGCCGTACCCTGGGCTACGAGTTTGCCGATGTCAAACTGCTGGAGCAGGCGCTGACCCACAGAAGCGCCTCGAATCAGCATAATGAGCGGCTGGAGTTTTTGGGTGATTCCATTCTCTCCATCGTGATTTCGGATGCGCTCTTCCATCAGTTTCCCAAGGCCACCGAAGGCGATCTGAGCCGTATGCGAGCCACGCTTGTGCGCGGCGACACCCTGGCGATTATTGCCAAGGAATTCAAACTGGGTGATTACCTGAATCTCGGCCCGGGTGAGCTCAAGAGCGGCGGATTTCGCCGCGAGTCCATTCTCGCCGATGCGGTAGAGGCCATCATTGGTGCCATCTATCTGGATGCCGACCTTGAAACCTGCCGTGCTTTGCTGCTGAAGTGGTATCAGCAGCGCCTCGCCGAGATTAAACCCGGCGTTGGCCAAAAGGATGCCAAGACCCTGCTGCAGGAATATCTGCAGGGCGTTAAGAAGCCTTTGCCCGAATACCAGGTTACCCTGGTGGAAGGCGAGGCACACGACCAAACCTTTACCGTTGAATGTCGTGTTATCGATATTGCCGAGCCCGTGGTGGGCGTAGGCAGTTCTCGCCGCAAAGCCGAACAGATGGCTGCGGCTCAAGTGTTGGAATTATTGAAATAATGAGCAAGAAACCCGAGTCAGGTGTGCCCGAGTCTGAACCCAGTTTGGACGATCTGCTGGCACGCATGAACAGCCAGAATCAGCCCGAAGAGCATTACGATGTTACCTACTGCGGTATGGTCGCCATCGTGGGGCGCCCCAATGTGGGCAAATCGACCTTGCTCAATAAGTTATTGAATCAAAAGATCAGTATCACTTCCCGTAAGCCGCAGACCACCCGTCACCGCATTATGGGTATCCATACTGAAGGGCCGAACCAGATTGTGTTTATCGACACACCCGGCCTGCACATCGAAGAAAAGCGCGCCATCAACCGCCTGATGAACCGTGCGGCAGCCAGCTCGCTGGCCGATGTGTCCATGGTGATTTTCGTGGTGGACGGCATGACCTGGACCGCCGACGATGAAATGGTGCTGAATAAGCTGCGCCGTGGCGGCGAACACCGCAAGACAGTGCTGGCCATCAACAAGGTGGATGGCATTAAGGAGAAAGGCGAGCTTTTCCCTTATCTGATTGAAGTATCAAAGAAATACGAGTTTGACGAGATTTTGCCCATCAGCGCCAAGCAGGGTACCAACGTTGAGCGTTTGCTGGAACTCGCCCGTGAGTCGCTGCCTGAGTCAGTATTCTTCTTCCCTGAAGATTATGTGACAGATCGCAGCCAGCGTTTTATGGCCTCTGAGATCGTCCGTGAAAAGCTGATGCGCTTCCTCGGCGACGAACTGCCTTACGATGCCACTGTGGAAATCGAGCAGTTCAAGATGATGGAAAACGGCGTTTATCAAATCAACGCCCTGGTGTTGGTTGAACGTGACGGCCAGAAGCGCATGGTGATTGGCAAGAAAGGCGAGCGCATTCGCACCATAGCCACCGAGGCCCGCAAAGATATGGAACGCCTGTTCGATAACAAGGTGTTCCTCGAAGTGTGGGTGAAGGTGAAATCCGGCTGGGCCGACGACGAACGGGCGCTGCGCAGCCTGGGTTACGGCGAAGATTAATCCCGGGGCCGCGATGGAAAGGGGTTACCTGCTGCATTCGCGCCCATATCGGGAAAACAGCGCCATAGTAAACCTGTTGGTGGATGGCGCAGGCCGGGTCGATGCGGTGGCGAGGCTCGGCAGCGGCAAGCGCTCCAGTCGGGCGCTGCTGCAACCCTTTCAGCCACTGCTGTTTTCACTCTCGGGTAAGGGCGAGCTTAAAACCCTGAGCCAGCCCGAAGCCTACGCACCAGCCATTCCACTGCAGGGCGATGCCCTCTACGCTGCCATGTACCTCAACGAGCTGTTGATGCGCTGTCTAAGCCACAGCCACGGCGCAGAAGGGCTGTTTTTCGACTATCACCAGACTCTGATGGCCATGGCGAGAAACTTCAGTCAGCCGCAGCTGCGCTATTTTGAGCTGAAGCTACTCACGGAGCTTGGGGCCTGTCCGTCGCTTATCCTCGATGCCAGCGGCGACGCCATTGAAGCGGGACTCGGTTATCGCCCCGGCAACGAAGGCGGTCTGGTGACCTCATTGCAGGCCAACGCCATTCCCGGCCGGACACTGCTGGCGCTCGCCAATCAAACCCTGGAAAGTGAGGACTTTGCCGCCGCCAAGCAGCTTCTTCGCAGCCTGCTTGCGCCCTTTGTTGGTGAAAAACCCCTGGTCAGTCGCCAGCTTTTTGCCAGCCGTGCCCGCCCGGAATAATCCTTCTGGCTCCACGGCACACCTTTATCCGCATAACTCTCATTGAGGCTGATGGCAAATTGCGCCCTTGGCTATATCAAGTGCGGGGGCGTATTTAGTACAATGCCAGCCAAAACCGCTAACACAAAAGTGAAGGAGTACCCGATGAGCCGCATTCTTCTGGGCGTGAACATCGACCATATCGCCACCCTGCGTCAGGCCCGTGGCACCAATTATCCGGATCCTGTGCACGCCGCTGCCGTGGCCGAGCATGCCGGTGCCGATGGCATCACAATTCACCTGCGTGAAGACAGACGCCACATCATCGACCGCGATGTTTACCTGCTGGCCAAAACCCTCAAAACCCGGATGAACTTTGAGTGCGCCGTGACCGAAGAGATGCTCAATATCGCCTGTGAGGTAAAACCCACTTATGTGTGTTTGGTGCCTGAAAAACGCGAAGAGCTGACCACCGAAGGCGGTTTGGATGTGGCAGGGCAGAAGGATAAAATCCGCGCCGCAGTTGAGCGTCTGGCAGCCCAGGGTATTCTGGTGTCGCTGTTTATCGATGCCGACAAGACCCAAATTGATGCCGCCCATGAAGTGGGTGCGCCTTATATCGAAATTCACACTGGCCGCTACGCCGATGCCCACACCGAGGCAGACGCCGAAGCCGAGCTTGAGCGTATCGCCTCTATGGCCAAATACGCCCACGGCCTTGGTATTACCGTGAATGCCGGCCACGGCTTGCACTACCACAACGTGAAGCCTATCGCTGCCATCCCCGAGTTGTATGAGCTCAATATCGGCCATGCGATTGTGGCCCGAGCTGCCATTGACGGTCTTGAGAAAGCTGTTCGTGATATGAAGCAACTGATGCTCGAAGGTCGCCGGGGCGAGTAATGTCAGTGCTGGGGCTGGGAACGGATATTGTTGAGATTGAGCGCATTCGCAGTCAGCTTGAGCGCGGCGGCGATCGCCTTGCGCGGCGGGTACTGACCGAGTCTGAGCTGGCTATCTTTGTTGCCAGCGGTCAGCGGGAGCTGTATCTGGCCAAACGCTTTGCCGCTAAAGAAGCAGTGGCCAAAGCCCTGGGAACGGGTATCGGCCGCGGCGTATCGTTTCAACATATCGAGACCTACAGCGACGACTTTGGCGCGCCATGTGTGCGCCTCACCGACGGGGCGCTGGAGCGGATGCAGCAGCTTGGTGGCAGTCAAATACGCCTGTCCATCGCCGATGAGCGGCATTATGCGGTGGCAACCGCCATACTCTGTTGAGTGCATGAGATTAAGGGAGCCTGGCTCCCTTTTTTGTGGCTGGTGAAAGGTGGCTTGTCAATGACTGCTTTCTTTGCTCTACTGGTACACTCGTACCATTTGGTGCGGGCAAAGTCGGCCCATCAGGCAGTAAAACCACAATAAGAACCCATGCCAAGGAGAGTATTATGAAGACCGCTGTCGAGCAGCTTGCACGCTACAAGAGTGTGCATTTGAACCCGACCAACATCAAAACCCACTTTGTTGGCATTCCGCTTATCGTCTGGTCGGCCTTTGTCTGGCTTGGGCTGATCCGCTTTGAGCTTGGCAGCTTTGGTGAGGCCAGCGCCGCTATGGTCTTTACCCTGATAGTGCTTGCTTACTACCTTAAGCTGCATCTGCGCCTCGCAGTCGGTATGCTGATTTTTATCCTGCCGGTGCTTTATACCTCAGATAAGATGGCGGCAATACCTCACGCGGGCTGGATTGCGGCGGCGGTGTTTGTGATTGGCTGGGTGTTTCAGCTTATTGGTCATCAATACGAGAAAGCCAAACCGGCCTTTATTGATGATTTAACCCAGCTGCTGATAGGCCCTTTCTTTTTGATGGCCGAGCTTTACTTTGCCATGGGGCTTGAAAAAGCGCTTGATAAGGAAATCACCCCAAAAGCCATTGAAGCGCGCAGGGCGTTGGAAG
The DNA here is from genome assembly GCF_022484835.1 of Shewanella zhuhaiensis. Lineage (NCBI taxonomy): Bacteria > Pseudomonadati > Pseudomonadota > Gammaproteobacteria > Alteromonadales > Shewanellaceae > Shewanella > Shewanella zhuhaiensis. Next base: position 697,831 of record NZ_JAKUDL010000001.1, read on the forward strand.
CGGCCAGAAAAGGCGGCTAAATTTGCGGGCCTGATTGGAAAACCAGTCTGGAAAGTGGTTGGATAAGAAATAAGAAAAAAGACGCTCAAGGCGTCTTTTTTGCTGCTATCGGTGCTTGGTAGAGGTCCGGCATCACCCGCACCGTTTTGACCATATTCTCCGCCACCTCAATCACTTCGATCGGGTAGCCTTCAAGGCGCATACTGGTGTTGGGTGAGGGGATTTCTTCCAGGTATTCGAGAATAAGCCCATTGAGGGTTTTAGGGCCATCGGTGGGCAAGTCCCACTTCATCTCTTTATTCAATTCACGGATGTTGATACCGGCATCAATCAGCAAACTGCCGTCTTCCTGCTGGAAAATCTCGTCACTGGCGGTGGGTACCATGGAAGTGGTGAAGTCGCCGACAATCTCTTCAAGAATGTCTTCCAGGGTAACCAGACCCTGAATATCACCGTATTCATCCACCACCAGACCAATGCGCTCTTTATTTTGCTGGAAGTTGGCCAGCTGTACGTTCAGTGGGGTGCCTTCTGGAATAAAGTACAGCTCTTTTACCGCCCGCAGCAGGGTGGACTTGCTGAACTGCTCTTTGGATTGCAGTCTCAGGGCGTCACGCAGGTGGATAAAGCCGACCGCATCGTCGATGGTATCGCGATAAACCAGCACCCTGGTGTGCGGGCTGGTAACCACCTGGCGGTTAATCACTTTGAAATCGTCATTGACGTTAATGGCGTAGATTTCGGCGCGGGGGATCATGATGTCTTCCACCGTCACCTTCTCCAAATCCAGAATCGACAGCAGCATGTCCTGGTGGCGCTGGGGTATAAGGGCGCCGGCCTCGTGCACTACTGTGCGCAGCTCTTCCTGACTCAGGGCATCGTTGGTTGCCACATTGCGAATACCAATCAGCCTCAGAATGCCGGAAGTAATGATGTTCATCACTTTCACGAGCGGCTGCAGTATCACCAAAAGCCACTTCAGCAGCAAACTTGACGGGTATGCGATACGTTCAGGATGCAACGCGGCGACGGTTTTGGGCGTCACTTCGGCAAACACCAATACCACTACGGTCAGCACGCCGGTGGCAATTGCCACACCCACATCGCCCCAAATACGGATGCCGATAATGGTGGCAATGGCCGATGCCAGAATGTTTACCAGATTATTGCCAATCAGGATAAGACCAATCAAACGGTCTGGACGGTCTAGCAGCTTGGAGGCCCTTTTGGCTGCCTTGTGGCCGCTGCTTGCCAGATGGCGCAAGCGGTAGCGGTTTAAGGACATCATCGCGGTTTCTGAGCCTGAGAAGTAGGCAGAGATCAGTATTAACACTAACAGGGACAGCAGAAGTGTTCCGGTCGATATCGATTCCAAGCAGGGGCTCCATTAATGCCGGGCGAAGTTAGTAAATACTGGCATTTTCAAGGGGTGTCAAGAGAAGCGGGGGCCTGAAGCCCCCGCCTTCAGTATCAGTGCAGGATGAGTTCCTTGACGATACGGGCACCAAAGTAGGCGAGTGAGAGCAGGGTTGCCCCTGTCAGAGTGTAGGCGATGGCGGTGCGAATGCGGCAACCTACCGAGTACTGCTGCCACAGCATAATGATGTACACAAACCAGGCGATTATCGACAGAATAGCCTTGTGGCCCTTGCCCTCGGCAAACATGTCATCGAGGAAGATAAAGCCGGTGGCAAGCCCCAGACTGAGCAAAATCACCCCAATAATCACCAGATGATACAGCTGCTTTTCCACTGTCATCAGCGGCGGCATCGCCGGGCTCAACATAAACTGCTTCTGCTTGAGCTTTTTCTGGATCATCGCCAGCTGAATTGCATAGAGCGCGGCGATCATCAGCGCGCTGTAGGCCATCAGCGAAAGCACCACGTGCGCCAGTACCTCGGGGTTGTGCTCAAAATGGGTGATGTACTTGGGCGGTACCAGCCACAGCAGCGCCACCGACAACACCGAGCAGGCATACACCACCGGCACCACTACTATTACTTTGAGACGGAAAATCAGCACACTGAAGGTGAAGGCAATAATCCAGTTCACCAAGGAGATCACATTGGTGAGGCTGAAGTTCTGACCATCATCGGTAAAGATGGCTTGTTGCAGCGCGGCGGCGTGAAGAACCACCGCAATCGAGGCCACAGCGGCAACCGCGCGGCGGTTGGGGCCGTCTGCATGGAACAGGCGACTGGTGACCAGTACCAGGGCGATACAGTAAAAAAACATGGCTGACGCAGAAAAAAGAACCATGGGGTATCAACCTACTTATTCATTACTCTTGGGCTTCGCGTAGCGAAAGCGGGATTGGCGATTCGGGAATTAGAATAACACGAGCCTTGCACAAATGGGCAGTGATGTGAGTTGCAAATTTTAGCCAATTCTGATTGTTAGCTGCGCTTTATTGCCATCGCAGCTTAGCAGCGCGTTTTGGCAGGTAGCATAAACCGCTGGCATCGCTATAATACAGGCCAACTTTGACAATTCTTAAAGGTTAGCACTGGACGATGTTTGAGAACCTGACCGACAGACTGTCGCGTACGCTGAAGAATATCAGTGGTCGCGGTCGCTTAACGGAAGACAACATTAAAGACACCCTGCGCGAAGTGCGCATGGCGCTTTTGGAGGCCGACGTGGCCTTGCCGGTTGTCCGTGAATTCGTAAATGCCGTTAAAGAGCGTGCGGTAGGGCAGGAGGTTGCCAAGAGCCTGACCCCTGGCCAGGTGTTCGTCAAAATCGTTCAAAGCGAACTGGAAAAAGCCATGGGCGAGGCCAATGAGGCCTTGAATCTGGCAGCCCAGCCGCCTGCCGTAATCATGATGGCAGGTCTGCAGGGTGCCGGTAAAACCACCTCGGTGGCCAAGCTGTCCAAGTTCCTGCGTACCCGCCAGAAGAAATCTGTGCTGGTGGTCAGTGCCGACGTTTACCGTCCGGCCGCTATCAAGCAGCTTGAGACCCTGGCAAATGAAGTGGAAGTGGAATTCTTCCCCTCCGATGTGAGCCAAAAGCCCATCGACATTGCCAATGCTGCCATTGCCCACGCCAAGCTTAAGTTTATCGATGTAGTCATTCTCGATACCGCCGGCCGTCTGCACGTAGACGATGCCATGATGGACGAGATCAAAGAGCTGCACGCAGCGGTGAAGCCCATTGAGACCCTGTTTGTGGTTGACGCCATGACAGGTCAGGACGCGGCCAACACCGCCAAGGCCTTTAACGAAGCCCTGCCGCTCACCGGTGTGGTACTGACCAAGGTCGACGGTGATGCCCGTGGTGGTGCTGCCCTGTCTATCCGCCACATTACCGGCAAGCCTATTAAGTTCCTCGGTGTTGGCGAGAAGACCGATGCCCTTGAGCCATTCCACCCAGACCGTGTTGCCTCGCGCATCCTCGGCATGGGCGACGTGCTCTCCTTGATTGAACAGGTTGAGCGCGGCGTTGATAAAGAAAAGGCCATGAAGCTTGCCTCCAAGGTGAAGTCAGGCGGCAATTTCGACCTCGAAGATTTCCGCGAGCAGCTGCAGCAGATGAAGAACATGGGCGGCATGATGGGCCTGCTGGAGAAAATGCCTGGAGTTGGCCAGCTGCCGCCCGAGGCGATGGCACAAATTCAGGACGGCAAGATGACCCGTCAGATGGAAGCCATCATCAACTCAATGACGCCGGGCGAGCGCCGTAACCCGGATATCATCAAGGGCTCGCGCAAGCGTCGTATCGCAGCGGGTTCTGGCACACAAATTCAAGACGTTAATCGTTTGCTCAAGCAGTTCACCCAGATGCAGAAGATGATGAAAAAGATGTCTTCCAAGGGTGGCATGCAGAAAATGATGCGCGCCATGGGCGGTATGATGCCCGGCGGTATGAAGTTACCCGGGCGCTAATCCCGGTAAGGTGCAGCCGGAAAAATGGCCAAATCCGGTTGCATTCGCCTGAAACTCAGGTAAAATTCTTCGGCTTTCTTGCTGGGACTCTTCCGCGAACACGGGGTTCCAGTTTTTATTTTTGCTTCGTGCAAATCATTAGAGGACAAAAAACGCATGGTTACCATTCGTTTAGCTCGCGGTGGCGCTAAAAAGCGTCCATTCTACAACATCGTAGTTACTGACTCTCGTAACGCCCGTGACGGCCGTTTCATCGAGCGCGTTGGTTTCTTCAACCCTCTGGCCAAAGGCCAGGAAGAAACTCTGCGTCTGGATCTGGACCGTGTTGATCACTGGGTAGGCAACGGTGCTTCTACTACCGATCGCGTAGCCAAGCTGATCAAAGACGCCCGTAAAGCTGCTGCTTAATGGCGTAAAGGTATAGATTGATGAGCAGTAACCAACAGCCGGTAGTAGTGGGCAAAATCGGCTCCTGCTATGGCGTTAAAGGTTGGCTGAAGATCACGGCCTATACCGATTCCGTTGAAGGTATTTTTGACTACTCTCCCTGGTTTCTTAATGAGCAGGGAAAGTGGCGCGAAGTGAAGGTGTCCCAGTGGCGTTTTCATGGGAAGTCAGTTGTGGCTGCCCTTGAAGGCGTGAATGACAGGGATCAGGCCCAGATGCTCACTAACTGTGAGATTGGGATCCTGGCGGACCAAATGCCCGAGTTGCCCTCAGACGAGTTCTATTGGCGCGATCTCATTGGCTGTGACGTTATCAACACCAAGGGCTACAACATGGGCGTGGTTGATCAGATCCTGGAAACAGGTTCCAACGACGTACTCATGGTGAAGGCCAACGCCAAAGATGCTTTCGGCAAAACGGAACGTATGATTCCGTTTCTTCCCGACCAGTTCGTCCTTGAGGTCAAACTGGCGGAAAAACAGATTATTGTGGATTGGGATCCTGACTTCTAAATCGAGGTACCAAACATGTGGTTAGGGGTAGTAACCCTGTTTCCCGAAATGTTTCGTGCCATCACTGATTTTGGGGTCACGGGTCGGGCCATCAAGAATGGCCTGCTGGAGTTGCACACGTGGAATCCCCGTGATTTCACCCATGACCGGCACAGAACCGTGGACGACCGACCTTATGGCGGCGGACCGGGAATGCTGATGATGGTGCAACCACTGAAAGATGCCATCCTGGCTGCCCGAGAGGCGGCTGGTGACGGTGCCAAGGTGATTTATCTGTCGCCTCAGGGGCGCAAGCTGACACAGCGTGGCGCAACTGAACTGGCAGGTTCGCAGAAGTTGATTTTGGTGTGCGGACGATACGAAGGTATCGACGAGCGCATCATTCAGACTGAAGTGGACGAGGAATGGTCAATCGGTGATTACGTGCTTTCGGGCGGTGAATTACCGGCAATGACCCTGATCGATGCAGTGTCCCGTCTGGTGCCCGGCGTGCTGGGTAAACAGGCTTCGGCGGAGCAGGACTCCTTCTCCGACGGCTTGCTCGATTGTCCTCATTACACCCGGCCCGAATCTTTGGATGGGCTGGATGTGCCGGCAGTGTTGCTCGGTGGCAACCACGAAGATATTAGACGCTGGCGTCTTAAACAAAGTCTCGGAAGAACTTTTTTAAGAAGACCAGAATTATTTGAAAATCTAGCTCTGACTGACGAACAAACCCGCCTTTTGGCCCAGTTTGTCGACGAAATGGATAATCCACAGTAGTCGTAGCTCAGTTAAATCTAGTATGGAGTTTACATGAACAACATCATCAAGATGCTCAACGATGAGCAAATGAAAAACGACGTTCCTGATTTCGGCCCAGGTGATACCGTAGTGGTTCAGGTTCGTGTTAAAGAAGGTGACAAAGAGCGTCTGCAGGCCTTCGAAGGCGTTGTAATCGCCAAGCGTAACCGTGGTCTGCACTCTGCCTTTACCGTTCGTAAGATTTCTAACGGCGAAGGTGTTGAGCGTGCTTTCCAAACTCACAGCCCTCTGATTTCCAGCATCGAAGTTAAGCGTCGTGGCCGCGTTCGTCGCGCCAAGCTGTACTATCTGCGTGAGCGTTCAGGTAAGTCTGCACGTATCCGTGAGAAGCTGGCGACCAAGTAATCGCCCAAAAAAGACGCAAGTGTTCGCACAGAAAACCGCCCTCGTGGCGGTTTTTTGTTTTTGTCGCCATCGTAAAGTTGCCTCTGCCACGGCTTAACTCCCGCCTTCTGACGGCATCCCCACGAATTTTGAATGAATTTTTATCAACTGCGCTTGCAGGCCGCCGACTAAACAGGCACACTGTGCTCTTAAGTGTAATGGTGTAGCATTACAAAAATACAGTTTTGAATGTATAGATGTCAGCTGAGGTTGTCGATGGGGCAATGTCAGCGCCGTTAAACATAAAAGGTGAACCCATGCAGCAAGATACCATCAACAATGTGCACATCAGCGCCGAGAAGGTGCTTATCACGCCACAAGAGCTAAAACGCGAACTGCCATTGTCGGAGCATGGGTACCAGTATATTTTGCGCTCCCGCCGCACCGTGGCCGACATAGTGCACAAACGCGACCCTCGCTTGTTGGTGGTGGCGGGTCCTTGCTCTATCCATGATATTGCCGCTGCCAAGGAGTATGCCCTTAAGCTTAAAAAGCTCCATGATGAGCTCAAAGACGAGTTCTTCATTCTGATGCGGGTCTACTTCGAAAAGCCCCGCACCACAGTAGGTTGGAAGGGCATGATTAACGACCCGGATATGAATGAGTCATTCGATGTGGAGAAGGGCTTGCGCCTTGCCCGCGAGCTGATGATTTTCCTCGCCGAGCTTGAACTGCCGGTGGCCACCGAGGCGCTCGACCCCATTAGCCCCCAGTACATTTCAGAGCTTATCACCTGGTCAGCCATTGGTGCCCGCACCACTGAGTCACAGACCCACAGGGAAATGGCCTCGGGCCTGTCGATGCCGGTTGGCTTTAAAAACGGCACCGACGGTAAGCTGGATGTGGCCATCAATGCCATGAAGTCGGCCGCCAGTGGTCACCGCTTTATGGGCATTAACCAGCAGGGCCAGGTCGCGCTTTTGCAAACCAATGGTAACCCCGATGGCCATATCATTCTGCGCGGTGGCAGCAAGCCCAACTACGATGCCGTCAGCGTAGCCGAATGTGAAACTCAGGTGCGCTGGGCCGGGCTGGATCCCAAACTGGTGATTGACTGCAGCCATGGCAATTCCTCCAAAGATCATAACCGTCAGGACCCTGTGTGCCGTGACGTGTTCGAACAGGTGGCCGCCGGCAGTGACGCCATCATAGGGGTGATGCTGGAAAGTCACCTCAATGCCGGTAACCAGCCTTGTGACAAACCCTTGTCTGAGCTTAAATACGGCGTATCTGTTACCGATGCCTGCATCGATTGGCAGAGTACCGAAACCTTGCTTCGTGATGGCGCCAAGACCCTTTCCGGGGTGATCCCGGGCCGTTTTGCCATCCCAAGGGCTGCAAATGGCTGACAGGATATTTGATATGAGCGAAAAGACCACCGCCGAACTCGAGAACTTACGGGGCCTTATTGATGGTGTCGACAGCCAGCTGCTGTCGCTGCTGAGAAAACGTCTCGATCTGGTGGCCCAGGTTGGTACCGTCAAACATGCCGCCGGGCTGCCGATTTATGCCCCGGCCCGGGAGGCTGCCATGCTCGGCAAGCGCCGAGCCGAAGCCGAGGCCATGGGGGTGAGCCCGCAGCTGATTGAAGACATCTTGAGACGGCTGATGCGTGAATCCTATATGAGCGAGAAGGATGTGGGCTTCAAGCAGGTGAACCCTGAGCTTGGTCATATCGTCATCATAGGTGGTCAGGGCCAGCTGGGACGCTTGTTCGCCCAGATGTTTGCGCTCTCTGGCTATGAGGTGCGCCTCTTGGACAAAGACGATTGGGACCACGCCGATGAGCTGTTCGCCGGGGCCGGTTTGGTGCTGGTGACTGTGCCTATTGCCGCAACCTGTTCACTCATTCGTGAGCGCCTGGGTAATCTGTCCAAGCACTGCATTTTGGCGGACCTCACCTCCATCAAGGGGGCGCCATTACAGGCCATGCTGGAAACCCATAAGGGGCCAGTTGTTGGGCTTCACCCCATGTTCGGCCCGGATGTGGGCAGCCTTGCCAAGCAGGTGGTTGTCGTGTGCCATGGCCGTGAGCCAAACCAGTACCAGTGGCTGATGGAGCAGATTGGCATTTGGGGGGCACGCCTGGTGGAGGCCGACGCCGGTCGCCACGACAAGGCAATGCAACTGGTGCAGGCGATGCGTCACTTCTCATCGTTCGTGTACGGTTTAAACCTTTGCCGTGAGCAGGCGGATATCGACACCCTGCTTGAGTTCAGTTCGCCCATTTACCGGCTGGAGCTTGCGATGGTGGGGCGTCTTTTTGCCCAGAGCGGCGAGCTGTATGCCGACATTATCTTCGCCCAGCAAGAAAGCCTGACGGCCATTGCTGACTTCCTCGATAACTACCGCGATGCGCTGGAGCTTTTGAAAGCAGGCAACAGAGCAGGCTTTATCAAGCGCTTCAACGAAGTTTCAAACTGGTTTGGCAATTACTCCCAGCAGTTCCTCACCGAAAGCCGCGCAATGCTGCAATCAGTGAATGATATGCGGTCGGTGTAACTCACTGTTCTTTATCCTAAAAAAGCGCCTAAATGGCGCTTTTTCTGTTTTAAATCAGCAACTACTTAAGATGATCTGCTTCAAGGATTCGAGATTTGCTGCTTTGTAAATGCAGCAATATCCGTATGCTTCGCTTCTAACATGCATAAATAAAGCATGAAAATATAAGGAGCAAAGTCGTGTTTTGTATTCAGTGTGAACAGACCATTCGTACCCCGGCCGGCAACGGTTGCAGCTATGCCCAGGGCATGTGCGGTAAGCTGGCGTCCACCTCGGATCTGCAGGATCTGTTGATTTATATGCTTAAAGGTGTCTCCGCCTGGGCGATTAAGGCCAATGATCTGGGCCTGCCTCCCTCCGAGGCCGATACCTTTGTGCCCAAGGCCTTCTTTGCGACCCTGACCAATGTGAACTTCGATGACGAGCGCATTATAGAGTACGCCAGAAAGGCAGAAGCGCTTCGTAATGAGCTTAAAGCCCAATGCACTGAGGCCGCCGAAAAAACCGGTGTACGCCTCGATTCTCTGCCTGACAGCGCTTCATTGTTGCTTGGCACCTCAAAGCCTGAGCTGCTGGAGCAGGCAAAAGTGGCTCTGCCGAATCTGGGGAAAGATGAGATCCACGAAGATGTGATGGCATTAAGGCTGCTGTGCCTTTACGGCCTCAAAGGGGCGGCCGCCTATATGGAACATGCCCGGGTGCTTGAGCAGCAATCCGCCGAGATTGCAGCCGAGTTTCACCGCATTATGGCTTTCCTTGGCACCGACAGCGCCGACGCCGACGCCCTGCTTAAGGCCGCCATGGACATAGGCCAGCTTAACTTTAAGGTGATGGCCATGCTGGATGAGGGCGAGACTGCTGCCTTTGGTAATCCAGAGCCAACGCAGGTCAACACCAAGCCGGTGAAGGGTAAGGCCATTCTGGTATCGGGCCATGATATGAAAGATCTTGAGCTTATCCTTCAACAAACCGAAGACAAGGGCATTAATGTCTACACCCATGGTGAAATGCTGCCGGCGCTGGCCTATCCCGAGCTTAAGAAATACCCACACCTGGTAGGTAACTACGGCAGTGCCTGGCAAAACCAGCAGAAGGAGTTTGCCAACTTCCCCGGCGCTGTGGTGATGACCTCCAACTGCATTATCGACCCCAACGTGGGCCAGTATGCCGACCGTATCTTTACCCGCAGCATAGTAGGCTGGCCAGGCGTAGTGCACCTTGAGGGCGATGACTTCTCGGCCGTTATCGATAAGGCTCTGTCGCTGGAAGGTTTCCTCTATGATGAGATCCCCCACCTAATCACCATAGGTTTTGCCCGCAACGCCCTGATGGCGGCGGCCCCGGCAGTGGTTGAGAACGTGAAAAATGGCAGCATCCGCCATTTCTTCCTGGTGGGCGGCTGCGACGGTGATAAGGCCGAGCGCAGCTACTTCACCGACTTTGCCAAGGCAACCCCGAAAGACAGCCTGATCCTGACTCTGGGGTGCGGCAAATACAAATTCAACAAGTTGGACTTTGGCGATATCAACGGTATCCCTAGGCTGCTGGACATAGGTCAGTGTAACGATGCCTACTCCGCGATCCAGTTGGCCATCGCCCTGACGGAAGTGTTCGAGTGTGATATCAACGAGCTGCCTCTGAGTCTGGTGCTGTCCTGGTTTGAGCAAAAGGCGATTGTAATTTTGCTGACGCTGCTGTCGCTGGGCGTAAAAAATATCCGCACCGGCCCGACGCCGCCAGCCTTCCTGACACCCAACCTGCTTAAGGTGCTTGAGGACAACTTCGGTCTTAAAAATACCACCACGGTGGAGGCCGATCTGCATGCCATTTTGAATGTGGCGTAAGTGGATGTGAGACGGCGCCATGCGCCGTCTTTCTTATTGGGGTAATCATTTATGACTCATAACCGGGAGGCGGCCTTACTGGCGGCCAAACCCTGGCAGGATTTGCCACAGACTACGGCTTCTCGCCTTTGCTGCATAGAGCGGATTGAAGAAACCCACGATGTGGTGACATTCAGATTCGAAGCGCCGGGGGAGCCTGTGCGTTTTAGCTATAAACCGGGGCAGTTTATCAGCCTGCAGCTGGAGATTGGCGGCGAAACACAAAGCCGGGCATATACCATATCCTCCTCTCCATCCAGGCCGTACAGTATCAGCATCACAGTAAAGCGGGTGACAGGGGGAAAGGTCTCCAATTACCTGATTGATAGCCTAAAACCAGGGCATATTGTGGATGTTCAGGGGCCTGCCGGCGGCTTTAATCTGGTGGATATTCCCGCCGACAGGTTTCTGTTTCTGAGTGCTGGCTGCGGCATCACTCCCATGTTCAGCATGAGCCGCTGGCTCAATGACACCCGCGTGGGCGCTGATATCGCCTTTATCCACAGTGCCAAGCGGGTGGATGACCTGATTTTCGAGGAGCAGCTTGCGGCTATGGTGAGCCGCCACAGCGGCTTTCGTCTGGGGTACTTTATCGAGCAGGGAGCTTGCCCTGACTGGCGACATGCACCAGTGTTACCCGGCCGGCTGTCGCTGACGGGGCTTGACGCTCTCTCACCCGACTGGCGCGAGCGCACCCTGTATGTGTGCGGGCCAGAGGCCTATATGGAGACCGTCGAAGCTATGGTGAGGACAGCAGGGTTTGATATGTCACGCTTTCATAAAGAGAGCTTCGCCGCCCCCGCCCACAACGGGGCCAAAATTGAAGCGGAGAAGGACATCGGCGCAGGCTTTATGCTGAAAGTTGGCGATAAGCTGCATCCCCTCGGTGAGCAAGGTCTGCTGCTCGAGGGCATTGAGGCCCTGAAATTGCCCATAATTGCCGCCTGTCGCAGCGGAGTTTGCGGCGCCTGTAAGTGTCAGGTGCTGGAAGGTGAGGTGGAGCGCCTGTCTGACATGACTCTGACAGAAGAGGACAAGGCCAATGGCATGGTGCTGGCCTGTTCTACCCGGGCGCTGACAGATATTAGCATTAAGCTTTAAGTCAGCTGAGTCTGGTAGACTGGGGCAGTTTTTTCGGGCCTTGGTTGCGCTTTTGCCAATGGGAAAGTAAGGTTAAATCAGGGCCGTGACCAATATGTTGCAAGCGGTTCAATTTACCGACTCTCGTCAGCCTTACCGGAGCACGCCATGGCCCAGTTGAGTTTGCCCCACGCCACCGCCCAGGATACCAGCCTTATTCATTTGCAGTATGGGCTGATGAGTGCCTTTCCCCTGTTGCTGCCGGTGCTGGCAGCGCTGGTGTTGAATCTGTCGCTGCGCAAAAGCGATTGTTGCAGCATCTGTATTACCCACCTTAAGTGGCAGCGTAACTCCATGTTGGGGTTGGCAGTTGGCGCCGCTGCCTGGTATTGGTTGCCGGCAGGGTGGATGGCGGCCACGGCTTTGGTGGCTGTGCTTGCCTGGTTTGTGCTGCGGATTGTAAAGGGCTGGGTCAGCCTGATTGATGGTGTTGCGATTCAGTCGGCGATGCGCCGTGAGCAAGCGGCCAACTCTATCGAGTAACGGATAATCGCAGTAAGCAAAAGGGGCCAATCGGCCCCTTTTTCACATGTTCAGTTCCCCGGATTATGACTCAGATAAAGAACTGTCGCAGGGTATCGCTGTAATGGCTTTCTGCGATAGCGGCATCGAGCGGAACTTCCAGCAACAAGCCATCGGCACCGAGGTTTCTTACCGCCTTGGCCTGACGGGGGCAGGCGTCGTGACTGACCGCATAGCTTGGATTCACCAGTACCGGCAGATGGCTGCGGGCTTTCAGTTCAACCAAACCTGCCAAATCCAGCGTGGCCAAGCTGCTGCTCTTAAAGTTGCTGACCCCTGACTCACACAGCATCAGCTGCTGATTACCGGCGCCCAGGATCACATCGGCCGCAGCTAGCAGTTCATCGATATCAGCCATGGTATTGCGCTCAAGTACCAGCGGCAGATGCAACTTACCTACGCGCTCCAGCAGCGGCCTGTTGAACATTTGCTTGCCCTTAATCAGGATAAGCTCCACCCGGGAGATGGCATGCTCAAGCTCCTCTTCTCTGTCCACGGCTGCCGCCGTCACAAGACCGAACTTCTCGGCTGCCTTGGCACAGGCATCCAGCGCTTTGGCGGGATCCGGCCGCTCCGACAACTTATCCAGCACAAGCCCGGCAAAGCCAGCGGCCTTAAGTTGCTTGAGGAAAGGCTCGAAGCCCTCGAGGGTCTCCGGCAGCGCAAGCTGAGCCAGTGCACCTGTATTACCATTGCCAATGAGTAGTGGGCCTGCCTGCACTTCGCTGACAGATTCTTTGTAGCCAAGGCTGTGGCGGGCCGGAGCATCTGTGGTCTGAGACTGGACCCTGGCGGACGCTGGTGCATCGGCACGGAAATGCTCAGGCTCTATCAATAGCTGGGCATTGGAAAGCTGGGTGGGCGCCACAGTTTCGCAGGGGTAACAACCCAATACTTTGATAAAGCGGGTAATGCGTTCAAGCTCTTTCAGTGCCAGTTGCATAGGCGCGCTGGCGAGATTGGCGTCGATATCGAGATAAAACATCTCTTCCCAGGGGGTGCCGGGAATGGGTCGGCTTTCCAGCTTGCTCATATTGAGGTTATTTGCCTTGAGTACCAGCAGAGCTTCCACCAGGGCGCCGGGCTTTTGGCCGGTGGCCATGATCAGGGTGCACTTGGCGGGCAGTTGCTCGGGCACGGCTACCGCTTTACGGGCGACCACGATAAAGCGGCTCTGGTTGACCTTTTGGTTGGCAAGCCCCTTCTCGATGGCTTCCAGCTGGTACAGGGCGCCACCTTCGGCGCTGCCGATGGCGGCAACATCCTTGCTGTCTGCCGCCTGCACCTTTTCCATGGCTTCAGCGCTGGAGGCGCAATATTCAAGCCGTACCCCGGGATGGCGGGCCAGATAGCGACTGCACTGACTGATGGGCTGAGGATGGGCGTACAGCGTCTTGATGTCGCTCGCCTTGGTGCCGGGCTTGGCCAACAGGCAATGGCCCACTTCAATGGTGGTTTCACCGACGATGGCCAGACTGGTGTGCTGCAGCACATCATAGACTTCGTTAATTGAGCCTGAGGATGTGTTCTCAATCGGCAGGAAGCCATAATCGGCATGGCCAGACTCAACAGCGTGCACTATTTCATCGAAGCTCTGGCAGCCCAAATCCACCATGTCGACCTGACGGCGTTGACAGTAGCGATTGGCGGCAAGGTAAGAGTAGGAGCCGCGGGCGCCCAGATAAGCGATGCAATATTGCTGCTTTTGGGTCTCGGGATTGGCTCGGCCATGGAGATAGGCCTGTTGGTTCAGCACCGAGTCTTCGATGATGCTCTGGTACAGCTGCATCACAAAGTGGGGATCAAGCCCCTGTTCACGGCCTTTTTGCACCAGGCGAGCCAGCAGCTCGCGCTCGCGCTGGGTGTCGCGCACCGGACGTACATCCACCTCTTTACTGCGGGCAACTTCGAGGCTGAGGTTCCGGCGCTTGGCCAGTAATTGCAGCACTGTGTTGTCGATGTCGGTGATCTGCTCCCGGGTTTCGCTCAGGGGCTGTGGTTTCTCCATGCTGACCTCTGTTTGTGTTAACTGCATCGCCTAACAAAAAAGCCCCCCGGTTTGGCGGGAGGCTTTTGAATTTTCACTTTCGTTTTTACACAGAAAATCCGCCTCCTCAAGGGAAGTGAATAAAAAAGAAAGTAAAAACTGCAAATACGGGTGTTTTCATGGCCTTTAAAACTAATGGGCGAGCCTTGGGGTGTCAATCAAAAAATCTGCAACCTGTGCAGAAAAGTAAAGCGCACCCGGAGGTGCGCTGTGGTTGAGACTAGATGCGGTCAAGCTGCGTATTCCTCCTCGTAATCATCATCCAAGTCGGCTTCGGGGGCCGCAGGGGCGGCTTCATTGCGCTTGGCTTCGGGTTTGTGGATCAGGCGATTGAGCTGCTTCTCCAGCTTTTGTCCCATGGCCGTAATGGCTGCATACAGGTTTTCGTGTTTCGCCTGGGCAAATAAATCTCCTTGAGGTACGCCAACAGAGGCTTCGATTTTAAACAGGGCTTTCTCCTGGCTGATAATCACGTGAGGGTTAATCAGCTGGACATCGTGGCGTTCAAGCTTTTCAAAGCGGCTTTCTACGCGTTCACGGATGGGAGTGGTTACTTCGAACTGTTTGCTGGTGATTTTCAACATATTGTCGAACCTCTTTTTTGTTTCCGTGGTTTCAGACTACCAATCTGCCCTGCGAAAGTCGTGAGTAAAATCACGTTTTATCAAGGCCGGAATCTCGTTCGCTTTATATTTGAACGCTTGAATCAAAAAGCCGAAAAAAGCCTCTGATTTGCTTGAATGTGCCCCAAAAGAGGCGCATATTCGAATGGATAACTCACCCCTGCTTACACTCATTTCCTTCTCTTTCCCCCTCGATTTGATTACCATCCCGATACTTTTTCAGGCTATTTCCTGTGTATGCGGAGGACGTAATGACGCACGCCAAGGTGTGGGATTTGCCAGTCAGGCTTTTTCATTGGTTGATGGTGACCTTGCTCGGTTTGCTTTGGTGGAGTGCCGAAGTGGGCGAGATGCAATGGCATCAGGTATTTGCTTATAGTTTGATGGCGCTGCTGCTGTTTCGGATTGTTTGGGGCTTTATCGGCAGTGATACAGCTCGCTTCTCGCATTTTTTGCATCATCCTCTGACGGTACTGCAATATGTCAAAACTACCCTCAGTCGCGGCGTAAAGGGGCACCATGGCCATAACCCCCTGGGGGGCTATATGGTGTTGGTGCTGCTGGTTTGCTTGGCAGTGCAGCTGGTATCTGGGCTGTTTGCTACCGATGAGGTCTTTACCGAAGGGCCTTTGGTGAGCATGGTCAGCAGCGATACCGCCTCCTGGCTTACCTGGTTGCACAAGCGCAATTTCGATTTGCTGCTTATTCTGGCTGGCGTGCATGTGCTGGCGGTGCTGTGGCATCTGCTAAAGGGCGATAAGTTGCTTGGCGCCATGGTGACCGGTCGCAGACGCCGTGACGATATTGACGTGAACTCAGATATCAGCTTTGCGCCGCTGTGGAAAGCCGCCATCCTATTGCTGCTGGTGGCCTTGCCGGTGGCTTATTTGCTGCTGTGGCCGGCAATTCAGAGTTTGTGAGTTCTGTTTTTCGCAATAAAAAAGCCTGCATTCGCAGGCTTTTTTGTGTGACAACGTCAGATCAGTCTTTCTTGTAGTTGTCGTGGCAGCCTTTACAGCTCTTGCCTGTGTTCATAAAGGCTGCTTTGATGGCGTCCTTGTCACCGCCTTGGGCGACTTCAGCCAGCTTGGCAGCGTTTTTCTGGAATTCGGTCATGCGGCTGTCGAAGTCGGCCTTGTTTTCCCAAATTTTGGGCAGGGCTTCGGTGTTGCCTTTGTCAGAACCATCGATGAAACCTTCGGCAGGCAGCTTTGACAGCGCAGCCACGTTGGCAGCGCGCTGTGCAAAAATCTCTGCGTTGAATTCCTTTTTGCCTTTGAGCATGGCGCCCATGTCACCGAATTGGTAAGCAATCAGACCGAAAGCTGACTCGCGGTAGTGGATGGCGTCGTCGGTGTTCTCAAAGTTGTTGGCGGTGGCGCTGAAGGCCAGCAGTGCGCTCAGGCAAAGCAGTGTTTTTTTCATTGTTATTCTTCCTTGTGCAGAATGATTCAAGGGATGAAAGCGCACCATTCTACCCACAACCAAGGCAAACTAAACAGCGCAATTTGTTAGATTTTGTGTGATGCCGGAGTGAGCGCAGTGGAATTGTCTGTGGCGGGGGGGCTTGATACACTCTGGGCTGGTCACTACGCCGAAGCAAGAGGACATTATGCGGGCATCCTGGAACCTGGTATTGGAGAAAATCCTGACTCACCCTGACAAGGGTGAGCTGATGACCTTGTTTCAACTCTTGCTGACTGAAGAAGAGCGCGGCGCGATTGCCGGTCGCTTAAAGGTGTTTCAGTTGCTGCTGGCAGGTGAGCTCAGTCAGCGCCAGATTGCCGCCGAATACCAGATAAGTATTGCCACCATCACCCGCTGCTCCAATTACCTTAAGCACATGAGCGACGACGAGCGCGCCGCCATTGCCAAGCTTATCGTGACCGATCCTGCCGATATCCGCTGACGCCGATAGTCATACAGCCGTCAGCAGCGCCAGCTCAGGGTGTTGGTATCTGGTGGTGACGGTAGTTGGCGCGGCTTGCCAACACGTAAAGACCGTAAGCCATCAAAGCCAGTGACGGCATTATGTGCCATCCGTTGCCACTCATTCCCAGTAACAGCACGCTTAGCGCCAAACAGGCGAAAGGAAAAAGCTCGTACACGAACTTGGGCAGACGACCTTTTTTGCGTTTGCGGGCAGGATCGGTGCGGCGGTTTTCCGAGCGCATGATATAGATGCGCGCGCCCATAAAAAACAGCAGCAATCCGGCGGCCAGGCTCAAAGGTGACTGATGCCAAATCAGGGTGATGGCCGCAGCCAACATACAGGCGTGGGGGAGGGGTTCGTAAAGGGCTCGACTCAACATGGGACACTCCTTGTTGCGGGTTAAGTTGGCAATCCCTGCCAACAATGAGTTTACGCCATAAAAAAAAACCGGCCAAAAAATGACCGGTGTTTTCGATGGATTTCCAACTAATGGTTGGCGCCTTAGCCCCGGCAGCCGCAACCACCGTTGCCATCACAGCCTGGCTTGGCTTCTTTTTCGTGGTCGTGTTCACAGTGGCCATGACCATGGTCGTGATCATGACCGCCGCAGCAACCGCCTTCTTCGTGGTGATGGTGACCACCACAGCCGCCGTGGGCGTGGATATGGCCGTGGGCAACTTCTTCAGCGCTGGCTTCACGTACATCAACCACTTCAACGTAGAAGGTCAGTGATTGGCCGGCCAGAGGGTGGTTACCGTCAACGATCACGCTGTTATCCAGCACTTCGGTTACCTGAACCGGACGCTGACCCATTTCGGTTTCAGCGATAAAGCGCATGCCGGGCACTATGTCTTCGATGCCGCCGAAGGCTTCCAGTGGCACTTCCTGACGCAGACCATCATGGTATGGACCGTAGGCCTGTTCGCAATCTACGGTCACTTCCAGGTTTTCACCGGCAGCTTTACCTTCCAGAGCGGACTCCAGACCAGGGATCAGATTCTCGGCACCGTGCAGGTACACCATGGGATCGGCCTCAAAGGAACTTTCAATCAGCTGGCCTTGCTGATCGCTCAAGCGATAGTGGATGGTTACCGCGCTGTGCTTAGTGATCTTCATACTGCCTCCATATACGCAATGTGGCGGCATAATACCCCGCTTTTCGGGGGCTGGCGATGATTTACATCAGTGATTGTTAACTTAAACGGCTTTTTTTACGTTTCTGCATTGTGGGGAATTTAACTGCAAATCGGGCAGTGCTTTTGGGGACTGTGGGTTATCGGCTTCGAACCATGCTGTAACCTAAATATAATCAATATATTACCTAATTTCGCGTGGCGTTCGTTAACCTTTACGTCAAGTGGGTTTGACGGCAACCTTTTGTGATAAAAACTGAAGTATTTTCATCTTTAGAAAGCAATGATTGCAGTATCTGAAATATTGTTGCCAATCTGTAAAAAATACTTGATTTCGGGGCTTGACAAGGATGGCTAAAACAAGCAATTCTGTGTCCACACCTTAATCAGGACGTGAACTATTCACATGTATCAGCAGCTCGTAGTGACCACCATTATTACTACCACCACCATTACCATAATGGGGGCGGGCTGATTACACCCTGAAGAAAAATTCAAAACAAAGGCCCGCTCCCCCAAAAGGAGCGGGTTTTTTGTTTCCGGGGGCAAGCGAGGCAGATTGGAGTAGCAAAGATGAAAGTCATGAAGTTTGGGGGTACCTCGCTGGCCAACTGGCAGCGTTTCGAAATGGCGGCCAATATCGTCGCCGATGCGGCCAAAGCGTCTCAGGTGGCGGCCGTGTTGTCGGCACCCGCGACAGTAACCAACGGTCTGCTGGAAATGGTGGATGTTGCCGTGGCCGGCGGCGATTTTGAGGCCGTGCTGGCAAGGGTGAAGGGCGTGTTTGAAAGCCTGTTTGCCGATGCCTGTCGCCATCGTCCCAAGATCTGTAGCAAGGCGCTGGCCGACGCGCTCGCATCTCAGGTAGCCGTCTGGCAAACCCGCTTGCAAGGGGTGGCGCTGCTTGGGGAGTGCCCTGATGGAGTTCGCGCCGAAATCGTGGTTTCCGGTGAGCGGCTGTCCACTGAGTTGATGGTTGCCCTGATGAATGCCGATGGCCCCGGCGCCGATAAACTGGACCCCAGAGCCCTGTTTCTGGCCCATGGCACACCGCTGGAATCTGTGGTGGATATCGCCGTCAGCAAGCCAAGATTCAAGGCGCTGGCGCTGCAAAGTAAACGTGTGTGGGTAATGCCGGGCTTTACTGCCGCCGACGAGCAGGGCCGCACCGTGACTCTCGGGCGCAATGGCTCTGACTATTCCGCCGCTGTGCTGGCTGCTTGCCTCGATGCCCAAAGCTGTGAAATCTGGACCGACGTGGACGGGGTGTACAACACCGACCCCAGAGTGGTGGCCGATGCCAAGCTGTTGTCACAGCTCTCTTATCAGGAGGCCATGGAGCTATCTTACTTTGGCGCCAAGGTGCTGCACCCCAAAACCATAGCGCCCATCGCCCAGTTCCATATCCCTTGCTACATCAAAAACAGCTTTAATCCGTCGGCGCCGGGTACCCTGGTATCCAACGCCGCCGATGAAACAGGGCTGCAGGTAAAAGCCATCTCCAGCCTCGATAACCAAACCATGTTTGATGTGTCTGGCCCCGGCATGAAAGGCATGGTGGGCATGGCAAGCCGCACCCTGGGCGCCATTGCCCGCGCTGGTGTGTCTGTGTCGCTTATCACCCAAAGCTCCTGTGAATACTCCATCAGCTTCTGCGTTTCCGGGAAAGATGCTGCCAAGGTGAAATCGGCGCTTGAGCTCGAGTTTGAACTTGAGCTCAAGAGTGAACTGCTGGAGCCGCTGGAGGCCCGTGATGGCCTGGCGATTGTGTCGCTTATCGGCGATGGCATGCGCACCCACAAGGGCGTGGCGGCCAAATTCTTCTCAGCACTGGCTCAATCGGGCGTGAACATTGTTGCTATCGCCCAGGGCTCCTCTGAGCGTTCTATCTCGGCGGTGGTCGAGCAGCGCAAGGTACAGAATGCCATCGGCGCCTGTCATCAGCGCTTCTTCGATGTGCAGCAATATCTGGACGTGTTCCTGGTAGGCGCCGGTAATGTGGGCGCCGGACTGCTGGCGCAGGTGAAAAATCAGGCCGAAGCGCTTAAAGAGCTGCACATCAGCATCCGCGTTTGTGGTATCGCCAATTCGCGCAAGATGCTGCTCGATGCGCCCGGCATTGACCTTGGCAATTGGCAGGGGCTGCTCGCTGACAGTGAAACCGATTGCGATCTCGGCGCCATGCTCTCGTGGGCCAAAGAAAAGCAGCTACTGAATCCGGTGCTGGTGGACTGCACCTCGTCATCAGCCGTGGCCGACCGATATCTTGAGGTGATGGAAGCGGGCATGCACGTGGTGACGCCCAACAAGAAAGCCAATACCCGTGATTTGGATTACTACCGGGCGCTGCGCGAAGCGGCCCTGAGAAACAGACGTCAGTTTCTGTATGAGACCAACGTCGGCGCCGGTTTGCCGGTTATCGATAATCTGAAAAAGCTGCTCTGCGCCGGTGATAAGCTGCACAGATTCAATGGCATACTCTCAGGTTCGCTGTCGTTTATCTTTGGTAAGCTGGATGAGGGCATGAGCCTGTCGGAAGCGACCGGTATCGCCCGTGACAAATGCTTTACCGAGCCGGACCCAAGAGACGATCTCTCAGGTATGGATGTGGCCCGCAAGGTGCTTATTCTCGCCCGTGAGGTGGGAGTGGAGCTTGAGCTTGAGGATGTGGTGGTGGATTCGGTGCTGCCTGCGTCTTTCGATGCCAGCGGCGATGTAAATACCTTTATGGCCAATCTGCCCAAGGCGGACGGCGAGATTGCCGCCATGGTGGAAAATGCCCGCAGCGAGGGCAAGGTGCTGCGCTACGTGGGGCAAATTGATGAGTCGGGCTGTAGGGTGAGCATTCAGGCGGTTGGGCCTGAGGACCCACTTTTCAGCGTGAAAGGCGGCGAGAATGCGCTCGCCTTCTATAGCCGTTACTATCAACCTATTCCGTTTGTACTGCGGGGATATGGTGCGGGTACTGATGTGACTGCGGCCGGCGCCTTTGCCGATCTGCTGCGTACCCTGAACTGGACCCGTGAGGTGAGTTTATGAGTTTGACCGTGTATGCCCCGGCCTCCATGGGCAATGTGGGCGTAGGATTCGATTTGCTTGGTGCAGCGCTGGCGCCCATCGACGGCAGTTTGCTCGGCGACAGAGTAATGATAGCCAGGGCCGATACCGGCCTGGCCCTGAACACCACAGGTGTTTGGGCCCATAAGCTGCCTGCCAATCCAGAAGAGAACATAGTGTGGCAGTGCGCCGAGTTCTTTTTGCAGCGGCTGGGGAAAGAAGAGCAAGGCATCGCCCTGACGCTGGAGAAAAACCTGCCGGTTGGCAGTGGTCTTGGCTCAAGCGCCAGTTCGGTGGTGGCGGCGCTTTATGCCCTGAATGAGTACTTCGATAAGCCGTTCGATGAACAGGCGCTGCTGGCGCTGATGGGCGAATTTGAGGGCAAAATCAGCGGCTCGGTGCATTACGACAATGTGGCGCCATGTTATCTCGGCGGTATGCAGCTGATGCTGGATTTGCCCGGGCGGATCTGCGAGTCCATCCCCAGCTTCGAGAACTGGTATTGGGTGGTGGCTTATCCGGGGATTTCCCTGTCTACCGCCAAGATGCGGGCTCTGATGCCGGACAGCTACGACAAGTCAGTGGTGATCGATTTTGGTCGTCACCTGTCGGCCTTTGTGCATGCTTCGTATCGTCAGGACGAAGCGCTGGCGCTGGCGGTGCTAAAGGATGTGCTGGCCGAGCCTTATCGTGCACCCGCTATCCCAGGGTATGTTGAGGCGCGTGAGGCGCTGGCACAGCTAGGTATGCTGACCAGCGGCATTTCCGGCAGCGGTCCAACACTCTTTTCTGTCACTTCCAGCCTCGAGGCCGCCGAAGCGGCCAAGGCCTGGTTGGAAGCCAATTATCTTTCTGAGGGCGGATTTGCCCATGTGTGCCGTCTGGATATGCAGGGCACCCGAGTCGTAGCGAGCGAAGGTTAAGGATACGCAATGGAACTTTACAATCTTAAACATCCCGATGAGCGGGTGAGTTTTTCCCAGGCGGTAAAGCTGGGGCTTGGCAAAGACCGCGGGCTGTTTTTCCCAACCCACATTCCTGAGCTGGACGACGTTGAAACTCTGCTGGCCTTGCCCTTTGCTGAGCGCAGCAAAAAGGTGCTGGGTGCCTGGCTCGCCGATGAACTGGGGCAAGAGGTGGTAGATGGGCTGGTCGACAAGGCCTTTACCTTCCCGGCGCCGCTGGTGAAGGTGGATGACAGCCGTTACAGCCTGGAGCTGTTCCACGGCCCGACGCTGGCGTTTAAAGACTTTGGCGCCCGCTTTATGGCCCAGTGTCTGAATGTGCTTGCCGGTGCTGAGCGTCTGACCATTCTTACTGCCACCTCCGGCGATACCGGCGCTGCCGTGGCCGATGCTTTTTATGGTCTGGATAAGGTGCAGGTGTGTGTGCTTTACCCCAAGGGCAAAATCAGCCTGCTGCAGGAAAAGATGTTCACCACCTTGGGTAACAACATCCATACGGTGGCGGTTGAATCCGATTTCGATGCCTGTCAGGCGTTGGTGAAACAGGCATTTGATGATGCCGATGTGCGCGAAGGGTTGCACCTTAACTCGGCTAACTCTATCAATATCAGTCGTTTGCTGGCGCAAATCTGCTATTACTTCGAGGCCGTTGCCCAGTATCGCAAGCAGCACAATGATGCCCCTGTGATTGCCGTGCCCAGTGGCAACTTCGGTAACCTTACGGCGGGCTTCTTTGCCAAGGCCATGGGGCTGCCGGTGAAGCGTTTTGTTGCCGCGACCAACAGCAACGACACTGTGCCGCGTTATCTGGCAAGTGCAAGCTGGCAGGTCAATCCCACTGTGGCCACCATGTCCAACGCCATGGATGTGGCCGACCCCAGCAACTGGCCTCGTGTGGAAGCCATTGCCAAGGCCATGGGGTGGTCGCTCAGTGAGGTTGTCGGCGAGGCGCTGACTGAAGCCGAAACCAGTGCATCACTCAAGGCACTGCATGCGCAGGGCTATTTGTCTGAGCCCCATGCGGCCATCGCCGCCGATGCGCTTAATCGTCAGCTTGTTGAAGGTGAGCGCGGTATCTTCCTTGCCACTGCCCATCCGGCCAAATTCAAGGATGTGGTTGACCGCGAACTGGCACTGAAGTTGCCGCTGCCAGCCGAGCTTGCGGCGGTGGAGCACAAACCGGTGCTGTCTGCCGAACTTAAGGCGGATTTTGCCGCGCTCAAGGGCCATTTGTTTAGCGTGCTGCGTCAGTAATCGTGCTCAACATGTTTAATCAAAGGGAGGCTGCGGCCTCCTTTTTTCATGGATATTTTTATCGGATACAGAACCTTGTTCTGCAAAGCGGCAGAAGTTGACTAAGCTTTAAATCAAAGAAGGTTAACAGGAAACGACTGGAATGGACTCTGGTGCCAACAATATGCTGCTCGATGCCCGACAAGCCATTTTTGATCCTGCCCTGCTGGCTGAACTTGGGCGGCTCCAGGCCCGCTTCATTCGCGGGGAAGACGTTATTCTGCCCCTTTGTCGAATTCTCGCTGAACACAGCGGCTCCCAGGCCGTATTGATGGTCGAGAAATCCACTGTTAACGCCGAGGAAATGCCGCCATCTGCGTCCTGCTGGTGCCGTGACTCAGTGCGCTATCTCACCTTGTGGAAAGATATCCGAGACTGGCCCTTTGCCGAGCAGGAAGGGCTGGTGCATTGCTGGCACAAGTTCGTGGTATGGCCGGTAAAGCACACCGACTTGCTGGTGTTCTTCCATTCCCCCAACGATGACTGGTTCGGCTTCATGCTGAGCTTCGGCGAGCTTATTGCCGATATCCTGATGGGTATCCTTACCCGCCAGTCGTTGCAATGGCACAACCGCTTACAGGAGCTTGCCGGCGGGGAATTAGAGCAGGAAATGTTCCGCGCTATTGTCAGCAACAGTGACGATTTCATTCTGGTGGTAAAGCAGTACCACGAAGGCAGCAGCGAAATCGTTTACGCCAATGCTGCGGTTATTTGCATCAGTCTCTACCCGCGCAGCCAGTTGCAGGGGATGTCGTTAGCTCAGTTGTTCCCCAAAGGTCCCCAGGCCAACGGCAATGAAGTGGATCTCTGTGCCTCATTAACGGCAGGACAGGACTTTGATGATGAGATTTATTGTCGAAAAGCCAACGGTGAACTCGCCTTTTTGCATATGCACGTGGTGGCATTGGAGCAGGACAATAAAGGTGGCTTGTTTGCGTTGATTGGCCGCGATTACACCGAGTATCGCGCCATGGAGCACACGGTCGCCCGCACCCAGAAAATGCAGGCAATTGGCCAGCTGGTGGGCGGTATTGCCCATGATTTCAATAACATTCTTGGGGTGCTCAAAGGCAATGTCGAACTGATGCAACTCAAAAACCGGGATGAGCGGCTTGAAAGCTACCTGAATACGGCGCTGAAGTCCTGCCAAAGGGGCACTGAGCTTACCCGCCGGTTGCTGCAGTTTTCCCGACAGGAGCAATTTAATGCCCAGCATTGTCAGGTGAACGAAGTTATCGAAAGTCTTAAAGATCTATTTGCCAAATCGCTCACCAGCCAGATCCGGCTGCAATTTGAGCCTGCCCCGCAAACCATGGATGTGATGGTAGACCGGGGCGATTTGGAAGATGCGCTGCTTAATCTGGTGATCAATGCCAAGGATGCGATGAATGGCGAGGGCACCCTGACCATTTCCACCGGCGAGCAGGATTTGGCTGGGTTTCTGCCGGGTCTTGGTGGCAAGGTAATGGTGGAGGCTGGCCGCTACGTATGGATATCAGTTAGCGATTCGGGCCACGGTATCCCGCTGCATTTACTGGAGAAAATATTCGAGCCCTTCTTTACCACCAAGGATAAAAGCAAAGGCACTGGTCTTGGTCTAGCCATGATTTACGGCTTTGTAAAGCGCTCCAGTGGCTATATGAATGTCATCGCTACCGGCCCCTGCGGCACCGAGTTTCGGCTCTGGTTTCCTGCGGTGAAGGCTAAAAAGGCGGCGCTGGCTCCTAAGCTTACCCGCGATTCCAGCGTGCCCCAGGTTGCCGGGCCACTCAAGGCGTTGCTGGTTGATGACGAGCCGGAGCTGTTGAATGTGCTCAGTGATTATTGTCAGTTGATGGGCATGGAGGTTGAAACCTTCAGCGATGGGGTCTGCATCCGCGAGAAATATCTCCACAATCCCTGTGACGCCGGGCTACTGGTAACAGATGTGTTGATGCCCGGTGGCATCAACGGTTACGAGCTTGCCAGCGAACTCAGTGCGCTGCACCCGATGCCGGTGCTGCTGGTATCGGGCTTTATTGAAGATATAGGCGTGGAAAAACACGAAGAAATGCCATTCAAGGTACTACACAAACCCTTCGAGCTTTCAGCCTTTGCCAATGCGCTGGCTGAAGTCGGGGTGAAATTTGCGGGAAAAGGAGAAGTAAACTGATGGAACGACTCAATGTGTGGATAGTGGATGACGACACCGATTATTGCCATCTGATGCGTGAAGTGTTGCAGGATGACTATGAGGTGCAGTTGTTTTTCAATGCCGATAGTTACAAAAAGGCGTTGAGTGGCAAAAAGCCCGATATCGTTTTGATGGATATCAGCCTGCCGGACACCTCGGGTATTGCCCTTTGCGGTGAATTGCAGCAGGCAGGCATCGACAGCGCAGTTATCTTTGTTTCGGGGATGAATACCCTTGAAGAGCGCCTGAAAGCTTACGAGGCCGGTGGGGTCGACTTTATTGCCAAGCCCTTTGAGCTTAAAGAGCTGATGGCCAAAACCCACGCTGTGGCGACCTATCAAATCAAGAAGCGTTCGCTTGCCGAGGCGGAAAGCTTTTCCCGCAATATGGCATTCCAGTCGATGAACGAGTCGTCCCAGTATGGTGCCGTACTGCAGTTTTTCCGTCAGTGTTTCTTATGTCAGGACTATCGCTCGCTGGCGGATGCTTTTTTCGATTTGATGAATCTGCTGGAACTGAAAACCTGCCTTGAGATCCGGGTGGAAGAGCCACTGTATTTTGTGCCTGAGCACACCGCCATCAGCCCCATTGAGGCCAATATTTTTGAGCTGCTCGACCATCAGGGACGATTGTACGACTTTGGCTCCCGCACCGTGTGCAACGACAAGCATGTGTCTTTTTTGATTAAAAACATGCCCTTGAATGATGAGGTGCTTTACGGCCGAATTCGCGATGTGATTGCGGTGGTAGTAGAGGGGCTGGAGGCGCGGATCCTGGACATCTCCCGCCAGCAAACCCTGAAAAAAGCAATTGCCAATATCCAGCAGTTGGTTGGCGGGCTGTCGAACAGTATTCAGGAGAGCGACGAGCGCTTTTGCCATGCGCTGACCAATATTACCTCTGAAATCCGCGCCAGCTTCCATGTGCTGGATATGACCGAAGAGCAGGAGAACTTTTTCACCGGGCTGGTGGAGCGAAATCTGCGGGAAGCCAACTCGGCCAGTAATGCGTTTCTGCGGCTGCAGGGGTCACTCAAGTCGGTGGTGGATGCGCTCGAACGCAGTAGTGCGTAGGCTAAAAGCTTGATCGTAATCACATTGGGGTTTTGGGTGCCTTTGCTATAGTGGTTAAGGTTCAGGCAGTTGACTACTATGTATTAGAGAAACAGACATTGGCACGGGGGACGACCTATGCTCAACCGACTGATGAGAGATCACAAGCATATCGCTATTTTGCTTAAGATCCTCAATAAGAAACGCGCTATGTTGGAAAACGGGGACAGCGTTAATTTCAACCTGGTGCGTGACATCGTGGAGTATATGCAAAGCTACGCCGAGCATAGCCATCACCCCCTTGAAGACGTGATTTACGACTATTGCCTGCAAAAGTACCCGTCGGTACCCAGGCTCGACCGTTTAAGTAAAGAACACCAGGCTCTGGTGGAGTCTTCGGCAGCCCTGATGGGTACCTTGAATCTCATTTTATGTGATGTGGTGGTGGCCAAAGAGAAGCTGATTGAGGATCTGTCTGGCTATGTTCGAAGCCAGGAAGAGCACATGCTGTTTGAAGAACGGGAAATGTTTCCGTTATTGTCGCGGCAACTGACCGACGAAGACTGGCATCAAATCAACGAGCGCTGCCTTATTAAGCTGGTGGAAGACCCGCTGTTCAGCGACAACGATAACCAGCTGTTTGATGAGCTGAAAAATTACCTGCAACAGTCCGACTAAGTCCGACTAAAAGTAGAGATGTAGCCCTGCTGGATCAGCAACAGACAATAAAAAAGAGCGCCTCAGGCGCTCTTTTTTTGAATGCGATTTATGCCAGGAGGCTGTCGACATCGTAATCAAAGTTGGAGTCGATATCCTGCAATTCCTTCAGCAGGCGATGCTTATCCTTCAGCGCTTCGATTTCCCTCCATTTACGTTTCTTGTTGGAGCCCTTGGAGCGACCTGGTCTTTCTACGACTTCATCTAGCGCACTACCATAATCTAAACGATCCATGGCAACCTCCTGTTGTTGTATGTTTTCTCAGCAACTAAATACCACACATCGCAAATAGGGTGCAAGAAGAATGTTTCAGGTGTGTTAAGGAGGTATGACGTTTGAGTGAATTCGTACGATTGGAGACTAATTAATTGATATCGCTTGATAAATAAAAAGCCGGCTATGCCGGCTTTTTAGGTTCTGTATACAGAAGAAGGACTTAGATATGTCCTTGGCGGAACAGGTTGATCAGTGCGTTACTGGAGGAATCCAGCTCAGTAGCGTCCTTGCCGGCGCCGAGTCTGGCCAGCACGTCATTGCCCAGCGTCTTGCCAAGTTCCACGCCCCATTGGTCGAAGGAGTTGATGTCCCAAATAACGCCTTGCACGAAGGTTCTATGCTCATAAAGCGCAATCAGGGCACCCAAAGTTGCCGGTGTCAGTTTATCCATCAGCAGGGTGTTGCTGGGCTTGTTGCCGTCCATCACCTTGTGACGGGCAATAAGGGTTTTCTCTTCTTCAGCAAGCTTGCTGGAGGCGAGTTCCGCCAAGGCTTCTTCGAAGGTCCGGCCCTGCATCAGTGCCTGGGTCTGGCCAAAGCAGTTGGACGCCAGCTGTGCGTGGTGTTCACCCAGCGGATTATGACTTTGCAGCGGCATAATAAAATCGGCCGGGATCAGAGCTGTGCCCTGGTGCAGCAACTGATGATAAGCGTGCTGGCCGTTGGTGCCTTCGCCGCCCCAGATCACGGGGCCGGTGCTGAAGTCGACGGTGTCGCCTTCAAGCATGACGGACTTGCCGTTACTTTCCATATCGAGCTGCTGGAAGTATGCCGGCAGGCCGCGCAGGTAGTGATCGTAGGTCAGTACTACGTGGGATTGGGCATTGAAGAAGTTGCCATACCAAACAGACAGCATCCCCATGATAACCGGCATATTTTCAGCCAGTGGCGCAGAGGTGAAATGTTCATCCATCTCGCGGGCACCGGCCAGCAGGGCGCGGTAATTGTCCATGCCAACCATCAGCGCAATCGGTAAACCAATGGCAGACCAGAGAGAGTAACGGCCGCCAACCCAGTCCCACATCGGGAAGATATTGGCTTCATCGATACCAAATTCGGTTGCCTTGGCCACGTTGGAGGTGACTGCGGCAAAGTGCTTGGCTACATCAGCCTGAGTTGCACCGCTTTGCAGGAACCAGTCGCGGGCGCTCAGGGTGTTGGTCAGGGTTTCCTGGGTACCAAATGATTTGGACGACATCAGGAACAGGGTGGTTTCCGGGTCAACCAGCTTGAGCTTTTCAACCAGCGAGGTGGCATCGACGTTGGCCACAAAATGGCAGTTCAGTTTACCGCTCCAGTATGGACGCAACGCCTGAGTGGCGATTTTCGGACCAAGGAAGGAGCCACCGATACCTATGCTGACGATATCAGTGATGGCTTTGCCGGTGTAACCGCGCCACTCGCCAGAGGTAATAGAAGCAACGAAGGATTCGATTTTATCCAGGGTTGCATGAACTTCAGGCACCACATTAACGCCATCCACTTCCACCACCGCACCCTTTGGGGCACGCAGCGCGGTGTGCAGTACGGCGCGCTTTTCTGTGGTGTTGATAATGTCACCGGCGAACATGGCCTTAATTCGCGCTGGCAGTTGAGCCTGCTGCGCCAGACCAAACAGGGCACTGAGCACGGCTTCATTCACACGGTTTTTGGAGTAATCCAAAAACAGGCCACAGGCTTTCAGTGACATTTTGTTGAAACGTGCGCTGTCAGTCGCAAAAAGTTCACGCATATGGGGCAGATTGTTGGAATATTCCTTCAGTTTCTGCCACTCAGGAGTGTTGGTAACTCGACTCATTCGTTGCTTCCCCGCGTTATCAGGCCAGTTTGGCCTTGAGCATTTCTTCCAGTTTGCCTTGATCGACTGCGAAATTACGGATCCCTTCAGCCAGTTTTTCAACGGCCATGGCATCCTGGTTCATCTCCCAACGGAACTCGGCTTCGCTCATCACAGGACCCGGGGCAACGGTTTCGGTGGCTGGGGTCAGCTTACGTACCACGGGGGTGTTGCTGGCGGCCATCTCTTCGAGCAGTGATGGACCTATGGTCAAACGATCACAGCCCGCCAACTCAATGATTTCGCCGGTATTGCGGAAGCTTGCGCCCATCACCACAGTCTTGTAGCCGTGACGCTTGTAGTAGTTGTAGATGTCAGTAACTGACACCACGCCCGGGTCTTCGCTGGCGCTGTAATCTTTGCCGGTAGACTTCTTGTACCAGTCGAGAATGCGGCCTACGAAAGGTGAAATCAGGAATACCCCGGCTTCAGCACAGGCGCGGGCCTGGGCAAAGCTAAACAGCAGCGTTAGGTTACAGTTGATGCCCTCCGCTTCCAGCTCTTTGGCGGCGCAGATGCCTTCCCAGGTGGAAGCCAGTTTGATCAGAATGCGGCTCTTGTCGATACCGGCTTCCTGATACAGGCGGATAAGCTTATGGGCCTTGGCGATGGAACCGGCTTTATCGAAAGACAGGCGCGCATCCACTTCGGTGGAGATGCGGCCAGGCACCAGTTTAAGGATTTCCAGGCCGATGTTTACGGCCAGTTTGTCGGCGGCGTCTTCAATCTGGGTTTCCAAGTTGTCGCTTTGGGTCTTGGCCCAGGCGATGGCGTTGTCGATAAGACCTGCATATTCTGGAATTTGCGCCGCTTTCAAAATCAGCGATGGGTTGGTGGTGGCATCTTCAGGCTGAGATCGCTTGATTGCCTCGATATCGCCGGTATCGGCCACAATGGTGGTAAAGGATTTGAGTTGCTCTAAGGTATTGGCCATGGATCTTGTCCTTTTCGAAAAGCCGCCGGAGCGCCGGAGTTCTAGACACAATATTAGAAGCGATTTTGCACTTTTTTCCAACCGCACTATGAAAAAAAATTACAAAAACGACTTAAAGTTCCCAAAAGCGACGGCCCCGGGTTGGAATCGTTGCTGCGGTAATGAAAAAAGCCACTGCAGGGCAGTGGCTTTTTAAGGTTTACTCAAGGATTACTTGAGTACAGGTACCTTCTCAGAACCAGTTACTACAGCTTCTACGCGGCGGTTGGCAGCGTGAGCTTCGGCAGTGTTGCCTTCCATAACTGGACGGGTGATACCGTAACCCTTGGCAGTTACGCGGTCAGCGCTGATGCCATACTTTTCAACCAGCAGTTTGGCAGCGGCGTTGGCGCGCTTCTCAGACAGCTTCATGTTGTAGCCTGGGTTACCTACGTTAGAGGCGTGGCCACCGATCTCTACGGTAGAACCTGGGTGTTGGTTCATGTAGCCAGCCAGCTTCTCAACTGAATCGTAAGAAGAAGAGTGGATTACAGAAGAGTTGTTGGCAAAGCGCAGTGAGCCCAGAGTGTGGGTAGTCACGTCGTCGGTGTACATGGTGCAGCCATAGCTGTCTACTTTGTGAGTAGAAGGCGTGGCAGGGCACTTGTCCAGATCGTCGTTTACGCCATCGTTGTCAGAGTCAACTGGTACAACAACAGGAGCGACAACCACAGGTGCAGCCTTGCTGCCGAAACGGTAGCTCAGCTCCAGACCCCAGTAGTTGCTTTCCATTTCCAGGGTGTTCCACTTTTCTTCATCGAGGTTTTCATAACGACGATACTTGGCAGAAAGCTTCAGGTTGTCTGTGAAGTTATAGCCGATACCAGCACCAACAAACGGTGCAATACCGCTGTCGCTGTAGTATTCAGAGCCCCAGCGCTTGTTGTTGGAGATCAGGTAGTTCATGGCACCAGCTTCAGCAGAGAGGCTCCACTTGTTAGCGAAAGGCCAGAAAGCAACCAGACCCAGGGTGGTACCCTTGGCGCCCACGTCGTTCAGGGCGTCGGAATAGTCGGTCCACTCGGCGCGGCCCAGGTCACGGTAACCCAGCTCTACACCGAAGTAGTCATTGAACAGATAACCTGCGAATACGTCCCAAGCATAGGGGCTGTCTTCGCCACAGGTTTTCATGGTTTTTTGGTCGCAGTTAGGCTCGTAGTTGTTAACGCCTACGCCGCCACCCACGTACCAAGGGCTCATGCCTTCATCAGATGCCATTACACCGAATGGCAATACAGATGCGAGCAGTGCAACTTTCAATGAGTTTTTCATCATATTTCTCCAAGTCCATTGTTTAATGATGTCCACCATAATGCTCAAAAAGCATAGCTTGCACTTAGCGTGGTGATCCCTTTCTTTTCTAGCAAGCCGCACATATTATCTATTCTAAATATCTGAATTTCTACAGTACATCATTCTTTTAGTGGAAAAAAACGAAAGGCACCCCATTTGAGTGCCTTCCAGATCACAGTTTTATAATCTTTTTAACTGTATTAGCGAGTCCATACCCAATTTTCAATATGAATCGGGTCTACCCCATTGGCTTTAATATAGTTTTTGTGGTCAACCAAACGTTGCAGCATATCGGTAGTGATGGCCACGTGTTGGGTCTCATCAATAATACCTTGCTGGAACAATTTGTAAGCCATGTCGATCACCAGGTGGTAGCGGGAGGTACCGTTACGCACGCCCATGTCAAATGGGGTGGTGGTTGAACCTTCCTCTTCGTAGCCTTTGATGCGGAATCTGTGGCTGCCCTTGTAATCGAATACCAGCTTCTTGATGGTGTTTGGATAGCCGTGATAGTTGAACACCACGCCTTTATCTTTGGTAAAGACTTCATCCATCATCCAGGGTTTCTGCTGGAACTTGCGGCTGCCCAGACCATTGGAGTTAAGCTCGGACACACTCACAAAGCGCACACGTACCCGTGGCAGCAATTCGCGAATCAGAACCAAAGAGGCCATACATTCCTGGGTGGCGTAGTCACCGCAACCTGCCAGTACCACATCCGGATCTTCATCAGAGGCAAAGTCCCAAATCATCAGACCATCTTTGGCCTGGCGGCGGGCTTCATCCAGAGTCAGCCACTGAGGCAGCTCTTTCTTACCGGCTACAATAATGTTCAGCTTATCGCGGTCAGCGTAGGCTCGTTCGGTGTACACCAGGGTGCTGTTGGCATCGGCTGGCAGGTACGCTGAGATAATCTCAGGATGTTTTTCCAGCATGGCGCCGAGGAAGCTTGGGTTCTGGTGCGAGTAACCGTTGTGATCCTGACGCTCCAGCAATGAAGACAGTACCACGTTGCAAGATGGCAGCGGCTTACGGAAATGCACGCCCTGGCTTGCGTAAACGTACTTACAGTATTGGTCAGCCATGGAGGATACAACCTGAGAGAAGGCCTCGTAGGTTGGGAACATACCGTGGCGGCCGGTCACAGTGTAACCGTGCATCATGCCAAACAGCAGGTTTTCTGACAGCAGTTCCAGTACGCGACCGTCACGGGCCATGTCCTGATCCCAGCTCTCAATAGGCCACTGCCAGGCGCGGTCGGTTTCTTCAAATACCGCTTGTAGCTGGTTGGAGTATGTTTCATCCGGGCTGAAGATACGCAGGTTGCGCTGGTCGCGGTTCAGCTTGAATGCTTCACGCATCCACTCACCCATCTTGTTCATGGAGTAGCCGCGATGACCGCGTGGTACTTCAGGACCATAGGCAAGCTTGGTCAATTCTGGGTTAGACAGGGCACGAACCACTTCACCGCCGTAGGAAAGACGCTGACGACCGATGGTCAGTTCTTTTGGTGGAATAAGGCTGGCGATTTCAGCATCGAATTCCAGTACGCCCTGGTCGTTGATTTTATACAGGTCAGCAAAACCGTAGCTTGCCAGCCAGTTGTCCAGTGCCTCCAGGTGTTTCTTGTCGGTGGCGCACTTGTTCACAATAACCTGGTGCGACTCACAGTTGCCTTCGAGCTTCTTACCGTTGTCTTCTGACACACCGGTCCAGCCTTTGGCGGTACGCATCAGGATCACAGGCCAGCGTGGCTTGCACACATCTTCACCGCTGCGGGCGCGGGTTTGGATGTCGTTAATCATGCTGTAGGCAAGGTCCATGGCGTTGGTCATCTGCACATAGACATCTTCGTCCTGTTGGTCATCCACAATAATTGGGTGGTAACCCAGACCACGGAACTCAAGGTCCAGCTCTTCGTGACTCATGCGGCCCATACGGGTAGGACCGGAGATCTTGTAACCGTTAATGTGCACGATAGGCAGTACGGCACCACAGGTTGCCGGGTTAATCAGACGGTTGGCATACCAAGAGGCTGCAAGAGGACCGGTTTCTGCTTCACCGTCACCCACAAGCACAGTGGCAATTAGATCAGGGTTATCCAATACAGCGCCAAAACCGACAGATAGGGAGTAACCCAGTTCACCACCTTCAAGGATCTGACCAGGGGCTTCGGGGTTAGCATGTGAAGGATAACCATATGCAGCTGAAAATTTCTTACAGATATCTTCGATGCCGGTTTCGTTATAAGGGATGGTTTCTGGATAGAAGTGGCTCAGTGAGCCTTCGATGAAGAGGTTAGCCTGAACAGCTGGGAAACCATGGCCTGGGCCGACGAGATAAAGGAAAGGACGCTTGTGTTTTACGATGAGACGGTTGACGTTGGCATAGACGAAGTTGATGCCGGGACATGTGCCCCAGTGGCCGAGGAGTCTGGGTTTGATGTCTCCGTGGGCCAGTGGCCTTTTGTGCAACACATTCTGCTTGAGATAAATCTGCGACGTGGCCAGGAAGTTGGTTGCACGCACAAATTTCTTCAGTGCGCTAATCTCGTGCGGTTGAGTCATAATAAGCCTCTCGATGCTTAAAATGGTTAATTGGAAGTGTTTCTTGGGTGCTACTATATTTGTAATTTTTTTACAAAAATGTGCCCAACCTCCAATTTTCCAAAGTTAGATTCACTGACTTTCTCCCTTTAAATAGTCGTGATTCGATTGTTAATCGAGTTTTAACAGTATCTTATCTCTGTTTTTGTTGCGTGATGCGCATGTCGTATAAATGCGCAACTGTGAGCTTGATCACGCGGTTTTTTTGAAATACTGTGCTAATTTGCCGCGTCCGTTGGGCGCCTCATAGCTGTAACCGTGCTGAAATTTAGGCACGGAAAGGATAAAATGATATAAAAATTACAGCTAATCATGATCTTGCTTAGATCAGTCGCAACAGCAGCCCAAGAACGGATCTCCGGGCTGTTGCAGAAGGAAAGAAGTACTCATTATGTTAGAAACTATAGTCAATTTTCTGAATGCTCTGCTGTGGGGAAAACTGCTGGTCTACGGACTGGTGGGTGCAGGGCTCTACTTTACGGTTCGCCTCGCCTTTATTCAGCTGACCCATTTCAAGCACGGTATTAAAGTCATGACCATCAGCCGCCAGGGTGGCGACGATGGTTTGTCATCATTTCAGGTATTTTGTACCAGCATGGCGGCCCGGGTAGGTGCAGGTAATATGGCCGGTGTGGCGGTGGCCATCGGTATGGCCGGCCCCGGCGCTGTGTTCTGGATGTGGGCCATTGCGGTGCTCGGTATGGCCACGGCCATGATTGAATCGACCCTGGCGCAAATCTATAAAGTAAAAGATGAAGACGGTCAGTTCCGCGGCGGTCCTGCTTACTATATGGAAAAGGGCTTGGGCCAGCGCTGGATGGGCGTGCTGTTCTCACTGTTCCTTATTCTTGCCTTTGGTTTGGTATTCAATGCCGTACAGGCCAACACCATCACAGGTGCCATGGAGCGGGTATTCGGCTTTGACCCTATGTATGTGGGTATTGCCATTGTGATAGCCAGTGGCTTTGTGATTATGGGTGGCCTGCGCAAGGTGGCCAAGGTATCTGAAATCGTGGTGCCTTTTATGGCGCTGGCGTATCTGCTGATTGCTTCGGTGGTGGTGTTTTTCAACCTTGAGAAGCTGCCGGATGTGTTCATGTTGATCATCAAGAGTGCCTTTGGCTGGCAGGAAGCGGTTGCCGGTGGTGTGGCTTACAGCGTGGCTCAGGCCATGCAGGCCGGTATCGCCCGCGGCCTTTTCTCCAACGAAGCCGGCATGGGCAGCGCCGCCAACGTGGCCGCCAGTGCATCACCTAACCCAAATCACCCTGCGTCTCAGGGGTTCGTGCAGATGATGGGCGTGTTTGTAGACACCCTGGTGATCTGTACCGCCACCGCCGCCATTATTTTGCTGGCCGGTGATATGGGCGGCGAAAGCGATGGCATTAAATTGACCATCGATGCCCTAACCAGTCACGTAGGTGACTGGGGCGGCGCCTTTATCGCGTTTGCGATTTTGCTGTTCTGCTTTACCTCAATCATTGCCAACTATTCTTACGCCGAAACCAATGTGATGTTTCTGTCCGGCAACCGTAAGAATGCTCTGCCTGTTTTCCGCCTGGCGGTACTTGGCATGGTGATGTTTGGTGCCATGGCCAAGATTGGTCTGGTGTGGGATTTAGCGGACGTGTCCATGGGCTTGATGGCGATTGTGAATATCGTCGCGCTGATACTGCTTTCCGGTTTGGCTATTCGGGTGATCAACGATTACCGCGATCAGTTGAAAAACGGTGATATGCCGGTATTTGACCGCAGTAAGTTCCCTGAGCTTGATGGCCAGGTTGAAACTGACATCTGGCCACGTGAGGCCCGTGTTGAGACTAGCGAAAGCTGAGTCGATTAGCTTAATCTGAAAAAACCACGCTGCTCCAGCGTGGTTTTTTTATGTCGCTTGGGTATCATAACCGCAGACAAGAGGAGACTGAGATACCTATGCTGGTTGTTATTTCCCCCGCCAAAACATTGGATTATGAAAACCCCGCCCCAACGGGGGAGTTCACTCTGCCGGAGTTGGCTGAGCACAGCCGTGAGCTTATCGACGTCTGCCGCGCCCTCACGCCAGCGGATATCGCCTCCCTGATGTCGGTCAGTGACAAAATTGCCGGACTGAACGCCGCGCGTTTTGCCAGCTGGTCCCCAGAATTTACGCTGGAAAATGCCAAGCAGGCATTGTTTGCCTTTCGTGGCGATGTGTATACCGGCCTGGATGCCGACACCCTGAGCGCGGACGAGCTTGGTTATGCTCAGTCCCACCTGCGGATGTTATCAGGCCTTTACGGGCTGCTTAAGCCGCTGGATTTAATGCAGGCCTACCGGCTCGAGATGGGCACAGGCCTGGCCAATGGTCGTGGCAAGAACCTGTACGAGTTCTGGGGCTCCATTATTACCGACAAACTCAACGAAGCGCTGGCGGCCCAGGGTGACGATATTTTGGTGAATCTCGCGTCCAATGAGTACTTTAAAGCGGTGTCTGCCAAAAATATCAAGGGCACAGTGGTCAGCCCGGTATTTAAAGATGCCAAGAATGGCCAGTACAAGATCATCAGTTTCTACGCCAAGAAGGCGAGGGGACTAATGACCCGCTTTATTCTGGCAACCCGGCCAACCAGCATTGAAGCGCTGCAGGACTTCAATTATGACGGTTACTACTACAGCCCCGAGCAGTCAAAACCCCTGCAACCTGTGTTTTTGCGGGAAGAGCGCTAACACAGCCGAAAGTGGGAATAGCGTTAAGCAATGGGGATTAGAGTTAAGTAATAAAAAACGCGGCCATCGGCCGCGTTTTTTTATGGGATAACAGGAGTTATTCCTTCGCAGGTAAGGGGCGCAGCGCCACATCGCTGTTTGCCATCATCCAGGCGAACTGGGCATAGACAGCCACGTTTTGTGCCAACGCCTCTGGGTCAATCTTGTCCAGGGTATCGTTGGGGGTGTGGTGATAGTCGAAATAATCGCTGCCATCCTGTCTGAGTGACGCCACCGGTACCCCGAGGGCAGGCAACATAGACACATCCGGGCCACCTGAAGCCTTGTTGTTGCCGGCCACGACTCCCAGCTTTTGGGAGACAGCCATGGCCGCCACCATGCTTTGATGAGCGCTATCGGCCACCCGCCAATCAATCTGATAGATACGTCCTGCGCCAAAATCAGACTCGGCCGCAATGTAATGCTTGGCAAGCTCAGCCTCATGGGCCTTGGCATAGGCCTTACCGCCCACCAGGCCCACTTCTTCGGCGGCATAGAGCACCACCCGAATGGTGCGCGCAGGTTTTTGTGGCAGGTCGAGAATATGCTTGGCGGCGGCTGTCACAATGGCAACACCTGCACCGTCATCAATGGCGCCTGTGCCTTCATCCCAGGAGTCGAGGTGCGCGCCAATCAACACAATTTCATCGGCTTTGCTGCTGCCGCTGACTTCGGCAATCACGTTGTAGGAGGTGGCTTCGCCGCGACGCTCTGAACCCAACTCAAGCGATACCACGACGCTTGGGTCGCGCTTCAGCATAGCGTTAATTAAATCTGCATCGGGATTGGAGATGGCTGCGGCGGGAATGGGCTCAACTCCATCATTGTAACGCATCATCCCGGTATGGGCCATGCGGTCGTGATCTGTGCCTATGGAGCGGATAATAATGGCCTGAGCGCCTTTTTCAGAGGCTGCCACAGCGCCGCGGCTGCGGCCACCGGCGGTCTTGCCATAACCTGCGCCGTCGCGGTGGCGCTCGGTTTTGGCATCAATAAAGGCAATTTTGCCTTTCAAAGAGTCGGCTGGCGCCTCATTCAGCGCATCAAGCGAG
This sequence comes from Shewanella zhuhaiensis, assembly GCF_022484835.1. Taxonomy (NCBI): domain Bacteria; kingdom Pseudomonadati; phylum Pseudomonadota; class Gammaproteobacteria; order Alteromonadales; family Shewanellaceae; genus Shewanella; species Shewanella zhuhaiensis. Next base: position 735,688 of record NZ_JAKUDL010000001.1, read on the forward strand.
TCAAAACGGACGACAGGGGCACTGATGCCGCCCTCTGGCGTGGCGATACTGCCACCCAGGGCGGTTACAACCATGGGCTGTGGGAAAGGGCTTGTGATGCTGGCGCGGGCGATACCGCGGTGCCAAACTGGCACAGTCACCGGCTCTTTATAGACCTTATCAAAGCCCAGGCTGGTGAGTTTGGCCATGGCCCAGTTAACGGCCACTTTATCCTGAGCGCTGCCGGCCAGTCTGGGGCCCACTTCAACTGTCAGAGATTCCACAATATCAAAGCCAAGTGATGAAGCCTGAGCTTTTTGGGCAAGCGTTTCAGCAACTTCATGATTTTTATCGGTTGTCGCTTGTGCTGAAGTACTCGTTGTGGCGGCCAGCAACAGTGCGCTGGCGAAAACGATGGGTAGGGTTTTCATGTGTTTCCTCGATTTTTATTACGTACATCCCATTTTTGAAAACAATCTAACAAAAAGTGTGGGCTGTGTCCCGACGCAGTCTGTAAGGCAACGCTATATTAGGCCCGGGGTTTGTATTAGGAGAATATGCTCGTAATGAATATAGAATTGATGCAGGAGCGAGCTGATCATGCGGTGGTGCTGCTAAAGGCACTGGCCAATGAACGTCGATTGTTTATCCTGTGCCATCTGCTGAACGAAGGCGAGATGTGTGTAGGTGAGATGAACAAGAAACTGGGGCTGAGTCAGTCTGCGTTATCGCAGCACCTGGCCTGGCTTCGCAAAGACAATCTGGTTTCGACCCGCAAGGAAGCTCAGACGGTGTTCTACTCATTGAAGAGTGATGAGGTGAAAGAGATCATCAAGTTACTCAACAACATATATTGCCATTGAGCAGATATAAAAAAACCGGCCTGGGCCGGTTTTTTTACGTCTTACTGGCAGCGATTAAGCAGCCAGAGCCTTGATACGGGCGTTCAGACGAGCCTTATGACGGGCAGCCTTGTTCTTGTGGATCAGGCCTTTGGTCGCCATACGGTCAACGATAGGCTGGGCTACGGCGAAGGCTTCGGTAGCAGCTTTGTGATCGCCAGCCTTGATGGCAGCGATAACTTTCTTCACGTAGGTACGCAGCATTGAGCGACGGCTGGCGTTGTGCTGACGACGCTTTTCAGATTGAAGCGCGCGCTTCTTTGCAGTCTTGCTGTTAGCCAAGGTGCAACTCCTAAAAACTTGGGATTGATACTTTCAAAGGTCGAGGAATATGCCCGTATTTTGCCACCTTGTCAATGGCAATGGTTGAATATCGGCCATAAAAGCAAATTAATCCAACCCGACTTGGCTATCTTCAACCCAACTCGTGTAAAATGTGGCGCAATTCTACCAGCAAATACTGTCGTGTGACAGAGCCGGAAGCGTTTTTTTCCAAGATATCACCCGCATTTTCCGGTCCTTCCCAGGGGGCGTTTTGAGCAAGAAACTTCTGAAGTCAGGGATGATAGTCAGTGCCATGACCTTGATCTCCCGTGTGTTGGGTTTAGTTCGCGACATGGTAGTGGCCAATCTGATGGGGGCCGGAGCCAGTGCTGACGTATTTTTCTTTGCCAATAAAATTCCCAATTTTTTGCGCAGATTATTCGCCGAAGGCGCTTTTGCTCAGGCATTTGTACCTGTTCTGACCGAATATCAGGAAAAACACAGTAGCGAAGAAACCCGTGAACTGCTCTCAAAAGTGGCCGGTACGCTTGGCGGCCTGGTGACCATAGTGACCCTGTTTGGGGTGATTGGCTCACCAATACTGGCCGCGCTGTTTGGTGGCGGTTGGTTTCTTGACTGGCTGGAAGGCGGTGAAAACGGCGCCAAGTTTGAACTTGCTGCGCTGATGCTGAAGATAACCTTTCCTTATTTATGGTTTATCACCTTTACCGCGCTGGCAGGCTCCATCCTCAATACCCGCGGCCGCTTTGCGGTGTCGGCCTTTACCCCGGTATTTTTGAATATCGCCATTATTGCCTTTGCCCTGTGGTTGTCGCCGCAGTTTGAGCAGCCGGAAATCGGTTTGGCCTGGGGGGTGTTTGCCGGCGGTCTTATTCAATTTCTGTTTCAAATTCCCTTTTTGTACCGCGAGCGTGCTTTGGTTAAGCCCTCCTGGGGCTGGCATCACCCGGGGGTGACCAAAATCCGCACCCTGATGATCCCGGCACTGTTCGGGGTGTCGGTGTCGCAGATTAACCTGCTGTTTGACACCTTTATTGCCAGCTTCCTGATGACAGGCTCCATCAGTTGGCTCTATTACTCCGACCGTTTGCTTGAGTTCCCCCTGGGACTTTTCGGTATTGCCATTGCCACAGTGGTGTTGCCTGCGTTGTCGAAAAAGCATGTGAACGATGAAGGCGAAGGCTTTGCCAAAACCATGGACTGGGGGGTGAGGGCGATTTTGCTTCTGGGTATGCCCGCCATGCTGGGGCTGATTGTGCTGGCCAAACCCATGCTGATGGTGCTCTTTATGCGTGGCGCCTTTGATATCAGCGATGTGGAAATGGCGTCTTACAGTTTGATGGCTTATGGCGCTGGCCTGCTTAACTTCATGCTTATCAAAGTGTTGGCTCCTGGATATTACTCTCGCCAGGATACCAAAACCCCTGTGCGTTACGGTATTGTCGCCATGGTCAGCAATATGGTGTTTAACATTATCTTTGCTGTGCCCTTTGGCTATGTGGGGCTGGCGATTGCCACTTCCTTGTCGGCGCTGCTCAATGCCGCGCTGCTTTATCGGGGGCTGCATAAGGCCGGTGTATATAAAGTGGCGAAGTCGACGCTGGTGTTTTTTGCCAAGGTGGCCGTGTCTACCCTCGCTATGGGGGCGCTTCTGTGGTATCTGTTGCCCACACAGGCGGTGTGGCTCGAGTGGCATATTGGCGAGCGTGCCGGTGCCCTTGCCGGTTATATCGGTCTGGGGGCTTTAGTTTATGGGTTGTCGCTTATTCTGCTGGGGATTAAGCCCTGGCAGATGAAACGCGCCCGCAAGGGCTGATTCTCTGCGTCAGCTGAGATATAATCCGCCAATTTACGTACGCCAGTTGTCAGGTCACATGGAATTAATCCGCGGAATTCACAATATCTTGCCCGCACATCGGGGATGTGTGCTTACCATCGGCAACTTTGACGGTGTCCATCGTGGGCACGCCAAAGTGATTGCCAGTTTGGTTGAGCGGGCCAAGCATTTTGGTCTGCCCGCGACTCTGATGACCTTTGAGCCCCAGCCGCAGGAGCTGTTTCGTGGTGATGATGCACCCGCGCGCCTGAGTTTGCTGCGGGATAAGATAGTGCTGCTGGACGAGCTGGGAATTGACCGCCTGCTGTGCGTCAATTTCAACCGCAAGTTCGCCGCGATGGATCCCGAGCATTTTATTGAAGACCTGTTGGTGCGAAAGCTCGGGGTCAGGTATCTGGTGGTTGGTGACGATTTTTGCTTCGGCAAGAGCCGCGCCGGTAACTTTGAGATGCTGAAAAAAGCCGGCGAGCGTTTCGGCTTTGCCGTGGTCAATACCCATTCTTTTATGGTGGGCGACCTGAGGGTGAGCTCCACCGCGGTGCGTGAGCAGCTCGCCAAGGGCAATCTGGAGCAGGCAAGACGGCTGCTTGGGCACCCTTTTACCCTTTGTGGACGGGTTGCCCACGGGCAAAAGATTGGCCGGACGATTGGCTTTCCCACCGCCAATATTGCGCTCAAGCGTAAGGTGGTACCGGTGCGCGGCGTCTTCGCCGTCAAGCTGTGGTGGGATGGCAGTGATATATATGAAGGGGTTGCCAACGTGGGGTTCAGGCCCACAGTGAACGGACAGGTATGCCAGCTTGAGGTGCATCTGTTTGATTTTGAAGGTGATCTATATGGCAAACGGGTAGAAGTGGAACTGGTGGCGAAAATTCGCGACGAGCAGCCCTTTGAATCCCTTGATGCCCTGAAAAAACAAATTTGGAACGATGCCGACAGAGCCCGGGCTCTGCTTGGTGACGATGCAGGTTAAGCAAAACGCTAAAACTATTTGGCAATTAACGGTATAGGATCGATGAGCGACTATAAATCTACTTTGAATTTGCCGGAAACTGAGTTTCCGATGCGTGGGAATCTGGCTAATCGCGAGCCCGCAATGCTTGAGCGCTGGAACAAGGACAAGCTGTATCAGCAGATCCGTGACAGCCGCATTGGCCGCAAGCCATTTATCCTGCACGATGGCCCTCCCTACGCCAACGGCAGCATTCACATTGGTCACTCTGTAAACAAGATCCTCAAAGACATCATTATCAAGTCCAAAACCATGGCGGGCTTCGATGCCCCTTATGTGCCGGGTTGGGACTGCCATGGTCTGCCTATTGAGCTCAAAGTAGAGCAAAAAGTAGGTAAGCCTGGTCAGAAGATCTCTGCCGCCGAATTTCGTGAAGAGTGCCGCAAGTACGCTGCAGCTCAGGTTGATGGTCAGCGCGAAGACTTTATCCGTCTGGGCGTGCTGGGTGACTGGGACAAGCCATACCTGACCATGGACTTTGCCACCGAAGCCAACATTGTGCGTTCTCTGGCTAAAGTTATCTCCAATGGTCACCTGCAAAAAGGTGTGAAGCCGGTGCACTGGTGTACTGACTGTGGCTCAGCACTGGCCGAAGCCGAAGTGGAGTACGAAGATAAGACGTCTCCTGCCATCGATGTGGGTTTCAATGTGGTTGACAAGTCTGCGCTGCTGGCCAAATTTGGCGTAGCTCAGTACGACCATGATATCGCCATGGTCATCTGGACCACCACCCCCTGGACCCTGCCTGCCAACCGCGCATTGGCCGTATCCGGCGACCTTGAATATGTGCTGGTGTCCTTCACCAAAGAAGATGCTACCCGCGCCATAGTGGTGGCTAATGTGCTGCACGAAGACTGCGTGAAGCGTTTTGGCGCCGAGTCATTCGAAGTGCTGGGCCGCGTAAAAGGCAGCGAGCTTGAGCTGATGCGTTTTGCTCACCCCTTCCTCGACTTTGACGTGCCGGTGATTTTGGGTGACCACGTGACCACCGATGCCGGTACCGGCGTGGTGCACACCGCCCCTGGCCACGGTCAGGACGACTTTGTGGTAGGGCAGAAGTATGGTCTGGAAGTGGCCAACCCCGTGGGTGATAACGGCGTGTATAAGGCCGATACCCCTTTCTTTGCCGGTCAGCATGTCTTTAAAGCCAACGACAATGTAGTGGCGCTTTTGAAAGAAAAAGGCGCACTGCTGAACCATGTGGCTTACCGTCACAGCTATCCACATTGCTGGCGCCACAAAACCCCAATCATTTTCCGCGCAACCCCGCAATGGTTTATCTCTATGGATAACCAGGGCCTGCGGAGCACTGCACTGGGCGAAATCAAAAACACCCAGTGGATCCCTGACTGGGGCCAGAGCCGCATCGAAACCATGGTAGCCAACCGTCCTGACTGGTGTATCTCCCGTCAGCGTACCTGGGGTGTGCCTATCACCTTGTTTGTTAACAAGGAAACCGAAGAGTTGCACCCAGATTCAGTCTCCTTGATGGAGCGCGTGGCGCACCGCATCGAGCAGCAGGGCATTCAGGCCTGGTGGGATCTGGACGCGGCCGAACTGCTAGGCGATGAAGCCGACCAGTATCGCAAAGTGACCGATACGCTGGACGTTTGGTATGACTCAGGTTCGACTTTCGAAACCGTGGTGGCTGCCCGTCCTGAGTTCCAGGGCCATGGCGTGGATCTGTACCTGGAAGGCTCGGATCAGCACCGCGGCTGGTTTATGTCGTCGCTGATGCTGTCTAGCGCCATGCATGCCAAGGCGCCTTACAAGCAGGTGCTGACCCACGGCTTTACCGTGGATGGCAAGGGCCGCAAGATGTCCAAGTCCATCGGCAACGTGATTGCGCCTCAGGAAGTAACCAACAAGCTCGGCGCAGACATCCTGCGTCTGTGGGTCGCTGCCACCGATTACAGCGGTGAGATGAGCGTATCCGATGAAATCTTGAATCGCGCCGCCGACTCTTATCGCCGTATCCGTAACACAGGTCGTTTCCTGCTGGCGAACCTCAATGGTTTTGAGCCTGAAACCGACATGGTAGCCGTAGAAGACATGGTTGCGCTGGATCGCTGGATGGTGCGCCGCGCCGCCAAGGTGCAGAGCGAAATCATTGCCGCCTATGAGCAGTACAATTTCCACATGGTGACCCATAAGCTGATGCAATTCTGCTCGGTAGAACTTGGCAGCTTCTATCTGGACATCATCAAAGACCGTCAGTACACCGCCAAGCGTGAAAGCCATGCCCGTCGCAGCTGTCAGTCTGCGCTGTTCCACATCGCTGAAGCTATGGTGCGCTGGATTACGCCTGTACTGAGCTTCACCGCCGATGAAATTTGGCAGCTGTTGCCTGGCAAGCGTGAAGCCTATGTGTTCACCCAGGAATGGTACGAAGGCCTGAAGCCGGTAACCCTGGAAAGCGACCTGGCCGACAGCCACTGGGAACTGCTGCTTTCTGTGCGTAACGAAGTGAACAAAGAGCTTGAGCAGGCACGCCGTGACAAGGTGCTGGGCGGCTCGCTGGAAGCAACCGTGACCCTGTATGCCGATGCCGAACTTGCTGCCAAGGTGGCCGTGCTCGGCGATGAGCTGCGCTTTGTGCTGTTGACTTCGGATGCCAAGGTGCTGCCAATCGATGCTGCGCCTGAGGCGGCTGTCGCCACTGAGCTTGCGGGTCTTAAGGTGCTGGTTGCCAAGACTGATGCGGCCAAGTGCGAGCGTTGCTGGCATCACCGTGAGGATGTGGGTTCAGTTGAAGCGCACCCAAGCCTGTGTGGCCGCTGTGTGACCAACATAGAGGGTGACGGCGAAGCCCGCGCCTTCGCATAAGGATGGCCATGCAATTGAACTGGAAAGAAAGTGGCTTGCGCTGGTATTGGGTTGTCGTGGTGGTGTTTCTTGCCGACCAGCTGTCCAAGCAGTGGGTACTGGCCAACTTTGACCTGTACGAGTCGGTCAAGCTGCTGCCGTTTTTTAACTTCACCTATGTGCGCAACTATGGCGCCGCCTTCAGCTTCCTGCATGATGCAGGGGGCTGGCAGCGCTGGCTGTTTACGGCGGTGGCAGTGGGCTTCAGCGTGCTGTTAACCATTTGGCTGCGTAAGCAGCCAGCCAACATGGTGCGGCTGAATCTGGCCTACACCCTGGTGATTGGCGGTGCGCTTGGTAATCTGATTGACCGTCTGCAACATGGCTTTGTGGTGGATTTCCTCGATTTCTATTGGAACACTGCCCATTACCCGGCGTTCAACATAGCTGATGCCGCCATCTTTATTGGTGCCGTGCTTATTATTATCGACAGCTTTAAAGCGTCCAGCTCGGATGACAAGGCCATCAAGGAGTAACACATGAGCCAAAAGTCGTTGCTGTGCCATATGAATATTCTCTTGTCTGACGGCTCCACCGCCGACAGCACCAAGGCGTCGGGTAAGCCCGCACGCCTCAATATTGGTGATGGCAGCCTGAGCCCGGCGTTTGAAGCTGAGCTTGGCGCACTGAAGGTCGGTGATTCGCACAAGTTCACCCTGCAGCCACAGGATGCCTTTGGTGATGTGAATCCAGATGCGATTCATCACCTTGATCGCAGCCGCTTCCCTGCCGATATGCAGCTGGAAGCCGGGGTGATTGTCAGTTTTGCAGGTCCAGGTGGCAGCGAAATTCCCGGCATTGTCCGTGATGTGGCTGGCGATTCTGTGACGGTCGATCTGAACCATCCTCTGGCCGGTCAGGCCGTGACCTTCGAGCTGGAAGTGCTGGAGGAACTCTGATGACTGGACAGATGAACATTCTGCTCGCCAATCCACGCGGCTTTTGTGCCGGCGTAGATCGCGCTATCAGCATCGTTGAGCGTGCACTTGAGCTGTTTTCGCCACCTATATATGTGCGTCACGAAGTGGTGCACAACCGTTATGTGGTGCAAAACCTCAAAGATCGTGGTGCTATCTTTGTTGAAGAGTTGGATCAGGTGCCGGACAACAGCATAGTGATCTTCTCTGCCCACGGGGTGTCGCAGGCGGTGCGGGCCGAGGCCAAAAAGCGTGGTCTGAAGGTATTCGATGCCACTTGCCCATTGGTGACCAAGGTGCACCTGCAGGTAACCCGGGCCAGCCGCAAAGGGGTTGAATGCATCCTGATTGGCCATGAAGGCCATCCGGAAGTTGAAGGTACCATGGGCCAGTACGATAACCCTGAGGGTGGCGTTTATCTGATTGAGTCGGTGGAAGACGTCGAAGCGCTTCAGGTGAAAGACCCGGATAACCTGTGCTTCGTCACCCAAACTACATTGTCGGTTGACGATACGCTGGACATCATCGCGGCGCTGCAGGCGAAGTTTCCGTCCATTGAGGGTCCACGCAAGGACGATATTTGTTACGCCACTCAAAATCGCCAGGATGCGGTGCGCAGTCTGGCGACTCAGGCCAAGCTCTTTATCGTGGTGGGGTCGAAAAATAGCTCCAACTCTAACCGCCTGCGTGAGCTTGCCGAAAAGTCGGGTACCCAAGCCTATCTTGTCGATAGTGCGGCTGACGTGAAGGCCGAGTGGTTTGCCGGTGTGGATAAAGTGGCCGTTACTGCCGGAGCATCAGCGCCGGAAGTGTTGGTAAAGCAGGTTATCGATGCAATTACCCATCTGGCCCCCAGCGTGGTGACAGAGGTCGAAGGTCGCAAAGAAGACGTTGTTTTTGCGGTACCAGTCGAACTTAGGTGATTGTTTGAAAAGAAAATGTTAAAAAAGAGGCGGAAGCCTCTTTTTTTATTGGCGTAAAGTTCTAGGTATAATGGTTCATCTTTTTAGATGCTATTGTTACTGGCAGCAAACAATCGACTCAACTATGATTAACCTGTAGAATCAAATATAGACTTAAGATTAAGATTTTAAAGGGTAATTTTTTGCTTTGGTCGTCAAAAAAATGTCGAATTCGGGAGATTTGACACCGATGAAAAAGTACAGGAATGGATTTTCCTTGATTGAAGTGATGGTCGCACTGGTCATACTGGTGATTGGCCTTATTGGCATATTCAATCTTCACACAGTCGCCAAACAGAGTAGCTTTGAATCTTTCCAGCAGACTCAGGCGGCGTATTTTGCCTCTGACATCATCAGCCGGATGAAGCTGAATAAGCCCGAGCTGGCTAATTATGCCGGTACCTACAATGGCAGCCTGGCTGACCCTGGTACGTCTTGTGACGTTGCCGTAGGGGCCAATACTATTTGTACCAATACCGAAACCCGAGATTGGGATAAGTATCAGTGGGAGCAGCTTTTCAGTGGCTCATCTGAGGCCACCGGTGGCCGCGATATTGGTGGTTTGGATAAGCCAATCGCCTGTATCCGCGTTCAAAACACCGGCGATGTCACCGTCGTGATGACATGGCGTGGGATCCGTGAGGTGAGCGATGGTGGTGATTCCGCCGCCGATAGCTTTGTGAAAGACTGTGGCACTAAAAATAACCGTCGCCGCGTGTTTGTCATTAATACCGTGATTATCTAGGAAACCAGTGATGTTGACTAAGTTAAGGATACAAAGAGGATTTTCACTGGTTGAATTGATGGTCGCTATGGTTATAGGGCTGTTTTTAGCCTTGGGTCTTGCGGCAATGTTTAATATGTCAGCGACCAATGTAACAACGACCAGCCAGTATGGGCAGCTTCAAGAGAACGGCAGAATTGCTCTAGCGCTGATGGAAAGAGACCTTAGTCAGTTGGGGTTTATGGCTGATATTACGGGAACAGATTTTATCGTGGGTGGTAATACTACTGTTGAGCCTGTTATCCCCGCAGCGAGTGACTGTATTGGCGCGGGAGCCAATAACGGTTCATTGCCAAATAATACACCAGCCCATTTTAGGAAATTGTGGGGATACGAGAATGTTGTCGGTGGAGCGTCTCTTGCTTGTTTGAGCGGTGTAGCGGAAGAAACTGACGTTATTCAGCTTAAAAGATTGGTAGGCCCAAACACTTTGGCACCGACTAACAGTAGCCGCATTTACGTTGCTACTACGTCAAATGAAGCTGTTTTTTTTCAGGGGAGTGGAACCCCTCCAACATTGCTGAATGGACGTTATTGGGAGTACCAACACCATGTTTACTATATCGCTAAGAATGCCAGCGAGGTTCCGGAACTCAGGCGTAAAACCCTCACAGCCAACGGTATGACAAACGAAGAACAGTTGGTTGAAGGGATTGAAAATATGCGGATTCTCTATGGGTTTGATAATGACGGAGACGACACCGCAGACAGTTATATGCCAGCTCAGAATGTGAGTAGTTTGATGTGGGACAATGAGTTGTTTCAAAGGTTGGTTTCGCTGAGAGTCTTTTTGTTGGTGCGTTCGGTTGAAGCTGATCGCACTTATACCAATGACGTGGTTTACACCTTAGGTGACAAAACCATCGGTCCTAAGGGCGACGGTTTTCGACGCAGAGTTGTGTCAACCACCATTGTGCTGGAAAATCCAGTGTTAATAAGGAATTAGACAAATGAAAAAAGAGCAGGGGATGGTGCTGTTTTTCTCATTAATCATTTTGGTCATTATGACGGTGATTGGCGTGGCCTTAGCGGTAAACTCCGGTCAATCACTGCGAATGGCTGGTGCTGGGGCTGAGCGAGTAGAAGCGCTCGCGGAAGCTCAAGGGGCACAGGATCGGGCAATCGATACGCAAAAAGGTGCGACACTGGCTAACCTTAATGCGCAAACTACGGTAAACGACCCTTCCTTGAATGTTACGTCTACTTTGAGTCCCTTAGCCGCTGGTGATGTGAGTTGTCAGCGAAACACCAAAGCATCGTCCGCCAATCTAATCAGTTGCCGTCGAGTCGAAGTTCAGAGCTCCACCCGATTTGGCCGGAAAAATTTAGGCCAGCTCACAGTGGTCGCAGGTGTTGAGCAGGAAGTACTAACCGGGAGTTAATCATGATTTTCAAACGGACAATGTGTGCAGCTTTGTTTGCTGCTGTTGGTATCTCCAGCGGAACTTTTACGTACGCAGATGATACGGAGCTTTATGTATTCGAGTCTTCTGCCCGGACTGGAGTTCGGCCCAAAATTTTGATTATTTTTGATAACTCAGGAAGTATGTCTACCTTGGAGGAGGGGGCACCTGCTGACTACGACCCTGACAAAGTTTACGACCCTGTAGGTGATAGTCATTCTTACCAAGGCCGTATGCTTTACTACACGAAAGGTGGCATTGATAACACTAGTTTGCCTATTCCAGATAGTCCATCTGAGGCGCGTCGTTTCTTGGGGGATATCAACGGCTGCCATCAAAGTTGGGATGCCTTGAATACCTATGGCCGCTTCACTGGTTACTTGCGCGAATACGTTGTAAAAGGTAAAACCGGTGAGTGGCAGGAAATGCCCGAAAACAACGGTGCAAATATCGAGATTGTTGATTGCTGGGAAGATATAGAGGCAAAGGACAAGATCAACGCTCCAGGGACCAGCAGTGGGACTGGGGCTGTCGCTGATGGTTACCCCGTCGATGCCAAGAAAGTGTCTAACCAAGCAGTTGCCTACAACTACGTGCCCCCAATGGCAGAGAACACCGCCCTTGAAGCTGCAACAAAAACAAGTTTTGGAACGGGAGTACCGGTCACACTGTATACGGATAACTATCTGCGCTGGTATGAGTTGGTTCAACGAGGCGAAATTCCCAACGCACCCAAAACCAGGCTTGAGATTGCACAAAAAGCCATAACAGATTTTATCAGCACTAATACCTCCGTAGATTTCGGGTTGGCAATTTTCAACCTGAACTACAAGGATGAAGGGGATCGTGATGGTGGACGTATAGTCTCAGGGATTCGTCAGATGACACCGTCGGCAAAAGCCAGCTTGATGTCAACTATCAATCAGCTCCCAGCCGAAACCAATACCCCGCTCTGTGAAACCATGTACGAGGCGTATAACTATTTTTCAGGCAGTGCCATTGTCTATGGTCATGGCGACAGCGATTATGTATTTGGAAGGGGTGATAAGTATCAAGGTAATGTGCCTTCATACGACGATTCTATAGAGTCCGGTGGTAACTACATTTCTCCGATGAGAGTATGCCCTGATCGTGCCTATATCATTTACATAACTGATGGGGTTCCTACCGTAGATCAAAACGCAGATGGGAGAGTTGAAACGTTAACCGCCGATGCAAATCCTGATGGAGATTACAGCGCCTTCAATGATGAAAATGGACGTTTCAAAGACAGCTACTTACCTGCCTTAGCAAGTTATATGTTTAATAATGACTTGGTTAAAAAGCCTGATGATACAGGAGTTGACCAGTTTCAAAATGTCATGACTTTTACTATTGGCTTTAGTGATGGAGCAACGGCTGCAGCCGGGTTATTGGGTGAAACTGCGAAGAGGGGCGGAGGAAAATACTTTAACGCCAAAACTGGTGTTGAGTTGGGTGAGTCACTGAACAAGGCATTGACCTCTATTCTTGCGGTGGACTCCAGTTTTACTTCGCCAAGTATTGCCAGCAATAATTTTGATAGGACGCAGACGTTTGATTCTGCGTACTACGCGATGTTTTTGCCAAGCGCGGGTCCTCGATGGAGTGGAAACCTTAAAAAACTGAAAGTTACATCCGGTGGAGTGTTGGTTGATAGTACTGGAACTACGGCAATTGCTGAAGATGGCAATATTAAAGGTTCAGCTTGTACATACTGGTCGTCCTGCACCGGCGGAAAAGATGGTAACAAGGTATTAAAGGGTGGGGCAGCAGCTAAACTGGCAAGCCAATCAAGCCGAACCATATGGTTTAACGGACAGAGCGGATTAACCAAACTATCTAAGTCAGCTGCGGAAATAGTAGCAGGTGGAACAGCCCCCTTAGCGACTTATATGGACACGACTGAAGATAAGTTAGAAAGCACCATACAATGGTTGTTCGGTTATGATGTTGATGATGAAGACAAAGATGAAAGCTTATCAGATAAGCGTGACGACATTTTAGGAGATCCGCTCCATTCGAAGCCTCTGGCCTTGAACTTTGGCTCTTCAGGAAGTCCAGACATTAGGGTTATGCTCGGAACAAACCAAGGTTTGGTTCATATGTTTAGAGATAGCGACACTTCCGTCGATGAAAGTTGGTCATTTATTCCATACGAGTTGCTGCCCAATATCACCAAGCTCCGAGAAAACTCACCTACTGGCGGTCACTCTGTTTATGGAATGGATTTGTCTCCTGTAGCTTATGTTAAGAATGGCCCATCTGGGATTGAGAAAGCTTGGGTGTATCTTGGAATGCGTCGTGGAGGTTCTTCCTATTATGCATTAGATGTGACAAACCCTGATTCTCCTTCCTTGATGTGGCGCATCACTGCTGGTGCACCGGGGTTTGAAGACCTGGGACAAACTTGGGCAGAGCCTGTCATTACCTTTATTCCTGGTTATGGTGATAAGCCAGTGCTCATATTCGGTGGCGGTTACGATACAAGTTATGATGGAACAACCCCAAATAGCTCACCTTCAGGAAGAGGGATCTACATAGTCGATGCAAAAACTGGAGCTTTGGTTCATTCCTTTAATTCAACTGGCGGTTCAGGTACGAAGATGCCGGGACTAAGCCACAGTATCCCAAATGCTGTGGCTGTGCTGGATAGTGATAATGATGGGTATACTGATAGGATTTATGCGACTGATCTTGGAGCCAATGTTTGGCGGATGGACCTGCCAAGCGATGACAAGGCCAAGTGGACAGCTTTTAAATTTGCTTCACTTGGTGGTTCTACATTAGAAACTAACAGACGGTTCTTCGCCGAACCAGCCGTTGCTCAGACTGTGTTTACTAATCTATCAGAGGTCACTGTAAACGACGGCAGTACCAGTACAACGTCAAACACATATCAGAACGTGCCGTATGACGCGGTTGTTATCGGAAGTGGTAACCGTCCGACACCATCATCCGATAAAACAACAAATGATTTGTTTTTCACTCTTCAGGATAGAAATGTTATTACCCGTAGTTATGACGGAGTGACCAACGAAATACCTGAAACATTAACACTCGACAGTCTTTATAACGTAACTGCCTCTGCTCCCTCACCAGATTCAGATTCAGAGCTAATTGAGTTTGGGAAAAAGAGAGGCTGGTATTATGACTTTACAAATGCCGGTGAAAAAAGTTTAACCGCAGCCCTAATTGTTGATGGCAAGGTGTATTTTACCTCCTACGTGCCGCCAGCAGCTTCCGTATCAGAAACCGTTTGTGCGGTGTCTGGCCAAGGCCGACTGTACATTTACGATCTGCACAAAGGCAGCAGAACCAAGGCTTTTGTTGAGCTTGGCGAACGCTTGCCAGATACACCGCAGATAGTGATCCCCAAGCCTGATAGTGGAGAGGAACCTTACATTTACATCATTGGTGTGGGTAAGGGAGAGCTTGGCGAGGATGGTGAGTATACAGGGACCATTAACGTCGGTTCTGGTCTGGGCGCCAATAAAATTTATTACCATATTGACGAGTAATCTATGTCTGGAAATAAAGGTTTTACCCTGATTGAAGTGATGGTTGTGGTTGTGATTGTCGGCATCATTTCAGCGATAGCGTACCCCTCGTATATCGACTTTTTGATAAAAGGGGGACGCTCGGATGCACATACGGCATTGATGAAGGTCGCTAATCTGCAGGAGCAGTATTATCTCGACCATAGGACTTACACGGACGATCTGGCCGATTTGGGGCTCAGTACCACTACAGAAAATAATCAATACGACCTTGAAACCACGGGTGGAGGCAGCTTCACTGCGACTGCTACACCGAAAGGAAGTCAGGCGACTCGGGATACTGAATGTCCAACCATCACTATCTCCGACAGCGGTGTAAAAGGACCTAAGAAGGAGTGCTGGTGATGAAATATGGCTGCGTGTTGCTTGTGAGTATCCTTGCTGCTGGAGCTAATACCCAAGTTCAGGCCACTCCTGCCGAGGAGTATCAGGATGTTAAGTGTTTTGTCCAGACAAGCCTTGGTGATAAAGTGGTGTTTTTTAACTGGCCGGTGAGGCAGGTTGCTAAAAACACCTATCACCTTGTCGGTAAGGGCCTTGGGCGAGAAAAAGGTGTTGAAAATTTCGTTAAGAAAGTGACCGAATGTGTACCAATGGAGAAGAAATTCAGCAATCACCTAGCGCGAGAGTTGGACAAGCATACACTGAAATAGGCCTGAAACATGCAGGATATACCAGCGTTAGTACGGGGGTGCAGTGCTCGCAGTCATTGATAAACAGTTTCTTTAATGAAACTGTTTATCAAATGAAGCTATGTCTCAAAAGATAGTCGTTGAACCGGGCAGATAGAAGGTCTTGTTGTGGGCGTGCTTAATAATAGTGAAAAAGATTCATCCATATTCGACGAATTGAAACTGATTGCTATGTGCAAGCAAGCCCTTTTGCACCGGATTTGACTACACCGGTTGCGCTTAAGGTAACGCTTCTGGATTCGTTAGTTATGCCTCTTGGGCAGTACACGAAAGTTGCTCCAGCGGCTACTAAACCGTCTGAGGTAAAGGTAAGAGTCCCTGAAGTTGACGAGATTTTATCGTCGCTTTTTATTCCTTCAACCAAGCGCAGTGTCTCCTGTGCTCCGGCATTCATCATGTAAACCCTAAGCCCCTTACTCCAGTCGGTACCACAGGCATTGCCATCAGCTGGGCACACCATGACACTGGCGCCATAACTTACAGCATGATTTCGGGCAAATCGTAATGCGTCCTGAATGCGGCTGATTTCGTTGTTGGCCCGAGATGCCTCATATGTGCTCATCATTGACGGTACCGCTACTGTCATCAGGATGACTGCAACTACCAACGTGACCATCAGTTCGACCAGCGTAAATCCTTTTGAGGGGGCGTGCATAGCTCATTCCTCCAAGAAACCTGTCCTCTGAGTATACGCCAGCCATACCGGGAATTCAGCAATTTATTCACGTATTGATGAGACAATATATTGTCGTAAAAGGATATTTTGACACTAAATCAATTCATTCCAGCTTCCCTCAGTCTATTTGCAGTTGCTGCTGCCCTTACTTAGACGAATGCGTCCGGCGTTGCTGATGATGAGCGCCTTGGAGTTCGGACTATCAGCGGCATCCGGACAGTAACGGAAAGTCCCGTTGTAACCACTGGCAAGACCGTCGGGGAGAAAGCGTAGTGACGAGCGGCTAAACTTCAGGATGTCGGTGTGGGAGATTTCGTCAAACTCGGTGATGAGTTCATCATCACCATCTAGGCAGCCGGTACTGCCAGTGTCGGTGAATACCGAAAAGCCAGCTTGCCAGTCATTGCTGCAGCAATTATTGGTTACTGGGCAGACAGATACTCGCACGCCGTAGCTGACCGCATGATTGCGGGCAAGTTGAATTGCTGAGGCAATCTCACTGATTTTGGCATTGGCGCGAATGGCGCTTTGAAGTGTTGCGAGTGAGGGCAGAGCAACAGCGGCCAGGATGGCGAATACCGCCAAGGCGACCATCAGCTCTACCAGCGTCATCCCTTTGCTGGTTTTCATCTTTCTCGACCGTGAAAAAGTTTGGTTGAATTTGAGTATAGTTCAGTGCTCAGAATTCGCGAACGCGCCCTTCATGGCTGTACGCAATACATGTTAAGCTTGTGTCATTAACAACAAATTCCCTACAGGAGCGGGTGGATGAAAAAGGTCGAAGCCATTATCAAGCCCTTTAAATTGGATGACGTGCGCGAAGCGCTGGCGGAAATTGGTATTACCGGTATGACGGTATCTGAAGTTAAAGGCTTTGGGCGCCAAAAAGGTCATACTGAGCTGTATCGCGGTGCTGAATACATGGTCGACTTCCTGCCTAAGGTGAAGATTGAGCTGGTTATCCAGGATGATCTTCTGGATCAAGCCCTTGATGTTATTGTCGATACCGCTCGCACAGGTAAGATTGGTGACGGGAAGATTTTCGTTACTGATATCGAGCGGGTGATTCGGATCCGTACTGGTGAAGAAAACGAAGAAGCGGTTTAAGTTAGCTGAATAAATCATAAAAAGGGGCCTTTGGCCCCTTTTTTAGTGGCTAACTCTGTCATTGAAGCGTAATTGAAGTTGATTTTGGTGTAATGCGCTAAACCTTTATTAATTTGCAAATTAAGCAACTACCTTTGCGTGTAATGTTTGGCATATATTTCTAATTAACTTAATTGGTTAGCTTGTCTTCATCCGGTGCTGTGTTATAACTGCCTCAGGTCAGCGAGGGAGGTAAGTAGTGGGTACGAAACGCATCGTTATAGTGGGTGGCGGGGCAGGTGGCTTAGCTTTGGCATCCATGTTGGGCCGCAAGTTAGGCCGAAAGGGTAAGGCGGATATTCTGCTTATCGACCGAAGCCCTATTCACATTTGGAAGCCTAAACTCCACGAGGTGGCTGTCGGCGTTATCGACCAATCCATTGAAGGACTCCTGTACCGAGACCATGGGCTCAAAAATGGCTACCGCTATCAACGTGGTGCGCTGGAAGCTTTGGATCCTGATGCGAAAACCATCCAACTGTCAGCACTTTACAGTGACCATAATGAGTTGCTGATGGGGCCGCGGGTCATCGAGTATGATTATTTGGTGCTTGCCCTTGGTGGTGTCTCAAACAGCTTCAATACACCTGGCGCCGACGAAAACTGCATCTTTTTGGACAACCTGGAAAGCGCAGAGCGCTTCCATCGCCGTCTGCTTGATGGTTTGATGTTGCTGAACGAAACCCAAACCCGGCTCAGTATCGGCATTGTCGGGGCTGGCGCAACCGGCGTTGAACTGGCGGCCGAGCTGCACCACGTGGTGGAGTCGGTTAAAGAATTTGGCTATCAAAACATCTCCAAGCAGCATCTGGATATTCATTTGGTGGAAGCGTCCCCCAAAATTCTGCCGCAGTTACCCGACAGAGTCAGCGGACGGGCTCAGGCTGTGCTGGATAAAATTGGCGTACATCTGCATTTGGGCGTGCAGGTAAAAGAGGTGACAAAAGAAGGCTTTATCACCCAGGATGGCACCCTGATTGAAGCACACATCAAGGTATGGGCCGCAGGTGTAAAAGGGCCGGATGTGTTTGCTGATCTGACAAAATTACCCATTACGCCGCGTAATCAGGTTGAAGTCGATGCCTGTATGCGAGTTAAAGGCCACAGAGATATCTATGCCATGGGGGACTGCGCGCAGCTCATCCTGGCGAGTGGTAAACCGGTTCCTCCCAGAGCGCAGGCGGCATCGCAAATGGCTGAAACCCTGTATCGAAATATCCTTAACAGGCTCAAAGATAAAGCTGAAGTGCCATTTGAGTACCATGACTATGGCTCGTTGGTGTCGTTAAGCCGATTCTCTGCTGTCGGGAATTTAATGGGCAATCTTCGCAGCGGTGATTTTTTTATTGAAGGCCATGTGGCCAGGTTCATGTATTTGTCGCTGTATCACCGCCACTTGGCGAGTTTGTTCGGCTGGTTTTCTGCCATGGTATATCGGCTGGCGCAAAAGCTGCTCCGATGGCAGCGCCCCAAGCTGAAGCTGCATTAATCAAAACGGTAAAAAGCAACAGGGCAGCGTTGATGCTGCCATGACATGATTGGGTTAACGCAGCGGCGCTGCACTTGAGTCGCGCACCACCGGCTCTGGCGTAAATACCTTGGCACTTTCCTGGCGCAGCTCTTTTCGATGGGCAATAAGCAGCTCTGTCGCAATTTGGGCGATTTTCTCGTTTGGCTGATGCACAGTCGTGAGTTTGGGCCAGGTCTGCCGCGAGAAGGGGCTGTCTTCGAAGCCGACAATTGATATCTCACCGGGGATATCCACTCCCATCAAACGCGCCGCAAACAGAGCGCCCGCTGCAATTTCGTCGTTACAGGCCACGATAGCCGTTGGCCTCGGCGTGGCAGACAGCAGCGCTTTTGCACCCTCTACACCGGATTCAAACGAATACTCACCATCGACCACAAATTCAGGGTTAAGCGGAATGCCATTGTCGGCCAAAGCATCACAGAAGCCGGCGAAGCGCTCTTTGGTGGACTCGTGCTGCTCGTCACCGCTGATAAAGCCAATCCGGTCGTGGCCCAAATCTATCAGGTGCTGGGTGATGGAGACTGCGCCGTGACGGTCGTTTACCAGTACGGTAAGGCCACAGCTGTCTTCTTTGGATTCATCACCGGCGATAATGCGTACATAGTGGGCGTCAATGCTGTCGAGGGCGGCAAGAATTTTTGGGTCTTCCGATAACGGCGGCGTCAGTACCAAACCGGCCAAACGCGCATGCTTTACCAGCGCCATCAACTCATCACAAATGCTGTCGGCTTTGGCATCACAGGGGTGGATCAGCAGTTCATAGCCTTTATTGCGGCATGCCGACAAAATCCCGTTTTGCATATCAATGATGTAGTAGGCATTGGGGTTATCGTAAATAAAACCGACAACATAAGATTTGGTGCCCGCCAGATTGCGCGCAGCCAGGTTGGGCTGATAGTTCAGGGCCTTAATGGCTTCATTCACCTTATCAATGGTGGATTGCTTTACCGACGGCTCGTTGTTGGTTACCCGGGAAACGGTTTTAATCGACACCCCGGCATACTTGGCGACATCATTGATGGTGACTTTCATCTAAAAGCTCAATTATTCAGTTTGTTATCTGCATCCTATCCGCAGGCTGCCGACAGAGACCGCCTTGATGTATACCGGATATTGCATGTGGTTTGCTTGAGAATATTTCACGTATAGTGCTGACTTTTATCGGGATTGGCAATCGCCTTTTCCCTGTTTGTGGCTGCTGGCCACGGCTCTTAGCTTCATCCTCATTTAAGATGACTGTGGTAACATGCTGTTCACAAAAGGTGTTTCTTGTAAGTGGCTTTTGTCACCCTTGTACTGGAAACATTTTTTTTCGTTCGCGAGTTATTTTGTTGTGGTAACGCTGTTAATTATTGTGTAATGTTTGCGCTAGACATGACAGCGTTGTCATTCCCTCGGGAATGGTTATGGATGCAAAAAACATAAAAAATAATATGGAAGGGAAACGAGATGCGACCATCTACCTTTAAAAAGAGTGTCCTCGCTACCAATATCGCTATCCTCCTCGGTGGTGCGGTATCAGTAGGTGCAGTGGCTGCAGAAGCTGCCAACGAAACTGCCAACATTGAAAAAATCGAAGTTCGCGGTATCCGCGCTTCTCAGCAGGCTAACCTGAACACCAAGCGTTTCGCTGACGGTACAGTCGATGCCATCACCGCCGAAGATATCGGTAAGTTCCCCGATAAAAACGTTGCTGAATCTCTGCAGCGTATTCCTGGTGTAACTGTTCAACGCCAGTTTGGCGAAGGTGCTGGTGTATCTATCCGTGGTGCTGGTCAGGATCTGACTCTGACCACCCTCAACGGCCAGAACGTCGCTTCAACCGGTTGGTTTGTTCTTGAGCCTGCCAAGCGTTCGTTTAACTATGAACTGCTGCCATCAGAACTGGTTGGCGATCTTGAAGTGTACAAGTCTTCACAGGCCGATCTGGCAGAAGGCGGCGTGGGTGGTACTGTTATTGTAAATACCCGCCGTCCTCTGGATATGGACCCTTGGTCACTTTATGCTTCTGTAGAAGGTCAACACCAGAGCGATTCTGGTGAGATTGATCCTCAATTCTCTGCTCTTGCCAGCTGGAAAAACGAAGACGAAAACTTCGGTGTACTGGTTTCTGGCGTAATGCAAAACCGCAGCCTGCAGCGTCAAGGTAACGAAGCATTTTGGCAGTGGGGCGCAGGCCCGGTTGCTTTTGAGCAGGAGCGTGAGCGCTCTGCCATCGCCGCCGTATTCCAATATGCACCAACAGATAACCTGACTTTCATCCTGAACGCCATGGACATGCAGATGGCGGCCAACAACACCAACTACGCACTGTGGCTGACCCAGGGCGACTGTGGTTGGGGTGGCGACCAATGTGATTTCGGCCGAGGTGAGACTAGCCAGTGGATCGACCGTGGCGTAGTTAATGCTGACGGTAAAGGTGTTCCTGCTGCTGGCCCTCTGTACTCTGCTTACTACCAGGCTCGCCCTCGTGAAGCTACTATGAAGTCTCAGGTATTTGACCTGAAGATGGAATATTCTGGTGATGGGTATGAGTTTACTGCTCAGGCTGGTTCTACCGATTCTAGCGGTGGTACAGACTTCGAAATGGTTGTTGATACTGCAGCGCCACATTTCTTTGCACCTGGTTCAACCTATGACTTTACTGGTGGTGGCCAAACCTGGAACACCTCTGGTTTCGACATGGCTGCTTACGCTCCTTCTGCACTCGCCATGGGTACCGGCGGTAACTTTAACCGTACGCCAAAGACCGACGAAGAGGTATATGTTCAGGCAGACATCAAGTTTGATGTTGACTGGGGTGTAGTAAACGCAGTTAAGACAGGTCTCAAATACTCTGATCACAACACAACCAGCCGCAAGTTTGTATACGAGCAACAGGCAGGTTTTGACACAACAATCGCAATGTCCCAAGTCAGTGCTGGATTGGTTGATGTAGGTGCAGGTGATTATCAGATTGCCAAGGTTGATCCAGATGCACTGAAGGCTTGGGCTCGCAGCAGCATCGTTGGCGAGTCAGAAGACTTGGGCTCTTATCAGGAAGTGACTGAAAAGAACTTTGCTGCCTACGTGATGGCTAATTTTTCGTCAGAGGGTATTCGCGGTAACTTCGGTGTGCGTTATGTTTCAACTGATGCAACCAACGATTACTACTATGACGGTCAGGCACAATCTGCTGATGGCAGCTACTCAGAGTTCCTGCCAAGCTTGAACGTGGCCTACGACTTGGCTCCGGATCTGATTCTGCGTGCCTCTGCTGCTCGAGTGATGGCTCGTCCTCAGTATGTTGATATGTACACTAACCCAAGTGTTTCTGGTACTGATGACGATATCAATAACAACCAATATTGGATTATTGGTAACGTTGATCTGAAGCCTTTCGTGGCCAATCAAATTGATTTTGGTCTGGAATATTACTTCAACGAAGCTTCTGTTGTGTCTGGCGCGGTGTTTATGAAGGATGTTAAGAACTTCGTAAACTTTACCAACACTAATGCTTCAGTATCCGAGGTTCCTTACACTGGCACCCTGCGTCCAGATGAAATTGATGCAGGTTGGATCGTTCAGGAAAAGGGCAATGGTAAGTCTGCGACTATCCAAGGCTTTGAACTGCAGTATCAGCAGGATTATGGTAACGGCTTCGGTTCAATCGTGAACTACACCTTTACCGACACTGAAACTGACAGCGATACATACACCGATAACAATCCGTTCCTGAGTGACAGCTCAAAGCACGCTTACAACGTAACCGGTTACTTCGAAAACGATCTGTTCCAAGTGCGTCTGGCTTATAACTGGCGTTCTGAGTACATGATCCGTGAAACCGGTTCTTACGGTAACCGCCTGCACGACGACTACGGTTCATTGGACCTGAGCGCAGTATGGCATGTGACCGATTACCTGGATATCAAGCTGGATGCCAACAACCTGTTGGAAGAAGGCTCCAAGCAGTACGGTAACAACCAGTTCTCTGATGCCAACGGTTTTGCCCAGGGCTTCCCGTTGTACGAGTACGAGATGGCTCGTCGTATCAGCTTGGGTGCCAGCGTTCGATTCTAATCTGACGCCGATTAAGGTATAAAGAAAAAGGGAGCTTGCCTCCCTTTTTTATTACGTCGAAAAAACAAACAAAAATAACAATTGAAGGACCTGTCATGAATAACCAAGTTGTAATGTTGGATCCAACCAAGCACGCGGATTTGAAAGCAAAGAAGGCTGACTTTTCGTTTGCCGCTGATCAACACCTTATCCCGCTTGCTATCCACGAAGTGGGTTTTGCCGCAATCGATGCGCCGGTAATTTTTGTAAAGAACGCTGAAACCGGTGAATTTCAGATTGTATCTATGCTTGGTCTTAAGCCTGGCGAAAACCTGATGGTTAAAGATGGAAAGTGGCAGGGACAGTACTACCCGTATGTGGTTCGCGATTATCCATTTACCCCAATTCTGCACCCTGAACATCAGGACAAACTGTGGATTGGTGTTCGTGAAGACGCCTCTGTATTAGGCACCGATGAAGGCGTTGCATTGTTCGCAGAAGGTAAAGAAACAGAGTTTATGACTGCGCGTAAAGAAGAAGTGTTAAAGCACTTCGAGGCAGCTCAGCTCACTAAAGAACTTTTGAAAGTTCTGGTAGAAAAAGAACTACTGGTAGCTCAGACGTTGACAGTAAACGTGGGTGAAGAGCAGCGCAATATCAATGGTATCTACCTTATTGATGAGCAGAAACTGAACGGCTTGTCCGATGAGGCCTTTCTGGAGCTGCGTAAGCGTGGGTTGCTCGCGCCAATATATAGCCACCTGACATCACTGTCTCAGGCGAGCCGTCTTGCTAAGCTTGAGCTGTTGAAAAACAAGGGCGAGTAATTTTCTATGACGGCAATCACTCCGCTCAGGCGCATCCTTATTGTAGGTGGTGGTACGGCGGGGTGGATTGCCGCCTGTCATCTGGCCAAAAAACTCACTCCCCGGGGAATAATCGTTACCTTGGTGGAGTCGCCCAATATACCTACTATTGGTGTGGGAGAGGGCTCTGTGCCCATGATGCGCGACACCCTAAAGTATTTCGGTATTCGGGAAGACGCCTTTATTTCTCAGTGTGACGTGACATTTAAGCAAAGTGTTAAGTTTATCGACTGGAATAATGAGTCGGCCAGCGGTGAATACTATCACCATCTGTTTGATTATCCGCAGTGGCGTGGGCAGACCGAAGATTGGCTTGCCAAGCCTGCCTTGAGCCGTAACAGCTACGCCGACCAAGTATCCTGGCAGGGACGGCTTGCCGACGCAGGTTTTGCTCCCAAGGCGATTACCCAGCCTCAGTTCGATGGCGTATGCAATTACGCATATCACCTTGATGCCGCCAAATTCACCGACATGTTGACCGTTCATGGCAAGTCCTTGGGGGTCGAACATTTGTTGGCTGATGTTGTTGCTGTTGATTACTGCGAAGAACAAGGGATCCGCTCTGTTAGCACTGCCCAGCTTGGTACGCTGAGCGCCGATTTGTATGTGGATTGCACCGGTTTTGCGGCAAGACTGATTGATGAAGCGTGCAAGGTCCCATTTATCGACAAAGGTGACGTGCTGTTGGTGGACACGGCAATAGTGGCGCAAGTGCCTTACCCTGATGCGCATACGCCTATTCCCTGTTTTACCAAATCGACAGCGAAAGAGGCGGGCTGGATTTGGGATATCGGCTTATCCACGCGTCGCGGCACCGGGTACGTGTATTCCTCTCGTCATACGTCAGATGAGCGTGCAGCCGAAGTACTTCGCCAATATTTAGGGGAAGCGGCCCCGACTGAGTTTCGCAAAATTCCGATGAAGGTTGGTTATCGGGAGCGCTCTTGGCATAAAAACTGTGTCGCTATCGGTTTGTCATCGGGTTTTGTCGAACCGCTTGAAGCGACAGGGCTGCTGATATTCGATGTCACCTCCAGAATGCTGGCTGAAACCATGCCCCATTGCCTTGAGGCCATGCCGCTCGTGGCAAATCGATACAGCGCTCAGGTGTGCCAGACTTGGCTAAAGGTAATTGATTTCATCAAGCTGCACTATGTATTGTCATCGAGGCGCGATACTGAGTTTTGGCGTGACAATCAGGCGTCAGAATCCATTCCCGACACCCTAAAAGAGTTGCTTGCACTATGGCGTTATCAGGTGCCGACACCTTATGAATTTGCCTCTACCATGGATATCTTCAAGCAGGAGAATTTTTTATACGTCCTGTATGGCATGGCTTACCCGACACAGGTGCCTGCTACTGCCATTGAAGATGGCGCCGAGGTGACGGCAAACGTTGCACAACGGCTGATGAAGCAGCTTTTGCCCCACCGGCAGTTGATTGACAAAATCAAGCAGTATGGTTTGCAGCAAGTGTGAAGCATCCATCCAATAAAAAACGGCCATCGGGCCGTTTTTTATCGGCTTTCGCTCGATAAGCGTTACAGTTTGAGGAACTGTTTATGGGTCATTGCCTGCGATGCGGCCTGCTGGTTGAGCAATTTTGTTTTACGCAGTTGTTCCTGCAATTCAAAGGGAGAAAAAGTTGCACTTACGCTTGGATAGTGCCCCATTCCGTAGAGCACATAGCGATAGTTGTCTTCAGTAAAAATGGTGCTGAAACCGGAATCGATGTCGGCATTCTCACATAACTTGTGTTTCCATAAGGCCAATTTGTTTTCGAACTCAGGTAGATGGGTTGCTGAGGCAGCAGCTTGACACCAAAACTCGGTGTCGCGTCTGTCGGTCAGGCAATAGTGCAACACAATAAATTGACGAAGATCATTATAAAAACCGGCGATTTTTCTGTTGAACGCATCTCTAATAGGCTGTGGAATTGATCTTGCGGTTAAGTGTGTCGCCAGCAAGCGCACCGCCAGATTGATAAGATGTAAGCCGGTTGATTCGAGCGGTTCGATAAAACCACCGGAGAGGCCGATAGCGATGCAGTTACCAACAAAAGATTCCTTGCGCCGGCCGATTTTCATGTCCAGATGCACAACTTTCAGGATGGTTTGCTCTGAACCAAGGTGTTGTTTTAGCTCTGCTTCGGCTTCATCGCGGCTCAGGCGGTTGCCATCGTACACATAGCCGGTTCCCTGACGATGGCAGAGGTCAATTTCCCATACCCAGCCATTGCTGAGGGCGGTGGCAGTTGTATAAGGCTTCGGTATTTGGCCTTCGCGATAATCACGCTGGATAGCTACGGCCTTATTGCATGGCAGTTCCCGTTCAAAAGAGACCCAATTGTCTTCTTTGAGTTTACTGATTAGCAGACCTTTAAAGCCGGTACAGTCGATGTAAATGTCCGCATCGAATCGGCCTTTATCCGTTTCAATGGCCACGATGTTTTCGCCTTCGCAGATAACCTCAGTCACATTGGCGATGATATGTTCTACGCCTGCTTCACAGGCCTTTTTTCGCAGGAAGCGCGCCATCAGCGTGGCATCGAAATGATAGGCATAGGGCATCATCCCCTGATATTCACGGCTGAAACTGGTTTTGGGGCATTTCGCTTGGCGGATAAGTTCACTCGCCATGCTGACTGCTGAATCAAAGTTATTATCTTGTCTTTGCTGTGATTGCTCGTGCTCAGACAGCCAGGCCAGAGCGAGGTCAATGTTGCCTCCTTGCTGGGTTGAGTCGAACGGGTGGAGATATTCGTGCGTTTTTCCGTCTCTTGGTGCCATCCAGTTGCGAAAAAGAATGCCGGTTTTCAAGGTGGCGTTGGTGTTGGCGATGAGTTCAGCTTCAGAAATCCCCAGAGCAGCAAAGAAATACCGAATCGAATGTACGGTCGCTTCACCGACGCCGATAATGCCGAAATCTTCGCTTTCAATCAGGCGGATGTGCACGTTTTTGCGATGTTGGTTATAGAGGCGATTAAGGAAGGTGGCGGTCATCCAACCAGAACTGCCACCACCGACAATAGTAATGGAGCGAACTGCAGAATTATCCATGGGTACATCCTATTTATTGTTACTGCACCAGCATCACGCAGCCGGTGAGCACTATCCAGAAGGCGAAAAACAGTTTAAGGCCTTTGACCGGTAACACCAGTGCCAGTTTGCGGGCGAGTATGCCGCCGATAATGGCGCCAGGGCCGGCAAAGAGTACCAGTTCAAACAGTGCATTACTGCCTGGTGCCAAGTGTAGCGGTGCGGCCGACCAGACAGTCAGAGCCGACACTATGACACCGGCAGCTACAGACATAGGCGCGTTAAAGCGGCGAATAAGCAGGTAAATCACCATAAGCTCACCCACACCCACCGACAGCCACGCGGTGATGATGCCTCCGCCGAGCCCGATCCCAATTAGCACCAGCAGATCCCACTGACTCAGGGTGGTGCGATGCGCCTTGGTCTGCTTTCTTATGCTGTTGGCAATAATGGCGGCGCCCAACAGAATCGAGAAGATGCTGAAGCTGGTGTGCAGCGAGGCGGGGGATTGCAGCCCAAGGCCCTGGCATAGCCACAGGCCAGCAATTGCCGTAGGCGCTGTCCAGACCACGGCCCTGGGTAACATTTGCCATTCGCAGTCCTTAGCATGGCGTTTTTTGAAATGGTAACTCCAACTGAGGGCGCCTGCGGTCATACCGAAGCACTGGATGGCAAAGGACGTCGCCACCGCCTGCGCCGGGGTGAACTGAAGGGCATCGAATACAGGAATAAAAATAACGCCGCCACCGGCGCCTGTGCTGTTGGCAAAGATAGCGCCGCTGATCCCAAGCAGCATGAATCGGCCATAGGAGGCGAGCAGCTCAGAAAGGTCGCCAAGGCTATTTGCCCACAGCCACCAAAAGGCGAGGGCAATCAGTGGCAGCAGTGGCCAGAGCCAGCGGCGTTTGTGTAGTGTCAGTTCAGTTTGCAAAGCCGTTCCTTTTAGGTTGTTGTTATGCCAACGGCGATGGAGTTGGACGGTGTCGGCGGAGCAGTTGCTGTTAACTGCTGGCAGATTGTCCAAGATTTTAGCAATGAATGACATCGCTGTCATTCGGTTGTCTGTTAAAGCCTATTTCGTAATTTACTGAAAAATATAGTTATAACGAATGACTCTCAGAAGCGACGAAAAAATGTCAAAAAATTGTAGAAATCCTGTGCCGCATTGTGTAATGTAACTAATGACAGCGTTGTCATTTGCTTGTGTGGCTTTGTTGTCTTGTAAGGTCTGCATGAAAGGGATGAGGTCTCCTTTTTCATGTGTTTATTGGCAAGTACGTATCTGTCGGGCGGCTATGTACTTGTATTTAAACTTAAATAGTCTCTCCCCAGAAACTATTGTTGGCTGGGTGCTGTACGCAGTGCCCAGCCCTTTTTTTGGGTGATCGACTAAAAAGCCCGGGTATTGGCGGTACTAAAACAACGACAACCCCCATGGCGAAAGCCATAAAAAAGGGCTGCACAATGCAAATAAGGTCTTGGTTTTACGCACTGTTTATTTCGGTTTCCCTTGCCGGCGCTTTGCCGTGCCAAGCCGCCGACGCATCTCTGGTTACTACCATTCCCAACAGTTGGCAGTTCACGCTGCTTACCGAAGCGCTGAAGCGCTCGGGCACTGACTATCAGATTTCCCAACTAAGCTCCGAGATGAACCAAAAGCGCAAAGTTGAAGAGGCGCTTGAAGGCAACATTGATATCTTTTGGAGCATGACCTCAGCCGAACTCGAACGCACCGTTTTACCCATCAGGGTGCCCTTGTTCAAAGGGCTGCTGGGCAACCGGCTGCTTATCATCCGTGAAGCGGATCAGGGCCGTTTTGCCAAGGTTAAAAACAAACAGGATTTCAGTGCTTTTCGGGCAGGTCAAAACCGGTACTGGCCCGACGCTACCATTATCGAATCCAACGGTTTGCCGCTGATTACCAGTTACAAATACAAAAACCTTTACCCCATGCTCGAAGGTGGTCGCTTCGATTATCTGGCGCTGGGCGCTCAGGAAATCTGGGATGAGCTGGCCAAACATCCTGATCCGGCGCTGAAAGTCGATAGCCGGGTCTTATTGCAATACCGCAGTCCTGCGTACTTCTTTGTTTCCCCCAAACGTCAGGCGCTGGCCGAGGATTTGAACCTTGGCCTTGAGGCCATGATTGCCGATGGCAGTTTCGATCGCATGTTCAATAAAGAGCTCAAAATCGACGAGCTCTATCGCATCGCCAAATTCAATGAACGGGTCATCATCCGCTTGAACACGCCGGATTTGAGCCCGCAGACGCCGGTAAACCGGCCTGAGTTATGGCTCGACCTGTTCAGTATGGAGGGGGTGAAATGAACAATAATCTGGCTCTCAAGGTGCAGATTGGCCTGGCGGTGGCGCTGTCAGGCTTAATGGTGCTGCTGTTTGGTGCAACCTTTTTGTTCGAAAAGCAAAAGCTTGAACAGGCCTTTGCAGAATATGAAAAAGACACCCTCGCCAGCTTGGCAGTGACCATGGCTCAGCCGGTGTTTACCTATGATTTTGAACAGATAGAAGCTATTTTGTCGGTGACCCTGGAGCAGGAGCAAATTGCCGCGCTGAAGGTGTTCGACCATCGCGGTAAGCCCATGGCCAGCGTTGGCAGTAATACCGGCGAAGATGCGGGGCTTGAGCAAAAGAGCATCAGCTTCAGCGACAACGGTAAACCCACCGGCAAGATGGACGTGACCTTTACCCGGGCGCCCATTGAGGCGCGGCTTAGTGCACTGCTGCTTGGGCTACTGGCCCAGGGCGCACTGATTTTGTTGCTGACTATGGTGGTGATCGTCATCATCCTCAAAAAGTTAGTGATTACTCCGCTGGCCCATGTGGTATCGGCGATGGAGGATGTAGCCAGCGGTGATGGCGACCTGACCCGGCGGCTGCCGGTGGAAAGTCAGGATGAGATTGGCCGTCTGGCATCGGCTTTTAATGCCTTTATTGAACAAATTCATGCCACTGTAACCAAGGTGCAGGAAACCGCTGCCCAGCTGATTGAAGGGGCTGGTACCCTGGGCAGCCTGAGCGGCGCCAATAATCTGAGGGTGCAGGAGCAACGTCAGGAGACCGAAGCCGCGGTGACAGCGGTCAGCCAGCTGTCGGCCAGTGCTGCCGAGGTGGCTGGTAATGCCCTGCGTACCTCCGAAGCCGCGGCTGAAGCCGATGCCCAGGTGGATGAGAGTCAGCGCCGCTTTGACCTGAGTCTGGGACTGACCCGTCAGCTGGTGGACGAGCTTAGTCGCTGCGCGGTATCGGTGCAGCAGCTGCAGCAGGAAACACAAAAGATTGATGAAGTGGTGGTGGTGATTAACAGCATTGCCGAGCAGACCAATCTGCTGGCGCTGAATGCCGCCATTGAAGCCGCCCGGGCGGGAGAGCAGGGCAGGGGCTTTGCCGTGGTGGCCGACGAAGTGCGCACCCTGGCAAGCCGTACCCAGCAAGCCACCGGCGAAATTCAAAAGATGATCCAGCAGGTGCAAACCCGGGTGAATGATACGGTTACCGTGATGGGGGCCAGTCAGCAGCTGTCGGATAAGTCGTTGTCGCAAGCCGAGGAAATCAAATCCATGCTTGCCAGCGTCACCCGCCTGGTTTCCAATATCAACGCGATGAATACCGAAGTGGCCCATGCTGCATCAGAGCAAACCAGCGTCACTGAAAATATTTCCAGAAGTTTGAACGATCTCGCCGGCATCTCAGGTTCGGCCTCAGCAGACAGCGCTTCGTTGGCGCAGTCCGGTGAGCGCCTGTTCCAACAGGGGGAAAGATTGCGGGCACTTGTAAACTCATTCAGGTTGTAGCCCTGAAAAACAGGAAAAATGAGGACAACAATGAAATTTTCCTTAGCCGCATCTGCGATTCTTCTCGCCCTCGGTGTCAGTGGGTGCTCACAAGCCCCGGTCGAGCCCGCTGCCGTTGCCGCCGAGCCTTCGGTGCTTAGCCAGGCCAGTTTGCAGGCCTTCGCAGATGGGCTGGACGTGAAATATCGGGTGATCACCAACAGACCCGATGAACAGTGCAAAAAAGACGCCGGTGAAGGCCGCTGCTTTCAGGCCGAAATTGTGCTGACATCGCCCATCGACTTCGACGGTCGCGATTTTGAAATCTATTACAGCCAGATGCGCCCGGTGCAGTCGGTGCAAAGCACAGACTTTGTGATTGAGCATGTTAAAGGCGATTTGCATCGCATCAAGCCAACCGGGAGTTTCGGCGGATTCAAGGCTAACCAGAGTCAGACCCTGGCGTTTCGCGGCGAGCTGTGGCAGCTGTCTGAAACCGATGCCATGCCCAATTATTACATTACCGCGCCAGGACTTAAGCCGGTGGTAATTGCCAGCACCAGGCTCGCGGTCGAGGCGGAAACCGGTCTTGAGCTGCGCCCTTACGTTGAAGCCTTTACCGATGCCGACAAGCAGTATCGTCGTACCGACAACGACAAGCTGCCATGGGCAACGGCGCCAGTGCTGTTTGAGGCGAATCAGTCGCTTGTAGCTGACCCTGCCGCGGCGGCCCAGCGTATAGTGCCTGCGCCTTTGTCGCAAACCCTGGAAGCGGGCCTTGGCACGCTGGACTTGTCTGGCGGTATTGCCGTTGAACTGCCACAGGGACTGGATAAAGCCGCCATTGATGCTGCGCTGGCGCGTCTTACCCGTCTGGGTATTGAGGAGGCTGCGAATGGTGCCAAGCTTAAGCTGGTAAGTGATGACTCACTTGGTGATGAAGCTTATAAGCTCCTTATTCGCCCAGAGGGCGCCGAGATTAAAGCCGCCACCGATGCAGGCTTTGCCTATGGTCTGTCGTCACTGGCGGCGCTTGTGCAGCCAGGTAAGCCGGTTATCAGCGCGCAAACCATCACAGATGCGCCAAGGTACGGCTTTCGCGGCATGCACGTGGATGTGTCCCGTAACTTCCACTCCAAAGAGTTTATGCTAAGCCTGCTTGACCAGATGGCGGCCTATAAGCTCAACAAGTTGCACCTGCACATGGGTGACGATGAGGGCTGGCGCCTTGAGATTGATGGTCTGCCGGAGTTGACTGAGATTGGCAGCAAACGTTGTCATGACCTTGCTGAAGACACCTGTCTGTTGCCGCAGCTTGGCAGTGGTCCGGATGCCGATGTGAAGGTCAATGGTTTCTACAGCAAGGCTGACTATATTGAGATCCTGAAATACGCCTCCGCCAGACAAATTCAGGTGATCCCGTCGATGGACATGCCCGGCCACAGCCGCGCTGCGGTTAAAGCCATGGAGGCCAGATACCGCCGCCTCGCCGAGGTGGGCGATATCAAGGGCGCCGAGGAATATCGCCTTATCGATCCGGAAGATAAGACGGTTTACAGCTCTATTCAGTATTACGACGACAACACCCTCAACGTGTGTATCGAGTCGACGTACCACTTTGTTGACAAGGTGATTGATGAAATTGCCAAGCTCCACAAAGAAGCCGGTCAGCCACTGACCCGTTATCACATTGGCGCCGATGAAACCGCCGGTGCCTGGCTTGAGTCGCCTAAGTGTGAAGCCTTTATTGCCAATAACGACAAGGGCGTGACGGACAAGAGTGAGCTGGGTGCTTACTTTATCGAGCGGGTGGCCAACATGCTGCACGACAAGGGCATTGAGCCTGCTGGTTGGAGTGATGGCATGAGCCACACCCGCCCGGAAAAAATGCCTGCCATGAACCAGAGCAACATCTGGGATGTGGTCGCTCACAAAGGTCATCAGCGTGCCCACAAGCAGGCTAACCTCGGCTGGGAAGTCGTACTGTCTAACCCTGAGGTGCTGTATTTCGATTTCCCGTACGAGGCCGATCCGAAGGAGCATGGCTACTACTGGGCGAGCCGCGCCACCAACAGCCAAAAGGTTTTCGGCTTTATGCCGGGTAACCTGCCGGCCAATGCCGAACAGTGGCTGGATATCGAGAACAACCCCTTCGACGCCGACGACACAAAGCAGCTGGATGAGGCGGGCAAGGTTATCAGCGAGCCTATGCAGCCTGGTAAGGCCTTCTATGGCGTGCAGGGCCAGCTGTGGAGCGAGACCATTCGCAGTGACGAGCAGGCCCAGTACATGATTTTCCCGCGCCTGCTGATGTTGGCGGAGCGTGCCTGGCACAAGCCGGGTTGGGAAGTGCCCTACAACCATGAAGGCGCGCTCTATAACCAGAGCAGTGGTACTTTCAGCGCCGAAGCCCGTGCGCTGCAGGCCGCCGATTGGCAGCAGATGGCCAACACCCTTGGCTATAAAGAGCTGGCTAAGCTGGATTTGGCCGGTGTGCACTACCGTGTACCCACAGTTGGCGCCCGGATTGAAGATGGCAAGCTGTCGGCCAATATCGCCTTCCCGGGTTTGGGTATTGAATACCGCGAGGCCGGTGGCAATTGGCAGTCTTATCAGGGGCCGGTTGCGGTAACCAAATTGCCGGTTGAAGTACGTGGTGTGGCGGCAGATGGAACTCGCAAGGGCCGCACCCTCGAAGTGAAGTAACCAGGCTGTAACAACAGAGGTCTGATTTTTTCCTATGAAAATCAGACCTCTTTTTAGTGTCAGTTTGACGGTTTACGCGGGCTTCCCGCGGGGTGAACACAGAATTCTTCCCCTGTTCAAAAAACAAATGACAACGCTGTCATTTTTGCTGTAACATGGGGTTAACTTGAAAAATGCATAGGCCGTGGACAACGGATCCACGCCAAATCCAAATGTGCAAAGAGGAACTCATGGCTTTTGACCAAACCCTGGAAGGGCAGTTGTATCTGGGTGTAGATGGCGGTGGCAGCAAATGCCGCGCTACCCTGTATAACCACAGACTCGAGGTGCTGGGCACAGGTGTTGCCGGGCGAGCCAACCCTTTGTTTGGTCTGGAGCAGACCTTTGAGTCGATTTTGGCATCTACTGAGTTGGCGCTCAAAGATGCGGGCCTGAGCCTCAGGGATGCAGGTTCGCTGGTGGCCGGTCTCGGGCTTGCCGGTGTGAATGTGCCAAGACTGCTTGCCGATGTGCAGGGCTGGCAGCATCCCTTCAAGGCCATGTATGTCACTTCCGATCTGCATACTGCCTGTATTGGTGCTCATCAGGGCGCCGATGGCGCTGTGATTATTACTGGCACCGGCTCGTGCGGCTATGTGCATGTGGGTGATGACAGCCTGAGCCTGGGTGGCCATGGATTTGCCCTTGGCGATAAAGGCAGTGGCGCCTGGATGGGACTGCGTGCCGCCGAGCATGTGCTGTTGCACCTCGACGGGTTTGCCAAACCCAGTGCGCTGACCGAACGTCTGTTTGCCAACCTGGGCGTAAACGATGCTCTGGGCATTGTTGAGAACCTGGCTGGCCGCTCATCGAGCTGCTACGCCAAACTTGCCCGCGAAGTGCTGGCCGCTGCCGACGAAGGCGATGAGGTGGCCAAGGCCATCATGCAGGAAGGTGCCGCCTATATCAGTGAAATGGCGCGCAAGCTGTTTGCCCTGAACCCAAGCCGCTTCTCCATGATTGGTGGTTTGGCCGAGCCCCTGGCCAAGTGGCTGGATAAGGATGTAACCGCACGGCTTGAACCTACATTGGCTGCCCCGGAAATGGGCGCAGTGCTCTTTGCTATTCAACAACATACAAAACAGTCAGCGGCCTGAGGCGGCTGACTTTACCCACTATTTCCAGACTTAAGGTGACACAGATGACCAATACCATCATGGAGCAGGAAGCCCGTACGGCTCCCGCCAAAATTGCGGCCCAGCTGGCTGCCAACGCTCAGATCACTGCCGAGCTCGGCGCCAAGCTGCGGGAACTGAACCCCCGCTTCGTGATGATAGTGGGTCGTGGCAGCTCCGATCACGCCGGCGTGTTCGGAAAGTACCTGTTTGAAATCGAAACCGGTGTGCCTACCTTTGCCGCGGCCCCTTCTGTTGCCAGCGTGTACGGTAAGTCGCTGAAACTCGATGGTGCGCTGGTGATCGTGATCTCCCAGTCCGGTCGTAGCCCTGATATTCTTGCCCAGGCCCGTATGGCCAAAAACGCCGGTGCCTTCTGTGTGGCCTTGGTGAACGATGAGTCTGCGCCTATCAAAGACATAGTAGATGTTGTTCTGCCACTGCGCGCCGATGAAGAAAAAGCCGTTGCTGCCACCAAGAGCTACCTGTGCACCCTGTCTGCGCTTATCCAACTGGCTGCAGCCTGGACCCAGAGTGAGTCACTGGCCAAGGCCGTTGAGACCATGCCTGCCGCGCTGGAAGCCGCTGTAAATGCCGAGCCTCAGCTCACTGCCGAAGGCATTGGCGCCGTGCGTAACCTGGTGGTACTGGGCCGTGGCCTCGGCTATGCCGTCTCCAAAGAGATTGCTCTGAAGCTTAAAGAAGTCTGCTCTATCCACGCTGAAGCCTTTTCCAGCGCCGAATTCCTCCACGGTCCTGTGACCCTGGTTGAGAAGAAGCTGACCATTGTGGATGTGTGCGTGGGCGATGAGTCTTATGCCAGCCACATCGAGCAGATTGAGAACGTCAGCAGCCGCGGTGCCGATTTGGTTCACCTGAACCAAACCTCCACCGACATCCATCCACGGGTGGCGCCACTTGCACTGCTGCAACGCTTCTACATTGATGTGGCCGCCGTAGCCGTTGCCCGTGGCATTGACCCGGATGCACCGGCAGGCCTGAAAAAGGTTACCCAGACCCTGTAATTTATTGCCCGGAGCGCGCATGAAAACGACCCTTATCGCCGAGCGCCTGTTTGATGGCGAGCAGTTTCACCACAATGTGCCTGTAACTGTGGAAGATGGCCAGGTGCTGGCCCTCGACACCGTAGCTGGCAGCGCCGAGGTGAAATTGCAGGGCACCCTGGTGCCTGGTTTTATCGATGTGCAGGTCAATGGTGGCGGCGGTGTGCTCTTTAACGACACCCCAACTGTGGCCGCTATTGAAGCCATAGGCGCCGCCCATGCTCGCTTTGGTACCACAGGGTATTTGCCGACGCTAATCACCGATGGGGTTGAGACCATGGCCCGCGCCGCCGATGCGGCAGCAGCGGCTATCGCCAAAGGCTCCACCGGCGTGCTTGGGGTTCACTTTGAAGGGCCGCATCTGTCGGTACCTAAAAAAGGTGTGCATCCCGAGTCGCACATTCGCCGCATCGGCGATCGCGAGCTGGAGATTTTTGCCCGTCAGGATCTGGGGCTCAAGGTGGTAACTCTGGCACCTGAGAATGTGTCACCCGAAGTGATCCGCGCGCTGGTCGAGGCCGGAGTGAAGGTGTGTTTGGGTCACTCCAATGCGGATTACGCCACCACTGTCGCAGCGCTCGAAGCAGGTGCCAGCGGTTTCACTCACCTTTATAATGCCATGTCGGCACTCACTTCCCGTGAGCCAGGCGTGGTTGGCGCTGCCATCGACAGCGATGATGCCTGGTGTGGTTTGATTGTTGATGGTCACCACGTGCATTCAGCGGCGGCCCGTATTGCCATCAAAGCCAAGCCCCGCGGTAAGGTGATGTTGGTGACCGATGCCATGCCGCCCGTTGGCATGGACGAGAACGCCAGCTTTGAGCTGTTTGGTATCCAGGTGGTGCGTCAGGGCGACAAGCTCAATGCCCTGACCGGAGAGCTGGCCGGCTGCGTGCTGGACATGGCCGGTGCGGTGCAAAATACTGTCGACATGTTGGGGCTGCCGCAGGCGGAAGCCATTCGCATGGCGTCACTCTATCCTGCCGCGTTCCTTGGCATCGACAACCGGGTGGGGACCCTGGCTGTCGGTAAGCAAGCCGATATGGTACTGCTCGATGAAAACGGCCGTTGCCGTGGTACCTGGATTGGCGGCAAGCAGGTGTTTGGTCTGTGATCCACACTTGACGACTACCGGCCCTGGCGGAGTAAGCTCCTCCGGGGCCTGTTTTTATCTGCAACAAACTGAAAAATAAAAAACATAACAAAAACAAAGGATAAAAAGATGCAAGTAACACAGACCAAGGCCGGCAAGCCGAGGTTAATGTCACTCGATGCCTTGAGGGGCTTCGATATGTTCTGGATTCTGGGTGGAGAGAAGCTGTTTATTGCACTCTTCGCTCTCACTGGTTGGTCGTTCTGGCAGCTTGCCGATGCCGAAATGCACCACAGTCAGTGGCATGGCTTTACCTTCTACGATTTGATTTTCCCGCTGTTTATTTTCCTCTCCGGTGTAGCTTTGGGGCTGTCGCCCAAACGTCTCGATAAGTTGCCGCCAGCTGAGCGCAATCCCATTTATCGCCATGCGGTTAAGCGCCTGTTTCTGCTGTTGGCCCTGGGCGTGCTTTATAACCATGGCTGGGGTGCTGGTATTCCGGCTCATCCAGAAGAGGTGCGCTATGCCAGTGTGCTGGGTCGCATCGCCTTTGCCTGGTTCTTTGCCGCGCTTTTGGTATGGCACACCAGTCTTCGCACTCAGATAGTGGCGGCCGTGACGATTTTACTTGGCTACGCAGCGATTCAGTTGTGGCTGCCGGTACCGGGCGGTCAGGCTGGGGTGCTGACCCCCGAAGGCTCGATTAATGCCTGGGTGGATACCCATTTTCTGCCGGGGATCACCTATCAACACCGTCCTTACGATCCAGAAGGCATTCTTTCCACTTTGCCTGCCATAGTGAATGCGCTGATGGGCGTATTCGTTGGCCGCTTTATTGTGAAGCCGCACCCCAAGGGCGACTGGGCCAAGGCGGGGATTTTGGCTGGGGCAGGGGTGTTGGCACTGGTGCTCGGTTGGGGGCTTAATCCGCTATTGCCGGTGAACAAAGATTTGTGGACCTCAAGCTTTGTACTGGTGACCACCGGCTGGAGCTTGTTGTTCCTCGCTCTCTTTTATGTGGTGGTGGATTTGCTCGGTGCCAAACGACTGGCATTCCCCTTTGTGGTGATTGGGGTGAACTCCATCATTATTTATCTGGCGTCCAGCCTGATGAGCTGGGATTACCTCAGTAAGAGCCTCTTTGGTGGACTTATCAATGTGTTACCTCTGCCTGCTCAGGCGTTGGCGGCAGCCATCGGCTTTTTGCTGGTGCAGTGGGCGCTGCTTTACTGGATGTACCGCAAAGGCATATTCATCCGGATTTAAGTCAGGGGTGTTAGCCTGCCGGCGCTCTGGGGCGCCTCAGGCGGCCTTGTTAATCGCATTTTAATAAAATGACAGCGTTGTCTTTTTGGGTGTTGTGATTTAACATCAGTTAAACATTGATGGAGAAATCCGGTTTTCCAGGCTTCAAACCCTAAGGAGCGGGATAAACCGACTGGTCAGCCGATGTCAGCCAGCCTGATGTCAGAACATTAATTACTATAAGAAAGCAGGCTTATGGAAATGACTCTTAAAAGTGAAAGTAAACGTAGCAGCGTTATCCCGATGGCGATTGTCGCGGGGCTATTTTTCATTCTTGGGTTTGCCACCTGGTTAAATGGCTCTTTGATGCCGTACCTTAAGCAGATCCTTCAACTGACCCCGTTCCAGGCTTCACTCATTCTGTTCTCCTTTTATATTGCCGTGACCTTTACCGCACTGCCTTCCGCGTGGGTGATCCGTAAAGTGGGTTACAAAACCGGTATGGCGATGGGGATGGGGATCATGATGATCGCCGGGTTGCTGTTTATTCCAGCGGCCAAAACGCAAATATTCGGACTGTTCCTGTTTGCTCAGCTGGTGATGGGCGCAGGCCAAACCTTACTGCAAACTGCTGTTAACCCTTATGTGGTGCGCATTGGCCCCGAAGAGTCTGCTGCGGCCCGCGTCAGTGTGATGGGTATTTTGAATAAAGGCGCTGGCGTTATTGCACCTTTGGTGTTTACCGCGCTGATCCTGGACTCGTTTAAAGACCGCGTGGGTACCGAACTTAGTGCCGCTCAAATCGATGAAATGGCCAACGGCCTGGTGATCCCTTATCTGGGCATGGCTTTGTTTATCGGTTTCCTTGCCATTTTGGTCAAGAAATCTCCGCTGCCAGAACTCGAAAGTGAAGAGCAGGACGAAGAGCACAACAAAGGTCAGATCCGTGAAGCCCTGTCTCATCCAAATCTGGCTCTGGGTGTGGTAGCACTGTTTTTCTACGTTGCCGTGGAAGTCATTGCCGGTGACACCATTGGTACCTTCGCGCTCTCTCTGGGCGTTGAAAACTACGGTGTGATGACGTCTTACACCATGGTTTGTATGGTGCTGGGTTACACCCTGGGTATCCTGACTATTCCTCGCTTTATTTCTCAGCCAACCGCGCTGATGATCTCTGCGATTCTGGGGATATTGCTGACACTGGGGATCCTGTTTGGTGACAACAACTCCTATGCGATTGCCAATGCGGTATTGGTGCCTTTCGGTGGTGCCATGCTGCCAGACACCCTGCTGCTAATTGCCTTCCTCGGTTTGGCTAACGCTATTGTATGGCCGGCTGTATGGCCTCTGGCGCTGTCTGGTATGGGCAAGTTGACCAGCACAGGCTCGGCGCTGTTGGTGATGGGTATTGCCGGTGGTGCTTTCGGTCCACTGTTCTGGGGATTGACCAGCCAGGCATCGTCGCTTGGCCAGCAAGGTGGCTATATGGTCATGCTGCCATGCTATCTGTTTATCCTGTTCTATGCCGTAAAAGGCCATAAGATGCGCAGCTGGAAGTAACAGTCCGATGTGTTGATGCAGATAAGAAAGGAGGCTTAGGCCTCCTTTTTTTGTGCCTGAAACTTTGTGCTTGAAATTCATGCCTGCAACTCATCCAGCTCTCGATGATTTGAATGAATCATCATGGTCTAAGCAAAGGTTTCAGGAAGGGGCGGGCAAAGAGATGTATCAAAACGAAAAAAGCCACTCGTTTGAGTGGCTTCTACTACTTTTTTTGGTGCCGGCACCAAGAGTCGAACTCGGGACCTACTGATTACAAGTCAGTTGCTCTACCAACTGAGCTATGCCGGCCTGAAAGGTGGTGCCCGAACCCGGAATCGAACCAGGGACACGCGGATTTTCAATCCGCTGCTCTACCAACTGAGCTATTCGGGCAACTAAATTGAGTGTTAGTCGTCTACTTCAGACCGGGTTGTTGTGCCCGTCTCGTCTGGAGTGCGCGTATAATATAGCGGTCATTTTTTTCCTGCAAGCGCTTTTTCCGCAGTTTTTGTGCGTCTGGCCAGTTATTCACCAAAGTGCCGTGAAATGGGGCTTTTCTGCCGATTTAACCAGCAAATTGGCTGGGTTGGCGGCCATATACCTCCTAAAGCTCAATGTTTACCTGGCCCATCAATGCTGTTTTCGGTGCTGTTTGCTTCATTTTTCTAAAAAATCGAACCGTATTGGCGATTTTTAGCGATTTTCTTTTTCAATGCACGCCTTAAGATGATAACCATTCTCGTTAACTCGTTTTGGTGATCATATGTGGCGAAATCGTTCTTCCGGATATGGCTGGTTTGCCATAGGTATTCACTGGCTAATGGCACTGCTGATACTGGGGCTGTTTGCGCTGGGCCTGTGGATGGTGGAACTCACCTATTACAGCCCTTGGTACAAGACAGCGCCTTTTTGGCACAAGGGCCTCGGCGTTCTGATGTTTTTACTCTTGTTGCTGCGACTGGCCGTACGAGTAACAAGTACTTCTCCAAAAGCATTCGGCAGCGCACTTGAACAGATCGCCGCCAAGTTTACTCATTTACTGCTTTACCTGTTGCCGCTGGCACTGGTGTTCAGTGGCTATTTGATTTCCACCGCCGATGGCAGGCCGCTGGATGTGTTTGGTCTGGTGTCTGTTCCGGCTTTGGTGACCTTTGAGGGGCAGGAAGATATTGCCGGGGATGTACATGCACTGCTCGCCTGGTCGTTGATTGGCCTGGTGGCTCTGCATGCGCTGGCGGCCCTCAAACACCACCTGATTGATAAAGACACCACCTTATTACGTATTTTAAGACCGCAAAAGGAAGCTTAACCATGAAAAAGACACTGATCTCTGCTCTGCTCGCCAGCACCGTGATGGCCGCCCCGGCCTTTGCCGCTGACTATGTGATTGACAGCCAGGGCGCCCACGCGTCTATCCATTTTAAAGTGAATCACCTGGGTTACAGCTTTGTTGTAGGGCGCTTCAATGATTTTGGCGGTGAATTCAGCTTTGACGCCAAATCCCCTGAAACCGCTAAAGTAAAGGTGAAGGTGAACACCCAGAGTCTGGACTCGAACCACGCCGAGCGTGACAAACACCTAAAGAGTGCCGACTTTATCAATGCAGGCAAATACAGTGAGGCTGTGTTTGAGTCGACCTCAGTAACAGCGGCCGCCGATGGCAATTTGCAAATCAGCGGTAACTTCACCTTAAATGGTGTGACCAAGCCGCTGGTTATCGACGCCGTAGCCGTGGGTGAAGGCACTGATCCCTGGGGTGGATACCGCGCAGGCTTTACCGGCACAACCAGCTTTGCCCTTAAGGACTACAACATTAACTATGATTTGGGCCCCGCCTCGACCCAGGTAACCCTGGACCTGGTGGTGGAAGGCGTTCGCAAGTAAGGCTTACACTTTTCCCTCCTTAAATAGGCCCCGAAAGGGGCGTTTTTCATGGGGAATTGTCGTGCATCGGGCACGGATTTCAGGGTACACTAGCGCCAATTTCACGCATCGTTTTCCTGTGCTGGTTTGATACCGGCATCAGGTTGCTTTTGTTTTAAGGAGACGAAAGACACTATGAATAAGGTGCCTATGACGGTGGTTGGAGCCGAGCAGCTCCGTAAAGAACTGGACTTTTTGAAGTTCGACCGTCGCCCTAAAATCACTGAAGCCATTGCCGCGGCAAGGGAGCTTGGCGATCTTAAGGAAAACGCCGAATATCACGCTGCCCGTGAAGAGCAGGGGATCTGTGAAGCCCGCATCCGTGATATCGAAGGCAAGTTGTCCAACGCGCAAATCATCGATGTGACCAAGATGCCCAACACTGGCCGCATCATTTTTGGCACCACAGTGACCATTCTGAACCTGGATACTGATGCCGAAGTGACTTACCGCATCGTGGGTGACGATGAAGCCAATATCAAAGAAAACCTGATTTCGGTGAATTCGCCCATTGCCCGTGGTCTGATTGGCAAAAACCTGGGGGATGAAGTGAATATCACGACCCCGGCCGGTGTGACTGCCTACGAAGTGGTGGAAGTGGAATACATCTGATTGCTGCCGCTATCAAACAAAAAAGCCGCTTTTCAGCGGCTTTTTTGTTGATTCTCTCACGCGAGAGGGCGAAAGATTAACGCGCCTTTGGCAGGCCAATCTTTTGCTCTTCGGACTGGCGATACAGCACCAGCACGTGACCGATAAGCTGTACTTTGGCAGCCTGGGTTTCACGTACAATGGCGTCAACGATGGCGAGCTTCATTTCGCGATCGCTGGTAGCCACTTTCACCTTGATAAGTTCGTGGTGATTCAGGGCTCCGTCGATTTCAGCCAGCACTCCCTCGGTCAGGCCATTGGCCCCGAGCAGCACCACCGGCTTTAAATCGTGCGCCAGTCCTTTGAGATGCTGTTTCTGTTTGGTCGTCAGGTTCATTTCTACCAACTTTTGCTGAGTTACTGTTGAAAGTTGGGTATTCTACCCTTATATAGCCCTTGTGTAACTCTCATTTGTCGCGGATTTTTAATGACAGCTAAAAAACGTTCTGCCAGCTCCACCCGGTGGATGCAGGAGCATTTCGATGATCACTATGTGAAATTGGCCCAAAAACGGGGCTTACGTTCCCGCGCCGCTTTCAAACTGGAAGAACTGCAGGAAAAGGATCATCTGATTAAACCCGGCATGACAGTGGTGGATTTGGGTGCAGCCCCCGGTGGCTGGTCCCAGGTAGCTGTCAAACTTGTGGGTGATAGGGGCAAGGTTGTTGCCTGTGATATTCTGCCGATGGATCCCATCGTTGGGGTAGACTTCCTGCAGGGCGATTTCCGTGAAGATGCGGTACTCGAAGCCCTCCTTGAACGGGTGGGCGATGATAAAGTGGATGTGGTGCTGTCTGATATGGCACCGAACATGAGTGGTACTGGTGGTGTTGATCAGCCCCGGGCCATGTATCTGGTGGAACTGGCGCTGGACATGTGCCATCAGGTATTGGCGCCCAACGGCAGCTTTGCCGTTAAAGTCTTTCAGGGGGAGGGCTTTGACGAATACATGAAAGCGGTCAAAGAGGCGTTCAAGGTCGTCAAAACACGTAAACCGGACTCATCGCGGGCGCGCTCCCGTGAAGTCTATCTGGTGGCAACAGGGTACAAGTTGTAGTACCCTGAGGCTTAGCTTCGCAAGACTG
Source organism: Shewanella zhuhaiensis (assembly GCF_022484835.1). Taxonomy (NCBI): domain Bacteria; kingdom Pseudomonadati; phylum Pseudomonadota; class Gammaproteobacteria; order Alteromonadales; family Shewanellaceae; genus Shewanella; species Shewanella zhuhaiensis. Next base: position 778,453 of record NZ_JAKUDL010000001.1, read on the forward strand.
TAAAGAGGCCTACTAACTTGAGTGATATGGCAAAAAATCTCATTCTCTGGGTCGTCATCGCCGTTGTGCTGATGTCGGTGTTCCAGGGCTATTCCCCCTCTTCTTCGTCATCGCAGAAGATGGATTACTCCACCTTCCTGGACGATGTTCGTTCCGGCCAAATCGCCACGGTCGAAATCAAAAGCGACCAACGCACTATCGAAGGGCAGAAACGCAGTGGTGAAAAATTCACTACTATCATGCCCATGTATGATCAGGATCTGATTAACGACCTCGATCGCAAAGGCGTGACCATGAAGGGCGAGGAAGCGCAGGAATCCAGTTTCCTGACGCAAATCTTCATCTCCTGGTTCCCGATGCTGCTGCTGATTGGGGTGTGGATCTTCTTTATGCGTCAGATGCAGGGCGGTGGCGGCAAAGGCGCCATGTCCTTTGGCAAAAGCAAAGCCAAGCTGATGAGTGAAGACCAGATTAAAACCACCTTCGCCGACGTCGCTGGCTGTGATGAAGCCAAAGAAGAAGTGAAGGAAATGGTGGACTACCTGCGTGACCCAACCAAGTTCCAGAAACTGGGCGGCCGCATTCCTACAGGCGTGCTGATGGTAGGTCCTCCAGGTACAGGTAAAACCCTGCTGGCCAAGGCCATTGCCGGTGAAGCCAAGGTGCCATTCTTTACCATTTCCGGTTCTGACTTCGTGGAAATGTTCGTCGGTGTGGGTGCATCCCGCGTGCGCGACATGTTCGACCAGGCTAAGAAGTCTGCGCCCTGTATCATCTTTATCGACGAAATCGATGCCGTTGGCCGTCAGCGTGGCGCCGGTCTCGGTGGTGGTCACGATGAGCGTGAGCAGACTCTGAACCAGATGCTGGTTGAGATGGACGGCTTTGAAGGTAACGAAGGCATTATCGTGATTGCCGCGACCAACCGTCCAGACGTGTTGGATGCGGCGCTGTTGCGCCCTGGTCGTTTCGACCGTCAGGTTGTTGTGGGTCTGCCAGACGTACGTGGCCGTGAGCAAATCCTGAAAGTGCACATGCGCAAAGTGCCATTGGCAGAAGACGTAAAAGCGAGCGTGATTGCCCGTGGTACACCAGGCTTCTCAGGTGCCGATTTGGCCAACCTGGTTAACGAAGCAGCCCTCTTTGCCGCCCGCGGTAACCGCCGCGTGGTAAGCATGGAAGAGTTTGAGCGTGCCAAAGACAAAATCATGATGGGCGCTGAGCGCCGCTCCATGGTGATGTCGGAAGCCGAAAAGGAAATGACCGCCTACCACGAAGCCGGTCACGCCATTGTGGGTTATCTGGTACCTGAGCACGACCCTGTGCACAAGGTGACCATTATTCCCCGTGGCCGCGCGCTGGGTGTAACCTTCTTCTTGCCTGAGGCCGATGCCGTCAGTCAGAGTCGCCGTAAACTCGAGAGTAAAATCTCGGTTGCCTACGGTGGTCGTCTGGCCGAAGAGCTTATCTACGGCACCGAGCAGGTCTCAACCGGTGCCTCTCAGGACATCAAGTACGCCACCTCTATCGCCCGTAACATGGTGACCCAGTGGGGCTTCTCCGACAAGCTTGGCCCGCTGCTCTATGCCGATGAAGAAGGCGAAGTGTTCCTCGGACGCTCTATGGCCAAGGCTAAGCACATGTCCGACGAAACGGCTGCGCTTATCGACGCCGAAGTGAAAGTCATCATCGACCGTAACTATGAGCGTGCCAATCAGCTATTGGTTGATAACATGGACATCCTGCATGCCATGAAAGATGCGCTGATGAAGTACGAGACTATCGACTCCCGTCAGATTGAAGATTTGATGGAGCGCCGTGAAGTGCGTATGCCTGCCGACTGGCAGAAAGACGAGCAAAATGGTGACAAAGGCGATAAAGGCAACAAAGGTGTTGAGGCTGCCTCAGAAGATGAAGCCGCCAAGCCGACAGACCTGAATCCCGACGAGCCAGTGACCAAACACTGATGCTGTCGCAGGATTGATGTAATAAAAGAAAACCCCGGTCTCGGGGTTTTCTTGTTTGAGGAGAGCACGTGTTCACGCTTACAGCTAGGGACAAAAACCTCGACCTGAGTCGCCCGGTGGTAATGGGCATCCTGAATGTCACCCCCGACTCTTTCTCTGATGGCGGTCGATTCGCCGCGATTGAGTCGGCCTGCGACCATGCCGATCAGTTGGTGCAACAAGGCGCTGTCATTATTGACATCGGCGGCGAGTCCACTCGGCCGGGGGCCGCCGAGGTGTCGCTTGATGAGGAGCTTTGCCGAGTCATTCCGCTGGTCGAATATGTAGCCCGCACCCACGATGTGTGGGTGTCCGTGGATACCAGCAAAGCCGAGGTGATGCGCGAAGCTGCCCTGGCTGGTGCCCACCTGATTAATGATGTGCGGGCGTTGCAGGAGCCTGGTGCTCTGGCCGCCGCGGCCGCCACAGGCTTGCCAGTGTGCCTGATGCACATGCAGGGTCAGCCGCGCACCATGCAGCACAGTCCACAATATGACAATCTGATTGATGATGTGTGTTCGTTTTTTGAACATCGGATTGCCGCCTGTGTTGACGCCGGGATCCCACAGGCGCAGATTATCCTTGATCCTGGTTTTGGATTCGGCAAAACCCTGGCGCACAATTATGAGCTGCTCGCCCGATTTGCAGCCTTTGAGCGCTTTGGCTTGCCGTTACTGGCGGGATTGTCCCGCAAGAGTATGTTTGGCAATCTGCTTGGCCGCGATGCGACCTCACGTCTCGCGGGCAGCCTGGCTGGCGCTATGCTGGCCGCCCAGCAGGGAGCCAATATCATTCGGGTTCACGATGTTGCCGAGACTGTCGATGTACTTAAGGTACTCGAGGCAACCGGAGCCTATGACAAGCTGTGACACAGGATGTGACAGCATAAGAAAGTTGAAGTCCTGCAAGGACCTGAGAGTAAATGGGGTAGAGCGTGTCACAACGTAAATTTTTTGGAACCGATGGCATTCGTGGCAAGGTAGGTTCAGGCCAGATGACGCCTGAACTGGCACTGAAGCTGGGCTGGGCCGCCGGCAGGGTTCTGGCCCGTACCGGTACCCGCAAGGTGATTATTGGTAAAGACACCCGCATTTCGGGTTATATGTTTGAGTCGGCACTGGAAGCGGGTTTTTCATCCGCCGGATTGAATGTGCTGCTGATGGGGCCAATGCCTACGCCTGCAGTAGCCTATCTTACCCGTACCTTCCGCGCCGAAGCCGGGGTGGTGATCAGCGCTTCCCACAATCCTTATTATGATAATGGCATCAAGTTCTTCTCCACTGACGGCAGCAAGCTCGACGATGAGATTGAACTGCAAATTGAAGCTGAACTTGAAAAGCCACTGGAGTGTGCTGAGTCCCAGCACCTTGGCAAGGTGTCCCGCATCGACGATGCCCGCGGCCGTTACATTGAATATTGCAAAGGTAACTTCCCCGCAGATCAGACCCTGAGTGGCCTTAAAATCGTAGTGGATTGTGCCCACGGTGCTACCTATCACATTGCCCCGGCGGTATTCCGTGAACTCGGCGCCGATGTCGTTGCCATAGGCATTGAGCCAAACGGCATGAACATCAACGACAAGTGCGGTGCTACCTCCATGGCAGCCATCCGTGACAAGGTACTCGAAGTTAAAGCCGATCTTGGGATTGCCCTGGATGGCGACGGCGACCGAATCATGATGGTCACCCGCGATGGTGAGATTGTCGATGGCGACCAAATCCTTTATATCCTTGCCCGCGATGCCAAAGAGCGCGGCATTCTTAAAGGTGGCGTGGTAGGCACGCAAATGGCCAACCTCGGTTTGGAGCTGGCATTAAAAGAAGAAGGCATTCCTTTTGCCCGCTCCAAAGTGGGCGACCGTTATGTGATGGAACTGCTGAAAGAACATGGCTGGCGCATCGGCGGCGAAAACTCTGGCCATATTCTCAATCTCGACCACGGCACTACGGGTGACGGCATTGTGGCAGGCATCCTGGTGCTGGCAGCGATGCGTCGCAGCGGTAAAGATCTGAAAGAGATGATTAATGATCTGAAGATGTTCCCGCAAATTCTGGTCAATGTCCGCTTTGAAGGCGATAAGAATCCACTGGAAGCTGAAAGCGTGACTGCCAAGGTTGCCGAAGTTGAGCGTGAGCTTGGTGAGCGCGGCCGGGTGCTGCTGCGTAAATCCGGCACCGAGCCGCTGCTGCGTGTGATGGTGGAAGGTGAGCACAAAGACACGGTAACCCGTCTTGCCAATGCAATTGCCAATGCAATTGCCGATGCGGTAAAAGCGGCGGTGTAAAAGCGTTAATGTATAAATTTTAGTGGCTTAGCGCGCGTTTTAAGCAAAAATAGGCTCGCTGGAATAAAAAAGCAACAGTCGAGCCTGTTTTTGCCAAAAAGTCGAAAATAGGTGTTGTAACTTAAAACGCGGTTCGCTATTATTCGCTCCGCTTTCAGAGGAGATGGTGATGGCTCTCAGACGTCCAATGGTAGCAGGTAACTGGAAGATGAATGGCAGTGCTCAGCTGGCTCAGGAACTCTTCAGTAAGTTAGCCGTAAAGCTCCAAAATGATTCAGCGGAAGTCGTGATGTGTCCGCCAGCAATTTACCTTGAAAGCGTCAGGCAACTGCTTGAAGCGAATAAAGAAGCCCTCAACGGCTGCTTGGTTCGAATGGGCGCTCAAAACTTAAGTCAACATGACTTTGGTGCCTACACCGGTGAAATATCCGGGCAGATGCTGAAAGATTCCGGATGTCGATATGTAATTGTCGGACATTCAGAGCGGCGAAGAATGTATGGTGAAACCAGCGACATAGTCGCAGAGAAGTTCGCCGCCGCTCAAAAGCACGGACTGACCCCAATACTTTGTGTTGGTGAATCCGGTCCAGCGCGTGAAGCAAGACGCACCTTCGAGGTGATTGCAGAAGAGCTGGATGTGGTGATCGAAAAGAACGGCACCATGGCTTTTGATAATGCCATTATCGCTTACGAGCCACTTTGGGCAGTAGGCACAGGCAAAAGCGCTACACCAGAGCAAGCCCAGGAAGTGCATGCGTTTATACGCAGAAGGCTCTCTGAAGTGTCTCCCTTTATCGGCGAGAACATCAGGATCCTCTACGGCGGCAGTGTGACGCCGAGCAATGCGGCAGATTTGTTTGCCCAGCCTGATGTTGATGGTGGACTGATTGGCGGAGCCAGTTTAAACTCAACCGAGTTTTTAACCCTGTGTTCCATAGCAATGAGCGCATGATATGTACGAAGTACTGATAGTTATTTACTTGTTGGTTGCCCTGGGTCTGATTGGCCTGGTACTCATCCAGCAAGGTAAAGGGGCAGATATGGGCGCGTCATTTGGCGCCGGTGCATCGGGTACCCTGTTTGGTTCCAGTGGTTCAGGCAACTTTTTGACCCGTTCCACAGCCATCCTTGCAGTGGCGTTTTTCACTCTGAGCCTGATCATTGGCAACCTGAGTGCACACCACGTGAAGCAGGAAGATAAATGGAACAACATCGGCTCTGAACCTGCCGCTCAGGAAGTTCAGAAAACCGAACAGTCAGAGACCAAAATTCCTGACTAAAAAGCAAGATTAGCCGAGGTGGTGAAATTGGTAGACGCGCAGCCTTGAGGTGGCTGTGTCCTAACGGACGTGCGGGTTCAAGTCCCGCCCTCGGCACCAATTTTAAAAACGACTGTTAGAGCATAAGCGACTATCAGTCATTGCAAGGAACGACGTAAGTCAATATACTTGCAGCAGTTGACGCGGGGTGGAGCAGCTTGGTAGCTCGTCGGGCTCATAACCCGAAGGTCGTCGGTTCAAATCCGGCCCCCGCAACCAGCTCCCAGTTTCGAATTTACGGAAGAATTCGCTACTGTAAACAGGTTCTTATAAGCAATGACCTCGTTATTACGGGGTTTTTTGTTATATGGACTTTCAGATCCGCCGCGAGGTTTGCGGTACAGTACTGGGGCTTTATAGCCCTTTTTTGTTTTTTTGGGGGTCACTTTGGCGACTTTGGAAACCAGACTGGCAGAGATGCTGACACCGGCTGTCGAAGCCTTGGGCTATGAGGTGTGGGGCATTGAATACGTGCAAGCGGGTAAACATTCTATCCTGCGCGTTTATATCGACAGCGAGAAGGGCATTTCCGTGGACGACTGCGCCGAATCCAGTCGCCAAATCAGTGCGATCCTCGATGTTGAAGATCCTATTTCTCACGAATTCACCCTTGAGGTGTCTTCACCCGGGCTAGACCGCCCGTTGTTCAACGCGGCTCAGTATGCCCGTTACATCGGTGAAGATGTGAAAGTACAACTGACCATGCCTGTGGAAGGCAGTCGGAATTTGAAAGGCGTTATCGACACGGTTGACGGCCAGATGCTGACCATCAAAGTCGATGGCAAAGCGTTGGTCGTTGCCCTGGACAATATCCGCAAAGGCAACATTATTGCGAAGTTTTGATGGTTTCAAGGTGAACGAGGCAAGACGATGAATAAAGAGATTCTGCTGGTCGCTGAAGCGGTTTCAAATGAAAAAGCCGTTCCGCGTGAAAAGATTTTTGAGGCGCTGGAAACCGCACTGGCCACGGCTACCAAGAAAAAGTACGAAGGTGATATCGACGTTCGTGTGGCCATCGATCGCAAGACCGGTGACTACGAAACGTTCCGCCGCTGGATGGTGGTAGAGGATAACGGCGAAGCGCTGGAAAACCCTTACCGCGAAATTACCCTCGAAGCCGCTCGCTATGAAGATCCTGAAATTCAGGTTGGCGAGTTTATCGAGGACGAAATTGAGTCCGTGGTATTCGACCGTATCACTACCCAAACTGCCAAGCAGGTTATCGTGCAGAAAGTGCGCGAAGCCGAGCGTGCTCAGGTAGTTGAACAGTTTTACGATAAAGAAGGCGAGATCATCACAGGTGTGGTTAAAAAGTCCAACCGTGACAGCGTGATCGTTGACCTTGGCAACAACGCCGATGGCGTGCTGTACAAGGAAGACCTGATTGCCCGTGAATCTTTCCGCCCAGGCGACCGCGTTCGCGCGCTGCTGTATGCAGTACGCCCTGAGGCCCGTGGCGCTCAGTTGTATCTGACTCGCACCAAGCCGGAAATGCTGATTGAGCTGTTCCGTGTTGAAGTGCCAGAAATTGCTGACGAAATGATCGAGGTTATGGGTGCAGCCCGTGACCCAGGCAGCCGCGCCAAGATTGCCGTGAAGTCCAACGACCGCCGCATCGACCCAATCGGTGCCTGTGTCGGTATGCGTGGTGCCCGTGTGCAAGCCGTCTCTAACGAGCTCGGTGGTGAGCGTGTGGATATCGTGCTGTGGGACGACAACCCAGCCCAGTTCGTAATCAACGCCATGGCGCCTGCCGATGTGGCTTCTATCATCGTTGATGAAGACAACCACTCCATGGACATCGCGGTTGAAGCGGACTCTCTGGCCCAGGCTATCGGCCGTAATGGTCAGAACGTGCGTCTGGCAACCCAGCTGACCGGCTGGGTACTTAACGTAATGACAGTAGAAGACATGAACGCCAAGCACCAGGCCGAAAGCGCCAAGGTGGTTACCCTGTTCATGGAGTCACTGGACGTAGATGAAGATTTTGCTCAGGTGCTGGCCGATGAAGGCTTCACCTCACTGGAAGAAGTGGCTTACGTACCCGTAGCTGAACTGCTGGCCATCGACGGCTTTGACGACGATATCGTTGAAGCGCTGCGCGAGCGTGCCAAAGCAGCTATCTCTACCCGTGCGTTGGCCTCGGAAGAAGCCCTGGACGGCGCTGAGCCGAGCGAAGAGCTGCTGAATCTTGACGGTATGGAGCGTCACCTGGCGTTTGTACTGGCCAGCCGTGGCGTTGTCACTCTGGAAGATTTGGCCGAACAAGGCATTGATGATTTGATCGAAATAGAAGAATTGACAGAAGAAAAAGCCGGCGCGCTGATCATGGCTGCCCGTAACATCTGTTGGTTTGGCGAAGAGTCTTAAGTCGATCAACAGGGGAGGTAACTAATGACGGAAATGACGGTAGAGAAATTAGCCACAGAAGTTGGCAAATCTGTTGAGCGACTGATTGAACAGTTCGCCCAGGCCGGTATCAAAAAGGCCAAAGCCGACAGTGTGACTGAAACTGAAAAGCAGCAGCTGCTTGATTATCTCAAGAAGCAGCACGGCGGCGACGCGCAGCCAACGAAGATGACGCTGCAGCGTAAAACTGTGTCTACCCTGAGTGTATCCAGCGGTGGCCAGTCTAAAGACGTTAAAGTAGAAGTGCGTAAGAAGCGTACTTTCGTGAAGCGTGACGGCAACGAAGCTGCTCTGAAAGCGGAAGAAGAAGCCCGCGCTCAGGCAGAAGCCGAAGCCGCTGCCAAGGCAAAAGCCGAAGCAGAAGCTGCTGCCAAAGCAAAAGCCGAAGCTGACGCTAAGGCCAAAGCCGAAGCCGCTGCCAAGGCAAAAGCCAAGGCAGAAGCTGATGCCAAGGCTGCTTCCAAAGATCCGGCCAAACAGGCTGAGACCGAAGAAGCCCGCGCCGAAGCTGCCCGCCTGAAGGCGCAGCAGGAAGAAACTGCTAAGCGTAAGGCCGATGAAGAAGCTGCCGCTGCCAAAGAAAAGGCGCGTGCACTGGCTGAAGAAAACGAAAGCCGCTGGGCTGAAGAAGAGCGTCGTCGCATCGAGGCCGAGCGTTTTGGCGATCACCATGTGACTACCTCAAAAGTGGCCCGTGCCGCTGAAGACACCGCCGATCAGGACGAAGAGAAGCGTGGTCGTCGTAACCGCAATAAGACTCAGACCAAGAGTAAGCGTGGTGGTAAAGATGCCCGCGAAGGTCGTGAGAAGCACATGCGTCACAAGAACACGCCTGAGTCCATGGCCCACGGCTTTAACAAGCCGGTAGCTGCCGTGAACCGTGAAGTGCGTGTTGGTGAAACCGTTACTGTAGCCGAGCTGGCGCAGAAGATGGCCGTGAAAGCCACCGAAATCATCAAGCAGATGATGAAGATGGGCTCCATGGTTACCATCAACCAGGTGCTGGATCAGGAAACTGCTCAGCTGGTTGCCGAGGAAATGGGCCACAAGGTGGTACTGCTGCGTGAAAACGAGCTGGAGCATCAGGTACTGGCCGACCGTGACGATGATGAGAAGCTGGAGCCACGCGCCCCTGTAGTAACCATCATGGGTCACGTTGACCACGGTAAGACCTCGCTGCTGGATTATATCCGCCGCGCCAAGGTTGCCGCCGGTGAAGCAGGTGGTATTACCCAGCACATCGGTGCATACCATGTAGAAACCGATAACGGCATGATCACCTTCCTGGATACCCCTGGTCACGCTGCGTTTACCGCAATGCGTGCCCGTGGTGCCAAGGCAACTGACATCGTAATTCTGGTAGTGGCCGCCGATGACGGTGTAATGCCACAGACCATCGAAGCTATCCAGCACGCCAAGGCCGGTAACGTGCCTCTGATTGTGGCTGTGAACAAGATGGATAAGCCAGAAGCCGATCCGGATCGTGTGAAGAGCGAACTGGCTCAGCACGCCGTTATGTCGGAAGACTGGGGTGGCGATAACATGTTCGTTCACGTATCTGCCAAGGCGGGTACCGGTGTTGACGAACTGCTCGAAGCCATTCTGCTGCAGGCCGAAGTTCTGGAACTCAAGGCTCGCCGCGAAGGTATGGCCGCCGGTGTGGTTATCGAATCTCAGCTCGACAAGGGCCGTGGTCCGGTAGCAACCGTTCTGGTTCAGGAAGGTACGCTGCGTCAGGGCGACATCGTTCTGTGTGGTCTCGAGTACGGTAAAATCCGTGCCATGAAAGACGAGAACGGCAAGCCAATTCAGGAAGCCGGTCCTTCTATTCCAGTAGAGATCCTGGGTCTGTCTGGCGTACCGTCAGCCGGTGATGAAGCCACTGTAGTACGTGACGAGCGTAAAGCCCGTGAAGTTGCCCTGTACCGTCAAGGCAAGTTCCGTGAAGTTAAGCTGGCACGTCAGCAGAAGGCCAAGCTGGAGAACATGTTCGCCAACATGACCGAAGGCGAAGTACAGGAACTGAACGTGGTACTGAAGGCCGACGTACAGGGTTCTCTGGAAGCCATTTCCGACTCGCTGCGTAAGCTGTCTACCGACGAAGTGAAGGTGAATATCATTGCTTCCGGTGTGGGTGCGCTGACCGAAACCGACGCCACTCTGGCTGCGGCCTCGAACGCCATCATGGTTGGCTTTAACGTGCGTGCCGATGCTCAGGCCCGTAAGACCATCGAATCTGAAGCCGTTGATCTGCGCTACTACAGCGTGATCTACGACCTGATTGACGAAGTGAAGTCTGCCATGAGCGGCATGCTGTCACCTGAGTTCAAGCAGCAGATCATCGGTCTGGCCGAAGTGCGCGATGTGTTCAAGTCTCCTAAACTGGGTGCAATCGCTGGCTGTATGGTCACCGAGGGTGTTGTGAAGCGCAGCGCGCCAATCCGTGTACTGCGTGACAACGTGGTTATCTACGAAGGTGAGCTCGAGTCTCTGCGCCGCTTTAAGGACGACGTTAATGAAGTCCGCAACGGCATGGAGTGTGGTATCGGGGTTAAGAACTACAACGATGTTCGCGTAGGCGACCAAATCGAAGTGTTCGAAACCATCGAAGTCGCACGGACACTCTAACAACCAAAAGGGCGGCTTAGGCCGCCCTTGTTGATTTTACGGTAATAACATCATGGCAAGAGAATTTAGTCGTACCCGCCGCATCGGCCAGCAGCTGCAACAGGAGCTGGCAATGGTGCTGCAGCGGGATATGAAGGATCCCCGTATCGGCATGGTGACAGTGAATGATGTGGACGTGTCCCGCGATCTGAGCCACGCCAAGGTTTATGTCACCTTCTTCGAAGAAGATCCAAAAATTATTGAGGACAAGCTGGCTGCCCTTAACGCCGCTGCGCCCTTTGCCCGTACTCTGGTAGCTGGGCGCATGAAGCTGCGCGTGATGCCTGAACTGCGCTTTATCTACGATGCCTCTTTGGTGGAAGGTATGCGCATGTCCAACCTGGTTAGCCAGGTCATTCGCAATGACGAAGCCAAAAAAGGCCATGCCGACGAAGAAGGCGAGGCTACCGAGGGCGGAGAAAACTGATGGCAAGACGCACCAAGGGCCGCAATATCGACGGCATAGTGCTGCTCGATAAACCCACTGGCATGAGTTCCAACCATGCGCTGCAGCGGGTGAAGCGGCTTTACAATGCGGCCAAAGCCGGCCACACAGGTGCGCTCGATCCGCTGGCAACTGGCATGTTGCCGGTGTGTCTGGGCGAGGCAACCAAGTTTTCATCGCATCTCTTGGATGCCGATAAGCGTTATCTGGTAACCGCCAAACTGGGTGAGCGTACCGATACCAGTGATTCCGACGGCGAAGTGGTCAGCACCCGTCCGCTGAATTTCACCCAGGAAGCACTGGATGCGGCGCTGGACAGTTTCCGCGGCGATACCATGCAGGTGCCGTCCATGTTCTCGGCACTCAAGTATCAGGGCCAGCCCCTGTACAAGTATGCCCGCGAAGGTAAGGAAGTGCCCCGCGAAGCCAGGCCTATCACAGTGTTTGAGCTTAACTTTATCAAGCTTGAAGGCGATGAGCTGACGCTGGATATCCACTGCTCCAAGGGTACGTACATCCGTACCATCATCGATGACCTCGGTGAAAAGCTTGGCTGTGGTGCACACGTTATTATGCTGCGCCGTACTGCCGTGGCGGCCTACCCCTATGAGCGTATGGTCAGCATCGAAGAGTTGGAAGCGCTGGTTGCAAAGGCCGACGAGCAGGGCGTTGAGGCCAAGACTCTGCTCGATCCACTGCTGCTGCCGATGGACACCGCAGTGGCCGATTTGCCAGAAGTGAACATCCCCGATGCGGTAGCGCCTTATCTGATGAATGGTAATCCGGTTCGGGTTGCTGGCATCAGCTCCGATTCGCTGATGCGGATCACCCTCGGTGAAGCCAGGCGCTTCGTTGGCATCGGCAAGATGAACGACGATGGTCAATTGGCGCCCAAACGCTTGGTTGTCTTCACAAACGACAACGATTAAAGCGGTTGCGGCCAAGGTTGAATGCGGCTAAAATAGCGCGTCTTCTCGGCTGAGTTAGTGATCGGCTGAGACAATTTACTGATATTTTGGAGATATTCATGTCACTAAGTACTGAAGCTAAAGCAAAAATCCTGGCTGAGTTTGGCCGTGGTGAAAACGACACTGGTTCTACTGAAGTTCAGGTAGCTCTGCTGACTGCTCAGATCAACCACCTGCAGGGTCACTTCAAGACTCACATCCACGATCACCACTCACGTCGTGGTCTGCTGCGTATGGTTAGCTCTCGTCGTAAGCTGCTGTCTTACCTGCAGCGTACCGATGCTCAGCGTTACACCGCGCTGATCCAAAAGCTGGGTCTGCGTCGCTAATCAGCACCGCAGATACAGGAAAAAGGAGGCTTATGCCTCCTTTTTTCATGCCTGTTTTTCAGGCTCGCGGGTTCTTGATGGGCTTACTCAGTATCAGCCACTCAAATCATGGACGCTGGCGGTACTGCTTTGAAAATACTTCTGTTCAAACTCTTCTACTGGCAGCGGCGGGCTGAAATAAAAGCCCTGACCCACACCACAACCGGCTTTTCTCAGCCACTCCAGCTGCAGCTCATTTTCAATCCCTTCAGCCACAATACGCAGATCCAGCTGCTTACCCAGCATCAGAATAGTCGAGGCGATGGCGCTGTCGCTGGGCAGATCAGACACAAAGCAGCGGTCGATTTTCATGGTGGTGATGGGCAGATGGCGCAGGTACGACAGTGACGAATAGCCGGTACCAAAGTCATCCACCGCAATACCAAAACCCGCATTCTTAAGCTGCTCAAGCTTGCTGATGGCCGCTTCCACATCGCTCATCAAGGAGGTTTCGGTGATTTCGATCTCCAGCAGCTCCGGCTGGATTTGATAGCGCAATGCCATTTGCTTGATATCGGGCACCAGGCTTGCATCGGCAAACTGCTGTGATGCCACATTCACCGCAATGGGGATGGCAAAGTTATATTGCTTTTGCCATTGGCGCAGCGTCTTACAGCTTTGCTCCAATACCCAGCGACCGATAGGCACAATGATGCCGGTTTCTTCAGCCACAGGAATAAATGACATGGGGCTTATCAGGCGGCCATCTTTTTTCCAGCGAATTAGCGCTTCACAGCCCATCAGTTTGCCGGTGGACAGGTCCAGCTTGGGCTGAAAGTGCAGCAGAAATTCATCGTTTTTCAGGGCATCGTGCAACGAGGCTTCGGTGCGCAGACGCACGGCCGCGCGCTCGGTCATTTGCTGCTTGAAGAAGGCCCACTGGTTCGAGCCGGAGGCTTTGGCGCTGTACATGGCGATGTCAGCGTGGCGAATAAGATCTTCGGCGCTGTTACCGTCTTCCGGGTAGAGAGAGATCCCTACCGACGCAGCAGGGTGGATCGAGTGGTCACCAAGCTGAATTGGGTTATTTAGCTGAAACAGCAGCTTATCAACAAAGTCTGCCGCCATGTCGGCGGAGTTGATTTCATCAGCCAGAATAACGAACTCATCACCGCCAAGGCGGGCGACTGTGCCTTTATCGCCAACAACCCGCTCAAGCAGCCGTGCAATACGTGCAAGGAACTGATCGCCAAGGGCATGACCAAGGGAGTCATTGACGTTTTTGAAACGGTCCAAATCGATAAACAGCAGCGCGAAGGCACGTCTGTGCACTCTGGCTCGCTGAATGGTTACGGCAATGGTTTCCAGCAGCAGGGTGCGGTTTGGCAGCCCGGTGAGCGGGTCTCTGGTGGCCATCTTGCGCAGCTTGCTTTGGGTCTGACCGAATTGGAGCAGAATTTGATTCAGCTTGGTGGTTACCAGGCCTAGCTCGTCGTCCTTGTGGGCCTCTGAAATCGGCAGCAGGTTTTCATCGGGGGACTCAGGCTCAATCTTGTCGATGGCCTCGCTGATGCGGGCAATGGGCTGAGTCAAAAAGCGGTGGAACACAATCGATAACACCATGGTCAGCAGTAAGGCCCGCGCCAGCGTGGCGAGGAAGCCAACTTTAAGCTGGCCGAACAGGCTGTTGGCAAGCTCTTGGGTGTCGTAGAAAATGGTAAGTGTGCCAATGAGTTGCTGCTGGCGTGAGCCTTCAAAGTAGAAGGGGCGGTAAAGGGGGCGTGAGATTTCGCGCAGGTCACCAAACAGCTCTTCACTGAGGTCACGAAAGAAGTCTGAATAGGCGTTTTGGCTGTTGCTGACAGAGACAAACATGGAACCGTCATCGAGCTCAATCACGGATGCACCTACGTGCTCAACTTTGAGCACCCCTTCGAGGGTTTGGCGGGCCAGGTTGTCATCGAGGGCCCAAACTGCGTTGGCGGCAGGCTGTTCAACCGAATCCAGCAGCTCCTGCTGGTTGGAAGTCAATGCTTCCCGGGTGGACATCACCATCAGTGACAGTTCCACGATAAACACGGCAATAGCAAAAAATAGCGCTGAAAAAACAACGAGGTTGGTTTGTTTCCAGGTAAGTGACTTAAACCTTATCGCCATCAATCGGGTTCCGGGTCAGGGAGGACATCGACATACTTGGCGCCTGGCGCTCTTTTTTGCCGACCAATAATCCTCACTTTAGTGAAAAGTTGCAGATTTGTCACCAGAATCCGCTCTTTAACTATCTGCTTGACTTGCAGTATACTTACGCGCGTATTTCAAGGTCATTAATTAAGGAATGGGTCACGTGAATCCTATCGTAAAAAGTTTTGAGTATGGTCAGCATACAGTCACCCTGGAAACAGGTGTAATCGCTCGTCAAGCCGATGGTGCCGTTATGGCCAGCATGGGCGACACTACAGTTCTGGTAACTGTTGTGGGCAAAAAGGAAGCGGACCCAGGCCGTGACTTCTTTCCGCTGACTGTAAACTATCAGGAGAAGACCTACGCAGCCGGTAAGATCCCAGGTGGATTCTTCAAGCGTGAAGGCCGTCCTTCTGAAGACGAAACTCTGATTGCCCGTCTCATCGACCGTCCTATCCGTCCTCTGTTCCCCGATGACTTTACCAATGAAGTACAGGTCATCATCACAGTGGTTTCGGTAGATCCTCAGATTGAGCCGGACATCGTTGCCATGATTGGTACCTCCGCTGCGCTGGCTATCTCTGGTATTCCTTTCAACGGTCCTCTGGGCGCTGCCCGTGTGGGTTATGTGAATGGCGAATACGTACTGAACCCAGGTGCCGCCGAACTGGCTGGCAGCGAACTGGATCTGGTGGTTGCCGGTACCCAGGGCGCCGTACTGATGGTGGAATCTGAAGCTAAATCTCTGCCTGAAGAAGTGATGCTGGGCGCCGTGGTTTACGGTCATGACCAGCAGCAGGTTGTTATCTCTGCCATCAACGAGTTTGCTGCCGAAGCCGGCAAGCCACGTTGGGATTGGACTGCACCTGTTAAAAACGAAACTCTGGTTGCGCAAATCAAAGAACTGGCCGAAGAAGGTCTGACTGCCGCTTACCAGATCATGGCCAAGCAAGAGCGTTACGAAGCCGTTGGTGAAGTGAAGAAAGCCACCATCGCCAAGCTGCAGGAAGCCAATCCTGAAGTGAACGTACGTGAAGCCGCCGATCTGCTGGGTAGCCTCGAGAAGAACGTGGTTCGCAGCCGCATCATCGCTGGCATGCCACGTATCGATGGCCGTGAGCCAGACATGATCCGTGCCCTGTCTGTGATGGCCGGTGTACTGCCACGTACCCACGGCAGCGCGCTGTTCACCCGCGGTGAAACTCAGGCGCTGGTAACCTGTACTCTGGGTACCGAGCGTGATGCGCAGAAGATTGACTCCATCATGGGCGAGCGCACCAACCGCTTCATGCTGCACTACAACTTCCCTCCATACTCTGTGGGTGAAACCGGTATGGTTGGCTCGCCAAAGCGCCGCGAAATCGGTCACGGCAAGCTGGCATGGCGTGGTATCAACGCGGTAATGCCGTCTGCCGAAGAGTTCCCATACTCTGTACGTGTGGTATCTGAAATCACCGAGTCCAACGGTTCTTCTTCCATGGCCTCTGTGTGCGGTACCTCTCTGGCGCTGATGGATGCCGGTGTGCCGATCAAGACTTCTGTGGCCGGTATTGCCATGGGTCTGGTGAAAGAAGGCGACAACTTCGTAGTTCTGTCTGACATTCTGGGTGACGAAGACCACCTGGGTGACATGGACTTCAAAGTAGCCGGTACCCGTGATGGTGTTACTGCACTGCAGATGGACATCAAAATCGAAGGTATCACCAAAGAAATCATGGAAATCGCTCTGCAGCAGGCTTACGGCGCCCGCGTTCACATCCTGAACGTGATGGACCAGGCCATCGGCAGCGCCCGTCCAGATATCTCTGACTTCGCGCCACGTATCACCACCATCAAGATCAACCCAGAGAAGATCCGTGATGTTATCGGTAAAGGCGGCGCCGTGATCCGTGCGCTGACTGAAGAAACCGGTACCACCATCGAGCTGGAAGATGACGGTACTGTGAAGATTGCCTCTAACAATGGCGACGCTACTCGCGAAGCTATCCGCCGCATCGAGGAAATCACCTCTGAAGTGGAAGTGGGCCGTCTGTACACAGGTAAGGTTATCCGTATCGTTGACTTCGGTGCCTTCGTGAACATCCTGCCTGGCAAAGATGGTCTGGTACACATCTCTCAGATCAGCGATGAGCGTGTAGCCAACGTATCTGATCACCTGCAACTGAACCAGGAAGTTACCGTGAAGGTAATGGAAGTGGATCGTCAGGGTCGTGTGCGTCTGTCTATCAAAGAAGCACAAACCAAAGAGCCAGCTGCTGAATAATTGCTGCTAAGCTGACAAAAAAGGAGATCTTCGGATCTCCTTTTTTTATTGCCACAGGTGTGAGTTTGGCAATTTGTAATAAATATCAATGGCTGATGGCGACACTCGGGATGGATTGCTATGATGGAGCCAAACAGAGCCCATTTGGGTTTCCCAGGTCGTGAAGGTGAGTGTTTGATGGAGCGTAAACTCAAGACGTTGATGTTGTCCGGGCTGTTTGGCTTATCTGTGCTGTCGGGCGGTTGTGCCTCAACCCAGAGCAGTGGTTTCGATAACGCCGGTGAAGGCCGTTTGATGGTGGCGCCGCTGTTACCTGATTATAAGCATGAAGTGGGTCTTGCGAGGCTCAATGAAGTGCTGGCCAGCATGGATTTGAACGAAGATCAGCTCTCCCGCGTTTACTACGAGCGTGGCGTTATTTACGACACCCTGGGGCTGAGGTTGATGGCCCGACTCGACTTTCATCAAGCGCTTAAAATCCGCCCCAATATTGCTGATGCCTATAATTTCCTTGGTATTTATTACACCCAGGAAGGCGACTTCGACAACGCCTACGAGGCATTCGATGCGGTGCTTGAACTTGAGCCCAACTATGATTACGCCTATCTGAACCGTGGCATTGCCCTCTATTACGGCGAGCGTGCAGATCTGGCGGTGGCGGATATGGATAACTTCCTGCGCCGCGACCCAAAGGATGGCTATCGTGCCCTGTGGTATTTCCTGATTGATGCCGACATTGACCGCGCCGCCGCGCTGGTAAGGCTGGCGGAGCATCGTAAGTCGCTCAACGGAGATGATTGGGCCAGTGCCATCAGTGACTATTACCTGGGAACCTTGTCCCGCAAAGACTTGTTTGAGCGTGCCCGCAGCGGCTTGAATCATCCACGTGAATATTCAGAGCGGCTCTGTGAAGCCTACTTCTACGTGGCCAAGGCCGAAGAGGCGCTGGGTAACAAAGAAGCGGCCGCCAATTACTTCCGTCTGGCGCTTGCCACCAACATCTACGACTTTGTCGAACACAGATATGCCCGGGTAGAACTGGGGCGCCTTGCCAATCAGGCACAGGCCGAACTCGAGCAACCCTGAGTCTGTCGTTGTACTCCTCGCCAATATAGGCGAAAATACCCGCCAATTAAGTTCCATTCGAGTCGCCGCCTTCGGGCGGCGACGCTACTTGAAAGAAAGCTATCCATGTCAAATTCACTGCTTGCAGAAGTGGCGTCACGTCGTACGTTCGCCATTATTTCTCACCCCGACGCCGGTAAGACCACTATCACCGAAAAGGTGTTGTTGCACGGCCGTCAAATTCAGACCGCGGGCACGGTGAAAGGCCGCGGGTCCAATCAACATGCCAAGTCTGACTGGATGGAGATGGAAAAGGAGCGTGGTATTTCGGTTACCACCTCTGTGATGCAGTTTCCGTACAACAGCTGTCTGGTGAACCTGCTCGATACTCCAGGCCACGAAGACTTCTCGGAAGATACCTACCGCACCCTGACCGCGGTGGACTCCTGCTTGATGGTGATTGACGCCGCCAAGGGTGTGGAAGACCGTACCCGTAAGCTGATGGAAGTGACCCGTCTGCGCGATACCCCTATCGTGACCTTTATGAACAAGCTCGACCGTGATATTCGCGATCCCATGGAGCTGCTCGATGAGGTAGAGACCGAGCTTAACATCCTCTGCGCGCCTATTACCTGGCCTATCGGTTGCGGTAAGCTGTTCAAGGGCGTTTATCACCTGCACCGTGATGAGACCATCCTGTATCAGACTGGTCATGGCCATACCATTCAGGAACTGCGCATTGTAAAAGGTCTGGATAATCCTGAGCTGGACGCCGCCGTCGGCAGCGACTTTGCCGAGCAGCTGCGTGAAGAGCTGGAACTGGTGCGCGGCGCGTCCAACGAGTTCGACCACGAGCTGTTCCTGCAGGGTGAACTGACCCCGGTTTACTTCGGTACCGCACTGGGTAACTTTGGTGTAGACCATATGCTCGACGGCCTGACCGACTGGGCGCCGGCGCCTATGCCCCGTGAAACCAGCGAGCGCACCGTGGAAGCCGGTGAAGACAAGTTCTCAGGCTTCGTGTTTAAAATTCAGGCCAATATGGATCCCAAGCACCGTGACCGTATCGCCTTTATGCGCATTGTGTCGGGCAAGTACACCCAGGGTATGAAGATGAAACACGTGCGCATTGGCAAAACCGTGAACATCTCCGACGCTGTGACCTTTATGGCCGGTGACCGCGAGCGCGCCGAAGAAGCCTTTGCCGGCGATATTATCGGTCTGCACAACCATGGCACCATCCAGATTGGGGATACCTTTACCCAGGGTGAAGATTTGAAATTCACCGGTATTCCTAACTTTGCCCCGGAAATGTTCCGCCGAATTCGTCTCAAAGATCCTCTGAAGCAAAAGCAGCTGCTCAAGGGACTGGTACAGCTTTCTGAAGAGGGCGCGGTGCAGGTGTTCCGTCCGCTGGATTCCAACGACCTGATTGTGGGCGCCGTGGGCGTACTGCAGTTTGAAGTGGTCGTGGCCCGTCTCAAGTCGGAATATAATGTAGAAGCCATCTACGAAGCGGTAAACGTGGCCACCGCCCGCTGGGTATACAGCGACGATGCCCGTAAACTGGATGAGTTCAAGCGCAAGTGTTCCGCCAACCTGGCGCTGGACGGTGGCGATAGCCTGACCTATATCGCCCCCACCATGGTAAACCTGAATCTGTCGATGGAGCGTTATCCCGACATTCAGTTTGCCAAGACCCGGGAACATTAATTCCGGATTGAAAAAGGCGGGCTTTCCCGCCTTTTTTATTGCCTGAAATTCACCTGCTAGTTGGCTGCTGAAATGGCCAGTTGTTATCACGGAGGGAAATCCATGCTGAATGTCATCAAGCGAGGCTGGAAGGCCTATACCGATTGGTGTGACAAGATGGGACTGACACCGGAAAATCGCCGTAGCTGCGCCCCAAGACTGCAAGACCCACCGCTGGCGAGCGCGTCCAAGCCCACCACCGAAGGGCAGGGCGTGGATGAACCTGAGCACACAGAGCGCTGATATGTCAGAAACTTACATTGTTGATAGCCATGCACATCTGGATTTTGCCGAGTTTGATGACGACCGGGCAGAGCTGTTTGCGGCCATGCATGCTGCCAATATTCGGCGCTGTCTCATTCCCGGGGTGTCACCTGCACATTGGGATAAACAGCTGGATGTTGCGGCGCAGTTTGACTGCCCTTTTAGCCTCGGCATTCACCCCTGGTGGGCGAATTCGCAATGGCAGCCACAGATGGCTGAACTCCGCTCCCGGCTTTATGGTCTGGCAGGCGAACAGCGGCTGGTGGCGATAGGGGAGTGCGGGCTTGATAAACATAAAAACGAGAATTGGCAGTGGCAAATGCCGCTGTTGGAGGCGCAGCTGGCTCTGGCTGCTGAGCTTGACTTACCGCTGATTTTGCATTGCGTGAAGGCGCACAATGAGCTGCTGGCGCTGCTTGCACGCTATAAGCTGCCACGCTCCGGGGTGATCCATGGCTTTTATGGCAGCGTGGAAATCGCCAAACGCTATATTGAGCTTGGTTATCGATTGGGTATTGGTGGACTTCTTTTGAATGATGATGCAGTAAAGCTGCATAAAGTGGTGGCTCAATTGCCGATAGAAAGTTTCATTTGCGAGACAGATTCCCCGGCTATGGCCCCTAAAAACTCAGTCTCACGGCGTAATTCCCCGCTGATAATTGGTCAAATCATCACCAAAATGGCCCATTTGCAAAAAAAATCCAATGTTCTAATATCAGAACGACTGTTGGCCAATGTGACGCAACTGTTTGAGCTGTAGGTTTTTTCACTTAAACAGGTGTTTGTCGCAATGAGATGTGTTGCTAAGCAGTTGAAATTTAAGTTCAAAAATTTGATCAAAACGACGATTTTCAGCAAAGGCTAAGGTATAATTTTGCTCGGAAATAGGTTGGTTAACAACATAACTAAAAAGTGTTAACAAAAGGGTGATGGTTAATGAGTATATTAATGAGCTTGGTAGGTGTAGCAGTCCTACTTGGAATAGGTTTCCTCCTTTCCAATAACAAAAAGGCAATCAGCGTTCGTGCCGTAGGTGGCGCCCTCGCAATTCAGGCTGCCTTCGGTGGTTTCGTTCTGTACGTACCTTGGGGTAAAGACATCCTGAAGTCAGTTTCTGACGGTGTGTCTGCTGTTATCGGTTACGGCCAGAACGGTATCAACTTCCTGTTCGGTGATCTGGCACAGTTCAAAGTTGGCTTCATCTTCGCCATCAACGTACTGCCAGTAATCATCTTCTTCTCTTCTCTGATCGCTGTACTGTACTACCTGGGTGTAATGCAGTGGGTTATCCGTATCATCGGTGGTGGTCTGCAGAAAGCACTGGGTACCAGCCGTACCGAGTCTATGTCTGCTACTGCGAACATCTTCGTAGGTCAGACCGAAGCTCCGCTGGTTGTACGTCCATTTATCCCAACCATGACTCAGTCTGAACTGTTCGCCATCATGGTGGGCGGTCTGGCTTCTATCGCGGGTTCTGTACTGGCTGGTTACGCTTCTATGGGCGTTAAAATTGAGTATCTGGTAGCTGCATCATTCATGGCCGCTCCAGGTGGCCTGCTGATGGCCAAGCTGATGCACCCTGAAACTGAAGCGCCTAAGAACGACATGGACGAGCTGCCAGAAGATCCTGATAAGCCAGCCAACGTTCTGGACGCTGCCGCTGCCGGTGCTTCTTCCGGTATGCACCTGGCCCTGAACGTAGGCGCCATGCTGATTGCCTTCGTGGGTCTGATTGCCATGATCAACGGTATCATCGGTGGTGTAGGTGGCTGGTTCGGTGTTGAAGGTCTGACCCTCGAGCTGATCCTCGGTTACATCTTCATGCCTCTGGCGTTCCTGATTGGTGTACCTTGGAACGAAGCTTTGGTTGCTGGTTCTTTCATCGGTCAGAAGATCGTTGTAAACGAATTCGTAGCTTACCTGAACTTTGCTCCATACCTGAAGGACATCGCTGACGGCGGTATTGTAGTAGCCGAAACCGGTGCTGTGATGTCTGACCGTACCAAGGCTATCGTGTCCTTCGCACTGTGTGGATTCGCTAACCTGTCTTCTATCGCCATTCTGCTGGGTGGTCTGGGTGCCATGGCACCTAACCGTCGCCACGATCTGGCCAAGCTGGGTATCCGTGCCGTTATCGCCGGTTCTCTGGCTAACCTGATGAGCGCGACTCTCGCAGGTCTGTTCCTGGCGCTGTAACAGTAGTGCCTCCGGGGTCCTGTTATCAGGGCAGGACCCCAGTTAATTCAACCATTTTCCAAAGAATAAAGTCTGAATCATTTCCCACCGTGTTCTACACTTCCGTGGGGTCCCAAAGTAAGCCGCTTGTTAAAAAGGTTAATTGGGATAAGGGGTCGTTTCACGACTTTGTTCACAAATAAGAATTTTGTGTTCGCGTTTACTGCCAAAATTATTGTGCTTTCGCACGGGAAAGGTAGAATACGCGGGCAAAACAAAAACGCTGCCAAAGGCAGCAAATACCTAGATAAATGGGGTTGATGATGAAAAACGTTAAAATGATGGCTGTTGCCGCCGCTACTTTTGCTGCTCTGTCTGCCGGTACCGCTCAGGCCGAACAGTTCTACGGTTTCTCTAACATGTCCGTGAACTACCTGGACTGGACCGCTAAAGCAGAAGATCGTTCTAACAACGGTTACGGTGGCGCCAAAGAAGACTTTATCTATCTGGAACTGGAAGGTGGTGCTGGTTACTCTTGGGGTGACGTATACGGCTTCATCGATCTGGAAAACCCAGAAAACATCAACGACAGCACTGGTGCTGACGGCCGTACTACCAACTCTTTCCGTATTGCTGCCAAAGGTTCTATCGCTGCCAACATCGGTAGCAGCAACTGGAACGTTTACTCTCACCTGTACAGCCTGACTGTTGCAGAAGACGGTTTCTTTGACCAGAACCTGGTTGTGGGTGTGAGCTACGACGTATTCACCGATTCTGGCTTCTGGATCAAGCCTTTCCTGGGCGTACACTACGAAAACCAAACTTTCGCCGGTTCAGGCTTCAACGGCTACATGGCTGGTTGGGTACTGGGCTACAACTTCGAAGCTTTTGGCCAGAAGTTCATGGTTACCAACTGGCACGAAACTGAATTCGCTCGCGAAGACCAGTTCCGTTACAACGGTACTGAGTACAAGCTGAAGTCTACCGGTCAGAACGGTGCTGTATCTCTGTGGTGGAACGCCACTCAAGAGCTGACCTTCGGTCTGCAGTATCGCTACGCTGATCACAAGCTGGGCACTGCTGCTTACCACGACGCAGCTATCTTCACTGCCAAGTACAACTTCTAATTGTACTGTTGGAGCCGTGCGCTGCACGGCTCCACGCTTAATGCTTAGGTCTTAATCTTTACTCAAGCATGGTTTTATCCCCAAGAGCATGTTTAAGTAAGGTTTGTGAGCTCTCGCGTTAAAAGGGATTTTTCGCGGAAAGCAGAAACAGTCAGTTTCCCCTTTCCGGTCTTCAAGGATTCAAGTCGTGATAATTATTATCGACACTGAATACCTGTAACTATGCCCTTTCGGCATAAGGCACCGCCTGAAGGCCCGGCCATAATTATTCAAACAATCCGCCACCCTCAAGGCGTTGCCCTGGACATTATTTCTGTTTCATTTGAATTACGTCTCGGAGAACAACTATGAGCGATCTTAAAAAAGCAGCCCAGCGTGCCATTGAGTTGATGGACCTCACCACGCTGAACGATGACGACACTGCAGAGAAAGTCATCGAGCTTTGCAAAAAGGCCGTCACCCCAGCAGGTCACACTGCCGCTATCTGTATCTATCCCCGTTTTATTCCTATCGCACGCAAGACGCTGATTGAGCTTGATGCTGACGATATCCAGATTGCCACTGTGACCAACTTCCCCCACGGTAATGACGACATCGCCATTGCCGTATTGGAAACCCGTGCCGCGGTAGCTTACGGTGCCGATGAAGTGGACGTGGTATTCCCATATCGCGCGCTGATGGAAGGCAACGAAACTGTCGGCTTTGAACTGGTGAAAGCCTGTAAAGAAGCTTGCGGTGACGATGTGCTTTTGAAAGTCATCATCGAGTCCGGTGAGCTGAAGGACCCAGCCCTTATCCGCAAGGCCTCTGAAATCTCTATCGATGCCGGCGCTGACTTTATCAAGACCTCTACCGGTAAAGTGCCTGTGAATGCCACCCTGGAAGCGGCTGAAATCATGCTGACCGTGATTGCCGAAAAGAACCGCGCCGTGGGCTTCAAGCCTGCCGGTGGCGTGCGTGATGCCGCTGCTGCTGCCGAGTTCCTGGGCACCGCTGCCCGCATTCTGGGTGAAGATTGGGTGACTCCACGTACCTTCCGCTTCGGTGCTTCCAGCCTGCTTGGCAGCCTGCTGCACACCCTGGAGCTGGCAGAAGCACCAAAAGGCGCCCAAGGTTACTAAGCCCTGGTCTGAATTGTGATCCGCGTCGAAACGGTAAGCTTCATCTTTGGCTAATATGAGTCTGTAATATTTTTACAGTTTCGGCGTTCCAGAGGACGAATCGTCGGTGGAAACTGAAAGCCACCGACATTCTTGGAGACAGCAGTATGTTTCTGGCACAAGAGATTATTCGCAAAAAACGCAACGGTGATGCCCTCAGCAAAGAAGAAATTCAGTTCTTCGTGAAAGGGATTACCGATGGCAGCGTATCCGAAGGACAGATTGCCGCGCTGGGTATGGCGGTGTATTTCAATGACATGACCATGGACGAGCGCATTGCGCTGACCACGTCCATGCGTGATTCCGGCACAGTGCTCAACTGGGACAGCCTTGGCCTTAATGGCCCGGTTATCGACAAGCACAGCACCGGCGGTGTTGGCGATGTGATTTCGCTGATGCTTGGCCCCATGGCGGCCGCCTGTGGCGGTTATGTACCTATGATTTCAGGCCGGGGTCTGGGTCATACCGGTGGCACCCTGGATAAGTTTGATGCCATTCCAGGCTACCAAACTGAGCCTTCAAGCGAGCTGTTTCGTAAGGTAGTGAAAGAAGCTGGGGTGGCCATTATCGGTCAAACCGGCGATCTGGTACCTGCCGACAAGCGCTTCTATTCAATTCGCGACAACACAGCCACTGTCGAGTCTATCTCCCTTATCACTGCATCGATTCTGTCAAAGAAACTGGCCGCAGGCCTGGATGCGCTGGCGATGGACGTGAAAGTGGGTAGCGGCGCCTTTATGCCGACCTATGAAGCCTCACTGGAACTGGCGCGCTCTATTACCGCCGTTGCTAATGGCGCCGGCACCAAGACCACTGCACTGCTCACCGACATGAATCAGGTGCTGGCTTCCTGCGCCGGTAATGCGCTGGAAGTGAAAGAGGCGGTCGACTTTTTGACCGGCAAGTACCGTAACCCAAGACTCTATGAAGTCACCATGGGCCTGTGCGCCGAGATGCTGGTGCTCGGTGGTCTGGCTGCCAATGGCGCCGAGGCCCGCGCCAAGCTCAATGCGGTGCTGGATAACGGCCGCGCCGCCGAGATCTTCGGCAAGATGGTGTCCGGTCTGGGTGGCCCAACTGATTTTGTGGAAAGCTACGATAAGTATCTGCCCCAGGCTGCCATAGTGCGCCCGGTTTATGCAGAACGTGAAGGCTTTGCCTATAGTATGGTGACCCGTGAATTGGGCCTCGCCGTAGTGACTCTGGGCGGTGGTCGTCGCAAGCCTGGTGATGCGCTGGATTACAGCGTGGGCTTGTCCAATGTGTGTGCATTGGGCCAGACCATCGACAAGGCGACACCGCTGGCTGTTATTCATGCTCAGTCGGAAGATGCCTTCGAAGAAGCGGCCCGTGCCGTTCGAAGCGCCATCGAGATTGCCGACAAGCAACCCGAGAAAACACCTGAGATCTATCAGTACGTACGCGCTGAAGATCTGTAAGGGGAACAAGTTATGAAACGTACCATTATTCTGATGCTGGACTCTTTCGGCATTGGCGCAGCAGATGACGCCGACAAGTTCGGTGACGTGGGTTCCAACACCTTTGGCCACATCGCCAAGATGTGTGCCGAGGGCAAGGCCAACGTAGGTCGTGACGGCGAACTCAAGTTGCCAAACTTAAGCCGTTTGGGTCTGGCCCATGCCGCCAAAGAAGCCACAGGCGCCTTCGCTGCCGGTTTTGGCGACAACGTCGATATCATAGGTGCCTACGGCCACTGCCAGGAACTCAGCTCAGGTAAAGACACCCCGAGTGGTCACTGGGAAATGGCCGGTGTGCCCGTGCTGTTTGAGTGGGGCTATTTCAGCGACCACACCAATTCGTTCCCGAAAGAGCTGACTGACAAAATCCTCGAACGTGCCGGTTTAACCGAGTATTTGGGTAACTGCCACGCCTCCGGTACTGCCATTCTGGAAGAGCTCGGCGTAGAACACATGACAACCGGCAAGCCGATTTTCTACACCTCTGCCGACAGCGTGTTCCAGATTGCCTGCCACGAAGAAAGCTTCGGGCTTGAGAACCTCTATCGCCTGTGTGAAATCGCCCGCGAAGAGCTGGAGCCATACAACATTGGCCGCGTGATTGCCCGTCCGTTTGTTGGCACAGGCCCAAGTGACTTTGCCCGTACCGGCAACCGTCGCGATTATGCGGTTGAGCCACCATCAAAAACCGTGCTGGATAAGCTTAAAGAAGCCGGTGGCGATGTGGTCAGCGTGGGTAAGATTTCCGATATTTACGCCCACTGCGGTATCACCAAGAAGGTGAAGGCCTCAGGCCTGGAAGACTTGTTCGATGCCACGCTTGAGCAAATCAAGCAGGCCGGTGACAACACTATTGTGTTCACCAACTTCGTGGATTTCGACTCCCACTACGGTCATCGCCGCGATGTATCCGGCTATGCCAAGGCGCTGGAATACTTCGATGCCCGTTTGCCTGAATTGATGGCGCTGCTGGAAGAAGGCGATCTGCTGCTGCTGACCGCTGACCACGGCTGTGACCCAACCTGGCAGGGTACCGACCACACCCGCGAATTCGTGCCAGTGCTTGCGTATGGCGCCGGTCTCAAGGCGGGCTCCCTCGGTAAGCGCGGCACTTTCGCCGATATTGGTCAGTCTATTGCCCACTACTTCGGATTAAGTCCGATGGAGTATGGCGAATCCTTCGTGCAAGCTGCAAAGTAAGCACAGGGCTGAAAAAGTTTCGTTTTGGCGACTTCCTTTGAGTCGCCTATTATCAAAGACTTAAGTCTTAAACAAAAATACAGGGGTTATACAGATGGCTACACCACACATTAATGCCGTTGAAGGTGCATTTGCAGAAACCGTACTTTTCCCAGGCGATCCACTGCGTGCCAAGTACATTGCCGAAACCTTCCTCGAAAACGTTGAGCAGGTAACCGACGTTCGTAACATGCTGGGCTTCACCGGTACCTACAAAGGCAAGCGCATCTCCGTGATGGGCTCTGGCATGGGTATCCCAAGCTGCTCTATCTACGCCACTGAGCTGGTAAAAGATTACGGCGTGAAGAACCTCATCCGCGTAGGTACCTGTGGTGCCATCAGCACCGACGTTAAAGTGCGCGACGTGATCATCGGTATGGGCGCCTGTACCGATTCTCAGGTGAACCGTCTGCGCTTCAAAGGCCAGGACTTTGCCGCTATCGCTGACTACAGCCTGCTGAGCGCTGTGGTTGAGTCTGCCAAGACTCATGGTATCCAGACCCGCGTTGGTAACGTATTCTCTGCCGACCTGTTCTACACTCCAGATCCAGAAATGTTCGACGTGATGGAGAAGATGGGTGTTCTGGGCGTTGAGATGGAAGCCGCTGGTCTGTACGGTGTGGCTCACGAGTTCGGTGCCCGAGCTCTGTGTGTGGTAACCGTATCTGATCACATCCGTACCGGTGAAAAGACTACCTCTGATGAGCGTCAGACCACCTTCAACGACATGATCATCATGACTCTGGATGCAGCTATCAATCTGTAATCCGGTACGCTGCGGCGGTTAAGCCGTGGTATTGAAAAAGGCTCCCTGGGGAGCCTTTTCTATTTTATGCACCCACAAGCGGTGCTAAGCCTGAGCCGGTTTATCCCTTTGCCTGCCGCGCGCTATCTTCATCCGCCGCGACATTATCCTGCTTATTATCAGACTCTGCACTTTTCTGCTGCGGTGAATCTTGCGCTGGCAGTTCGCCTGTCATGGTGGCCAGATGGCGCTTGGCCCGGAACTTACGGCGGTCAAAATGGGCTCGTTTGAAAGACATGGCGCGGGACAGCAACATGCCGATTAAGCCTGCTACCAGCAGCATGATTTGCTGCTGCTCCATATTGAGCTTGTGAACCTCTTCGATTTCCGCCAAAAACAATTTGGGATCGAGCCGCACTTCCACGTAACCCAGATTCTTATCGTCCTGAATAACAGGTTCCACAAAGGGTGGGTAGGGAGCAAGCAGGGCTTTAAGCTCGTCAGATTCAGGCTCCAGCCACTCTTCGGTCACGCTTTGGGCGAACGACAGCCGGGTACCTTGCTCGCCATAAATCGCGGCCGACATCACCTTGGGATCTTCCACCAAAGCAGTCGCCAGCCACTGCAATTGTTCATCGTTCTGCAGCAGCAACGCCGGTGCGGCGCCATAGGCCGTTTGCTGCACCAACAATCTGGCCATCTTTTCCGTTTGGGACTTCAGAAGCTGCTGGCCTTGTAGTAGGCTTGACTGCCATAACTGAACAAGGCCGGCAAGCAGCGCCAATGCGATGGCAATCTGCAGCAGTCGGCTGATTTTTTGGCTTTTCTTTAGCCCTTTAAGATACAACACCTTGACCCTTGTAGATGACCCTTTGCGCTAATCATAAAGGATATGGCTCAAAGCGGATAGCCGGAGAAACCAAACCCATGGAAAACACCCAAGCGAGCCTGCTGACTTCCCGCCTGCAAACCCTGGCCAGCAACAGCGAAGGCCGGATTGCACTGT
Organism: Shewanella zhuhaiensis; assembly: GCF_022484835.1. Classification (NCBI taxonomy): domain Bacteria; kingdom Pseudomonadati; phylum Pseudomonadota; class Gammaproteobacteria; order Alteromonadales; family Shewanellaceae; genus Shewanella; species Shewanella zhuhaiensis. Next base: position 807,314 of record NZ_JAKUDL010000001.1, read on the forward strand.
ATCAGGAGGCAGACCATACCGCCGGGCGGTGTGTGCGTTTGGTATGGCAGGATGCCGCACTAACCGACTCTGTGCTTGCCGCGATTGGCGGAAACTGTGTTTCCGTATGCACCCTCGAGCGCCAGAACGCGCTGTTTGGGCTAGAAATTATCGGTGACGACACAGATAAACTCACCGCGGTGTTTGCCGATATGCAGGGCGTTGAAAGCTTTGTGCTGCCACAGGCTTTGGCACGCCTCAATGTGCCTGGGCTGCTGGTAATGGATATGGATTCCACCGCCATCAAAATCGAGTGTATCGATGAGCTTGCTGCCATGGCAGGTGTGGGTGAAGCCGTGGCAGAAGTCACTGAGCGCGCCATGCAGGGCGAGCTTGATTTCGAGCAAAGCCTGCGTCAGCGGGTCGCTAAACTTGCCGGTGCCGATGCCGGAATTATCGATGATCTTTGTGCCCGACTGCCATTGATGGAAGGTCTGAGTGAGATGCTGACCGAGCTTAAGTCCCACGGTTGGCGTCTCGCCGTGGCTTCCGGCGGCTTTACCCCCTTTGTTGGCCATCTTAAACAGACTCTTGGGCTGGATGCTGCCTTTGCCAATGAGCTGGTGATTGTCGATGACAAGCTTGCGGGCGAGGTGACAGGCACTGTGGTTGATGCCAACTTCAAGGCCGATGTGGTCAGTCGCCTCAGTGCCGAATACGGTATTGGCGATGGGCAGCGCCTCGCCATTGGCGATGGTGCCAATGACATTCCCATGGTGCAGCGGGCCGATTTTGGTATTGCCTTCCATGCCAAACCCAAGTTGGCCGCCGCGGCCGATGCGGCCATCAAGGCGCTGGATTTACGGGTGCTGCCGTTCCTGCTCCGGGCCTGATGCCGTTGCCCGCGGCTTTTATAGTCGTGGGGTTTGAGTAATTACTCTTGAGTTTTGTCTGTGCTCTGGTTTAGCCTGATTGAATATTGGCCCAGGCACAGACCTTCTCACATCATGACAGAGCCCCAGATTACCCCTTCACCCAAGCCATTGCCGCAACAGGATATTGTGCAGCAATCGCTGTTTATTCCCTATCACGGTGGCCAGCTGCATCTGCGCCATATAGCGCCGGCTCAGGCTAATCCTTCGCGTTCTCCCGTGCTGATGCTGCACGGCGCCATGTCCAATGGCAGGGTGTTTTACAGCGACTCCGGCAGAGGCTTTGCCTGCTTTCTTGCCCGCAGCGGCTTTGAGGTTTACGTGCTCGATACGGCGGGTCGGGGCCTCAGTAGTCCCAAGCTGGCAAAGGGCGTTGATCCGGGGCAGGGGAAGGTGATCCGCGAGCAATTGCCACTGACGCAGCAGTTTATTTCAGAGCGTCATCCCGGCGCGCCGGGCGTGCACTGGTGTGGCCATTCCTGGGGCGGCGTACTGATGGCAAGCAGTCTGGTGCGCTATCCACAACTGGCAGCCGGAGTGCGGTCGCTGCTTACCTTTGGCAGCAAGCGCACTATCCGGGTCAGATCCTTTAAAAAATGGGCCATGGTGGACATGTTCTGGAATCGTCTGGCACCGGCCATCGCCAAGCATAAGGGCTTTCTGCCCGCCGATGCGCTGAAGTTGGGGATGGACAATGAAGGCCAGGCGTCACTGAATGAGAGCATCGATTGGGTGCGCGGCGCGTGGATAGATCATGATGACGGTTTTGACTATTCAAAGGCTGCCAAGGCCCATGGGATCCCCCCTGCCTGGTTTATTGCCGGAGCCCGGGATACTGTGCTTGGTAACCCCAGTGATGTAAAAGACATGATGGCCGAGTGCTGCGCGGCCGATGCGCGCTTTACCTTACTGTCGCGGGCCAACGGTTACCGGCATGACTACGACCATGCCGGAATGCTGACCCATATGGATGCCCCTTCAGACCATTTTGGCGCCGTGGCGGACTGGCTGCTGGGGTTTGATGTGGAAGGGTTACGGGGCGCTGTCTGAGCACAGCGATGGATATCTCAGGACCACTTCGTCGCTGACATCCAGCAGTTCACCCACGCCGACAATACGCCACAGCTGCTCTTCGAGGGCTTTGGCCTTGTGCTGCGCATGCACATGAATGTATTCCAGTTCACGGCGAATGGCGCTGTTATCGGGCTTTCCTGCCACGCCTCGGTACAGGCGCAGCGCCATAAACTTACCCAACTGATTGCTTTGCCTGATAAACGCCAGTTGCGCGTCTGTGTCACCCACCTCGGTGACCGGCACGCATTTCAGTAAAATGCCGCCTCGGGACTGACGGATCACCTGCACAAAGAGTTCAGTTGAGGTCATTTCATCGTTGGGGCGCATACCACGCATTGGCTCAAGAATGTCGCGCTTGAGTGCACCCTGGGCCAGCAGTGGCGCCAGGTTATAGCTGTGGGCCTCCTGGCTCAGGGCGGCAAACATATCGCTGATATCATTGCCCTGAACGCCGATCCCCAAGTGGCTGACCACCAGATTGCGGGCGGTCTTCTCGACAAAGAAGGGCACACCGTAGAGCCGCCTCATCACCAAATTCTTCATGCCGTCGGCAAGATCTTTGATTTCGCTGTTGTTCTCGCTTAAGTGCTCGAGCTTTTCCCGATTGTGCACTATGAGCTTATTCAGAAACTCAACCCCGGCATGAACTTCGTGGCCGACGATGGCGGCAAGGTGCAGCACCATACCCTCTTTGCGGTTGCGTACCAGCCGGTAGGCCAGACCATCGAGGCGGGTTTTGCCTGCGATGGATTGCAGCTTGGGCAACGACAGGGTAACCGGTTTGCCTTCTTCCAGTGCGGCTGGGTTATCCAGAATGACCTGCAGGCCACGGCTGGAAATGTCGTGGCTGATGCCTTCGACCTTGTGGCCGCCCTGCTGGATCTGCACCAAGGTCTTGAAGGCGTATCTGGCTTCGCGGCGCCGTTCGCTGAATTCCAGCGACACAGGCTTGATACCGCTTTGGGGCAGTTTCTTTTGTCCGTATACCTTAAGCGCATTGGCGTTGGCATTGTTGTACCAGCTGCGATACTGGCTTCTGGCCTCTTCCTGAGTTAAGTCCATTAATTGCAGTACATGGCTGAAGCCGCTCAGCTGCTGCTCGGTCAGGGCCGAGTAGTTTTCGGCATCCCCCGGGATCACCGAACACTTGTAGCGTTTGCCGTGATCAATGACTTCCATGCCAAGACGGAATACCCGCCAGCTTGGCTTACTGGCACCAAAACCCAAAAACAGCTCCCGCTCATTGCGGTGCTTCAGTTCGGCCAGGGTGGCGGAATAAAAATAGAGCTTGCCGTTGGCGTTGTGGGTGAAGGTAAACAGCATCCGGTGGTCGGCATCGTCCGGGTGCCTGAGCGCCATGGCCAGGCGGCCTGCGGTAAGCATCCCCTCGAGTTGATTGACGTCGTTCTCATCGAGGAAGTAATGCAAAATTCCCTGATTATCGGGGCTTAGCAGCATGTGGCTTAGTTTTGGCCGCTCGCCGCGTGAGTCGACAAACAGCGGCAGGTGCGGGAAGTGGGGCAGATAGTGACGTTCAAACCCCAGACCCGTTGCCGTCACCAGCACGTCGTTGATGTCTACCTTGTAACGGAACTTATAGCCGCGAATGAGGTTGGTGAGCATCTCGGTGAGGCCGTCGGAGCCGCCCACGCGCTTAAGCCGCATCCAGGTAAACTCACCGTTGCCCTCGGCATTGACGATTTGATATTCCACCCCGCGCTGCAGATCTTCGTAATAGAATTCCTGACTGAGTTCAGTGAGCTTTACCTTGAGCGGCAAATCCAGTGAAAACGGGTGCCGTGCGGGCAGACGAATTCGCGCGCCTCCCACCGAGAGATCGGCGGTGATCCCGGCCACTTCCTCTCTTCCGGGCTGAGATACCAGAATCTTCATGGCGTAGTTCATCCGCTCTTCGGTGCGGCTGAAGTAATTACCGAGCACCACGCCGGGCACACTGAATGGCTGGCTCTCGCTGTCGCTTGTCTGGTTGGGGGTTTCTCTGGCCTTCAGTCGGCGGCGCCTGTGGGCATCCATCACCTCTTCATACACACCCATGGTGTACTTGCCCTGATACAGGGCGAGGGACTGTTCGAAGGCATTTTTGGCCGGTTCATCGAGGAAATGGGTTTGTTTGCCTATGATAATTTCTTCACAGGGCAGTTCAGATTTGTCGCGTAAGTCGATGACTCGGGTGCAGTCGGCGCCGAGGCGGCTCAGCTCCATTTTCAGCAAAAAGCGGGTGGAATTGGATTCCCCCTCGGTGAGATGCTCAAACACCTGGGAAAAGTTCGGTTCCATCATCAGGGGCTTAAGCTGTTCTATCAGTGCTGAATGTTCGGTCAGGCTCATGGAGTTTTGTCTTTTTGCCGTGCCAACGGAGAAAGGAATTGCTAGTCTATTGTCGGCCGTTTTTCTGGGAGCTTTACCCAATTTTATACGAAATTTAGAGAGTTATGGCAAAGAATAAAACCGCATATGTGTGTAACGAGTGTGGCCAGGACTTCCCTCGCTGGCAGGGGCAGTGCAGCGCCTGCATGGAGTGGAACACTATTACCGAGGTGCGTCTGGGGGCTGCGACCCCGGCCCGTGGCGGTCGTTTCAGTGGTTACGCCGGTGCCGGGGCATCCGAGGTAAAAACGCTGGATCAGATTGATCTCAATGAGTTGCCGCGGATCCCGAGCTCTTTTAAAGAATTTGACCGGGTGCTCGGTGGCGGCATAGTGCCTGGCAGCGCCATTCTGATTGGCGGGCATCCGGGGGCGGGTAAGAGTACGCTGCTGTTGCAGACCCTGTGCCAGTTGGCGGAAGTCATGCCCGCGCTCTATGTCACAGGTGAAGAGTCCTTGCAGCAGGTGGCCATGCGCGCCCATCGCCTGGGGCTACCCACCTCACGGCTTAAAATGCTCTCTGAAACCAGCGTCGAAACCCTTTGCGATATCGCCCTTAAAGAACAACCCAAATTGATGGTGGTGGATTCGATTCAGGTGATGCACATGAGTGATGTGCAATCATCTCCGGGCAGTGTGGCCCAGGTGCGCGAGTCGGCATCGTTTCTCACCCGCTTTGCCAAACAGCACGGCATTGCGGTGATCATGGTTGGCCACGTGACCAAAGATGGCAGCCTCGCAGGTCCCAAGGTGCTCGAGCACTGCATCGACTGCTCGGTGATGTTTGAAGGCGACTCCGACAGCCGCTATCGCACCCTGCGCTCCCATAAAAACCGTTTCGGCGCCATTAACGAGCTTGGGGTGTTTGCCATGACCGAGCGGGGGCTCAAAGAAGTGGCCAACCCGTCGGCCATTTTCCTCTCCCGCGGCGAAGAAGCGTCCAGCGGCTCGCTGGTGATGGTGGTCTGGGAAGGTACCCGGCCGCTGCTGGTGGAATTGCAGGTGCTGGTTGACAACTCGGCCCTGTCGAACCCCCGCAGGGTTGCGGTGGGGATGGATGCCAACCGTCTGGCCATGTTACTGGCGGTCATGCATCGCCATGGCGGCCTGCAGATGTCGGATCAGGACGTATTCGTAAACGTGGTGGGCGGGGTGAAGGTGTCTGAAACCAGTGCCGACTTGACCTTGCTGCTGGCGATGGTGTCGAGCTTTCGCGGCGAAGTGCTGGCGCGGGATCTGGTGGTATTTGGTGAAGTGGGTCTGTCCGGTGAAATCCGCCCCGTGCCCAATGGGCAGGAGCGCTTGATTGAGGCGGCCAAGCACGGTTTTCGCCGCGCCATAGTGCCCAGAGCCAATGTGCCGAAAAAGCCGCCCGAAGGCATGGAAATTATCGGTGTGGGTAAGCTTACTGAGGCCCTGGCAGCGCTGTAAGCGCAGTGCTTACAGGCAAGTCTGCACCTGCGGGGCAAAAAGAAAGGGGACCTCAGTCCCCTTTTTCATGTGATTCGATAAAGTTTTCCAGCTCCCGGTTCAGCAAAGAGGCATCACCGAGGTTAAGCTCCACCATGCGCCGCAAATGGCTGATGCTCTCCACATCAATATGCTGGCAGGTCAGGCCTATCATTCCCGGTTTCTGATGGGCTATCAGCGCCTGCATCTGCACTTCTACATCCGAGTCGGGCAAGGTGAACGACAGCAGCAGGCTGTCACTGGCGGGGGCGAAGGCCGCTGGGGCTTCCAGCAGGGCGCCATTCAGGCTTAAGTCAAGAATACGGGTTTCCCATTGCATTCCATCACCGGACAAGGTGGCTTTGGTGTCAAACAGTATTCGCGAGAACTTGCGCCTCTCGTCCATAGTGGGTCCTTTCTACTGGCCGGGTAAACTTCCATAAGCATAAGTCATGCGGCTGCGGCTGTAAAAGAGTGCAACCGATTTTTCCGTATGTTATCCGCGATTTCGGGGCCAAGGTTGCTGTGCTGATCCCAGTTCTGCCCGGCAGATATGAAATATGAAAAAATATGAATATACTGATGCAGTCAAAGTTCCCGGAGGTATCCCATGGCTTACACAGTCTTGGTCGTCGATGATGAAGCGGTCATTCGCACCCGTCTGAAAGGCTATTTCAGCAAGGAAGGCTATCGGGTGCTGGAAGCGGCCAATGGCGATGACATGTGGCAGCAACTGGCGCTGACCCATGTGGACCTTATCATGCTGGATATCAATCTGCCCGGAACCGACGGTCTGTCGCTGACCCGGGAGCTGAGAAGTCGCTCTGAGGTGGGCATTATTCTGGTAAGTGGCCGCGATGAAGCTGTCGACAGAATAGTTGGTCTTGAGATGGGCGCCGACGACTACGTCACCAAACCTTTTGAACTGCGCGAACTGCTGGTGCGGGTAAAAAACCTGCTTTGGCGTATCTCTCTGGTAGCCAAGGCAAAACAGCAGGCAATGGCCGCCATGGACGAGGGTGATGACAGAATCGAGTTCGACGATTACGTGCTTGAACTTGGCAGCCGCAAGTTGTCCCGGGGTGAGGAGATAATTAAGCTCACCAAGGCGGAATTTGAATTGCTGGTGGCGTTTGCGCTGCACCCAAGGCAGGTGCTGTCGCGGGAGCGTTTAATGCAGCAAACCAGTCATCGCAGCGAAGATGCCAATGACCGCACCATAGATGTGATTATCCGTCGCCTGCGTGGCAAGCTGAATCCAGAGCTGTTTGTGACCGTCCACGGTGAAGGCTACCTGTTTGCCGCCAGCGTCAGGGATTGAACCGATAAACGGGGTAAAACTCGGCTGGCGGCAGTGAGTCCGCCAGCGCCGGCGCATCGCTGTTGTCCGGGGTTCTGACCACAATAGCCGGCCCTACATCGCCAAAAGCATCATCACCCTGCAGCTGCCTTACCGCCAAATCCACAGCAACCATGCCCTGTAATACCACCTTGTCGTCACAGGCCACCGCGATTTTGCCGCGCTGCAGCGCGCGGGCGATGGCGGGGGAAAAATAACTCGAGCCCAACACAATCGGATGGGACGGAGGCGTCTGGCCAAATTGATTCACCGCCACCTCAATGGCCACAGCGCTGCCCACAATGGCGTCGGGACGGCTGGCTTCAAGCAACTGCTGCAACTGCTCCCGCTGCAGATGACGGTTGTTGTCGGCATGGCGAATAGCACCAATGCTGAGCTTGCTGCCACTAAGGCTTTCGCTGATGCCCTGCTCAACCAGATCGGTGCCGCCAACAGACTCAGGCCCGGCGAGCAGCGCCAGGCTGGCGTTGGATGTAAACCGACTTTTAATGACATTTCCGATAAGGCTGCCCATTTGATACCAATTCACCCCAATGTGGGTGCCTACTCTGGCATCATCCAGCTTGTTCACCAGCGCCAGCACCGGCTTATTCAGCTCCCCCGGCAAACTTTTAAGCAAATGAGGGCTAACCGCGCCCAGCAGCACCGCATCAAACTCGCCGCTTAAACACTGGTCCAGCTGGGTCAGCTGGCGGTCGTGATTGGGATAGCCGCCGGCTTCGAACATCTCAAAACTGACGCCGAGTTTTTTTGCCTGAGTGGCAAGGCCATAGTTAATGCCAATCCAGTAGGCATCCTTTAAATGCGGTACCAGCACACACAGCTTCCATGGCTTTTGGGCGCTGCCAAGGGGCGTCAGACGCAGTGGCTTGGTTCGCTGCTCTATGGCGTTAAAGGGCGTTCGCTGCTCAAGCTGCCATGGGGCGGCCTCGGCGGTGGAAATTCCCAGCGCTATCAAGAGTAAAAGGATCCTGGGGCTTATGTTCACGGCAAGAGTTCCGTAAGATGGTCACAGCCGAAGTGTATCAGCTATAGGTGAGCCTGTGACCCCTCCTTCATTGTCCTTCTCCAGTCTGTCCGGACGCCTTATCCTGGCCTTTGTGCTGCTGGCCGCGTTGCTGCTGTTGCTGGTGAGTTTGGGTTCGGTGAGCCTGTACTGGGTCAAACAGGCCGACCACATGCTCTACGAGCGTTCTTTGCCCGCTTCCGATGCCGCCCGCGAGCTGGTGCAGTCAGCCTCAGCACTCACTGAAAACACCCAACTGCTCGCCCGGGTCAGTGAAGAAAATCAGCGGGAGTTTATTGGCCGTAAGCTGTCCATTGAGACGGCCAATCTGCTGAGCGCCGCCGAGAAGCTCAGAAGCCTGGGGGTCGATACTGCCAATACCCTGGGGCGGGACTCGGGCGATATCGTCTCGGGTCTGGCTGAGCTTGGTAATCGGGTAGGACGTAAGCTGGCGCTTTTGAATATGCTGAGCGAGCAGGCCAACAGTCTGGCCATTGCCAGCGCCCATGCCCGAGAACTGGTTCAGGCCGAGCTGGCGGTGGTGGATGCGGCTATTCTGGCGAAACTCAGTCAGGCGTATCCGCAGCAGGCCGGGCAGGGGCGCAGCGCCCGTTTACTCGATGACATCATAGAAACAGAGCTTGATATTCAAAGCCAGTTGCAGCGCGCTCTGTCACTTATCAACCGCATTGCGCTGGTGGCCGAGCTTGCCGATGAAGGCACAGACTCGGGGCTGCCCCTTGGCGATATTCTTGGAGAGGGAGCTGGGGATAGCACAGCTGATGGCGCGCTGGAAAGCGGTCTTTGGCCACTCAAGCGTGTTAGCCAGCTGGTGCGTGACCCTGGGCGTCAGGCCTCACTCGAACAAGAAACCCGGCGTTTGCTGGGGGTGGGGGAGATGCTGAAACTCAGAGCAGAGTTTCTTACCGCCAGCCGCTCGGCCAATTCATTGCAGCAACTGCTGCAGGATAAGCTGTTTGGTCTGAGCCAGCGCCTCGACCGGGCGCTGCAAACCCAGGGTGCCAAGGCGCTTGAGGCCCGCACCGATTATCTGCGCCAGTTATCCTGGGCGGGTGTGGGGCTGTGGGGCACCGGCTTTGCCATGTTGTTGCTTATTCTGCTGGTGTCGTACCGGGTGATTTACAAAGGCATTGCGGTGCGCCTCGGCGAAGCCACTGCCGCCATGCACAGTCTGGCGCGGGGCAATACCGATATCAGTCTCGACCCCCTCGGCGATGATGAGTTGACCGCCATGGCGGAGGCCATCGAGGCCTTTAAGGCCAAAACCATTCGCAATCAGGAGCTGTCTGACGAGCTCAAAGAAAGTGCCCGCGAGCTTGCCAGCCATAAGGCTGCGCTGGAAGTGAAGGTGATAGAGCGGACCGCCGAGCTTGCCAGTGCCCGGGAGGCTGCGGAAAACGCAAGTCAGGCCAAGAGCCGCTTCCTTGCCACCATGAGCCATGAAATTCGCACGCCGCTCAATGGGTTAATGGGCACCCTGGAGCTTCTTGATAAGGATAAAAGCCTCACCGAGCCCCAGCATCAGTTACTGGGGCTGTCACGCTACAGCGCCGTGCTCTTGCAGACTTTGTTATCAGACATTCTCGATTTTTCAAGGCTCGAAAAAGGCCAGCTCAAGTCACAACCCGCCCCTGTGGACTTGCCACGGCTGCTGGATGAAGTGATGAGTCTGATGCTGGCCGGTGCCAGCCTTGCCGGGCTCAGGCTTGAACTGCTGGCGCCCGATGTGCCGCAATACGTGAGCCTCGATGGCCCCAAACTCAGGCAGGTGCTGCTCAATCTGCTGGGCAATGCCATCAAATTTACTGAGCATGGCGCTGTGGTATTGCAGGTAAGTGTTGAGGGCCAACGACTTGTTTTCAGCGTGACCGACACCGGCGTGGGTATGGACGAGGCGACCCGGCGGCGACTCTTTATTCCCTATGAGACTGGCGATGTGCAGGGCAGGGCCCGTGGCACCGGCCTTGGACTTGCCATCAGTCGCGAGCTGGTGAGCCTGATGTCCGCAGCGGACCAGGAGCCTGGCAGCGGCAATGAGGGTGGCATTCGGGTTGAAAGTGAGCTGGGTGTTGGCAGTCGTTTCAGTTTCAGTCTGCCTTTGGTTCACAGCGCAGCCCCGGCCGAGGCGGTGGTTCAGTCCTTTGAGGCGGCATCGCCCAGGCGGATACTGCTGGTTGAAGATAACAAGGTGAATGCGCTGGTGGCTCGTGGCTATCTCGCTACCCTGGGCCATGAGGTGTCTTGGGCACGGGATTTGGCTGAGGCGCGGCTGCTGCTGGCCACAGAGCCATTCGATGCCCTGATGCTGGATATGCAGCTTCCGGACGGTGATGGTCGCAGCCTGTTGCCATCGCTGCCAGAGGGTATCTCGGTCGCGGCCTTTACCGCGCAGGTCGATATTGATGCGGTGGCGGACTATCAGCAGGCGGGCATAGAAACTGTGCTTGCCAAGCCGCTTAATTTGGCGGCTCTGGGGCAGTGGCTGGGAGATGCCTCTCAGACGCAAGCGTCACTGTCACAAATGAAACAGACACAAGTGCCACCCATCAGCCCGGCGCAAAGCGTTACCAGCGGCCCAGAGCCTTCACGCTTCGATTTGTTAAATACCGAACAGCTTGAGCTCGATTTGGATATTCTCGGCCGTGAGACCCTTGATGAGATGGCGCAGCAGTTTAGCTCCTCCAGCAAGGCGCAGTTTGCGGCCTTTGAACGGGGCGTGGCTTTGCATGAGCGCCAAACACGTCTGCATGCGCTAAAAGGCGCCAGTGCCAGCATGGGGTTGGCGACACTGGCACAGACAGCGGCTGAGCTGGAAAAGGCGCTGCAGCGCAGCGAGATAACACAAACCCAGTGGCAAGAAAAACGCCTGCCAGAACTCAAAGCGCTGTGGCAGTCGTCGTTGCAGGCGTTGGCCGATTGGCTTAATGCAATCGATTGATTAAGCTCAATGAATGATTAAGCCCAATGATTGAACCAGCCCGGCTTCTGGGCTGGTTCAATGGTCGGCGACTGGCTAAGTGATCTGCGGCAGACCAGCGACAGACCAGCGCGACAGAACAGAGAAATGCGGTTCAGCCACGCAAAATCTCAGCATCGAGCTTTGCCCAGGCAAGGGTAAAGTCGCCAAGGGCACCGTAGAGCGGGCTTTCAAGCTTAAGCTTACCAAGCCTTGCATTGAACTCAGGCAGCCAGCTTAAAATGGCGCTTTCAAGAAACGCCCGCTGACTCTCAACACTTGCCGATGTGCACAGGTGGGCCATCAGCGCGAGAATAACCGCCAGATGATCGCTGGGCTCACGAAACTCCGTTGCCAGCCCAAGGCCCGCCGAGCGCAGGTAATCACTCATCAGCTGATGTTTTTCACCATACAGACCTTTGGCCTGAGCCTTGTCTTCGTCCTGCTCATCCCCAATATCCTCACCCAGGTACAGGCTCGCGTAGGGCGCGGCGCAGTGCTCGGCATTTTGCAAAAAGGTGCTGCAAAAGTCGGCAGCAAGCTCCAGACGGGCATTGTCGCTATGAGCTAGGCTGGCTTCAATCAGCGCATTCTGGATTTGCGCCGCAGCAACCTCAAGCTCAGCTTCCTGAGTGAATGCCTGCCAAAAGTCGGCCGCGGCGGCAAGCTCGGCAATGCGCTCAGTGCTTAGCTCTTTGGCAAAGAGTGAGCTCAGGAGCTGCCATACCGAGGCGCGCACGGCATTCATTTCGTTAACGGCCATAACGTCTGTTTCAGCCATTGGGGAATGAGATCTGGTCATTACAGTGTTACCTCCACAGGGCCTGTGAATGAGCTGACTTGGGGCAGTTTGCCCTCAAACTTCTCAAAGTCCACCAGACAGGTGTAGGCCGCACAGGCCTGCGCCAGTTTGGAGGTGCCAATGTCCATGGTCAGGGTGTTTGGGTCACCAAAAGAGCAAAGGGCGCCGATTTCGCTGCCGCCTTCTTTGCTGCCATCCTTGCCCACAGGGCCATACCAGGCGCCTTCGTGGATACGGATAACGCCTTTGGGGAAGCGTTTGGAAATCACAGCGCCGGCGAGCAGTTGGCCGCGGTCATTGAATACCCGCACTATATCACCGTCTTTTACGCCACGGGCCCTGGCATCCTCGGGGCTGATATACACAGGCTCGCGACCCTTAACTGTGTAAGTGGCGCGGTACTCTTCGCTTTCGCACATCTGTGAGTGCAGGCGTTTGTCCGGGTGACAGGATTGCAGCCACAGCGGGTGCTTGTCGCTGCCGGGGCCACCGTGGCTGCGCTCCTTTTTCTCCATCCACATGGGGTGGCCGGGGCAGTCATCGTAGTTAAAGGCGGCAATCTTGCGGCTGAAAATCTCAATCAGGCCCGATGGGGTGCCAAGCGGGTTGATTTCCGGGTCGGCGCGGAAATCCGCGTGACGGGTCCACTCTTCACCTTCACCAAAGTGCACATAACCCTCTTTCCAGAAGGTGGCGAAATCCGGCATTGGGTACTTGGCCTTGTTGGCCTCACGGCACTCGTTGTACAGGTGCTCAATCCACTGCATTTCGTTCATGCCGCGGGTGTATTCCTGCTCGCGGCCGAGGATGGCGGCGAAGCGAGTGAAAATTTCAAAGTCGGACAGACTGTCGAACAGCGGCTCCACCATCTTGTGCATCGCCAGAATGCCGCGGCTCGCGTAGCTGCCGTAGACGTCGATATCGTTGCGCTCAAGCGTGGTGCAGGCGGGCAGCACTATATCGCTGAAGCGGGCGGTGGCGGTCCAGTTCACATCTATGGTGACCACGGCTTCCAGTTTCTGGAACGCCTGCTTCATGCGGTTTCTGTCCTGATGGTGGTTCCAGGGGTTGTTGCCCGAGAACACCATCATCTTGATATCGGGGTAAGTCACCCGGCTGCCGTTGGCGTCGATGGTTTTGCCGGGCTCAAGGATGGCATCCACCCAGCGCGCCACCGGAATGGTGCTGCTGGCGCCTTTGAAGTCGTTGCTGTCAAACAGCGGCTTTTTGCCTTCATCGAGGTTACGGGGGAAGGCGCCGGGGGCTGCCGCCGAGGTGGCAGGCACGCCGATGCTGGAGTAGTGGTGACCATAGCTGATGCCACCGCCCGGCAGACCAATCTGACCTATCATGGTGGCCAGCACCGCCGCCATCCAGTATGGCTGCTCGCCATGCTGCTGGCGCTGGATACACCAGCCCATCATGATTTGGGTGCGGTCTTTCACCATCACCCTGGCGAGGTCGCGAATGGTTGCCGCGCTTACGCCGCAAATGGCTTCGGCCCACTCAGGCGTCTTGGGAGTGTTGTCGGTTTTGCCAAGCAGATAAGGCAAAAAGTCCTCAAATCCCAGGCTGTAGCTCTTCACAAACTCGGCGTCGTACAGCTTTTGCTGATACAGCTCGTAAGCGATGGCGAGCATCATGGCCACGTCGGTCTGGGGGTTGATATATAGCCGCTCGCAGCCAAGGTAAGCCTGAGTCTTGGTTTCCACCGGATCGATGCTGATAACCCGAATTTCCCCTTTGGCGACTTTTTCTTTCAGCTCAGCAAGATAGCCAAAGGACTCGTGGGTCTCGGCGTTCCAGCCCACCTGCAGGTTTTTCACCGGATCGTTTGACCACAAAATCAGGGTCTTGGTGTTTTTAAGGATAAGCGGCCAGGAAGTGCCCTGGGCATACACCTCGGTGGAGCCCAGCACATAGGGCAGAATAGTCTGACCTGCGCCGGTGGAGTAGTCTCCGATTTTCTTCACGAAGTTACCATGCATGCTTACCGCGCGCTGCATATGGCTGGTGGACGAGTGCAGCTGGCCGGTGGCGCGCCAGCCGGTTTGACCGGCATGCAGGCCGCTCGGGCCGTATTTGGTCTGGATTTCGTCCAGCGACGCTTTGAAAAGCTCAAGTGCTTCATCCCAGGTCACCCGCACAAAGCGGAAGTCGCCCCGCTCGGCGGTATTGCTCTTGTGGCCGTTCTTGTAAAAGTCGAGCCTGACCATGGGATAGCGAATACGGGAAGGGTTGTACACCAAGCCCTTGATGCCGTTAATCATATCCGTTGGATACTTGTCCAGCTCGAAGGGTTTAACCTCGGCAATCACGCCGTTTTTACGGCGAATTTTAAAGGCGCCGAAGTGACTGCCGGTGGTAAGCCACTCGTCACGGCCGCGGGGCGCGGCCAGTGCGTTCAATGGGCTCAGCAGGCTGGTGGAGCCTATGGCCATACAGGAGGCTGACATCAGGCCTTTTAAAAAATCACGTCTTTTCATCTGACTGTCTCCCCTTAGTGGGCATCTTTGTTAAAGGTGGCTGAGTGTTCCTGCAGGTACTTCTGTACCAGCGCCTGGGTGTCCTGATCCATGTTGACGAAGGCCAACATGCCCTGGAACATGCCCGGCCAGGTGTTGGCATCGAAGTGTGCTTCTTCCGGCTGGGTGTGGCACACGCTGCAACTGCTGCTGTAGGTCGACTTGGCGTAGCTCCACAGCGGGGCTATGTCGCCAAGCAGGTAGTCGGCGTCGGTCCAGATATCGGCTTCAACACGTTCCCACATCAGGCCTGTCATGGGGTCCTGCTTTTCTTCAAAGGTGCGGATGAGGTTAGGCGTTTTGGCACTGTCCAGCGACAGCTGGGCCGAGAGGATATTCACCCCAAAGTCGAAGTAAATCACCCGGCCTGCGCCCACGCGCTTGCGCCAGCCTTCAATCGCCACTTTTACGCGCTTGCCGCTGGTTTCCAGTACCTTGACCTTGGTGGCCACGTTCAGGGTGCCCGCTTCTTCGGCGCTGGTGGCATCAAGATACAAAGGCTTGGTCAGGGCGCTGAAGTAGCTCTCGCCCACACTTGGGGTTACGCCGCTGCCCACTTCGGCAATCAGCTCAGGCGCACGGGCGGTGCCCATATCAGGCAGCTTGTGGGCAATACCCTTGTGACAATCGATACAGGACTGGTCGATTTCAGCGGCGCGTTTCATTTGCTTTTGCGCCAGTGGTGACATGGTGTCCCACTTCATCGACTTGTAATCGTGACAGTTTTTACAGGCAAGGCTGTTGTCTCTGTCGAAACGTTTCCACTCGCGGCTGGCCATCTCAAGACGCTTGGCCTCAAACTTTTCGTCGGTGTTGACGGTCTGGAACAACCAGCCCCACACATCGTGGGAGGCTTCCATCTTGCGGGCGATTTTACGGCTCCAGTCGTGGGGCACGTGGCAGTCGGGGCAGGTTGCACGCACGCCAGAGTGATTTGACCAATGCACAGTTTGCTGCAGCTCCTGATACGGCTTGCTTTCCATGCTGTGGCAGCTGATACAAAACTCTTCGGTATTGGTGGCTTCCAGCGCGGTGTTAAAGCCGCCCCAGAACACTATGCCCATGATGAAGGCGCTGATGGCAATAAAGCCCAGACTCAGGGTGAGTGCGGGCTTACCGAGGGTTTGCCATAAAGAAGTGAACCATTTCATATGCAATATCCTCGAAAATCAGTGGGGCGCAACGCCGGTGACGGCCTGGTAAATCCAGAGCGCCAAACCGTAGAGGCTGATAAAGGTGACGGTAAGTGCCGGAAAAAGCAGAAAAACAATAAAGCCTAAGCCCTTAAGCTCCCGGCTTCTGCTCTCCTTGGGGGATTGAGTGGGGTGTGACATGGACGCATCTCCGTTTCTTTGATGCGTCCACTATAAAAAAAGGTTGTGAATGGCCTTGCGGGCGGGCGTGAATGGCTTTTGATAAATTATGTAAAAATATGAACAGAAGCCTCAGGGGCGGCGGCCAAGGTGGCTGTAGGCCCTGAGCAAATCTTTCCAGGTGATAATACCGACCAGCTTGCCGTCTTCCAGTACCGGCAGTGAGCCAATGCTGTATTCGAGCATCAATAAACTGGCGTCATCCAATGACTTGTGCGGCGCTATGGTCACAGGATCGCGGGTCATCACCTGATGCACCCGCTTTTGCAGGGTTTCCTGATCGCGATTGGTCTCACCGATGGCGCCTATGTGCGGACTGATGGCGCGCAGCAGATCCCGCTCCGATAGCATGCCGCTGAGGCTGCCGTCTTCATCCACCACCGGCAGGTGATGAAAACTCGCCTGATCAAAGATTTCCTTTGCCAGCACCAGGCGGTCGTCCATTTCGATGGTCACCAAGCGGGTGATCATGATATCGGCGATATTCAGTTCCATAACCCATTCCTGAGAAATCCCGTTTCTCTAGGTATATCAGACTCCTTGCGCATGCGCGAGTCAGACTTGGGTAGTTTGCAACCTGTCAGGCTCCTGCTGCCCCTGCCGATGAACCCCAATATATCGCTCATGCTTCTTCGGCTTCAGCCTGGTTAAATCTACCCGCACCAGTCCGTCGATACAGTGATTAAAGTCGGGGTCGACACCGAAATCGGCGAAGCTCACGCCGCCTTCGCTGCACAGGTCACTGTACTGCTTGTACAGGGTTGGTACTGCCACTCCCATGCCCGACAGCGTGTGCTTAAGGCGCTTGAAAGCCTCATCTTCGCTGAGCCCCTGATAGAGACTATCCAGGGTTTCACGTCGTTCCCGCGAGATACGAAACGGCTGTTTGGCACGGGCCATGGGCTCGGCGGCGCCATAAAAGTGCTGATAGAAGTGCACCAGCATCTCCCTTGCCGCCAGCGGCATCTGGCCACTTATCGACACAGGGCCAAACAGGTAGCGATACTGCGGGTTGCGGGCAATAAAGGCACCGATGCCAAACCAGAGATAATCCAGGCTGCGCTTGCCCCAGTATTTGGGCTGCACAAAGCTGCGGCCAAGTTCCAGGCCCTGGGCAAAGCTGGGGGAAAAGGCGTCGGTGTAATCAAACAGGCTTTGGCTGTAAAGGCTTTGCGGTCCGTTGGCCTGATGCAATGAGGCGGCGCAGGCGAAGCGGTAAGCGCCTACTATCTCCAGCGCTCCGCCATCCCAGAGCACCAGATGAAAATAGTGGCTGTCGAAGGCATCGATATCGCGGCGCTTGCCGGTGCCTTCGCCAACGGCTCTGAATGCCACTTCCCGCAGACGGCCAATCTCGCGCATGATGGGGCTGGCCCCTTTGTGGCGGTAGAGGTAAATGCCTTTGCCATCGGCGGTTTCACCAAGACGCTCGCATTCATCCAGCGACGCTTTCAGCTCGGCGCGGCACTCGGGTCTGGCGATGGGGCTTTGGGTGCGAAACAGCGGTGGGCGGTTTTTACCGATGCGGTACAAATGGTTTTTCAGCAGGCCCACCATGGTGGTGCGGTCAAAGTCGTTGGCTCTCAGGGTATCGAGCGCAATCAGCTCACCAATGCGGATAGGCATAGTTCGCTGCTTCTGCCGGAACATTTCTTTGACCAGCAGCAACGTAGAAAGCGGCTTGTAAATCATAGAGGTACCGTAGAAGGTGGCGGAGTTGCGCGCATCGGCGAACATCGGCAGCAGCGGTGCATCGCAGGCCTGGGCTATTTTCAGAAAACCGGACTGCCAGCGGGTGTCGCGCACCCCATTGGGACGCAGACGCGACACTTCCCCGGCGGGGAATATCAGCAGTGCGCCTTCGTTTTGCAAATGACGGTGAATGGCTTCCAAATGCTGTTTGGGCGTGCCGCCACCCATGTTGCGTACCGGCAGCAAAATCGGGTGCAGCGGTTCTATGGCCATCAGGATTTCATTGGCCACGACCTTGATATCCGGGCGGATTTCACCAATGAGCTTGATCATCGCCAGCGCATCCAAAGAGCCGATGGGATGGTTGGCAAAAATCACTACCCGGCCTTCGCGGGGGATATTGTCGATATCGGCATCGGGCACGCTGAAGCTGAAATTCAGCGCTTCCAGGACGGCACCGGCAAAGTCGACGCCGCGCAGAAAGCCAAATTCCGAGGCGATACGGTTACATTCTTCTTCATGGAGCAGGTATTTGAGGGCGGCGCTGACCGAACGCTTAAGCCAGGTTTTGCCCGAGAGTTGGGGCAGGTGGCTGTCTATCAGATTATCGACGGTAAATATCATGGCTGTTCCCGTATCAGGCGACCCGGCGGCGGGCCTTGGTGGCGAGCAAGATTTCCTGTTCCAGCTCCAGGCGATGGGCACCGTGGTTCCACCGCAGCAGCTGGAAATTGCCCTGGGGCGTTTCGGCGATAAGGGTGGTGTTTTCGACCCAGTCACCTGTGTTGGCGTAAATGCGCTGGCTGCTTTCATCCAGTGCGGGCTGGTGAATATGACCGCACACCACCATGTTGCAGCCTTCGGCGGCGCCGTAACGCAGTGCGGCATCGCGGTATTTGCCAATGGCTGCCTGGGCTTTGCTCACCCGCGATTTGATGTAACCGGCCAGTGACCAATAAGGCAGTCCAAGGCGTTTACGGGCGCTGTGCAGGGCGCGGTTAAGCCACAGCAGCAGGTCATACAGGTTGTCGCCCAGCCGGGCATGGAAGCGGCCGATGGCGATGTCGGCATCAAATTGATCGCCATGGATTACCCGCACTTTGAGCCCCTGACGACTCAGGTGGTCGTGGAACGCACTGATGCGAATACCGCGGAACAGGCCGCCCTCAAAGCGGCGGAACCACTCATCGTGGTTGCCGGGAACATAAACTATTTCCACGCCCTGCTCGGCCAGCGCCAATAGCAATTCCAGCACTTTTTTATGGCTTTCAGGCCAGTAGCTGCGCCGTTTCAGCGCCCAGAGGTCCACAATATCGCCCGCCAGTACCAGCTTGTCGTAATGGTAGGACGACAGCAGGCTCAGCAGCGCTTCGGCTTTGCAGTCCGGGGTGCCAAGGTGCACATCGGAAATCCACAGGCAGTGGAAGCTGCCAAGGGCGCCGCCGTGACGTTTGCCTGGGGATTCTTGTGTTGGCGATCTGGGTGTTGATGATGCGGGCGTTGATAATAGTGGCGTAGCGGATGAATCGTTGGCGCTGAGCTTGGGGCTGATGTTGTCGTTGCTACTGATCTTGATGCCGCTGCTGATATTGTTACCAGTAGTTGGGGCAATTTTAGTGTCAGTATTAGGGTTACTTTTAGCGTTACTGTCAGTATTACAGCTGTCAGTAGTGCAGGAAGAAGTGGCGGACTGGGCCGCCGTCAATGATGGCGTGTTGGTGTCCATAGCGACTCCGGGCGTTTGCAATAGCTGCAGTCTAGGACGAGGGAATGACGCTGACATGACGGCCAAATGACGCGGATATGACAATTATCGCCTGGTGCTTTGGAAGGTTAGGGGGGACTTGGCGATGCAGCGCAGATGAGTTTTAGCGGGTGGCGTCTGCCGAGTTTCAGCAATGGCGAGCTACTGACTCAGGCGAGCCTTTTCACCAGAATGGTTTCCGGCAGGGTGATAACAAAGTGGGCACCTTCGCCTGGGGCTGTTTCCAGGGTGATTTCACCGCCAAGCACTTGATGGACAAGGTTATACACTATGTTCATCCCCAGACCACTGCCGCCTTTGCCGCGCTTGGTGGTGAAGAAGGGGGTAAAAATGTGGCTTTGCACTTCTTCGCTCATGCCGCAGCCATCATCGCGGTAATCAATCAGTATGCCGTTTTCATGGTGGCTGATATTCAGGGTTAGATGGCCGGAGCCACCTTCGGGGAAGGCGTGGATAATTGAGTTGTTAAACAGGTTACTGATGATTTGATAGAAGATGCCGGGGTTACTGTTGATGTACATCTGTGGATCGCACTGGTAGCTGTAGTGGTGGCCGGAGCGCGACAGTAATGGATTGAGCGATAAAAAGATTTCATCAACATACTGGCATAAGTCGAACTCGCGCAGCTCCTCGTGGGACTGATCGACCGACACCTTCTTAAAGCTGCTGATAAGCTTGGCCGCCCGCTCGAGGTTAGTGCGCATTAACTTACAGCAGTCGTTTACCTCGTTCTGGTATTGCATAAAGTCGTCTTCATCCACCTCACCGTTCTGAAAGGCGGCGGTAAACTCGCGCACTCTGTCCTGCAGGTGAGAGGCGGCGGTGACAGAGATACCTATGGGGGTATTCACTTCGTGGGTAATGGACGCTACCAGACCGCCCAGGGTGGCCATTTTTTCTTTGTCTATCAGTTCATCCCTTGCCTGACTGAGCTCTTCCAGAGTTTCGTTCAGCTCTTCATTTTTTTGCGACAACTCACGGGTGCGGTCAAGCACCCTGTGTTCCAGCTCGGCATTGAGGCTGCGAAGTGCTTCTTCGGCTTCCTTGAGTCGCTGGATGTTTTTGATGGTGCCCATGATACGGTTGGGGCGGCCCTTCTCATCACGGGAAATCACCCGCCCATGGTTGAGCACCCACAGCCAGCTGTCTTCGCCGGTGCGGCCGCGGTAGCTCACTTCAAATTCATCCTCACCGTGGTAGAGGGTGCTTTCCATGGTTTGCATCACCAGCGGCTGGTCGTCGGGATGGATCACCGCCGTCAGGGTGCTTTCCAGGCTGGTTTCATTTTCCGGATACAGCATAAAGGTGTTGGAGCGGGTCAGGCGTTTATTGGCGATTTCCCAATCCCAGAACTCATCGCCGCTGCTCCACAGCGCCTGCTGCAAGCGCTGTTCACTGACGGCGATTTTGCCAAGCAGCGCCATCTTGGCACGGTATTTCGACATGCTCATATAGAGGATGATGCCAAGCACAGATGCCATCATCAGTATGTACAGGCTGTATGCCCACCAGGTCTGCCAGGGCGCCGGGAAAATATGAATATCCAGCGCGGTGACCGGACTCAGGGCTCCATCGATATTTCTCGCCCTGACCTCAAAGCGATAGTTACCCGGGCTCAAGCCGGTAAAGCTTGCCTGATGGCCGTTTAAGTCTCTGAACCAGTTATCGTCCAGCCCCAGCATACGGTAGTCGTAATTAAGCTGATTGCCGTCAATCAGTGCAGGTGATTGATAGCTAAATGAAAACAGGGTATCGCGGTAGCTGATATCAAGGCGCGGCGCCGCATCATCGCGTCTTGCCGTGGGTAAGGCGGCTGGCTTATTCATCAGCAAAAAGCTGTGGATCACCGGCGCCCTGGGAGTGGGTCTGGGGCTGAGCTTGTCGGGTCTAATGTGGTTAAAGCCATTGATGCCGCCAAGGTACAGGCTGCCGTCGTTATCGACAAAGGCGGCGCCGAAATTGAATTCATTGTCCTGCAGGCCATCGGCCCGGGTGAAGTTGCGGATATGGCCGCTGGTGGTATCTATGATGCTCAGCCCGGTGGAAGTCCCTGCCCACAGTCGCTGTGCTTTATCGAGAATCGACAGGTATACCACATTGCCCACCAGGCCACTGTCCTGGTTGAAGTGCTGCAGGATCATGCTTTGGGTATCCAGCGAGAACTCACCATTGTCAGATGCAATCCACAGCCGACTGTGGTTATCCATATAGATAGAAAACAAATGGTTGCTGGGCAGTGCCGGGTTAGAAGCGGTATTGAAATGGGTGGCGCTGCCGTCTTTGGCAAGCCTTGCCAGGCCGCCGCCATAGGTCGATACCCACAGGTTGCCGGCGGCATCTTCGGCCATGCCGGTGACCTGATCTTCTGGCAGAATATTACTGCCAAAACGGTCGATGGACTCAAATTGGCCTGTGGTTCTGTCCATACGGCTGATGCCGCCATCGAGGGTGGTTATCCAGTAGTTGTGATTACTGTCGTGAAACAGGCTGTAGAGGGTGTTGCTTGGCAAGCCGCCGCTGACCCCCGGCTGGTAGCTGAAGTGCTCCACAGATTGACGATCGGCGCTGGCGATAATCAGCCCTAGCCCGCGGGTGCCAATCCACAGCCGTCCTTCGTCATCTTCATTGATAAAACTGATAAAGGCCTGATCGAGGCCATCGAATGGCAAATTGTGGGCTAAAAAGCCGGAGACTTCGCCCTTGTCTTCCATGGCGCGCATTAAGCCACCGGTCGAGCCAACCCACAGCTGGCCATGCCTGTCTCGGAAGATACTGCGAATATCGGTGCTGCGCAGGTTGTGGTCGGCAAAACTTAACCCATGCACATGGCCAAAGGCGGCCGCCGCCAGCGACAAACGGGACACGCCTGCACTGCGGGTGCCTATCCACAGCAGGTTGTTGTCGTCAGCCCACAGACGGGTGAGGGTTTGGCTGGTCAGGCTCAGGTAGTCGCTGGGGGAGTGGGCATAAAGGGAAATCTTGTTCTGTTTGGGAACAAGCTTGGCCAGGCCACTGCCGGAGGTGGCTATCCAGAGTGAGCCTTCACGGTCGAGGCGTAAATCGGTAATGGTATTGGGGGACATTTCCGGCGGAAAGTGCTGATGGAAGCTCTCCAGCATGTCTTCTTCGATCTGATAGCTGAACAGCCCCATGCTGTTGGTGCCAAGCCAGAGGGTGCCTGCGCTGTCGGCGGTGATAGCACTGACCCCAAGGCCTTTGAGAGCATCCGGGCTAACCTCCTTGCCGCTGGCGCCAAGATGAGACACCCCCGATTGGCTGATAAGCCAGAAACCGCCGCGACCATCGGCGGTTATCCCCTGCAGATGGTTATCGGCAAGGGCGGGGCTTGACTGATTATTGAGGCGTTTTATCACCTTGCCTTCAGCGGGGGAGAACACCAGCAGCCCTTGTTTGTCGGTGGCAAGCCAGAGGTTGCCCAAATGGTCTTCGGCGATGCCGGTAAAGGCCACATCGGGAATACCGGCATCGGTGCCAAACACCTCAAAGTCGTCACTTTGGTGGCGATAATGGTTTAGACCGGCATTTTCGGTCAGCAGCCACAGCTCGCCCGGGGTATCACCGGACTGGGTGACATATACAAAGCTGATGTCGTTGGCCGAGGGGCCTTTGCTGGTTTGGTTGTGGGTATAAACTTTGAAGGATTGACCATCGTAGCGGTTCAGGCCAGCCTGGGTGGCGACCCATAGATAGCCTCTGTCGTCAGTGACCAGATCGTTCACCGTGTTCATCGACAGGCCGTGTTCAGCCTCCAACGTTTGGAACGCCGGCGTGTAACCGTATGCCTGGACGCAAAACAAGGCGCCACAAAAAATCAGCAGAGCGGAAATGGTCAGCTTCACGTAAAGAACCCTTTGAATAAGTAGTTAAAGTGTAGAAGCTGAATGAAAAGATGCGAGTCGGAGGCAATAAAAAACCGGCGTCAGGCGCCGGTTTTTCATGGGATTTTCGATTAGAAAATCAGGTGGGCAATACCGGCGATTACCGGCAGTGTAACCAGGGTACGGAGAATAAAGATCACAAACAGTTCCGGCAGATTCACCGGAATGCGTGAGCCAATCAGCAGGGCACCCACTTCGCTCATGTAGATAAGCTGAGTCACTGACAGCGCCGCAATCACGAAGCGGGTCATGTCAGACTCGATACCGGCCGCCAGAATGGAGGGGATAAACATATCGGCAAAGCCCACCACAATGGTTTTGGACGCCTCGGTGGCCTCAGGGACTTGCAGCAGTTCAAGCAGCGGAATAAAAGGCATGCCCAGGTAGTCAAATATCGGGGTGTACTCGGCCACAATCAGCGCCATGGTGCCTATTGCCATCACCACAGGCAGAATGCCAAACACCATATCGGCTACGTTTTTCACGCCTTCGGTGAGGGTTTCTTTCACCCCGCCACTGGCGGCGGCTTTGGCGAGAGCGCGGTCATAACCCCATGACAGGGTGCTGTGGCCTTCAGGGATCACTTCATCGTCAGGGTGGCGCGGGCTGCCATCGATGTAGTTGTCTTTCTTCCAGCACAGAGGTGGTAGTTTGGGCACCACAATCGCCGCCACAATACCGGCCAGACACACGGTAAGGTAGAAAGGCACAAACAGGGCTTCAAGCTTCACCTGGGAAATCACCACCAGCGAGAAGGTAATGGACACCGCTGAGAAGGTGGTACCAATCACCGCCGCTTCACGGGCGGTATAGAAACGGCCTTCGTATTGTTTGCTGGTAAGCAGAATGCCCACGCTGCCATCGCCGAGCCAGGACGCCATACAGTCGATGGCGCAGCGGCCGGGCAAATTGAACACAGGGCGCATGATTTTGGTAAGCAGTGCGCCAAAAAGCTCAAGCAAACCAAAGTTCAGCAGCAGCGGCAGCAGCATACCGGCAAAAATAAACACACTCAGCAGCACTGGCAGCAGGTCGTTCAGCACCAGTCCGCCGGTATTGCCGGAGGTAATGGCTTCAGGGCCTAAGCCGCCAAAGGTCATCACAATAAATACGGCACCCAGAATGCGGATGATAAACCACATGGGGCTGACATTGAGCAGGCCGCTGAGGAAGCTGCTCTGGGTAACAAACTTGGGCTTGAATACCTTGGTCAGAATCGAGGCCAAGGTGGTCATCACCACCACAGCCGTTACCACGGCGGTGGCCGAATCACTCAGGGCGTTTTGCAGCGCCTTGGAGATAATGGCGATAGGAATGGTAATGGCATCCTGATAGCTGACCGGAGTCATAAACAGCAGAAGGCCAATAAGAGACGGCACGATAAAGGTCAGGATCGTCCGAATGTTGTGATTTTGTTTTTCTGTAGCCACGGTGAAAGCACCTTAACCTGTTGCGAGTGAGCTTTAAAAACCCGGTTCCTGGGGCTGGGGCTCTGCCATATACGCAGCGCCAATTGCATGTCCATGCAGGCCGAAAATCGGCAAGGGGGCAAGATTACTCCCAATGGGCGGCGCTGTAAAACGATTCACGGACGATATTGCTCAAGTTTGAGCTTGAGCATAGTTATTGACCGCGAATGACTGGATATAGCTTACCTTTGCACTGGCGAAACATCACGAAATAAATTCATGATAATCATGGTGTTGTTTGTGTGTGACTTGATTGTTGCAGTCTGTCTGGGCTGTTGTTATGCAGACTGTTGTGGCCCCTGCTGTGAAGGCTGTTGTCTGGTTTGGGTGAGCTGATTGACCGCTAAGTGAAGTCTGGCTGAAACCGGGCGGTAAACGGCTGCAAGGGGGCAAAAGGGGGAGCATAGGGACGTTGGAAGGCAAGTGGCCATTAAGTAAAAAAGGCGAGCACTGGGGCTCGCCTTTTTATTTATCAACTGCTTATTGACCGACGCTACTGCTTATTGACCGAAGGTACTGCTTATTGGCCGAATGTGCTGCGCAGTGAACTTGCCTTGTCGGCACTCGCCTGCAGCTCGCCGGCGGCGCGGGCCACCTGGCTCATGGCGCTTAGGTTCTCGTTGGCAGCATGGGCGATTTCCTGCAGATTGTGGTTAATTTCATGCACCACAGTGCCTTGCTGGCTGGCCGCCACCGCGTTTTGACGGGCAAAATCGTGCACGTCGCTTATCTGGCGGTGAATTGCTGATATGTCTTCCACGCTGGCGGCAATGGCCTGGGCACAGGCCTCGGCCTCCTGCTGGCTGCGGCCCATCTCTTCGGCCCAGTTCCCCAGCATGCTGAACATCTGCTCCACGCTGCGGGAAATACTCTGGGTTGACTGCTGGGTGCGCGCCGACAATGCCCGTACTTCATCGGCCACTACCGCAAAGCCGCGCCCTTGCTCGCCGGCTCGGGCGGCTTCAATGGCAGCATTCAGTGCCAGCAGGTTGGTTTGCTCGGCAATGGCATCAATCTCACCCATGGCGCTGGCCACCCGTTCGGCTTCGCGATTGAGCAGCTCGGCATTACTGGCGGCGGTCGCCACAGCGTCTGCCAGATTGGTGATCCGCTGACGGTTGCGGGACATGGCCTGCTCGCCCTGACGGCAAAGCTGGTGGGCATCTTCGATATTGGCCGAGGTTTGTTGGCTGTTGGAAGCGACCTCGGAGATGGTGGCGCTCATCTCTTCCATTGCGCAGGACAGCTGCTCCAGCTGGCGGCGCTGCATATCCAGACCCGTCTGGGTCTGGCCGGTGGCTACTACCAGAGATTCGGCGATCTGCTGCAATTGCAGCGCCTGATCCTGGCTGCGACCCAGTACACCGTGCATGCGTGCCTGTTGCAGCAGTAACTGAAACTCCAGCACCGATGACGTGTCGTGGCCAGCATACACGTAGCGGCTTACCGAGTCGTAGCTGGCCTTGAGCGCCATCAAGCGGGCGGGTACCCGAAAGGCTTCATCGTAAAAAATCGCCAGATTCAGTGCCATCAGCGCGGCACCTGCCACCATCACACCCGGCCCCCATAACCAGGCGCAGCCCAGCAGACCGCTGCCCGCCACTATGGCCGACAGCACCCGCTTTTGCGCCAGTGACAGATGACGGGGGATGCCCTTGCCATCACGCAGGCGGCGATAAAGCACCTCGGCGCGGCGTACCCAGTTTGCTTCCGGCGCCCGGCGCACCGACTGATAACCTATGACCTTACCGGCCTCAAACATCGGGGTAACGAAGGCGTCCACCCAATAAAAGCCGCCGTCTTTACAACGATTTTTTACCACGCCGCGCCAGGACTTGCCCTTTTTCAGCATGGTCCACATTTCGGCAAAGGCAGCGGCAGGCATATCGGGGTGACGCACCAGATTGTGGGAGTGCCCCAGGAGCCCTGACTCTGTATAACCCGAAATTTCAATAAAACGTGGATTCACATAGGTGATGACACCACGTAAATCTGTGGTGGAAATCAGTTCATCATCCCTGCGCAGCGGGACTTCGCGATTATTAACTGGACGGTTTTTGGACATTTTCTAATACGAAAGTTGATGTTGGTCGAATAACTTGAAAATTTGCGAACAATGTAGCAGTTTTTAACCTTGTTTGATGCAGGGGTTTACACTTTTTTATTGATGTAAATTAGTTGCTTGTTCCGCATAACCATAAGTTTTGTAAGGTGTAGATAAATTCAAGGCTAAGTCGGTCAATTTTGGTGGTTTATCTCGAAATCTGTTTTTCTGGCCGCTTAAAAAAATGTCATACGGTCATACTGCAAAGGACATTAATTATCTGTATGGTAAAAAAGCAATTTTTTAAGTTTCTCGCTAAGCCCCGGCACGGATGACGCTCCCTTGGGAGTATCCGAAGCGGGTCAAAGGCAACAGCCAGGTCGCAGTTAACAGGGGACGCTCAGGGCAATGCAACTGAACACCAGAGGGCACAGGGTTCTCAGGCTCGCAAGACAGATGTTTGCGGTGGGCGCCTTTTTGATTTGCGTCAGTCTGCTCAGTGCTGCCCTGGGTTACCACCCGGCTGAGGGGGAGCATTTCAGCCCGTTCAATCACAGCCTGTCGGAGCTTGGCACCTATGGTCTGTCTGCGCTGGCGGTGCTGGCCAATGGCGGGGTGTTCTTTGGCGGCTTGCTGCTGACACTGGCGAGCCTGCAAGGCATGAGAAGCGTCTCCGGGCTTGGGATCCTGGTGTGGCTCACCCTTGCGGCGAGCTGGCTGGCACTGGCGCTGTCTGGCCTGTTTCCGTCCAACGTCTATCACCTGCACACGGTGGCGCTGAAGTGGTATTTCTATTTTGGGCTTGCGGCAACCCTTGGGTATTTGCTGTGGCTGGCGCTCAGAACTGAGCGGCCGAGCAGCCCTCTGGCATTGGGGCTTTGCTCAGTCAGTTTACTGTTTGTCAGCGCCTTTTTGGTGCTGCCCCATCTGGCGCTGGAGTCACTGCCGTTTAACCGCCCCTTTTATGAAGAAGCCTATTCGCCATTCCCCCGCCCAAGCCTGTGGTGGCCTGCGGTGCTGGAATGGGGCAGTTTGCTGGCCATGCTGCTGTGGCAGGCTGAAATGATGCGCCGCCCCGAATAGCTGCACTTCCTTGTGCGATGCTCTCTCCCTGCTCTTAAGCGGTACACGCCCCAGCTGCCAGGTTAGCCTGTGGTGCGGCTAAAGCCTGCTTCGCCAAACCAATAACCATTGCACTCATCCGCCGTAACTGGTGTTTGGATATCAAGCGTTGGCAGGGTTGCAGAGGCCGGGGAGATCCTAAACCAATCCACCCCCATGGCCTGCATTTCGGCCCATTGTCCGGCCAGATTAACGCAGGCCGCCGACTGGGTCTGAATACCATTTAAGCGCAGCAGTGGCTGCGACTCCTGGGTTTGCACCAACAATCCCTTGCTGTGCTCGCGGCAGATGGTTTGGCAGCCATCTTTGGCAAGCCCCTTGTGACGGGCGGTAAAGCAGCGGGCCGAATGCGCCAGCGGCAGATGGCCGTGGCCGAGCACTTCCACCTCGGGGCGCTGCGGTTTGCCGCCAAGCTGCTCAAGCACCTTGGCAAGCCAGTCTTTTGAGAGCTCTATCGGCATCACAAAGCGCTGCATGCCCCAGTCGGCAAGCTTTTGAATACTGGCGGCATTATAGAGATTGATATGGGGGCCACACACGAAGGGCACACCGGCCTCGCGGGCATAACCTACCGCCGCCATGTCGTTGGCTTCAATCATAAACTCGCCGTTGTTCACCTGCTTTTTAAGCTCACTGAGCTCGCCGGCGGCTTCAATCAGCGCCAGCGTCGACAGCACCACCTGCTTGCCGCTGCTTTTGAGCATTCTGGCAAGCTCAAGATAGTCGCTGCTTTTTAGCTCACGCCTGCGGCTGCATACGGCTTCGCCGAGGTATACAAGTTCAATGTCGCTTTGGGCGACATGCTGATAAAAGTCGCTGACTTTGTCCTTTTCCCAGCAGTACAGCAGGGGGCCTAAACTGGTTTTCATGGTATTTGTTCCTGCTTTTATCGCTTACTGCCAACGGCGTTCATAGGCGCCAAGGGTGGTGACTTGCCCCTCAGACACCTTGCCCAGGGCTCGGTCCCAATCGCTTTGCACCTGATAGGCATCCGGGTTGCGCAGATAGGTGTCGATGGCAGCGCGCCACACCCGGGTGACCTGCTCCACATAGGCCGGGCTTCGCTGCCTGCCTTCAATTTTGAGCGACACAATGCCAGCGCGGGCGAGCTCCGGCAGCAGGCTTAAGGTATTCAGGCTGGTGGGGGATTCCAGCAGATACTCGGGGGTATGGCTGTCTTCGGCAATAAAGCGGCCCTTGCACACCACCGGATAGCCCATCTGTTCGTTGGCGGAAGATTTATCGATAAGCACTTCATTGAGGCGGGTCAGCCGGTCTGGTCCCTGTTCCTGCCAGCGTACGTGTTTGGCAGGCGAGCAGGAGCCGCCGGTATTGGGCGACTGCCCGGTAACATAGGACGACAGATGGCAGCGGCCTTCGGCCATGATGCACAGGCTGCCAAAGGCAAACACTTCCAAATCCACCGGGGTGTCGGCGGCAAGGTCGCGCACCTGTTTCATCGACAGCACCCGGGGCAGCACCACCCGCTCCACATTAAAGGCATCTTTATACAGACTCAGGGCGGCAAGGTTGGTGGCACTGGCCTGTACCGACAGATGCAGCGGCAGCTCGGGGTAACGGCTATGGGCATAATCGAGCAGCGACACATCGGCGACAATCAAGGCATCGGCGCCAATTTTTGCCGCCATGTCGACCGCTGAATACCAACGCGCTTCTTCGCCGGGCTTGGGGAACGTATTTAAGGTAAGAAACAGCTTTTTACCTGCGGCGCGGGTTAGGGCGCGCGCCTCGTTAAGCCGCTCAGGAGTGAAATTCAGCCCGGCAAAGGAGCGGGCGTTGGTGTCATCTTTCAGCCCAAGGTAAATGGCATCGGCCCCGGCATTCAGCGCCACCTTGAGCGAGGCCAGATTACCGGCCGGACACAGGAGTTCCATAGTGTGACTCTCTTCAATAAACGCTTCAAAAGTGTGTTAAGAAATGCAAAACGCCCGCAGTGTACCCATGTTTACCCCACCGGGAATTGATGTAAGACAAATGGCCGGAATTAAAAGCAAGTTAGACTCGCCGGATGTTTGTTCGCCGTACTGAGGACCTCTTATGCCTTTCCCCTTTGCCGCCCGTCTTGCCAAAGACGTGCTCGACATCGCCCCTGCACTGGTGCGCCTGCCGCTGTCCCGTGTGCCCTTTGCTGCCAAAGCGGCGGTGCTGCGCCCCGGGCTGAATTTGCTGCTCGCAAGGGAAGTGAAGGATGGAGAGCTCGACTTCCTCGAAGGTCGCTGGGTGGGCATTGAAGTGACCGATCTGGGGCTTAAGTTTGAAGTCAGCTTCGAGGTGGAAGAGAGCGCGCGAAGCGCAGGCCGCCTGTGCGTGCGTGAAGCCGCGTTTAACCGCCATATTAATGAAGCCAATGGGCAAGCGGCGGAAGTTCGTTTCAGTGCCGACTCCAAAGAGCTTTTGCTGATTGCAGCCGGTAAAGAAGACCCTGACACCCTGTTCTTCCAGCGTAAACTCACCATTGAAGGCGATACCGAGCTTGGGCTGATGGTGAAAAACCTGCTGCTGGCAATCGACTTAGATCGCTTGCCATCGCCTGTGACAACGACATTGTCGCAGCTCGCCCGCGCCCTGCAGGCGCTGGAGCGTCAGGCCGAGCCCGCCTGGGCCTGACGTTGAGACTGAGCCAGGGATTGAGCCTGAGCCAGTCAGCAGCTGAGATGATTGCACCAAACAGCCCGCGTTTGCGGGCTTTTTTTTACTCCCCCCCCCCCTCCGTGAACGCCGCCAAATAACGGCAGGCTGCGCCCTTTGCCAAATCGCTCGCCGTTTGGCGGCCTTATTGTCACGACTTGAGCTTTGCACTGCCTCACAAATGCACAGCCAGCGGTGGCGAACTTTTACCCATAGCGCTAGCATGGAACCATTAAGGATCAGGGAGATACCCCATGACTGAGTCTGCAAAGGCGTCTAAAAAAATCAGTAGCTATTTGTTTCTGGCGGTGCTTGCTATTTGGCTCTATAGCCTGTGGGCCGACCGTGTTACCCCCATGACCACCCAGGCCTATGTGCATGCCTATCTGGTGCGCATTACCCCCGAGGTGGCGGGCAGCATTACCCGGGTGGAAGTGAAAAACGATCAGGTAGTGGATGCCGGTGATTTGCTGTTTGAAATCGACAGCCGACAATATGATATCGCCCTGGCCAAGGCGCGGGCCGATTTGGAGCGGGTAGGTCAAAGCCTTGGTGCCAACACGGCGGCGGTGGAAGTGGCTCAGGCCAAAGTGGGTGATGCCAAAGCGGCACTGTCCAATGCGTCGACCCAGGCCAAGCGGGTGGCAGCGCTCGCCAGTCGCGGCGTGCTGAGTCAGGCAGAGCTCGACAACGCCCGCGAAGCCGAAGACAGATCCAAGGCGTCGCTGGCGGCAGCTGAGGCCTCGCTTATTCAGGCGCAACAAAATCTGGGGCCGGTGGGTGAAAACAACCCTGAGCTTAAAGCAGCCATGGCGGCGCTGGCCAAGGCCGAGCTTGACCTCAAGCGGACCCTGGTGAGTGCGCCTTCCCGCGGACTGGTGACCAATGTGCAGCTGACCACCGGCCAATATATGGCCCCCGGACAAGCGGCGCTGACCTTTATCGACCCCCGCGAAGTATGGATTTCGGCCATGGTGCGGGAAAACTCCCTCGAACATATCCAGACCGGTGGCAAAGTCGCCATTGTGTTTGATGCGCTGCCGGGACGGGTAT
Organism: Shewanella zhuhaiensis; assembly: GCF_022484835.1. Taxonomy (NCBI): domain Bacteria; kingdom Pseudomonadati; phylum Pseudomonadota; class Gammaproteobacteria; order Alteromonadales; family Shewanellaceae; genus Shewanella; species Shewanella zhuhaiensis. The sequence continues at coordinate 838,871 of NZ_JAKUDL010000001.1, forward strand.
TCGAAGGGCAAGTGGAAAGCATTGGATGGGGCAGTGGTGGCGCCAACAATATCGACCAGAGCACCGGCTTTGAATCGGCTCAGTCCGGCAAGCAGCAGGCGCGGCGCTTCCCGGTGCATATTCGCTTTGATACCAACGGCATCGAGCGGGAGCTGAGGTTCGGCTCTCAGGCCACAGTGGCCTTCTACACCGGCGAGAGCAGCATTGGCGATATGCTTGCCAGTCTGTGGATGTGGTGTTGGAGCAAGCTGACATATGTTTCATGAAATCTGTTGTGAAGCGTTTCGAGAAATTTGTCCTGACTGTGTGAAAAGCGACCCAGGAGCGGAGCCTTACCATGGCTGAGCAAGAGACCACAGCGGCTGCAGAACCCAGCGCCAATAGCGCAGACAGTGCCAGTAGCAGTACCAGCGCCAGTACCCGCAAACGCCCAGCTTTCGCGGCGGCCAACCCGCTGCTGCGGGTCGCGGTGGGCACCCTGGTGCCGCTGTTTTTGCTGCAATACTTTGAAGTGCCACTGCCGATGCTGGTGTCTGTGTTTACCGTGGTAATGCTGACCCTGATGCCCGGCAAGCCATCGGTTTCGGTATTGTTGCAGCTTACCGCCGTGGTGGTAGTGGCGGCACTGGTGCAAAGTGGCGCGGGCAATCTGCTTGGCGGTACAGGAACCGGTACCTGGCTGTTTTTGTTCGCGGTGCTGTTTTACAGCCTGTCGCGCATTCACTTGAATCCCAAAGACGTTGTCGGGCTGATGATGATGATCCTCGGCATAGTGGTAACTGTGCTGCATTTTCAGTACGCGATGACGCTCACCAATCTGCCCTGGCTGCTGGCGCTGGCTTTTATCAGTGCCATTGGGGTGATTTATCTGATGTTTTGGCTGTTTCCGGGCGGCGAGCTGGAAGTCAGCGCCGATATCAGTTGGGAGGTGACCCCCAGCCATTGGCTTAAGGTGCTGGCCAAGGCACTGTTTATCATGCTGATCATCTTTTTGCTGATGGACGCCGACAGCAGTCAGGCGCTGCTTATCGTTATCACCCTCACCAGCCTGATCAAAGACCCCAATCCCCTTGCCGGCAGCCACAATGCCCGCCAGCGGCTGTGGACCACCTGGCTTGCGGTCGTCTACAGCCTGCCGCTGCTTATCGCATTTTGGCTCGATATGGCCTGGTGGCTGCAAATGCTGCTGGCCGTGGCGCTTGCGCTCTGGCTTGGGGCTGCCGCAACCGCCCGCAAGGTATCGATGGCTGAATATCAGTTGCTGATGAGTGGCTTTGTGATGCTGGTGTATCAGGTGATAAGCCATCAGGGCGCCGCGTCGCTTACTTCGTCATTGATGCGCCTGGGCTCTGTGATAGTAGCGGTGTTGCTGGGGATGCTGCTATTGTCGCTGCTCTCCGAGCTGGGCTCGCAAAAGTCTGACCGGACAAAGGCTGCGAGCGATTAGCCACATATGACTAAGAAAACGAAGCGGCATAAAGTAAAAAGGCGCTGATAATCAGCGCCTTTTTCGTATTCGGGTGCGGCCTTTGGCTTAGAGCCTGCCTTTTTAGTTAGAGCTTGCCGGTGAGACGGGCGTACTTAATCAGCAGCTCGTCCTGGCTTTCAGGGTGGGCCGGGTCGGGGTCGATGCAGTTAATCGGGCAGACAGACACACAGGTAGGCTTGTCGTAGTGGCCCACACATTCGGTGCAGCGATCCGGATCGATTTCATAAATCTCAGCGCCCATGGCAATCGCCTGATTGGGACACTCGGGTTCACACATATCGCAGTTGATGCAGCTGTCGTCAATTATTAAGGCCATGGCCTTGAAAAACCTCGAAAATATTACCGCCACAGGCGGTGGTAACCTGATAAAACCGCTGGGCTTGCTGTCAGTTGGGCTTAACGTATAGCGCCGTGACCTTAACGTATAGCGCCATGCTGCCATGACATGAATAGATAAGAGCTTAGCCCCAGGGGCGGGGAGTATACCACTGATCGATTGAGCCTGCCCATCGAATGCTGGAGCCTGTCTGCTGTCACAGCCGACATTGTGCACATTAAAACGGATGCCCGATGTACGTGCTGTTGCAATGAATATCAGCCTGCAAATGTCCAAACTGTTAACTTGGTTAAGTAAAGGTGAATTGCAGCTGGGGCACAATAAAGCCATGGGAACATTAGCGAATGACAGCTGGCTGTGCGTCGATGTGATTGCCTTAGCTTGTCTTTAACCCTGATGCCTGCGTGGGCTTGGTGAGGTGATAGATGAAACTCTTGATTGGCATGTTCTGCGCTACTCTTGTCAGCCTGTCCTGGGCCGTAACCGCAGGTTCCCCTGAAGAAGTGGATAGGCTTAAGGTCAAAGTTTATGAACTGGAGTTAAAGACTCTGCGGGCAGAGGAGGAATATTTGGCGGCCAGGGCCAGGTATATGGCTGCCAAGGCAGAACTGGATAAATTAACTGAGTCCAAAAAACCGACCAGCCGGAAAATTGGTGCTAAAACCGATGAGTTGCCATCCCCATTGGTGTTTAACAATAAACGGGTATGGAATCCGGAAAAAATCCTGTGGAACAACAAGTTTTTCAAGTGTGGGAAATACCTTGATGATGGCAGCTGTGAATTTGTCAGGGAGATGACTCAGGCTGAATTGAATAAATTAAGTGGCACGCGCTAGCTCAAGGTTGCCAGTCACAGAAGACATGCTCCCATCAGTACCTGTAACGGCGGATATGGGGGCTTAGTTGCCCACAGTGCGCATGGCTTATGAAGGGCTATTGCGGAGTGCCATTGCAGCTGTTTGGATGTATCCCATTGCCATGAAGGTTAAGTTCAGATTTTGTGGTGTGCCGATAGCGTTTTTCGCTATTTATGTCATTGAATTAGCGTGTTGTTTTGTTTTGGCTTTTGGCAAACCAGTCCCCTTGTCTTAGCAGTGGGATTGGGATAAATTGGCTCAGGCAATAACAAACAATGGATTGCATACAATGCGCAAAAACAGGCGCATTGGTAGTGCTGGCGGTTAGCTCAATGTCGAATTCTCTGGTGAGTTAGCTATAGGCATTCGAGCATTAGCCACTGGCAGCAATTTCAGCAGGGATGCGCCGGTCTTTCGACCCCCATCACAGACCCACAATCCCTCCTGCGATAGCTTTGCATATGGCTATGTACATAGAATAGTCTGGCTAACACATTGTTAGTACTTGGATTTCTATGAGTTAGAACGGACAAAATCAGGTATCAAGTGCTGTTTGGTAGCTAGTGCCACGGGCGGTAGCTTACCCCGTAGATGTTATGGCGATGCCCAAAGTTGTGCCAGGTACAAAAGCCAAAGCGGCTTCAAAGGTGGAATTACAGGTGGAGCTTCAAATTGAATGTAGTGCCTGTACTGACCTGTTTTTACTGAAGTGTTATTGAAAATGGCCAAAAGCCAAGTACGGTTTACTCCGTTTATTGGCACGATTTGCTCAGGTGGGAAGCCATGAATTTATATAAATCAAAGCATTACGTGAGGGCTGGGTTTAGATAACAGGCCGTAAAATGGCGCAAAGTGTGCCAGCACACTTTGCTTGTTAATTGATATGGACAAAATCCGCTAACCCGAAGAATAGTCGGGAAATCTCCGGCACGCTTTTCACTGGTCCGAGGTGATAAACATGCCGGCTCGTTATACAAATGTTAGCTTACAAATCGAAATTTTATAGGACCTTTTATGGATTGGATGGTATTTATTACAAATTTGAGTGGTCAACTAGCATGGCCAATAACAACAATTACCTTAGTTGTTTTACTCAAGAAAAACATAGAGCAGATTTTTCCTCGGATTGAATCCTTTAAGCACAACAAAACAGAAATTAACTTTGCGAAAATAGTCAATGAAGTCGTCGATAAAGCCAAAAATGTAGAAGATGAAGGAAATCCTTTGCCTGTTGATCTTCAAGCTGAAGAGTCTCGTTTGCTATCAAAGATATACTTAGCTCCTCACGCTATAATGCATCAAGCATATGCGGTTTTAGATAGAGAGTTACTTGAACTATTTGATTTACACCTTCCTGAAGAGAAACGTACTCGAATCAATGTCAGAAGCGGTAACCAATTACTTTCTTCTCTTGGATTCGATGATGAACTACTTGGAAACATCACTAAGCTAAGAAGAATTAGGCAAAATGTCATGACTAGTAATGAGCAACAGAAAGGTCAGCTTACTGAGGAACAGGTAAAATCATATATAGAGCTTGCATTAGATTGCGCCGCAAAAGCTAGAACGTTCATATCTGGTGGTGTTGCAAGCTAACAAACTGTTTAAGAGGGATTCGCAACGCGTAGCATTTTCACTATGCGTTGGTTTTAGTGTTTAAGGTGGTATGCGGTGGCATCGGTATTGCGTTGCTCCCCCCTTAACAGAGCGTTAGTTTTCAGAAGTAGAGTTCAAATATGGGACGTATTGGCAAAAAAATTAAAATGAAAAGGTTGAAGCTAGCCTTAAGCAGTATCTCTCATAATTCAACGAGTAAAGAGTTAGGTAATATGGATAAGATCTATAAATATTTTAGTTTTGATGTATTAGATTTGGTTTTTGCTAGAGAGGGGTTTTGTGGTGTTAAATGTTCACTACCTAAAGACTACAATGATCCATATGAGCTTTTCTTAGGAATGGACTTGTCCATCCCACCGGAACATCTGGCGTTCTATCACGATGTAGTCAGTGGCATTCCTCAGAACCCGACAACTTGCTTTTCTTATTCGCCTATCGTATCGCCGATGTGGGCTCACTATGCTAACAATCACTCAGGCTTTGTACTTGAGTTTGACCTAGATGGTTTACAGAAACACTTTGAGGGAAACCCGATTTGGGAGGTATCTTACCGTGAAGCTCCTTTGGAGAGCTTAAAAGGAATACTTGCGAGAGCAGCGGGAACGTTAAAACCACGTCATTCTTATGCATTACAGGAGGCTGTTTTTGTTGAATCATATTTCTCAAAATATGATCAATGGGCATACGAGCAAGAGTGTCGATTTGTCGATATGACAAGCGTAACTGAAAATGTTGCAGGTAATGATATTTTGTTCATACCGCTAGAATTTGTGACTGCCTTCATTGCAGGACCAAAGTTCCCTGCTGATTTGGCTCAGCGTTCAAACGATATAGCATCTGCAGCGGGTATGAAGTGGTATGAGCTTGTCATTGGTAAAAGCCATCCTAAGCCTTACATTAGAGCCCAGAATAGCGAAGTTTATATCTTTGAAGATAGCCAAATAGTTCAATCTAGACAAAATTGTAATATGTGCTCAGAGCCCTTGGTCAATGACAATGAACTTTGTCCATGGTGTACAATTACTGAAACTCATAGAGAAGTCGCTGCTAAGAGAAACCCTTTTAGAATGATAAGTGCTATGGGGCGTCTGGACGAATATATGGAAGCTATGGGCAAGATCGGACGGTAGGTGAAAAGAAAACTAACAAGTGACTGTGGCATTCCGCCAATACCAATTATTCTCTGACAAAGATAGGACAGGCACAACATTCAACTTAAAGGTTGCACGATCTTAACCCCTTCGAAGCCCCGGGACTTTAGGCTGATTACCAAGCGACTTCACATCAAGGGGTGATGAATTGCCACGTCAGTCATCCAATGAGTTTTTGCAAGCAAACAAGGAGGTTTTGTGGATTTTGGGGCGCTTTTTTCAGGTGCATTTGCGCAGGTCTGGTACATCTTTCCGCTTGTCGCCGTTGCGCTGATCTTTAAGAATCGCTGGTTTAAAGGAGTCTTCGGCGAGTTTTTGGTCAACAGACAACTATCTGGATTGGCTCAAGCATCTGACGGTGACTATACGCTGGTAAAGGATGTGACCCTGCCGACCGAGGATGGCACCACCCAGATTGACCATGTTCTGGTATCCAGGTTCGGGGTGTTTGTGTTGGAAACCAAGAACATGAAGGGCTGGATTTATGGCTCTGCAAACCAGCGGCAATGGACACAGAAAATCTATCGCCACTCCTCCAGGTTTCAGAATCCGCTGCATCAAAACTATAAACATGTGAAAACGCTGGAGTCACTGTTAGGCATCGGCATTGAGAAACTGCATTCTGTGATTGTGTTCATCGGTGACAGCACCTTTAAGACCGAGATGCCGGATAACGTGACCTATGCCAGTGGCTGCGTGCGATACATCAAAACCTTCGAGCAGGTCGTATTTTCTGATGATGAGTACCATAGCCTCATTGCACGGATTGAAGAGATTAAGTTAAAGCGTGGCCTTGTCACCGATTTCAAACACAGACAGCATGTGAAGGCGCTGGTAGGCTCCAAAAGCCAGAACAAGCAGTGTGTTCGCTGTGGCTCAGAAATGGTGATGCGGGAGTCCAAGCGCGGCGACAACAAAGGCAAGCGATTTTGGGGATGCTCTTCGTACCCTAAATGCAGGGCTATTGAAGAACTGAGTTGATCGTGTTTCGCCACTCAGACGATGTTGTCACAAACATAGAGACTGGCATATGAATAGCGGCGACAGGGCTAACATTTTGCAGACCAGCCATTAAACATAACTTACACGCTGCTGGTTTAAAGGAGCTGTGCCAGCGCTTGATGACAGAGTGCGTGCCGCATCATCCAACTTATCAGAAATCCAGACCACATCCGTGGTCTCCTAGTGCACGTCCAAACCGATAAAAAGTGTGTTAGCTTTCGACATGTTACCTCCTGTGATTGTTTGCCTTTCCTGATAGAGAAAGTTCATCAAACAGTGTGGCTCTGGTTTCACTAACCCACGAGAAAACACGGAGGCCGACACCTGCACAGGGAATCATTATGTCTAGCTGTCGAAAGGTGCTATGAACAAAGTAACAGAATATTTCGAGAAATATAGAGAGGCATCAAGGCATCTTCGAAACATATATTATGTCCCTAAAGATGAAGATGTATGGGATGTATTGGATGATTACGAGGAGCTTAGTGTATTGCTCTTTAAGCACTTAGTATGTGCGCCGCTGAATATAGATTATGAGAAACATGATTGGCTTAATGAACCAATTTCATGTTTCGAATTGCAGGCGCAAGGTTCACGGCTGCCAATCATGATAAATCGAAAGGCAAATGTAAATCACGGGTACTGGGATCACGATATAAAAGCAGTAGACCCAAACGATTTGAGCCTTAATTTTATCTGCTACTTTGACTGGAATCCACAAGGCGTTATCGATAATCGTTACATTATGTGCAAAATAAGCAATGCCAAAGAATCAAAAGAAGTCATTGGGCATATTGCTCTGGTCGAATCGCACTATGTCGAAATCTATTATGCAAACCACAGCTAACAAGTGACTGTTGTATTCCGTCAATATTTAGTACACCAAGTGTGGGGACTTTTCGCCCTGTAAAAGAGTCAGCACACCCAAAACACTTTGGTTGAGGGTTGCACCAATTCCGCTTGAAGCGGCCGCTGGGCATTGGCGATCGTTGCGTGGCCTCGGGATGGATGCCGTGGCAGCGTCAGTCGAATCAGGGATGAGCGTCTGACGCGCTAGCATAAGAGCGGCAATGCACAAGGGGTTGTCCGCTTCGTTGCGGGCGGCAGGGGAGATCCAAGAGGGGATTGCTGTAGATCCCCTTTTGGTCGGGTGTGGGGTGAAGCTCCACGAGGTTATGTCGCTTGCAAAGCGACTTCTCATCAAGGGGTGATAAACTGCCCCGTCAGTGAACACAAGTCAGGACTGGCATACCACGGCTATCGTTTACGACAACGCGGGGATGTTCCTCGTACCCCAAATGTAGGGCTATTGAAGAACAGACTTGATTGCATTTCAGTTGCTGCCGATGCCAAGTACACTGACTGCTACCCATGTTCTTTGGGCCAATTGCTCTGCTGTTAACACAGGGCCGAAAGTGCGAAGTCGGGCTTATGTCGTGCTGGTGCCGTGCTTATTTCGTCACGCTATAGCGCCGTTTGTACGAATAATTGCTGCTGACAGAGCCTTTATGGAGAAGCCTTTATCATGTACGTGAACAGTACCCGACTTAGGGAGCTGCGCCTTGCCCGGCAGTGGTCGCAGGAGCAATTGGCCAGTGTCAGCGGTTTGAACCTGCGTACCATTCAACGCCTGGAGTCAGGGGCGAAAATATCGACAGAGTCATTGCGGGCACTGGCAGCCAGTCTTGAGGTGCCAGCCGAGAGTTTGTTGGTTGGCAGCTCTGAGACTAAGCCCGGGCAAACGGCCCTCAAGGCGATGCGTGAAGGTGTTATTGCTGGCCTGGAATTTACTGGCATTACGCCGCGAGCCGACTTCTGGTGGTTTGCGCTCGGTGTGGTCATATTTTTGGCTTTCGCAAAGCTGCTCAGCGAAGTTCTTGGAACGCTGCCGTTGCAGATTGCTTCACTGGCAGTGTTACTGCCGTGGCTGGCGGCCTGCACCCGCCGTTTGCGTGATGCCGGACTAAGCCCCTGGTGGCAGCTTATCAGCTTGGTTCCGGTGGCAGGCATTCTTGTGCTGCTGTATTTGCTGACATATCCAACAAAAGCGGTTGGTTCGGTTGATGTGTAGCAGCACAGTGAATTTGGCCACGACAGTCAAGTTCGTCATGCCGTCTAACCTTGCCCCCGGGGCGTTAAAAGCCTCGCCTTTTTCGCCCTTAACTCAGGCATTAAATAGCAAAGCAGATGCATACCACACTGAATAAATGGCTCGAAGAGTTGGAAGACGAAACCCGGCTCTATGTGCTCGATGAAGTTAATCAGGAGGCACAATCAAATATGGTTGCCTTTGGTTTTAATGAAGCGCTACTGAATGAATGGGGTAAAGAGTCAGTCACTGCGTTCTTGAATGCTTGCGCTAAGCTTTATCATCGAAAAGGCGGAGGTCATAATTTCGTCTTTTATTCGTGGCTGGATGAGCAAGCGGCCCAAATTCGAATATCAGCAGTCAGTCAGACACACGAAAAATTGCCATTTTCATGTAAACTGAACCCCACCAATCTGGGTCAAGTCGTTGATGGTATTTATTGCGGCGACTCAGGCTTATTTACAAAAGGCGCACTCGATCTTTGGTGCCAGCATATTTAACAAAAGACAGTGGCCGGTTTTACCTGGCCACAGGTGTTGAGCTGAATGGTTTATGAGCAAAATTGCCAGCTTCTTTCTGGGCGAGACGCCCGACGCCTTTGGGCGCTATTTCGACAGCTTTCTGGAATACAGCCCTTTCTGGCTTGAACATGACCACAAGTATATTCAGTTGTTGTTCCCCATCGACAGCGGCACCAAGTTTAACCGTCATGCACCCCTGGTAACCGATGAAGACAGGGCGCAGTTTGCTGGGTCGGCAACACTTCAAAAGCGGCATTTACAGGCGCTGGATCTGCTGCTTGGCTTCTGGGGCCTCATTCGGCATGGCGAGCAGGTAAGTTCAAATAAGCCGCTTAGTCCTGCAGACCATGTTTGGCTGAAGCGCCAGGATCATAATCAGCTGCGGATCACCCGCGCTATTCGCAGCCTGAGTTTGCTTGGCAATCATGCCGTGGCCACAAGCCTGGCAGAATGTGTGATTGCCGCAGGGCTGCAATTTGATTCTGTGTCCGATACTACCCTCGAGTTTTGGCGCTCGGCTCTGCTTACAGATTGAAAAGCCTTTAGAGCAGACTATTTTCCGGCGCGCTTATGAGCTGGCGGGTTGAGATGGATTTCGCCCGGCGTTAAAAGTGTATTGTTGTTTCAGTTTTCTGTGTTATTAAAAGATGGTTGCAGGGGCCGCTTTGCAACCACCTGAGTAATAGGGATTTTTTTAAAATAGGGATAGCTATGAGAATAACGACATTGGCTGCTGGGCTTTTGCTGGCTGGTATGGGGTTTTCGTCTGTTGCTGCTGAAGCAGTTGCCGTGGATAAGGCGGCGCTGGTGGGTGACTGGTGCTTTTACGAGCAGGAAGGTTTTGGCTCTAAACTGCCTGAAAAAATTGATATTAATCTTGCAGCAGACGGAAATTACACCTGGGTTGAGAGTGCTTTTAAGCAGACCGGCGAATGGGAGCTGGACACCGATGGCTTGTATCTGGCCAAGGTGGGTAATCATAAGCTGCTGAGCCTGAATGCGGACCTGTTGGAATTAAAGCGCGGCTCTGTGATGCGCTTTAAAAAAGGCGTTTGTGGCGACGATATGTTTTCGAGCCAGGATATTACCGAGTTCCATAATGGTGCTGCCATGGGCAAACTGGCACCACTGGAAGAGTTCGTGAATAAGGGTATCGATATCAATATTCAGGACTGGAATAAAATGGACACGGCATTAATTCAGGCCGCCAAGTTTTGCCAAACTGAGGCGGGCAAATATTTGCTGGCCCAGGGCGCCGATAAGTCGATTAAAAATGGCGATGAAAAAGTTGCGCTGGATTATGCCAAAGCCAGCTCATTCCATAATGGCTGCGATGAGATGGTCAGCCTGCTGGCCGACTGAGCCGCCGCAGATAAAAAAGGCCCCGCCGGGGCCTTTTTTGTGTCTGTTTACCGAGGCTGTTATTGCTCAGGTTACAGCTTTTACAACATCAGCCGTTGTCACAGCGGTGGCTGCCACATCAGTTGCTGCAACGACTGCCAAACAGGGCGTTTGCCCAGGCAGGGTTGTCGATAAAGGGATTGCGGTTGTGTTGCCACTCGTACACCCGGTTGTTACGGCGACGCTCCCAGCTGCTGACCGGGTCCTGATTGTGCCAGGCCAGCAGGGTGCACAGATCGCCAAGCTTGGGCTCGGTGGCTGTGGTGCCTGATACCAGCATCAGATCCGGGGTGGCGCTGGCACTGTCGCCATCGTAACGCACATCCATATACATCAGCATCCGTGCCACATCGCCTTTGACTGCATCGGCAGGCTCGAAGCTGTCACTGTCGGTGCTGTTGGCCGGAGCCTCGTCCAATGGCGTGCCGCCCATGGCGAAGTCTTTGTTGCTGCGGCTGCTGTTAACGGTAACATCGGCCGGGCGCAGGTGGTGCAGGTCGGTGTAGGCGTGGCTGCTGCTGTCGGGGAAGCCATGGCTTTTGGCCCAAACGTGCTCGCGGTTCCAGGCGTCGAGGGAGTTACTCATGCCGGCACGGTTGGTTTTGGGCTCCGAGCGACCTGTGTAGAGCAGAATAACGTTGTTGGAGTTGGCGGGATCTTCATCTGTGTAGTTGAGGCCATCCCACACCTGGCTGTAGCTGTAGCGGGTGTGGCCGCGAATGATAAGATTCAGCGCCGATTTAAGCTCAGTGCCACTTTTGCCGATGGCCTGGGCGTAGTAGCTGTCGTAGCTGTATCCGGGCGGTGTTGGCTCGCCGCCTGAACCACCGCCTGAGCCACCGCCGTTGCCACCATCATTTTGCTGATAATCCAGCGACAGGGATGCGCCGCTGAAGCTGCTGTAAGCCTGCACCAGAATGTACCAGCGACCGGCTGTGGGGCTGGCGAACTCACATTGCTCGTTATTGCCACTGAGGTACGGGGCGCAGTCATACAGGCTGCTGGAAGGCTCAGCGCCCTGACGCAGGTAAAGGTCGGCATCGCCACTGCCACCGGCAAGTGTGACCACCAGATTGCTGGCGCCATCGGGAATATCGGCAATGAACGACAGGCCCTGGCCGGAGGCGGCGCTCAGGTTGCTGCGCACTTTCCCCTTGGTTAACTGGTTGTTCGGTGCGGGTGTGGAGCTGCAGGCTGCCAGCTCGCCGCTGCCCGGTGTGCCTGCCGAGCTTGCGGCTGTCCAATCGGCCTGCGACTGGGTGTTCAGCACAGTGGTGCGCTCCAGGGCGATGTCCCTGACATTCAGGCTCCAGCCGCTGAGGCCGCCTTCCCAGGCGACGACATCCATCAATTCACTGCCGCGGGTCAGTTTCACAAAATCGCCTGAGTTACCGAGGCTGAAGGGCAGGGGCGCATAGTCTGGGGTTTTGCCAAACAGGTTACTGAAGCCAGCGGCATTAATGGCCAGGGTGTAATACTGCCCGGCGGCCAGGGTGCCGCTGAGGCTAAGACTTGCGTTATTGTCACTCAGTTGGTATTGGCTCAGATCGATTGACTCACAACCTGAGTTATACAGTTCAATAAATTCCTCAACGCTGTCGTTATTCGGGGCATCGTAAAGGACTTCACTTATCAGCAGCGCGCCTTGGGCGTGAACGCTGAGGCCGGCCAGTAACAGCGCGGTCAGGGTAGTTTTCATTTTCATCCTAGTTGGTCTCGCAATTATTGTTATTGGCATCCTGCCTTGTGCGTGCAAGTCCCTTTGAGGTGCTTTCGCGGCGCGAGTATGCCACAGGGATGACGGATGTTAATGCGCTGTTTATATGAAACTTTTGTGTAAATTTTTCGATAATAATCGGTGTTTTTATGGCTTGAGCGCCTGATTTTGTAGCCGGTTTTTCAACCCTTGCTATGGGTTGTGGTGCCTTTGTGGTCTACCGCAGTTTCTGCTTGCATAAACAGCACGGTGGCAGGGTAAATTTGGCTGATTTGATTCATCTTTAATGGTTTGCTGTGATTTTGTGTTGCTTGTAAATGCTGATTGCTTGCATAAGCAGTCGTTTTGGGTTGGGCGAATTTGTAAAAATATACCTTTGCCTTCAATTGCGACTTTCTCGGCGCATAATCGAATCTTTACTCTAAAGCGCGGACTGATCGTTTGATTGTTTTTTGTTCGCCTCTGCGCAGCAAGGTAAGAGCACAGCAAGGTAAGAGCACAGCAAGGTAAGAGCACAGCAAGGTAAGAGCGCTGCAAGGTAAGAGCGCTGCAAGGTAAGAGCGCAGCAAGCTAAGGGCGCAGCAAGCTAAGGGCGCAGCAAGCTAAGGGCGCGGCAAGCTAAGGGCGCGGCTTATCAGGGCGCCTGTTCATACTGGCGCTGCATACAAAGTGTCATGTTCATGTGCTACATTTTTAACCAATGTCTGTTTCATTGGGCGGCCCACGGGTTTTACGCAGCAGCCCGGGCCACTGAGCAGCATTAATCAGTCACCGGCAGCGGCAAAGGAGATATGCCATGGTGCTCGAATGGATAGCCACAGATAAGGGAAATCAGGTGCTTGAAAGCCTCAAGGCAGAAGGATGGCGGGTAAAGGCCCAGTACAGCCCCTTCGCCTTCGATAAAGGCATCGACTACGACAGCTACGAGCTGGTGCGTGCCGGGGATACGTTAAAGTTGGAGTGGGATAACTGGCTCGAGTGGCGCCTGTCTGGCGCTGAGCCACTGCTGCAATCGCTGAAGCACAGATTCGCGCTTTGACGGCTAAGGCTGAGAAGTTCAGCGTTAAGCCGGGCGAAAGCAAACTGAATATTATCAGGGCATTAAACAAAAAGGCTGCATTGAATGCAGCCTTTTTTATGGAAAACCAGTGAGATTACTCGGCTTTGGTGGGGATCACTTCAGCGTCGCCGTGTGGGTTACGGGTGTTGTTACCGTTTGGCAGGTTGCGCAGCAGTACGCCCATGTTCACATCCACCTCGGCAGGCACCGGCAGATACACCATGTGGCCTGAACCCAGACCGGCTTCAACAGCCTCGCCCTTGCGGTTGTAGAGGGTGTCTACAGTCAGGTTTATGTTGCCCTGGGGGGTCATCAGCTCAACGCTGTCGCCCACGATAAACTTGTTCTTCACATCGATTTCGGCAAGGCCCGCTTCGTTGCGTTTACCGGTAAACTCGCCCACAAACTGCTGGCTGTCGCTGATGGAGTAGCCATAGTCGTAGTTCTGGTACTCGTCGTGCACGTGGCGACGCAGGAAGCCCTCGGTGTAACCGCGGTGGGCCAGACCTTCGAGACGGGTCATCAGGTGAGGGTCGAAACCACGGCCAGCCACGGCATCTTCAATGGCCTGACGGTACAGCTGAGCGGTACGGGCCACGTAGTAGAACGACTTGGTACGGCCTTCAATTTTCAATGAATCCACGCCAATTTTGGCCAGGCGCTCCACGTGCTGGATGGCGCGCAGATCTTTGGAGTTCATGATGTAGGTGCCGTGCTCATCTTCAAAGGCAGGCATGTATTCGCCGGGACGGTTTTCTTCCTGCAGCAGGAAGATTTTGTCTGTGGCAGGGCCATTGCCGAGCGTTGGGGTTTCCAGTTGCACAGCGCTTTCTGGCGTGTGAATGGCGACCACGTCACCGGCTTCGTTTTCGGTGGCTTCGTGGGCGTCATACTTCCAGCGGCAGGCGTTGGTGCAGGTGCCCTGGTTGGGATCGCGCTTGTTGATGTAGCCAGACAGCAGGCAGCGGCCGGAGTAGGCCATGCACAGGGCGCCGTGCACGAACACTTCCAGTTCGATGTCCGGGCAGCGCTGACGGATTTCTTCAATTTCATCCAGCGACAGTTCGCGGGACAGAATAACCCGCTTTATGCCCACAGACTGCCAGAACTTCACCGAGGCCCAGTTGATGGCGTTGGCCTGTACCGACAGGTGTACCACCTGATCAGGGAAGGCTTCGCGCACCATCATGATCAGACCCGGGTCAGACATGATGAGGGCGTCCGGGTTCATGGCAACCACAGGGGCCATGTCATCGAGGTAGGTTTTCAGCTTGGCGTTGTGGGGGGCAATGTTGCTCACCACGTACAGCTTCTTGCCAAGGCTGTGGGCCTCTTCGATGCCGGTCTTCAGGTTTTCCAGTTTAAAGTCATTGTTACGTACCCGCAGGCTGTATCTGGGCTGGCCTGCGTAAACGGCGTCTGCACCGTAAGCAAAGGCGTAGCGCATGTTTTTCAGTGTGCCTGCCGGCGACAGAAGCTCAGGTTTGAACATAGTAATTCCCGAAGAAAATAGTTAACGAGTCGCGGATCGCGGGGGCGCATTTTACTCAATCCTGACCCCAATGTGCAAATCTGAGTGATCCAGTAGGGAATTATGGACCAATACGCTAAAATGTTGCCGGTATGTCACTGCATGGTGATATTTTGAACTTCGTCTGCGTCTTCAGACTGATATACTGCAATGATAATCAGAATAACTTTTTTCAGATGGGAGCCAAGATGTCGAACGAGCACCAGCTATTGGTCGGATTGCTTAAGAAGCTGAAGGATGATGCCCTGGTACTGCCGACGTTGCCTGAAGTGGCCATGCGGGTTCAGGAAGTGGTGGGTCGCCCCGACTCAAGCCTTAAGCAAGTAGCTGAAATTATAGGGCAGGATGCCGCTATCTCGGCACGTATTATTAAAGTTGCCAACAGTGCCCTGTACAGCCGCGGTGTACCGGCCGAGAACATTAACGCTGCGGTAACCCGTATCGGTCTGACCCAAATCAAGTCTATCGCCACCTCGGTTGCCATGGAGCAGCTGTTTATCTCCACCAACGAAATGGTGTGGGAAGTGATGGATGAAGCCTGGCGCACCTCTATCGATGTAACGGCATCGGCCTGTGCTTTGCTGCAGATTTACAATAAAAAGCATCCGGGCAGTAGTCTGAACTACGATACCCTGACTCTGGCAGGCCTGGTGCACAACATCGGCGCCTTGCCGGTGCTGACTGAAGCGGAAGCCCATCCTGAACTCTTTACCACCATCGAGCACCTGCGCTCACTGGTGCGCAAGATGCAGGGCCCCATCGGCCGTGCGGTTCTCAAGAGCTGGGACTTTGCACCTGAAGTGATGGAAGTGGTGGAACGTTGGGCTGATCTACCTTATTTGCCCGAAAAAGTGACCTACCTCGATTTTATCCGCGCAGCCGCCTTCTACACTGGTGAACTGCGCGCCGGCAGCGAGCTTGAGCAACGTCTCGAAGTGTTTGCTGCCCGAGGTCTGCCGGTGACCCCGGACGATCTGGCCGGTGACGCCTTCCTTGACAGCTATCATTCCATCAAGGCAAGTTACGAGTAATCTTTGCCCTCGGCAGGGGAGTTTCCCCTGCCATGGAAGTGGGCGCGTCCTTTAACAATCTGCGAGGGAGACTCAGTGGTAAGGTTCAGCCCATGGTTTATCTAGCGGCATTTCTCGGTGCCTGCATCACACTGCTGGGGTGGCTTTGGTATCGCCAATCCCGTCGCATCGAGTTATTCCTGCATCATCTTACCCGTGAACTGGCCAGCAAGGTTGAGCAGCGCCAGCCCCTGAATCTGCCTTATATTCCCGAAGCTTTTTACCCGCTGTATCAAGCGATTCAGCATTTGCTGCTGTATGCCCCAAGCCACAGTGGCAAGGATAAGCTGACAGGTTTACCCAACAGGGTTGGTTTTAAACGGGCCATGACCCACGCCATGCCGGTGACCGCCGGTACTCTGGTACTGATTGATTTATATCGCTTTCGTTATGTAAACGACCTGTTCGGCTTCGTGTTTGGCGACAAATTGCTGCACGCCTTTGCCGACCGTTTGCGGCTGATGCCGAAAAAGCCAAGGCAAATTGCCCGCATGAACGGCGATGAGTTTTTACTGTTTTTCGACCAGCCGCTGGATGATAAGGCGCTGCTGGAGATGAAACAGCTGTTACAGCAGCCGTTCAGCATTCAGGAAACTCCGGTGTCGGTCAGGCTGCAAATGGGTTATGTGCAGCTGGATGAACACCATGCCGATGTGAGTCAGATGCTCAGGCGGGTGGATTTGGCGCTCAAACGCGCCCGCAATCAAAAAGAAATGCTGGCCGCCTACGAGCTGGATGATGACATCAGTCAGCGCCGCGAGCTCTCCATCATCAACTGCCTGCCCAAGGCGCTGGCACAGCATCAACTGTATCTGGTGTATCAGCCCAAGGAATCACTGCATCAGGGCGGCTGCGAGCAGGTTGAGGCGCTGATGCGCTGGGAGCACCCGGAGCTTGGCCTCATCTCCCCCGGTGAGTTTATTCCGCTGGCTGAGTACGCCGGCATGATAGATTTGGTCAGCGCCTGGGCGCTGGAGCAGGTGCTCAAGCAGCAGGTGCAGTGGCGCTCGGAAGGAATTCATGTTCGGGTGGCGGTGAATCTGTCGGTTGAAGATTTGCAGGAGGGCAGTTTGCCATCTGTGGTGGCGAGTGCGCTGGCGCGCTATCAACTGCCCGGCGATGTGCTGGCGCTGGAAATTACTGAAAGCACCCTGATGTCCAACCCCGCCAAGGCCACCGACAATATCCACAAGCTGCGAAGCCTGGGAGTGAAGGTGGCCATTGATGACTTTGGCACCGGTCACTCTTCACTGGCTTATTTGAAAGATTTGCCCGCCGATGAAGTGAAAATCGACAAGGCCTTCCTTGAGGGGATCCTCACCGAACCGAGAAATCGCAGCATAATGGCAACCAGCATCCAGCTGGCCAAAGGGCTGGGGTTTGAGGTGACAGTGGAAGGGATTGAAACCGAGGCCATGCGCGCCATGGTGCGGGAGCTTGGCGCTGATAACATTCAGGGGGATTTTTTTGCCAAACCTATGCGGGCGCTGGAGCTGGAAATGGATCTGCGCCGACTGGGAATTGCCAAAGAGGCCTGAGTGCCTCTTTATCCGTTTGCCTCTTCATCAGCTTGTCTCTTATCGGCTCCTTTGAGCTGACATGCTCAAAAGGAGCGACGCTTAAATCAGCAAGGCTCAGCCCTGTAAGCTTTCGATAAGGCTTGCCGGCATAGGCGTAAGCTGGCGCGCCTGATTCAGGCACACCATCTCGATATAGCCGCTGACCGCCGGACGGCTGCTGCCCTTGCGCCAGATCTCCTGTTGCCACAGGGTGCGGTATTTGCTCTCAATCACCACCTTGCTGCGCACTTCCACCACGTCGGCAAATTCCACCCCTTCGTTGCAGACCATGTCGCAGCGATACACGGCAAAGCCTATACCCTGTTCCTGCCACAGCTGCCTGAGGGCCCCGGCGCCTATCACGTGCTCGCGGGCGCGTTCGAAGTATTTGATGAAATTGGCATGATAGACCACGCCGGAAAAGTCGGTGTCTTCGTAGTAAATCTGAACCGCGAACTGATGTTCAGCGGCGATGGCAAAGCCCGGATGTGACATGGGGTTCTCGATTAAGGTGCTATAAGGTCGATGGAGGCCAAGTTTAGCGGCGACGGTAAAATTCTCAATCCCTGCGGCTGGTACTGCCGATATCGGCCAGCAGCTTTTGGTACTCACCGGATTGTTTCAAGCGCTTCAGGCCTCTATCCAGCGCCTGTGCCAGCGCCGCCGATTCTGCCGCACCCTTGTCGAAGGCGAGAAATAGCTCGCTGGTGTGGTTGCTGAACACGGGATACACCTCGGTTGCTACACCTGTAGTGTGTAAAAATTCGCCCGCCACCTTGTCGTACATCACTACCGCATCCAGTTTGTGGGTAAGCAGCAGATTCAGCAGCTGATATTGGTTGTCCGCCACCTTGAGCTCGATATTGGGCAGACGGTCAAACTCATCACCGTACTCGTAGCCGCGCACTATCCCAATGCGGCTGCCGGGTGGCAGCGACCATTTGTCGGCTGCGATGGGAGGTTTGTCTTTGAGCTGATAGAAAGAAGCCGATGCCAGAAACAGTGGCTCTGAGCCAAATAAAAAGCGGGTTTCGGTGCTTTGCTGGCGGGCTACATTGAATACGGCATTCACCTTGCCCTGCTCGGTGAGGATCAGGCCTCGATTATAAGGCACCACCAGGGATTCGACCTCGATGGATTCGCTGGCAAAGGCACGCTGCACCAGACGGTGTGACAGACCCATGCCCTGTGCATCTGCAAAAGGTGGCCAACTGTCTTCGGCTGCCAGTCGTATTTTTTGGGGGAGTTCAGAAGGGTGCGCCAACGGCGACAATAAGGCTCCGATACCAAAACAACCCATGATGAGCAGTAAATACAGCAATCGACTCATTGAATGTCCTTTTACTCCAAACTCCTTGTTTTGCCGGTCATTGTACTTTAACCCGTCCGTGAACGACAGCGCCTTGGCATCCAACCTCTTGGGGGGTGGATAGAGGGTGTTTGAAATTGCATACAAAATATCCCCCGTCAAATCAATCACCGAGATCTGTACCGACACTATACGGTTTTGCGTGCTGAAAAGTGCGTAAATAAGATGTTGGATAATTCTTTGTATGCTATTCCGTAAAACAAAATCAATGGTTTCCTAACCTCATGTAATCTATAGATATAAATTTATCATATGATAAAAAGTTGTGCTGGTTGATACTTTTGTTGGACACTCGTTCTGATTGTTGTGTTGTCGGTTGAAAATCATCCGGAATCGCATTTTTGTAGAGAAGAAAACTTCTAATATCAAACGCTCTACTCAATGCGCCTGATGTCGGACCACGTTGGATGTCTGTGGTTTGTTTTTTCTTTTGGTTTAAACATCGGAAATTGTCATGAGTAACGAGTTTTCGAAGCGGTTTGATTCACACTTATTGCCAGCAGCCAGGCCTCGGTTTGCTGGTTTTGGTTCTTTACAAAAGCTGTCAAAGCAACTGGGGGGATTTACTCTGGCGCTCTGTGCCGGCCTGTCATCCGGGTTGCTGAGAGCTGATGATACCTCCTTGTATGTTTATGAGTCCTCAGGCCGAAACGATCAGCGGCCTCAGGTTTTGGTGATCTTCGATAACTCCGGCAGTATGGATACCGAGGTAAGAAACGCCAATCCATCATTTACTGATTCCAACAATAGCGTTGGCAGTTCAGAGCGACTTTATTACACACTGGATGCCTCGGAAACCCCGCCTAATCCCAATGATGCCAACGAGAAACGCTATTTCACAAACAATAAGAACGCTTGTGCTAAGTCCTATGATTTTCTTAAAGAATACGGCGTTTTCACCGGCTTTTGGCGCACCTACGCCTACAGTGGCCAAACCGGCAGCTGGGTTGAGTTTCCTCAGGGAGACGGCACGACTATTCGTACCGTGGATTGCTACGAAGACATTCAGGAGAAGGTTTACAATAACCGTGGCGTACACGGTCAGGGCTTGCCGGTAGATGGGGAAGGTAACCGCAAGGGGGCTCAGTTATATTCCTGGGTGGACAGCGGCAGTAGCCAAACAAAAAAAGACCAAGCCTATGCAAAGGCCCTGAAAACCGGTTTTGGTACCGGGCAGGTTGTTACCGTTTACACCAAGGAATATCTCGACTGGTACCATGGCTCCAAGACCAAGGTCACCCGTACCCGAATCGATATCGCCAAAGAGGCGGTAACCAACGTATTGCTGACTACCCCCGGGGTGGATTTCGGCCTGGCAATCTTTAATCGAAACAATACTAACACTGGGCGCGAAGGTGGCCGTATTGTCGCTGGGATTAAACCGACCCCGTCGACTGTGACCACCAAAAAGGATCTCATCCGAACCATACCCACCAGCGGAACAACCTGGACGCCCTTATGTGAAACCCTTTATGAAGCTTACCGATACTTTGGTGGGTTATCGGTGGAATTTGGTGATGACGATCCGACTCAGTCGCCGGGAAGGGATACCAGTATCATTAAACCAAATGGTACCTACAGCTCACCTTTTAAAAAATGCCAAAATCGGGCTTACATTGTTTATGTTACCGACGGTGAACCGACCCGCGATGCTGCAGCAGATGAGGAGATCCAGAAGCTGACAGGTGGCGTTGATAAATATACTTCATGGCCTGTGAGTTACCTGAGTTCGCTCTCCTCCTGGATGAATACCCACGACGTGAATCCCAGCATGGATGGCGTGCAGAGTGTCTCCACCTACACAGTGGGCTTTAGTCAGGGGGCGGCAGCGGCCGCAGAGCTGCTGCGTAAGACGGCTGAAAAAGGTGGCGGAAAATACTATGACGCTACCGATGTGGACGACCTGCAAAAATCCCTGATGCAGGTGTTTAAGAACATTCTTGAAAAGAACGCCAGTTTTACCGCGCCTTCGGTCGCAAGTAACAACTTTAACCGCATCCAGACCTTTGATTCGGTTTACTATTCTATGTTCCTGCCCAATCGTGGGCCGCGCTGGTCAGGTAACCTGAAAAAGTTCAAGGTGACCAGCAGCGGCGATATTGTCGATGCCAACAATAACAAGGTGATAGACAGCGACGGCAATATCAAAAAAGGTGCCTGTTCCCATTGGAGCAACGCCACCGACTGCAGCCAGGGTGATGGTAATGACGTACGTATTGGCGGCGCCGCCGGTATGCTGCAGCGTATGGACTCCAGCAAACGGAACCTGATTTCCAATCTCAATGGCATGAAGCCACTCAATGTCACCAATGCCCGCAGTAAGGCCGGTGGCAACAGTGAGCTCGCTGCACACCTTGGGGTGGTCGAAGGCGAAGTGGAAAACCTGCTTAATTGGGCCAAGGGCGTGGATGTTGACGATGATGATGACGACAACAAGCTCACCGAAATGCGCGCCGACATCATGGGCGATCCGCTCCACTCCAAGCCGCTGGCAATTAACTTTGGCACCAACTCAAAGGCCGATATCCGGGTCATAGTGGGCACCAACCATGGCGTGCTGCACATGTTCAAGGATGAAGACTCCAAGGTATCTGAATCCTGGGCCTTTATGCCGTGGGAAATGTTGCCCAAACTGGCTACCCTGCGGGAAAACCAGGCCTCGGGCGTGCACTCCATCTATGGCATTGACGGCTCGCCGGTGGCTTGGGTGAAAACCAACAGCAGCGGCGTTGAACGTGCCTGGCTGTTCTTTGGCTTGCGCCGCGGCGGCAATGCCTACTATGGCATGGACATCACAGATCCGGATTCCCCCAGCCTGATGTGGCGTATTGATGGCGCCAGCACCGGCATGGATTTGATGGGCCAGAGCTGGTCCAAGCCCGTGGTGACCTTTATTCCCGGCCGTGAAACCTCGCCGGTGCTTATCTTCGGCGCGGGCTACTCTCCATCCAACAAAGATGTAACCGAAGTGGGTACGGCGGACAGCCTCGGCACCGGAGTCTTTATTGTTGATGCAGCAACAGGCAGTTTGGTACACGCCTTTGGCCCCAACAACAGCGGCAATATGACGGTGATGCCGGGCATTCGCGACAGCATTCCCAACGAAGTCGCCATCCTCGATGCGAACAACGATGGTTTGACCGACCGCATCTATGCCACCGACACCGGCGGTAACGTCTGGCGTATGGATTTGCCCGGCGCCGACCCCAAGGCCAGCAACAAGCGCTGGACAGCCTTCAAGTTTGCGGCGCTTGGCGGCGCCACAGAGGTGACCGACCGACGTTTCTTTGCCGGGCCTGTAGTGGCGCAGACGGCATTTAACAGCACGGTAGAGTACAGCACCACAGAAAACGGCAGCACTTCAACGGTGACCAGCACCCAGCTGGTTCCTTATGATGCGGTTGTGGTGGGCAGTGGTCTGCGTCCGGCTCCTCAGGATACCAAGCGTGAAGACATGTTCTTTACCCTGCAGGACAGAAACATAGGCGTGCGCTCGTTCGATAGCTCATCCCGTGACAGAACACCGCCGCAGCCGCTGCAGATCACGGATTTGTATGATGTGACCTCGGCACCGCCCGAGACCAAGGCTCAACACACCGCCTTTGGTCGTAAGCGTGGTTGGTACTACAACTTTACCCGAAAAGGTGAGAAGACCCTGGCGTCGGCCTCCATCGTGAAAGGACGGGTGTTTTTTACCTCTTACGTACCGGGCGAAGCGACGGCAGCCAACACCAATCAATGTCTGGTATCGGGTAAGGGCTACCTCTATGGCTTTGATTTACATAAGGGGATCCGCTCCTATACCCAAACCTTCATTGAGATGGGTGAGAGTGTTCCCGACACCCCGCAGCTGGTGGTGCCCGAAGGCGATGCCATGTACCTGATAGGTATTGGCAAGGCACCTGAACTTATGATTAAGACCCGCTGTGAAGACAATAACGAGCATTGTGATGGCTGCCCCCCCGGTGATGAAAAGTGCATCGGTGGCGGCATGGTGACTGAGAAGATTTACTACTATGCGAACTAATATACTGCCATTGGCGCTGCTTGGCGCCATCAGCCTGGGCGCGGGGGCTGAAACCACTGCTGAGGTAGCAACCTTCAAGTGCTTTCTGGACACCAACGCCGGCCAGGGGGTCTACAGCTTTACCTGGCCGGAGGCCGACACTCAAAGAGAGATGCTGGCACTTGCCGGCAGCCCCTTGGTAAACAGTGCCATGGCCGCAATGGGTGTGCGGGTGTATGCCAAAAAGGTGTTTGAGTGTGTACCGGAGCATGGCAGCTTTGCCTCGCCCAAGGCGCGTAAGCTGGATGAAGAGCGACCACGCTGATCTCAGCTCAGGCCTGCGTTTAATTGAGTTCAGTGGTTAATTTGGAAAGGATGGCTGTCATCGAGCCATCCTTTTGCATTTCTTCAATGGCCTGATTGAAGTCTTTAACCAACTGCTTTGGCGCATCGCGATTTTTGGCTACCCCCAAATGAAACACTTCGGTGGCGAGCACATCGCCCACAAACTCAAACTGACCCCGGTATTCGGCGGAGCCGTGCTCAATCAGATAAGTCGCCACATGGCGGCTGATAACTATCATGTCCACCCGCCCCAGCAGTAATTTGCGCAGATTGGTTTCATCCGAGTCTGCCTCTTCGGTGCGAAGACCGTTGGCGGCGATGGCGGGCGGGTTGGCATAGCCGCGGCTGATCCCAATCAATCTGCCTTTCAGTTCGCCAAGCTCGGCAAAGGCGATTTGGGCATCTTTTCTGGCAAGAAAGCCAATTTCAACCGACTGCAACGGGGCTGAGTATTCCGCCCATGCCTCCCGCTCGCGCCGATACCACAGACCAATAATGGCATCGGCTTTCCCTGCTTTAATGAGTGCGGTGGCGCGGATAAAGGGATAGAACTTCAGCTCCACCCTGTAGCCGCGCCGTGCCAGCGCCTGCATAACCAGGTGGGCTACCGGACCTTTGTCGACCAGGGTGTCGGAATAGAAGGGGGGCAGGTCGGTGGCGACCAGAGTCAGGGTTCTGCCATACTCTCCCTGCCCGCTCAGGGGCAGGAAAAGCAGCGCAAACAATAGCACTATTCTCAATGGCATAACTCAGATTGGCTTGGTCAGTTTCTCTGAATTATAGACGTGGTTTTAAAAAGCTATCAGTCGCTGACAAGCTCGCTGCGGCTGCCATCAAACTTGCCCCGCAGCAGCTTGCCGTCTTCCACCCACAAAAGTTCACCGGACTTACCCAGTTTGATGGATGAATCTATGGCAATGATGCGGTTGTCATACAGCCCAAGCACCCGCTCCTGTGAGGTGTGACCCACCACTATGTGCTTGACGCCAAAATGTTTCAGCAGGGCGTCAATCTGCGCCGAACTCAGTTCATCTTTGAAGTAGCCGCGATACCAGGTGGGGCCGCCTTTGAAAAACAAAAAGTTAAGCAGTGGATTGGCTTTCAGATCGGCGCGCTCATCGTCGATGTGCTTACGGTACAGGTCGTTGGCCTGGCTGATGGTCAGGCCGCGCTCCAGCCACTCGGGGCTGATGCCGCCGTGCATAAACAGCATGTCGTTGACTATGGCGACGGTGTTTTTGCTGCGAAGCCATTTGCCGATTTCTGTGTCCTGGCCATAAAGCGCATCGTAGCTGCGGCCAATCAGCTCGCTGCTTAGCTGATAGCGTGCGTTCACATAGCGCAAGTCGCCCTGCAGTACCATTTGCTCATGGTTGCCCATCAGCAGGTGCATCATGCCCCCGGCATCGCGGGCCTGCTTATCCAGACCGTACATAAACCACAGCACTTCATTTATCTGATGACCACGGTCAAACATATCGCCGGTCATCACCAGATGGCCTTCTCCCAGTGCCCAGCGATTGTGCTCGTCAATCACCTTATGGGCCCGAAGCAGGCTAATCAACACGTCGAACTGGCCATGCACATCACTCAGGGCGACCAGGGTGTTGACCTTGCCGTACTTGTCCGGGTCGATGGCATAGGGCGCATGTATAAACGGCTGGGGTAAATCGCCACAGTGGCTGGGGCGTGTCAGTTGGCCTGTGCCCGCGGTCTTTTTCAGCTCGCGCTGACAAATCCACAGTGCATCGGCACTGCCGCTGGCATTATCGATAACATAGGGGCCGTCGTTGAACGGGCTGTTATCTGCAAAGGTTGGTGCCGTCTTGTTCTGGGGCTCAACCTTAACCTGAGCGTAGGCAGGCACACAGAGCAAGGGAGCGCCAAGCGCTAAAGGAAGCAGCAAAAGCTTGAATACCGACGCACGCACAGCAGACCTCTTATACATTCGGGAACTGGATTTTGGACTGATTATACCTATCGGAAATACCAAGGGCAGGGGATAGAGAAAGAAACGATGTAAAAACGATGCCATAGATAAAAGGCTATTGCATTGATTTTATTAAGCTAAATAAAAAGGAGGCCCAAAGGCCTCCTTAATGGTTCAAGCCATGCGCTTAAGCCAGGCTTATTTGGTCATGCGCTTGTACTTGAGGCGATGCGGCTCAACCACATCGGTGCCGTAGGTGTTCTTCAGCCAGGTAGAGTACTCGGTGTAGTTACCTTCGTAGAAGTTCACCTGACCCTCATCACGGTAGTCGAGGATGTGGGTACAGATACGGTCGAGGAACCAACGGTCGTGCGAAATCACCATGGCGCAGCCGGGGAATTCCAGCAGGGCTTCTTCGAGGGCACGCAGGGTTTCCACGTCCAGATCGTTGGTGGGTTCGTCGAGCAGCAGCACGTTGCCGCCGGCCTGCAGTAGCTTGGCCAGGTGCACACGGTTACGCTCACCACCGGAGAGGGTGCCGATGATCTTTTGCTGATCCGCACCACGGAAGTTAAAGCGGCCCACGTAGGCGCGGCTTGGGATTTCCATGTTGTTGATGCGCATGATGTCCTGACCGCCGGAAATTTCTTCCCAGATGGTGGCCTTGTTGTTCATCGAATCACGGAACTGCTCAACCGAGGCGATTTTCACGGTTTCACCGATGTCAATTTCGCCGCTGTCTGGCTGCTCGGCGCCGCTAAGCATGCGGAACAGGGTCGATTTACCGGCGCCGTTGGCACCGATAATGCCCACAATGGCACCCTTGGGCACGGTGAACGACAGGTTGTCGATAAGGATGCGATCGCCGTAGCTCTTGGTGAGGTTACGCACCTCAATCACCTTGTCACCGAGACGTGGTCCGGGCGGAATAAACAGCTCGTTGGTCTCGTTGCGGCGCTGGTAGTCAGAGTTGTTCAGCTCTTCAAAGCGGTTCATACGCGCCTTGCCCTTGGACTGACGGCCCTTGGCACCCTGACGCACCCACTCGAGTTCCTTGGAGATGGTCTTTTGACGGGCGCTCTCGGTGGCGGCTTCCTGCTTCAGACGGGCGTCTTTCTGCTCAAGCCAGCTCGAGTAGTTGCCCTGCCACGGGATACCTTCTCCGCGGTCGAGTTCCAGAATCCAGCCGGCGGCATTATCAAGGAAGTAACGGTCGTGGGTAATGGCCACTACAGTACCTGAGTATTCCTGCAGGAAGTGCTCAAGCCAGGCCACAGACTCGGCGTCCAGGTGGTTGGTGGGTTCGTCCAGCAGCAGCATCTCGGGTTTTTCCAAGAGCAAACGGCAGATGGCCACACGGCGGCGCTCACCACCGGACAGCACTTCAATCTTGGCATCCCACTCTGGCAGACGCAGGGCGTTGGCGGCGCGCTCGAGGATGTTGTCCAGGTTATGGGCATCCTGGGCCTGAATGATGGCTTCCAGCTCGCCTTGCTCTTTGGCCAGGGCGTCGAAGTCGGCGTCCGGCTCGGCATAGGCGGCGTAGACCTCATCGAGACGGGTCAGGGCGCGCTTGGCTTCGCCAACGGCTTCTTCGATGGCTTCACGTACTGTCTGGTTCGGGTCAAGCTGTGGCTCCTGGGGCAGGTAACCAATCTTGAGACCTGGCATGGGGCGGGCTTCACCTTCGATTTCGGTGTCGATACCGGCCATGATGCGCAGCAATGTGGATTTACCCGAGCCGTTCAGACCCAGAACACCAATCTTGGCGCCGGGGAAGAAGCTTAGGGAGATGTCTTTAAGGATTTGCTTCTTGGGCGGCACGATTTTGCCAACCCGCAGCATGCTGTAAACAAACTGAGCCATGTCGTCTCTCTGCGATTTACAAATAGAATTAAGCGCTGAAAATTGGCCGAAGTTTACCAAGTCGGGGCGTTATTCTCCAGATGGCGATGTGAAATCCCATCCCGTTGCAGGTTGTTTTGATGATGAAACACAGTCATCCGCACCGAGACGGATTTTCATCATATTGCGGCTGGGATTGTGATCGATTGCAGAGTAGAATACCGCGCAACCCTACCTATAAGATTTGCCAGCTGGAGTGACCAATGCTGAAGAAGACCATGAATATTGCCGACTATGATCCCGAGCTGTTCAAGGCGATTGAAGACGAAACCCGTCGTCAGGAAGAGCATATCGAGCTTATCGCCTCTGAGAACTACACCTCTCCCCGCGTGATGCAGGCTCAGGGCTCACAGCTGACCAACAAGTACGCCGAAGGTTATCCTGGCAAGCGTTACTACGGTGGTTGCGAGTATGTCGACATCGTGGAAAGCCTGGCCATCGAGCGCGCCAAAGAATTGTTCGGCGCCACTTTTGCCAACGTACAGCCACACTCCGGTTCTCAGGCCAACAGCGCCGTGTACATGACTCTGCTGCAGCCAGGCGACACTGTACTGGGCATGAACCTGGCCCACGGTGGTCACCTGACCCACGGCTCACCGGTTAACTTCTCCGGCAAGCTGTACAACATCATTCCTTACGGTATTGATGAGTCCGGCAAGATTGACTACGACGAAATGGAACGCCTGGCCGTTGA
Source organism: Shewanella zhuhaiensis (assembly GCF_022484835.1). Taxonomy (NCBI): domain Bacteria; kingdom Pseudomonadati; phylum Pseudomonadota; class Gammaproteobacteria; order Alteromonadales; family Shewanellaceae; genus Shewanella; species Shewanella zhuhaiensis. The sequence continues at coordinate 866,521 of NZ_JAKUDL010000001.1, forward strand.
GCACAAGCCCAAGATGATGATTGGCGGTTTCTCTGCCTACTCTGGCATCGTTGACTGGGCACGCATGCGTGAAATCGCCGACAAGATTGGCGCTTACCTGTTTGTAGACATGGCCCACGTGGCCGGTCTGATTGCCGCTGGCGTGTATCCAAACCCGGTGCCACACGCTCACGTTGTGACTTCTACCACCCACAAGACCCTGGCCGGTCCTCGTGGCGGTATCATCCTGTCTGCTGCCAACGACGAAGACCTGTACAAGAAGCTGAACTCAGCGGTATTCCCAGGTGGTCAGGGCGGCCCACTGATGCACGTTATCGCCGGTAAAGCGGTGGCCTTCAAAGAAGCGCTGGAGCCAGAATTCAAGGTGTACCAGCAGCAGGTTGTGGTTAACGCCAAGGCCATGGTGGAAGTATTCCTCGAGCGCGGTTACAAAATCGTATCCGGCGGTACCGACAACCACCTGATGCTGGTTGACCTGATTGGTCGCGAGCTGACCGGTAAAGAAGCCGATGCCGCTCTGGGCCGTGCCAACATCACAGTGAACAAAAACTCTGTGCCAAACGACCCACGTTCACCATTTGTAACCTCTGGTATCCGTATCGGTACCCCAGCCATCACCCGCCGCGGTTTCAAAGAAACTGAAGCCCGTGAGCTGACTCACTGGATCTGTGACGTGCTGGACAACGCAAGCGATGACGCTGTTATCGAACGCGTGAAAGGCCAGGTGCTGGAACTGTGCGCTCGTTTCCCTGTTTACGGTTAACCTTTTAACCTGAATAGGATAAACTCAATGGCCGCTGCGATAGCGGCCATTTTTATTTGTATTGTGGTTCAATTTGCCCTTCAACCAGCGCGCCAGGAGGCCCCATGCACTGTCCATTTTGCAACGCAACCGACACCAAGGTGATCGACTCCCGTTTGGTGGGAGAAGGGCATCAGGTCAGGCGTCGGCGGGAGTGCACCGAATGCCACGAGCGTTTTACCACCTTTGAAGGCGCTGAACTGGTGATGCCGAGGGTTATCAAGCGTGATGGCACCCGTCAGCCATTCGATGATGAAAAGCTGCGCAGCGGTATGCTCAAAGCCGTGGAAAAACGCCCTGTGTCCATCGATCAGATTGATCAGGCGATGAACAAGATTAAGTCGACCCTGCGCGCCACCGGCGAGCGGGAAATCCCCTCAGAGATGATTGGCAACCTGATGATGGACAGCCTGATTGAGCTGGATAAAGTGGCCTATATCCGCTTTGCTTCTGTTTACCGCGCCTTTGAAGATGTTTCTGAGTTTGGTGAAGCCATCGCCAGACTGCAGAAATAAGTACATCAGCAATCATCAGGGTTTCAGAAAAGACAGCAGCGCGGCAATCATCCATGAGCACATCCGTCACAAGCCAGTTTTCCGCACATGACCATGCCATGATGGCCCGCGCCATCATGTTGGCCAAACGTGGCCAGTACACCACCCGCCCCAATCCTAATGTGGGTTGCGTGATAGCGAATGACGCAGGTGAAATTGTCGGTGAAGGCTGGCATATCCGCGCAGGTGGTCCCCATGCCGAAGTGCATGCACTGAGACAAGCCAGTGACCGCGCCCGCGGCGCCACAGCCTATGTCACCCTTGAGCCCTGCAGCCATTATGGCCGCACACCTCCCTGTGCCAAGGCGCTGATAGATAATGGTTTAAGGCGTGTAGTTGTCGCTATGACCGACCCGAACCCTCAGGTGGCGGGCAGGGGGCTTAAGCTGCTTCAGGACGCAGGTGTCGAGGTGGCCCATGGCTTGATGGAAGCCGAGGCTCGGGCGCTGAATCCGGGCTTTTTGTCGCGGATGGAGCGTGCTCGCCCGTTCGTTAGCGTAAAAGTAGGGGCAAGCCTCGATGGTAAAACCGCACTCTCGAGCGGTGAGTCCAAATGGATAACCGGCCCCGAGGCGCGCCGCGACGTGCAGCGCCTGCGAGCCAAATCCTGCGCCCTGATCACCGGCATAGATACTGTGCTGCTGGATGACCCCAGCCTGAATGTGCGCCATGGTGAGCTTGGCAGCCTGGGCAATACTTTATCCGCAGCCGAGCTTATCCAACCCATCCGGGTGGTGCTCGACAGCCAGCGGCGCATGAGCGCCGATGCCAAACTGTTCGGCATTGCCGGCCCGATTTTGCTGGTATCGGCCGAGCCCTACGATGCCCATTTTTTGCACTCACTGCCGGATTTTGTCACCTGTTTGACCCTGCCGGGCGGTGATGGTCGTATCGACCTTGTCGCTCTTTTGAGTCACCTCGGTGAAAACTGCAACCGGGTGCTGGTGGAAGCCGGCGGCACCCTCGCCGGTGCCTTTATCGCCGCGGGGCTTTGTGATGAGCTGGTGCTGTATCAGGCGCCCAAGCTCCTTGGCAGCCATGGCCGCGACATGCTGCAGCTGCCCGATTATCAGACCATGGCCGAGTTGCCGGGTCTTAAGCTTATTGATGAGCGCAAACTGGGCCAGGATTGGCGCTTTACCTTCACTGTGGCCTGAGTGTCAGCAGCCGCTGCATCGAGCCTAAAGAGGATTTATGTTTACCGGGATCATTGAAGCCGTAGGCCATTTAAGACGAATCGATCGCAAGGGCGATGATATTCGCCTGACGGTAGCAAGTGGCAAGCTGGATTTATCCGATGTGCGCCTTGGCGACAGTATTGCCACAAACGGCGTGTGTCTGACCGTAGTGGAATGTCTTGCCGATGGTTATGTGGCTGATGTGTCAGCTGAAACCGTGAAGCTGACCGGCTTTGGCGAGTATCGCCCCGGCCTGGCGGTGAACCTGGAAAAGGCGGTGACCCCGACCACCCGCCTCGGCGGACACCTGGTGAGCGGTCACGTGGATGGCCGCGCTGCTGTGGTCAGCCGCAGCCAGCTTGGTAAAGCCATCGAGTTTTGGCTCGAAGCGCCCGCCGAGCTTGCCCGCTACATTGCCCACAAGGGGTCGATTACCATCGATGGCGTGAGCCTGACGGTGAACGAGGTAGACGGCAGCCGTTTTCGTCTCACCATAGTGCCCCACACAGCCGGTGAAACCACCCTGATTGATTTGGCGGTGGGCGACAAGGTGAATCTCGAAGTGGATCAGATTGCCCGTTACCTCGAGCGCTTGATGCAACGCGGCGAAGAAACCGCGTCCGGCGGTGTGACCCTGGACTTGCTTGCCCGCAGCGGTTTTATGCGCTGAGCGCTGATGCGCCGGTCAGTCAAAGCACCGCTTTGTGCGCCCGGCCCTGTTTTTTGGCCCGCAGGCCGCTAAAATTCACAACACTCTTAAAAGAAAATAAAGGTCTTACAATGGCGCTACACAGTATCGAAGAAATCATCGAAGACATTCGTCAGGGCAAAATGGTGATCCTGATGGACGATGAAGACAGGGAAAACGAAGGCGACCTGATTATGGCCGCCGAACTGGTGACCCCGGAAGCCATTAACTTTATGGCCACCTATGGCCGTGGCCTGATTTGTCAGACCATGACCCGTGCCCGTTGCCAGCAGCTGAATCTGCCGCTGATGGTGAGCAATAACAACGCCCAGTTCACCACCAACTTTACCGTATCCATCGAGGCCGCCAAGGGCGTGACCACAGGGATCAGCGCCCATGACCGCGCCGTGACAATCCAGGCCGCCGTGGCCAAAGATGCCAAGGCTGCTGATTTGGTGCAGCCTGGCCACATCTTCCCCCTGATGGCCCAGGAAGGCGGCGTGCTGACCCGCGCAGGCCACACCGAAGCGGGTTGTGATTTGGCACGCTTGGCCGGTCTTGAGCCCTCCGGCGTAATTGTTGAAATCCTCAACGAAGACGGCACCATGGCCCGTCGTCCGGATCTGGAAAAATTCTCTGAAAAGCACGGTATCAAGATTGGCACCATTGCCGACCTGATTGAGTACCGCAACAACACAGAAACCACAGTCGTACGTGAAGCAAGCTGCAAACTGCCGACCCGTTTTGGTGAGTTTGTGATGCATACCTTCCGCGACACCATCGACAATCAGCTGCACTATGCGCTGGTTAAAGGTGAGGTGGATGATAATGTGCTGGTGCGGGTGCACCTGACCAACACCTTCAACGATATTCTGCACTCAGAGCGGGATCAGGAACGCTCCTGGCCGCTCGAGAAAGCCATGGCCCGTATTGGCAGCGAAGGTGGCGTGCTGGTTATCCTTGGTAATCGCGAGCACGACAGCGATATTCTCGCCAAGGTGAAAGCCTTTGAAGCCGAAGACAAAGGTGAAGCCGCAGCACCAGCCAAGTGGCAAGGAACCTCCCGCCGGGTGGGTGTGGGCTCGCAGATTCTGTCGTCCCTCGGTGTTCACAAGATGCGTCTTTTAAGCTCTCCCAAGAAGTACCATTCACTGTCGGGCTTTGGCCTTGAAGTGACTGAGTACGTCGCCGGCGAGTGAGATAAAAAACACGAATTCATTTAAATAGCATAGGGATTGGGGCAAAAGCCTGTGGTATGATATGCGCCACTTTTGCCCCGGCTCTGTCCGGGCACACTGCACCAAGCCGGGTGCCATAGCTTAACCAGGTGAGAGAATGCACATTTTAGAAGGTCAAATCGAAGCCAAATCTGCCAAAGTGGCCATTGTGGTATCACGCTTCAACAGTTTCGTGGTCGAGAGCCTGCTGTCAGGCGCCATCGATACCCTCAAGCGTTTCGGTCAGGTGAGCGAAGACAACATCACTGTTGTACGCGTTCCAGGTGCCTTCGAGCTGCCTTTGGCCGCTAAAAAAGTTGCCGCTTCCGGCAAGTTTGACGGCATCATTGCGCTGGGCGCCGTGATCCGTGGCGGTACCCCTCACTTTGATTTTGTTGCCGGCGAGTGCAACAAGGGGCTGGCCCAGGTTTCCCTGGAGTTCAACACCCCAGTATCTTTCGGTGTATTGACCACTGATACCATCGAGCAAGCCATCGAGCGCTCAGGTACTAAGGCAGGCAACAAGGGCGGCGAAGCGGCTCTGGGTCTGTTGGAAATGGTCAATGTGCTGAGCGCCATTGATAAAGAGCTGTAACAGTAGGAAAAAACATGAAGCCTTCAGAGCGCCGTAAGGCCCGTCGCCTGGCGGTCCAAGCCATCTATTCCTGGCAACTGAGCGGCAATAACGTTGCCGATGTCGAGCACGAGTTCCTTACCGAACAAGAGCTGGACGGTGTCGATGTTGCTTACTTCCGGGAGTTGTTTGCTGGCGCTGCGACCAAAACTGGTCAACTCGACGAGCTGTTAACCCCTTTGCTTGACCGTCCTTTAGAGGAAGTTTCTCCAGTGGAGAAAGCCATCCTCAGATTGGCAGCTTACGAGCTGACCTTCCGTAAGGATGTGCCATACAAGGTGGTGATTAACGAAGCCATCGAGCTGGCCAAATCCTTCGGAGCCGAAGACGGACACAAGTTCGTTAACGGTATCCTGGATAAGCTGGTTGCGCGCAACTAAATGAAAGACGGTGCCCCCAGGGTGCCGTTTTTCATTTTCGGGTGTTCATTTTTTCTATGGGCCGGAAGTCTGACTCAGACGCCGGAAATACAGTGAAAGAATTCCAACTCATCGATCAGTACTTTTGCGGCCGTGGCCCGGTCAGACGTGACGTTAAGCATGGCATTGGTGATGACTGCGCCCTGGTGCAGCCCGCCGAACACAAGCATATTGCCGTTTCCTGCGACACCCTGGTTGAAGGGGTGCACTTCTTTGCCGACATGCCCGCCTGGGCACTGGGGTATAAAGCGCTGGCGGTTAATCTTTCCGATCTGGCAGCCATGGGCGCCGAACCTGCCTGGTTCACCCTGGGGCTGAGCTTGCCCTCTGTAGATGAAGCCTGGCTTGCTGCCTTCAGTGAAGGCCTGTTCGAAGCCGCTGAATACTATGGCATTGCACTGATTGGCGGTGACACCACCCAAAGTCCGGTTAAGGTGATTGCCATTACCGTCAATGGCCAGGTGCCCGAAGGCAAGGCGCTGACCCGCTATGGTGCCCGCAGCGGCGACTGGATTTATGTAACCGGTACTCTGGGCGACTCTGCCCTTGGGCTTGACCTGCTCAGGGGCCGACAGCAAAGCCGCCCTGAGCATAAAGAATATCTGATGGAACGTCATTACCGGCCAACCCCCAGGGTGCTGGCGGGGCAATCGCTGCGCGGTTTGGCGTCCAGTGCCATCGACCTGTCAGATGGCTTGGTGTCGGATATCGCCCACATTCTCAAGGCATCCAACGTGGGGGCGAATATCGAGGTCGATAAGTTGCCGCTGTCGCAGGCGATGAAAGACTCGGTACCACTGGAACAGGCGCTGGGTTACGCGCTCACCGGTGGTGAAGATTACGAACTTCTCTTTACTGTGCCTGAGGCGCAGCGCGGCGCGCTGGAAATCGCACTGGCCCATGCCGGTGTGAAGTTTGTGCGTATTGGGCAGATTGGCGCCAGTGGCGGCCTTAAACTGACCTTGAATGGCGAGCCCTTCACGCCGGTAAACAAAGGTTTTGAGCATTTCTGATGGCGTTTTTCAGTGATGATGAGGCGTTAAAGCGCCTGTCTTTAACCAATCCGTGGCATTTTCTTGCGCTGGGCTTTGGCAGTGGTTTGGCCAAAAAGGCCCCCGGCACCTTTGGCACGCTCGCTGCCATTCCACTCTACCTGCTGCTAAGTCCGCTGCCGCTGGTGTGGTATTTGCTGGCCACTGTGATTGCCGTGGTCGCCGGGGTGTATATTTGTGACCGCGCCTCCAAAGATATGGGGGTGCACGACCATGGCGCTATCGTCTGGGACGAAGTGGCAGGGCTGCTTATCACTATGATTGCTGCGCCTGCCGGTATTGTCTGGCTGCTGGTGGGTTTCGTGCTGTTTCGATTCTTCGATATCCTCAAGCCCTGGCCTATTCGGGTGCTGGATGCCAGGGTACATGGCGGGCTTGGGATTATGGCCGATGATGTACTGGCCGGGCTGTTTGCCCTGGCGTGCCTCCATGGGTTGGCATACTTTTTCGCCTGAGCTTTTCAGCTGGCACTGCTAACTTCAGTACAAAACAAAGGGCGCTCAGGCGCCCTTTGTCGTTGTGAGCCGAGTGAACCGGCGATGCTATGAATGGCTAACAGGACGCTCGCTTGGGGCATATGAGCCGTTCTGCAAAACGTCACTGGGTGCTTAAATTTTACAGCTCGCCCTCGACTGTGACCTGAGTTTTGCCACAGAGTGAATACCAGGCGGCAACGGCGTCTGGCGCACCATTTTTGAATCCTATGTAGGTGTTCAGCTTCACGGCGATGGGGCTTAGGCTATCGTTGCTGGTGGCGGTCGGGATTTCAATCAGATGCAGTCCGCCAAGGCAACAGGTGTGCAGCACATCGACCAGTCGGTCGCGGCTGTCGCATTGGTGATAATGCCCGCCATAGGCTGCTATCAAACTCGCTGGACTGAAGTTTTCATCGTTGCAGTGATAGATGGGGGCATCGCCTGCTTTACCCAAATGAAACAGGTTATTGCGCATGTATAGAATGATGAGGTTTGCGCGCTGTTTTTGAAGGTTTATCAGCTCATTACACTGAAAGTTAAAGCCGCCGTCTCCGGTGATGAGCAGAATAGGTTGACGACTGTTTTTAACGGCAAGCTCATCGGCAATGGCCCGTGCGTAAGGCAGGCTGGTGCCCATGGCCGCATACCAGGGATTGGCAAGAAAGCTTCTGCCCAGATCAGAGCTTCTGGCTTCAAGGGCAAAGGCGGCAAAAAGGGCATTGCCCACTTCAGGCACCAAAATCAGATCCTGGCCGGCACTGCGCTGAAAATAGTTGATGGTGTCAGCGAGGTTGGCGTAACTGAGCCTTGCCTCGACAGGGCTGCTTTCTTCAGCATGTTCGGTTGGTGGCAGCAGTTCTGCCAGTGCAAGATTTCGTACTGGAAGTTTCGCTCGTTCCAGCTCCTCGATCACCGCCAATAAATCCAGTTCACTGCGAGCCGTGCCTTTCAGCAGGGTTTTATTCGGGTGCATGTCTATGGTGTGGGTGCCACTGGCAAAGGCATTGTTGGTATCTGAGTCATAAATTGCGGTGGCAAGTTCCAATACATAGTCTGCGTGCTGGTCAATGTATTCCTGCCCGCGGCAGGCGCTGAATACGCCATTGTAGGCACCAAGGCACAGGGGATGGGATTCATCTACCATGCCCTTGGCGAACCAACTGGTGGCGTATGGCAGCCCCAATCGCTGGCAAAAGGCCAATACCCGGGTCAGCAGTGCAGGGTTCATTCTGAGTCGCTCACCCAGGTAAAGCAAAGGCGCACGGGCTCGAATCAGCCGCTCGGTGATGTCGCTTGCAATAAGCTCAGCACCTTCCAGACCAAGACGGGTGTATGCGCTGAGCGCTTGCAAGGAGGAGGGGAGCCTGAGTGTTTGGGTAGGCATATTCACCAGATCCCGTGGCACTTCAATATATACCGGCTGACGGGTTTGCACGGCATCGCATACCAACTCAAAAAAGCGTGCAGCGGCCACATTGGGTTGCCCCTGATGACGCTGCCCCTGAAGCCGCTCGGCTCTGATCCCAAGCGCCTTAAATGCATTGAGCGCGGCATTAACATCGGTATGCCAGCCACAGGCGGGATACACCATATGATGCAGTGCCTGACCGTGGATTTCGCCTTCCCCCGGTGCACCGGACAGAAAAATCACCGGCAGGCCTTCGGTGCGGGCAAGGGCCGCTGCCGACACACAAGGCAGGCTGCCAACCGTGTAAGTGGTCAGGCAGGCGCCAAGGCCGGTTAGCTCGGCTTGGGCACAGGCGCTAAAACCCGCGTGCATTTCGTTACTTGAGGGCAGCACGCTGATGCTTGGGTCCAGCGCATTGATAAGGTTGGCGACAAAGTCGCCGCCGACACCGTAGATGCGCTCGAGTCCGAAAAATGTCAGCACTTCACACAGGCTTTGCCCCAGAGAGGGTAACTGTGCACGGTAGGCGTTACCGAGATTTTGACTGATGGCGTTCATCGCTTGTCCCGTTGAAAACACAATGGCATCAGCTTAGAGGGCGCTTTTCCGGCGGGTGTTGATGTAGATCAGTTCTGACAACAAGCCCCGGATGAACGACTGTCACCGGGGCTTGACAATAGAAAGGGATTTTTAGTTAACCATCTGACTTTTATGGGGTAATAACTGGCATTCTGCAGTTACGCCCCTTGCAGCAACTCGCGGGCATTGGCCAGCGTATTACTGGTGATGGTGTCGCCACCCAGCAACCTTGCCAATTCCTGCACCCGCTGCTCTTTGTCCAGCGGTTGCATGGAGGTCTCTGTTTGCCCGCCCTTGCTGGTTTTGTTGACGAACATATGTTGATGGCCGTTACCGGCGACCTGCGGCAGGTGCGTGACACAAAACACCTGAGTCGCTTCGCCCAGTGAACGCAGCATGCGACCCACAACGGCGGCGGTGGGGCCGGAGATCCCTACATCCACTTCGTCGAAAATCAGTGTCGGGGTGGACACCTTCTTGGCGGTGATCACCTGAATACCCAATCCAATGCGGCTGAGCTCACCACCGGAGGCGACCTTGGCCAGCGGCGATAACGGCTGGCCGGGGTTGGTTGTCACCAGAAACTCGACGCTGTCACTGCCGCTGGGGCTTAGCATCTTGTCGTTGAAACTGACTTCGATGGTGAACTTGCCCTTGGGCATATTCAGCTCCTGAATAGACGCTGTCACCAGCTTATCGAGCTCTTTGGCGTAACGGCTGCGGCTCTGGCTCAGTTTCTGGGCGTGATTGAGATAAGCCTCTCGGCTGGTGATCACTTGCTGTTTCAGCTCATCCAGCTGGGCTTCATCTGAATCCAACCCGGCGAGTTCCTGTGCCAGCTCCTGATGATGCGCCGCCAGCTTGTCGGCTGCCACATGGTGCTTACGCGCCAGGGTCATGGCCTTGGACAAACGCTCTTCCAGCGCGGCAAAGTGCTCTGGATCCAGCTCAAGGTTGGACAGGTAGCGGCCAAGTTCGCTGCTACTTTCCTGAACCTGAATAAGGGCGTCATTGAGCATATTGCCGATGGGAGCCAGGCTTGGGTCGAGGGATTCCAGGGTAGCTGCCAGTGACAATGCCCGGTTCAGCAATGACTCGATATTGCCTTCATCGGATTCACTCAGAAGCGATAAGGTGTGCTGGCAATCTTCAATCAGCGCTGTGCCATTGGCCAGGCGTTTGTGCTCGGCCTCAATTTGTTCGAACTCACCTTCGGCAAGGGCAAACTCATCCAGCTCTTCAACCTGATATTGCAGCAACTGCTTACGGGCGATGCGTTCCTGCTGGCTTTGTTCGAGTTGTCTGAGCTCGGATTCAACCTGACGGCAGCGCTGATAGGCGCTGGAGACCGATTCCTGCAACATGCGGTGGTTGGCATAGCTGTCGAGCAGTTGTAATTGATGTTCATTTTTCAGCAGTGCGTGGTGGGCATGCTGACCATGAATACCCACCAAATACTGACCTAGGGCCTTTAACTGCGATAAGGGCACTGGATTACCGTTGATGTAAGCGCGGGAGCGGCCATCTGCGGTTATGGTGCGTCTGAGGATGCATTCATCTTCCAGCTCAAGATCGTTATCTTCCAGCCAGCGGCGGGCTAAAGGCACATCGTCCAGTGAGAAGCGGGCACTGACTTCGGTTTTTGACGCGCCCGGGCGCACGGCGGCGGCATCGGCCCTGTTACCCAAACACAGACCAAGGGCATCGATGGCAATGGACTTACCGGCACCGGTCTCGCCGGTAATGCTGGTCATGCCGGGGCGGAAATCCAGTTCCAGAAATCTGACGATGGCAAAATTATTGATGCTGAGCTGACAAAGCATGATGGCAATCCTGTGTGATACGTCACCAAACCACTGTATTGATAAACAGTATATACTGATTTTTTGTACAGTAAATCTTTGCAAACATCCCGATGAAAATATTTTTTATCGTTTTGATTAAACGATGAATTTAAGTCCGCTTGCCAACATCGGCAGGCTGAGCAGGGTTAACACTGTACCTGTTACTATGCCGCGGGCGGTTTGTTTATCCAAGGTTTGGTCGCGGTACGCCAGCAAATACACACTGGCGGCGGTTGGCATGGCGGCCAGCAACACACCCATGATCAGAAGCTCTGACGACACCCCCAGCACGGCCAGCAGACCAAGCGCCAGCAGCGGCTGGATAGCAAGTTTTGCCAGGTTTATGGGCCAGAAGGGTAAATCTTTCGCTGGCAGTGGTGGCTCTTTGAGTGACCGGGCCAGGGCTATGCCGATTGCAAACAGGGCGCAGGGGCTGGAGCTTTGGCCGACAATCCTCACCAGCGTTTCGACTGAGGCTGGCAGTATGAGCTCAAGATACGAGGCCAAAACCCCTAATGCGCTGCCAAGTACAATGGGATTTTTTCCCACTACTTTGGCCATCAGCCACAGGCGCTGAACGGGCGGCAGTGACTCGTGCACCAGCCTTAGCTGCACCACGGTGACGGCAAACATCAGCACAGATAACAGGCTCGCCACTGCGGCGGCCATCATGGCGGTGTTATTACCTGGGTAGAGCGCCATTAATACCGGAATGCCAATAAAGGCGGTGTTGCCGAAGGTGGCTGCCAGCGCACGGATGGCGGCGGGACGCGCTTTTCCTTCGGCGCGGCAATAGATTTGATACACGCTAAAGTAGGTCAGCGCCATCGCGCCGAGATAACCAAGCACAAAGCCTGGGTTCACGATGTCATCGAAGGGTGTGGCGGCCAGGCTTATGAATAAAATCGCCGGAAATGCCACAAAGTACACGTATTGATTCAGCACCCCTTCCACCGGCCTTGGCAGGATGCGATTGCACAGGGCGCCTGCTGCCATAATGGCAATCACGGCGAGGAGCGGCAAAAGCAGTTGCGACATACAGGCCTCTTGGGGTCACAAATTCGGTAGGGGGATCACGCGTAAGGGGCAAATTAGCATATGATAAAGCGGCCTGACCATTGGCAGTTGGTCGCAGTAACAAAGGAGTGCGGGTGATGAGAGAGCATCCCGGCAGCGAACTCGAGCTGATTTACCTATTTGTGCAGTTGGTGGATGCCGGCAGTCTGTCGGCACTGGCTATGCGCCTCGACATGCCGGTGGCTACCGTGAGCCGCAAATTATCCCGCCTCGAGCAAAGCCGTGGTCGTCAGCTGCTGATGCGAAGTACCCGCAAAATCCGCCTCACCGAAGAGGGCATGGCGCTGTACGAGCGTTACAGGGCGCTGGTGAGCGCGGTGGATACCTTGTATGGCGGTGGTGAAGATTTGCTGGAAGGCACCTTGAGGATTGCTGCGCCCATTTCCATTGTCTCGATGATCTTTATGAAGACTATCAACGAGTTTCGTCGCACTTATCCGGGCATTCGATTACACATTACCCAGAAAAACGAGGTGGTGGACCTTATCGATAAGGGTATCGACATTGCCATTGTAGGCGGCATTCAGCCGGACTCATCCTGGGTGGCAGTGCCTCTGGGCACCTTGGATTATCGGCTGGTTGCTTCACCTGCCTACATCGAGGCCAGGGGTAAGCCTCTGCATCCCAGCGCGCTGGCAAGCCATGACATCATTAAGGTGTGGCCGCTGTATAACTGGTCACTGCGTCACCCCCAGGGGGAAGCATTTTACTATGATGGCCCCGCCAGTTTGACCCTGACCGATTTACAGGGCGCCATCAGCGCCTGTGTGGACGATGGCGGTATTCTTTATGGGCCGGAGCTCTTCTTCAAGCAGGAGCTGCAATCGGGTGCCTTAGTGCCTGTTCTCACCGATTGGGTTGGCGAGCGGCGGCGGATCTCGATTCTGTGTCATCAGCGCCAGCAGCAGCCCGCCAAGGTCAAAGCCTTTATCGACTTTATGAAATCCCGTGCCGATGGCCTGTTTTCGATGACTGGTGTGGTGGATTAGAGCGCGCTGTAAGCCAAAGTCGCAAGACCCGCAACTGGCGTTTGCGGGATATTGGGGGCATGAGGACCTTGCGCAAGCGGGAAAGCGGGAAAGCGGTTAAGCAATGAAGACTGAGGGCGGGAGTTAAGGGCGGCTGTTGCAATTGGCAGCAACTGCGCCTGAGCCTGCAGCTTATCGCCACAGGTCAATAGGCCTGTTATCGCTTTATTTTGAGGCTGCCTGCGGCCTTGCGCGGCTTTTCGCCCGGTTTGCCTCTGAGCTTGAATCCGGCTTCGCCGCTGGCGTATTCCTTTACAGGCGGCAGTATCCCCAGCTGCTGAAAAAATGCCACCTGACGCCTGAGCTCAAACAGGGAGCCAATACGCACCTCGTCACCTATGGTGAGCTTCCAGCTGTTGGTCTTGCCGTCGCTGTTGGTGAGTACATATCCCTGATAGAGCAAGGTTTTCATCGATTAACCCTTTCAGGCCTGCGCAGTGTCCTGCACGCTGATCCCGATGTTGGATACGCCACTGCTGACGATTTCCTTTCTGAGCGCCTTGATAAAGTCGGCGGACATATCCGGGTTATCTTCAACCAAATCCAGCAGTGACGCCTGCAGTTCGCGCTCGGCGACCATGGCTTCGTGGGCGAATACAAAGTCGTCCAGCGCCTCATCGTCCAGCTCTACATCACTGATGGCTTCGATATAGTTGGCCACGGTTGCCGAAGACAATTTACTGATGTTGGTGATGTCTTCTTCGATTTTGCTCTCGATGCCGCTGAGCAGACTCACCAGAGCCACAGCTGCATCCATGGCAGGGTAGGCGCCATAAACGTCAAATTGCTCAGGCTCAGGCGTCACTTCTTCCAGGCGATCTAGGTGCAGCTCAAGGTTCAGCTTCAGCTTGCGGTCGTAAAGCGACTGCCACAGCAGGTTCAGTACGGTATCCAGCACCTTGGGGTCGCCAAACTCGCATACCTCGGAGAACAGTTGGTAGTTGGGGTACATGCGCTGGCACAGAGCCACGGCAAACAGTTGCTTTTGAGGCAGGGACAAGGCCTTGAGGCGCTTGAAAAATCCGGGTTTAGAGCTCATTGGGAACTTCCGCTGACATCTGGGAAATAACTTGGGTTGCCGCCGATTCTACCTTAGTCAGCTCATCAAGTAACTCAAGGATTTCCGGTTCTACATCTGCCACCTCGGCGCCGCGCTTGAGCGCAGACTCGATTTGCTGGCAAAGTTTCTGGGTGGTGGGCACGCCGCAATAGCAGCTGGCACCATGGAGTTTGTGTACCGTGTACAACATGGCTTCGTTGTCGCTGCGGGCCATGGCAAGTTCGATATCGTTTACTGTGCCGGGCAAAGATTCCAGCATCATCTTCAACATGTCGATGGCGAGGTCTTCTTTTTGGTTGGCCTGGCTTAAACACAGCTCCCAGTTGAGGGTGTTGCTGTCGAAGTGGGTGAACTTGGGGCGGGTCAGCCAACGGGCAATCACGCCTTTAAGGGCCGCTTCGTCAATCGGTTTCGGCAGGTAGCCATCCATGCCGCTGGCCTGAATGCGCTCGCGCTCTTCGTTAATCGCATGGGCGGTCACGGCAATAATCGGGGTATTGCGATTCAGCGAGTCCTGACGGATAAGCCTTGTTGCTGTAATGCCATCGGTGCCTGGCATTTGAATATCCATAAAAATCAAATCAAAGGCGCGACTCTTGGCAAGAGCAACCGCCTGATCGCCACTGCTGACGGCCACCACGTTGGCAACCAGTTCTTTAAGCAGCGTATCAATCAGTTTCAGGTTGGCGAGGTTATCGTCCACCGCCAGCACGTTCAGCGGATGGCGGGTGGTCGGCGCCTTGGTAATTTGCGGCTTGGGTGCTACATCGCGCTTCACCGGCGGGAAAATCAGGTTTTGCGCCAGCTTAAGCTCGCTCACAGGCAGCTGCAGTACCAGGTCAACAAAGGGCTCCATTTCCTGGGTGTAGACCTCTGGGTCGAGGCAGTCGTTCAGCAATAGTAAAGAGCCAGTGTGATCTTTTACCTTGGCCAGATGGCGCTGCAGATCTTCGCAGGTTTCGCAGCTTTGGCCCGACAGCAAAATTGCATCGTAGTGTCTGTCGCCAAGGTGTTGCTCAAGTTCATCTTCGCTGCTCGCCAGGGTCACCATCATGTGCCAGTCCTTGAGCTTGCGGGCGATGGATTCACGGGTAAGTTTACGTGGCTCGAACAACAGCACCGAATGGCCAATGAGTTTTTCCAGCGGCAGGGTGTCGTGGGCCGGGAAGGGGCTCAGTTGCAGTGGCACGGTAAACCAGAAGCTTGACCCTTTGCCCACCTCGGAATGAAACCCGATGCGGCCGCCCATCATCTGCACCACCAAACGTTTGGTGATCACAAGGCCTAATCCGGTGCCGCCATAGCGACGGGAAATCGATGAGTCGGCTTGACCGAAGGCCTGGAACAGCAGCTCCTGCTGCTCGGGGTCAATGCCTATGCCTGTGTCGGTTACTTCACAGCGCAGGGTAATGTTGTTCTCTTCCTGAGACAACAGGCTGATCCTGAGATGCACGCTGCCCTGCTCAGTGAACTTGATGGCGTTGCCCACCAGGTTGGTGGTGATTTGCGACAGCCGCATCACATCGCCGCTTAAGTTTTCGGGTACCTTTGAGTCGACATCCACCACAAATTCAAGCCCCTTGGCGTGGGCGCTGCCAGCCAGCAGGTTGATGGTGTCTTCCAGCGATGAGCGCAGCCCAAAGGGCATGCTCTCCAGCACCATCTTGTTGGCTTCAAGCTTGGAGAAGTCGAGGATATCATTGATGATTTGCAGCAAACTGGTGGCGCTGCGCTCGATGGTCTTGATGTATTCCATCTGGCTTGAGTGCAGCGGCGTCTTCAGCAATTGTCTGGCAAAACCAATCACCCCGTTGAGCGGGGTTCTGAGTTCGTGGGACATATTTGCCAGGAACTCGGATTTAATCCGGCTGGCTTCCTGCGCATCCTTCTTGGCTCTGTCCAGGGCGATGTTCTGGATTTCAATCTGCTCCAGGGTTTCACGCAAATCTGAGGTGGCCTGGTCGATGTTTTGCTGCATCTCGTCGTGGTATTCCGACAGCGACGAGGCCATGGCGTTAATACCGCGGTTTAGCAAATCCAGCTCGCCGATAAGGTTGCCTTCGAGTCTGGCGTCGAGCTTCCCTTCGCGAATTTTGCCCACCAGTTTCACCATGTCGGTGATGGGTTGGGTCACGTTTTTCACCAGGCGGAAGGTAAACAGCAAGTTCAGCTGCACCCCAATCAGCACGATAATAAAGGCGGCAACCGCGGCCCTGTGCTGCTCCAGCAGCGCCTTCTCTTTGTTGAGCATCAAAGAGACGTAACCCAGCAGGGTGGCGTTGGAGTTGTCGGGCATCACCACAGCATCGTTAAAACGGCCGCTGCCATCGTCGCTGCGATCGGCGCCGCTGGGGGCTTTGCTGTTAATGGCGAAAATAGGCGTGCGCACTATGAGGGTATCGCCCTCATGCTCAAATTGGGTTTCCTTAAGACTGTCCAGCGCCTCTTTGTAGCGCATTACTTCGAAGTCTTTGTGGTAATGGGAGGTAACAAACAGTTGATTATTAATGTCGAAAATCGCAATGGATTTGACCAGGGTCGACTTATTCAGCTGTGCCCGGGCCAGCAGCACCTTGGTAATTTCGCGATTGTTGGTCGACAGACTTTGCTCTGCAGAAATGGCCAGCGGTTCGATGATGTTGCTGCCCATCTCTTTGAGCGTGTCTTCGAGATCATAGAAGCGGTTTATGGTAAAGTAGCTGCCCAAAAGAATACCAACGAGGATCGTGGGCGCCAGCGCCAACACCAATACCCAGGACCGCAGACTGTATTTTGTCATATTGTGCGCGGTATTCATGTGCTGGGTTATCCCTGTTTTCCTTTGAGTTTGAATGTTCTAAGACTGCCAGAAACCCGGCCGTCTTAACAGATTTTTCTTGTGTGAGACCACAATGGCACAGTTTTTCAAAGCAAAGCCCAATAACGCGAAAAAGCTTTCCCAAAAGATAGCACTCAAGGTGCAAAGGCTCGATCATTTGGGGGCAGGAATTTCCGAATATCAGGGCAAGGTAGTCTTTATTCCGGGCGCGTTGACGGGTGAAACCGTTGAAGTGCAGCTTACCGACCAGAAGAAAAACTATGCTCACGCTCGCCTGATTAACGTGATTGAGCCGAGCGAGTCGCGTCAGGCTGCGGATTGCCCCTGGTATGGCCGCTGCGGTGGCTGTGATTTGCAGCATTTGTCGCTTGCATCCCAGCGAGAGTACAAATCTGCCGCCCTGGCTGACATTCTCGGCCGGGGTCTTGGTGAAGCCGTGACCATCAGTGAAGCCCCCTTAGTGGCCGAAGGCTGGCATTATCGTCGCAGGGCGCGTCTGGCTACTCTGCTCAGCAAAGACAATCAGCGCCTGTCGCTGGGCTTTCGTGAAGAGGCCAGCAAAACTGTGGTGGGGATTGAGCACTGCGCCGTGCTGGCAAAGCCTTTGTCCGATTTGATAGCCCCTTTCTCCGAGCTGCTTAACCGCTTGAAGGGCAAGCAGCGCCTTGGGCATCTGGAGCTGCTACACACCGAGCGTGGCATTTATGCGGTACTTCGTATCACGGCAGCGCTGGCTCAGAGCGATAAAAAGCTGCTGCAGGCCTTTGCCGATGACAAGCAGATAGCGTTGCTGCTGCAGGGTAACGAAGGCGAGCTTGAATTCATGTCCACTGACAGCGCACTGCCGGCGTATCAGCTGAGCGATGGTATTGAGCTTGAGTTCGCTCCCGGTAACTTTATTCAGGTCAATAGCAAGGTGAATCAGGCCATGGTCACTCAGGCCATTGACTGGCTTGATATTCAGCCCGGTGAGCGGGTACTGGATCTCTTTTGCGGTGTGGGCAATTTCAGTCTGCCGCTGGCAAAGCGTGGCGCTGAAGTGATTGGGGTGGAAGGCGTTGCCGAAATGGTGGAACGCGCCCGTAGCAATGCCGCTAAAAATGGCCTGGAAAATGTGGCATTTTACTGCGCCGATTTGAGCGCCGATTTAGCTGCCGAACCCTGGCTTGGCAAAATCGACAAGCTGCTGCTGGACCCAGCCCGCGCCGGCGCCTATGAAAGCTTAAAGTGGCTTAAAAAGATGAAGCCTGCCAGCGTGCTTTATGTCTCCTGTAATCCAGCCAGCCTGGGCCGGGATGCAGCGCTGCTGAAAGAGGCTGGTTATCGTTTGAGTCGTTTGGGGCTGGTGGATATGTTCCCCCAGACTCACCACAGTGAAGGCATGGCACTTTTCGAACTTGTAAAATAATCGATGGATTTTGCGTGATGTAGCAAATTTAATGGCCAATTGGCCTGCTATGGTTTGACAAGTTCGCAGCAATCCTGAAGATAAAGGCTTTAGCTGTTTTAGTCGCTGTGAAAATAGCAGTGAAGAGGGATCCTTAAACCTATGGTGTCAGTCCGCGAAGCACACTTCACCGACGTCGATTTCAACCTCGAAGACTGGGTTGCCCGCTATGTGGAGGAACCACAGGACGCCGAGGTCCTGCTTGCGCTGCTGCGCAGCGTGCAAGCCATGCCGGTCAAGGATGTGAAAGCCCATCAGGCGCTGATGTTCCGTGCCCGGGAGATGATTGAAATCCTGGCACCGCTGAATATGGATCTTGAAACCCTGCAGGCGGCGGTGCTGTTTTCGGTGCAGGAAGCCGGGCTGCTGCCACAGGAAAAACTCATCGAAAAGTTCGGTGACAAGCTGGGCAATCTCGTTGCCAGCGTGGTGACCATGAACGCCATCGGCAGCCTCAAACTCGGTGAGCAGTCGCGCTCCGCCGAAGTGCAAATCGACAACATCCGTAAGATGCTGCTGGCTATGGTGGAAGATGTTCGCGCCGTGGTGATTAAGCTTGCCGAGCGGGTGTGTTTGCTGCGGGCGGTGAAAAACGCCGATGAAGAAACCCGGGTGCTGCTGGCCCGTGAAATCGCCGATATTTATGCGCCGCTGGCAAACCGTTTGGGCATAGGTCAGCTCAAGTGGGAGCTTGAGGACATTTCCTTCCGCTATCTGCATCCTGAAACCTATAAAGAAATTGCCAAACAGCTTGATGGTAAGCGCATCGATCGCGAAACCTTTATCGAGCAGTTTGTAAACGACCTGCAGGCCAAGCTCGACGAAGAGCATATTCGCGCCAAGGTCTATGGCCGCCCCAAACACATCTACTCCATCTGGCGCAAGATGAAGGGCAAGCACCTCAAGTTCGATGAGCTGTTTGATGTACGCGCTGTGCGGATTGTGACCGACCGCCTGCAGGACTGCTACGGCGCCCTGGGTGTGGTGCACACCCTTTATCATCATATTCCGCGGGAGTTTGACGACTATGTCGCCAACCCCAAGCCCAACGGCTATCAGTCTATCCACACAGTGGTGGTAGGGCCTGAGGGCAAAACCGTCGAAATTCAAATTCGTACCGAAGAGATGCATCAGGACGCCGAGCTTGGCGTGGCGGCCCACTGGAAATATAAAGAGGGCCATGCAGGCAAACAAAGCGGCTACGAAGAGAAAATTAACTGGCTGCGTAAAATTCTGCAGTGGCAGGAAGACGTGGTGGAAAGCGGCAACCTGGTGGAAGAAATTCGCAGCCAGGTGTTCGAAGACCGGGTGTATGTGTTCACTCCCTCCGGCGAGGTGGTGGACTTGCCTGCTGGCAGTACCGTGCTCGACTTTGCCTATTACATCCACTCTCAGGTGGGCCATAAGTGTATTGGCGCCAAGGTGGATGGCCGCATTGTGCCCTTCACCTATCAGGTGGAAACCGGTGAGCGGATTGAAATCATCACCTCCAAGCACCCCAATCCCAAGCGCGATTGGCTCAACCCCAACCTGGGTTATATCAAGACTTCCCGTGCCCGCAGTAAAATCCAGCACTGGTTTAAGCAGCAGGACAGGGACAAAAACCTGGCCGCCGGCCGCGAGATGCTGGAGGCTGAGCTTAGCCGTGTCGGACTGACCCTGAAGGATGTTGGCAGCGCCATTGAGCGCTTTAACATGACCAATATGGACGACCTGCTGGCGGCTATTGGTGGTGGCGATGTGCGTCTTAATCAGGTGGTGAACCACATCCAGAGCCGGATGCGGGTGCATGAGATTTCCGATGAAGAGGCGGTGGATGAGCTGGTTAAAAAAGGCCAGCACAAGCCGATTGCCAAGACCCGGGATCAGATTGAAGTGAATGGCGTGGGTAACCTTCTAAGCCATATCGCCCAGTGCTGCCGCCCTGTGCCCGGTGATGAAATCTTTGGCTTTATCACCAAGGGCCGCGGTATTTCGGTGCACCGCGCCGACTGCGAGCAGGTGAAAGAGCTGATGCGCGCCCATCCCGAGCGGGTGGTGGATGTGGTCTGGGGTGAGAATTACTCAGGCGGTTACAAAATCCGTCTGCGGGTGCTGGCCCATGACAGAACCGGTTTGCTGCGGGATTTAACCTCGGTGCTGGCGGCGGAGAAATCCAATGTGCTTGCCATGAGCAGCTCCTCGGATATCAAAAACCAGACCGCGGCCATTGAGCTTGAGCTCGAGCTTTATAACGTTGATGGCCTCTCAAGGGTGCTGTCGAAGCTCGGTCAGGTCGATGGCGTGATTGAGGCCAGACGCCTGTGATACCGGTGAACCCGTGAATATTCGATAAAGGCTGCTGTGCAGCCTTTGTTTTTACCGTCTTGTACGTTTTGGCTGCGTGCCGAGCGCAGTTAATGGGGATAGCAAAATGAGCACCGAAATCAGTGCAAATGAACAGCCAAACGCCGACATCAATCCGCTGCTGGCCATTATGGCCAAATTGCGCGACCCGGAGCATGGCTGCCCCTGGGACAAGGCGCAGCGCTTCGACACCATAGTGCCCTTTACGCTGGAAGAGGCCTACGAAGTGGCCGACACCATAGAGCGCATGGATCTTGATGAGTTGCCGGATGAGCTGGGCGATCTCTTGTTTCAGGTCGTATTCTACTGCCAGCTTGGCAAAGAACAGGGCCTGTTTGACTTCGAAGAGGTGGTAAAACGCATTTGTGCCAAGCTCACCTCCCGCCATCCACACGTGTTTGGCGATATTGAAGTGAACTCCAGTAAAGAAGTGAAAGACAACTGGGAAGCCATTAAGGCCGCTGAACGTAAAGCCAAAGACAAACACTCGGTTTTGGATGACGTGCCGGTTGGACTGCCGGCCCTAAGCCGCGCCGCCAAAATCCAGAAGCGGGTTGCCCGGGTGGGCTTTGACTGGGGCGAGTTGCCGCCGGTGGTGGCCAAGGTGGAAGAAGAAATTGCCGAGGTACTGGCCGAAGTGCAGGTGGATAATCCCGACCCGGAGCGGGTTGCCAGCGAAATGGGCGACCTGTTGTTTGCTGTGGTGAACATGGCGCGCCATCTGGGGGTTGAGCCTGAGCAGGCGCTGCGCCAGGCCAATCAAAAGTTTGAGCGCCGTTTTCGCGGCGTAGAGGAACTGGCATCCCAGGGGGGCAGACAATTGACTGATTATTCCCTTGCTGAGCTTGATGGCTTCTGGGAACAGGTAAAAGAGCAGGAAAAATCTCCCCGTTGAGGTTTGTCGAAAGCACAGGGCTTTGATATACTGTCGCCCCGTCCTGGTGCTTTCTTACAAGCACATATTTTCACACTCATATTTTCTCAGGTTCAGCATGACGACAAGGTATATCTTCGTGACTGGCGGCGTGGTTTCGTCGCTGGGCAAAGGCATTGCAGCAGCATCATTGGCAGCCATTCTTGAGGCACGGGGCCTCAACGTGACCATCATGAAGCTGGATCCTTACATCAACGTTGACCCAGGTACCATGAGCCCGACACAACACGGTGAAGTGTTTGTGACTGAGGACGGCGCAGAGACGGATCTGGACCTGGGTCACTATGAGCGTTTCATCCGTACCAAGATGAACCGCCGTAACAACTTCACCACAGGTCGTATTTACGAAGAAGTTCTGCGTAAAGAGCGCCGTGGTGACTATCTGGGCGCCACCATTCAGGTGATTCCACACATCACCAACGCCATCAAGGCCAAGGTGCTGGAAGGCGGCGAAGGCCATGACGTGGCCATCGTTGAGATTGGCGGCACCGTGGGTGATATCGAATCCCTGCCGTTCCTAGAGTCTATCCGCCAACTGGGCGTTGAACTGGGCCGTGACCGCTCCATGTTCATGCACCTGACTCTGGTACCATTCCTCGGTGCTGCCGGCGAAGTGAAAACCAAGCCAACTCAGCACTCGGTAAAAGAATTGCGTTCTATCGGTATTGCGCCTGATATCCTGGTTTGCCGCGGTGACCGCGCCATTCCTGCCAACGAGCGGGCCAAGATTTCCCTGTTCTGTAACGTGGAAGAGCGCGCCGTTATCTCTTTGAAAGACGTTGACTCCATTTACAAGATCCCAGCGCTGCTGACTTCTCAGGGCCTGGATGACCTGGTTTGCAAGCGTTTCCACCTGGAATGCAAAGAAGCAGATCTGTCTGAGTGGGAAAACGTGATTTATCAGGAAGCCAACCCCAACGGTGAAATCACCATTGGTATGGTGGGTAAGTACATCGAGCTGCCAGACGCTTACAAGTCTGTGAACGAGGCGCTCAAGCATGCGGGTCTGAAGAACCGCGTGACCGTAAACATCAAGTACATAGATTCACAAAGCGTAGAAGCTAAAGGCGAAGAAGCCCTGGCTGGCCTGGATGGTATTCTGGTACCCGGCGGCTTCGGCGAGCGTGGCGTGGAAGGTAAAATCCTGGCCGCCAAGTATGCCCGTGAAAACGACCTGCCTTACTTCGGTATTTGTCTGGGTATGCAGGTGGCGCTTATCGAGTTCGCCCGTAACGTGGCAGGTCTTGAAAATGCCCACTCAACCGAGTTCAACAAGCAAACTCCGCACCCGGTTGTGGGTCTGATCACAGAATGGATCGACGAAGAAGGTAATATTGAGCAGCGCGACGAAGCGTCCGATCTGGGCGGCACCATGCGCCTTGGCGCTCAGCTGTGTCACCTCAAGGCCGGTACCAAGGCTGCCGAGGCTTATGGCTCAGAAAGCTGTATCGAGCGTCATCGTCACCGTTTTGAAGTGAACAACAACTACGTGAAACAGCTTGAGAAAGCCGGTCTGGTATTCAGTGGCCTGTCTTCTGACCGCAAGCTGGTTGAAATGATTGAGCTGCCGAACCACCCCTGGTTTGTGGCTGGTCAGTTCCACCCAGAGTTTACTTCCACACCCCGTGACGGCCATCCGCTGTTCGAAGGTTTTGTGGCAGCAGCCAGAGCGCATCAAAAACGCAACCTGAGCTGATAAATACAAGCCGGCGCTGTGATGGCAGCGCCGGCTTTTTACTCTGGGGTTGGCGCAAAAATAAGCACGGGTAAATCCTGCCTGTGTGCGATGGACAAACAGAAAAAATCAGATACCCATATCAGGGTGCATTCAATTTGGTACATGAGCTCAATGTAGCGCTGAGATGGGTATGGGTTTTTTCTTTTCAACTTAACCTTTAATTCAAGACTAAATCGAGGACATTATGGCTAAGATTATCAAAGTGATCGGTCGTGAAATCATGGATTCACGCGGCAACCCAACCGTGGAAGCCGAAGTACACCTGGAAGGTGGCTTTGTTGGTATGGCAGCTGCGCCATCCGGTGCTTCTACCGGTAGCCGCGAAGCGCTGGAACTGCGTGACGGCGACAAAGCCCGTTACCTGGGTAAAGGCGTGCTGAAGGCCGTTGACAACGTAAATGGTCCTATCCGTGAAGCCCTGCTGGGTAAAGACGCCACCGCTCAGGCCGAGCTGGATGGCATCATGATTGCCCTGGACGGTACCGAGAACAAAGACAAGCTGGGCGCCAACGCCATTCTGGCTGTGTCTCTGGCCGCTGCCAAAGCCGCTGCCGCTGCCAAAGGTATCCCACTGTACGCTCACATCGCTGAGCTGAACGGCACCCCAGGTCAGTACAGCATGCCTGTGCCTATGATGAACATCCTTAACGGTGGTGAGCACGCTGATAACAACGTGGACATCCAGGAGTTCATGGTGCAGCCAGTGAGCGCCAAGAGCTTCCGTGAAGCCCTGCGTATGGGCGCCGAAATCTTCCACAACCTGAAGAAAGTGCTGAAGGCCAAAGGTCTGAACACTGCCGTGGGTGATGAAGGTGGTTTT
The DNA here is from genome assembly GCF_022484835.1 of Shewanella zhuhaiensis. Lineage (NCBI taxonomy): Bacteria > Pseudomonadati > Pseudomonadota > Gammaproteobacteria > Alteromonadales > Shewanellaceae > Shewanella > Shewanella zhuhaiensis. Next base: position 890,640 of record NZ_JAKUDL010000001.1, read on the forward strand.
GCACCAAACCTGGCGTCCAACGCCGACGCTCTGGCTGTTATCAAAGAAGCCGTTGAAGCTGCCGGTTATAAGCTGGGCACCGACGTGACTCTGGCGCTGGACTGCGCTGCCTCTGAGTTCTACAAAGACGGTCAGTACGACCTGTCTGGCGAAGGCAAGGTATTCAGCTCAAACGGTTTCTCTGACTTCCTCAAATCACTGACCGAGCAGTATCCAATCGTGTCTATCGAAGACGGTCTGGACGAGTCTGATTGGGAAGGTTGGGCATACCAGACCCAAATCCTCGGCGACAAGGTACAGTTGGTAGGTGACGACCTGTTCGTGACCAACACCAAGATCCTGAGCCGCGGTATTGAGCAGGGCATTGCTAACTCAATCCTGATCAAGTTCAACCAGATCGGTTCTCTGACCGAAACTCTGGCCGCTATCCGTATGGCCAAAGAAGCCGGTTACACTGCCGTTATCTCTCACCGCTCCGGTGAAACCGAAGATGCGACCATTGCCGATCTGGCCGTCGGTACCGCTGCCGGTCAAATCAAGACAGGCTCACTGTGCCGCTCTGACCGTGTTGCCAAGTACAACCAGCTGCTGCGTATCGAAGAGCAACTGGGTGAGAAAGCACCATACCGCGGTCTGACCGAAATCAACGCCAAGGGCTAATCGCCTGATAAAATTTGATTGAATGCGCAAAAGGCCACCCCCAAGGTGGCCTTTTTTGTTGTAATATCTCCCCAAATTCACCCAATCACCTCAATTCTTCCATGAAGCGATTCGTTCTGGTTCTCTTTGCCTTGCTGGTGCTGCTCCAGTACCGGCTATGGTTTGGCGATAACAGCCTGACCGAATACTTCAGCCTTAAAGACAAAATCCAGATGCGTCAGCAAACCAATGCGGAACTGCAGGAGCGCAACGACGTGCTTAAAGAAGAGATTCTGGATCTGAAAAGCGGCACCGAGGCGCTGGAAGAGCGCGCCCGCAACGAATTGGGGTTGATTGAGAAAGGCGAAACCTTCTTCCGGGTTGTGGGCAGCGATGGTCGCGGCACCCAAGCGCAGGAACAGCCACAGGACAGTCAATGAATTCCCAAATACCTTCCGGTGGCAATATCGTGGCCATAGTGCCCGCCGCCGGTATTGGCAGCCGCATGGGCGCCACTATTCCCAAGCAGTATTTGCCATTGTTGGATAAACCGATTTTAGCCCACACCCTGGCAAGGCTGCTGTCTCACCCTGCGATTGATAAGGTCATAGTTGCAGTGGCGGCAGACGACAGCTGGTTCGACAGTTTAGCTGAGGCGCACCACCCCAAGCTCACCCGGGTTTTGGGCGGCAAAGAGCGTGCCGATTCGGTATTGGCGGCCTTGTCTGGCTTGCCGGATAACAGCAATAGCTGGGCACTGGTGCACGATGCGGCCAGACCCTGCTTAACCCATGGCGACATAGACGCACTGCTCGAAAGTCGGCAAGGTTTCCCCCAGGGGGCGATCCTCGCCATGCCGGTGCGGGACACCATGAAACGGGCGGCAAAGGATGGCAGCATAGAGACCACTGTGTGCCGTGAAGCCCTGTGGCATGCATTAACGCCGCAGCTGTTTCCCGCCACGAGCCTTAAACTGAATCTTAAGCAAGCGCTGGATGCCGGCGTTGCAGTAACCGATGAAGCGTCGGCGATGGAATGGGCCGGAGTGCATCCGGGGCTGGTCAGTGGCCGGGCTGACAATATCAAGGTCACCCATCCGGACGATTTACAGCTGGCGGCCCTATTTTTAGAAGCCCAGCAGGTTCTGCAGGCCCAGCAGCAACACAATTAAGGAATTTCGATGAAAATCAGGATTGGCCACGGTTTTGATGTGCACAAGTTTGGCGCCGACCGTCCACTCATTCTCTGCGGCGTTGAAGTGCCTTATGAGACAGGGCTTATTGCCCACTCCGATGGTGATGTAGTGTTGCATGCCATCAGTGACGCCATCCTGGGCGCCATGGCGCTCGGTGACATAGGCAAGCACTTTCCCGACACCGATGCCGCCTATGAAGGCGCCGACAGCCGGGTGCTGTTACGCCACTGCTTTGCGCTTGCCCGTGAGCGCGGCTTTGCTATTGGTAACTTGGATGTGACCATCATCGCCCAGGCGCCGAAAATGCTGCCTCACATAGAAGCTATGCGCGCAGTGCTGGCGCACGATCTGCAAACTGAGCTTGATAATATCAACGTAAAAGCGACCACCACCGAGAAGCTTGGCTTCACCGGTCGCAAAGAAGGCATCGCCGTGGAAGCTGTGGTGTTGATGGAGAATGTGAAATGACTGAGCTGACTTATCTTTACGGCAAGCCGGCTGTAAGCGCCGATATCCGCACCCATAACAGCGATTTTCAGGTGAAGGAAATCCTGCCATTCCTGCCCGATGGTGAAGGCGAGCATCACCTGCTGCATATCCGCAAAGATGGCCTGAACACGGCTCAGGTGGCGGAGATGATTTCCAAATTTGCCAAGGTGCATCCCAAGGAAGTGACCTTTGCCGGTCAAAAAGACAAAAATGCCATTACCGAGCAGTGGTTTGGGGTGCGCATTCCCGGTAAAGACACCCCGGACTGGGCTGCAATGAGCAATGAGCAGATGCAGGTGTTGTCGTTTGCCCGCCATGGCAAAAAGCTGCGCACCGGCGCACTTTCAGGCAATCGTTTTACTTTGGTGCTGCGCAACGTTTCCGACCCACAGGCGCTGGTTACCCGCCTCGAGCAGGTGCGGGATGGCGGCGTGCCCAACTATTTTGGTGAGCAGCGCTTCGGCCATGATGGCGGTAATCTGGTGAAGGCGCGGCAGATGTTTGAAGGCCGCAAGGTAAAAGACAGGAATAAGCGTAGCCTGTATCTGTCGGCGGTGCGCTCGGAGCTCTTTAATCAGGTAGTCAGCGCCCGTTTGGCAAAGCAAGATGCGTCCGGTTTGGGTTTGCTTGAAGGGGACTGTGTGATGCTTTCAGGCAGCCGCAGCTTCTTTGTGGCCGAAACTTGGGATGAGACGCTCAAAGGCCGTCTGGCCGAGAAAGATATTCAGCTGTCGGCACCCCTGTGGGGCCGCGGTGAGATGCTCGCCAAGGGCGACGCCGCCGAGTTTGAAGCTTCGGTGCTGGCGTCTTACGAGCTTGAGCGCAGCGGCCTTGAAAAAGAAGGCCTGACCCAGGAGCGACGCGCGCTGCTGCTGCGCCCTGAGCAGCTGAGCTTTAAGCTGGACGGTGATGCCCTGACTCTGGATTTCTGCCTGCCGGCCGGAGCCTTTGCTACCAGTGTGCTCAGAGAGCTTTGCGAGTACAGCGACGTGAAAGAGCTGGAGTGGCGCCGCGCGGTGGCCGAACGTCAGGCACAGGAGGCGGCCAATGCGCCTGTTGGTGAGTAACGATGACGGGGTGCATGCTCCGGGTATCAAGGCACTCGCCGAGGCCTTAAAGGCCATTGCTCATGTGGACGTAGTGGCACCGGATCGCAACTGCTCCGCCGCCAGTAACTCGTTAACCTTGACTAATCCATTGAGAATTAATAGGTTAGACAACGGCTATATCGCGGTTAACGGTACGCCATCAGATTGTGTGCACATTGCCATTCGGGAGATTTGCACCGAAGAGCCGCAGCTTGTTGTCTCGGGAATTAATGCCGGGGCTAACATGGGGGATGACACCCTCTATTCCGGCACTGTGGCTGCGGCCATGGAAGGGCGGTTTCAGGGACTGCCGGCGATTGCGGTGTCTTTGTCTGCCCGCAACCCGCAGCACTATGATGCCGCTGCGCAAATAGCGCTGCGCATCGTGCAGGGGCTCAAGGCTCACCCTTTGTCTGCTGATCAAATACTCAATGTGAATGTACCCGATTTGCCCCTTGAGCAAATCAAGGGCATCAAGGTTACTCGCCTGGGCGCGCGTCATAGGGCCGAAGGCGTGGTACGAACCACCGATCCGGCCGGGCGTGAAATCTTCTGGCTCGGCCCGCCGGGTGAGGAGCTTGATGCCAGCGAAGGCACTGACTTTGGCGCCGTGGCCGACGGCTATGTGTCCATTACGCCATTAACCGTGGATTTAACCGCTCACAGTCAACTTAACGCACTGGCAAATTGGATAGAAAAGATATGAACCCGACCGGCTCGACGGTGGCCATGAATCTGGCAAAAAAGCTGTATGAAGCGGGGATCCGCGACTCAGCCGTATTGCAGGCCATTGCCAATACCCCAAGAGAATTGTTTCTCGACGCGGCATTGGCGCATAAGGCCTATGAAAACACCGCCTTGCCGATAGGTCAGGGGCAAACCATTTCTCAGCCCTATATTGTGGCGCGCATGACCGAGCTTGTGATGCAGGCCAGGCCGCAGCGAATGTTGGAAGTGGGTACAGGCTCAGGTTATCAGGCCGCCATTTTGGCACAGCTGGTACCTGAGCTTTGCACCATAGAGCGCATCAAGGCGCTGCAAATTCAGGCGCGGCAACGGCTCAAGCGCCTCGACTTGCACAATGTGTCTTTTAAATACGGTGATGGTTGGCAGGGTTGGCCCAACCGTGGCCCCTTCGATGCCATCATGGTCACAGCGGCCGCGTCTTCGGTGCCCAGCGCGCTGCTTGAGCAGTTGGCCGAAGGTGGCTTATTGGTTATCCCGGTTGGGGATGACTCTCAGCAGCTGATGGCGATACGCCGCCAGGGACAGGACTTCAGTTCGGAAATCATTGAAGCCGTGAAGTTTGTGCCACTGGTTAATGGCGTCTTGGCTTAATCAAGGAAAAGAGCAGCTCGCCATGGCCAGACTGACACTGATGTGCCTATGTTTGTTACTGTTTGGAGGTTGCAGCCTGCAATCTCATCAACCTGCGCCAGTCGAAAGTGCGACATCCAAAAAAAAACCTGCCTATCCCAAAGGAAGTCTGACCAGTTCCACTTATCGGGTCAAAAAAGGTGACACCCTGTACTCGATAGCCTGGGGGGCAGGACGTGACTTCCAGGAAATTGCCAAGATTAATCAACTAAATAAACCGTATACCATCTTTCCTGGGCAGGTCCTCAAGCTCACTTCTAAAGCCTCTGTTACAAAAGGTTCAACCGCTAAAACCGGTGTCAAAAATCAACCTACGACAGCGGTGTCAAATAGCAAAATTAATAATAAACAATCTGTTACGGTAGTATCATCTGGTAGCAATGCTGCTACAGGGGCGTCAAAAAAAACACTTGATCCCAAAAATAAAGCTGATTACGCTGTAACAAGTTCACAACAAAAAGCTAACCGTAGTGCTACGACACCTGAAGGTTTGCCTGAAGAAGTCAGTCGCTGGTTATGGCCTGCCAAGGGTCGCTTGGTTGGAACCTTTTCTGCCAGAGAGCAGGGAAGTAAAGGGATTAAAATTGCAGGGCGACGGGGCGACCCCATCAGAGCAGCGGCAGAAGGCAGAGTGGTTTACGCCGGTAACGCGCTTCGTGGATATGGCAATCTCGTGATTATCAAGCACAGTGAAGATTTTCTCAGTGCTTACGCTCATCTCGATAAGATCCTGGTGAAAGAGAAGCAACAGGTCAGTGCTGGACAGACAGTTGCGAAAATGGGAAATACCGATGCTCAACACGTGATGCTCCACTTCGAGATCCGTTTGCACGGTGTGTCGGTTAACCCACTGAAATATTTGCCTAAGCAGTAACTTTATGGCAGCCAATTTTGGCATTTGGAGGATAAAAAAGTGTATTAGATTCATTAACATATTCGGGTTTGGGAGAGTATATTATGAGCTTGAAAAACAATACCCTTGTTGCCGAAGAGCTTGTAGATTTTTCCGGAAAGGAGCCAGGATTCGATGCCAATGCGGAAGGTGAAGAAGTCAATCTGGTTCAAGACCTGGAGCTGGAACAACAGGTTCAGGACGATTTACAACGCAATCTCGATGCCACTCAGCTCTACTTGAGCGAGATAGGCTTTTCCCCACTGCTGACCGCGGAAGAAGAAGTTTATTATTCCCGTAAGGCACTTCGCGGCTGCGAGAAATCTCGCAATCGAATGATAGAAAGTAACCTCCGTTTGGTAGTGAAAATAGCGCGTCGCTACAACAATCGCGGTTTGGCTCTGCTTGATCTTATCGAAGAAGGTAACCTTGGCCTGATCCGGGCCGTCGAAAAGTTTGACCCTGAACGGGGCTTCCGTTTCTCTACTTATGCGACCTGGTGGATCCGTCAGACCATTGAGCGCGCCATCATGAATCAGACCCGCACCATACGTCTGCCGATTCACGTGGTAAAAGAGCTCAATGTGTACCTGCGGACTGCAAGGGAGCTGGCGCACAAGCTGGATCACGAACCCACAGCGGAAGAAATTGCCGCCAAACTGGATTTGCCCAGTGTTGAAGTCAGTCGGATGTTGAAACTGAACGAGAAAATTACTTCGGTCGACATTCCCCTTGGTGGTGACAACGACAAGGCGCTGCTGGATGTGTTGCCGGATGATGACTCAGTAGGCCCTGATTATAAGGTTCAGGATGAAGACATCTCCAACTCAGTAGTGAATTGGCTTAATGAGCTCAATACCAAGCAGCGGGAAGTGCTGGCACGCCGTTTTGGATTGCTTGGCTATGAGCCCTCAACCCTGGAAGACGTAGGCGCTGAAATCGGTCTGACCCGTGAGCGGGTACGGCAAATTCAGGTAGAAGCCCTGAAACGCCTGCGGGATATTTTGAGTGCCCAGGGGCTGTCAGTAGAGGCTTTGTTCAGAAACTGACGTCCCCTATTCACGCCATATAAAAACGCCTCTGTTTTCAATAAAAACGAGGCGTTTTTTAATGTGCCTTAATTGGCGCTGTTATTTATACTCGTCGCTTACATCAAGCGCTTCAGTTCATAAATCAGCTCAAGTGCAGCCCTTGGGGTCAGGTCGTCGGCAACAATTCGCTCGAGCCTTGCTTCCACTGCAGAAGGCTCCGGCTGGGCGGCCGACAGTGGCAAGCTTTGCTGCGCCGGGTTGCCTGACTGGTGGTCGCGGCTTTCCAGTTGATGCAGCTTATGTTTGGCCGCCTTGATGACATTTGCCGGAACCCCGGCAAGCGCCGCCACTTGCAGACCATAACTCTTGCTGGCAGCGCCTTCCTGTACGGCGTGCATAAAGGCGATGGTATCTTCATGCTCAATGGCATCCAGATGCACGTTGTGCACCCCGGGCAGTAATTCAGGCAGCTGGGTCAGCTCAAAATAGTGGGTGGCGAACAATGTCATGGCGCCGAGTTTCTGTGCCAGGTACTCAGCCGCTGACCATGCCAGCGACATCCCATCATAGGTGGAGGTACCGCGGCCAATCTCATCCATCAATACCAGGCTGTTTGCCGTGGCGTTGTGCAGGATGTTGGCAGTTTCAGTCATTTCCACCATAAAGGTCGAGCGGCCGGACGCCAAGTCATCACTGGCACCAATGCGGGTGAAAATTCTGTCCACCGGACCAATCAGTGCACGCTCCGCCGGTACAAAACTGCCGATATGCGCCATCAGGGTAATGAGCGCGACCTGACGCATATAAGTGGATTTACCGCCCATGTTGGGGCCGGTCACAATCAACATACGGCGCTGGCTGGACAACTCCACTGGGTTGGGGATGAAGGGGCTTTGGCTGACACGCTCGACCACAGGATGACGACCTGCTTCAATCAGGATCCCGGTGGTGTCGCTGAGTTCCGGGCAGTGATAGTTGAAGATATCGGCCCTATCGGCAAAGTTTGCCAGTACGTCGAGCTCAGAGGCGGCGCGGGCAAAGTCCTGCAATTCCTGAAGCTTGGGCAATACCAAATCGAACAGCTCTTCCCACAGCTGCTTTTCAAGCGCCAGTGCCTTGCCCTGGCTCGACAGTACCTTCTCTTCGTACTCTTTAAGCTCAGGAGTGATGTAGCGCTCGGTGTTTTTCAACGTCTGGCGACGCTGATAAGCAAGAGGCACCAGGGCTGATTGCGCACGGCTGACTTCGATGTAGTAGCCGTGAACCCGGTTGAAGCCAACCTTGAGGGTGGCGATGCCGGTTCGCTCTTTTTCACGCAGCTCCATCTGCTCCAGATAGTCGATGCCGCCATCGCTGAGTTTGCGCCACTCATCCAGTTCACTGTGGTAGCCTTCACGAATAACGCCGCCATCACGGATAAGTACCGGTGGATTATCCACAATTGCGCGGCTAAGCAGTTCATATTCCTCGGGGAAGTCACCCAGAAGAATATTGAGTGACTTCAGATGGCGCGACTCACAGCGCTGCACGCGCTCGCGGATAAGCGGCAAAATTCCGAGGGCATCTCTTAACCGGGCAAAGTCCCGTGGGCGGGCGCTTCGCAGCGCCAGACGCGCCAGAATACGCTCGATATCGCCAAGGGCTTTAAGTTCAGCACGAAGATCGTCATAGAGTCCGGTTTCCAGTAATTCCTGCACTGCCTGCTGGCGACCACGAATGGTATCGTGGCAGCGCAGTGGCTGGTGGATCCAGCGCTGCAGCATCCGACTGCCCATGGCGGTAACGGTATTATCCAGTACGCTGGCAAGGGTGTTTTCCCGCGAGCCCGACAGACTGATGGTCAGTTCCAGATTGCGGCGGGTGGCGGCATCCAGAATGATGCTATCGCCCTGATTGAAGCGCACGATGGAATTGATGTGGGGCAGGGCGGTGCGCTGAGTGTCTTTCACGTATTGCATCAGACAGCCTGCGGCCTGCAGCGACAGGCGGGCGTCGGTAATGCCAAAGCCACGCAGATCGCGGGTACCAAACTGCTCAAGTAGCAGCTTGATGCAGGTATCATAGTCAAATTCCCACTCGGGGCGGCGGCGCTTGCCCTTGATATGATTAATCAGCGCCATGTCGGCAAAGTCTTCGCTGTATAAAAGCTCTGCCGGGCATGTGCGCTGAAGCTCGGCCTCAAGTGCTTCACGGCTTGGTAATTCAGCAATGACAAAGCGGCCGGATGCCACATCCAGAGTGGCAAAACCATAACCCACCTTGCCCTGGTAAACCGCAGCCAGCAGATTATCCTGGCGCTCCTGCAGCAGCGCTTCATCGGTCAGCGTACCCGGCGTGACGACGCGCACCACTTTACGTTCTACCGGGCCTTTTGAGGTGGCCGGGTCACCTATTTGCTCACAAATGGCAACCGACTGACCCAATTGCACCAACTTGGCCAGATAGCCTTCCACCGCATGGTAGGGGATACCGGCCATGGGGATTGGATCGCCGCCGCTCTTGCCGCGGGCAGTAAGTGAAATGGCCAGCATTTCCGAGGCACGCTTGGCATCATCGTAAAAGAGTTCATAAAAGTCGCCCATGCGATAAAACAGCAGCATGTCGGGGTGCGCTGCCTTCATGGTCAGATACTGACGCATCATGGGGGTGTGTTTTTCGAGATCAAGCAGGTCTGTGCTGTTCATTGCCACTCTGTTATTGCGATGGGGCTTGTCTGGTCAAGCCGCGGGTAAAGCCTATGGGCGCCCAGTCTACCAAGTTTTTCGCTAAAGTGATCCTTTTCAATTCAAGGCGATGAAACAGCGGATTTCGGCGCCGCAGAAAATTATTTCATCCAGGGGTTGATACTGTATGATTGTACAGTATACTAGCTTTCAATATGTACAAATACACAGGGCTTTTGCCTGAACCGCATTAACCGTTGCGTCTTCACAGCGCCTGCTGTGTGTGAGAGGGAACAATGAAAATCGATCCAAATAAAGAGAAAGCACTTGCCGCCGTTCTTGGCCAAATTGAAAAGCAGTTTGGTAAAGGCTCTATCATGAAGCTGGGTGAAGACCGCTCCATGGATGTGGAAACCATCTCCACCGGCTCGCTGTCTCTGGACGTGGCGTTGGGTGCCGGCGGTCTGCCAATGGGCCGTATCGTAGAAATCTATGGTCCTGAATCATCAGGTAAAACTACCCTGACTCTGGAAGTGATTGCTGCGGCTCAGCGTGCAGGCAAAGTGTGCGCCTTTATCGATGCTGAACACGCCCTCGACCCAGTATATGCCCGTAAGCTCGGCGTAGATATCGACAACCTGCTGTGTTCTCAGCCAGACACGGGTGAACAGGCGCTGGAAATCTGTGATGCCCTGACCCGTAGTGGCGCCGTAGACGTTATCATCGTCGACTCGGTTGCAGCACTGGTTCCTAAAGCGGAAATCGAAGGTGAAATCGGTGACTCTCACGTAGGTCTTGCGGCCCGTATGATGAGCCAGGCGATGCGTAAGCTTGCCGGTAACCTCAAGCAATCCAACACCCTGCTGATTTTCATCAACCAAATCCGTATGAAGATTGGTGTGATGTTCGGTAACCCAGAAACCACTACCGGTGGTAACGCTCTGAAATTCTACGCATCCGTGCGTTTGGATATCCGCCGCACCGGCGCCATCAAAGAAGGCGACGAAGTGGTGGGTAACGAAACCCGCGTGAAAGTGGTTAAAAACAAGATTGCAGCGCCTTTCCGTCAGGCTGACTTCCAGATCCTTTACGGCCAGGGCATTAACCGTACCGGTGAGCTGGTTGACCTGGGTGTACTGCACAAGCTGATTGAGAAATCCGGTGCCTGGTACAGCTATAAGGGCGACAAGATTGGTCAGGGCCGTGCCAACGCGACCAAGTTCCTGGCCGAAAACGGTGAAATCGCTGCCGAGATTGAAAAGTCACTGCGCGATCTGCTGTTGTCTCACACCAGCTCTGCGGAAGCGACCAGCGCCGAAGGCGATGAAAACATCGACTTCGAAACCGGAGAAGTGTTCTGAGTCAGGAACTGATGAATCACGCACTGGCATCTCTTGCCAGGCGTGATCACAGCCGCAACGAACTTAAGCTTAAACTGCTCGCCAAGGGGCATGAGGCCCTCGAGATTGAGCGAGTACTGGATGAGTGTGAAGCCAAAGGCTACCTGAATGACAGTCGCTATGGCGCATCAGTTATTCGCTCGTCAGTATTGAAAGGCCATGGCGCTGCCCGAGCGCGTCAGGCCATGATAGCCAAGGGATTGGATAAAGAGGTTATCCAAAGCAACCTCGAAGGCTGTGATGTGGATTGGTATGCCCAAGCCAGGGAAAAGGCACTGAAAAAGTTTGGTGCCACCAAACCTGTCGATGCCAAAGACAGGGCGAAACGCATCCGCTACCTTGCAGGGCAGGGGTTCAGTTTCGATGAAATATCCCACGCGTTGGATTTTGACCCTTACGATATGGATTAAAGACCGCACCCGAGGCGGTCTTTTTTATTTTAATCAGCCTTGTCCGCTGACTTTGTTTCTCTAGTGATTGAGAACCCCTGTTCCCACCCCGATTGACCCGGATTTCGCGGCCTGTGCGCTATCTTATTCGAAACTCTTGAGGTTATAATGAGCCCCAAATTTTTGTCGGCAGCCCGTGGAAGTGGCTGCGGCTTGTCGTATCAGGCTTATCCAACTCAGGACGTTTTCATGTATCAAACCACAGCCGCGCTTCGCAGTGCTTTTCTCGAGTATTTCAGGCAGCAGGGTCACCAGGTAGTAGACAGCAGCTCTCTGGTTCCCGGTAATGATCCAACACTGCTGTTCACCAACGCCGGTATGAACCAGTTCAAAGACTGTTTCCTTGGCATGGAAAAGCGCAGCTACGTTCGCGCCGCGACTGCACAGCGCTGCGTTCGCGCCGGTGGTAAGCATAACGACCTGGACAACGTGGGTTACACCGCCCGTCACCACACCTTCTTCGAAATGCTGGGTAACTTCAGCTTTGGTGATTACTTCAAAGAAGACGCCATTCGCTTCGCCTGGGAATTCCTGACCGGCACCCTGAAACTGCCGAAAGAGAAGCTGTGCGTTACCGTGTACCACACCGATGACGAAGCATTCGATATTTGGAATAAGCAAATCGGTGTTCCAGCCGAAAACATCATCCGTATCGGTGATAACAAGGGCGCGCCATTCGCATCAGACAACTTCTGGCAGATGGGCGATACAGGTCCTTGTGGTCCCTGTACTGAAATCTTCTACGATCACGGCGCGCATATTTGGGGTGGCCGTCCCGGCAGCCCTGAAGAAGACGGCGACCGTTTCATCGAGATCTGGAACATCGTATTCATGCAGTACAACCGTCAGTCCGACGGCACCCTGGATCCGCTGCCAAAGCCAGCCGTAGATACAGGTATGGGTATCGAGCGTATCTCTGCCATCATGCAGGGCGTGCACTCAAACTACGAAATCGATATTTTCCAGAAGCTGATAGCCAAGACCGCCGAAATCATCGGTGTGACTGATTTGGAAAACAAATCCCTGCGCGTTATTGCCGACCACATTCGCTCCTGTGCCTTCCTGGTTGCCGATGGCGTGATGCCATCCAACGAAGGCCGTGGCTATGTGCTGCGCCGTATTATCCGCCGCGCTGTGCGCCACGGTAACAAGCTGGGCGCCACTGACACCTTCTTCTACAAACTGGTACCAACCCTGATTGATGCCATGGGCGATGCCGCCAAAGACCTGGCTGCCACTCAGGCCATCGTGGAAAAGGCCCTCAAGGCTGAAGAAGAGCAGTTTGCCCGTACCCTCGAGCGTGGTCTGGGTATGCTCGATGCCGCATTGGCTGAGCTGAAGGGCGACACCCTGGACGGCGATACCGTATTTAAACTCTATGACACCTACGGCTTCCCGGTGGATTTGACTGCCGACGTGTGCCGTGAGCGTAACCTCAAGGTAGACGAAGAAGGCTTTAATGCCGCCATGGCCGAGCAGCGCAGCCGCGCTCAGGCCGCAGGTCAGTTCAGTGCCGACTATAACGCCGCACTGAAAATCGATACTGCCACCGATTTTTGTGGTTACTCCGAGCTTGCCGCTGAGAGCAAGGTCGTGGCCCTGTACCGTGATGGCGAATCTGTCGATGCTGCCCAAGCTGGTGCCGATTTGGTTGTGGTACTCGATAACACCCCATTCTACGCTGAGTCCGGTGGTCAGGTTGGTGATAAAGGTCAGCTGCTGGCTGAGGGCGTTGAATTCACGGTTGTTGATACCCAGAAGTTTGGTCAGGGCATTGGTCATAAGGGCCAGCTGGCGCTTGGTAGCATCAAGGTTGGCGATAGCCTCAAAGCCATGGTGGATAAAAAGCTGCGTCACCGCACCGAACTTAACCACTCTGTGACTCACCTGCTGCACGCTGCGTTGCGTCAGGTGTTGGGTACCCACGTAACCCAGAAAGGCTCTTTGGTTGACCCAGAGCGTCTGCGTTTCGACTTTTCCCACTTCGAAGGCGTTAAGCGTGAAGAGCTCAAAGCGGTTGAAGATCTGGTGAATACCCAGATTCGTCGTAACCACGAGCTGAATTTCGCCGAGATGGATATCGAAGAAGCCAAGGCTAAAGGTGCCATGGCGCTCTTTGGTGAGAAATACGACTCCAAGGTACGCGTTGTGACCATGGGCGACTTCTCTATCGAGCTGTGTGGTGGTACCCACGTTGGCCGTACCGGTGATATTGGTCTGTTTAAGATCACCTCTGAAGGGGGTATCGCTGCAGGTATCCGCCGTATCGAAGCTGTGACCGGCGCCGCTGCCATGGCCTATGTTGCCGAGCAGCAGTCAGAGCTCGAAGAAGCCGCTGCACTACTCAAGGGCGATGTTGCTTCCGTCGTTGCCAAGCTCAAGGCCCAGCTCGACAAAGCCCGCCAGCTTGAGAAAGAAAACGCGCAGCTCAAAGACAAGCTGGCAGCTGCTGCCAGTGCCGACCTTGCCGGTGACGCCCAGGAAATCAATGGCGTTAACGTACTGGTTAAGCGTCTCGAAGGCGTGGAAGCCGGCGCTCTGCGCGGTTTGCAGGACGAGCTTAAGCAGAAGCTTAAGTCCGGCGTTGTGGTGCTGGCCATTGGCGCTGGCGATAAGGTGAATCTGATTGCCGGTGTGACTCAGGATCTGACCGGTAAGGTCAAGGCTGGAGAGCTGGTCGCCATGGTGGCCGCTCAGGTGGGCGGTAAGGGCGGCGGACGTCCTGACATGGCCCAGGCCGGTGGCAGCGAGCCTGCCAAGCTCGATGGCGCACTGGCATCTGTGTTGCCTTGGCTGACTGAACGCCTTTAATCCCGTCGGGGTCTGAGCAGTAGCAGGCTTTTTGTGACAAACATTTATGTGAAAAAGTTCGGAGGAACCTCTGTGGGTTCCTTCGAGCGCATTGATGCAGTGGCCGATGCCATTGCCCGGGCCCATTTCAGTGGTGAGCGACAGGTACTGGTGCTCTCAGCCATGGCAGGGGAAACCAACCGCCTTTACGCTATGGCGGCCAACGTTGACACAGTCGCGCCCGCGCGGGAGCTGGACATGCTGGTTACCGCTGGCGAGCAGGTCAGCATTGCCCTGATGGCGATGGCGCTGCACCGGCGTGGCGTTAATGCCCGCTCTTTGCTTGGCAGTCAGGTAAAGGTGCGTACCGACAGTCAATTCGGCCGTGCCAGTATTGAATCTGTTGATACTGAGCTGCTGACTCAGCTGCTGGATGATGGTGTTGTTCCTGTGATTGCCGGATTTCAGGGGGTGGATGCAGCAGGTGAAGTGACCACCCTTGGACGCGGCGGTTCAGATACCACTGCCGTTGCTGTTGCTGCCGCTCTCAACGCGGCCGAGTGCCAAATCTTTACCGATGTGTGCGGCGTGTTTACCACAGACCCCAACATCGACCCCAATGCCCAGAAGCTCGACAGCATCAGCTTTGAAGCCATGTACGAAATGGCGCGTCAGGGCGCCAAGGTGCTGCACCCTGATAGCGTGGCCTGTGCCCGTCGTCATGGGGTGGTGCTGAGGGTATTGTCGAGTTTTGAGCCCGGCAGCGGTACTTTAATCCGGTTTGATGAGCCGGATCACACGGTATCCGGCATTGTAGGTATTGCAGTGTCGCGCGCTCAGGGGCTAGTCTCTGTAGCTGGGGTGCTGGAAAACCCTCAGGCGGAAGTCGCGCTGTTTCAGGCGCTTTGCGCCGCTGGCATAGATACCGATCTGGTGGTGCAGGCCCGCGCCGACAGGGCATTGGCCTTTACCTTAAGCCAGGGGGCTATCGAGTCAGTATTGGCCGAGGTTGATAAGTTGGCTGTGGTTCATGCGTTGGGCGAGGTGCATTTTGAGCCCAGTTTAGCCAAGGTGTCACTTATCAGTACCGGCAAGCCAGCCATGGCTGAAGTGGCGATGCGGGTTAACGAGCTTTTGGAAGCCGAGAACATCCGTGTTAAGTTGACATCCATGTCGGAAATCAAACTGTCGGTGATGATCGATGAGGCGCACCTTCAGCAAGCCGTAAGAAGTTTGCACAGGGCATTTGGCCTCAATAAAGTATGAATATCCAAGAGTTTTGGTATTCAATACTATAATTTGTACTAAGCTGACTTTATAATAGAGCAATGTCCAGGCGTCAGTCCTGGCGTATGGAATGGGACTAAAGGAGCAAGCGAATGCTGATTTTGACACGTCGTGTTGGCGAAACACTGATGATCGGTGACGAAGTCACGGTGACAGTGCTGGGTGTAAAGGGAAATCAGGTGCGCATTGGTGTGAATGCACCTAAAGAAGTGTCTGTTCACCGCGAAGAGATCTACCAGCGTATTCAATCTGAGAAAACGGGCTCACCTGAGGGTGGCAACTACTAAGCCGGTTTTCATGCTCCTTGAGGGGCGTCCGGGACGGACAATAGAAGAGTCAGCCAAGAGCTGGCTTTTTTATTGGCTGCGACTTAAGAATGGCAACTTGTGACGGCGCGCAAATGCTGATTGTGCTTGGCTTTCAGGCATGTGATTAAAAACAGGGCAATCAGATCTGCTTTGGGAAAAAGGGTTTGACTTATTTTCTTCAAACAGTAATATGTGCGCCAAGAAAAGACGGAGAGGTGGCCGAGTGGCCGAAGGCGCTCCCCTGCTAAGGGAGTATGGGCTTTATATCCCATCGAGGGTTCGAATCCCTCCTTCTCCGCCATTTTCCTAAGCGATTAAAGTGTGCGCATGTAGCTCAGCTGGATAGAGTACCTGGCTACGAACCAGGCGGTCGGAGGTTCGACTCCTTCCATGCGCGCCGCGCATGTAGCTCAGCTGGATAGAGTACCTGGCTACGAACCAGGCGGTCGGAGGTTCGACTCCTTCCATGCGCGCCATATTAAAAGCCCCTGATAATTCAGGGGCTTTTTCTTTTTCAGCAACTTGCTGCATTCCGTATTGCATAAATCCCTCCGCGCTTTGACTTAAGCTGGCTGATTGTCCCGGTCAATAAACGCTGTATCTGCCTTAGCCGTTGCCAGTATTGCTTTTTCGAATTCATCGCTATCAAATTCTCCTTTGTGTAATTTCACGGCTATATTTTTGAGAATTACTCAAACTCATCCTGCTTAATCAATAAATATTGGTAAGACCAATTTACAAGGCGTTGCCTTCATCGTTAATAAAAGGTTATCTTTCGGGATGCTATTTTTGCCGTCTGTTACATTTTGGCGTCGATAACGCTGAATGAAATGTGTAAATGTGCGCATTTTTATGCGAGAAGAGCCAACAAACCTTTGAGGGGAAGTCATGACATCAGTTATGGATCAAATGGGCGAGGCCCTGTGGATCATGGTGCTGGGCATGGTGCTGGTGTACTTGTTTCTGGGGATTTTGATCCTTGGGCTTAAGTTGATTGCCAATCGTTATGCACCCAAAGCCACAGACACAGTCAACAGGCCAGAGGCGCCCAGTATTTCATCTAAGCCCCAGGGGCTGGATCCGCGTCTGGTGGCCGCCATCACCTCTGCCGTACAACAATATCGAGCCCAGGAGGGACGTTCATGACCAAAGCCTTGGCCCTTACCGATGTGGTGCTGCGCGATGCGCACCAATCTCTGCTAGCTACCCGTTTACGTATTGAAGACATGTTGCCCATCGCTGCCAAACTGGATCAGGTGGGCTATTGGTCACTGGAGACCTGGGGCGGCGCGACTTTCGATGCCTGTATTCGCTATCTGGGGGAGGACCCCTGGGAGCGGCTGCGACTGCTCAAGCAAGCCATGCCCAACACCCCGATGCAGATGCTGCTGCGGGGGCAGAACCTGCTGGGTTATCGCCACTATGCCGACGATCTGGTGCACAGGTTTGTAGAGCGCGCCCACGACAACGGCATGGACGTGTTTCGGGTATTCGATGCCATGAACGATGTGCGTAACCTGCAAGAGGCGGTGCGTGCCGTGAAGCAGGTGGGCGCCCATGCCCAGGGCACCATTTCCTACACCACCAGCCCGGTACATAATCTGGATACCTGGGTGGATATGGCCAAGCGCCTTGAGGATCTGGGCTGCGATTCGCTCTGTATCAAAGACATGGCCGGTCTGCTGCGCCCTATGGAAGCCTTCGAGCTGGTGAGCAGGCTTAAGTCGCAAACCGGGCTGATGGTGGCCATGCACAGCCATGCCACCACCGGGCTTTCTACCGCCACCTATCAAAAGGCGATTGAGGCCGGTATTGATGTGCTGGATACCGCGATTTCGTCCATGAGCCAGACCTATGGCCACAGTGCCACCGAGACCCTGGTGGCCATGGTAGAAGACACTGAGCGCTCAACCGGATTGGATATGGCGCTTTTGGAAGAGATTGCCGCCTATTTCCGTGAGGTGCGTAAAAAGTACGCCAAATTCGAAGGCGCGCTTCAGGGCATTGATTCCCGAATTCTGCGAGCTCAGGTGCCAGGTGGCATGCTAACCAATATGGAGAGTCAGCTTAAAGAGCAGGGCGCCAGCGATAAACTTGATTTGGTACTCGATGAAATCCCCCGAGTGCGTGAAGACCTGGGCTTCCTGCCTCTGGTGACACCGACCTCGCAGATTGTGGGCACCCAGGCGGTGATCAACGTGCTGACCGGTGAGCGTTACAAGTCGCTCACCAAGGAAACTGAAGGGGTGCTTAAGGGCGAGTACGGTGCCACCCCGGCGCCGGTGAACGCCGAGCTGCAGCAGCGGGTGCTCAAGGGTGCCGAGCCTGTCACTTGCCGTCCTGCCGATTTGCTGACCCCAGAAATGGAGCGGCTTCGCACCGAACTGGCGCAAAAGGCAGCTGCTGACAACATTAAGCTCAGTGAAGATCTCGATGACGATGTGCTCACCTATGCGCTGTTTCCGCAGATTGGCCTGCAATTCCTCAAAAATCGCGGCAATGCCGATGCCTTTGAGCCTGCTCCAGTGGCAGTGGCTCAGGCCGCCTCTGCCCCAGCCAGGGCAGCCTCTGGGCCGGAAACCTATACGGTGAAGGTGGATGGTCAAACCTACGTGGTTGAAGTCGCCGCTGGCGGTGAAATCAGTCAAATCCAGCCACAGGGAGCGAGTCAGTCCAGCGCAGCAGTTGCCCCTGCCGCCACAGCGGCTGCGCCTGTAAGCCACGAAATCAAACTGGAAATGAGCGCGCCCCTGTCTGGTAATATCTTCAAAATTCACGTGTCGCCCGGCGATACTGTGAAGGCCGGGGATGTGGTCATCATCCTTGAAGCCATGAAGATGGAAACCGAGATCCGTGCCCAGGCCGACGGGGTTATTGCCCGTCTATGGGTGAAAGAAGGCGACTCGGTTGCCGTTGGCGCTCAGCTGTTGTCGTTGGCCTAAGGAGGCATCATGGAAGGATTGATGGCTTTTTGGGCCGAAACAGGTATTGCCCACTTCACACTGGGGCAACTGCTGATGATGGCGGTGGGGCTGGTGCTGCTGTATCTCGCCATTGGCAAGGGGTTTGAGCCCTTGCTGCTGCTGCCGATTGGTTTTGGCGCTGTGCTTGCCAATATCCCCAACGCCGGATTTACCGACGAAGGGGGCTTACTCTACTACCTCTACCACGTGGGGCTGGAAACCGGCATCTTCCCGCTGCTGATTTTCCTCGGCGTCGGGGCGTTGACCGACTTTGGCGCCCTTATTGCCAACCCCAAAACACTGCTGCTGGGGGCGGCAGCGCAGTTCGGCATTTTTGCCACACTGCTGGGGGCGATTGGGCTCAACCTGGTGCCCGGCTTTGAGTTTTCCATGAAGGATGCGGCGGCCATTGCCATTATTGGCGGCGCCGATGGACCGACGGCCATCTTCCTCTCTACCAAGCTGGCCCCAGAGTTGTTGGGAGCCATTGCGGTGGCCGCTTACTCGTACATGGCGCTGGTGCCCATTATCCAGCCGCCCATCATGCGGGCGCTCACCACCAAGGAAGAGCGTGCCATCAAGATGGAGCAGCTGCGGGAAGTGAGCAAGATGGAAAAGGTGCTGTTTCCGCTGATGGTGCTGGGGCTGACAATCCTGTTTTTGCCTGCGGCAACGCCTTTGGTGGGGATGTTCTGCCTTGGCAACCTGATGCGTGAATCCGGCGTGGTTGACCGTCTGTCCAACACCGCCCAGAACGAGCTGATTAACATAGTTACCATCTTCCTCGGACTGGCGGTGGGCTCCAAGCTGTCGGCCGAGCAGTTCCTGCGGGTCGAGACTCTGGGCATTCTGGTGCTCGGCGCTGTGGCGTTTTCCATTGGTACTGCGGCTGGAGTACTGATGGCCAAGCTGTTGTGCAAACTCAGTGGCGGCAAGGTCAATCCACTGATTGGTGCCGCCGGAGTGTCTGCCGTGCCTATGGCTGCGCGGGTGGCGAATAAGGTAGGGCTCGAAGCCAATCCGCACAACTACCTGCTGATGCATGCCATGGGGCCCAATGTGGCCGGGGTGCTTGGCAGCGCAGTGGCGGCGGGTATTCTGCTGGCCGTGTTGGGCTAGTCTGCTGATAACGAAAAAGCGCCCTTGGGCGCTTTTTTTGTTTTATCTGTGGGCTATTTTGACGGGGCTTATTTTGGCCGGGGCTCATTGAACCCGGGTCAGCCAAAGCAGCAATGCCATCAGAACGATTAAGGTGCTGCTGATAGCAATGATGTAGACATAACCCGTCTTGCCCTTGGCCAGCGGGATGCCATTAAAGCGCAAAAATGCCGTCCACAGCAGGCACAGAATAATGGGAAACAGGAAAAGCTTGGTCATGGCAAGGGCTTGTTATTATTGATAACACTAAGGTCAGTGTAGGTGCTTTGCCAACCAAGGTAAACAAAAAGGCCATCCCGGAAGGAATGGCCTTTGATGTTAACAACCCCGTATATTGCCGGGCCTACACTCAGGCGTAGCTGGGTGAATGGACTCAGGCATTATCGGCGACGATTTTGTCTTCTTCTGTTTTATAAAAGCGCTCGCGGTCGAGTTCGCCTTCTGAGTTACCCACCACCACTGCGGTCATCATATCGCCGGTGACGTTGGTGCAGGTACGTATCATATCAATCACCCGGTCGATGGCGGCGATAAAGGCAATGCCTTCCAGTGGCAGGCCAATCACCCCCAGAGTCACGGTCAGCATCACCATGGCGCTGCCGGGAACGCCTGCAGTCCCCACCGAGGCCACAGTCGCTGTCACGGCAATCAGCATGTAGTCAGTCATATCCAGCGGAATACCGTAGATCTGCGCGATGAAAATTGCCGCGATTGCAGGATAAATACCGCCGCAGCCGTCCATGTTCATGGTGGCGCCCATCGGCAGTACAAAGGCGCTGTAGCGCTTGGATACGCCCATGGACTCGGCGCACTTGGTGGTGACCGGCAGGGTGCCAAAGCTCGATGCCGTGCTGAAGGCAACCAGCTGCGCTGGCATTGCCTTACGGAAAAACTGCAGCGGACTTAAGCGGGCTGCAAACTTCACCAGGCCGCCGTAGACAAACACTATGTGGATAAGCGCTGCCACGTAGATGGCGATAATAAATTTACCCAGCGGCAGCAGGGTTGAGAGGCCATATTCGCCCACCACCCAGGCCATCAGGCCAAATACACCTATGGGAGTGAGTTTCAGCACCATACGGGTCAGCTGGAACATTACCTCGGCGCCGGCATCGAATACCTTTTTCAGAGGCTCGGCTTTCTCGCCCACAGCGTTGATGGCAATACCCACCAAGGCCGCAAATACAATGATTTGCAGTACTTTGCCGTTGGTCAGCGAGGCAAAGGGGTTCACCGGGATCATATCCAGCAGCACCTGAGCAAAGCCGGGTACAACCCGCTCGCGCACTTCTGAGCTGGCCAGCTGCATGCTGCCACCCATATCAAAGCTGCTGCCGACCGCCAGACCAATCAGTGAGGCGAGGGTACCGGTCAGCATAAACAGCGCCAGGGTTTTGAAACTCAGGCGTTTGAGGTTGGATGAGCTGCCAAGAGAGGTGATGCTGACCACAATGGCGCACAGTACCAGCGGCGCAACCAGCATCTTAATGGCGGCAATAAAGAGATCGCCAAGGGGCTTGAACAGGGTAGCCGATTCACCCAGCGCTACGCCGGCCAGGATCCCCAGTGCAAAACCTGCCAGCACTTTCTGCCAGAAGGGAATTTTATTTAACGTTTGAATTATCATGGAAATTTCCAATGTTTCTTAACTAAAGGCCCGCAGTGAAACTGCACTTGCCCAAAAAAGACGACGGGGCAAAACCGCGGCAGCCAGGTCAGCTGACTGCCATAGGCAGTTAACCGCCAGAGTGCGGGAAAAATTACAGTGCAGCCGCATTGTATCGACACAAGGAGATCCAAAACAAACCGTTTTTGATATAACTTATTGTGATATCAGGATTTGTTTTTATAGCGTTAAAATGATCCGTTTTTTTAACGCTGCTGTCTGGAGTCTGAGTATGGAGCCGTTATGGCTGATGTTTTCCGGCGCTTTTCTGGCGGCCACCTTGTTGCCCGGGGGCTCAGAGGTATTGCTGATGGCACTGGTGAAATCCAGCCCCGAGCTGTGGCTTGGGCTGTTTGTGGCCGCTACTCTGGGTAATACCCTGGGGGCTCTTACCAGTCTGGGGCTCGGCCGCCTTGGCCGTATCGCCTGGGAGCCTGAGCAGTTGTCAGCATCCCAGCGTCGTGCCATGGCGTTAGTGGAAAAATACGGTGTCTGGAGTTTGCTGCTGTCCTGGGCGCCGGTGATTGGTGACGTCCTGTGCGTGCTTGCCGGCTGGCTCAGGTTGCCGCTGCTGGCATCCACAGTGCTTATCCTTATCGGTAAAGCGCTGCGTTACGCCTTGTTATTGCTGCTGATGCAGGCGTTTTGACATCTTTTTTTACAACCCACGTTTTTACAAGCCAGGCAGACAAAACCATAATGCCCCACCGGGGGACTCTGTTATAGTCAGACGGATCTGTTGGTGACTAACTACAAGTAAAATAAGGGATAGCTAATGAAAAAATGGATACTCGCAGCCGCCGTTTCGGCCGCACTTGCGGGCTGTGCCCAGCATTCTTCCGACTCACTCGCCTTACCCGCCGGGGTGACGCTTCTGGAAACGGTCAGTGCCACTGAGGCTGGCGTAGGCATCCCCTACAAGAAATTCCAGCTGGCCAATGGCCTGACGGTCATTCTGCATCAGGACAGCTCAGATCCACTGGTGCATGTGGATGTGACTTACCATGTGGGTTCAGGCCGTGAGCTGCCTGGCCGCAGCGGCTTTGCTCACCTGTTTGAACACATGATGTTCCAGGGCTCAGAAAACGTCGCCGATGAGCAGCACTTCAAGGTGGTTACCGAGTCCGGCGGTACCCTCAACGGCACCACCAACACAGATCGCACCAACTATTTCGAGACAGTACCCAGCAATCAGCTGGAAAAGATGCTGTGGCTTGAATCGGACCGCATGGGCTTCTTCCTGCCGGCGCTGACCGAAGAGAAATTCGAAGTGCAGCGCGAAACCGTGAAAAACGAGCGTGCCCAACGTATCGACAACCAGCCCTATGGCCGTATGTACGAGCGTTTCAGCCAGGCCATGTATCCGGCGGGTCATCCTTACTCCTGGCCTGTGATTGGCTGGCCGGATGATTTGAACCGCGCCGAGCTTAGCGACGTGAAGCAATTCTTCCAGCGCTGGTACGGCCCTAATAACGCCACCCTGACCATCGGCGGTGACTTCGATGAGCTGCAAACCCTGGCATGGGTAAACAAATATTTCGGCGATATTCCCCGTGGCCCTGAGGTTGAACCACTGCCAAAGACCAAGGTAACCCTGGATAAAGACAGATACCTGTCGATGGAAGACAAGGTGCACCTGCCGCTTATTCGCATGGCGTTGCCCACAGTGTATGGCAGTCATCAGGATGAAGCTGCGCTGGATTTGCTGGCCAATATTCTTGGCGGCGGCAAAACCTCGCTGGTATACAAGAATCTGGTGAAAGAAGGTTATGCGGTGCAGGCGGGCGTGAGCCATCCTTGCCGCGAGCTTTCTTGCGAGCTGTCGTTCTTTGCCCTCGCTAACCCAGCTAAAGGTGGCAGCCTTAAAGAAACAGAAGCCAAGCTGCGTGCCTCCATTGCCGAGTTTGAAAGCCGCGGCGTGACCGATGAAGACCTGGAGAAGGTGAAGGTGCAGTTTGAAGCCGACACCATTTTTGGCCTGCAGAGTGTGCGTGGCAAAGTCTCGACTCTGGCTGCCAACCAGACCTTCTACGGCAACCCCAACATGATTGCCAAGGATCTGAAACGCTACGCCAACGTTACCAAAGAAGATGTTATTCGCGTATTCAATCAATACGTTAAGGGCAAGCCTATGGTGGTGATGAGCGTAGTGCCGGAAGGCGCCGGAGCCCTGATTGCCGCCGAAGACAACTTCGTAGCCCCCGCGCCTCAGGTGGCAGCCCATGCCATCGACGGTGAGCTGAAGGTGGCCGAGGCCAAGTCATCCTTCGATAGAAGTGTTATGCCCAAAAGCGGCGATGCGCCCAAGCTGAAAGTGCCTACCCTGTGGCGCGACAATCTGGGTAATGGCATTGCCGTGCTTGGCACCGAGAGTCGTGAAACTCCCACCACCGAAATCGTGGTGTACCTGGCAGGTGGTCACCGCCTGGCCGATGTCAGCAAGGCGGGTATCGCCAATCTGACGGCGGCGGTGCTGAACGAGTCCAGCGCCTCGCGCTCCAGCGAAGAGTTGACCCAGGCGCTTGAACTGCTGGGTGCTTCGGTGCAGTTTTCTGCCAGTGATTATCAGAGTGAAATCAAGGTTTCGGCGCTGACCGACAAGCTGGATGCCACCTTGGCGGTACTGAAAGAAAAACTGCTGACTCCAGGCTTTAAGGCTGCCGATTTTGAGCGGGTCAAACAGCAAACCCTGCAAGGGCTTAAGCACTCTCAGTCAAACCCGAACTATCTTGCCAGCACGGGTTTTGCCCGGTTGCTGTTTGGCAATGACAATGCGCTGGGTGTGGATGCCGGTGGCACCATAGAGTCGGTGCAGGCATTGACCCTGGATGATGTGAAAGCCTTCTATGATGCCCAGTACCGCGCCGGTAACGCCCAGATAGTGGCGGTATCCAGTGCGCCCAAGGCCTCTTTGATGCGCTCTCTCAATGCCCTTGGTGAGTGGCAGGGTGCAGCTACGTCGCTGCCAGCCCTTGGTGCACTGCCGCAGCTTGAAGGTGGCACCATCTATGTGCAGGATAAGCCGGGTGCGGCTCAGTCGGTGATTTCCATCGGTAAGGTGTCGCTGCCGTTTGATGCCACCGGCGAGTACTTCAAGGCTGGTCTGATGAACTATCCGCTGGGCGGCGCCTTTAACAGCCGCATCAATCTTAATCTGCGTGAAGACAAGGGCTATACCTATGGTGCCCGCAGCCGCTTCCGTGGTGGGATTGAAACCGGCCAGTTCCTCGCAACGGCCAGTGTGCGCAGCGATGTGACCGCGCCGGCGGTTTCCGAGTTCATCAAGGAAATTTCCGGTTATCGCGATGGCGGGATCCGCGCCGATGAACTTGAGTTTATGCGCAGCTCCATCTCTCAGGGGCAGGCACTGGATTATGAAACGCCTTACCAGAAAGCCGGTTTTATGCGGATGATCCAGCGTTATCAGCTGGCCGACAATTTCACCTCTGAGCAGGACAAAATTGTTGCTGGTATTGGCAAGGGTGAAATCGATGCTCTGGCTAAAAAGCACCTTAACATCAATGAGATGGTAATCTTTGTGGTGGGCGATAAGGCCAGCATAGAGAAAGATCTCAAGGCGTTGGGGTATCCAGTTAAGGATTTGGCGTTGTAATTCAGCCGCCAAGACCCCATATGGCAGTTAGCAAGGGTGGCGTTTTCGTCACCCTTGCTTGTGTTTCTTGCCGCCACTGGCAAATAGCATTATTTTGGACGAAAGCCGAAAGACCGGATGCGCCATTCGGGTCTGCTGTGTACGGCGGCGCCGCGCGCCATTGCAACCAGGAAGAATCAATTGACAGTATTCAATGAGACGCTCGGGGCCCTCTCCGATGCACAAGGACGTCAGGCTCTGGCGGGCCTGAGACGGGGATTGGAGCGAGAGGCACTGCGCATCACCAGTTGTTGTAATCTGGCGATGGATACTCACCCCGAAGCCTTGGGCTCAGCGTTGACCCACTCCCGGATCACCACCGATTACAGTGAGGCCCTGCTCGAGTTCATTACCCCGGTCAATGGCGATATCGACGCCCTGCTCACCGGGCTCACCGAAACCCATGCCTATACCTTGCGTCACCTCGACGGGCAGAAACTCTGGCCGGTAAGCATGCCGTGTTTTGTCGGTGATGAAAAAGACATCCCTATCGCCCGTTACGGTAACTCCAATACCGGCAAGATGAAGACCCTGTATCGTAAGGGCCTGACATACCGCTATGGCCCGCTGATGCAGATTATCTCCGGCGTGCACTTTAACTTTTCAGTATCCGATGAACTCTGGCCGCGCTTGCATGCCATCAAGGGCAGCGAGCTTAGCCTGAGCGACTTTATTTCTGAGTCTTATTTCGGTCTTATCCGCAATTATCGCCGTTTGGTGTGGGTGCTGCCGTATTTGTTTGGCGCATCGCCAGCGCTGTGCTCGTCTTTCCTCAAGGGCCAGAAAACCAGTGTGCAGTTTGAAAAGACCGAACGCGGCACCCTGTATTTGCCCTATGCCACCTCGCTTAGGATGAGCGACCTTGGCTATACCAACAAAGAACAGGCCAGCCTGAATATCAGCTATAACTCGCTTGCGGAATACCTCGATGGCATCCGCGCCGCCATCTGTTTGCCATCGGCCCATTTTGCCGAAATCGGCGTTAAAGTGGATGGCGAATACCGTCAGCTCAATGCCAATGTGCTGCAGATTGAAAACGAATTTTACGCGCCCATCCGTGCCAAGCGGGTAACCCGCAAGGGGGAAAAACCCTCAGAAGCGCTGGCGCGGGCAGGGGTAGAGTACATCGAAGTGCGGGCGCTGGATGTCAATCCTTTCAGCCCTGTGGGCGTTGAAGCATCGCAGCTGCGGTTCCTCGATTTGTTCCTGCTGTACTGCCTGTTGGACGACTCTCCCAAGGAAGATGCCAGTGGCGAGGCTGAGATTGCCGCCAACCTCAAGGCAGTTATCCACGAGGGCAGAAAGCCCGGGCTGATGCTGAGTCGTCATGGCGAAGCGGTTGATATCAAAGACTGGCTCGAGCAGCTCTTTGGCGAGCTTGGCAAGATAGCCAGCCTGCTTGATGGTGAAAACGGCGTGTACGCCGAGGCCCTTGGCCACTGGCATAAAGCGGTGCTGGATCCATCGCTTACCCTGTCGGGCCGGGTGCACAAGGCGGTGATTGAAGAAGGGCACGACCATGGCGAGTTTGTTATGAGCCTAGCCGCCAAGTATCAGGATTATTTCCTCACCTATCCGCTGAGCGAGAAAACCGAAGCGGATTATCTGGCCGAGGCAGCCTCGTCGCTGGCAGCCCAGCGTGAGATTGAAGCGGCTGATACCCAGAGTTTTGATGACTTTTTGCGTGACTATTTCAAGGATGTACCATGCGCGCTCTAGTGCTTGGACTGGCTGCTGTTGCCGTACTTGGCGGCTGTGCCAGTCAGGTGGATACCAGTCGTCAGTGCGGCTGGGTATCCGGTTATCAGGATCCTCCTGAAAATGAGCGCCTCTACCGCGCCATTGTCACTCACCTCAATGGTACGCCGGTGATCTCCCGGCCCAATTATCAATTGGCACCGGGCAGTTACGAGTTCACTCTGGTGGAGCTGATTGATGCGGTCGATTTGCGGGTGGCGCCCGAGGCCCATCAGAAAAAGACCCTCAAAGTCGATGTGGTGGCCAATACTCGCTATCACTTTGCCGCCCGCTTTAAGGACGATAAGCGTTACTTTGGCAAAGATGCTGACTTTTGGGAGCCGGTCATCTGGCAAACCGAAGCCGCAGAATGTGAGATAGAGACGCCTTAAGCGTCTCCTTCGCGATCGACCCCTCAGTTAGCTTTATCTGAATTGCATCTTAATCAATGACATGGGACACTCAAGCTCCCTGTGAACGCTATCCCTGATATAAAGAGAAGCGCTATGTCAAAGGCCGTTATTCTGCTGTTTCCACTGGCACTGCTGCTTGGCGGCTGTGCCACTTCGCCTCCCAAAGACCCCGACAATATTTGCGCCATTTTTAAAGAGCACCGTGGTTGGTACGACGCGGCGCTGGATACCCAGGAAAAGTGGGGCGTGCCTGTGCATGTGCCGCTGGCGATGATGTATCAGGAAAGCTCGTTCAAACACAACGCCGCGCCGCCTATGGAGTATTTTCTGGGTTTTATCCCCATTGGCCGTGCCAGTGATGCCTATGGTTACGCCCAGGCTAAAACCATGACCTGGGACGATTATGTGCGTGAGACGGGCAACAGCTGGTCGAGTCGCAGCGACTTTGACGATGCCATGGATTTTATGGGCTGGTTCATCACCAAAACGCATAAAATCAACGGTGTATCCAAGTGGGATGCCCGCGCGCAATATTTGAATTATCACGAAGGCTGGGGCGGTTATCGCCGCGGCACCCACAAATCAAAGAAATGGCTTATTAAAGTGGCCGCCAAGGTGGACGAGCGTTCCCGCCGTTATGCCGCCCAGTACAAGGGCTGTAAAGAAGAGCTGGATTCATCCTGGCTGTACCGGTTGTTCTTTGGCTGAGCCTGCCATTGGATGAGGGTCCGCTTAAATCCTTAAATAACTCGCTGAAACAAAAGGGGCATTCGTCTGGAATGCCCTTTTTTGTGCCAGCAGCTGTTATTGTCAGTTATGGTGCTCAGTTTTAATCAGCTTGCCAAATTGGTCGAAGAACTGCCAGTCGCCGGATTGGCGGTCGGCAATATAACTGCCCTGAATGCGTTTCTCGCCGCCGGGCCAGAAGCTCAGCCACTGACCTTCCTTTCGATCCCTGATGTAGCTGCCCTGCTCTGAAGGTTTGCCGTTGGGGTGGAAGTAGCGGGCTTCGCCTTCGCGGTAGCCAGCAATCCAGATCTCTTCTGCTTTCAGGGTGCCGGTGGGGTAATACTGCTTGTGGCTGCCGTTTGGCTTGTCATCTTGGTATTCACCCTCGGCCATGGGCTGACCATCGGGAAAGAACTCTTTGCGTGGGCCATGGAGCTTGTCATTGTCGTAGCTCACGAGCAGCTTTTGCAGGCCGTTTTCGTACCAGTATTGCCACTGGCCGGTCTTTTTACCTTTGATAAGCTTGCCGCTGGCTTTTTGCTGGCCGTTGCTGACATAAAACTCCTGATAATCACCGTTTTGTACGCCCATCTCCCAGGTGGTCAGGCGATAACGCACACCATTGAAGGCGAATAGCTCTTCGGTGCCGTGGGGTTTACCGGCGCGAAACTGGGTCTTACTGTAGACGTTGCCTTCGGGAATAGGGCCGAAGGTCGGGTCTTTCTCTTCGTAGCGATACTGAGTCCATTCACCTTCCTTTTGGTTATCCAGGTATTCACCGCTGCTGCGGCGCCTGCCCTGATAGTATTCGGTGAATTTGCCATGGCGTTTGCCGTCCAGATACTCCTGCTCACGGCTGACTTTGCCGTCAGCGTACTGGCGCCACAGCCCGGTTTTTTGGCCGTTGCTGTACTGGCCGGTTTCGGTTAAATCGCCGTTGGCGTACCAGCGGGAGTATTCCCCATCCAGTGGATACCGGGAGGCGTTTTCAGGCTTGGTTTGGGCGTAATGCTTGAGTTCCTGCGCTGTTCCTTCGCGGTAGAAGCTTTGGTACTTACCCACCCATTGGCCATCGCGTTGCAGCCCCTGATACTGGGGTTTGCCATCTTCAAAGTAACGCTCGGACTTACCGTTAACTTTCCCGTCCTGATATTCATCCAGTGACGCCAGGTTGCCATTTTTATGGAAGCGGCGGCTTTCGCCGTGACGAATGTCGGCTTTCCAGTGGCTGGACTCCACGAGGGTGTCGCCCTGATAACGTTGATACTCGCCTTCGCGCAGGCCACGGGCCAGGGTCACAGACTCCTGCAGCTGCCCATATTGGTCGTAGCGCTCCTGCTTGCCATGGCGCGGG
Source organism: Shewanella zhuhaiensis (assembly GCF_022484835.1). Classification (NCBI taxonomy): domain Bacteria; kingdom Pseudomonadati; phylum Pseudomonadota; class Gammaproteobacteria; order Alteromonadales; family Shewanellaceae; genus Shewanella; species Shewanella zhuhaiensis. Next base: position 919,920 of record NZ_JAKUDL010000001.1, read on the forward strand.
TACTGGCCATTGTCGGCCGGTTTGTCATCGGCCAGGGTTTCGAGACTCGCGAGCTTACCATTGGGGTGGAAGCGTTTTTGCCCCCCGGCGCTCAGGCCTTCTTTGTAGTTGAGGCTCGCGGTCAGGGTGCCTTCATCGTTGTAATACAGCTGCTCGCCATCGAGCTTGCCGCGATAGAAATGCTCTTTGGACAGCAGCAATCCTTCGCTGCTGAAGCTTTGGCATTCGCCGTGGGGCAGGTTGTCCAGAAACTCACACTGGCTTTGGGGCTGGCCGTCGGGGTAAAAATGCTGCTCCTGGCCGTTTTTCTGGTTGTTGCTGTATTGGGTCTGGCTGGCCAGTCTGCCGCCCTCATCCCAGGTTTGCCAGCTGCCGGTGCGCTGGCCCTTGTTATCGTATTGGCCCTGCAGTCGTTTACTGCCGGAAGGATACTGCTCGGTCAGCTCGCCGCTTGCCAAATCGTCCACAAAGGTGGCGCTGCGTTGTGGATTGCCGTTTTCATAAAAGCTCAGCCACTTCCCGTGGCGTAAGTTCTGGCGATAGCTCTCCTGCGACTCGAGCTGGCCATTGGGGTAAAAACGCTTGATTTCAGTGTTGTCACCAAGCTCGAACAGGCGCTCTTCAATTACATCGCCCTCGGGGCTGTAGCGCAGCCACTTGCCGTGGGCCAGACCTTGTTGGAAATGTTGCAGCTCAACCATGCCCCCTTGGAGGGCAAAAAGCTGCCATTCGCCTTCCTGTTTGCCTTGAGCAAACTGGCCACGGATCATCGGGGAGTCTTTTTTGTAGAAGGCGTGCCAGTTGCCATTTGGCAAACCGTCGCTGAACTGGGCTTGGGTAAAGCTGCCATCTTCATGGTTAAGGGTTACTTCACCCTGTAATGGCTGGCCGGTGGTGCGTTTGAAATAACGGCTCAGGCCATCCTGGGTGCGGACATCAACCAGCTGCAGCGCAATAGATTCGGCGGCCATTATCGGCGCCGGGTGCAACAGCAGTGTGGTGGCGAGCAAGGCTGCCGTTAACTTTGGATACATCTTCTCTTCCTTGTGGATTGTCCTTGCCCAGCCATCCGACCAGGGCTGCCTTTTTTATTGCGAGGCCTGGGTGCGGCTTAGCTTGCGGGTACGCTTGTGCTCGTACATCCGCTCATCCGCCAGTTTAAAGCTTTGGGCAAACTGGCCTGTGAAGGGCGCTACCCCGGCACTGACAGAAATTGGCTTTTCGAGTGCAGCCAGCGTCGCCTGCAGCTTATTCAGTCGCTCCTGCAGTGCATCCTCAGGGCCATGGGAAATAATGGCAAATTCATCGCCGCCAAAGCGGCTGATGAGACTGCTTTGGGGCCAGTGTTGTTTCAGTGCCGATGCCAGCTGTGCCAATGCTTCATCACCTGCCTGATGACCCATAATGTCGTTGATGGCCTTGAGGTTATCCATATCCATCAGGGTCAGGAAACTGCCAAAGGCACGGTTGTGTTTCCACTGCGCCAGGCTGTCTTCAAAGTGACGGCGATTGAACAGCCCCGTAAGCGCATCAAAGTTGGCCAGCCGATAAATTTCGCGGGACTTTTGATACAGCGAGATCGCATTGGCTGCCTCGTGGGTCAAAATGGCCACCAGATTGCGGTCGTAGTCGCTGAAGGCACTCAGCAGACTGCTGTCGAGGTTTAACATGGCGTACAGCTTGCCATCGATATGGATGGGGCTTGAGAGGGTGGAGCGAATAGGCTGGTGTGCGGCGGTGAGCAGTATTTCCTGCTCGGCCTCGGTCAGGGTGCTTTCGGCGTTGATATGGCGCATATCGTCCACCACCACAACCCGGTCACAGCGGCCGTCGGTGAGACGATACTCAAACGACTGTTCCAGCGAGAAATCAATTTGTCGCAGCCGCTCAAGATCCAGCCCGACGCTGGATTCAAACATTAGCTTATGGCTGCCCGGTTCAACCCGGATAATGCTGCCCATTTCGGCACCGTTAATCACATTGACCGCCTTGGTCAGCAGCGCATCCAGAAACGCGTGTTCATCCTTATACTGGCTGGATAAATGCACCAGCTCGAAGGTGGCGTCGTTGATATTGACCACCTGTTCCAGGTGTTCCCACAGCCGCTGCAACCGGCCCTGATGCAGGTAATAACTGAGGCTGTAACCCACCAGATACACCAGGCAAACCAGGGTTAAAATCATCCACGGCAAAGACCCCTTGGGGGAAAAGAGGTAAAAAATCCCGATAAATACTGAGAGAGGGATGAGCAATAATGTGAGGTGGTAACCCAGACCAAGGCTGTCGATGCGTTTGCGCTTGAGGCTGTCCCGTTGCTTCACTGAAAATATCCATATCGAATCTCTGGCCCGACCATTATACGGAGGAAATCCGGCGGTTGCACAGGCCAAATACAGCACAAACGTCATAAAAAAGCCCCGACATTTCGGGGCTTTGATGCTGATGCTCCCGGCAAGCTCTGTCAGAGCAAGCGCGGGAGGGGGGCGCCTCGTTAAAAGTCGGCGTTATCGAGGATCCACTGCAGCGGCGCCTGATATTGCTCCGGCATCCAGCTTTTCAGCTGAGTGATGCTGCTTTCGAGCATGGCAGCATTGTGCACCGACAGGTTCAGGTGACCTACCTTACGGCCCGGACGCACCTCTTTGGCATACCAGAACAGCTCGGCATTGGGCAGGCTCAGCCAGCGGTCGTCCTTGTCGATACCGATAAGGTTAACCATCACACAGGGGAAGTTCACCTGAGGCTGCTGAATAGGCAGGTCGCACAGGGCGCGCAGGTGCAGCTGGAACTGATCCATATGGGTGCCGGCCTGGGTCCAGTGGCCTGAGTTATGTACCCGCGGCGCCAGCTCATTCACCAGCAGGTGGTCGCCAACCCGGAAACACTCCATGGCCATCACACCCACATAATCCAGGCCCTGCATGATGGTGCCGAGCATGGTTTCGGCCTCGGCCTGCAGCGGTGCCAGGCGTGGCAGCGGCGACACAGAAGCCATCAGAATGCCATCCTGATGCAGATTCAGGGTCAGCGGGTAAAAGAAGCATTCGCCGCCGTGGGTGCGAACGCCCACAACAGATACTTCTTCATCAAAATTAATGGCTTGCTCGGCAATGGCTTCACCGCGCCAGTCGGCGGGGATCTGGCCATTTTCGGCTTGCTTGAGCCAGTGTTGCCCCTTGCCATCGTAGCCACCGGTGCGACGCTTCATCAGCACCCGCTCGCCATACTTGCCATAGAGGGCATTGACGTCGGTGTCGTTATCCACCAGCTCCCAGGGGGCGGTGGCCACCTTCAGCTCATCCAGCAAGGATTTTTGGGTATAGCGGTCGGCCAGACGGCCAAACACAGGGCCATTGATGAAGTTTTTGTGGGTGGAGAGCTGCAGGCTCAGGCTGGACTCGGGCCACTGCTCACGCTCGGCGGTGATGATGTCATCATCCGCCAGCGGCAGTTTTTCATCGCTGGGGGCCATGATATCCACCGGCAGCACCTCGATTGCCAGCGGCTGACCTGCGTGGGACAGCATGGCACCGAGCTGACCATTGCCCAGTACCCAAACACGTTGTTTGTTGGCCATGATTACGCGTCCCTCGGATCCGGATTTTCCAGTACGCTTTGGGTTTGCTCGGCGCGGAAGGCTTCCAGACGCTCGGCGAGGGCAGCATCGTTGTTGGCAAGGATCTGACAGGCCAGCAGACCTGCGTTAAAAGCACCGGCTGTGCCGATAGCGAGGGTGCCCACGGCAATGCCCTTTGGCATTTGCACGATAGACAGCAAGGAATCCATGCCGTTCAGTGCCTTACTTTGAACAGGTACGCCCAGTACCGGCAGACGGGTTTTGGAGGCCAGCATGCCTGGCAGGTGGGCTGCACCGCCGGCGCCGCCGATGATCACCTGAAAGCCCTTGTCTGCAGCTGTGGCTGCAAAGTCCATTAACTTGTCCGGGGTCCGGTGGGCGGAGACCACTTCAACATGGTAGGGCACCTGCAGTTTATCCATGATCTCTGCGGCGGCTTCCATGGTGGGCCAATCACTCTTGGATCCCATTACGACAGCAACGAGGGCTTGCATGATAACTCCTTAACGACTGATTTTAATTATATTTGCCTGTTTTCAGGCTAGGGTACTGGTAGCCCTGGCGGCGGGGGAGTCCCCTCGGTAGTCGTTGCCAGGGCGAGATGGGGCGCAATGATAGCATGAAGGGCGTGGTTTCGCTGCCTTTTCAGTTGCCTTTCTGTGTGCCTGAATGGCCGCTGTAGAAGATGCGATAGAGGCGGTCGCGGCCATCGTCACTCACCAGCAGACTGCCGTCGGGCGCCACCAGCACATCTGCGGGGCGACCATGCACTGCATCGCCCTGCAGCCAGCCTTCAGCAAAGGTTTCCAGGCTTTCTACCTCACCATCTTTTAGCTTGGCAAAGCGCACCCGGTAACCGACTTTTTCGCTGCGATTCCAGGAGCCATGTTCAGCGATAAAGATGCCGCCATGGTATTTTGGCGGAAACTGTTTTTGGGTATAGAAGGTCATGCCGAGGCTTGCCACGTGGGCGCCGAGCCTGGCCTTGGGCGCTTCATAGTCCTGAATGCGTTTACCGGTGCCAAATTCCGGGTCAAGGGTGTCGCCCTGATGCACATAGGGGTAACCGAAGTGCTGGCCGCGGCGACTGAGCCGGTTCAACTCATCGGAAGGCAAGTCATCGCCCATCATGTCGCGGCCATTGTCGGTAAACCAAAGCTCGCCTGTGGTGGGGGAAAAGTCGAAGCCGACGCTGTTACGTACGCCTAGGGCTTCATCCCGTGTGCTGAGGGTGTCCAAATCCAGGCTGATGATTTTGCTGTAATTTGGCCCGGCATCACAGATGTTGCAGGGGGCACCTATGGGGATGTAGAGCCGACCATCGGGGCCAAATTTAAGGTACTTCCAGCCGTGGTGTAGATCTTGTGGCAACTTGTCGTAAATGATTTCCGGTGCACTTTTGCCGGGGGATTCGGCATCCTTAACCCGGTAGAGCTTGCCTATATCGGCGATGTAGAGACTGCCGCCCTTGATGGCGATGCCCGATGGCATGGTGAATTTCATGCTGATGGCACCACTGGGCACGCCGGCCTTGGCGGCCGCAGAACCCGGCAGCGGAAAATAATGCACCTTGCCTTCTTTGCGGGAGCCGACGTAGAGCATGCCTGAATCGGTCAGCGCCATCTGGCGGTAGTTTTTAAAGCCATCATGGAGCACTTCAATCTCAAAGCCCGCCGGCAGTTTTATCAAATCCAGCACGGCCTGATTTTCTTCTTTACTGTAGGCTGTCGCCAGCAGAGGCGTCAGCGCCAGCAGCAACAGGGCGCGGCTAAGTTTGCCTGATGTCATGGTTTTCTCCTGCAATCATCGCCATGGGGAAGTGGGTGTATCGCCACGGGGAAAGTCGGTAAATGCCATCAAGCATGCCAAAGCTGCAGTTAAAAAAACAGCGCCGAGGGGCGCTGTTTAACATGGGAAAGAGGCAGTTACTGTTTGGTTTGCTGACTCAGCTCTTTGCTCTTATCCATTAATCCAAGGGCGGAGAAACCGGTGATCACATCCAGATTGGAGGTCATGCCGCCATTGCCGCCAATATAATTTTGCGGCATTTCCACTTTGAACTTGGGCAGGTTCTCGTACAACACCTTGGCCACATCGCGGTTCATCTCGGCGGTGTAGATTTTCTCGTAAGTACCGAGGGCCTTGTATTTGGCCGCCAGAACTTCCGCTTCGGCAATACCGGTTTCGCGGATAGCCTTGGCCTCGAAGGAGGCCGCAGCGGCGTTGGCCTTTTGAATTTCCAGGTTAGCCTGGGCCATTTCCAGCTCTTTGGCCTTGGAAAGGGCGGCAATTTCTTTCTTCTTGCGCTCTTCCACCAGCTCCCGCTCGGCAATTTGACGGGCAATTTCCACTTCTTTTTGCTGGGAAATTACCGCCAGCTCCTTGGCACGCTGGGCATCCTGAACCTCGCGGGTACGCTGAATTTCTTTGCGAAGTTGCTCGGTCTTGGCCTGGGCTTTGGAGGTCTCCTGCTCTTGAATGGTGCGGATGCGCTCGGCAACCAGTTTCTTTTTGTCTGTCAGCAGTTTATCCAGCTGATCTTCCGGCTGTGGATCGCCAATGGTCACCTGAGTAACGGTAATGCCGTACTGGCTTAAGGGGTTGTCCTGACGCACCGGTTGACCGGTTTTGTCTGTTACAGGAATGGTCTTCCACACCAGCTGTTTGGTGGCCTGCAGCTTGTTGGAGTCGTCCTGATCGAAGCCTACCGGCACCAAATCCACCTGTTCCACTTCCACCTGGCGACGCTCGGTGGTGTAGATACCGTTGCTGAGCTGATCCGCCAGTTGCGCCTTGAACTGGTTCAGGCCGCCCTGGAAGAACTCTTCGCCGGTGTACTGGGTTGCAGTTATTACGGTCACGTTGCGGGCGTTCTTGATCAGCATGGTTTCAATCAGGTTGTCGTTGGAGCGAAACTCCCGGTGCATCTGGATAATTTGCTCAGGGGAGTGGGACAACTTGAAGCGGAAGGTGGCGGGCACCTGGCCTGTGTAGGTGTCGGCAAAACGCACCTGCAGCGAGGGCAGTCGCTGATAAAAGGCTTCGCCCTGATTGTTACCGAAAGAAACGGTAACTACCTGATCGTAGCGCGTTATTTTGGATAAAAACGGCATGCGTACGTGGATGCCCGGCTCGGTAAATACATCCAATGCCCCGGTAATGTTGTTCTGATGAACATAGGTGTAACCGGCGTCAGTCATCAGAATTGAGCTCTTCAGCACCGCCACGGCACCTATGGCACCCAGGGTGAGCAAAATGGCTTTGGGGGAGAGGGCCTTTTTGGCGCGGGTGATGTTGCTGTCGTTCATGTGTCTTCCTTGCAAGCTGAACCGAAAATGTAAGTCGGCCGCCATGTTACCGGGAACCCGGTTCCCGGTCATGAATTTTTACAAGGGATTATCACCAAAATTTCAACATGTTATGCGGTTTGTCGGCTCGCGCTTTCCATGAAGTGAGGCTTAGCCTGGCAGGGCGTGCCCGTATTCATTTGCGGCTGGGGCACAGGCCGAGGTGAGGTCGGCATGAAAACTCAGCAGCCCCGGGATTTCTGCCACCCGTGCCCGCACCAATACCCGCAGGGCGTGGAAGGGCACAGAGGCGATACGAAGTTCGCGCCCTTCGGCTTTTAGCTGCGACAGGGTTCGCTCCAGCGCCGCCACGCCACCGGCATCGAGTAAGGTCACATTCTGCCAGTCAAGGATCAGGGTCTGAACGCCCTGGCTTCGATGCAAAAGCTCGCTGAATACATTGTCGGCAGCGGCAAAAAACAGCGGTCCATCAATGCGGTAGAGCGCGCTGCTACAGGCGGCCGTGTCGTCCTGAGAGTTGTTTTGCGGGTCGTCATCGGGATGGCAAGGCATGTCCTGGGCCACCAGCCGGGTGGTGGCGGCCAGCTGCCCCATCAGCAGCAATGAAGCCAGCACTATGCCGGCGCCTATGGCTATCACCATATCGAAAATAACCGTCAGCAGCAGGCAGGTCAGCAGCACCAGCACGTCGGCAAGGGGCGCAGTTTTCACAAGGTGCAGGCTCTTTGGTGCCTCACTCATGTGCCAGGCTACCACCAGCAGCAGTGCGGCCATGGTAGCCATGGGCACGTACGCCAGCACAGGCGCAAGCACCAGAAGCCCGGCCAGCACCGTTAGAGCATGGAATACTGCCGCCAGCGGGCTCCTGGCGCCGGCGCGCACATTGGCAGCGCTGCGGGCAATGGCTGCAGTGGCGGGAATGGCGCCGAAAAAAGGCGCGATAAGGTTGCCAAGCCCCTGTCCGAACAGCTCACTGTTGGCACTGTGGCGTTTGCCGGTCATGCCATCAAGCACCACGGCGCACAGCAAAGATTCGATGGCGCCCAGCATGGCAATGGCCAGCGCCGAGGGCAGCAGCGCCTGCAGTAAGCTCCAACTGAGCGCCAGTGGCTTGCCATCACTGCCGGGGAGATGCCAAGGGGCAATCCATTCCGGCAGGAAGGGCGGGATCCCCGGCGCCAGGGTGCCGTCGGCCAGCGCATAGGAAAAACGTGAGCCTATGGTGTCTACTGCGTGTCCGTTGCCGCTGAGCCACAGGGCGGTGAGGGTACCGATAACGATGGCTGGCAGGTGCGGCGGCACCTTGCCGGTGAGTTTTGGCCAGCCAATCAGCACTGTCAGGGTGACGATAGCCACCAGTGCGCTGGGCCATTGGCTGCTGGGCAGCCCTTGGATGATGCCTTGCCACAGCGGCCAAAAGCCTTCACCGCTCGAGTCGATGCTGAGCCCAAGCAGATCTTTTACCTGCAAGCTGGCAATCACAATGGCAATACCACCGGTAAACCCCAGGGTGACAGGCTCTGGAATGTACTGAATAAGCCTGCCAAGTCGCATCAGCGACATTAGCATCATAATGGCGCCGGACATCACGGTCGCCAGCATTAAGCCGCCCAAACCATAGTGAGCCGAAATTGGCGCCAGCAGCACCACAAAGGCTGCGGTAGGGCCGGATACCGACAATCTGGAGCCGCCGCTGAGCGCAATAATGATGCCCGCCACTATGGCGGTGTACAGGCCGTGCTGCGGCGGCGCGCCACTGGCGATCGCAAGCGCCATGGCCAGTGGAATGGCGATAATGCCCACGGTGATCCCGGCAAGGATATCGGCCAGCAGGGATTTTCGGCCGTAGGGGGACTCAAACAGGCTTTGACGCAGGGCGATGCCAGGTCTTAAAGAGGTAAGGTGCTGACGGTGTGGCATGTAAGCTTCCTGCCGCGGGTGCGGCCAAAGACGATTATTGTAGTCAGGGCGAGCTGGTCAAAGTGTGAGCGAGTCATCATTTTTCCGGTTTATGGGGCCTCGATTGAATCGGCGCCACCAACGGGCAAATTCATTAACCCTTTTGGCGTGGGGCTACGTTAATAAGCATAGACCCACAAATACGAGGTGAATATGGACTTTGTACTGGCTGCTGTGCACACTGAGATCAAAGTTAGCCATATCAAAGGGCAGGACGGCCCCCCGCGCTGTTCCCGGCCTTTGGGTTTCAGGATTTATGGTTTCAGAGCAATCATGACAGCAATCCAATCCATTTCACTGCCGGGTAACGATGAAGACGAACTGCTGATGCAGCGGTACGCCAAAGGCGACATCAAGGCCTTTGACACCCTGTATCAACGTCATCGTGGTGGCCTGTACCGCTATTTTGTCCGTCAGATTGGCGACAGCCAGCTGGCCGAAGATCTGTATCAGGAGACCTGGGGCCGGGTCATTAAGGCCGCCCCTGCCTATGAGGTCAGTGCCAAGTTCACCACCTGGCTGTATCGCATTGCCCACAATTTGTTGATTGACCATGTGCGGGCGGTTAAACCCCTCGATGATGCCGAAGCGTTTGAAGAAGAGTTGCAGGAGTTGCCCGACGGCATGACGCCCGCCCGCTCACTTGAACAGGAGCAACGGGTGCAGGCGCTGCGTCATTGCGTGACTTTATTACCCCAGGTGCAAAAAGAGGCCTTTTTGCTGTCGAGCGAAATGGGCTTCACTGCGCTGATGATAAGTGAAATTGCCGCGGTGTCGCTGGAGGCGACCAAGAGTCGGATCCGCTATGCTTACCAGAGCCTTCGCAGTTGCGTGGCCAGGCGTCTGGGGGAGGATGACGATGAAAGATAGCCCTCACAGTGCGCTGAGTCCCGAGCTGAAGCAGGAAATGGATAGCCTTTATCGTCAGGGAGCACGGGAAATACCACCGGCCAGGCTCGATGAGGAAATCCGTTCCCTCGCTCTGCGACATCTGGATACCCATCAGCAGCCTGCAGTGAAACGCCAGGGGGTAAGGCGTTTCCCCTATGTGATATCAACCGCTGCCTCGCTGATGTTGCTGGTCAGCTTGGTGCTGATTAACCCAAGGTTCAGCTTTTTTGGCGACAACCTGCCGGTACCGGCCGAAAGTGACATGATGGGCACCGCACCGGCTGCGCTGCAAGAGTCCGCCCCCGAGGCCGCGTCCGGTGCACAATCGGCACCGGCTCCGGCGATGATGAAAATGGCGCCCAGACAGGAAACCATGCAAATGGCGGCGCCGGCCAACACTGACCCTGCCGCCGATGCCCTGCTGCAGGGGGATATTGATTCGCGGCTGGATGCCATCGCTGCCGCCATTGATGCGGGCGATACCGTCCTTGCCAGGGAACTGATTGATACCCTGGAGCTTGGCCGCGATAAACTGACTGAGGCGCAACGCCAGCGTCTCGATGCTCTTGCCAGGGTTGTTGCCAACTGAGATTGGCCAGCCTTTCGGAGGTGACGATGACAGAGTTCGCCGCACGCACAATGACAGTTGCACTGGTGCTGCTGTCGTGGCTGCTGCCACTGTCATCCAGTCAGGCGGCCTGCAGCCATGTGCTGCACGTGGGTTTTAACGACTGGCCGCCTTATTCCTGGTCTGAAGATGCCGGTCCGGCGCTTGGGCTCGATGTGGAGCTGCTGAAGGTATTTGCCGAGCGGGCGGGCTGTGAAATCGTGTTTGATAAGATGCCCCCCAAGCGCTCACATCAGCTGATGCGTTCGGGAAAAATCGACATCATGATGGGGGCCAGCAGGACGGAAGAGCGGGTGTCGTACGCGTTTTTCTCTTTGCCTTATCGGCTGGAAGTGGTGAGCCTGTTCAGCATGGAAAGTGCCTCGGTAAACGATATCAGCAGCTGGGCCCAGGTGATGACCGCCAAGCACAAGCTGCTGGTGCCCCAGGCCGGTTGGTATGGCGACGATTTTGAGCAGAATAAAGACCATATGCTGCGCCGCGACCTGCTGGTGGAAAGCCCGGATCTACTCAGAAGCGTGCAGATGCTGGCCCGTGGCCGCGGTGATTTGGCGATTGGCGACTCCCTTTCTTTGCCCTATATCGCCAGTCAGAGTGAGCAGTTGCATCTGTATCGCCACTCGGTGCGCCTCAGTGAAAGCGAAATCCACCTGATGTTCAGCCGCGAATCCATGTCAAAAGAGGAAGTAGACGCCTTCAACCATGCCATTGGCCTGGCCGGTGAAGAAGGTGAAATCGCCCGGCTGCAATTCAAGTGGGAGCAAATCTCGTTAAGCCGGATTGAAGGACATTCAGATACCGGTGCCGGCCGCGAGCGTGCCGGCCCAGTGATGGCAGAGTGACGGCCGAATACTGGCCGATTGATACTCGGTTGACCTGTCAAAAGGTGATTGCCGCTTGAATAAGCTTGAATCAGCCCGCTTAATCCGTGCCCTGACGGTAAATCGCAGGCTCTTCCCAAATCGCTTTCATCCCGGGATCGGCCAAAAAGGTATCCACCAACAGCGGATCCAATGCCGTACCCTTAAGCCCTTTCAGATGCGCCAGCGCCTCGGTAAAAGACATTCTCAGCCGCTCGTCCGGGTGGCACAGCAAATCATCGAAGATATCCACCAGTGACACTATCCGTGCGGCCAGCGGAATTGTTTTGCCCCGTAGCTTGCCCGGGAAGCCCTCGCCGTCCCAACGTTCATGATGGTAGGCTGCTATATCTCGGGCGAGCTCCAGCAGCATGCAATCGGGAGCCTCTTTTTGCAGATCCGCCAGCAGCCGCTCGCCAATCTGGGTGTGCTTGTATCTGTCTTGCTCCATCGAGGGCGTCAGTTCCAGCATCTTGCTTTGCAAACTGTCCGGCAGGCCAATCATGCCAATGTCGTGCAGGGTGGCGCTAAGGCCAATGTGCTCGGCAAATACCGGGGTCAGTTCTTCGGGCTTGTGGGGCGAGTGCAGCAGGGCTTCGGCGAGCTTTTCACTGGCAATGGCAATCCGGTCGAGGTGCCGGGCTTTTTCGCTGGTGCGGTAACTGGAAACGCGTGCCAGCCCCAATACGGTCGCCCGTCTGGAGGCGTTGGTCCGCTCCAGTGACTGAGCCAACTTATCGGTCAGGTAGCCGGTGCCAAAACACAGCATGGCGTTGATAACCAAAAAATTAAGCATCACCACCAGATAGATTTCCAGGCTGTACTCGGGTAGTGGTGGCCAGGGTAGCCAGTGATTGCCATAGGCGATGGCGGTGATGATCAGCGTCAGTGCCGCTAAGCCCTGAGAGGCGAACCCCATGCGACTGCCAAGCAGCAAGGTGGCGATAAGCGGGAACATAAACAGCCAGAAAAATCCGGCTCCCGTGGGGCCTATAGCCCAGATAAAGGCCACGCCTATGCCGTAGCACAACAGGCTGCCCAGCAGGTAGCGCTGGCGGTCTTCCAGCTCAGGGAACAGCAGCAAGGCCAGCAGCATCAGGTAGGCAAGGGTGTCTACCACCACCATGGACCAGAAGCCTTGCTTCATACATAGATATACGCTGGTGAAGTAAACGGGAATACAAATGATCGCCATGGCCCCGAACAGGCGGCGAAAGATGATTTGGCGCCAATGGGCAAGATCCGTCGGGTGTTCGTCCCTGGACAGTGTGGACATGCAGCGTCAGCCTATGGATGCAGTAAATTTGTAAAAAAAAGATTAATACCCCTGTTTTAGCCATAGTGGCAAGGGATTTCAACTCTTAAACCAGTCCCAAATCCCAAGGGATGTCTCTGAAAAGAGGTCAATACCGAGCATGGATTTGAGCAAATACAGCCCCAGCAGTCCAAGCAGCAGGGAAATGAGTAAAAATGCCAGCACACAGCCGACAAAAAATGCCAGCGAAAGATGCTTCTCGGTGCGGGTGTAGGCCCGGCGGTTTTTACCGAGCAAAAATACCCAGTAGTAGCGCCAGCGCATAAAAGGCAGCGAAAAAGTGCCACGACTGTCGATGCTGTGACGGCCCCAGGTGCGATCGCCAAGCAGAATACGGATCCCTTCTACCTGCTCGTCACTGTAGCTGTCGGCAAGCTCTGTCGGTAACTTACCCAGCAGCTTGGATCTTAAGTCATCCGCCTTGGCGACCTGGGGTTCGCTGAGGGCGTTGGCGTTATCTGCAGCCATTGAATTTCCACACAAAAGTGGCAAACCATCCACAGAGTGTAGGTCAGGAGGCCAAAAAAAACAGGGCGCCGCAGCGCCCTGTTTCCGTGGAACCGAGGTTACTCGTCCTTGGGCAGACCGCCCAGGGCTTCCACCAGCGCGTGCATCAGCGCCACCAACTCACTGCCCATCAGGGCGAAGTCGGCATCGAGGCGCGCCATCGGGTCATCGTTACCCAAGTCATCGTTACCTGCACGGAACTCTTCAGAGAACTTAAGGCGCTTGAGGCTTGCATCAGACTGCAACACCAACGCAATGGACTGACCGAAATGCAGTGCCAGCTTGTGCACTTCCTTGCCGGTTTCCAGGTGCGCCAATACTTCTTCTTCAGTCAAAACCTGCTGTTTGAAGCGAACGATACCGCCTTCATCGGCTGCAGACTTGAGTTCCGCCTCATCCTGCATGATAAACGGCGCCGCCGCTTCACCGGCCTTGAGCCATTCGGTGAGGGTATGTTCAACCGGCACAGTGAAAGACACTGGGATCACCGGCAGTGAACCCATGGCCTTACGCAGCAGTGCCAGCAGCTCTTCGGCCTTGGTGGCACTGGAGCTGTCCACCAGGATCATCTCGATTTCCGGCAGGATCAGGGCATGGATTTGGCTTCTGCGGGAGAAGGCGCGCGGCAGCAGCGTGGTGGTGATTTCTTCTTTAAGCGCGTCTTTCTCTTTCTTGGTCAGCTTGCGGTTTTCTTCGGCTTCAATCTGACCGGCTTTTTCTTCCATCGCCTCTTTAATTACCTGGCCAGGGAGGATTTTCTCTTCCTTGGTGGCGCAGATAAGGTGGCGGTTATTGGCACTGTGAACCAGGGCACTGCCGTGTTTGCCCAGGGCCTTGGAGAAACCGAACTTGCTGATGTCCTGGCTGGAGCAAGGGCTGAAGGTAAAGTCGGCCAGGGCCTTTTCCAGCGACTCGGCGTCGATGTTGATTGGCTTGTTAAAACGATACAGGGTGAGATTTTTAAACCACATAATTGCACTCGGCCACGAAACGAAAGCCCGAGTGTAAGCCATCGCCCGTGGCGGGTAAACCGGAAATCGAGATGACAGCCAGATGGCAGCAAAGCAAATTCACAAAAGTGTCATTAAAAGTTGTATCAAACATAAGGTGTTGAAATATAAAGATTGTTAACTTTGGGGGTGACGCACTTGCCGGAGATGTAACCACTTGAGTAAAAACTGAAATAAAACTGAAACACTTGCCTTGCAAACTTGCGCTCGTTCCAAACCAATAACCAGACGCACTGAACGTCGCAAGGATTAAATGATGAACGCTTTTAACAAAACTCTGCTTGTTTCCGCGCTGACCATGGCTTCACTGGCTTCTGCACAGGCTGCCGAGCCTATCACCGTTTACGGTAAGCTGAATGTTTCTGTACAGAACAACGACGAAGCCGGCGAATCTGAAACTGTAGTTCAGAGCAACGCTTCCCGTCTGGGTGTTAAGGGTGCTTTCGAACTCAGCTCTTCTCTGGAAGCCTTCTACACCATCGAGTATGAAGTGAACACCGGCGATGATGCCAAGGAAAACTTCCTGGCCCGTAACCAGTTTGTGGGCCTGAAGGGCAACTTCGGTGCTGTATCCGTGGGTCGTAACGACACCATGCTGAAAATCGCTCAGGGAAAAGTTGACCAGTTCAACGACCTGTCAGGCGACCTGAAGAGCCTGTTCAAAGGTGAAAACCGTATCGAACAGACTGTAACCTACGTTTCTCCTTCTTTCGGTGGTTTCAAAGTAGGTGCTACTTACGCCGCTGAAGGTGCCAAGGCTCAGGCCGGTGAAGACGGTTTCTCTCTGGCTGCCATGTACGGTGATGCCGGTCTGAAGAAAACCAACTTCTACGCATCTGTGGCTTACGACAGCGAAGTAAAAGGTTACGACATCCTGCGTGCCACTGTACAAGCCAAACTGGCTGGCCTGATCCTGGGCGGTATGTACCAGCAGGAAGAAAAATCTGTTAACGGCGACAGCAAGACCGGTTACCTGGTAAGTGCTGCCTACAACATCTCTGACGTGACCCTGAAAGGTCAGTATCAGGACATGGAAGACAAAGGTGATTCCTGGTCTATCGGTGCTGATTACAAGCTGGGCAAGCCAACCAAGCTGTTCGCTTTCTACACCAGCCGAGACATGGAAGCTGCTGAAGACACTGACAACTACATCGGTGTTGGTATTGAGCACAAGTTCTAATCAGAACTTCATGCGCAAAAGAAAGGAGGCTTAGGCCTCCTTTTTCATTTTTATAAACAGATAGTTAATTCGTCTGATTATGACAATTCTTACGGAAATATGGCACTATAATGGGGCTGCTTCATATTTTTGTCACAAAACTGACCAATAATGTTCAGCGTGGACATTCACTGACAGAAAACCGCTTATGACTGCAAGGATTTTGATTGTTGAAGATGAGTTGGCAATCCGCGAGATGCTGACTTTCGTGATGGAACAGCACGGTTTCAGTACCACGGTTGCCGAGGACTTTGATTCTGCGCTGTCTCAACTTGCCGAGCCATACCCGGACCTCATCCTGCTCGATTGGATGTTCCCCGGTGGCAGTGGCATCCAGCTGGCCAAACGCCTCAAGCAGGACGAGTTTACCCGCCAGATCCCGGTGATCATGCTTACCGCCCGTGGCGAGGAAGAAGATAAGGTCAAGGGCCTGGAAGTGGGCGCCGATGACTATATCACCAAGCCGTTTTCGCCCAAGGAGCTGGTGGCCCGAATCAAGGCGGTACTGCGCCGCGCGGCGCCAACCCGCCTGGAAGAAACCATCGATGTGCAGGGGCTTACCCTGGATCCGGTCAGCCACCGTGTCACCGCCGGTGATACCGTGCTGGACATGGGCCCAACCGAGTTCCGTTTGCTGCACTTCTTTATGACCCACCCTGAGCGGGTGTACAGCCGCGAACAGCTGCTGGACAACGTGTGGGGCACCAATGTGTACGTGGAAGACAGAACTGTGGATGTGCATATCCGCCGTCTGCGCAAGGCGGTAGAGCCGTCAGGTCACGACCGTCTTATTCAAACCGTACGCGGCGCCGGCTACCGTTTTTCCACCCGGGTGTAGTCCGGGATAGGCACAGGAAGCCCGATAGGGTATCTTGTGCCTCCAACGGACCCCTTAGCTGGACATACTTATGTTCGACTCCTATTCAGGGTATCGCCTGGCTTCCAGGCTGATGGTTTACCTGTTTGTCACCCTGGTACTGGGCCTGCTGCTTGGACAGGTGCTGTGGACGCTGCTGATTGGCTGCGTTGCGCTGCTTATCTGGCATTACCGTCAGCTTGGGCGCCTGACCCACTGGCTGTGGCACGACCGCCGCCTCACGCCGCCCCAGGGCAGTGGCAGCTGGGAAGGGATTTTCAACGGTATTTATCGCCTGCAGGGCAAAAATCGCCGTCGGGTTTCCCAACTGGCCGGTCTGCTTGGCCGTTTCCGTCAGGGCGCAGAAGCATTGCCCGATGCTGCTGTGGTGCTGGACTCCGATAAAAATATTCTCTGGTGTAATAAGTTGGCGCAGCTGATGCTCGGGCTGGTGTGGCCCAAAGACAACGGCCAGCGCATCGACAACCTTATTCGCCACCCCGATTTTGCCGCCTATCTGAAAACCCACGATTTCAACGAACCGCTGGAGCTGCCATCGCCTGTGTCGGACAAGCGTCAGTTGGAGCTGCGGCTGATGAAATACGGCGATCGGCAGATGCTGCTGATTGCCCGGGATATCACCCGTATTCGTCAGCTTGAAGGCATGCGCAAGGAGTTTGTGGCCAACGTGTCCCATGAACTGAAGACTCCGCTCACAGTGCTGCAGGGTTACCTTGAAATGATGCAGGGCATGACTGAGCCCGATAACATCAACGCCAAGCCGCTGGCATTAATGCAGCAGCAAACCCGGCGGATGCAATCCATGGTGGAGCAGTTGCTGACCCTGTCACGCATCGAAGATGCCACCGATGTTGACCTCGAAAAAACGGTTAATATGGCCGCCCTGATGGGCACTATTAAGGATGAAGCCGAGGCGCTGGCACAGGGCGAGTACACATTGCAGTTTGATATTCAGCCGGGGCTCAACGCCCACGGCAATGAAGTGCTGCTGCGCAGTGCCTGTATCAATCTGGTGTCCAACGCCATCCGCTACACGCCACCAGGCGGTATTATCAAGGTCAGCTGGCGGCTGATTGCCACCGGCGGCCGCTTCCAGGTAGAAGATAATGGCGAGGGCATTGCGCCCCAGCATATTGGCCGCTTAACGGAACGCTTCTACCGGGTCGACAGTGCCCGCTCCCGTGCCACCGGCGGCAGCGGTTTGGGTTTGGCGATTGTAAAGCATGCGCTGGCACACCATCACACCGAGCTTTATGTCAGCAGTCAGCTGGGTAAGGGCAGTATCTTTGGCTTTGTGATCCCCCAGCATCTGCTGGAGCAGAAAAGCGGCCAGTAATACTGCTGTACAAGCTAAAAAAGACAGGCTTATGCCTGTCTTTCTTTTTGATTCAAAAGTACTTTTCAAAAATTTGAATTAAATGTGTCACTGTCATGTAAGTGTCACATCAAGGTCATAGACTTGTCATCGTGGCAGTTGATACTGGCTGCGTCTAAACAAAAATGGTTCAACACTGGAGCAATTATGAAACTGAAACAGCTTGTCGGCGCCATGACCCTGACCGCCGCCGGTTTATTCACCGCTGCCGCCTCGGCTGCACTGGACCCTGCACTGCCTACTTATGAAAAGACCAGTGGCGTGTCTGGTAACCTGTCTTCTGTCGGTTCTGATACCCTGGCCAACATGATGACCCTGTGGGCTGAAGAGTTCAAAACCATCTACCCCAATGTGAACATCCAAATTCAGGCTGCCGGTTCTTCTACTGCGCCACCAGCCCTGACTGAAGGTACTTCTCAGTTCGGCCCAATGAGCCGCAAGATGAAGCCTAACGAAATCGAAGCCTTCGAAAAGCACTACGGCTACCAGCCAACTGCTATCCGTGTTGCTATCGATGCGCTGGCGGTATTCGTGCACAAGGACAACCCAATCCAGGGTCTGACCATCGAGCAGGTTGATGCCATCTTCTCTTCTACCCACAAGTGTGGCGGTGCTGACGTTCAGCGCTGGGGCGACCTGGGTCTGGATGGCAGCTGGGCAGCCAAAGACGTACAGCTGTACGGCCGTAACTCAGTATCTGGTACCTACGGTTATTTCAAGAAGCACGCCCTGTGTAAAGGCGACTTCAAAGCCAACGTAAACGAGCAGCCTGGTTCAGCTTCAGTAGTGCAGTCAGTGTCTCAGTCTCTGAATGCCATCGGTTACTCAGGTATCGGTTACAAGACTGCCGGCGTTAAAGCGGTGGCCCTGGCCAAGAAAGGCGACAGCTTCATCGACGCCACTGTAGAAAACGCTGCCAACGGTACTTACCCACTGTCTCGTTACCTCTACGTGTACATCAACAAGCACCCTAACAAAGACCTGTCTCCAATGGAGCGTGAGTTCGTCCGCTTCATCCTGTCCAAGCAGGGTCAGCAGGTTGTTGAGAAAGACGGTTACGTGCCACTGCCAAACAGCGTAATCGCCAAAGATCTGGAAAAAGTGGGCATCCGCCTGTAATTCCAGCTCGCTGAATAAGCCTCCTTCGGGAGGCTTTTTGCGTTTTTGGGGCAGGTGATGACAATCAGGATGCGGCGCCAGGCAAAACGCAGGCATAAAAAAACGGCTCCCAATGGGAGCCGAACAAGTGTCTTTCCAACTCAGCTTTAACACTCAGGATGGTTGCGCTAGAAACCATCAAAAAGGGAGGATGATGATGAACGATGAAAAACTCGGTTCACTTATTCAGACTCGCACTTTTTCAGTTGGTTCCCTCTGGCGGTAAATTTTTTGCAATTTTTTTCAGCCACAGCGAAAACTCTTCATCCATGCCGGTTCCCCACTCCCGTACCAGCGCCTGATAGCGCGGGTAATCACCCTTGCGGGTAAAGCCAAGCATGGTCTCCAGCTTGTCTTTGTGGTTTTCCATCATAAAACGCACGGCAAGGTAGCCCCAGCGGTAGACGCGGTCGCTGCCGCCGTTGTGCTCGTAGCTGGTATCGAATATCTCACTCAGGCGATAGGTCCCCTTGGCGGCTTGCTTAGCGGCGGCCTTGTTGTCGTCA
Source organism: Shewanella zhuhaiensis (assembly GCF_022484835.1). Taxonomy (NCBI): domain Bacteria; kingdom Pseudomonadati; phylum Pseudomonadota; class Gammaproteobacteria; order Alteromonadales; family Shewanellaceae; genus Shewanella; species Shewanella zhuhaiensis. The sequence continues at coordinate 939,110 of NZ_JAKUDL010000001.1, forward strand.
CCCTGCGCCAGGTATTCGGCCAGGCCTTCTGACCACCACACCAGATGGGGCAGGGCCGGCGCTGGTTTGGGGCAGTATTCCGGGGCACTGTGGGAGTCGTGCAATGAGGCGCAAAAGTCGCCATACAGGTTAAAGCGGCCATCGAGATAGTGCACATACTCGTGGCGCAGATTCCAGATGGCGCCGTTTTTCTGATAGGCCACAAACTCTGCCTGATTGCCGGGTTTGTCTGGGTAGCCCTCGAGATACATGCCGCCGTTGTCGCTTGGCACATCGAAGTGCGCCGTCACATAAGTGCGATAGGCCTCGGCGTCGGCATAAATATTGGCGCGCATGGCTGTGTTGTTATCGTGCTTTACCGGGCGGTTGTGGGTATTGAGCAGCTGATGGAACTTAGCTTCCTGTTGGCTCAGCATCTGGCAGGCATCATCAATCTGCGCCTGGGTCAGCGCCTGGGCGCGGATGATCAGGGTTGGGCTGCACTGCTGCTGAATTTTCAGTACCGCTTCCAGCGGCAATGGGCTGGTGGCAAGCGACGGCAAGGCCAGCAAGGAGCCGACAACCAGGCTTGAAAGTGAAACGGCAAAGGTGCGCATGATAGAATCCTATTTGTGGATATTGTATGCAGATGATGCCTTGGCGAGACAATTTGTCAATCTTTCACGGTATTGCCACTTGGTTGGCTAAGCTTGGATATGCATACTTGGGCAAATTTGGTTAACCGGGAACACTATGCTGCAGTGGGACAATCGGCGGGATTATCATTCCTTCGCCAACACCGACGAGGTGCAGGTTACGCATCTTACGCTTGATTTGAATATTGATTTTGACGCCTGTGTGCTGGATGGACGCATTCGGCTTGCGCTCTCGCCCAAGGCGGCGTCGGTGACAGAGTTGGTGTTGGACAGCCGGGCGCTGACCATAATACAGATAACCGATGAGGGGGGCCGCGCGCTTGCCTGGATGCTGGGTGATGAGCATCCGGTCCTGGGTCAGCCGCTTACCATTGGCATCGACAGCAGGGTAACGGCGGTGGTGATTGAGTATCGCACCAGCCCCGAAGCCGAAGGGCTGCAATGGCTGGATGGTCCCCAGACCCAAAGCGGCAAGCCGTTTTTGTTTTCCCAGTCGCAGCCCATCAATGCCCGCAGTTGGTTGCCGCTGCAGGACTCGCCCAAGGCCAGAATCACGTTCGATGCCAGGGTGTCGGCCAATCGCGACTGCCGGGTCGTGATGAGTGCCTTAAACAGCGCCAGCCTGCCGGGCGATGGTGTATTTACCTTTGTGATGGATAAACCCATGCCAACGCATCTGCTGGCCATCGCCGCGGGCGAGATTGAGCGCATCGAGGTGGGACCGCGCAGCGCCGTATTCGCAGAGCCGGAAACAGCAAGGCTTGCTGCCAAAGAGTTTGATGATATTGAGGCCATGATGCAGATGGCCGAGTCAATTCTCGGTCCTTATGCCTGGGGCCGCTACGACATGCTGATTTTGCCACCAAGCTTTCCTTTCGGGGGCATGGAAAACCCCTGTCTGGCGTTTTTAACCCCCACGCTTATTGCCGGAGATAAGAGCCTGGTCTCCACCGTGGCTCACGAGCTGGCGCACTCCTGGACCGGCAATCTGGTCAGTAACGCCACCTGGCGCGACTTATGGCTCAATGAGGGCTTTACCACCTACTTTACCAATCGGATTGTGGAAGCCGTGTATGGCAAGGAGCAGGCTGAGCTTGAGTTGATGATTGAGTATGGCCGCCTGCAGGAGGAGATGACGGGTATGCCCAGTGCACGCCAGACCCTGCCCGCCAATCTGCAAACAGACGATCCCAATGCCGCCTTTAACCGCTTTACCTACGACAAGGCGTCGATGTTTGTGCATTTCCTCGAAGCCAGGCTGGGGCGACAGGACTTTGATGCCTTCCTGCGCCGATATATTGAAAAATATGCCTTCGTCGCCATCACCACCGAGGATTTTGTTGAGTATGCCAGTGAAACCCTGCTTAAAGACCATGCCGATAAGCTGACTGAGGCTGAGCTGCGGGAGTGGATTTACGCGGAAGGCCTGCCGGCCATGTTCAGAGCGCCAACGTCGACCAGCCTGGATAAGGTGGATTGTGCCCTTGAGCGCTGGCGCAGCGGCGTATCCCTCACCAAGGCCGATACCCATCTATGGCGGGTGCAGCACTGGCAGTATTTTCTCGCAGGACTGCCGGAGAATATCCCCCAGGCACGGCTGCTTGAACTGAACGATAGCTTCAATCTGGGGGCTTCGGGCAATGCTGAAATAGCCTGTGATTGGCTCAGGGTCGCTATTCGTAATCATTTTGACCCGGCGCTGCCACAGTTGGAGGCTTTTTTGGGGCGCATCGGCCGCGCCAAGTTTGTCAGGCCGCTGTTTCTCGAGTTGCAAATTGCAGGCTATCACGCTGAACTTTCGGCTATTTATGCTAAAGCCAGAGCCTGCTATCACCCGTCGCTGCGGGTACAGCTCGACAAGTTGCTTGGCGCGCCTGTGTGAGCTGGTGAGCGGATAAAAAAGAGGGCAACCAAGAGGTTGCCCGAGATGTTCAAGTCAGTCACTTAAGCTTGCTACATGCGCCAGCAAAACAAGCAGATGCTGAAAGGGAGAATGATGATGAACGTTACCCATGCGCTGCTGGCTCAGCCAGCTGCAAAAATTCGGTTCACAGTATCTGACCCGGTGTTTTTGAAGAAGTTCAGACTGATGGCAAAAAAATTCAAAATTTTTTTAATTTCTTAAAAAAGGCGAAAATCGGGCATAAAAAAAGGCAACCTGGGGGAGGTTGCCCTGCGATCCTTCAGTGGACCAAGGGGACTGCGCTAGAAGTCCCAGGGAGAATGATGAACACGAAAACCCATTTCAATGTTCACTATGTTTGAGCTCCCCGTGCGGTAAAAAGTTCCACCGAAACGGATAAAAATATCAAAAATTTTTTATCCCTATGAATTCCATTGAATTTTAATTTGTCTTTTCCGCCAGCAAGGCTTCAATGTCTTTTTCCAGCTTGGCGGGATCAGTTGTGGGAGCAAATCTGTCCCGTACCTTGCCATCACGGCCAATCAAAAACTTGGTGAAGTTCCACTTGATGGACTGGCTGCCAAGCACGCCCGGTGCTGCCTTTTTCAGGTGCACGAACAGCGGATGGGCCTGGTCGCCGTTAACATCGATTTTGGAAAACAGCGGGAAACTCACCCCAAAATTCAGCTCGCAAAACTGGGCTATTTCAGCCTCGCTGCCCTGTTCCTGGGCGCCGAACTGGTTGCAGGGGAAGCCGAGAATTTCCAGCCCTTGTGACTGATACTTGCGATACAAACTTTCAAGTGCCTGATATTGTGGTGTAAAGCCACATTTGCTTGCGGTGTTCACCACCAACAATACCTTGCCGCGGTAGTCGTTGAGGGTGCGGTTGTCACCGGCAATACCGGTCAGGGAAATATCGTAAATCTGGCTCATGGTCTGGGTCCGTTTAAAAAATCATCTAGGCCATTGTAGCGGTAGTTGTAGTTGTGCGCAAATAAGTTGTGTGCAATATAATTGCTCGGTTGCGATCACTCTGGAATCCCCATATAGTCAGCCACAAGATGTAACGGATGGACACCGCCTTGACTGAAAATATCCCCGAGCAAGAACCCAACCTGGCACCCCAAAATGAAGTGGGGCAAGTCGTTCAGCAACTGACCGGCGCCTTTGGTGAGGCGCAGGCAGAGGTATTTTCGGAAATTCTGGAAGAGGTTGAACCAGGCACAGTGGCGGTATTGCTCGAAGCCTTGCCGCTGGATGAACGTTACGAGCGCTGGCAGCAGGTAGAGTTTGGTGACCGGGTTGAAGTGCTCAGCCTGATGCGCGCCGACCCCCGTATGGGGATCTTAAAACGCATGCCCGACGAAGAAGTCGACATGCTGTTTGCCCAGTTAAGCCCTGAAGATCTGATTGAGTGGAGTGACTACCTCCCCGAAAGCTTCACCGACCGTGCGCTGGCCCAAATGGGCGAGCGTCAGCGCCAACACTTTGAACTCTATAATCAATACTCTGAAAACGAAATTGGCCGTTATGCGGACCACCAGATGCTGGTGCTCTCAACCAAGGCCACCGTTGGCCAGGCCCAGCGCTTCTTTCGCCGGATAGAGCTGGATTGTAACGACTCCCTGTTTCTGGTGGACGAGCAGGAGCATTACCGCGGCGCCGTGAGTCGCTATGAGGTGTTCCGCTCAAGCCCGGATGCGCCGCTGCTGAGTCTGATGGATGAAGACAGCCGCGCCATTAGCGCCGATGCATCCTTGATGGATGCCGCCGAGCTGCTCGAGCACAGTCGTGAAGTGGAGTTGCCGGTCGTGGACGAAGAGGGCGGGCTGATTGGCCGTGTTACCCTGCGTCAGGCCACCGAGCTTGTGCGCGAACACTACGAATCCCAGCTGATGGCCTCCGCCGGTATGGGCGAAACCGACGACTTGTTCGCCCCCATAGTCACAGGTGCCCGTCGCCGCGCGGTCTGGCTGGGTATCAATCTGCTGACGGCCTTTTTGGCCTCGGCCACCATAGGTCTGTTTGAAAACGTGCTGTCGCAGGTGGTGGCACTGGCGGTGCTGATGCCGATTGTGGCGTCCATGGGCGGTATCGCTGGCAGTCAGTCGCTGACACTGATGATCCGTGGCATGGCCATGGGGCAGATTTCGGCCGGTAACCTCTGGTCGCTGATGAAAAACGAGCTGGGCATTGGCGCCCTCAACGGTGTGCTGTGGGCCATAGTGATAGGGCTGGTGTCTGCCTGGTGGTTTAACGACCAGATAATCGGTATTGCCATTGGCTGCGCCATTTTGGTGAACATGCTGGTGGCCGCTGGCGCCGGGGTGATTATTCCGATGATATTGCAGAAAATGGAGCAGGATCCGGCGCTCTCCGGCTCGGTGATCCTGACTACTGTGACCGACGTGGTGGGCTTTTTCAGCTTCCTCGGTCTTGCGTCTATCCTTTTCCTGTAACCGTTTTAGTTCAATAAACAGCCAAACTCTATGACCCACATTACAAGCCTGCAATTGCGGCCTGCCACGGACGCCGCTGACTATATCGCGGCGGCTGCGCTTATCGACAGCCGTGATGACAATCATCATCCACTGGACCATGAGGCGCTCAGGCGAGCGCGGCTGCTGATGCTGGCGTGGGATGGCGATGTGCTGGCGGGCTGCGGTGCTATTAAGGCCGGTAGCGGCGAGGTGGCAGAGCTTGGGTATCTGGTGGTGTCCAAAGCGTATCGGCGCCAGGGGATTGCTGCCCGGCTGACCGAGGCCCGTATTGCCTGGGCGCGGCAAGCGGGTATCAAGCTTTTGTGGGCCACGGTCAGAGCCGAGAACAGTGCCAGTCGTGACAACCTGCTTAAGGCGGGTTGGCAATTTTTCGGCGACTATCTCAGTATTCGCGGCACCGGCAATACCATAGGTTGGTATGTGATGCCTTTGGAGCTGGGACTCAATATCAGCGCTCTGATGGCTCCTGTGGTTGGCTCGCGGATCCCCGCGCCCGCCAGGCCCTGAAGCGGCCCTTCAGATCCGGATACACAGGCAGCACTGCCGACCACAGCACTATGAAAGTGCCTGCGATACTCAAAAGGTTTGGTGTTTCTCCCAAAAACCACAGTCCAAACAGGGTGGCAAACACCAGCCCTGTGTATTCCGCCGGGGCCAGCTGGCTTGCATCGGCCTTACGGTAGGCATGGATAACCAGCCAGGTCATGCCAAGGTAAAAGAGCGCCAACGACAGCCCGACGCCAGTTACATCCAAGGCCAGCGGCGCACCTTCAATAGCGGCTGCAGGCAGCAGAAACACCATGGCAAAGGCATTGGACCAAAACAGGGTGCTGAAGGGATGTTCGGCTGTGGCATATCGCTTTAAAATTAAACTGTTGCTTGCACTTATCAGGGCGCCAAGGGCGGCCAGCAGCAGATAGGGGTTAACGCCTGACGGCTGACTTATCATCAAAATGCCACAAAAGCCGACAGCGGCTGCAACAGAGCGGCGGTAACCTATGGATTCATTGAGTACCAGCGCCGACATCAACAGCAGCATCAGTGGTGCGAGATAAAGCACGGCAGTCACCGAGGCCAGCGGCAGATTGAGAATGGCAATGAAGAAGACCCCGTTGCCCAGACCAATCAGCAGTGCCCGCACCATATGCACCTTGTACAGTGGGCTTAGTTTCAGGTTGCCCTGCAGCTTCCACACAAAGGGCAGCACCAGCAGGGTAGCGAACAGCTGACGATATAGTACCAGCTGAAATACGCCGGTATTTTGGTCGAGAAACTTAATCAGCAGATTACCTGTGGCAATGAGCAGCTGGGCCAGCAGGATCAGAAACAGGGCGTGCATTGGGCGGGAAATAACCAAAATAGGTGTCAGCGGCTTAAAATAACACCCATCAATGAGTACGTCTTGTTGAAAATAACTAACTACAATTGAAAAAAGGGAGATGTAGCAATAAAGTTGCAAGTTGGCCGTCAAAAATTTGTCGACAGGGAAGAAGCGCAACTCGAGGGTCAACAGATGAGGAGAGCCGCCGGGTGCCCACGTGGGTGCGTCGCCGGTTCTTCAACCAGAGCAGCAACAAACAACAATAACGAATTATGGCTCGGATACTTGTACTGTTTTTAACCTGTTTTCTTCCCCTTTTATGGTCCTCTGGCGCCAGGGCAGCTGTTGCCCTGGATGACCCCTACCAGTTTGTCGCTACCGAAGACCATGCTATGCCCACCTCTTTCGAGGACATGCCAGGCTGGCTCAATAGCCATCAGGAAGTAAAACGCATGCCGCTCAGTGGTGGCAGCTACTGGCTGGTGGTGCCCTTTATGGTGAATGAAAACCGCAGCGACTGGGTGGTTAACCTGCATAACTCCATCGCCGAGCGTGTCGATTATCTGGTGCTGGGCCGCGATGGCAGTCGCCAGATGGCCAGCAGTGGTTATTACTCGCCTCACCAGTATCTGTTTGATTATGGCCGGAATATGAACCTGCGCTACGGGGTTGAATATTGGCTGGTGGTGCGGGTCGAGTCGCGCTATTTTTCATCCATCCCCAAGCTTGAAATCAATCCGGCCACTGAACATAAACAGCTGACCGATGGGCTGGCGGTGGCTGTGGTGCTGTGTTTGGGCGGGCTGCTGTTTATTGCGTTTTATAACCTGCTGATTTTCGCCTCCACCGAAGACAAGGCCTTCCTATACTACGGCCTGTATGTAATTACCTATTTGCTGGGATGGGCCTTTACTTTCCATATCCCGGCGCAGCTTCTGGATATTCATCTGCTTGAGCTGCACCATGTATTTTTTATTGGCTTGCCCATATTCAATATCTTGTTTTACAAGCATTTCCTTCAACTGCCCAGCTACTCGCCCAAATTGTGGCGGCTAAGCAAATACCTGCTGTGGGCCTGTGTGCTCGCGCTGCCAACCAGCTGGTTGCTGCTGTCCTATACCGCGGTTATCGCCTCAGTGTTGATAGGTGCCTGGATAGTGCTGGCGATTGTGGCCGGTAATGTATGCCTGATGAAAGGTTTTGCCCCGGCCAAGTATTTCATTATGGCTTTCAGCTGCTTGCTGCTGCCTGCGCTGCTTATTCTGCCCGGCAATATGGGGATCACCTCGGATGTGATTGAGTATGCGGAGCTTGCCACCCTGGCAGGCGGCACCGCCGATGCGCTCTTGCTGTCGCTGGCGCTGGCCAACAAACTCAAGCTGCTTTCTGAGGAGCGTAAGGCCTACATTGAAGAGCTCAGTGAAGCCTGGGAAAAGGCGCGGATAGACAGCCTTACCCAAATCGGCAACCGTTATGCCTTTGATGAGTTTATGCAAACCTGGCCTGCTTTTGGTGAGGCAGTAAAAGAGCCCTCGGCACTGCTGCTGTTGGACGTTGATGGCCTCAAACAGGTGAACGATTTGCAGGGGCACCAAGCGGGGGATGAGCTGCTGCGCACCCTGGTTGAGGCGCTGAAACGGCTTAAATTCTCCAAGCTTCGTATGTACCGCCTCGGCGGCGACGAGTTTGCCCTGATCGTGGATGAGCCTCACCTCGGTGCCCTGATTGATGAGCTGACCAAGGTTGATGCTTTCTTTACCAGTCGTGGCTTTCGTGACGCCGGACTGAGCTTTGGCTTCGCCCTCGACAGCCAGGTGCAGAAATCCCACGAATGGCTGCGTGCCGCCGATACCCGTATGTACAGCAACAAGGCCGAGCGGCGACGTGAGATGGTGTTTGAAACCGTAGAGGGGGCGCAAAGCAGCAATCAGCGGCTGCTGGCAGATAAGCGCACCTTTGATGACGTACGGCATGCTGACGGAACTGTCGACGGCGGGCAAGATACTGCACAGGAGCAAAGCTCTGCCGCCAAAGTTATCTAGGCTCATCAAATCCAAGGCTCATCACCTAAGCGAATAACCTAAGCTCATAATTTCAGGCTGATAAACTGGTGCTAGGTCGCCAATACATAGCCAGTCGAATCGTGCCAATTCGTTTGCTTTGCAGATACTCAGAGCCGATTGGTGACTCAAACGTACGCATAAAAAAAGCGGCTTTAAGCCGCTTTTTTATGTCTGAAGCGCAGTAGCGCTGCTATTAGAAGTCCTTCTCTCCACGGATAAGCTCGGGATAACCGCAGATGGCCTTGGAGGTGTGCATGCCCGCCATGGTTGCCGCTTCCACGCAGCCTGCATTGAGGCCGGTTTTAATCCAGTCGCCGGTCACATAGAGGTTGGCAATGCCGGTGCCATCTGTGGTGATGCGATAGGCGGAGCTGCCTTTCACCGACAGCACATAGCGCTCTGTGGGTGACACATTGGCACGCCAATATTGGCTGTTGAAGCGCGCCTCACCACTGGCACCGGAGTTATCATGCAGCCACTCCCAGGGGAAGCTGTCTCCCACTTCGGTCCAGAGTTTACCAATTTCATGCTGCAGCTGGCCTATGGCGCCTTGCCTGGCGGTGGCATCCATCGCGGTTTGAAAACCACTGCTGCCGGGTGCCGGGTAGTTCGCCACTGGCAAGGCCGAGCAGAAGTAACTGGCATTTTTGGGCTCATGGGCGCCCCATTCCTCCTTGTCGAGCAGCTGGTCCATGCTGGCCCAGGTATCGTAGGGTTCAGAAAACCCTGACAGTACGGGCTCCTCACCGCTTGCTGGCCGTTCAGGCCAGCCAATTTGGCCAAGGTCTTTGTCCATCCACAGCTGATAAGCCTGGGTGGCAACGGTTTTGACTTTCTCCACACAGGTGGCCAGCGGCTGGCTGTGGGCCATCACCTCGGCGGCCACATGGGGCACGGCGCCGATGGAGAGGCCAAAAATGACCTTATCGAAGTCTTCTCCAAGGGTGAGGGTTTTGCGTGGCAGCGGCTTACCGAACTGGGCCTGATACAGGCTGTCCCAATCGTTCCAGAAGTGCTCCAGATTGACATTGTGCTGCTTAAGCAGCGCAGCCTCTTCGTCATCGATAAACTCATATCTTGGCATGCTTGGCCAGCAGTCCAGGCCTTTGACCTCTACCAATGGCTGGTATTCAGCTTTGAGTTTTACCTGCTCGGTGATCTCGATGGCGGTGACGGCCTTGCCATCACAGTGAAGTTTATCTACCTGATTGAAAAAGTGGAAATTCACGCCGCGACGTTTCAGCACCTCGTAGTAGGGAGTAAACACGGTATCGCCCATTCCCGCTTGCATCTTCCACATGACCCCGCCTTGGTAGCACAGGGCAATGCGCAGCATGGAGCGGATAATGCTGCCGGCCTCCACATTGGGCTTGTCGAAGTTGCCATCTTCGTAGGCAAACACCAGATCGTAAAAGCCGCGTACCGGCGCGCTGTCTACCGTATAGCGCTCGTTGGCGCCGTGGCGGCGCAGCCACTCGCGATAGTCCCACTCGTTAATGGCATCAAAGCCATGTTTGAACACCCCATCGGCAAACATGCCCTTAAGAATGGTAAGCCCCAGGTCAACGCCAATGTAGAGGTGGCGCAGGGCATGATTGTTATCCAGACGGTGGGCAAAGCGTCGCTCAAGGCGGCCATGCAGCCGGGCTACGGCGGCTTCAATCAGGCTGTCTTCCTCGGGATGTGCACCATGCTCACATTCCCGGCCAATCAAGGCATCAAAGCGGCATTCCAGCCGTTCACCCAGTGCCTCAAGGCTGTCCATGGCATCTTCCACCGATTCCTCAAGATGCTCTTTGAGGCGCTCAAACCAGCCGGGCTCGAACCAGTCTTTGGGGCTGTCGGCACTGTCGTCGATAAGCTCGTCCATGTCTTTGAGCCATTCTACCACCCAGAAGAACACCGCTTTTACCAGCTTCCACAGGGTGAGGGTCTCGGTACTGTCGCCGGGAATGCCGGGCATCAAAGGGAATTCTATCGGCCAGTTAACCCGCTCGCCGTTGATGTCTTCCGAGAGCACAATAAAGCTGTGGGGCTTGAAGGCATCTTCAAAACGGGCCAGCGGGCTGCCTGCGGGGCGGCCAAGTTCTTCGTAAGCTTCACGCATCAGCTTGCAGGCATTTTGATAAAAGCCAAACCAGATATGCAGGCCATGCTCTTCAATGCGCTCGCCCATGTCGGGATTGCGGCCGCTGGCGCCTTTGCCGCCAATACGCCAGCCCAACTGATACACATCAATCTGATAGCGGTTTTGCCAGCCCGGCTGGGAGGTGAGGCACATGGCGGCGGTCATGGCCGAGACGCCGCCTCCCAGAATGGCGATTTTTTCTTTTTTCACCACGCTGTTATCCACCAGCACTTCGCCCGGTGGCACTTCAAAATCAAAATTCACATGGTAGGGCAGCAGCACATGTTGCTCGCCGGGCGTTACACCCAGAGCCTCTTCAAAGGGGAAGCTCGCGTTGTCAAACACTTCGGCTACCCAGTCGTTTTCAAGCAGCGCCAGGCTGTGAACTTTATTCACCTTGGAAGGGGCACTGATAATGGCCTGATACACGGCGTCGATACCGGCGCTGTCTGGCAGCTGCTTGAGAAATACCTGACTGACAGCGGGCTTAAACAGCATCTCAAATATTTGCTCTTCGCCGAGGGTATCGAGATCTGGCAGAAAATCGGTTTGATCTTTGAAGAGCTGCCAGGTGCGGGCGATGGCATCCACCGTCGACATGCGCTCTTCGTCGCGCGCCTCGCAGTTAATCTTCAGCAGCGGGTGCAGCGCCAGCTCTTCATCAGGGCTGAAATGTTTGAAGCTTTTGGCCGCCAGGCTCAGTTCGGTCAGTGGCTCGCCGGGATTTGGCATGCTGTATTCGCACAGGTATTTGGGGTAGCCAAACAGCTCGCGGCCATTGATAAGCGCCATGGCATCGTCGACCCAAATAAACAGCGGCAGAAAGTGAATGGCGCTCAGCTTGCCATTGGCGCCCTTGTCCTCCTGGCCCACCATCACCCAGGTGATGATATCTGTCTCTTTAATCCAGCCCTTGTTGCGGTCAACTTCTACCGCTGAATAGGCCTTCTGAATGCGGGTAAAGGTGGTGAGTACATAGGGGGAGAGCACCTTAAACTGCATGGCATTGCCAGCGGCCTGATTCAGTACCTTATCGACACTGCGCTGCAGGTTTTTGCGCTTGCCCTTTAAAAAGCAGCCATACATGTCGGCGTTGGTGAGTACCAGTGGCGAGTGCATCAGCATGCTGCCGGGGCCATAAATAAACGGGGGGCGGAGTGTTTCCATCGGCTCATCCTTTGACTATTTCAAGAAATCCATACCTTATCGGCATCGTTCGAGAGTAGTAACAGAATGGATGGCAGGTAAAGAATTTTTACATAAACTCAGCCGCTTGGCGGCTTTATTAAGCAGATACGAAGCCGATACGAAAAAGGCAAGCCGGTTGGCTTGCCTTAAAAATTCACTGTGGGAGCAACCGGGCGTTATTGGTCTTTGAAAGACCCGCTTTGGCTCATTGGCTCAGCGCCATTTGCTTTGGATGTGTTCCACCTCGGTGTTCTCATCAAAGTAGCGGCGTTTGGTGTCTCGCCGGCGCTGTTTTACACGCTTGTTTTTTTGCTTCCCTTTGACGTGATCGCCCCATGGCATATCGTCGTCATCAAATTCGTAGGAGTGTGACATGACCTTAGTTCCAACTAAAACACTGTGCCACTCTGGCACAGGATCTTTTTACCCAATGGTCATGACAAGCTAAAGCGAAAAATTTATTGTTTTATGGTGAAAAAAATTGCCCGAAGCAGAGAGGCGGCCACAGTCTGAAACCAGCCTTAAATCCCAGCCCCGGGCGATTCGTTTGTGTTCGGTTTTATGAAGGCCGCAAACCTGCCTCAGCGGCGACGCATGCGGGCTACAAACATGCCGTCGGCATTAGCCTGCTGCGGCCACAGGGTGAGAACTGCACTCTGTTCACCACTGAAGGGATGCGCAGTGGCATCGAGCTCAAAATCTTCATTTGAGGCCAAAAAGGCCTCGACCACGCCCTCGTTTTCGGCACGGGCCAGCGAGCAGGTGGCGTACACCAGCACGCCGCCGCTGCGCACAGCAGCGCTGGCGCGGCGCAAAATATCCAGCTGCAGTGCAGGCTTATCCAAAATAGTGCTGTCATCGTCAATCCAGCGCATGTCGGGGTTGCGGCGCCAGGTGCCGGTGCAGGAGCAGGGCGCATCCACCAGTACACCATCAAAATAGTCTGCCTTGACCGGCAGTTTGTCACTGCGCCAGGGGCTGACTTGGATCGGCGCAAAACCGGCTTTCTCTGCGCGGCGCAGCAACTCCTCCAGTGCCTTGGGGCGAATGTCGGAGGCGATGAGTTCACCCACGCCGCCTTGCTGTTGCATGAGTGAGAAAAGCTGCAGGCTTTTACCACCGGCGCCGGCGCAGGCATCCCACCAACGCTCACGGGCGCCGGGGGCGGCCACTTCACCAATGGCCTGAGAAGCCAAATCCTGCACTTCAAGTTTGCCCGACTTATAGGCCGCCACCGCATCCAGGTTAATGCTTTGGCTGGCAAGTTCGATGGCATCATCAAATACCTGGCTTGCCTTCGCGGTAATCTCATCGGCCTCAAGTTGCTTTATCACCTGCTCGCGGGATCCGCCCTGGGCTCGGGTCCACAGGGGCGGGCGGCGGCAAAGCGCATCGACAAAGGCGAGCTTGTCACCCTCGGCCAGGCTGATGTGCTCCCAGGCCCAGTCCGGCAGCAGGTCCCTTGGGGCGAATTCACCGCCAAACTGGCTACCTAAGGCGGTGCAAAGGGTGTTGAGGCTTTCCGGGGTATCGCCAAAGGCGGGTATTTCCAACGTAGCCAGATTGGCCTGTGACAGCCAGCCGCTCTGGATATCCTGCCAGGGATGGTTTTCTATGGCGGCCACCAGGCTTAACTGGGTAAACCAGCGCTGTCCCTGATCTGAGCTCATACCAGCCGCATCAATGTCGTCGCCCTCAGCCGCAGGCAGGTTTTTCAGCCAGCCCCACCAACGGAACAGGCCAAACAGGGTCTCACGGATAAGCTTGCGGTCTTTGGAACCGTGCTTTTTGTGCTCACGGAAATAGTTGGCCAGTACCCGGTCGGCGCCTTCGCGCTGCTTAAAAATATGCGAAACCAGCAGATGCAAAGTGTTGGCATAACTGATGGCGCGGCGCTCGGCCGACGAGAGAGGTGCTGGATGTGACATGGGCGTGCCTGCGTAAAAAAACCGGCGCCGATTGTAGCAGATGCGCCGCAAGGGCGCATCTGGGATAGCGGGAGCCAAACTGCTGAGACTCACTTCTCAGCGGGTGACCATCTTGGCGATGTCTTTGGCGCGCTCTTCGGCGGATTTCTCGCTTGGCGGCGGCACTGCCAGACCCTTGGCTACGGCCGGCCGGGCAGCGATGCGCTCGAGCCAGTTTTGCAGTGCATCCAAACCACTGATATCCACGCCGCTCCAGTCATAGATGCGCACCCAGGGGAAGGTGGCGATATCGGCAATGCTGTACTCGTCTCCGGCGAGATACGCATGCTTTTCAAGCTGGGTATTCATCACCTCGAACAGGCGCCGCCCTTCCTTTTGATAGCGCTCAATGGCGGCTGGAATTTTTTCCGGGAAGTAGCGATAAAACACGTTCGCCTGACCCATCATGGGACCAACGCCGCCCATCTGGAACATCAGCCATTGGATAACCTGCGAGCGCGCCTTGGGCTCGGATGGCATTAACTTGCCGGTTTTCTCGGCCAGATACAGCAAGATGGCGCCCGACTCAAATACCGCAAAGTCGTCGTTATCGGTATCTACTATTGCCGGAATGCGACCATTGGGGTTAATGGCCAGAAACTCGGGCTTTTTTTGCTCAAGGGTCATGAGATCAAGGCCATGTACCCGATACTCGAGCCCAAGTTCTTCAAGGGCAATGGAAATTTTATGGCCGTTGGGGGTTGCGGCGGTATAAAGCTCAATCATGGTGTGCTCCTTTTATTGCTGGCTTGCCAGCAGGGCGGCGACGGCGGGACGCGCGGCGATGGCGTCGTGCCAGCGGCGAATGTTGGGCATGGCGTCGGTCAGTTCGATCTCGAGCCGTGGCAGGAAGCCAATCAGCACAAAACCTGTGATATCGACGATGCTGAAGCGGTCGATGGCAACAAAATCCCGGCCCTCCAGGCGTGCTTCCAGGGTTGGCAGAAATTCTATGATGCGTTCACGGGACTCGCTGCCCCAGGCCTCAACAAAGCGCTCACGGTCTTTGAAAAAGCCGGTGAGGTTACGAAATGCCTGAAACGCGACCATCAGGCCGTTCAGTTCCAGTACCCGGTTCCACATTTCTACCTGTGCCTGCTCCAGCGGGCTGTTGCCAAACAGACTTTGGTCACTTGGGTGCAGGGCATCGAAATAGCGGCAGATGGCGACCGATTCACAGATGTGGGTGCCGTCGTCGAGCGCCAGCACCGGAATGCGGCCATTGACACTTTTACGTTTAAATTCAGGGGTCAGGTTGTCACCGCCACGTAAATCCAACTGCTCTCTTGGTACATCCAGGCCAAGTTCGGCCAGGAAAATACCCACACGGCGGGCGCTGGGAGTCGGGGCGAGTTCGAGGATTTTCATAAGGTCTCTCTTTATCTGAACGATCGGTTAGGATAGAATCTACCCCATAACTGAACGAGCGGTCAATAATTAGATTGTCTGTTCATATTCACTTTAGTGACGAGATATGTCCCGATGGCGAGAAGCTGTAATTTTTGCAAAGAGGAAAAGCTGGAGCAGGCCATGAACCTGTTTTGGCAAAAGGGCTATGAGGGCACTTCGGTGGCCGATCTGGTCGAGCACCTGGGGATAAATCGCTTCAGCCTGTACAACAGCTTTGGCGATAAGCTGACTCTGTACCGTGATGCGCTCAGGCGTTATCTGTACACCCGTGGCCTGACCGGGCTCGAGGCGCTGGAAGCCGACGATGCCGATATGGACGCGCTGATAAATTTGGTTGAAGAGTTTGCCGCCAAGCAAAAAGATCAGCAGTTTGGCTGCTTTATGCAAAACGCGCTCTTGGAGCGCTGCGTGGAAGATGACGAAGTCAGGCGTCTTGGCAATGCGCTGTTTGAAGGGCTGGAGCAGGCATTTTTCAAGGTGATTGCACGCTATCAGACCAAGGCGCGTGCCGCCGAGCTGGCGGCCTTTTTGGTAATGCAGCTGCAGGGCATCCGGGTGCTTGGCAAGTCAGGGCAGTTTGCGCTGCTCGACGCTGCCATGGTGGTACTCAGGGGCGAAATCCAGCGCTGGAAAACGCCTGCCTGAGCCTATCTTGCAGTTCGGCTGAAAGAACCGGCAGAAAAACTCAGTAATCCAGCTCCAGCGCAAAGCATAAATAGCGCATCAGCTGTTGGCAGTGCGCAAACTCGGCGGCGAGGCTTGAGGCAAAGTCGGCTTGCAGCACTGCTTTGGCTGTTAAAGGTTTAACGGCGATAAAGTCTTTGCGCTTCAGCTCATCAATTAATGGGTGGCTCTTGTCAAAGCCGCGCGGCGGCCGCGACAGGCTGTCACCGTCCATGGCAAAGCCGCCGTCAGTCAACGCCTTCAGCGCCTTTTGATAGCTTGTAGGATTTTCATCGATACAGCTTCGGATGGCATTCAGCGCCTTGGGCTCGGGGTGCCAGATGCCGGCGCCAATAAAGCAGCCGTCATTGGCTATATGCAAATACAGCCCGGGCGCATGCACATCTTTGCCCTGAAAATGGCGAAACTGAATACCGACATTGGTCTTGTAAGGGCGCTTATCGTGGCCAAAACGGGTGTCCCGCTGGGGCCGCATCAGGCTGCCGCCCACCTTTTTGGCAACGGCGGTAAGGCGCGGTGACAGGGCGACAATGCCGGGGGCGGCAGCTTCGATTAACTTAAGGGCGGGGGTGCGCACCTGGTCTTCGTAGGTGGGCTGGTTGGCCTTGAACCAGTCGCGCTCGTTATTGGCTTCGAGGGCAGCAAGAAAGTCGAAGGTCGCTTGGGTGAACATGATTTACTCCATGAACCGGGCTCGCTTTTTGGGGAAGATCACTGACGGCGAGTAAGGTTTTTGATAGAATCCTTGGTTTTGGTAAAAGTGACAGATCAAGATGACTGATGCAATCAGCCGTGCCTGCGGCAAATGTGAACTCTGCAGCGCAGAGACCGAACTTTCCCTGTTTGAAGTGCCAGCCAGTGGCGATCGTACTGACAACGATATCGCTCTGTGCGGTACCTGTCAGGCGCAAATCGCCGATACCGCCACCCTGGATGTAAACCACTGGCGCTGTCTGAACGAAAGCATGTGGAGCACTGTACCTGCGGTGCAGGTGATGGCCGCCCGTATGCTGAAAGAACTTTCCAGCGAAACCTGGGCTCAGGATCTGCTGGATATGATGTATCTGGATGAAGACACCCAGGCCTGGGTCGACGCCGCCAATGCCGAAGCTGCGCTGGATGCCGACGCCGAGCCAACCCTGGACAGCAATGGCGCTCAGCTCGCTGCCGGTGATACCGTGGTGATCATCAAAGATCTGAACGTGAAGGGCACCAGCTTTGTGGCCAAGCGTGGCACCGCCGTGCGTAACATCGGCCTGACCAGCAACCCCGAGCACATTGAAGGCCGGGTAAACGGTACCCGAATCGTTATCTTGAGCTGCTACGTGAAGAAGGCCTAAGGGTACTCTATCAGCAAGAAGGCTGCCTGCGGGCGGCCTTTTTTATTGGTCATAGCGTTTATAAAACAATCGGATAAGTTGCAGCAGCTGACCGAAGTGCTGTTACCTCCGGGCGATGTTGGCTATAGTGACAAAATAAGCAGTAGTGGGGGGCAACTTATGAAAAAGCAGCAGGGCTTTACCCTGATAGAGCTGGTGGTGGTTATCATCATTCTGGGAATTCTTGCGGTAACCGCCGCGCCCAAGTTCATCAATTTGAGCAGTGATGCCTACAAAGCCCAGCTCAAAGGCGCCGAAGCGGCCATGAAAGGGGCTGTGACCCTGTTTAAATCCGCGTCTGAAATTCGCAATGCCGGCAGCAACCGCGTGGTTTACGAAGACATTCGCGGCGAGCTGGGTCAGCCCTGGGCAGCCAGCAGCAATGGCACCTCGCCCAGTACCGGTTACAGCACCCCTCCGGAGATCTTTAAAGCTGCCAGCATGGATGTGAACGACTGGCGCTATCGCATTTTTGTTAGCGGCACTTATCAGGTAGTGGCAGCGCCCGCAGCCAAGCTCACCAGTGCTCAGCCGACTCAGGCCGAGGTGATTGCCACCAACTGCTATATCCATTACATCTGGCAATCGAGTGGTACACCCTCCATCAGCGTGGTCGACAGCGACTGCTAACGCGCCACAGTGTCGGGGCTTCCCTTGCTAATGGTCTGAGTTACAATGGATAAAAATGCCTGCGGGAAGCAAATATGGCCAAAAAACGCGAACCCTTCGAATTGGGCGGCACTCAGGTTGTCGCCGGAACCCAAACCACGGTGCGTCTGCCGGTAGCAAGGCTGTACACAGACACGCCGGTGGATTTGCAGGTGGAAGTCTTTCACGGCAATAAACCCGGTCCTGTGCTGTTGGTATTGGCGGCCATTCACGGCGATGAACTTAACGGCATCGAAATCTGTCGCCGCCTGCAAGGGCGTATCAACCCCAAGGCGCTCTACGGCACAGTGCTGATGGTGCCCGTGGTCAATGTGTTTGGTTTTATTCAAAAATCCCGTTACTTGCCCGATAGGCGTGACCTTAACCGCTGCTTCCCCGGCTCGGAAAAGGGTGCCCTTACCAGCCGCCTGGCCCATCTGGTGACCCGTGAGCTGGTATCCCGCGCCACCCATATTCTCGACCTGCACACAGGCGCCATTCACCGCGATAATCTGCCACAAATCCGCTGCAACACTGACGATGAGGTGTTGATGGGCATGGCGCGCGCCTTTGGTGCGCCGCTGATTATGCACAACGAAGCCAAGGGCAGCTCGCTGCGGGGATATGCCGCCAGGGCTGGCGTGCCCTGTATTTTGTACGAAGCCGGAGAGGCGCTGCGCTTCTCCGAGGCTGCCATACGTACCGGGCTTAAGGGGGCGGTGAATTTGCTGCGTCATCTGGGCCTGCAAAAGGGCCGTCTGTCGCGGGGCGCTTCGGATGTGGCCTCTATCAGAAGCTACTGGATCCGCTCCGAAGCCGATGGTCTGGTGCTGCAAAAAGTGAAACTGGGGCAGCGGGTGAATAAGGGCAATATCCTTGCGTATCTGGCAAGCCCCCACAGTCAGGACACCCTGCCAATTCGCGCCCCCAGCGACGGTATTGTGATTGGCATTACCAATATTCCCGTGACCAACGAAGGCGAGGGGCTGTATCACATTGCCCAATATGCCGGAGACGAGATTGAAATCGTCAACGAACAACTCGATGAATTTTTGATGGAATACGCTTAAGGAGCGCAGATGAAAGCCGTGTTTTTAGCCGGAAAAGCCATTTATCCATCAAAGATTGTCTGCATTGGCCGCAACTATGTGGCCCACGCCGAGGAGCTTGGCAACGAAGTGCCCAGCGAGCCTGTGGTGTTTGTCAAACCCGCCAGCGCCATCGGCAATGTACTGCACAGCGAGCTGGGTGAAGCGCTTCACTATGAAGCGGAAATTGCCTTTATGGTTGCCAGTGGCAAGCTGGTGGCCGCCACTGTGGGACTCGATTTGACCAAAAGGGCCAGCCAGAGTCGGCTCAAGGCCAAGGGATTGCCCTGGGAGCGAGCCAAAGCCTTTGACGGCTCGGCGCTGTTTGGGGAGTTTGTGCCCTGCCATGGCAGTGACATCCTTGGGTTAACCTTCAGCTGCGACGGTAAAAAGCTGCAGGAAGGGCACACCGGGCTGATGCTGTTTTCGCCGCAGCAACTGCTGGAAGAGGTGCAGAGCTTTATGACGCTGGAAGATGGCGACATCCTGATGACCGGCACGCCCGCCGGTGTCGGGGCGCTCGTGGCCGGTGGCAATTATCATGCAGAGCTTCTTTTGGACGGCAAGGTACTGACCAGCGTCAGTTGGCTGGCGCGCTGAGGCTGCTTTTTTGGCTGACGCCATACTTGCCTTGGCTTAGGCCCCGCCTGCTGCTCGGCGGGGTGTAAGCTGATGATGGTCGTAAAATCAGCCAAAAGAAGTAATACTTTGGTTATGTCCAGAGTGGAGCCCGATTGATGATCCTGCGTGCAAGTGTCGTTATTGTGCTTTTTTGCGCGTTTGGCGTTTGCTCTGCCGAGATGCGCGCCTGTGTCGATGAGTTTCCGCCGTACCAGAGCCTTGAACCCAAACCCCACGGCGATAACATTATTGCCCTGATGAAACTGGCCGAGCTTATCGACCACCAGCCGGTGTTTGTTCCCAGCCCTAATTTTGCCCGTTGCCTGCATATGCTCGACACCGGCCGGGTCGACATTGTTGCCGGTATTATCAATTCTGAACATCGTGACCAGCGTTGGATGCTGCTGCCTTATCGTCAGGATGCCCGGTATGTGTTTTTGCACCGCCCGGGCACAGAGCCGGTTCGCCGTTACGAAGATTTACGTGGTCAGCGGATAGCGGTTAGTCGCAACACCTTGTATTTCGAACGTTTTGATGAAGATAAGCAGCTTCAGCGTGAGGTGGTCAGCGATTTGCCCACCGGTGTGCGCATGTTGCTTGCCGACCGGGTAGGGCTGGTGATTGCGCCTGAAAATGCGCTGCCGTTTCTCGCCAGCCAGTTCAGTGGTTTCCATGAGGCGGTGCGGGTGTCTGAGTTTGGGGTGCAGCCCGAGCGCATTATCCATTTTGCGGTCAGTCGCCGACACAAACTTGCCATCAGCAACAATGAATTAGCCACATTGGCCGACAAGGCCTATCACGACGGAGTGTTTGAGCGGGCGATTTTTGGCGAGCCTATACCGATCGCGCCACAAAACAAGTAATAGCAATGGCAATCGAATTGGCGCTGACAGCAGTGGCTCTGGCAGCGTTGGGAGGAGCATCCGCGCTGCCTTCTGCCATTTTCGGCCACTTGCTTTAGGGTTTGGGTAAACAAAAGCGCCCAATGCATGGCTGCAATTGGACGCTTCAAAGGGCAGCGCTTCGCTTATTGCTGCTGATGATGGGCGCGGAAGTAATCCCAGGCATTCACGACCTGACCGTCTTTGAGGTGGCAATAACCCACTTCACCGGCTTCTTCCTTCACAACTTTGTGCTCGCCGCCGATTTTTACGCAGTACTCAGCGGCAGGGTTCGCCATGCCAATGGCGGCAACCGCATCTTTGGCGTCGGTGGCCATCTTGTCAGCGGCAGCCGTTGCATGGCCGCGATACAGCGCCATGGCATCTTCAACGCGGCCATCTGGCAGGTGACACTCTCCACGCTGGCCATCGGCACCTTCAACAATCTTGTACTCGCCACCAAGCTTGATACAGAAATCAGCGCCTGGGTTGGCAAGGCCGGTGGTTTTTTCCTGATATTGGCCTTCAGTGGCCGCCGTTTCGGTGGCTGGCGCTTCCTTGGCAGGCTCTTTTGCGGCTTGTTCTTTGGCGGGTGCCGGCGCTTTTGCTTCTGGCGCAGGCGCTTCACCGCATGCGGTTAACAGGCTGCCAACGAGCAGAGCAGAAAGGAGCGCTTTGGCTGAGTTTTTCATAACACCTCCTGTGGTCGGGAGTCTTCCCCTAACTGAAAAGAGCCGCAGAATGCGGCCATGATTACAACTTAAACTGAGCCAGAATAAGGTGTTGAATACGAAAGTTCCAGACTGCACGGGACTGATTTTTGCCTGTGTCACAAAAGTTTGCGATCCCGTACATACTCCCGGGAGGCCGTGCTATTGTCTGAACTCAGGAATGCCAATCAATTTCAGGAGAAAAACATGGCTTCACTGCGCCCATTACTGCTGGCTGCAGCCCTTGGTGTGGCATTGCCCGCTTGTCAAAGCACTGAGCCGCCGAAGGAGATAACCCTGGCTGAGGCCAACCCGGTCATGCTGACACTGTTTTCCTTAAAAACGCTGTCGGCTTTCGAGATTGCGGTGCCCGATAGTAACGCCAAGGCCCCGCTCAGCAAATTTATCGAGGGGCATGGGCAAAAATTTGTGATTGGTGAATATGTTGACGGGCCAGTGCGCGGCACAGTGGCGCTGGATTACACCAGGATGCAGGCACTCAATGCCCCGTTTAACAATACTCAGCTGCTGCTGGCGCCCTTTGTGGTGTCCAATCAGGGCTCGGGCAGTTTCTGGTATCTGGGACTCTTTTCCTTTGATATTCCCAAAGGGACCATTCGCCAGCTCGATGCCAGCTTTCTGGGTGACAGGATTGCGGTGCAAAACCTCAATGTTGGCAGCCAAAGTCTGCTGCCTGTGAGTATTAATGCGGAGCTGTTGGTACATGGTCCACAGCAGTCGATGGCTGAGCCACCGCGGCTGTTGGAAATTCGCCGTCTGAATGTGACGGCGGATGGCAAGTTACTGGCAGATCAATAATTATTCGACTTCGAGCTCAATGTCGGTGCAGCCCTTGGCACAGCGGATATGGCCCAGGATCTGGGTGTCGGCCTTGCCCGGCATCGAGGCTGACAGCGGTTTGCCGCACTTCTCACAGGGAATGGTTTGCCCGGCCAGCAGTGCCTTGATCAGTCGTTTCTGACTGTTGAACGACTGGCTGCTGCTTTTGTTGATAAGGCTGAAATCGGTCATGGTGTTTGCCCACAATTACTCTGTTGTGGGCAATTATACCCATGGCCGGGTGTTTGTGTCCGTGAAAACTGCATTTTGCTGAAAAGGCGGGCAATCCGCCTCGAAGCGGTGCACAATGCAAGCCGTTCACAGGAGGAGAATACATGAAAATGAGATTGAAATTCAGGGACGTAACACTGGCTGTGGCATTGTTTGGCGCTTTGTCCGCTGCATCATTCACAGGAGTCGCCCAGGCGGAGTTGGCGCTGGCCGATTCAGATTTAATCGACACAGTGCCGGCTGGCCCGCAAATGGCAGAAAAACCGGCCGCTGAGGCAACAGAGCCCAGCCAAATCATCACACTCAACGGCAGCTGGACTCTGGTGTCTGGCCGCTATCTTGATGGCGAAGGTAAGTGGATTGACTATGCCAGCCTGGAGCTCAGCGCCATCAAGGTTATTTCAAACGGCTATTTCAGTTTTACCACCATGAAAACCGTGAAAAACAAAACTGAGTTTTGGGCCGCCGGCGCCGGTGAGTATCGTCTCGAAGGCAACGAGTACACCGAGTACCCATCGCTGAACTCGTTCAACGTGCCCAAGGGGCAGGGGTTTGGTTTTGAAATCGAGCTTATCGGCAACGAATGGCACACCCGCAGAGTGGAAGATGGCGTTCTTAAAGAAGAGGAAGTCTGGCGCCGCCTGGACTGAAATTCACCGATAAAAAGCGCGAAAATCGGCCCAAAAACAATGTGTTTTGACCGAATTCCCGCCTTTACAGTCTCCCATCGGCTCCCTACACTGGCGCAATGCTGATGGGGGAATCGCATTATGTCCGTTGGGGCCTGGCTTAAGTTATTGCTGCTTTCCGCGATTTGGGGAGCATCCTTTCTGTTTATTCGCATTGGTGTGACCGAACTTGGCCCCGCGTGGCTGATGTTTTTGCGGGTCACCTTTGCGGCCTTATTTTTGCTCGGCGGCGCCTTTTATCTGAAAAAGGCACTGATTGGCAGCGCGCCACTGAAGCACTTTATTATTCTTGGTGGCATTAATACTGCGCTGCCGTTTCTGCTGTATGGCTTTGCTGCCACCGAACTTGCGGCGTCCTTGATGTCGGTGTTGAACGCCACGGCGCCGCTGTGGAGTACTTTGCTGCTGGCCATCTGGCAGCGCGCCATGCCCAAAGGGGCGGCGCTCGGTGGTCTGGTGACCGGCTTTTGCGGTGTGGTGCTGCTGGCCGGGGTCGAAAGTTTGTCGCTGTCGAGTCAAGGGCTGTGGGCGTTGGCCGCCGGGCTGGGTGCAGCCATCTGTTACGCCATCGCCAGCATCTACACCAAGGCCTCCAGCCACGGCAGTGCCTACAGTAATGCCCACGGCTGCATGTGGGCGGCAAGCGCCTGGTTGTTGCCAACGCTGCTGTTTGCCACGCCCCCGGCGGCCATGCCATCTATTGGCACCATGGCGGCGGTCGTTACCCTGGGGGTGCTGTGCAGCGGCGTGGCTTATCTTTTGTATTTCCGCCTGATTGATGATGTGGGCGCCACCTCGGCATTAACCGTTACTTTTCTTATTCCTGTGTTTGGCATTCTGTGGGGGGCCTTGTTCCTTGGCGAACATATCGGTTGGCACACTGTGGTGGGCACTGCCATCATTTTGCTCGGCACGGCTATCAGCACCGGCAGCGTGCCTCGCTTGCGCCGTTTGGCCGGAGAAAGCTGATGGACTTTATCCTTGATGAATCTGCGGCTTTTGCTGACGAGGTGAAATCACAGATTGCTACCTTTAACGCTGCGCATTGGGATGCCAGCTTGCGCCGTGCGATTGGCTTTAAAAAGCTTGGCGACCAGGGCGAACTGCTGGCTGGGATTGCCGGACGTACCTTTGGCAACTGGTGTCTGATTGATAACTTTTGGGTATCGGCAACGCTGCGAGGGCAGGGCGTTGGCAGCGCCATGCTGCAAACGGCGGAGGATGAGGCCCGAACCCGGGGCTGTCGCTGGTTATTGCTGGATACTCTTGATTTTCAGGCGCCGCAGTTTTACCGCGCCCGCGGTTATAGTGAGGTGTGGTGCCAGCAGGATT
Organism: Shewanella zhuhaiensis; assembly: GCF_022484835.1. Lineage (NCBI taxonomy): Bacteria > Pseudomonadati > Pseudomonadota > Gammaproteobacteria > Alteromonadales > Shewanellaceae > Shewanella > Shewanella zhuhaiensis. The sequence goes on from NZ_JAKUDL010000001.1 coordinate 963,332, forward strand.
ACCCGGTTGAAGGTGGCAAGCGCTGGTATCTGGTCAAGACCTTGTAAGCTGCTGGCTTATAGAGAAAAAAGTAAAGCCGCCCGAGGGCGGCTTTGTTGGCTCAGGCCAATCAATACTTGGCTTCGAAGGTCAGCCACAGCTTGTCGGTATCGTTGCTGAAGGCGTAGCCTGCGTCAGCACCCGAGAAGCTGGCATACTTGGCGCCCACGCTGTAGTGCTTGGCGAAGGGGTAGGTTACGCTAACGCCCCATTCGTCGCCCATGTCGATGTTGTCTACATCGGATTCAAACTGATGGTATACCGCCAGCAGTTTCACCCCGGCAACTGCGCCGCCCACGCTGAAGTACAAATCCTCAATACCCTTGTCCCAGTTACCGGCGCCGCCAAACAGGAACTTATCGGTCCAGCCCTGGAAGGCATGCAGGGTGGCGAGCGGCGTGATAAAGCCGGCGTTGCCGTTATCAGAGCCCAGCACTTCATAACCCAGCTTGGCTGTCACGCCGCTGAAGCCAAGTGAGGCTTCTGCCAGCTGGTAGTCGGCATCGTAAGAGAGGGTATTGTTACCGCCATCGCTCTGCTTGGCGTATTCCAATGCGTAAGCCAGTTTCAGGCTGCCCACATCGCCCTTACCGGTCAGGCGCACACCATAGGTGTCGGTGGAGAAGCGGCTGACGTTCTGGTTGTCGATAAGGTAAGCGTAACCCGAGATATCGGCCCAGTTGTTGGCCTTGTAGTTCAGGTTCAGCAGGTGAGTTTCGTTCTTGTGATCTGACTTGCCGGAGGCTTCGCTGAAGATGCGGTTTACATTGTTGATGTAAGCATAGAAAGCGGTCAGGTTGGTCACGCCCTTGGTTTGCACTGAGAAGGCATCATAGGTCTGCTCGTTCTGACGGAAGCCTACGCCACCGACAAAACGCTGATTATCCAGCAAAATGCGCTGGCGGCCGTACTTGAGCACTGTGTCGCCCGGGGCCTTGTAACCAATAAAGGCCTGGTTGATTTCGGTGTATTCGTAGTCGGCAATCCAGGGCTCTTCATCGGTAGAGCGCACATCATCTACTTCGGCCAGGCCAAAGAAATTGGACAAATCGCCGGTTTGATAGGTCAGGCGGGTGCGCAGTGAGGTTAAATCCTGGGTATCGGAAAGCTGGTCAACTTGCTCAAAACGGGCGCGGAACTGCACATTCACCTTGGCATCTTCAACCAAAGCCTTGCTGACAGGGTCGGCAGCGGCAACATTGGACAGGCTGAGCAGGGCAGTGGAAACGGCTAGCGCGGCAGTGCTGAATTTCATGATGTCATCCTCGGGACTTTGATTGTTATCATTTGGGTGTTTCCTGTATGCGCGCATGTTATTGGCATGTTCGCCGCCCGGTTCTTGATCTGGCACAAGTTTTCCCTGAAGTCGGGGTTTGTCGGTTGAAAGTGTGAATCAGATCAATGGCTTATACCCATATAGGTGTACCTCTAAGTAGGTATTTTTGAGCGATGCAATACGCTAACCTCAACCTTCTTTAAAAACGGCTATGCGCATTGCAATGCGCCGGATGCGCCTTACAATGGCTCAAAAAGCACAATAAGGATCCCCCGTGAAATTTGCCCGCCCGACTAGTGCACGCCCGGCTATTGCCAGCGCGATTGCGACCTGCACCTTGCTGTTTAGCCAATTGCCGTTGCAGGCCGCGCCGCTGACTTTCGATGAAACCGCATTCCGCGAAGACGTGAAAACCCTTGCCAGTGACGCCTTTGGCGGCCGCGCGCCCCTCTCCGGTGGTGAGCAAAAGACCCTCGAATACCTCACCCAGGCCTTTAAGTCTATGGGCCTGAAAGGGGCGTTCAATGGCGAATATTTGCAGGCAGTGCCTATGGCGAAAATCACCGCCGATCAGAGCATGGTGCTTAAGGTTGGCGAGCTCAGCTTTAGCCCGGGCGAGGATTTCACCGCCCGTACCCAGAGGGTGGTACCCAAGGTAGAACTGAGTGGCAGCGACATGGTGTTTGTGGGTTACGGCATCAATGCCCCCGAATACGGCTGGAATGACTACGCAGGTATCGATGTGCGCGGCAAAACCGTAGTGCTGCTGGTTAACGATCCGGGCTTTGCCACCCAGGATCCCAAGGTCTTTAAAGGCAATGCCATGACCTACTACGGCCGCTGGACCTACAAGTATGAAGAAGCGGCCCGTCAGGGGGCAGAAGCCGTGTTTATCGTCCATGAAGATGCTCCGGCGGCGTACGGTTGGGGCGTGGTGAAAAATTCCAATACCAATACCAAATTCACTTTGGTCGATGGCAACAACAACCAAAGTCAGGTTGGGGTGATGGGCTGGCTGCAATATACGGCGGCCAAGCAGATTCTGGCGGCTTCCGGCCAGGATATTGAAGTGCTGAAAGCCGCTGCCAAGGCGCCTGGCTTTAAAGCCGTGCCTTTGTCGGTGAAGGCCGATTTGGCCCTCAATAACCATATTGAGCGCGCCGAGTCCCATAACGTGGCCGCTATACTGCCCGGCAACAAAAATGCCGATGAAGCCGTGGTGATGCATGCCCATTGGGATCACCTTGGCCAAACCGAGGAAGCGGGCAAAACCGTTATCCTTAATGGCGCCGTGGATAACGCCACTGGTGTGGCCGGGGTGCTGGCGCTGGCAAGGCACTATGCTGCGCTGCCAGAGGCTGAAAAGCCCGCCCGAAGCATTATTTTCTCGGCCTTCACCGCTGAAGAAACCGGCCTGATTGGTGCCCAGTATTTTGCTGAAAATCCGCCATTGCCGACATCGAAGCTGGTGGCTTTTTTAAACATTGATGGCATGAATGTGGGCGAGGGCGTGGATTACATATTGCGCTACGGTGAAGGGGTCTCTGAGCTGGAAACTATGCTCAGTGACGCCGCCAACGTCCAGAACCGACAGGTAAAGGCCGACCCACGACCTCAAAATGGCCTGATGTTCCGCTCAGATCATTTTGCTCTGGCGCAGCAAGGGGTGCCCGGACTGCTGTTTATGAGCCTGGGTGACACTGACCCTGACTACATTGCCCACAAGTACCACAAGGGCGCCGACGATTACTCCCCGGACTGGCAGCTCGGTGGCGTAAAGCAGGATCTTAAATTGATTGAGCAGATCCTCTCGCGCCTTGCCAATGGCAGCGAATGGCCCAAGTGGCTGGAAGAGTCTGACTTCAAAACCCGCCGCGCCAAAGATGGCCGTTAAGTTTTTGCTGGTAAATAAAAAGAGCGGCTAAGCCGCTCTTTTTTCTTGCAGTGCTTTCAATGTTTGCCCTGCGTGCCTTATCGAGGCAGGGGTACCTGGCGATATCTTGTGAATGCCAGTCCCAAAAGCAGCAGTGACCACAGCGGCATAGAGCCACCACCAGTGTTGGTTGCGGGTGTCTCAGGCTCCACCACTGGCGCAAGGCTCACGGTCACATGTACCTCACCCTGGGCGCTGCCGCCAAAGCCATCGCTGACCTGATAGCTGATCACCACCTCACCGCTGAATCCGCTGCTTGGGGTATAGCGCAGGGTATTGTCGGCAAGCAGCTCTACACTGCCATGATCAACACTGGCGCCGATAACGCTTAAGCTGTCGCCATCGGCATCGGTGTCGTTGGCCAGCACGTCTATCACCAGCACCTGGCTATCCAGGATGGAGGCGGTGTCCAGTTGTGCCACCGGCAGTTGGTTCTGACTCAGTACCGCGATAACCCCCGGGTCTTCTATCACCGCATTCGCTTGGTCATCAGCGTCATTCGGGCCGCCGTCCTGCAGCAGCAATTGCACGCACTGATAGCCTGCCACCAAACCGGGTTCATAGCTGGCTGCGCCAACCGCTGGGCATTCGCCGTCAAGCAGCGGCGCCGAGCTTATGCTGTTGTTGGCATCTTCAACAAAGTCATACCAGCCTTGTATGGCGTTGTACTTACGGTACACAGCGTCCTCGGGCAGCGCAGTGCCCCGTGGCATGGCGAATACCACGGCAACCGATTGCCCCGGCTGAATTTGCCCGCTCAGGGTAAAGTCCAGCACCGCCGACACTTGGCTAAAGTGACTGTCGCTGCTGTCCGCCGCGCTGCTGTCATCAGCAACTGAGCCTGCCAGCTCTGCCATCGTCAGTCCGGCACCACTGCTAATCATCGCGCTGGCAGTATTACCCAGGCTAAGTTGCACGCCCGCCGTGGTGTGCATTGGCTCTGTGCTGCTATTTACCGGTAAACGGCTGCCATCGACATCGTTATCCAGATAGTCGGCAATACCATCACCATCGCTGTCACCATAACCTTCCAGGCTATCGACAATGCCATCACCATCAGTATCAAGCGTGCTGCTTAACTCCGGCAGTGCATCAACCTTAAAGCGGATGCGACGCTTGGTGCTTAATAGCTCGGCGGTGTTGCTTTCGGTTACCGTGATATCCACCGCATAGCGGCCACTGCTTAACTCGCCCGGGTTAAAGCTCATACTCAGACCATCTGTCGCCACGCTGCCAGTGAAGGCCTGCCCCACCACTTGCCAGCTCACCTGATGCGTGTCGTTGATGTTCACATCACTGATAGCCAGCACTATCTGTGCCTCGCCCGATAGCGGGTCCAGCAAACGGGTCGCTACGCCTTGCTGCTGTACGTCCGCACTAAAGGTCGGTGCCAGGTTCTGCTCGGTCAGCACCAGGGTTGCAGACTTGTCATCCGCCACAAAGGCATGGCTGACGCTATCAATCTGCACTTGCAGTGAGGTCGTTACAGCCAGGCCCGCCGGAATGCTGATAGCCAACTCACCCTCAGTGCCTGAGACAATGTTAGCGCTCTGATTGGCTTGAGCCTGTCCATCCACTAGCAGCGAGTACGCTACAGTCACCGGATACACCGGCGCGTCACCGGTTAACTGCAGTGGCATTGCATAGCTGCCACCGGCTTCTACCGTCATGCGTTTGGTCAGTTTTAACTGCGGCAGAATATGCACGGCAAGCATTGCTGTAGCACTATTGCCTGAGCTGTCCGTGGCAACCAGTTCCAACTGATGCGCGCCGCTTGGCAGCTCGCTGCTACCGCTAAGCCCGGCCACTACGTCACCGTCAACCAGGTCAAACGCAACGTAGTCCAGCATAGGGTTGATATCAGTTAAGCGACCACTCGCGTTAAGCTCAAGTGTTTCAAGCGCATCAAATTCCGGCGCTGTGGTGTCCACTATCGTCACCACCTGCTCTGCGGTCGCCGTATTACCGGCACCATCCGTGGCTGTCCAGGTAATAACATGCTCACCCAATGCCAGTTCGGCAGCCATGTCTGAGCTTAGCGATGCAACACTGATGTTGTCGCTTACCACCGGCTCTGGCAGCGTTACCGCCGTCTTTGGCCCTGTCGCTTCAAAGCTCAGCGGCGCTAATGCGGCAAATACCGGTGCCTGCGTATCACCAATACTTGCATCCAGCGGCGCAGCATCGTCTTCATCCGCAATGCCATCGTTATCGTCATCCGGATCGGCGTTATTGCCTATGCCGTCGTTGTCCGTGTCGACAGATTCGGAACCATCCAAGGGGAAGACGTCGACATCGTCGTTGACACCGTCACCGTCACTGTCGGCCTTATATGGATCGGTTCCCTGAGTCATTTCAACACCATTACTCAGGTTATCGCCATCGACATCGGCGTTGAAGAAGTCAGCCGTGGCCGTCGTGACCGCACTATCAACCGACTCTATGGTACCAAAGCCATCGGTGTAATAGGCGGTAATCGTGATGTCGTGATCCTTATCCGCCAGCACCAGCACATATTCAGCACCATTGTCGATTTCGACGCCATCGCGCATCCAGATATAGCCAACTGTCCCTAAACCATCAAGGTCTGCCAGGGTGTTAGCGGCGGCCAGGGTTTGGCCATTTGGCGTAGTGGCGGCTATGGTCACAGAGCCGGTCGGCGCATCATTAACGTTGACGACTTGAATATCGAAGGCCGGCAGGTCGCTAGTCAGTTTACCGTCGCTGACCGAAATGATGATGTTACCTACAGTGCCGACATCAGCCTGAGCGGGCGTACCGGAAAGCATGCCAGTGGTGGTATCAAAACTCGCCCAGCTCGGCTTATTTTGAATGCTGAAAGTCAGGCCATCATTCTCCGGGTCGCTGCCGACCGGGATGAATTCGTAGGCGGCGTTCTGATCAATGGACGTAGCAGGTGAGCCACTGATCACCGGCGCAGAATTCTCGGTCAGGTGCACCAGAATGCCGCGGTCGTTATTGAGCATGTAATAGCCCGCCGCCACCAAATCGCCGTTCGGCTTGATGGCTAGAGATTCAAAATCTACACCGTTGCCGAAATCAAAGGTCTGCACGCCGCTGGTCGCGAACGTCTCGTCCGGGGTACCGTCGGCATTAAGGCGCTGCACGAAAGACAAATCGTAGGTATCGGTGCCGACCCAGCCGGCAAACAGGAAACGCCCGGCACTGTCCTTTTGCATGTTTTGGGGATAGAGAAACTGGCCGGCGCCGAACTGCACCGGCGTGCCGCCGTTAAAGTTGGTGTCGACCACGCCCGAGGCATCGAGGCGCAGCAGATAGTTGAATTCCTCCGTGCTGTTGCCCCCGCCACTCACCGCCAACCACAGGGTGTCTCCTTCGATCATAGCCTCTGCATGACTGGTTGAGCCATACGCTGTAAACTCGTTCGGCAGGGTATAGATCGTCACACCATCGGTGCCGAAGCTGGTGTCCAGGGTACCGTCGGCATTGACCCGCATCGCCATCGACGGCCTGTCTCCCCCAACATATTTATAACCTGCCAACAGAATACGACCTTGGCTGTCTTCGCCAGCAAATGAAGAATAATCGTTGTAGGCAAGTCCTTGGGCTTCAAATAAGCCGTTACTTCCGAAGCTGGTATCCGTGCTGCCGTCGGCATGAAGGCGCATCAAATTAAATTTGTCGCCGAGCACAACCATGCTGCCGTCGCCATGCAAGGTTAATGCGACTGGCTTCAGACCGCTAACAGTCAGCAGGCCGTCGGTGCCAAAACTTGCGTCCGGTTGGCCGCTGGCATTGAGCTTATTGAGGAAAAACTGGTTGTTGTTCCACTCAAACAGCCCCAATAACCAGATATTACCGGCGGCATCAAACTGCAAGTCTCTCACAGTATCAGCGCTGCCGACATGCAGCTGATAAGCACCGCCGCTGGCAAAACTGGTGTCCAGGCTGCCGTCGGCATTATAGCGGCGAACGATAGCATCGCTGCCTGTGGTCTTAGTGCTGTCCTGGCCATAACCGACCACCAGGGTGCGGCCCTCGGCATCGACACGCACCAGGTTGTAACTTTCACCAGCGTCAAACGGCACGGTCAGGTCGTCGGCGCCGGCAATCACCACACCGTCTTTGGCAAACGGACGGGTAGCATGGCCGTTGGCATCGACCTTGATCCAACCGAGGTCGTCACTATAGCCCGTTTGATGTGAGAAAATATCGAGATTGCCGTTGGCGTCCAGCTGGATCAGTACAGGATCGCTGTTGGCGTTGCCAGGCTCGAGATAATAGCTACCGATGCCATTGGTACCGAAGCCGGTATCCAGCACACCGCTATTACTGAGGCGCAGCAGCGCCATATGCGAGGTGTTGCCGTTATAGATCTTACCGCCGAGCACAATACGGCCCTGACTGTCGATCTTGATGCGGGTCGAGGTATTGCTGCCACTGTTGCCCTGTCCGTTAACGTCCAGGCCGAACCAGCCATTGTCGGCAAAACCGGTGTCCAGAGTGCCGTCGCTGTTGTACCGGTAAAGGTTAAAGATTTCCGTGGTGTCTTGATCGCTGGCATTTTCGTTGGTGGTAACCAAAATCTTGCCGTTGGCGTCGACGGCCAGGTCGTAAGCCTCGTTGCTCTGGGTCGCGGAGCGGCTCACCGTCACCATGCCGCTTGTGCCGAAGTTGGCATCAAAGCTGCCGTCTTCGTTAAAGCGAAACAATGATGATTTGAACGCGATATGGCCGGCAGCCAGCAGTGCACCGTCGCCGGCAAAGGCCAGCGCATTAATTAAATCGTCGTTGCCGGCCTGACCCAAAATCTGATAGCCGCTGCTGTTGAAGTTGGTGTCGATGTTGCCGCTGGCGTCAAAGCGGGCGACAAAGGCATCCCAGCCAGTCTGAGGCACCCTACCGCCCAGGTAGATACGACCCTGGGCGTCGCTAAGAATGCTGGTTGGATGCGGGGCAGAGCCGCTAATGTCGAAGATGGTTTCACCACCTACGCCAAAGCTGGTATCCAGGGCGCCGTCAGCCAGCAGGCGGTATAGGCGCATCTCACTATTGCTACTGGTACCCGCTACCAAAATGCGGTCCTGGCTGTCGGTGGTAATAACCATACCGAATAGACGATAACTAGCATCGCTGATTTGCACCTTGCCGCCATTGCCGAAACTGGCATCAAGACTGTTGTCGTCTAAGCGACGTTCGATATTGATAACATCGTTCTGTTCCACGCCCGGCTCTGAGCTACCGACCATCAGGGTTCGCCCCATGGCATCAACCACAACTCGGTCAGACACGTCAAAATTAGTGTCAAAATAGCCCTTGCCATTATCGAGCGTCACTATCTGGAACGAACTGCCGCCTATAGAGGTATCACGGTGGATTTCTGCCTGTGCGCTCTGGCTCGACAAAGCACAGAGCACCCCGGCGGCCACCAGGCTGCGAATAGGATGCTTCTTCTGCCTGCCTTTGCGGTCAAGTTCTGCGAAGCGGTTAGTTACGCCCGAGTAAAGGTTTTTCATTACGACTCCATGAAATCAGATAAAGCTGTTGATTTAATTCTGTTAGTCTCTACTGCAGTAAAACAGGCAAATGTGCAGCAAATATGCAGACCAAAAAATCCGCCTTATCCACAAAAAAAGAGCGGCCTAGCCGCTCTCTTTTTGTTTACTACATGACTCAGGCTCTGCGCTGACGCCGTAATGCCGTTAAGCTCAGTAACAACACCGCCCACAGCGGCAGCGAGCCGCCACTGCTTTTCGGCTCTGGTGTTTCAGGCTCTACCACCACCGGTGTCAGGCTTACAGTAACGCTCACCTCACCTGCTGCTTCACCACCATAACCATCAGCAATCTGGTAGCTAATGGTCGCCATGCCGCTAAAGCCCACGGCTGGTGTGTAGCGCAGCGTGTTATCCGCTAGCACTTCAACGACTCCGTTTTCGGTTGCTGCCGCCGTGACTGTCAGGCTGTCACCATCGGCATCGCTGTCGTTCGCCAGTACATTGATAATTATCGCCTGCGTATCCGTTGTTTCCGCGCTGTCGGCCACGGCCAGCGGCAGCTGGTTCTGACTCAGCACAGCAATAACACCCGGGTCTTCAATAACACCATTGGCGATACCATCAGCGTCATTCGGGCCGCCGTCTTCAAGCTGCAGCTGCACGCACTGATAGCCTTCAACCAGGCCTTGCTCATAGCTGGCGTCCTCCACTTGCGGACACTCGCCTGCAGCATTAAGTTGCGCTGAGCTGATGCTGTTGGCACTGTCTTCAACGAAGGTATACCAGCCCTGCTCCGCCGTGTATTTGCGGTATACCGCATCCGCTGGCAGTGTCGTACCGCTTGGCAGCGGGATAACCACACCAACCGATTGCCCCGGTTGAATTGCGCCACTCAGCGTAAAGTCCAGCACCGCTGTCGCCTGGCTAAAGTGGCTATCGCTGCTGTCCGCTGCGCTGCTATCATCAGCAAACGAGTCTGCCAGCTCTGCCATCGTCAGTCCGGCACCACTGCTAATCATCGCGCTGGCAGTATTACCCAGGCTAAGTTGCACGCCCGCCGTGGTGTGCATTGGCTCTGTGCTGCTATTTACCGGTAAACGGCTGCCATCGACATCGTTATCCAGATAGTCGGCAATACCATCACCATCGCTGTCGCCATAACCTTCCAGGCTATCGACAATGCCATCTCCATCAGTATCCAGCGTGCTGCTTAAATCCGGCAAGGCATCAACCTTAAAGCGGATACGGCGCTTGGTGCTTAAAAGCTCTGCTGTGTTGCTTTCGGTTACCGTGATATCCACCGCATAGCGGCCACTGCTTAACTCGCCCGGGTTAAAGCTCATAGTCACGCCATCTGTCGCGACAGTGCCGCTAAACGCCAGCCCCACCACTTGCCAGCTTACCTGGTGCGTATCGTTGATGTTCACATCACTGATAGCCAACACAATTTGTGCCTCGCCCGATAGCGGGTCCAGCAAACGCGTCGCTACGCCTTGCTGCTGTACGTCCGCACTAAAGGTCGGTGCCAGGTTCTGCTCGGTCAGCACCAGCGTTGCCAAATTAGCATCCGCCACAAAAGCATGGCTGACGCTATCAATCTGCACTTGCAGTGCCGTATTCACCGACAGGCCCGCCGGAATGCTGATAGCCAACTCACCCTCAGTGCCGGAGGCAATATTAGCGCTCTGATTGGCTTGAGCCTGTCCATCCACCAGCAGCGAGTACGCTATAGTCACCGGATACACCGGCGCGTCACCGGTTAACTGCAGTGGCATTGCATAGCTGCCACCGGCTTCTACCGTCATGCGTTTGGTCAGTTTTAACTGCGGCAGAATATGCACAGCAAGCTCTGTTGTGCCACTATTGCCTGAGCTGTCCGTGGCAACCAGTTCCAACTGATGCGCGCCGCTTGGCAGCTCGCTGCTACCAACCAACTCTGCAGTCACGTCACCGTCAACCAGGTCAAACGCAACGTAGTCCAGCATAGGGTTAATATCGGTTAAGCGACCACTCGCATTAAGCTCAAGTGTTTCAAGCGCATCAAATTCCGGCGCTGTGGTGTCCACTATCGTTACCACCTGCTCTGCGGTCGCCGTATTACCGGCGCCATCCGTGGCTGTCCAGGTAATAACGTGCTCGCCCAATGCCAGTTCGGTAGCTGCATCTGAGCTTATAGATGCAACACTGATGTTGTCGCTTACCACCGGCTCTGGCAGCGTTACCGCCGTCATGGCACCTGAAGCTTCAAACGTCAGTGGCGTAAGTTCTGCAAATACCGGCTTTTGTGTATCGCCGACATTTGGATCCAGCGGCGCCGGATCGTCTTCATCCGCAATGCCATCGTTATCGTCATCCGGATCGGCATTATTACCTATGCCATCGCCGTCGGTATCCAGCCACTCCGTTGCATCCAGCGGAAACGCATCGTCGGTATCGGCAAAGCCATCGTTATCGTCATCGGTGTCGGCATTATTGCCAATGCCGTCTAAGTCGGTATCCAGTGCTTCAGCCGGATCAAACGGAAACGCATCATTACCATCCTGCACGCCGTCATTATCATCATCCGGATCAGCGTTATTACCGATGCCATCTAAATCTGCATCCAGCCATTCCGTTGCATCTAATGGGAACGCATCATCACCGTCAAGCACGCCATCGCCATCATCGTCGGTGTCAGCATTGTTGCCAATACCATCCTTGTCTGTATCCAGTGTTTCTGTTGGATCTAACGGCAGCGCATCATTAACATCCAGCACGCCGTCGTTGTCATCGTCAGTATCAGCATTGTTACCAATACCGTCTAAGTCGGTGTCCAACCACTCAGTGCCATCGAGCGGAAAGGCATCATCAGTGTCGGCGACGTTATCACCGTCATCGTCCTCATCAGCGTTATTGCCTATGCCGTCAAGGTCAGTATCTAACTGCTCGTCTGGATCATTGGGGAAGGCATCGCTGTTATCACCGACGCCATCGCTGTCGCTATCAGCCGTTTCGGTGGCATCGTTCGGGAAGGCATCTTCGCTATCAGCGACACCGTCACCATCAAAGTCACCGGCATACACATACTCAATGGCGCCAATATCCATTTGCGGATAAATCGGTCCGCCGTCTTCTACCGGATTATCCGGGTTGTAGGGGCCCATCACGCGGGCATTACCGAGCAAATCAACCGCGTCTGCTGGAAGTTCACCCGTCTCAGCGGCTTCGATATTGGCACTGCCCGGCACCGGCCGGTAGTCGCCGTTTTCCGGATCGGCCAGTTCAACATAACCGGTTGAGGTAATACCGCATTCGCTATCTTCTACCCAGCTGGCGGTTTGTTGCTCCCAGGTGTCAACATTACACACGGTTGAGCCATTCGGACCTTTTAACAGCAAGCTATTACGCAGTTGGGCACTGCCGGTGCTGCCCACAGACATAACGCCGCCTTCACTGTTATAAACAGTGCTGGAAAACAGCGCGATTTGGCCACTTGCGGTAACTAGCGCAGGGGCAAGGCCACTGACATTCGCTATCAGGCTGTTCTCCAGATACAACTGCACGTTGTTGCCGCTAATAGCCGGTGCAGTCATATTTTCAATCAGTACATAATCCAGGTTCAGAAACATACTGGAACGTACATGAATAGCACTGGCCTGACGTTGCATATCCAATTCGGTTTCAATATTCAAGTTGGTTGCCGCGTTGTATGCCTGGCCAGCGCCATTGCGTAACGTTAAACCTTTTAAATGCGGGAACTGCGTATTGAGCATCCTATCTGTTATCGCCGCAGCAAAGATGGTATTTGCGTTCTGGCCGTCAATGACAACCTCTCTGTTACCATCGATTTGCATCCCTTTGGTGATCACCAAGGGACTCTCCAATTGAATCGTCATGGCGCCATTGAAGCTAATCTTGTTTAAATCACCGTAAGGATCGCTGGCACACAGGTCGGCCATGGCCTGACGCAATGTACCAGGGCCGCTGTCAGCATTGCTGGTTACTGTAATTGAATGTGCAGTACAGGCCTGGTAAGGGTTATCATCCCAGCGGAAAGTCGCCACCACCACATCACCTGTTTCGAGACTGGTTTGCAGACCAGGTTTGTTCTCAACTGCATAAAGAAAATCAAGCACCCCGTCATTGTCGCGATCGGTATCCAATTCATCGGCAATGCCGTCATTATCGAAATCAGGTAAATCACCATAGATTGTTGGGCGTGGGTCGATGCTATCAACTAACCCATCACCATCAGTATCAGCATTGAGCGGATCTGAGCCCAAAGTGATTTCGTCGTCATCACTTAAGCCATCGTTATCATCATCGGTATCGGCATTATTGCCAATGCCATCACCGTCCGTATCTAGATATTCGCTGGCATCTTTTGGAAAGGCATCTTCCCAGTCATATTTACCGTCATTGTCATCATCGTTATCTCTGCTATCTCCTATACCATCAGCGTCAAAATCCGCCTGAACGGTAACGACGGGAGAGCACACTTCAAAGCCATGCACGTTTTCCAGTGTGCGTGGGGTAATGCAAAAACGCACCTCTGTGCCACCCACAATATTTTCTATTAACATTTGCTCTTTAGCGGTCGAACCGGATAAATCAAGCCATTGACCATCTACCCGATACTGCCACTGATACAGGCTGTGGGATTCAACATCATAGTTACCGCTGCCAGGCGCAAAGTAAGTGTAATTCCCAATTAACGGTCGCCCGACAATAGGCGCTTGAACACCCTGCTCAGTTTTAATATGAACGTCTGTGACATAGGGCAGTTTGCCGACATAATGCCAATCGCCACAGCGTTCAATATCCAGATACGTCATACACATGGTCACATAGTTATTCCCATCTGCATGCTGTGCCTGATAACCAAATACATCTGTCGCTATGGTGATGGCGTCATCTATGGTGCCTGTCGCGGAGCGAACCCAGCGAAAATGGGTCGCATCGGCTGCCCAGATAACATTGGCAAACAGGTAGTCGCCATCACGCAGTTGTTTAGTCAATGGGCTAACAAAGGGTTTTACCCATAATTTAAAGCCGATGTCACGCCAACCTTCCCATTCAGAAACGAGTGATGGCACTCTGATCATGGCTTTATTGATGGTTTCAAAGTTCCCCTTATCGCCTAAAGGTAATTTAAAGAACTCCACCACCTCTTCAGGGATAGGGCCGTCACAGGTGTCGCACCAAAATTCAGTGGCATAGGCCATCAGGTTGGTTGCATGCAGCATCCAGGTTTGCGCGGTTGGACCTGAGTTAAAGGCGTTATAAAATAATGAATTTCTTCCGTAGTAACCCGTGTTCCAACCGTAATCTTCGGTCGGCAACGAATCTTGATACAGGTACTCGACCGTTTGCTCAGAAGCCCATTTGGGTGCGGTCAGACTTTCAGCAAAAAAGTTGCTGTCACGCAGTGCAAAATCATGATTTACAAATATTTCCTGAGCCAGATCCACTTCAGGAAGATGGCCCCAGCCGCTATAATCAATAAGGTATTGGTAAGCAATCGACGCATCCCACTGCAGGTCGTCGTTGTCGATAATACCTTGGCCCGGCAAATAATCGGTACAGGCTGTGCGCACGCTATCAAAGGTGCAGCTGTTGAAATGGTAGAGTGCAAACCAATGCCAATGGCTGTCACTGCCAAATATGACGTGATCCCAGCCTCGGTCGGCAACAAAATTGGGGTGCATTTGAGCCAATGCACCTGTAATAGCTGCGCCACTGCTATCCACCGTCGGATGAACGATGTCGGCTTCCAGTACCTTTTCCCAATCCCATCCTTCAAATTCTGAGTACAGAGTGCGTTCCATTTGCAGCGGATCGTAATTTGCGTTGACATAAGGAATACGCGGCGTTTCAAAGGTGCTGCGGCTGAACATGTCTACCGGCATGCTGAGGTAGGCACAAAAGTTTTGCACATCGTCGTCTTCAGCACAGGCTGCCTTGTTGAATAAGGGGGAGGTGGCAGCGCTGTGTGGGAAGTTGCGGAAATTGGCTAAGGGTACTGTGAGGTAGCTGCCTCCGCGAATATTGGTGTTGGTGTCTTCGACATAATGAAAGTCGTTTTCCAAGGCGGTGAGATTACCCAGCACCATAAAACCAATGCGGCCAGCATAAACGGTATCGGACGTAGTGGCTTCCACGCCATTTTGCTGCATCAAGCGCAGGCCAATACTGTCAAAGTCACCCACTCCGCTGGTGACTGTCGCGCCCTGATACACCTCCATATTGAATAACTGACGAAAGCCTAAACTGTTTTTAAACAGCATAGGGCGCTGCAGCTGCGCTACCGTCACAGCATCAGTAAAGCTGGCGCCCAGTTCAATGGTTTTACCGCTAAAGCCGGTATGCTTAACTTCAGCGCTTGAAATCAGCAGCATGCGGCCATCCGCCAATCGGTGCCAGCCCTCCTCAGCAACCAAATAATGCACCTTGGCACCTGTTAAATCGGCAGCAAAACTATCAGTCTGGCGCACATCAAACAGGAACTGATTGCCATGGGTAATAGGGGCGGTTGGAACGATACTGACGCCGTTGTTGAGGTTTGGGTCTTCGAAGCTGACAAATACCACGGGTCTGGCATAAACACGCTGAGTCCAGAGGTCGGCAATCTCATTGTTGGCACCAATGGTCAAAGTGCCTGATTCCGCCGGAATCCCCAGCAGCGCCGGCGCACCGTTAAACTGCATAGCAATCGCAGTCACATCTGGTGTGTTGGAACCGTCATTGGTGGCGAAGCCCCACTCACCGTTGCCTTGAGTAATAAAGCCCGGCTTGGACGGATTTATCGCCTGCAAAAACACCAGATTATCGACGTCATTGACCACTCCGATATCTTTGGCACTTCCAGAAAAGTTGACTGATTGTTTTGTCAGGCTGGCGGCGAACAGGCTGTGAGAGCTGCACAGACCCACAACCAAGGCCATTGTTAACAAGCGCTTCATGCTGCATTTCCTTGCATAGAATTATCTACCCTGTAGTAAAACAGGCAAATGTGCAGGAAAAATGCAGAATGCGGTGAATGGTCTAAAAAATAAGTGCGGTGGCGCTGTTGGTCTCGCCGGGGGAGAAGCCGATGGTGGCGAATGTATAAATTTGGCAGGCTTTTACTTGGTCAGAGGCGCACTGTTGGCAAATCAGTGGCTAATCAGGCTCAGTCCGCCAGTGCCGGCAGGGTGATCACCATGCGCAGGCCACCCAGAGGAGACTGGCTGGCATGGATTTGCCCCTGGTGTGCCTGGATGATGGACTTGGCCACGGATAAGCCCAGACCCGCGCCACCTGTGTCGCGGCTGCGGGAATCCTCCAACCGGTACAGGGGCTCAAACAGGCGCTCAAGCCGGTCAGCCGCCACGCCGGGAGCACTGTCCTCCAGGGTGATGACTATGACATCACCACTGCGACCAAGGCTGAGTCGAATACTGCCCGGCGCTTGGGTATAACGCAGGCTGTTTTCCATCAACTTGCCGAGCGCCAGCTCGAAACTGGCTTCGTCCAGAAGAGCAGGGCAGGGAGGATGGCTGCGGGCAAGATCCAGCTTGAGCTGCAAGCCCCGGCTGGCGGCTCTGTCCTGAAAACGGTTTATCCAACCGGACAGGAAGTCATGTAACTCCACCCGAACCGCATTACCGTCGAGCCGGGTTTGGTCGAGCTTGCTGGCGCGGGACAGGTCCGAAATGAAGGCATCCAGTTGCTGCATGTGCTTGAGCAGTCCCTCGATATTGGCACTGCTCGGCGCCATGACCCCATCCTGCATGGCCTCCAGCTTCATTCTCAGCACACTGAGTGGGGTTCGCAGTTCATGGGACACATCCGTAAGCAGCTTCTGCTGTTTGACTAAAGTGTCGAGCATCAGGGCATTGCGATCCTGCAGCAGCCTCTCAGACTCTGCATGGGATTTTTTCAGCTCAAGGTGGGCCTGGTTCAGGGTCAGCTCGCTGAAATAACAGGTGAAGACCATCACCAGGGAGGCCAGCACAAAACGGATCAGGCTGACCTGATCCCAGGCGCCTGCCTGCCATTGCCCCAACTGGCTGAATGCCATAGCAAACAGCACCAGATAAAACACCGCCACCAGAGATGCACCCAAGGCGCGGCCATTGAGCATGAATACAAATACCGGCAGGAAAAAGGTCCAGATCAAACTGAATTTTTCCGCCTGCCCCTGCCAGGCCAGCGCCCATAAAAACAGCATCAGAACGAGGCTGACCAGCAGGGAAGTGGACTTGAGGATGTTGAGTTGTGCCCCATTGCGCTGTTTGTTATGGGCCAGGGCACCAGTATCCTGCGCTACTTGGGGATCATCCGGCCTGTGGCCATTCTGGTTATTATCCCCATGGGGAGCCTTGAGGGGTAAACGATGGCTCAGGCGCAGGCGAATATAGGCAAACAGGCAGGCTGCCAGGGCGCATAAATCCAGCGCGGCAATCTGCCACATGCCCCTGAATTGGTTGTAAATTGCAAAAACACTGAGTAGCAAAATGATGGTCAGCAGCAGGCCATTGAGCACTAGCTGCCGACGTTTCAGGGCGATGCCATTTAAGGATTCGGTCTCACTGAATAACCGCATATCGCGTAAAAATTGGAACATGTTTCCCCCTGACTCTACATCTTTGGCGCTGAGACTTTGCCGTTATGCCAAATAAGACCACAGGATTGTGCAGCAATTATGCAGTTTTTTGGGGGCACGGCTGGATTGCGTTAATGGCTGCAGGGTCTTTTAGCCTTCGAAACGATAACCCAGGCCATAGATAGAGCGGATCATCTCCTGCTCTGTATTTAGGCCGGCGAGCTTTTTACGCAGGTTGCGAATATGGCTGTCCACTGTCCGGTCCGACAACACCCTGAAGTCACTGTAGAGCAAATCCAAAATCTGGCTGCGGGAATAAATACGGTTTGGCTGGCTGTAGAGCAGGTTAAACAGCCTGAACTCCAGCGCCGTCAGCACAACAGTCTGGCCGCCAAAGCTTAAGGACAAACCTGGTTCATCTACCTTAAGGCTGGGGCCCGCGGCAGTGAGTTTGCCGTCGAGCCGGCGCAGCACAGCCCGCACCCGGGCGGTCAGCTCTCGGGCACTGTAGGGTTTACACACATAGTCATCTGCGCCGGTATCAAGCCCGAGCAGGCGGTCCACCTCTTCTACCCTGGCGGTGGTCATAATGATGTAAAGCTCTGAAAAGACTCTGAGTTCCTGGCAGATGCTCAGGCCATCCTTGCCCGGCAGCATCAAATCGAGCAGCACCAAACTGGGCTTGTCTGATTTCACTGCCTCGACCACGTCGCTGCCGTCATGAAATACACGGGTTTCCAGACCTTCAGCCTGCAAATACATCTGCATCACTTCGGCGATGTTCTTTTCATCTTCTACGATAAACACCTTGTGGGTCATGGCGGTCTTTTGTCACCTGTAAGCTGTGTTAAGCGTTGTGCTCAGACGTATCGGTTATGGACCCAGTGGCAGGCAAAGAGGGCTGCTTGGCCGATACGGGGATACTGAGCGGCAATTGTATTTCAATGGCGACCCCACCCAAAGGGGAGGGCGAAGCCGTTATCGTGCCGCCGTGGGCGCGGATAATCGACTGGCAAATCCACAGCCCAAGCCCCGAACCAGATGCCGTCTCTGCCTTGTCGGCGTCCCCAGTGTTGCTGGCCCGGTATAGCCGGTCAAACAGGCGCTCATATTCCTCGGCGGCAACCCCGGGGGCTGAGTCGTCGATGCGAAGGGTTATCCAGGCTTGCTGCGATGCGCCCGAGATCTGGGGCTCTTGGGGAAGATGAGACGGCGGCGTCGCCAGCAACAGCTGTACCTGGCCGCCATGGTTTGTGTATTTGTAGCTGTTTTTCAACAAATTCCCCAAAACCTGCTCCAGTCGTGCCTTATCCGCAAACACCGATGGCTCTGGCAGCAACTCAGGCTGACAGCTGTTAGAGAAGCTAACCCTGATCCCTTTTTGTGCCATAAGGGGGCGGAAGCCGGTTATCTGCTCTTCAATCAGAGGCAAAAGCTTGAGGTGCGCCTTACTCATGGCAAGGTTTGTTCCTTCTTCTGCAGACAGCTGCACTATGTCGCCCACCATGCGATTGAGATTACCAAGGCTATTTGCCATCGACTCAAAGGTGGCATCGGAGCTTTGCAGCAAACCATCCTGCATGGCCTCCAACTGCACTTTAATCATGGCCAGCGGCGTGCGAAGGTCGTGGCCAACTTCAGCCAGCATTCGGTTTTTTTGCTCCATTAATTCTGACAGCATTTCAGCTTTTCTTAGGGCATCGCGATGCTCAAACTGCGCCAGTTGCTGGGCACGCGCGCGGGCCAGGCGCCAGCGAAACAGGCCATACAACAACGCCAGCAGTAGCGTCGCCATCAGCAGCTGAAACCACAGGGTTTGATAATATTTGGGTGCTTTACTGACGTTCAGTAACAGCTCTGGCCCCCAGTCGCCGCCGCGCGCCCGCGCCTGTAAGTGCAGGCGGTACTCCCCGGGCGGCAGGGCAGTATAGCGGGCAAGACGAATATCCTCCGGCGCAGCCAGCCAGTCGTTGTCGTAGCCATCGAGACGATAGCGGTAATCCACCTTACCCAGGCTGCTGGCGTCGGGGCTGGCAAAACGCACCGAGAAGCGTTGGTCGTCGGCGCCGACCACTAACTCTGGCGCCAGGGGATCGAACGGCATATCGACACTGCCAAGCTGGATTTGAGTAATGGCGACAGTGGCGTCAGGGATTGACCGTGGGCGGGCTTTGGTGCTTATCAGCTGCATGCTGTTGTTGCTGGCATAGGCGAAACTGTGGTCATCGAGAAGTGGGCTGCTGCGGCTCCAGCCGAGGTCAAGCGCGCCCTCACGCTCACCAAACTGTGCCAGCAGCAGGCCATTTTCATCCAATAAATGCGTGTTACCCAACCAGAGCTGTCCCGTTGGCAATGCCACTAATCTGGCTGGCTGTATCATCTGGGCTGTGATGTCGTTGGCAAAGGGGCTGAATCTCAATACGGCAACATTCTTGTCAGGCCCCGAACTCTTGTCAGACCCCGAGGATGACATTGGTTCGGGCGTAACTGTGAGTTTTTCCAGCTCGCTGCTGCTCAGTCTGTCTATGCCTTCTGGGTGGGTGATTAGCAGGTTACCCTGACTATCGCCAAGGATTTGATTTATCTGGTTGTGGCGCAAACTGCCATCGGTTGCCTGTTCGCGGCTGAAGAGATTGACAGTGTCAGCACCCGGCATCACCAATCCCAGTCCACCCTGGGTGCCAACCCAGAGCCGATTTTGCTCATCAAGGTAGAGGCAGCGAACGAAGCTGATAAAGCGACTGCCGTCGGCATTTTTAAGCGGCGACATACTCAGGTTGTCCAGAGATACCCTGACCAGCCCCCGGTCACTGCCGGCCCAGAGTTCCTGCTCTTGTCCAAGGGCAAGGCTTTTCACGAGCACGCCGTCATTTTTGGTGAGCGGCAATTGCAGTTCGTTACGCCAATGGCCATCGGCGCTGGTGGTGATCAGATTGCCGCTGTCGCCCCCAAACCAAAAGTTGTCCTGCTGGTCTTTTATGGCCGCAACCAGCAGTTTTTGTTGAACTTTTATATCATCACTGAAGGGGGCTGTGAGGCCGGTGCTGAGATTAACGCGGCTTGCCTGTTGCTCGGTCAGTACCAGGAGTTCATCCGCACCCAGATTAAGCAACTGATGGATATTGGATGAGAACAGCTCTTTCAGCGCGGGTGCAAAACGGTCAATCAGCGAGAAGCCCTGGGCCTGAGGCGGATGGAATTGCAACCCTACGCCCAGCACTCCCAGCCACAGGGTGCCCGAGGGTGAGCTTGTTATCGAATACACCACATCGCCCGCAAGCCCATGATGGTCAAGCAGGTTTCCCTGTAGATGTTTGATAAGCTTGCCGGTTTTGCCGTCGCGCAGCTCCACGCCTTTGGTACCGCTGAGCCAGATACGGCGACTGCCATCGGCTTCCAGAGTTTCGGCAATGCCGGTGTTGATGACCTTGTGGGCGGCATTGCCTTCGTCTTGATCAAGTTGCAACACCAGCCCTGAGTCGGGGCTTAAGATGTAGGAGCCCTGATTCTGGCTGGTAAGCCACAGGCGGTTGTCGCTGGCAAGATACAGCCTGCGCAGTACCACCCTGTGCAGCATCTCCCCCTCATTGGCAAATAGCCTGAAGCCGGCGGTACCCTTATCCATACTGGCCAGTCCCATGGCGGTAGACAGCCAGAGTTTACCCTCGGCATCGAATTCGATATCCAGCAGGTAGTTGTGATAACGGTCGTCGGGTTTATCGAGGGAAAGATAAGGGGTGAACTGCGCGCTCTGTTCGCTCCAGCTGTCCAGCCCCCGGTCGTGGGCAAACCAGAGTTTGCCGTTGCGGTCTTTTTTAATGGCATTGACCTGGCTGCCACCTATGCTGACCGACATCTCTGGGTTTCGCGCAAAATGGGTTGCCTGCCAGGTGCTTAAGTCGACCCGGTAGACGCCTTGCGTCATGGTGCCAATCCACAAAATCTGGCCATCGGCAAGCAAGGAGCGCACATGCAGCTTGGACAAATCCAGTTTGTTTGCACTTTCAAGTGGCTGATATTCATAACCATCAAAGCGGAACACGCCTCTGCGGGTGCCTACCCAGATAAAGCCCTGTTGGTCGATTTCCAGCTTGAGGACTTCTTTGCCCGGCAGTTTGTGATTGGCTTCAACCTGAAACAGCGGTGGAGTCAAGAAAGATGAGTCAATGGCTTGGCTTTGAAAGCTGATGGCAAAGGCAAATAGCATCGCCAGTAAATGCCAACAATGGCGCACGCCAGCGCTTATCGAGTGGCTGAAAAACCAGGCTGAGGGCTGCGGGCTGCGGCGCATTCTGAACTGCGGGATCACCAGTGGTTCTCTTTGAGCCAATGAGTTGAGACGCGTTATTGTTAACGGCAAGGGTATCTTGTTAATGAAGACGGGAAAAGCCTTTAGCGCAAATGCCAGCTAAAAAGGCCGATTAACTGAGTGAATCGCATAAGGTTTCACCAAGCCCCCGCTGGCTTGGTGAACCTGCCAGAGGCTTGATGAATAGCATCAGAGACTTGGTGAACCTGTTGATGTGGCTCACAGGGCCTTGGTCATAAACAGGCTGTGGGGATCTTCGCGGTAATGCCCAAAGGGGGCACAGACCTCAAAGCCGTGGGCTAGGTACAGTCGCTGGGCGGGCAGGAAGTAATCGGCGGTGCCGGTTTCCAGATACAGGCGCTTAAAGCCGAGGCGGCGGCTCTCCTGCTCCAGATGCATCAGCATGGCGTGGCCAAAACCGCGGCCGCGCAGGGCCCGGGTGGCGCGCATGGATTTGATTTCGCCGCTGTGAAAGTCCACCTGCTTCACAGCGCCGCAGGCGGCGAGGGTATTGCCCTGCCACAGAGTATAAAAACGGATATCACCTTGCTTGAGACGGGCCAAGTCAAGCGCGTGCACGCTGTCTGCGGGGGAGTTGTCGTACATGTCTTCCAGATGTTCGTGCAGCAATCTGGCAACGGCCGGGTGGCTTAAATCGTCAAGCTTGATATTCATCCCAATACTCCATAAGTAGTGACATCCGTAGTGACAAAGCAAAGGCTGTGCCTGAATTCAGGGTATTGATAGATATAGAGTTTCAGCATTTACCCAGAGTCATAGAGCACCTAGACCGGGAGCGGTGCACCTTTTCGGTGCAGTATCTTGTTAACCTTGAGTGCTGAATTCGCTGATAAAAACGCCGGGCGGCGGATTAAGCGGCCTGGAATGCCACTGTTGCGTCTGCCC
Organism: Shewanella zhuhaiensis; assembly: GCF_022484835.1. Lineage (NCBI taxonomy): Bacteria > Pseudomonadati > Pseudomonadota > Gammaproteobacteria > Alteromonadales > Shewanellaceae > Shewanella > Shewanella zhuhaiensis. Next base: position 985,840 of record NZ_JAKUDL010000001.1, read on the forward strand.
GGCAGGGGAGAGAAGTGTTGATCAGCCTTGCTGACTTTGACGGAAGGCTTCCACCGGCAGGCCGCCTATGCCCCAGTTGTCCAGTTCCACTTCGTCAATTACCACCATGGTGGTGGCCGGAGACTTTTGCAGCACCTGCACCAACAGCTCGGTTACGCCACTGATAAGCGCCGCTTTTTGCTCGGCGGTTACCCCTTCCCGGGTCACCTTAATATTCACGTAGGGCATGTTAGTTGTCCTTTTTCTCAATGATTTGAAACACCTTGGCGATGATCTGCCAGCGGCCGTTTACCCGTACCAGGGTCAGAAAATCCACAAATTGGCGGGGCCCTATGGCGCAGCGCACCCGGGCAAAAGCCGTGTTGTCACCGGCAAATTCAATGGCATCGATAACATCCTGACGTGGCTCCCTGCGGCTCGCCGGTGACTGCCGGGTGGCAATTACCTCGCGGTAAGTGGGCATATCCCGCTGCAAAAACGGCGTTTCATCGGCGCTGGCGTACAGGGCATCGGGGTGAAACACGGTATCGAACAGGCGCAAATCGCAGTGATACAGCAGCTCAAAATAGTCTGATAACAGTGTCTGCACTTCATCAAAAGGGCTTGGCATCAGGCTGGTTCCTCGTGGTTCTGGGGCTGGTTCTGGCTGGCACTGTTTGCGGCCGCAACCTCAGTCTGTTTTTCCGGCAGCAGGCCTTCCTGCTGCATGGCCAGTATTGCATTGGGTCTGGCGCCGATTTTTTGCCACAGGGCGAAGGCTGCTGGCCAGTCTGCGAGGGAGACTCCAATAAACTGGCACCAGTTCAGAATGACAAAGGCGTAGATGTCGGCCACGCTGAGGCCGTCGCCAAGCAGATAATCCCCACAGCTCCTCAGTTTTTTCTCAAACAATGACAAACGCTTACGCAGCTTGGCTTCGGCCTCTTTGCGCGCCGCAGGGCTAAGCTCAACGCCGCTGAAAAAGGGGCTGAAGGCTTTGTGCAGCTCCGATGACAGAAAGCCAAGCCATTCCCTGAGTCTGGTGCGCTCAAGGCTTGCCGCAGGCGGAGCCAGTTGGATGGGGGCAGTTCCAGACGCGGCGGGCAAATCGGCCAGAAACTCAAGGATGGCGGCGTTTTCGGTGATGACTTCACCGCTTGCAAGCGTCAGCGCAGGCACATAGCCGCCGGGGTTGATGTCGCGAAATCGCTGTCCGGTCTGGGTAAGGCCCCTGGCGGTATCCACCTGTTCCAGGGTGTAGGGCAAGCCAAGTTCGTTGAGCACTATGTGCGACGCCATGGAGCAGGCGCCGGGTTTGAAATACAGCTTCATATGCAATTAATCCTTTAAGGCAGTTTGAGTGCTCTCTGATAATATCCATCAGAAAGTAGATTACTAGAAGTAACCTTGTTTTGCGGGTAGAATCGGGTTACCCCGAAGAAACCTGGTTACTTGTATGTCTTTGAAAGTGCGTTTGAATAAAAGCCCTAAGCCTCCGGTTCCCTGCATGCTTACCGAGTGTATGGCGGTGATTTCCGGTGCCTGGGCGCCCAATGTGATCTGGTGTTTGCGGATGGGCCCGAGACGCTTTAATGAGCTCAGAGTGGATATTCCGCCGGTGTCGGCCAAGGTGCTGTCGGCGCGGCTGACCGAGCTTACCGAGCGCGGCGTGGTCAGCCGTCATGTGCGGGATACCTCGCCGCCCTCGGTGGAATATGAGCTGACCGAACTTGGTCGGGAGCTTATTCCGGCGCTGGATGCCATTGTCGAGGTGGGTCACAAGCTCAAGACCAAGGGCTATCTGGTGCAGCAAAGCTGAGAAGTTGCGTCTAAGACTCAGGTCAATAGTCGCAATAAGCTTTATCCAAGCCCCAAAAAACGTGGGTGAAGCTTGCGCTATCCCTCGTGCGGCGCCCTGGCAGTCTCTGGCTTGGGGTCAGAAATGACTCAAAAGCCGATTTTTGTTCCCGTCGGTCGATTCGGTTAATTTTTGGGTGAGATGTCAAAGCAGGAGCCGACCGTGAGCAGACGATTTTTTGTATTAAGGCACGGGGAAACCCATTTTAACGTTGAGCAGAAATTGCAGGGCCACTGCAACTCACCACTGACTCCCAAAGGGCGCGCCCAGGCCCGGGCGGTGGGCACGGCGCTGAAAGCCTATTTGGGGCCAGAGTTTCATTTTTACGCCAGTTCCCTCGGCCGCGCGGTGCAGACCGCCGAGATTGTGCGCGCCGCCCTTGGCTGCGCCGAAACGCCCATTATCAAAGAGCCGCGGCTGATGGAGTTCTTTCTGGGGCTGTGGGAGCAAAGAACCGTACCCAGTATCAAGAGTCAGCACCCCGAGCTTGCCGGGGCTGGCGACTGGTATTTGCATGCCCCCGAGGCCGAAAGCTTTGATGAGGTGAGGAGTCGGCTTGCAAGCTGGCTGGCCGAGCTGCCGCCACAGGGCGACATAGTGGTAGTCAGCCACGCCCTGACCGGCATAGCGCTGCGGGGCATGCTGCTGGATTTAAGCTACGAAGACTGCTGGCGTCAGGATTTGCCCCAGGATGCGTTTTTCATCATCGAAGAAGGAAAAGTGACCCGAATCGACTGCACCCTTGATGTGGCGCGGGAGCTGGGTGTGGCCTGAGCCGGGAGCCTTGGTTAAAGGGCTTTGGAGCAGAGCCTTCAGCGGATGAAAGAGCCTTCAGCGATGAACAGAGAGCCCTCAGCGATGAACAGAGAGCCCTCAGCGGATGAAAGAGCCCTCAGCGGAAGAGCGCTCAATGATGAATCAGAGCCCTCAGCATGAATAAGCGACCTCAGCCATGAGTCGCGCGCACTGGAACCATTTGCCGCATCTGCGCAGCGCATCTGACTGGTTAATCGGCTGGGGTAAAAATGTAATGCCTTGTTTATAAATGATTAAACAAGGCATTTATTCATCTTTCGTTAAGGATGTTGCCGCCACACTTGGGGCAAAACACCCACCGCAGCCGTTGCGGCGGGTATTTCCCAAGGCAAAGGAGACATTCATGACCTTTAAACGCACTTTTTCAATCGCCGCTGCCCCGTTCCTGTTGGGCCTTGGCGCCGTGTCTGCCTCCGCCAGTGGCGCCGATGTGTCGCTGGGGCTGAACGATGAGCGCGCCTCCGTGGCCCTTGGCGCCCATATCAACCCGCACACCAGGCTGGAAGGCGAGTATCTGTACGTGGACAGCGGCAATCATCTGCTGCAGGGCGCCATGCTGTTTACCCACAACGCCGGGCCGCACCAGTTTGAATTTGGCCCCATGGCCTCCCGCGTGTGGATGGATAACAGCCCCAATGGCAGCATGGTGTCGCTGGGCGGCAAGTATCAGCTGGCCCTGGGTAATGGCCTGGCGCTGAAGGCATCCGGTTTTATCAGCCCTTCGGTGCTGAGCTTCTCCGGTGTTGATGGCCACTATCAGTGGAGCACGGCTGTGGGTTACCAGCTGAACCCGAACCTTGGCTTTGAAGCCGGCTATCGGCAAATCCATATTCAGTACGATGACCACAGAAACCGCGACCTCGAAGACGGCTTTTATGTGGGAGCCAACTTCCGTTTTTAGTCTGTTAATCAATTCGTTAATAAAAAACGCCGCAGGTTTTGCCTGCGGCGTTTTGTTTTGGGCTGAGCGCCTGTGGTTGTCAGGTCGTGGCGAACAGGCTGTCGCTGAAAGGCGGGTGCCGCTTGGCTGACAAGCAGTCGCTTAAAGACATCGACTCAGTGCAAATGGCTCAGAGCGCTTTAAAGCGTACCGCCGCGCCGCCACCTTCGGCCAGATGCAGGCTGAGGGTATCGCCCTTGCGTACGGTTTGCTTTTTGATGTCTATCTCGTAGGGGCGCCATTTCCATTCGGCGTCTTTGCCGTCCTGGTAAATCTGCGCCTCAAAGGTTTTGCCGGGCTCGAGGAAATCCAGCTTCACTGTTACATCCCGGGCCTGCTCGTCGGTCACTGCACCCAGATACCAGTCGTTGCCGCTGTACTGGCGCGCCTTGCGCTCTTTACGGGCCATCACCACAAAGTCGCCCACCTCACCATCGAGGGCAGTGCTCTGCTCCCAGTCGGTGGGTACGTCTTTGATAAATTGAAAGGCGTCCGGGCGTTTTAAGTAGTTCTCGGGCAAGTCGGCCGCCATCTGGATGGGGCTGTAGAGCACCACATACAGCGCCAGCTGCTTGGCCAGGGTGCTTTGGGGGCGATTTGTGTTGTCACCAAGGCCGTTAAAGCTCATATCGAAGATGCCGGGGGTAAAGTCCATCGGCCCTGCCAGCATGCGGGTGAACGACAGCATGGCAATGTGCTCTGGCGGGTTGGGCGGATTGCCCCAGGCATTGTATTCCTGACCACGGGCACCCTCGCGGGCAAGCCAGTTGGGGTAGGTGCGCCTCAGCCCCGTGTCCTTGATGGGCTCGTGGGTGTTGATGCTTATCTGGTATTTGGCGGCGGTTTTCACGTTATCCAGGTATTCGCCCACCATAAACTGGCCGTCGTGCCACTCAAAGCGCTCAAGGCCGTTTTCATCGATGCGCTTGATGTTACCGCCATCGGCCACGTAGCCGGTTTTCACCTGACTGACCCCCATCTTTTGGTACAGGCCAAAGGCGCCATCCCACTGTTGGCGGTAGTTGCTGACGCTGCCGGAGGTTTCGTGGTGGCCAATCAGCCTGGCGACCACTTCGCGGCCATAATCGGTAATCGCCTGAATATCAAAATCGGCAAAGGGCTGGGTAAAGCTGAACAGATCGCCATTGTGGAACCAGTCTCCGTCCCAGCCGATATTCCAGCCTTCTACCAGCACCCCATCAAAGCCATTATCGGCGGCAAAGCGCAGGTATTTTTTGGTTTCAGCTGTGGTGGCGCCATGCTTGCTGCCGCTGCCCCAGGTGTTTTGATTGATGTGCATGCCCCACCAAATACCCACGTACTTGCCGGGCTGCACCCAGGAGACATCCCCAAGCTGGTTGGGCTCGTTAAGATTAAGAATAAGGTGCGAGTTAATCAGCCCAGTGGCCTTGGCCGCAATTTGCAGTGTGCGCCAGGGGGTGTTGAATTTGCCGTTGGTTTTGACCGCCACCCCATCTGACCAGGGTGTCAGCTCGGCAACAAAGGTGCCGGGTCGGCGCTGATTCAGGGTCATGGCGGCGTAGTCCACCAGAGCCGCTTCGTGGATGGCAATGTGCACCCCATCCTTGTTTTTAAAGGTAAAAGGCGTTTGCACCAGCGCCGCATCGGCAAGCTTGCTGTGCTGATAGAGATACTCATAGCGGTTCCAGCCACGGCCGGGGATCCACCAGGCGTCGGCCTTGTCTGCATCCTCCACCGCAAACTCGGTCAGCTCGCGGGTGATATTCAGCGGGGTATCGGCATCCACCTCGTAGCGAAAGCCCACCCCATCGTCGAAGGCGCGAAAGCGTACCTTGTAGGCCTGTTTGCTTTCTGGGTGACTAAAGCTTACCAGCAGCTCGTTGTGTTTATCTTCAATCAGGCGCGCCTCGCCCCAGGGCTGCTCCCAGTGGCTATCGACACTGGCCGTCTGGCTGGCGCTGATATCAAAACCGCCGCGAAAGTTGGCGGCATTGCTGAAGTCAAATCCCAGTCTGGACGAGCCTATCACCGGCTTACCCTGAAACAGCACCGCGTAGTGAGGGGCGTTATCGTCGCTTACCCTGAGTTCAATCTCGCCACTTGGGGATTTGAGGCTTAAGGTTTTGGCCTGCAATGGCAGGCTGGCAGCCAGTGCCATCAGTAGCAGTGAATAGCGCATGGGGAGTCCTTGTAAGGTGTATTTTTGTTTGTGACCACCTTAGCGAAGGTGTGCGCCGGGGGACACAAGCTGCATACGTATTCAGCTGTTGATACTGACGTGATGCTGATGTGATGCGACCCGCTGTAGCTGCGTGCATGCGCTGATACCGGCTATAAACAGTAAAGGCCGCGCGCCACCAAGGGAATGGCCGAGTAAGTCAAAGGTTGTGATTTTGCAGTGAATTTTCAGCTTTGCTTAAGCTTTGCTGAAACTATGCCGCCGCTTGTTGTATAACAGGGGTACTCAGGCAATCAGGAGGCCAGAATGAGTCAGGTACAAAACAGCACTGCGTCAATCAGCGATGCGCAGACCAGCAGCGCCGAAGCATTATCCCAGCAGGGCAGCGTTATCAAATCGGCGAACGCCGCAGTTCAGCGCGGCGTGGCCCGTGCCGATGGCAAGCTTAGCTTAACCGCAGCAAGCCTCGAATTTACCCCCTACAACAACCAGTTGGGCCTTGGCCCCTATCAGGTGGCGCGCACCGAGATTGTCAGGGCTGAAAAGTGCCTCGGCAAAGGCGGCGGCTTTTTGCCCGTGACCACAGATGCCATGCGCATCACCTTAAGCAGTGGCGATAGCCTGGAGTTTATTGTTGCCAACCCGCAGGAGTGGATAGGCGCGCTTAACGGCTAATCTGCAGCCCTGTCTCAGGCACGAAAGCCAGCCCTCTTGTTGTGGAGTGCTGGCTTTTTGCTATCCGCTCCGCCGTACTGCTGAAATTGAGCGGCTGTTGCAACTGCTCACGATTAACCCCTTAACTATTGAAACCTGCGCCGCGACAGTGTTTGATGACAGTGTTTGATAAAGCAGCAGCCCCCGCTGGAGACACCATGACCATCCGCATTCTGCTTAACGGTAAAAAGGCCGGTTTGGAGCCGGTACGCGCGGCGATTCTGGCCGCAAGGAGGCACGGCAATGTTGAAGTGCGGGTCACCTTTGAGGGCGGTGATATCGACCGTTTGGTGGCTGAAGCCGTTGCCGATGCCTGCCAGCGATTGGTGGCGGCCGGTGGCGATGGCACTGTCAACGAATGTGTCTCGGCGCTGATGCGCTTTGATGAGGCGAAGCGGCCCGAGCTTGCCATCATGCCCCTTGGTACAGCCAATGACTTTGCCACGGCTTGCACCATTCCCATCGCGCTTGAACAGGCCCTGAGGCTTGCGCAAACCGGCGAGGCGCGCGCCATTGATTGCGTGAAGGTGATAGCGGGCGCTGAGCACGCCGAAGGCTGTTCTTTTGCTGAAGGCTCTTCTCTAGCTGAAGGCTCTTCTCCTGCTGATGGCTCTTCTCTCGCTGAAGGCTCTGCCCGTTACTTTATCAATGTCGCCAGCGGCGGCTTTGGCGCCAAGGTTACCGCCGAAACCCCGGTGGCACTGAAAAACTTTTTGGGTGGCGGCGCCTACACCCTTGCAGGCATAGTGCAGGCGCTGAGCTTCGCCCCCTATCAGGGCACTATCAAGTTACCCAATCAGCAATCCCAGGAGCATGTAATTGTGGGCGCCATCTGCAATGGCCGTCAGGCGGGCGGTGGCCAGCAGCTTGCGCCCAAGGCCATGCTAAACAATGGCTTACTCGACACCATTGCCCTGCGTCACTTCCCAATGGAGGCACTGCCTCAGGTGCTGAGCGAACTGGCCAATCAGGACACAGACGGCGAATACGTGCGCCGCATCCGCACCCCCTGGGTTGAGTGGCATTCGGATGAGGTTATGCCTATCAATCTCGATGGCGAACCCATAGCTGCCCGCCGTATCCGTTTCGAGGCGATAGCCGCTGCCATCAAGTTGGTGCTGCCCCAGCTGTGCCCTTTGCTGCGATAGGGGGGGGCGCCTACCCGATAGCTTTCGGCAAATATTGCCACCTTTAGTCGTATGCTGTACATTTGAGCGAATTGGTTAATAACCAAATAAAAACAATGGTTAAGGCATGGCTGATATAGCGTTTCAACCAGTGTTTTCATATTGATGCAGACAGATATACAGACAGAGATGCTGACAAAGGTGCTGATTAGGGATGATGGCCGTCGATTCGATACGCGTTCAAAGGGATTTGCCCCGCTTTTCGCATTCCCATTCCCCCACAGTTGGACTTTTTGAAGCTGCCGCTTCTGGCTTTTTGTTTGTCGCTTTGCAAGCGACTTGAAAGCGAAGCCTTCCAGGCTTCACCCGGGCAGAAGGCTTTGCGCGCCCAAAGCCCTCTGCACACCAAAGGGCGCCCCCACGAAGCCGAGCACTTTGGGCTTATGGGCTGAAAACGGCCACCGCGTCAGACGCTCATCCCTGATTCGACTGACGCTGCCTCGGCGAAGCATATCCATATGCTTCCGTCCCGGCTCGGCATCCGCGCCTCGCGCTCGTGAGCTTATCGCTTTGCGATACTCGCCCATGCCTCGGCTCGTCCGTTTCACTCAGCCCAACACCCAAAGCGGCTCCGAAGGGGATTGGTGCTGGCCGTAAGTTCAGCGTTTGGGGTTATTTGTTTAGTGGCCTCTTACTTATAAATTTCAAAATTAAAGCAATGAGTTAAGGTTGGTAGTAGGTTGGTGTGGCAACAGTTAACAGGGACATAGTTATGCGTAGCAATGAGTACATGGAAGGATTCAACGCAAAATCCTATAGCGAGAATCCCTATCCGCCTGACTCCCATGAATTTGATGAGTTTGAACGAGGGAGAACACAAAAAATTAAACGCACTCATGCCGGTTCTATTGGACTAGATGTACTGGACCCGAGCGACTTTGATAGTGTGCCGCGTTTGATTAAACCTAAAGCGGACCAAGGCTACAAATACAAGAAGAAGTGAACGGCTTTAGTGTCACTAAATTGGATCGTTGTATGTATCTAAAGGCCGCAGAATTTTGGGAGCTTGCTGGTGAATACTGTTATACGTTACGATGGTATCCAGTTAACTATTGATAATAAAAACAATAGATAAGATGTTACTCATGTAGGCCGCATCTAGCGTGTGGATTGCTATGTAACGCTCAGATTAGCGTCATAAACTGACAAAGGTGCTGATTAGGGATGATGGCCGTCGATTCGATACGCTTTCAAAGGGATTTGCCCCTCTTTTCGCATTCCCATCCTCCCACAGTTGGACTTTTTGAAGCTGCCGCTTCTGGCTTGGTTGGCAGGGTTGCATCCTGCGGGTTAGGTTGGTTTGTCGCTTTGCAAGCGACGGGAAGTCGTGGGTCTCCAACCCACACCCGGGGAAAGGGGGCCGTTTCGACTGGCCCCCTTGTCCAATCCCCCAGCGACCCGCAACGAAGCGGACGACAACATGGATGTTGGAGGTAGAACAACGCAGGGAGCAGTTGTCGAAAGCCCCTTGGTAGTGTGAGCGCATTTGGCTACACGAGAGACTCGCATCCTGCTCGACCCTCGTGCCTCGACATCCCTGTCTCGGCTACGCCATACGCTCAAACTCCCCGCGGCCGCTTCGAGCGGGATTGGTGCAATCTTCGGCATGGGTGTTTAGAAGGGAAGAGTTATGTGTGTCCTGACTTTATCTGAAGAGTTGTTATACGCTCAGCTTAATCTGCTAACATTTTCACAGAACTGGAAAAGGAAAACATGCAACACATAAAAAAACTAAAGCTCATTAACTACAAAAGATTCAGACAGTTTGAAGTCGAATTTGATTCGAAGATTAATACTATCATTGGAGACAACGAGGCTGGGAAAAGCTCAATATTACAAGCAATTGAATTACTTTCCAGCGGAAGCAGGCATAAAGTTGAGACTATAGGTATTGAGTCAATTCTTAATAAGGATTCGATTTCTGGGTTTTTAGCGGGTGAAAAGACGTTTGATAACTTACCTGAAATTCATGTCGAAGCTTATTTAAGTGATGAAAATAACCCAGATCTTTTCGGAAAGCACAATTCTGAAAACATCAATGCTAGCGGTCTGCATATGATTTGCCTTCCTAATGAAGAGTTAGTCAGTGAAATCAATCAGATTTTAGCATTAGATAACGGAAATTTTCCATTTGAATTTTATATTGTTAAATTCATTACCTTTAATGGTGAGGCATATTCTGGATATCGCCGCTTCTTTAAGTGCTTAACAATAGATAGCTCAAAAATCAATAGTGAACATGCAAATGCAGAGTACATAAGAACAGTTTATGACTCCACTGTAGAACATGCAAGTAGGGTAAGTCTGAGCAACGAATATCGGTTGCAAAAAATACAATTCAAAGAAAATAAACTTAAAGATATAAATGCTGAATTAGGAAGTTATGAACTGGCCATACGCTCAGGGTCAAAATACAATCTTGAAGCTGATATAACTCTGACTCAAGATGATATTCCGATAGACGCTAGAGGACAAGGGCAGCAGTGCTTCATAAAAACTGAATTCGCTTTGAATCGTAACGCTAAGAATAATACGTTAGACACCCTCCTTTTAGAGGAGCCTGAAAATCATCTTAGCCACAGTAACATGAAAAGACTTATTTCAAAAATATCGGAATCCCATCAAAATCAGATAATTGTCGCAACACACAGTAGTTTAATAAGTACTAGGCTAGATTTAAGGAAGTCTATACTTCTAAATAGCAACAGCGATAAACCTCTTAAGCTAAATAACTTATCATCATCAACTTCAAAATTTTTTATGAAAGCTCCAGATAATAATATTCTTGAGTTTGTACTGTCGAGAAAAGTTATTCTTGTTGAAGGCGATGCAGAGTATATGCTGATTGACACACTATACAAAAGGTCAACCGGGAGGACTCTAGAAGAAGATGAAGTACATGTTATTTCTGTGGGGGGGACCAGTTTTAAACGCTATATGGAACTAGCAAAAACTCTTAAAATTAGAGCGGCGATAATTCGCGATAATGATGGAAATTACCAAGAGAATTGTATAGATAACTATGCTGACCATACTGCAGACAATATTAAGGTATTCTCGGATGCTGATGATAATAATCATACCTTTGAGGTCTGTCTTTATGGTAAGAATAAAGCAATATGCGACGCATTATTTTCTGGGGGGAATATACAGAAGTCGCCTCTCGATTTTATGCTTAGCAATAAGGCTGAGTGTTCTCTTAGACTTGTAGAAAATCATTCAGAAGACTTGGACACTCCGGAATATATAAAGCAGGCGATTCAATGGATAAACGAGTAATATTTGCCGTCGCCGGATCTGGGAAAACATCGAGCATCATTAATTCACTTAATGCTGATAGTCGGTGTTTAATCGTTACCTATACCGAAAATAATACCAGACACCTAAAAAGTCGAGTAATTGATAAGTTTGGCGAGATCCCAGTTGGGATTCGGATATATAGCTACTTTACATTTTTATACTCGTTCTGTTTTAGACCCATATGCGGATATAAGCTAAAAACCAAAGGAATTAATTTCAATTTTCCTCTACCCCAATACGCACAACGCTCTAAAAAGGATACGAGAGAGCATTACATTGATAAGAGCGGACGGCTGTACGCAAACCGTATAGCTAAGCTATTAATTGAATTTAATGTTATTCCTGATTTAATAAAAAGAATAGAGAAATTCTATGACTCGGTATTTATTGATGAAGTTCAAGATTTCGCAGCAAACGATTTCAACCTAATTTGTGCCTTAGCAAAAGCGAATGTAGAAATGAGATTGGTAGGAGACTTTTACCAGCATACTTTCGACACCAGTCGTGATGGGAATACGCAAAAGTCATTGCATGATTGTTTTGAAAGATACTGCGACAAACTAAGAGGTTCAGGTTTTGAAATAGATTTGACTTCGCTGTCAAATAGTTATCGCTGCAGCCCTAGTATTTGTGATTTTGTATCTAAAAATCTCGGGATCGCGGTTTTATCTCACCGAGATGATGAGGTCGCGGTAGAATATGTTGGCAATGCTGATGAGATTGATTTAATTTTCAACAATGACTCCATTGTTAAGCTTTTTTATCAAAAAAGTGATAGTTATACAGGAAACACTGCTAACTGGGGAAATACCAAAGGATTAGATCACTTCCAAGATGTATGTGTCGTGCTAAACCCGACAACCCTAAAAGCTTTTGATAATGCTAATCTAGATCAGCTCAATCCAACTACAAAGAACAAGCTTTATGTGGCTTGCACCAGAGCAAAAGGAAATTTATATTTTGTTTCTGAAAAATCATTAAAGAAGTATCAACTGCTGTGATTCAGCCACGCTTACGAAAAAATATAGCAATTCACTGCACCAAGAAAATTTGCTCGCTTCACTCAAAAAATTTGGTGACTGAAGTGTTGTGCGACAAGATTAGATCTGTAAATGGAGTTGTATGAAATCATCATTGAGAAAGAGTGGTACGGATTTTGAGTTTCAATATAAGTTTGGTTGTGAGAATGTTAATGGCATTCTAACTAGTGCTGAGTTGATAGATGGAAACCTAGTGGTATCTACGGAATTAAAACCTACAAGCAGCAATCAACGCGACGATATGAGTATGCTTCTTCGTCATATAGAATCTGTAACAGATATAGTTGTCCACGAAGCACAAATTAAAAAGAATTTGCTTAACTATTGCCGCAATAACAAGGATAAATTTTTTAAAAAACAACTGAAAATTAAATTTTCAAGTTCCGTTGCCCATACCTTTAACGTTGAGTTTCGTTCGGTAGATAGTGAAGGCGTAGGTTTTAGCATAGAAAACAAGTGAGGACAGGTATAACTCTTCACTTGCAAATTGCACCCGCTTTTTCCCCATCGAAGCCGCTTTGGTTGTTGGGCTGAGCGAAACGGCTAAGTCGAGGCATGGATGCCGAGACAGAGACCGTCGAGCTTGGAGCGAGTCGGTCGCGGTGGCCGTTTTCAGCCCATAAGACCAAAGTGTTCGGCTTCGTCTGGGGTCGCTGGGGGATTGGAGAAGGGGGCAAGTCGATACTGCCCCCTTTCCCCGGGTGTGGGTCGGAGACCCACGACTTTAGGTCGCTTGCAAAGCGACTTAATTTCATAAAAACACGCAGGTTTTCCCCTGCACCCCAGATAAGCAACAAAACAAAAAACCAGCCAAACGGCTGGTTTTGTCATTTACATCGTCCAGTACAACTGACCACCGACTATCCGCTTGGCAGAAATCGCACAAATTGCACACATTGCACCATTCGCCCCAGGCGTTGAAGAGGCTTACGCACTAAGCCCCCGCATCCATGCCAGAAACATCAGTCTTAGGCTAAAGGCTCCAACGGACGATACCTTGCCACCAAAGAAGGCAACACAACCCCTTGAGCCTTCAAGGTATTCACCCGATGCAAATACGCTGCCCCGCTGAGCAAATGCAGCGCCAAATCCACTGCACGGCGCTCGCGATAATCATCAAGGTACGTTCCCTTCGACCAGCCGTTAAAGGCACCCAGTGCAGGCCCTGCCCAGATTTGATAATCCATCTCACGGCCTGCTTCGCCGGTATTCGACCAGCGGCTGGAGAGCCCCAGATACCAGCGGAAAATCAGCGCCATCTTGCGCTTGGGGTTACCCTCGGCGCGCTGAATTTGAGCGGGGTCGCGCTCCATAAAGTGCGCCACCGTGCCTTGCCAGATATCATCGAGGCTGGCGCGAAACACCTGGGCTTCAAGCTTGGTGCGCTCGTCTGCCGGTATGGCCTCGATGCTGTCATAACGGCTGTAAAGCTCATACAGCTTGTTGGCGCGCATGGGGAACAGGGTGCCGCGTTTAACCACCTGCAGCTTAACTCCCATCTCGAACATATCGGCGGCAGGAGCCATGGTCACGTCGGCCATCTCTGTGGTGGCAAGCAGCTTACGGGTGTGCTCGCTGGCGCCGGCCTCGATACAGGCCTGATTGATGGAGCCGGTGACGATAAAATCCGCCCCCATGTTAAAGGCGGCCAGGGCCGCATCCGGGGTACCTATGCCGCCGCCTGCGCCGACGCGGATGGGGGTGGCAAAGGCGTGCTGGGCTTGCAGCTCGTCTCTGAGCGCCAGAATGGTGGGCAGCAGGGTGACCAGCGGACGGTTGTCGGTGTGGCCGCCGGAGTCGGCTTCGGCGGTGATGTCATCGGCCATGGGCACCAGCAAGGCAAGCTCGGCCTGCTCAGTGCTGATATGGCCCTCGGCTACCAGGGCATCGAGCATCTTTTTCGGCGCACTCTTCATAAAGTGGCTGGCGACTTCGGTGCGGCTGATTTTGGCGACAACCTTGTTTTTGATGACAATATTGCCATCTTTATCGCGGCTTAAGCCCGCGGCGCGGTAGCGCACTATGTGCGGGGTCAGGGCCAAAAAGGCCGAGGCTTCTACCGTGTGCACGCCGTGCTTTAAGTAAAGCTCCACCGCGCCTTGCTCCAGCGCAGGTTCGCTTGGGCTGTGGATGAGGTTAAAGGCGTAGGGGCCCTGTGGCAGCTCGGCCTGAATGCGCTTGATGGCGGCTTCAACACGGGCTGGCACCAATCCTGCGGCGCCAAAGGAGCAGAGAATGCCTGCCTTACCAAGGGCAATCACCAGCTCTTCGGAGGCGATGCCATTGGCCATGGCGCCAGCGTAGTAGGCGTATTTTACCCCGTGGCAGCGGCGAAAATCCTCACTGCCAAGCTCACAGGCGGCAAAGGGGGCGGCAAAGGCGGCCACCGGCAGCAGCCCGGGCTCTCGGCCTTGCTCCGCTTGTTGCTCAGAAGCATCGTGGCTCAGGCAAAGCTCACCACCGGGCAGGCGCGCCACATACAGGGGCTTATTCAGCTCAAGCAATGCCGACTTAAAGGCGTCCACATGGCTTATGCCCGAGGCTTGGTCTATGGCCCATGGCCACTTGAAAGCTGTGCTCATCTTGTCTCTCTTAGGGCGGTCAGTACCGCAATTCTTCTTATCAGCGGCAGTTGGCCGCGTTCAATACTGTTTTGTCGTGGCGCGTCAGGCTTCTTCAATTGCAAGCGCCAAATCGCTGATTTCGTAAATGCGCAGGCCATCTTTGGCAAGCCAGGCGTCGGCCTTGAGGGTAACGCGGCCTGTTTCCCTTTCAATGGCGGTGATGTGTAGCTCAAGCGACATCTGCTTATTTAAGGGGCTGATTTGGCCACGGTATTTCCACTTCACACGGCTTAAGCAGTGATTAAAGCGCGGATTGGCAAACTCATTTCCAAGGCCTGAGTCCAGCGCGAAGCTTGAAAGCAGCTCGATAATGGCCTCAACCCCGAGGGAGCCCGGCATCACCGGGTCCTGATGGAAGTGGAAGCGGAAGAACCAGTCGCTTGGGTCAATGTTGCGCTCGCCGTACACATAGCCAAGGCCTGCCTTGCCACCAGCGCGGACTATATCCACCTTGTCGACAAAGTTAAGGCGGCCGCCCGGCAGGCGCAGATGGGGCTTGCCGGGGGCGGCCTGATACAGGGCGCAGCCTGTATCGCGCAGGTTATAGCTGATGTCAGGGCTCAGGTGCTCAGCCTCAATCCAGGGGGTGGTTACCTTGCCGTTATCCAGCCCCAACTGGTGGGTCAGCGCCTCGGCCTTGAAGTAACCAAATACTGCCTTGCCTTCATAGAAGGGCTCGCCGTCCGCCGCCAGCGCAAAGCTGAAGGTCTGGATGATATTGGTGCCGGACATCACAGTGCTCAGCAGGCGCGAGTCGTTGCTGATGGTCTTGCCGCGAAGGTCGATGTCTTTAATAAGGGTGCCTTCACCGTCGAGATTGCGGAAAAACAGCTCAAGCCCGGGGAAACCGAGCGTGGTGCCCATATAACCCGAGATAAAGCCGTTTGGCTGCAGGGCGATTTCCATCAAAATGGAGTAGGGCATGCGCGCCGGGTGGCTGTTTTCGGCAAAATACCAGGCCTTGGGCGGCACTTCGTATTCGCCGATGCAGGATGCCGGGGATTTGAAATCGCCGCGCTTGCCGTTAACCTCCACCACCCGGGTGGTGAGCTGCAAATCGCCGCAGGGGGTGCGCGGCGGAATAAGGCCGCGGTACACGGCAAATTCAGGTCCGAAGCAGTTTTCAATGTTGCCGGTGGCAAACTCAAACAGGTGCCAGGGGGTAAAAGGCACGGTATCCGGGATGCGATTTGCCGATTTGGGTGAATAGTCTTTTGTCAGCGGCGCTTCGATATGTTTCACCGGCACCACGCCCTTGATTGGCGTGGCGTTTAAGTCTGGCTCATGGGTCATCAGCGGCGCATTGATGGATGCCTGACGGCCTTCGAGCAGTGCCTTATTTTCGCTGATGGCAGCTGTTTCGTTTGCTGCGCCGTAGCGATGACAATCCTCATCTTCTTTGAGCATCACGCCGGCATTGTGAGAGGGGAAATCCACCCTGCTGTTGTTTGCTCCGTAGCGATGACAATCCTCATCTTCTTTGAGCATTACGCCGAGGTTCTGAAAGTCCACGACCACTTTACCGTCGAGGATGATTTCGATATTGGCCTTGGCCCAGGGGGAGGGGGTCAGTCCTATGTCGGTGACTTCCATACGGTAAGTGAGGCGGTTTGACTGGGGCAGTACCTGACCACGGCAGCGCACCTTTTGCGGCGCATCTTTAAGTGGCTGGAAGCGGCCGTTTTGGGTGAGCTTATGCAGCCCCAGATGCAGCATGTAAAACTGCAGCAACTGACCACAGCCTTCGGCCATCAGCGAGCCTGCCATCACCTGATCGTCTTTGAAATGGCAGGGGAAGTACCAGTGGTCTGGCTCTAGCTGCTTGTGGCCTTCAATAAGACCAAGGCCCCAGGCGCCGCCCTGTACATCCACCTTGCTGACTTCTTCAATCATCAAAAACTTTTCAGAAGCAAAACAGAGGGAAGGCTGATGGAAGCCCAAATCATGGCTTGGGCCAAAGCAGCCCGCCACATCGGCGGCAAGCAGGCGCGAGACCTTATCGTAGCCAAAGGCGCTTTTATCGCAGGCAATCAGTGGCTTGAAGTGGCGCGGATTCGCCATGGCGGCGCTGCGCTGTTTGATTTCATCCTCGGTGCGGATAACCCCTTTGCCGTCGGCAAGCTCGGCATCGGTAAAGAAACCTGCGCAGCCGCCGTCCATCTTGAGGATAAGCTTATCGCTCACAAAGCACTCGTAGGAGAAGAAAAACAGCAGGGTGTCGCCGTTGCGGGCGTAATTGTTGATGGAAATATCGTACCTTAAGGTATCGCCGCCACGGGGCAGGTCGCCTAAGAAGGTGAGGGTACAGTCCAACAGCCGATAGACCCGCTCGCCCTTGTTCTCAAGGTCGATGCCGAGGAAGGAGATAAGCATCAGATCGCACTGACCCGATTCCACCGCCACCGCCCAGGGAATTTGCCCGTCCACCAGATAGGGGGCATCCAGCGGGATGTCGTACTCTGTGGTCATGGTGCTTGGCTTGTACTCGCCCAGTTTGGCGTTGAGTTTGGTCACCCGCGACACCAACAGATAGTCGGTGGTGGGCAGCCGTACCCGGCGCTTGTAGCTGTCGATAATAGCGTAATCGGGGCCAAACACAGGGGCGATATCGCCCTCGGCGTACTCAACCAAATCGGCATAATCCCAGATGCAGTCTTTTACCGCCTGAGCTGCGCTGGTGGCACTGAGCGCGGCCGCAGGCTGGCTGACTTGTGCTTCTGGTAGGCTCACTTCCACTATGGGCAGGCTGACTTCCACTTTGGGCAGACTGATTTGCAGCGGCTGCTGCTCGCTCACGGCAGCGGCGATGGCGGCATTGCTTATCTCACCCGAGCTGCCCGCCATCAGCGCGCGGGCAAGCTTGAGCCCTGCCTCGCGGCTTTGCAAAAAGGCCTGATGGGCCTCAAGGGCGGCCAGATGATTCTGCACGCTCGGAGCGCTTAGCTGCTGATTGCCAAGAGCTGGGCTGCCAAGAGCTGGGCTGCCAACAGCTGGGTTGCCAAAAGCCTGGGGGCCTGGCGCTATGGATTGGGCGTTATTCTCTGGTTGGTTGTTCATTAGTTTATGAGCAGGGGCTGTTTGAGCCGGGCTTGGATTATCTGATACGGGCACGGTGGCCTGAGCGCGGGCCAGTTTGGCGCGAATGTCGGCCTCGAAGGGCAGCTCTGCAGTTAACACATGCTGGGCGATGTCGCGCCCGCCCAGGCTGATTTGCTGAATAAGCGCCTTGCCTTTGCTTGTGCCTGTGCCTGAACCTGAGTTTGAATCAAGGCCTGACTCGATACGTCCTTGTAGCAGCTCACGCTGTGTTTGAGATT
Source organism: Shewanella zhuhaiensis (assembly GCF_022484835.1). Classification (NCBI taxonomy): domain Bacteria; kingdom Pseudomonadati; phylum Pseudomonadota; class Gammaproteobacteria; order Alteromonadales; family Shewanellaceae; genus Shewanella; species Shewanella zhuhaiensis. Next base: position 1,003,776 of record NZ_JAKUDL010000001.1, read on the forward strand.
GGCTGAGGGTTAAAAGGGCGCTGTGGCGCTCGCCGTCTTGCAGCACCTGCGCGGCTTGGTGTTTGCCCTGCTGCATGTTCAGCAGGCCGTGAATCAGGCTTGCCATACCGGCAGCAGCAAAGCTGTGGCCGAGGCGCGCACTGGCGCTTGGAGCCTTGAGCGGATAGCCGCCGCGCACGCTCGGGCTGTGTTCAATCAAACTGCTGTGGTGAAGCGCATCGGCCTCCACAAATTCCGGGGCGCCAAGGGTGGCGTAGCTTTGCGATGATGTGCCGGGTGATGTATCAGTGCTGGCTTTCAGCACCAAAGCTCCAGCGCCTTCACCTGGGGCAAGCCCCATCGCTTTCAGGGCGGCCTGATGATGCAGCACCTTCTCGGCCGAGCCGGAGAGGTCGACAGCGGCAATCACAATGGCATCGAGTTTGTTGGCCTGCTGTGAGTCAGTGCTTGCCAGCAGGTTTTGCGCCACTTCGATGGCGCGGGCCACCGACAGCTCGCCCGCCGAAATGGTAAAGGCGGGGCCACTGAAATCCCACAGGCTTGCGACCCGCGAGGCCATGATATTGCCGATGTAACTGGTGTACTGATTCAGGCTCGCTGACGGCAGCACCGCATCCATGGCGAGTTTCTCAAGCGAGCGGTATTCATCATCTGAAAGCACTATACCGGCAGCCTCGAGGCTCTGGGCAATCTGGCTGTGCAGATTCACCCGGCCACGGAACTGGTGCAGCTCGAGCTCGGTTTCCATGGCGACCAGTACCGCCACATTAGTGCCGGGAGCGAGTTTGGCATCGCGAATAGCCTCGTCGGCCACTTTCATCAGCAAAAGCTGCTGGGCCACCAATCTGTCATTGGGGTGAGGCGGCAGCTTAAAGCGCAGGAAATCCAGCTCAAAGCTGTCGATATAACCGCCCTCTGGCGCGCTGGAGCCGTCTGCTACCAGCGATTCAAGCCCTTTCCAGCGGCTCTTGCCGGGGGCGGCGGGCAGCGGGATAAGTGCGGTTTTATCTTCAGCAATCAAGCTGTTAATCGCCTTCAGGCTGTCTGCTTTGCCAAAGTGGGCGCCAATGCCTGAGATCTCAAATGCTTGCGGGGCGCTGAGTAGGGAGAATGGGGCGATGGGCGCTGCATCAGCATCGGTCAGCGCATCGGGGGACTCCAGTACCAAATGGGCATTACAGCCACCAAAGCCGAACACCGACAGGCCCGCCAGCGGCGCGCTGTTGCCGGTTTTTTGCGGCCAGCTTATACATTCAGTCGGGATTTGCGCCTCGCCAAACAGCCCCTTGGGGGATGAAATAGGGCTTTGCAGCCGCACACTTGGCGGCAGCAGTTTGTGTTTCATCGCCAGCATCAGCTTGATGATGCCGGGCATGCCTGCGGCGGTAAGCAGATGGGTCAGGTTGGACTTTACCGAGCCAATCCTGGGTGCCGCGCTGCCATCAAGGTGCTTTTCGAAAAACTGCTCAAGGGAGCTTAACTCGACTTTATCGCCAAGTGGCGTGCCGGTGGCGTGGCACTCGACAACCTCCACCGCGGCGGGGCTTATACCGCTGTCATCATAGGCGCGCTCGAAGGCTTTGACCTGGCCTTTGTTGGCCGGGCTTAACACAAACTGGCCGCGGCCATCGTTGGACAGGCCGACACCGCGAATGATGCCATGAACTGTGTCGCCATCTTGGATGGCGTCATCGAGACGTTTTAACGCCAGCATACCTGCGCCTTCTCCGGCAAACAGGCCGCCGGTGTTTTTATCCAGCGGCGCCGAAAATCCGGCTTCGGGGAAGGCGTGGAAAATCGAAAAGCCCATGCTGATAAAGAAGGGGTCGGCGCCGCTGACGGCGCCAGCCAGCATCAGGTCGGCCTTGCCGGTGGCAAGGTAATCACAGGCAAGCTTGATGGCGTACACCGAACTTGCGCAGGCGGCATCGAGGCTTAACTGAGGCCCTTCAAGGCCCAGACTCTCGGCAATGATAGCCGAGGCATCGGCAGCGGTTTCCTGCTGCCAGGGGGCTGCTGCGCCCAGGCTTTCATCGTTCTGGCTTGCAGCGTCAAAGGGCAGCAGCGCGGGGAAGCCCGGCAGCCTTTGTTTGAGCGCCTGCTCGACCCGCTGGTGATAGAGCGGGATCATAGCGCGGTTGGAGGCCCTGGTCGGAAATGACAGTGTGCCCATGATAACCCCGGTGCGACTGGCATCGAGCTTGACGCCAAGGCTCACCTGTTTGGCGACATCGAGCGCCCACAGCTGATGTTCATCGAGCTGGTTTGCCAGTGCTGCCATGTCGGCGGCAGATTTGGCAAAGCCCTCGGGGCTGAAGCGGAAACCCTCAACATAGCCGCCCTTGTCGCAGTAGAAGCGATCGCTTTGACCCTGCTCGCCAAGGTAGTCGGCCACGGGCGCGCTCAGTTTGGCATCGCTTAACTGGGTGTGGGCATCGCGGCCAGCTTTTATCAGTTCCCAAAAGGCATCGATACTCTCGGCGCCCGGGAAGCGGCCGGCCATGGCAACCACGGCAATGGGGCAGGCTACTGAGTGTGTCTGCCGGGTGTTATTTTTGGTTTTATGGCTCAAGGTGTTGTCTCTTGGGCGGCGCGCTGCGCTGAGGTATCGACAGGGCGCAGGCGGGGTAAATTCATCGGAATGCCGTGGGCTATCAGGCGGGCAAGCAGCTTTTGCAGCGCCTTGCCCTGCTGGCCATCGGTGGGCTGAGCCGTAAGGCGCATCAGCTTGTCATCGCCAATGGCCTGCACTATGCCACTGGCTTCGCGTCCGGCGCCCACTTCGGCAAAAATGCGGCCACCGGCCTTGTAGGCGCGCACGATAAGCTCATCGAACTTAAGCTCGTTGGCAAAGGTGGCGGCGATAGCGGCGGCAATGCTGTCGGCAGTGGCGTCAAGCTTGTCTGCGCCTGCGCTCAGCATCAGTGGCAACTCTGGGGGCAGAGCCTCAGCAAGGGGGCGCAGGTAGAACTCGCCAAGGGCCGCTTCAATCTTTTTGGCGGCAGGGGTATGCATGGCGGTAACGAGCTTGGTGTCCAGCCCGCGTTTTCCAAGCTGTTTCAATAACTTCTTAAGCTCAGCCTCATCGCCAGCCAGCACTGTGCTGGGCCCCTGGGCGATGGCGATTGCCACCTTGGGGAATTCATTCAGCAGCGGGCGAATATCGCTGGCGTGGACTCTGAGCACCAGACTCTTCCACTTGATGTTGGCTTCTTTGGCGAGCTTCCACTGGCTTCTTACCGCACTGAGCGACCCGGAAATGGCATCGTTGAAAACCGGGCTTGCCAGGGTGTCACCCACCATCGCGAAGGGGTCTTGCCACAGGCCCTGGGCCGCGACCATGGCCGCTTCACCCATGGAATAGCCAAGGGTGAGTGCAGGCTTAATCCCAAGCTCATCTTCAAGAATTCGGGTCATCAGTACGCTGGCGCCAACGCCGGATACCGCAAGCTCGGCCAGGCTCGGGCTGTCACCCAGCTCCCTTGGCAGCAGCACGCCGTCAAGGCCGCTGAGTCCATGTTGGCGACAGGCTTCATCGAGGGAGTCGAACACCTTGGGGAAACGCAGGTGCAGTGACTCGAGCATCTCGGCGCTGGCGGTGCCGACGCCGGGGTAGACAAACGCAAGCCCGGCAGGGCCTGCGGGATTAGGCGAAAACACGCTGCCTGCCGGGGTAGATAACTCAATATCGTCACGCAGGCTTTCAGCGAGGCGCCATGACAGGCTGGCAGCTTCGGCGGCAAGGGCTTTGGCATCCTGTCCCATCAATACCAGCGCGCGGCAGCCCGGGGTCATCTCATCGAAGGCATTGGCTATCAGCGCTTCCAGTGCTTCGCTGGAATCGACCGCGCCAAGCTCGGCCTGAATTTGGGTCAGGCGGCGCTGAATGGCCGACCAATCGCTGCCGGGCAGTGCCAGTGGCAACAACCAGGGCAGTTCGTGGCCATTCAGTCCAAGGGCCGTACGGGCGGAGCCCTGAGTCAGCACCAGGGTCTGACTTGCAGCCTGGGACGGGTTACCCACCAGTGCCAGCACCCGCGCCTGATAGCGGGGGTGGCTCCAGTAGCCGCCATACACAGGATGAGTGCGGCCCGCCAGCAATTCAACATGCTTGATGACGGCCTCAAGGCTTGGGGCATCAAACAGAATTTCTGCTTCGGCGGGCGTGCGTCCGGCCTGCGTCAGCGCCTGATGTATGGCATTTTTACCGGCGCCGAGCCCCTGCAGCAGCGCCAGCGGGTGCAGATGGGCTTTGGCGGCATCCAGTGCAGGCATCAGCACCAGATTGGTGTCGGTGCCAAGGGCCACCGGGCCACTGGCAGCAGCGCTGACCAGCGCTTGCCAGTCCGGCTCGGCGTCGCTGCAACTGGCAATCCCTGTCGGCAGCTTTGCCAACCGGCACAGCGCCAGACGCAGCGGCTTGGGTGTTTCCTGAGTGTGTTTGTCGGTGCTCATATCCATCATCAGTCCCTTCGATTAGCCCTTGGCTGGCTTGGCAGCCTGAGTCTCAGTGCCCTTGTTGCCATTGGCAAAGGCTTTATCCAGCGACTTGCTGATAGTCACCCTGGCGCCTTCCATGGCACAGGCAAGCTTGCCCTCGGCATCATAGAGTGCCACATCGGCGCTGAGTTGACGGCTTGAGTGGGCTTTCACCCACAGACGGATATGGCCGGTTTCGCCGTGGCCAATAACCCGCTGCTGGGTGAGTTTACCAAGGCTGGCTGGCAGGCTGGCCGCATCGTACTTAAGCCGCGCCCACACCAGCAGCGCCTGCAGCAGTGCATCCTGCTGGGCAAGCTCGGCATAATCGGCATCGGTATCCGCGCTGAATGGCAGCGGCAGGGTATAGCTGCAATAAAGGCCTGAATCATCAAAGCGTTGTACATCACCTATGACCTGCAGCGACGGCCCGTGGAACAGGCTGGCGTCCTGGTAGAGTTGGTTGCCGGTGATAACCGGCTTTTTGGCGCTGATGGCCTTGTCGGTGGCTGGGATGCTGGACTCAGCGCCTGCACCGCCGGGGCTTAGATTGGCCTGGTACTGAGGACGGCCATCAGAGTCGATTTGCGCGTTCAGGCCGCTCTGTGTGGCAGTCAGCGTTAAGGTCAGCTGCTTCTCATCGCTGTCGAACACCACCCCTTTGAGCAGGCGATAGTCGGCAATCTGCCAGCCATTGTCTGGCTGCGGGAAGCTGCTATTGGCGGCGCGGCGGATCCAATTCAGGGCACAAACGGTGGGCAGCACGCTGTTGCCGCCAAGTTGGTGATCGGCGAGGATCCCCAATGCCTGGCGCTGTATGCTGCAGCCGATACTGACGCTGTGCCCATCAGGCTTTTTTACTGAAAGCTCTTGCTTGTTGCCCTGCATGCTGGAGCCCACCAAAATCTGGCAGGCGCTGCGGCGCTGCACAGCTTCGGCAAACAGGTTGGCGCCAAGATCCCGCGGGATCACATACACGCCACGCTCCGTGAACATCTTTTTCAGGCTCTCGTTGACCATGCCGCCGTCCCATGGACCCCAGTCGAAGGCCACCACGCGGCGATTGCCGCTGTTGCCCAAACGATGGGCGGCCTTGTTCAGCACTTCGTTGGCCATGGCGTAGTCGCTCTGGCCCTTGTTGCCGTAGAAGCCGGCGGCGGAGGAGAACAGCGCCACTAAGCGCAGGTCCTTAAGCACATCCAGCAGGGCGCGAAGCCCGCCGACCTTGGTGCCAACTACCCGGTTCAGTTCATCCAGGTTCTTGTCCTGAATGAGTTTATCGGCCAGAACCCCGGCGCCATGGATAAGCCCGGTAATTGGGGCGAGCGCCTGGATAGGCGACAGCGTTTGCGCCACCGCAGCGGCACTTGAAACGTCCAGCGCCAGATACTCGGCGCTGGCGCCAACGGCATCAAACCGTTGAACGGCGTTTTGGATCTCGATGGCGCTGATAAGGGGCGCAATCATGGCCTCCACATCTTTGGGCTGTGGCCGCTTACCGCTGGCCAGCAGCTCCTGGATTGCCGCCTGTTTCAGCGCCTTAGCATCCAGCCCTTTGGCCCAGGATGGGAACTCGGCAGCTGGCAGCGCCTTGCTGCGCCCCGCCAGAATAAAGTGCGCGCCGGTTTCTTTGGCAAGTGCCAGGGCACAATCGAGGGTGACCCCTTTCGCGCCCCCGGTCACCAGTATTTTATCTGCGCTGTTTAAGCTGGTTTTGGGGTGTTTTTCAGTCAGTTCGCTGGCAATTAAGCCAAAGCGACCCTCTGAGCTGATGCTCCACTCCAGCTCGGCATTGCTGCCATTATCCACGCCATAGAGGGCATCGATAACGGCATCGGCCAGGGCCGCAGCGTCTAGTTCGGGTGCAACATCAAGGGCGCGGCAATGGGCCGTGGGCCACTCGTGAGCCAGGGTTTTGGTCAGGCCAAACAGCGCCGCCTGATTAAGCTCGAAGGGACTATTGCCAAGACCGAGTTTGCCGTCCATACGCGCAGCGGTAATAAAGGCGCGGCGCTTGTCGCTGCTTGCGCTAAAGCCAGCGGCCAGATGTTTGGCAAACAGGAAGGCCAGTGACACCTTGGCAAAGGCGGAATCGCTGAAATAGCAGCCGTCAGCTTGCTCATTCTTCGACTCATTCTTTGGTTCGTTTTTTGATTCAGCAGTGTCTTGCGGCTGCAGGTGAATAAAGGCAGAGACTTCACCCAAAGAGCGCACCAGTTCGGCAACGGCGTCGTCGCTGTCATCAGTCAGGGTTTGGGCGGCGATACTGGCATCCAGCACCGACTGGGTAGCGAGCGACCTTGGACGCACCACTGTCACTTCAAGCCCTTTACCCGACAGGCGACCTGCCAGCACACCGGCGTTGTGGCCATCATCGAGGATGATCACCCGGCCATTGGCGGCAAACAGGCTGGAAGCCGAGTCGGCCTCGAGTCTATCTGCCGCTGGCAGCTTTTTTAGGCTGACCCCCGTGTGCGGTGCCAGCTCCAGTGCGGTTAGCTCGTCGGCCTGACCTGAGAATTCACTCGGCAGGGAAAAGGTATCGACGATTTGCCCCAGGGTGCGACATTCGGTCAGTGCGGCTGCGTCCACTTCGGCAAGGCCCGGCAATCTGTCCTGAACTGTGCCAAGGATCTCCACCCGTTTAATGGAATCGATACCCAAATCGGCTTCCATGTCCATGGCAAGATCAAGCATATCAACTGGATAGCCCGTTTTCTCAGCCACGACACTCAGCATGGTGTCCAGCACCTGCTGTGGGCTGGGCGCAGGGATTGGCGCTGATATTTCAGTGGCGGCGACCTCGGTTGCCACTTCTGCAACTGAGGATGCTTCAGCTGAGGCTTCAGTTAAGGCTTCGGGGGCTGATGCTTCAGGCTCAGGCGCATCGGTTGCAATAATGGCTTCGGGCTGGAAGGTTTCGGCGACAGCGGCCATCAGGGCTGCGGTTTCTTCGCTCAGATCCTTTTCGGCGCCTGCTGCGTTTTGCTGTTCTGTCACTGCCGCTTGTTCGACTGCCGCTGCCTCTTGTTCGACTGCCGCGGGCGTTACAATTGCTGCTGACTCGCTGGCAGTTGAAACGCCAAAGCAGCCGATGATGTCTGCCAGGGTGCGGCACTCAGCCAGTACGGCAGCATCCAGCTGTGGCAGATTTGGCAGGGCATCCTGCACTGTGCCTAAAATTTCCACCCGCTTGATGGAGTCGATGCCAAGATCTGCCTCCATGTCCATCGACAGTTCCAGCATTTCGGCGGGATAGCCAGTCTTGTCGGCCACCACGGCCAGCATGGTTTGGGTTATCTGGTCTGCGTCCGCAGCACCTGCGTCCACTGCAACTGCGGCTTGTGCTGTTGCAGCCGGTACTTGCACTTGAGCCGCCTCAGTTGCAAGCGGCAGACTGGCACTCATCAGGTTCACGATATCAGCCAGGGTGCGGCACTCGGCCATGGCGGCGGCGTCCAGCTCTGGCAGGCTCGGCAGGGCGTCCTGCACTGTGCCTAAAATTTCCACTCGCTTGATAGAGTCGATACCGAGATCGGCTTCCATGTCCATGGCCAAATCCAGCATCTCGGCGGGATAACCCGTCTTGTCGGCCACCACGGCCAGCATGGTTTGAGTTACGTCGGCTGCAGGGCTCTGATGTTGCGGTGCTTCAGTGGTTGCAGCCGCAGGCAGGCTGGTGCTCATCAGATTGACTATGTCAGCCAGGGTGCGGCACTCGGCCATGGCGGCGGCGTCCAGCTCTGGCAGGCTTGGCAGGGCGTCCTGCACTGTGCCTAAAATTTCCACTCGCTTGATGGAGTCGATACCGAGATCGGCTTCCATGTCCATGGCCAAATCCAGCATCTCGACCGGATAGCCTGTTTTGTCGGCCACCACGGCCAGCATGGTTTGGGTTATCTGGTCTGCGTCCGCAGCACCTGCGTCCACTGCAACTGCGGCTTGTGCTGTTGCAGCCGGTACTTGCACTTGAGCCGCCTCAGTTGCAAGCGGCAGACTGGCACTCATCAGGTTCACGATATCAGCCAGGGTGCGGCACTCGGCCATGGCGGCGGCGTCCAGCTCTGGCAGGCTCGGCAGGGCGTCCTGCACTGTGCCCAGAATTTCTACCCGTTTGATGGAGTCGATACCCAAATCGGCTTCCATGTCCATGGACAGGTCCAGCATCTCGGTGGGATAACCGGTTTTCTCGGCGACTACCTCCAGCATGACCCGCTGAATGTTGGCGCCCGCATTTGTGTCGGCGGCCTGCGCTGCTTGCAACGCTACTGGAGCCTGGACCTGTGCCTGAACAGTGGCTGCTACCGACATGCTCTGTACCGGAGCCGAAGCAGCGCTCTGTACTGGATCCGAAGCAGCGCTCTGGGCAGTTGCCGCTGGCATCACTGTGGCTGCGGCGGGCACTGCTGTTACAGCAGCAGCGCTTACAGGTGCCACGACAATGTTTGAAGGCACATATGCCTGACCGGCAAGGGAGCGCAGCATCTGCTCGCTGCTCGCTGCCTGGGCGCGCATAAACTCGGTGTGAATACGTAAGGTTTCGGCCTGGTGCTGGTGGAACAGCTCCAGCGCCCGCTCGGTGGCAGCGGGTACGCTTTGACCGGCGGCAGCCAGCTCCAGCTGCTTTTGCATCAGTGCCTGCACCCCTTCACCGTATTGGGTGGGAATGGCCAAAAACTGCTGGTGCAGGGCGGCCAATTGCTGCTGGGCGGCAAACAGGGCATCCAGACCGCCTTGGGTCACTTGTGGCGCCTGGCCAACTTGGGAGGCAACGGGGGCCTGAACTGCTGGAGTCTGTGCCCCTGCCTGGATTGCGGGCGCTTCGACGTATTGAGTTTTTTCCACGATTTTCTCTACGATTTCAATTTGTTTGCTGACCTCGCCGTCCTTGAGGGCGGCGGCCATACGCTCGGCCGTAGCCGGGCTTATGTAGTTGCTGGCGCTGAGTTTGATGGTCAGCGCTGACTTGGCCTTTGGTTTGTGAGACAGGTGCTCGCGGTATGGGTCGGGGTTGCCGATGGCAAAACCTGCCAGTGCCAGTTCCAACGCCGCCAGCTTGAGCTTGCTGTCGGCGCGGTGGCTGCCAGCCGATTGTGCCGATTGCGCATCGAGGGACACGATCAGACAGTCTCTGCTGCGCTCACCGAGGATGGCTTCCACCAAACGGCTTAGGGTGTTCTTGGGGCCAAACTCCACAAATACCCGCACGCCGTCGCGGTACAGGCTCTCAATTTGCGACTCGAACTGTACCTGCTCCAGCATTTGCGCCTTGAGGCTTTGCTTAAGGCTTTTGCCATCCAGCGGCCGTTTGTCACCGGAGGCGTTGGCGTACAGGGTGGCCTTGGCATCAATGAAGCGCTCTTTATCGATGGCGGCCGCAAAGGGCGCATGGGCATGGCCGACCAGCGGAGTGTGGAAGGCGCCGGACACAGGTAATTCGATGGCGCGAATGCCTTCAGCGGCAAGGCTGGACACCACAGCCTTTAAGGCATCGGTGGGGCCTGCCAGTACCAGTTGGGTTGGGCTGTTGTGGTTGGCAATGACCACGGCCGGATCTTTTTCAAGCAGCTTGTCGAGCACATTTCTGTGCTGGGGCGATGGCAGAATAACCGCTGCCATGGTGCCGGCATCTTTGCCTTCCGGCACCGAGGCCATGGCATCACCGCGCTCGAATGCAAGTCGGTAGTAGCTGTCTTTATCGATAACGCCGGCGGCGCGAAGGGCTGATAGCTCGCCAAAGCTGTGGCCCGCCACTGCATCGAAGCTAAAACCTGCGGCCTTTAATATTTCAAACTGACCCAGGCTCACGGCGCCGATGGCGCTTTGGGCGAAGCGGGTGTTGGTGAGCGCCGCTTCATCGGCTTTGCGCGACTCAGTATCGAACTTAGGGATAGGGAACACCCGGCTTGATAACTCACCAAAGCCGTGGCGACCGGCATAGCCGCGGCGGGCAAATTCGCCGTCGGCGGCACTGAACTCGGCGCGCATCTCGGGGTAGAGCATCGCCAGCTCGCCGCCCATGTTGAGATATTGGCTGCCTTGTCCGGCAAATAGGGCGGCGACCTTGGCCTTTTTGTCCATGGCGGCGGCTCTGAAACTCATATCCAGGCTGCGCCAGTGCGGCGCGCCAGCGCTGATTTTGCCGATGGCTTCATCCAGGCTGTCTTTGAGCTCCTGGGTGCTTGCTGCCAGCAGGCCAAGGCGGGGCCAGTTGGCATCGATGGTTTCAGCCTTGAGGGTAAAAGGCGCCACCAGTGACTCGAAGCGCTCGTTGCTGCTGCCAAGCTCAAGGCTTAGGGATTTAAGCTCGCCAAGCAGGGCATCCACACTGGGGGCGGCAAACAGCAAGGGCACAGGGGCGGTGCGCAGCCGATAAGGCGTACGGCCATGATCGGGCTGGTATTCTTCCATCACCAGATGGAAGTTGGTGCCGCCAAAGCCGAAGGAGCTGACCGCAGCGCGGCGCGGAATGCCGTCGGGGCGTGGCATCCAGGGGCGCGGCTCGGTGGACAGATAAAACGGCGAGTCTTCTATCGCCATTTTCGGATTGGGTTTGACCACATTGATGGTGGGCGGCAGCACCTTGTGGTGCAGTGCCAGCGCGGCCTTGATAAGCCCGGCGGTGCCTGCGGTGGACTTGGTGTGGCCCACCTGGGATTTTACTGAGCCAAGGGCAATGTGCTGGCGTTCGCTGTTGCCTTCGGACATGACCATATTCAGGCCACCGAATTCGGCCACATCACCTGCGGCTGTGCCGGTGCCGTGGGCTTCCATTAAGCCTAAGGTGTGGGCGGGGAAACCGGCATCATCGTAGGCGCGGCGCAGCGCCTTGGCCTGACCTTCTGGGCGCGGGGCGTAAATGCTCTTGAATTTGCCGTCGCTTGAAGCGCCAACGCCTTTGATTACGGCGTAAATTTTATCGCCGTCGCGCTCGGCATCTTCCAGGCGCTTAAGGGCTATCATGCCGATGCCTTCGCCAATCATCATGCCTTTGGAGTCGGCATCGAAGGGCTTGATTTTCTCATCCACGGTGAAGGCCGGTGTTTTGGAGAAACTCATGTACATGTAGGCGGAGTTGTCAGTGCAGGCGCCGCCGGTGAGCATCATGTCGGCGCGCCCTTCGGTGAGCTCGGTCAGCGCCATGCGCACCGCGGCGAGGGAGCCGGCACAGGCCGCATCCACCACGCAGTTCATGCCGCCCAAATCGAAGCGGTTGGCAATGCGCCCGGCAATCACGTTACCCAGGCTTCCGGGGAAGGAGTTTTCTTCCCAGTGAATGTACTGGCTTTGGAATTTTTTGATCAGCATTTCGCTGTTATCGTCGCTTAAGCCGCTCTCGCGAAACACCTTTTTCAGCACCGGATATTGCAGGCGGGCATTGAGGCTCTGGCTGATTTTTTGGCCGCCGCCTATGCCCAAGGTGATACCGATTTTGTCGCGGTCATGACCCGAGCCTTCGCCGATACCGGCATCTTCCAGTACTTCTTTCGCCACCACCAGTGACAACAGCTGAGCGCTGTCGGTCAGCTCAAGAATATTGGGCGGAAGGCCGAATTCCATTGGGTTGAAATCAACTTCTGGAATAAAGCCGCCACGCTTGCAATAGCTCTTGTCGGCGACCTTTTTGTCGCTGTCGAAGTAGTCGTCCACCAGCCAGCGATCGGCGGGCACCTCGGTGATTGCATCGATTTTATCGACAATCAGATCCCAGAACTCGTTCAAATAGCGGCTGTTGGCAAACAGGCTCGCCATGCCAACGATGGCGATGGGGGTGTCCTTGAGACGCTTGTTAAGGCGCAGGTCCTTGGCGTCGTGAGTCTGGGACTCGCTCATGGGGCAACTCCTGTGGGCGCCGGGTTTGGCGGCGACTTTTTACGGTTTTTGGCGCTCTTTGCATCGGGAAAACGTGCCAAAAAGGTTTGATAGTTACGGGCCAGGATTTTCCTGAGCCTGAAGGGCCCATGGTGCAGCACATGGGTGATGTAACGGTCGGCGGCCTCAATATCGGCATCGCCGCGCTCGTCGGGGTAGATGTCCACATACACCCAGTCGTGGGCGGGCGCCATGCCAATCAGTACCGAGAAGGAGCCTTCCTCTTCCAGTGGCACATGCATGGCTTCAATTTGCACCACGGTTTGCTCGTCTTCCGCAGGCAATTTGAGGGTTTGCGCCAGGGTGTGGCTGTTCAGGGTGTAGCGCTCGGTACCGGCATCGCGGCAAATCGGCAGGCTGGCGAAATGCTTTTCCGGCAGCGATTCGTTGGGGGTGATATCACCCAGCCGGGAAACGCCGTGGCGCTTGAGGCAGCGGGCGAGGCCTGAACGGGACACATTGGGATTGATATGGCGCTGGGTGACTTCGAGCAGCTTATCCAGGGTGAGTTTGAGCTGATATCGCAGGCCCACCACCACGTATTCCTGCACCGGTGTCAGGGTGGTGTTGAGGTGATGGGGCTGATTGGAACTGTCGGTAACAGTGGCGCGGTTTTTCCACTTTCGTACCGTTGCCGGGGTAATGTTGAGCACACGGGCAAGCTCAGCCACCGGCAGCGGTGACTCCTGAATAAAACGGCGCATCTCCACCGTGGTAGTGGCATTGCGGTGGCGGGCACCCTTGGCGGCGCCTTTGGCTTTGTCCGCACTCACGCGGCCTGACTTCCCATATTGCTGTTTTTTATCCTTAAAGAGGGTGTGTATCCGTATGCTGTGGCCAAGAGCGTATCCGTGGGCATCGTCATGCAGCAAACAGATACAAACTGGCGGAACCGGGGCGGCCGCACTGCGAGGTGGCAGCGTACCAAAAATACGCCCGGTTGGGGATACCTCAGTCAATGGGGAAGCAGATTACCTGAGGATGGTAAAAGATACAATCAGGCGGGACTGGGTGGTCTGCTTCTCATACCACTTATGAATCCGCATGAAATATGACCCCAGTCACCTTTTGCCAGCATACTGGGGTCTATACTGCCTCCAATGCCGGATAAAATGTGACACAAGGAGGCCGTTATGGCTGAGTATCAGACTGCGAGGATCCGCAACCTTGCCCTGCTTGGGCATACCGGAGCGGGTAAATCCTCGCTACTCGAGGCGCTTCTCTATGGCGCCAAGGCGATAAGTCAACGTGGCAGGGTGGATAAGGGCACAAATCATGCTGATTTCACTGCCCAGGAAAAAGCCCACCAACACAGTCTCGAACCATCCTTCCTCAATCTCGATTTCGACGCTCACCACATTAATCTGATAGACACCCCCGGACTACCCGATTTCTTTGGCCGCGCACTGTTGCCGCTGCCGGCGGTAGAGTCTGTGCTGTTGGTGGTCAATGCCGCCACCGGTGTTGAGCCGGTAACAGCCCGCGCCTTCGAGGCCGCCCGCGCTCAGGGCAAGGTAGTGTGTGTGTGCGTCAACCATATCGACGGTCACCTCGACCGCTTACCTGCCATTATTGAAGAGCTGCAAACCACTTTTGGTCCGCGTTGTCTGCCGGTCAATCTGCCATCGGCCGATGGCAATGATGTGGTCGATTGCTACCTGCACTGTGAAGAAAACCGCCCGACGCTGTTCTCCTCTGCCGCCTCCGCCCGCGACGAGCTGGTGGACACTGTGCTCGAAGAAGACGAAGAACTGATGACCCTGTATCTGGAGCAGGGCGAAATGCTCAGCGCTGAGCAGCTGCACGAACCGTTGGAAACCGCCCTGCGGATGGGGCATCTGGTGCCTGTGTGTTTCACCAGCGCCGAGCAGGAAGTGGGTATTGCCTCCCTGCTTGAGCTGATGGTGAAGTTGCTGCCAAGCCCGCTGGAAGCCAATCCGCCACAGTTTGTGCGAGGCTTTGGCGAGGGCGCTACGCCGGTTGATGTAACACAAAAGGCCGACGACCACGTTCTGGCGCAGGTATTTCGCGTCGGTATCGACCCTTACTTTGGTCGGGTGGCAGTTTTCCGTCTGTATCAGGGCACCATGCAAAGTGGCATGAAGCTCTTTATCGGCGCCGATCGCAAGCAGGTTAAAGTCGCCCACTTACTGAAATTACAGGGCGCCGAAACCGCCGAAGTGGGCACCGCCGTACCCGGTGATATCTGCGCTCTGTGTAAAATTGATGAGCTGGAAGTAGGCTCGGTGCTGCACGACAGCCACGATGAAGACGAGTTTCACCTGCCTGAGCTTAAGCTGCCACAGCCCATTTTCGGTTTGGCGGTATCGCCCAAGCGCCGTGGGGATGAGCAAAAGATTGCCGAGGTGCTGGCGAAATTGATTGCCGAGGATCCAAGTCTTGCGGTGTCCCAAAACGAAGCCGAGGGCCAGACGGTATTGAGTGGCCTGGGTGATTTGCACCTGCAAATTGCGCTCGAGAAAGCCCAGAGTGTGTTTAAGGTCGACATGGATACCTGCAAGCCCGCGGTGGCCTACCGTGAAACCGTGTGCAAGGCGGCCACCGCCCGTTATCGCCATAAGAAACAGTCAGGTGGTGCCGGCCAGTTTGGCGAAGTGGAGCTTACCGTCGAGCCGCTGCCAAGGGGCAAGGGCTTTGAGTTTGTGTCCAAAGTGGTGGGCGGCGCCGTACCGACTCAGTTTATTCCGGCAGTTGAAAAGGGCGTGCGTGAGGCGCTCAAGGTCGGTCGCCTCGGTGGCTATCCGGTAGAAGATGTGCGGGTCACCCTGCTTGATGGTAAGCACCACAGCGTGGATTCCAAGGAAATCGCCTTTGTTATGGCCGGTAAAAAGGCGTTCTTTGAAGCCTTCTTGCAGGCAAGTCCGGTGATTTTGGAGCCCATGGTGGCCATGGATATTCTGGTCAGTGCCGAGGATGTGGGTGACATCACAGGCGATCTCAGCTCCAGCCGTGCCATGGTTTGCGGTACCGAAGCCAGACGCGATGGCAAGGTGCGGGTGATGGCCGAAGCGCCGCTGGCGACAGTAGATAACTACGCCACCCGGCTTAAATCAATGACCTCGGGCGAGGGCGAATTTACCCTGAGTTTTGCCCGCTACGACATAGTGCCGCCGGCGGTGCAACAAAGCCTGCTGCGCACTATAGAAGATAAAGAGGATTAACAGCAGTATTCGTCTCCTTTCCAAAACCTTTGCGGCGCTTATGGTTAACCCATGCGCCGCTTTTTTATGGCTGATCGTTTCGCGCTTGGGGATCCGGGCAAAGCTTGCCACAATAAGGGCAATTGTTATCTTCTTATGGCCTTTGGATGTCTGCTGACTCAGATGCTCTGCAAATCAACCTGTTACTGACCCTGATAGCGCTGCCGCCACTCGATGGGGAGCCCGGGCAGCTTGATGCTTATCTTGCTCCTTATCTGTATTGGCTCAGCGCCGATGAGCGTGAGCGCAGCCAAAGGGCCAGATTGCCAGGGCTGGCTGCGCGGCAATTGTTGGTGCGTCTTTGCTTAAGGGCTGAGCTTGCCAGACGCACAGGCCAGCCTCCCACGTCGCTGACATTCGACTACGGTCCCCAGGGCAAACCCTCATTGAGCGACGCAGGTATTCACTTCAATATGAGCCACAGCGGTGATTATTTGCTGATAGCCTCTGCCCTCTGCGAAGGCGAAATGCTGCTTGGTGCTGACATAGAACGTAACCGCGCCAACACGGATATAGACGCCATTTATCGCCATTATTTTTCGGCCCCTGAGCAGCAGTATCTAGAGCACCTTGCCGCCGATGCCAAACGGGACGGCTTTTTTGATTTGTGGGCGCTGAAAGAGTCCTACATCAAGGCCACCGGCAAGGGTCTTGCAGAAGGCCTGAAAACCTTTGGTTTCGACTTAGCGGCTGCAAAGTGCTGTCCAAACGACGCTTTCATCCACTTTAACGATGGGCTTGAGGTTCAGCGCTTCTTGGGCGCTGAAACGCAAGTGAGCACAGATTCGAACAGGGCGGCGAGTGCCGAAACCCAAACGGACCCCTATGCGAAATGGCACTGGCAGTCAGCGGTGGGCCAAATCGATTCAGAGTTCAGACTGGCTTACACCCTGGCGAGCCCAACGCCGCGGCGGTGCAGGTTAACCCTCGCCCAACCTCAATGGCAGAGCCTGCTGCAGGATGTAGCGAATAGCGATGCATCCCATGCAGGTGTCAATACCTTGCTGAATACGTGGTGAGGCTGCACCTGTGACGAGCCGGGAAAGCGTATCTCAGTTTGATTTGCTGGTCGTGGGCTCCGGCCCCGGCGGCGCATCCGTTGCCCGCGGGGCTGCCGAGCGCGGCCTTAAGGTATGTCTGCTGGAGTGGGGCAGCAAGGCGCCCCTTAACGGCAGTTTTTCGCAAATGGCGGCCATGGCGGCGGTGCCCGGTAAGGGCGCGTTTTTCCACGCTGACGGGTCGCTGTTGCTGCGGGCTATCACCCTGGGTGGGAGCTCTGCCATCAATTTCGCCACCATCATGGACCCGCCCGACTGGTTTAACGACTATGGCATTGATCTTAAGCCCCATGTGGCCAGGGTACGCGCACTACTGCCAGCGCATTTGTTACCGGATGAGCTGATTGGTCCGCTGGCAAAACGCATCGCCCAGGGGGCAGCTTCTCTGGGACAGTCATGGCAGAAGCTGGAAAAACTTATCCGGCCAGCACTTTGCCGTACCGATTGCCACCGCTGCGGCTATGGTTGCCCATACGGCGCCAAGTGGAGCGCGAGGGATTTTGCCCATGAGGCGGCGCAGCTTGGTGCCGTTTTGCATACCAATGCCAAAGTCACCCGGGTATTGCAGCAAAATGGACACGTCATTGGCGTTGAATGTCGCCAGGCGAGCCGCCGTGTGCACTTGAAGGCTCCGAAGGTGGTATTGGCTGCGGGAGGCATAGGCTCAGTGCAGCTGTTGCAGCAGGCAGGCTTTAGCGAGGCAGGCTGTGGCTACTTTGTTGACCCTGTGATTGCGGTGATGGGCAGCTTGCCGGCATCGATTGCCGGGGACATAGGCGCCAGCGGCCGTGAAGTGCCCATGACCCAGGGGATGTACCTGCATCAAGCCGGGGTATCCCTTGCCGATCTGGCGCTGCCAAAGCCGCTGTTTCAGGCCTTTTGTGCTCAAAAGGGAAGGCTCGATAAGCTTTCAAGCCATGGCAACACCTTAAGCATCATGGTGAAGATTCGTGATGACTTAGGTGGCCGTATTGGCAAGCATTGGCTGAATAAGCCGCTGACGGAGCAAGATAAAGCCAAATTCAACCAGGGCGTGGCGCTGGCAACGGAGATTTTGAAAGCGGCAGGCGCTGACAATGTATTTAAAAGCCATCATTTTGCGGCGCATCCGGGTGGCGGCGCTGCCATTGGCAAACTGGTCGACAGCGAGCTTGAGACTGAACTGCAAGGGCTTTATGTCTGCGATGCCTCGGTTATCCCGCGCCCCTGGGGGTTGCCGCCAAGCTTAACCCTGATGAGTCTTGGCGAGCGCCTGGCATCGAGACTTGCGGCTGTGGGTTAGCCGCCTGCCACGGAAATAAAAAACGCAGCCTTGGCTGCGTTTTTTGATGGGGTTTAATCTTACTGGCGTGCCAGACGATTGTTTTCCGGCAGCTGCTCGAAGTCACTGCGAAACGGATTGATATCCAAACCACCACGGCGGGTATAGCGGGCAAACACGGTCAGTTTGCTGCAACCACAGTAGCGCTTCAGATCGGTGAAGATCCGCTCGACACATTGCTCGTGAAATTCATTGTGCTGGCGGAAGGAAATCAAATAGCGCAGCAGTTTTTCACGGTCAATTTTCGGCCCCTGATAACGGATCATCACGCTGCCCCAGTCAGGCTGGGAGGTAATGAGGCAGTTGGACTTCAGCAGGTTGGAGTTTAAGGTCTCCGCCACCAACTGCTTGTCGTCTGTGCTGTCGTTCAGATAATCAGGGTTGAATTCATAGTCTTCGACTTCGATGTCCAAATCGTCAATGCAGGTACCGGGCAGCTCAACGATGCGCTCAAGGCCAAACTGCTTGGGCTCAATCACCTTCACCTTGGCCAGGCCCTTGGCACAGGCTGCCAGGTCTTTTTCCAGGGTTTCGGCCACAGCTTCAATGGACTCGAAACGGGTCTGATTGAAACTGTTGAGATACAGCTTGAATGACTTGGACTCAATCAGGTTTTCACTGTTGACATCCAATTGCAGTTCAAGCAGCGCCACCATGGGCTTGCCTTTGGCGTTGAGCCAGGACAATTCATAGCCGGTCCACAGATCGGTGCCGTGGAAAGGCAGTTCGCCGTTAAGGGCGATGGCATCCCGATTGAGTTTACGGGGAACCCCTTGCAGCAGCGAAGGAGCGTACTCGGCCTGATATTCGGTAGCCTGACCCAGAGTCAGCCCCGCAAGCTCGGCGGCCCCGCTATAGGGATCGTGATTTCGTGTCATCAAACATCTTTCCGTGTCAAAATAGGCGCACATTATACCCTAATTTGGACGGTTCTTAAGTGTCTTGTCTGGCAGCTCTGACAAAATTTCATAAATCCTACGCCCAGGCGTTTTTGGACAGGCTGGGAGAGCAACCCCGCTGTTATGCCCATGGTCGACCATCGCCCTGCCTGGTTGACGGGCAGGATCTGGACAGCGATGAGCCAGTACTGTGGCAATGGGCGTCGCGGGAAGCGGCTGCTAACTTCGACAATTTAAGCCATGCGATGGAGTTTGAGCTTCATGGCGATATCAATGATTTTTACGGCCACGGCTTTGCAGGCCCGTTGCAGTTTGATTCTCCGTGGGGGGAAGGCGAGCTGATCCAGCCCTGGAATGAAGATGACTTTGTGCTTTTGCAGCAAAACCTGCTGGGGCATCTGATGATGAAAAAGCAGCTTAAGCAGGGGCAAACCTGGTTTGTTGGCCTGATTGGCGATGATGAAGAAATGCTGACCATCAATAACGACGATGGCAGCGTATGGCGCGAAGTGGCAGGCAATGTGCCCCATGAGCGTCTGGCAGATAACCTGGCGGAGTTTATCGCTAAGCTGAGCCCCCGGGTTGCACCGCCAAGCGTGTTTGTCGAGCCGCAGCCAATGATTGCCGATCATCAAGGTATTTTTGCCAGCATGAAACGCATGTGGCGCAATCTTGTTGGCCGCTGAAGCCGTGATGAAAAAAGGCGCCTCGGGGCGCCTTTTTTATTGTGGGTGGCTGCGATGCCGCAAGCCCGTTACTGATAATCCCAGGAAAGATTGGATACGATACGGCAGGGCTCGCAGCGAAAGTGGAACATGTCGAGCAGTGGCTCATCGAGGCGCCACTCGTGGCTGCCACAGCGGGGGCAGGGGCGTTCCCGCTCGCTGGCCAAACTGGTTCCGCCTACCCGATACAGATAGTAATAGGTGGGGATTTTGGTGAGGTACTCAAGCCTACCACGCAAGTCCCAGCCTCGGCGGAACAGGTCGCTTTCTGTGGTGCTGATTTCCTCCAGAGCGGCAAATTCAGCCTTGGTGCCTGAGGCCATTTGCAGTTCATCACAGGCCTGCCATTCGGTTTGCCAACGAATGAGCTGCTTATGATCGCCATTAAAGCTGGCGGGCAGTCGGTAAAGCGGAATGGGCAGCAGATTATCACCGCTTCGCACCGGCGAGCACATATGCACATAGCTGGTGTACAGCAGTTGCCAGCTGGACTCGCCTTCGAAGCTCTCGTTGGCATTGATGTCCTGCCCCTGAAGTTTTTCGCGCGGAGGCAACAGCTTGGCATCGGTCAGCGCTTTTAATGCGGCCTTGGCCCAGGGGCTGTTGTGGCGGTTGGCGAGGCTGTCCGGCGCTGGCAGCATCAGCCTGGCACGAAACTCACCTTCGTGAAAACTCACCGCAAATTCGCGACCCAGCACCTGGCCATTGGCGCGCCAAGCTTCCAGTAAATGGTTAATTGCACCTTGGGCGGCGCTGAGGGTGGTGTCGGCAAAACACTCAAATCGCACTTCGGTGACGAACATCAGTTACCGCTCCCTTCGAGACGTTCAAGCCTGGCAGCCAGGGTCTGACACAGGGCTTCAAGCTCGGTAACACGCAGCGTAAGGGCTGTGAGTTCATCGGGCGTTTCGGTGGCTTTTGCTGGCATCTGTACGGCCTGCAGTCTGGCTTTTTCGTCCTGAGACAGGTTTTTGAACTGCTGCAGCCCTTTGACGATAACAGGCAGTGGCAATGGCGTCGGCAAATTGGCCTTTATCAGGGCGATGCTGGGTTCCTGGCCCTTTTCTTCCAGCATGCGCGCGGCCGCAAGCACCTGTTCGATTTGACTCATAATTGGTGAAATTCCTCAATCACATTCAGAGGGTGATTTGATAAGTCATTAATATTCAGTTGGTTATGTCTTGGCCTGCTTTTTGCTGTAATCCGGCCTCAATGGCGGTGATTTTATCACAGCCCTTACAATAAGGAGAAAGGAATGAAAGCGGTTTATTTAAGTGCAGTATTGGCCACGACTCTGGCGCTGGGTGGATGTGTGGTGAATGTGAAGGATGGCAACGATGCTTATCAGGATTGGCAGCAAGTTGAGCAGCAAAATCGCGAGCACTTGTCACGTTTGTCGCTGGGGATGGCCAAGGCTGATGCACTGACGCTGATGGGCCGTGCCGACTTCCATGAGGCTTGGAGTGACAATGGCAAGGAGGTGCAGGTATTTTACTTCCGCACCAATCGCATTCATGGTGACGGTACCACGACCAAGGAAGAGTGCACGCCGGTGGTTTTCCACAACGACCGTCTGGTCGGTTGGGGCGCTACCGCCCTGGCCAAGGGATAGTTATTTCCTGAGCTGGGTATCCAGGAGGTCGACAAGCTCTGACCAATTGCTGTCGGCTTCCAACGCCTCTTTTAAAAACGCCGCCTGCGCTGGACTCCAGAAGCTGGCTTGCCAGATGGTGTCGGCGGCTGCCAGCTGATGTGATGCAATAAACTCATTGATGGCCTGCTCGGTGTTATCCAGTCCGAGCTGTTCGAATAAATGGCCTAAATCCACCGGTGTGGTGTCCATGTGTTATCCCCCTATATTTCCCTTCTTTAGCTGACCAACAGCGACTGATCCACTCTACTCAGTATTTGTGCTGCCTGCTGCATTAATCATTGATTGGCGGGGGACAAAAGGCAACTCTGATTAATAATTGCACTTTTTGTGTGGATTGCTACATTGGGTAAGGTTTGATCTGGATCAAGGAATAACAATAATGGAAAACCAGACTCAGGACAGCTACAAAGCCGTTTATCTTACCGCAGAAGACCTGCGGGTAGCGGCGTCCATTCTCTACAACGCCTACCACGATGACCCCTTTTTTATGCAAGCGCTTGGACATGAAGACAAGGTGTCTTACGAGCAAAAATTGCGTGCCGCAATCCGTGAAGAGTTAAATGAATTGTGGCAACAGGAACAGACTTTGGTGGGATGGTTCGATGAAGAACGTCTTATCGGTGTGGCCTGTGTGGTGAAACAGCAAGTGGGCCTTGGCGAAGCCAAAAACTGGCACTGGCGGCTGAAAATGCTGCTGGGAACCGGCTGGCAGTCCACCCAGATGATGCTGAAAAAAGAAGCCAGCATTGTGGAGCATCTACCAGGCAAGGCCTGCGGTATTTTGCAGTTTATTGCTCTTGCCCCCAGCGAGCAGGGGAAAGGCCATGGCGCACAACTGCTGCGAGCGGTGCAGTCCTGGTGTGACGATCAGCCTGAGCTTGATGGAATTGGGGTGTTTGTCAGCCAGGATGCGCATCAGCATCTCTTCGTCAGTCAGGGATTCGAAAGCCTGGGCCCTCTCAGCCTTGGAAAGGTCGACGGCGAGCTGCTGTTTTATCGGAGGCAACACTATGCCTGAGCGATTTCAATCGTTTCGGGAGTTTTATCCCTATTATTTGAGCGAACACGCAGATCCCCGTTGCCGGGCGTTGCATTATCTGGGGTCTTCGCTGGTGCTGGCGGCGCTCGGGTATTTGCTCATCAGTGGCAACTGGGCACTGTGGTGGATGCTGCCCCTGATTGGCTACGGTTTTGCCTGGGTTGGCCACTTTGTGTTTGAGAAGAATCGCCCAGCTACATTCAGGTATCCCTGGTACAGTTTTTTGGGCGATTGGTTGATGTGGTGGCAGTTTATCACCGCCAAAAGGCGGTAAGATTTTACCGGTTACCGTTTGTCCTACAGTGCGTGTGAGACATATCTCACACGCACTGTAGGACAACATGAAAAGATAACGGGTGTTCGCTCTGCATCAGAGATTAAAAGTTTAATTAAATCAAATTCATTTCTAAATTTCCCTCCTCAATCGACCTCATGTTTACAAACAGAAATATTCTGTAATACCTCTAAAGTAGTCCTCCTTTGGTAAACTGTATTTGCAGTCGAGGGAAAGACGGCAAAGATGACAAGGATGGTCAGTTTTTCGGGAGCCAGTGACGGCTCCGCTTCCCGGCAGGATGTTCGGGAGATCAAGGCTGATAGGACAAGGCAAGATGCCTTAGTCAGGATGACATCAGGGACGGCACAGGACAGGTTCAGGATGAACATCTACCGATAACGGACGTATCGGTACAGGGAGTCAGTAACGCAGGGATCAGCTTGCAGGATGCGATTCAGGAAAGGGCTCATGGATGCAGCCGGTTCGGCACAATGGAGTGGCCGGTCAAAGGATTGAGTACGCAAGTACAGGGATAAGATGCTGGAAGCCAGGAAATGCAGGACGCATACAGACGCAAGGATGGTGCAGGGAGCACAAATTAGCGGGATGGCTAACAAGGTAAAAATGGGGCGCGCCTTAAGAGACGCGCCCTTTTTCTTTTCTGCGACGTTCAAACTTCCTACGCTGTAACGGCCGTTGATTGAGCTTGGTATGATGTCGGCTCTGTCTGCTTTTTTTAGCCTTCTGGGCTCATTAGTACAAAGACTTCAGCGCTTTGCCGCCTCGGATTTTTCTATCGTTAAAGCACAGAAGCACAGAAGCACAGAAGCACAGAAGCACCAAAGCACCAAAGCACCAAAGCACCAAAGCACCAAAGCACCAAAGCACCAAAGCACCAAAGCACCAAAGCAAAAGGCCGCGGTGTGCCCAGGTCTGAATTTCTCTCATCCGTTGTTTACATAGCGCTTGAGAGTGTATCGGTGACATCGACAAACCTGAGTACGAGTACCGCAGGTCGCAGACACATAAGCACCGGACTCCATTAGGCAAATCCTTGGGTAAACAGGGGGGAATGCAGACTGAGGAGTCAAGCTGTTGCAAACTTGATACCTCGTACGGTTAACGCCTCAGAACATTGTAGGCTGTAAGTTGCCAACGGAGCTGGCTTTAGCTGGGATGGATGGCGAATTTGCCGACGAAATTCGAGTGCCTGTCAGCTTTGCTACAACCCGTGTGAGACATTTCTCACATCTTGCGTAAGACATAGGGATTAACCTTTGCTCTACATCTCGTCAGAGTAGGTTATATCCATTTATATACAACAACTTATGATTAAGTATGTCGTGGATTACATTGGTAGATGTAAATTCAGTGTGATTTTTGAGCAACAAGGTTTCGGCACTTACCGTAGAATTCAAATTGTCGAAGGACAGACAACGGCAAAGGATGCTGAGTCAGGATGACGACAGGACTCCTCCACGGAAAGGGGGAACTGGTACAGGAAGTATCAGCCAGGGAAGATTATCACAGGATGTGCCGACAGGAAGTCGGAACAGCGGCAAAGGAAGCCAGAACTCTCCAGGAAAGTTTACGTGCCCCGGATGGCGCAAGACATGGATTGTTGAGTATGGATACTCATCAGGGATGAATGAAGGACACGCTCACGGATGGAGCAGGCTCGGTCAAGGGATAACCGGGTGAGAAGGAAAGTACGCAAGTACAGGGACAAGCAAGGGAAAGACAAGGACGACGCAGGACGCGACTCATACGCATGGATGGTGCAGGGAGCACAACAATAGCCGGATGGCTTAACAGAGAAACAGATGGGTGCGGTTCGAAAGAGCCGCACCCTTTCTTATTTCTGCACCTTATCTGTTACTTGCATTGCTGCCAGTGCATGGATGTTGTGTTTCTAAAGCCGCGCAGCGTGCGGTGAATTTCTGCGCGCGAGTTGTCGGCACCTATCTGCTTTGTTTTTGCTAATGCTCTGTGCCTGGGATCAGCTCCTAAAGCATCACTATGGAGCGTAGATAAGGATCGTTGATACAAAAAGCGGGCCTGAGCCCGCTTGATGTTGTTATCGGCAGCTGCCGGAATTGCAACTGCTCTTCGAGCCACAGCCGCCGCCAAGCGAACCCCTCGCCGTAGGGGCCTCGTGCCACTCGGGCTCAGGAAAAATAGGCCATTCAATCTTTTGGATCTTTTTACCCAGCATCTGAATATGACCGCGGTACTGATTGATACCGTCAGTGGAAAACTCGAACAGGTAAGTGGCCTTCCAGCCAATACCTGTGCTGGCACCCAATGTGGGTCTCGCGTTCAGTTGTGCCACCGCCAGCAGTTGCACCTTTTGGCGTTTGCACTCTTTTTCCGCAAACAATCTGGCCAACTCCGCCATTTGTCGTAACTGCCAGAAAAAAGCCGCCACCAGGGCAACACCAAGAAGTAAAAGCAAATCTGTCATCATGATTTGGTCGCCTTGAACAGTCCACCGATAGCCCGGGACAGGGTATCGCTGCGATTGGGATCCCGAATGGCCATCAGCATTGCTGTGCGCAGCGCCGGGATAGCCACAATATCAGCAAAGACTTGATTGAAAAAGTCTTGTTGTGTCAGAGCCAGGGCTTCAAGGAAGGTTTTGCGACAGCTGTCATCCCGCAGCGCCAGCCAGTTGCGACCGGCGATGCACACCAGCACTTCTTCAGTGAGCAGTTTCTTGGCTGCCAGTTGTGTCACAGCTTGAATCGACGCATCAGCTTTGCTGCCAAGGGCGCGCAGGAAAAAAATCTGCCGTGCATCCCTGTGCTCTGCCAACCCCTCCAGCAGTGCCTCAGTCACCGCCTCAGGGATCAGCACATGTTCCAGACACTGACACAGGGCGATTTGCACTTCGGCAGGAGCTTCCTTCAGTGAGCGAACCACCATCGCCTCGTGATCGAGTTCAGACAGCCTGACACTGATATCAGCAAGTCCCTGAAAGCCCACATTTGGCCAGTGCTCAGCAGGCAGTTGGCCGCTTAAATATTGCGCCGCAAACTCATACTGCGCAGAGGCGGGGCGGCCCAGATGCCGACGCACCAAGGCGTTAAATACCGCCAGCTTTTCCTGGGTGGGCTTGAAGCTGAAAGGATGGTTGGCCATCTTCTGCTGCTCTTCCTCACTCAGGGTGCGGGTTAAATCCTGACCAAGCGCCTCCAAAATCATTTGAATGAACTGACTGCGGGGGGCAGGGCTCAACAGGCCGCGCTCATCCAGAGGTAAGCTGATAAACCAGACAAAATGCTGCTCGCTGGCATCCCAGAATACCAGGGCCATCTTGGCATGACCTTGAATGGGGTAAGGGTAGGGCGCTTGTAAGGCTTCAATTTGGGCAAAAGCCATGGCATCGATATGCTGAACCCGGCGGCCAAGGTCGTAAACCTGGAACTGCGTTTTGGCGGTGGAAAGAAACTGACTGATGCTGGTGATTTCTGCCATGAGGCTGCGGCCCTTGCTATGTGTTCTGCCCGTTGACGGGGGAATTCGCAAAGGCGCCATTATAGGGATAAGCAGCTCAAGATGGTACACTTGCGGTTTTCATTGTGGTTTGCCCTTATGCCTTATACCTCTGTTTTGTTGTTGCTGAATGAGCTTGAGCATGCTTTGCACCGGGCGGGGCTGTGGCACTCGGTCGCGCCCAAGCCGCAAGCCCTGGCAAGCACAGCGCCTTTTTGCTGCGACACCATGAGCTTCGATGCCTGGTTGCAGTTTATTTTTTTGCCCAGATTCACCGCGCTGCTTGAAAGCGGCCAGCCGCTGCCAGCCATGGCACTGGCGCCAATGGCTGAACATGTATGGGGCCAGCAGGTTGAATTTGCTGAGTTAATTTCTGTAATTACCCGATTGGATGACGCCGTCAATGCAGCATGATGTTCCACCCGGCAGCGCCGAGCTTGCCTTTGCCGATATCGCCCCCGAGATTGAAATTCTGTTCGAAGATGAGGCGCTGGTGGCTATCCACAAGCCTGCGGGCTTGCTGGTGCATCGCACCTATCTTGCCCGTAAAGAGCATTGGTTTGCGATGCAGTTGACCCGGGATAAGGTGGGTTGCCATGTGTTTCCGGTGCATCGTCTCGACCGTCCAACCTCGGGCGTGCTGCTGTTTGGCAAGTCCAGTGCTGTGGCAAATCACCTCTGTGGTCAGTTTGCCAGCCACAGTATTCGCAAGCACTATCTGGCGCTGGTGCGCGGCAATATGCATGAAGCCGGACTGCTGGATTACCCACTCAAAGAGGAACTGGATGAGCTGGCCGATAAAGACGTCGACCCTGACAAACCTGCTCAGGATGCCATCACCGCCTACCGGCCGCTGCTGAACAGTGAAATCCCCTACTCATCGGGGCGTTACCCGAGTAGCCGTTTTGCCTTGATGCACCTTGAGCCCCAAACCGGGCGCAAGCATCAGTTAAGACGCCATATGGCGCATCTGCGTCATCCCATAGTGGGCGACACCACCCACGGTGATGGCAAACAAAACCGCTTCTTCAGGGAGCATTTTGGGGTAAACCGGCTGTGGTTGATTGCCAAGCGGCTGGAAATTACTCATCCACTGACAGGACAGCCGTTGGCAATTGAAACGGAACTCGAGCCCGAGTGGCTCAGCATTTTTGAGGGACTTGGCTGGGATGAGGCAAGTCTGTCACCGGACTCACCTCTGATTATTGCGTAACTGCCGGACTATTGCATAATCGCAGGATTTTTTCGTCACTGCCTGATTCTTTCGTAACTGCCTGACTATGCGGCCTATGCGATTTTGATTGGGATTAGCCCTGATTTTTTATCCGGGCTTTCAGTTCGGCCAGGCTGACAAATCCGGCCACCTGAGTATGGGGCATATCGGGCCACAGCCGCTGGCTTTGAAAATATTGGCCTCGCCTGTGTTTACAGGCCCTGTGTTGCTTTTTGCGGCAGCTTGGTTGCATGGCGTTATTTCCCGTAGCACGGCTCCCCGTCCCTGGTGTTCGCCGCTCTCAGCATCCTTTTCTGCCCCAATGACTTGCCGCGGCAGGTCTGCACGGGGAGTGAAAGCAGAACTCGGTCTCAAGGTACCACGAAAGCTGCTAAAGTGACCAGTAATAGCCCGGCAATAAGTGCGGTTTATTTGTAACATTAGCCGCCCTCGGCTGGGGCAACTTTAGGGCAACAGTTGGTGAGCTGGCGTCAGTTCACTGGGGCGAAAAGTCTTGCATGGCTTATGCCTGATCCCCTATGTTGAGCGCCATATGATTGAAAAACGTAAAATAAGCGCGGAGGGAGTCTTCGGATGAAGCATGTGGATCTGGTTTTTGGCACTGTATACGGCAGCGCCCAGTTTGTGGCCGAAACACTGGCGGATGAATTAACAGCGCTTGGCTACCAGCCACGGCTGTGGCAGGCCCACGAGTTATCCGCATTCACCCCTGAAAAAGGTTTATTGATTGTGGTGTCATCCACCACCGGCAGCGGCGATTTGCCCGACGATATTCAGCCTTGGTATTACCGCCTCAAATCATCAGCGCCTTACCTTCCCTCGCTCAATTACAGCGTGATAGGTCTGGGTGATTCCAGCTATACCGATTTTTGCGGTGCCGGTGAAAAGCTCAATGAACTCTTTGCCGAACTCGGCGCCAGGGCGGTATTGCCGCTGCTGCGTATCGATGCAATGGAAACCATGGAACCGGAGACAGAGGCCAAAACATGGCTGTCGCAGTGGCATCAGCAGGTTCAGAGCGGCCAGGCCGCTTAAGCCGACTTAATCGGCACTGGTTTCGCTTCGCCCAGCGTCTGTCGCAGACGCTGCTTATTCCTATTGCCATTTTGCCTGCCGCCGGGGTCATGATTGGTCTTGCCACCAATCCGTTGCCCTTTATTCCCGATGCGTTGAATGTGCTGATGCTGAGCGTCGGCAAGCTGATTTTCGATATCATGCCGATGCTGTTTGCCATTGCGGTAGCCATAGGTTTTTGCCGTGACCAGGGCATTGCTGCGTTTTCGGCTGCCTTCGGTTACGGCGTGCTGCTGTCGACTTTGGCAGCCGCTGCCAAGGTGTACCAGCTGCCCACTCAGGTGGTGTGGGGCACGCCGACCATAGATACCGGTATTGCCGGTGGCATGGCGGTTGGGGCGGTCACCTGTATTGCGGTGCGCCTCAGTGAGCGACTTAAATTGCCGGCGGTGTTCTCATTTTTTGAAGGCCGCCGCAGCGCGCCCCTTATTATGATCCCCCTGGTGATGATGTTGGCCATGATGCTTGCCTTTATCTGGCCGCCGCTTGAGCACCTTATCGAACGCATTTCCAGTTGGGCTGTATATCAGGAGCCCGCCATTGCCTTTGGGTTTTACGGCATGATTGAGCGCTTGCTGCTCCCCCTTGGGCTGCACCATATCTGGAACGCACCCTTTTATTTGGAGGTTGGGCAGTATCAGGTGGGGGATGAGTTGGTTCGCGGTGAAATGGCGCGGTATCTTGCTGGCGACCCTTCCGCGGGCAATCTTGCCGGAGGCTACCTTATCAAGATGTGGGGCCTGCCTGCGGCTGCCTTGGCTATCTGGCGCTGCGCCGACAAAGAGCAGCGCAACCGGGTGGCAGGGGTGATGCTGTCGGCTGCCGCCGCAAGCTGGCTTACCGGCGTTACCGAGCCGGTTGAATTTGCTTTTCTGTTTGTGGCGCCGCTGCTGTATTTGCTGCATGCGCTGCTGACAGGCCTTGCCTACAGCGCATCGATTTTGCTGGATGTGCACCACAGCGTGGTGTTCTCCCACGGGCTGGTGGACTTTGTGCTGCTGTTGCCCCAGTCGAGTAATATCCACTGGTTCTGGTTTTTGGGGCCACTGATCTTTGTGGTCTATTACGTGCTGTTTCGTGGCTGTATTCTGGCATTTAACTTAAAGACCCCGGGCCGTTTTGAAGCCAATACCGGCCAGCAGCGCAATCTGCTGGCGATGATTTCGGCTCTGGGGGGCAGCGCCAATGTTGCGGAACTCTCCGCCTGTTTGACGCGGCTGCGAATTAGCGTGCTTGACCCTTCGCAGGTGGATAAGGCCAGGCTGATGTCTCTCGGCGCCAAAGGGGTCATTGTTGTCGGCAGTGGTGTTCAGGTGGTGTTCGGAACCAAGGCCGAGACCTTACGCAAGCTGCTGCAGCGCTATCTGGATAGTCGAAACTAGGGCTTGTTGGTGTTTCGGCAATATCCAGGCGGTTTTTTTCCCGATTTGCTTATTCCCTCCCGATGATTTCACCATCAATCAAATTTATTAAGTGAATTCTGCTGTTTGGGGCCTGCCTGTGGCATGCTCAGGGGCTATGTGTCTTTGATTGGGGAACGCAGAGTGTCGCAAGCGCTGCAACGTAGAGTACTTATCACCGATTGTGCCGATGCCAAGGGGCTGATAGCCAAGATAACCGGGGTTTGTTTTGATCATGGTTTGAATATCATCAAAAATGATGAATTCGTCGATAACACCGAGGGGCGCTTCTTTATGCGCACCGAACTTGAGGGCGATTTTGACGAGCCTAAGTTGTTGTCGGCCCTTTATGATGTGCTGCCTCAGCAAAACCATACCGTGCTTAAGCCCGGTGGCCGTAAGCGGGTTGTGGTCATGGTGACCAAAGAGGCGCACTGCCTGGGCGACCTGCTGATGAAGGCTTACTATGGCGCGCTGGATGTGGACATTGCCGCCGTGGTGGGTAACTACGATAACCTGCGCCAGTTAACTGAAAAATTTGATATTCCCTATCATTTTGTCAGCCATGAAGGGCTTGATCGCCATCAGCATGAGGCCGCGCTGCTTGAGGTGATTGCACCCTATGCGCCGGATTATCTGGTGCTGGCCAAATTTATGCGGGTACTGACCCCGGAATTTGTGGCCCAGTATCCAAACCGCATCATCAATATCCATCACTCATTTTTGCCAGCTTTCATCGGTGCCAATCCCTATCGGCAGGCCTGGGAGCGCGGCGTGAAAATCATCGGTGCCACGGCGCATTTTGTGAATAATTGCCTCGATGAAGGACCCATCATCAAGCAGGATGTTATTCATGTGGACCACAATTACAGTGCGCTGGAAATGGCGCGTGCAGGCCGTGACGTTGAAAAAACCGTGCTGAGCCGGGCGTTGGGGCTGGTGCTTGCCGATAAAGTAGTGGTGTACGGCAATAAGACGGTGGTGTTCTGATTTGCTGAGCACAAACCCATAAATCCAAAAGGCGCCTTCGTGACTCTCGGCGCCTTTTTGTTACTCAGAGTGCAACTGTGAGGTCTATATTGTATCAACGCTCATTCAGTGAAGCTCACGTATATGCGCTCGTCGGCGCCGGTCATAGTCAAATCTTTAATGGTTACCTGCCCGGGTAGATAGTGGGCAATGCGCTTTGCTGTGCGGTCGGCACCGTGGGACAGCGCAAATTCGTGGAAACTCTCGCCATTACACACCAATCGGGGAAAAACCCGCTGTTCATTGATGCGGTAGTCTTTCATGGTGTCGTAAAAGCGAACCATATTATTGCTCATACCCGCTTTGCATACGGCAATCAGGGCGTTTTCCACACTGGGGCTCATGGCCGCCGACGCACCAAAACAAGCGGTTGCCAGTGCCAGGGCGGTCAGGACATGCTGCGTTTTCATAAGTACTCTCCTCGTTGTACAGACGCCCCTGAATTACAGCCCTCTCCTTGCACAAAATCGACACTAAAAGTATGTCGTTCTGTATCTGTTTGTGACTATCCACCGCTGATTGACACTGGGATCCAGCGAAGGGGGACACTTTTGTATCCATTGCGGCAAGTGCTTGAAATCGGCGTAACCTAATGCACCGCGATTAGGTTGCGGTGGATAAGTTTTCAATAAAAAAAGCAGGCCTAAGCCTGCTTTTTTTAGATTGTGCGCGTGTTAGTCAACCATGCGCAGCAGTTCGTTGATACCCACCTTACCGCGGGTCTTTTCGTCGACTTTCTTCACTATGATGGCGGCGTACAGGTTGTACTTGCCACAGCTTGAGGGCAGGGTGCCTGATACCACTACCGAGCCTGCAGGTACACGGCCATAGTGGATTTCGCCGGTTTCACGGTCGTAAATACGGGTGCTCTGGCCGATGTAAACGCCCATGGAGATCACCGAGCCTTCTTCCACCACCACGCCTTCTACGATTTCAGAGCGGGCGCCGATAAAGCAGTTGTCTTCGATGATGGTTGGGCCAGCCTGCAGTGGCTCGAGTACGCCGCCAATGCCTACGCCGCCGGACAGGTGCACGTTTTTACCAATCTGAGCACAGGAGCCAACGGTGGCCCAGGTATCAACCATGGTGCCTTCGTCAACGTAGGCGCCAAGGTTTACGTAAGATGGCATCAATACGGTGTTTTTACCGATGAAAGAGCCCTTGCGCACGGCGGCAGGTGGCACCACACGCACGGCTTCGGCGCGAAAACGTGCTTCGTCGTAGTCGGCAAACTTCATGGGTACTTTGTCGAAGTACTTGGTTTCAGCACCTTCAATAACACCGTTGTCGAAGATGCGGAACGACAGCAGCACGGCTTTCTTCAGCCACTGGTTAACATGCCACTGACCGTCGATTTTCTCGGCCACACGGACTTCGCCCTTGTCGAGCATGTTGATCACAGTCTCTACATCGGCGCGGATGCTGGGATCGACACTGGTAGGGGTGATGGTTGCGCGAGCTTCAAAAGCCGCCTCGATACGCTGGCGTAAAGCCTCCATTTGGGATCTCCCGTGTGTAGTAAAGGGTTAAAAAATCGCACTCTGGGACAGGGCGCCAACCAGCGCTTCCCGGAGTTTTTGCTGTTCAGTCTCGCTGAGGGCCTGACCTTCGCGGGTTTGCAGCACGAAAAAGTCTTCCGCTCGCTCACCGATGGTGGTGATTTTGGCGGCCAACAGGGTGATTTCACAGCGGTAAAAAATGTCGCCGACCCGAGCCAGCAGGCCCGGCATGTCCAGCGCGATGAGTTCCATCATACTTGTACCATGACGGCTACCGGGCAGAAAACTGACCTGTGTCGGTACATTAAAAGGTTTCATCTTTCTGGACAGCTTGCGAAACTTCGGCGGCTTGGGGTTTTCGCTCGAAAGCGCCTTTTCAAGCCCCTTGCGGATACTCTGAATTCGGGACAGCTGAGTCAATGGCTCGCCATCCTGCTCAAGGATAACAAAGCTGTCGAGGGCATAGTTGTCCCTGGACGTCATTACGGTGGCGTCGTGAACGTTGATGTTCTTGTTATCCAGCACCGCCATCACGGTGGCAAACAGCTTGGGCCTGTCTTTGCAGTACACAAACAGCTCGGTACCGCCGCGGGTGGTGTGTTTGGAAATCAGCACCAAAGGCTCGTCCTGGCGATGCTTTAAAATGCCTTCGGCGTGCCAGGTTATTTGGCTTGGCTGATGACGCAGGAAGTAATCGGCCTTGAATCTGGCCCACAGGGCATCGAGATCTTTCTCTTTCACGCCGCGGCGCAGCAGCTCTTTTTTGGCCTTGGCCTGATATTCCCGCACCCGGGCGCGGATATCCACCGGCTTTTCGGTGCCCCGGGCCAGCACCCGCTGGGTCGAGAAGTACAGATCCCGAAGCAGCGAACCCTTCCAGTTGTTCCAGGTTTTCTCGTTGGTGGCGCAAATGTCAGCCACTGTAAGGCAATAAAGGTAACTCAGGTGCACTGCATCGCGGACCTTACCGGCAAAGTCTGCGACCACGTCAGGGTCGGAAATATCCCGCCGCTGGGCCGTTACCGACATCACCAGATGGTTTTCAACCAGCCAGCTCACCAGACGGCCGTCGTGATCGTTAAGGCCATGGGCCTTACAGAATGCCAGTGCGTCCACGGCGCCAAGCTTACTGTGATCGCCGCCGCGGCCCTTGGCGATATCATGGAAAATGGCCGCAAGCACCAGCAGGCCTTTTTTCGGCAGCTGGTTTATCAGCACAGAGCCAAGCGGAAACTCATCTTTCTGCTCAGGCTGGGAGAAACGTTCGATATTGAGCAGCAACCTGTGGGTGTGCTCATCCACTGTGTAGGCGTGGAACAGGTCAAACTGCATCTGACCTTCGATGGCGCGCCAGGCAGGCAGATAGGCCGAGAGGATGCCGTGTTTGTGCATCAGTGAAAACGCCGAAATCCCCCGCGGGTGGCGCAGGATCTCCATAAACACCTGACGGCACTCGCCGTACTCCATCAAAGGCTGGGTTAACGCCTTGCGGGCCTGGCGCATCGAGCGCAGGGTAGGGGCGTAGATGCCGCGGATATTGGAGTTACGGGCAATCAGCAAAAACAGCCCCATGATGTCTTCGGGCTTGCCAAAGGGCTCCTCGGCCAGAGCTTCGATAAAGCCGCCACGACGCTGGAAGTTATCGTTGATAGGCACGATTTCCAGCGCCTTGATGTGGCCGAGGGTGGCACGCTTAAAGAGCTGCAGCAGCATCTCGTTAAGTTCCATCACCCGCCGCACTGTGCGGTAGTAGAGCTTCATCATCTGCTCTACCGCAAGCTGGGTGTCATCCTCATACCCCATCAGCTGGGCCACCTGACGTTGCAGGTCAAACAGCATGCGGTTTTCATCGCGACCTGAGGCGATGTGCAGCGCAAAGCGCAGTTGCCACAGGTATTGCTGACACTCAAGCAGCTCTTCAAGCTCTATGGGTTCAAGAAAACCGTGGCCGACCAGTTCTTCGAGCCGTGACGCATTAAAGTGGCGCATGGCCACCCAGGCAACGGTTTGAATGTCGCGCAGGCCGCCGGGGCAGCTTTTTACATTGGGTTCCAAATCAAAGGCACTGGCCTTGGTGTGACGTGCTTGCTGCTCGTCGCGTTTGGCGACAAAAAAGTCGCTCGAGGGCCAGAAGTCTTCGGTGCGGATGGCATCGTAAAGCTCGTCAAACAGCGGCTCATGGCCGGCCAGAAAACGGGCTTCCAACAGGTTGGTGGCAATGGTGATATCGCCGCGTCCCTGTGACAGGGTTTCCTTGACGCTGCGCACGCTGTGGCCGATTTCAAGGCCTGCGTCCCACAGGAAGGCAATAAAGTAGCCAAGCACGAACTCGGCTTCTTTGGGCAGTTTTTCATCGACCAAAAACAACAGGTCGATATCTGAATGGGGGTGCAGCTCGCCACGGCCATAACCACCCACGGCAATCAGCGCCACCGGATAGTTGCCCAGGCCATGGTGCTCCCAGGCGCTGATAAGCAGCTCATCTACCCCCAGACAACGACGGCGTACCAGTTCGACCACGTTTTCGCGGGCCGAAAAGGCCAGCGCCAGTTGCTGATTCAGCGCCTGCAAAGACGCCTTGGCCTGCTGAGCCGTCGTCATGGCGTGCCTTATTTATGATTGATTACGCGGGGAAAATCTTCTTCGCTGCGCAGGGTCAGAACTTCTACCCCGGTCTCGGTCACCAGCAGGGTATGTTCCCACTGGGCAGAGTTTTTGCCGTCGATGGTAGTCACAGTCCAACCGTCATCTTTATCCAGTACGGTTTGGTGACGACCGGCGTTGATCATGGGTTCGATAGTGAAGCACATGCCGGGGCGCAGCACAGTGTTGTCGCTGTTTTTGTAGTGAACAACCTGCGGCTCTTCGTGGAAAGTGGCGCCAATGCCGTGGCCACAGTAGTCACGGACGATGCTGTACTTTTCAAGGCCGCTCTTGGCACCCTTGATGACTTTTTCGATGGTGGTGCCGATTTCACCGAGCTTGAGGCCCGGGCGTACTTTGCGGATAGCAGCGTACAGGCTTTCCTGGGCGATGCGGCACAGGCGCTTGTCTTTGGGAGACACTTCACCGATGAAGAACATCTTGGAGGTATCACCGTGGTAGCCATCTTTGATTACTGTGATGTCGATATTGAGGATGTCACCGTCTTTGAGGACATAGTCAGACGGAATGCCGTGGCAGATCACCTCGTTTACCGATGTACAGATGGACTTGGGGAAACCGTGGTAGTTCAGTGGCGCGGAAATGGCCCCTTGCTCTTCGGTGTATTTGGCACAAATCTCGTTCAGTTCATTGGTGCTGACGCCTGCCTTGACGAAGGGGGCGATCATTTCCAGCACCTCAGCGGCCAGTTTGCCGGCGGCGCGCATTTTTTCTACTTCAGCGGGCGTCTTGATGACTATACTCATGCAGTTGTTATCTCACCTAGTATCACAGGGAATTCGGGGCGCTTGGTTGCCAAATTGGGCCTGCAAAAATTTGTGCTTTGGCCGGAATTATGGTATAAAGCGCGCCGTTATGTTTGACTCTCAAAATCACTGCGGCGGGAAATCCTGGGCAGTGATGAGTGAAATATGGCGGCCATTATACATGGCTAATCTGTAAATACTAAATCGCACACGTGTCGACACATGCCTCGGGGTGCTTCTGGTCAACAGGTCAGGGGTCGAGGTCATGGGATACGTGGAGGTAGAACCCCTTTTTTACTTTTAAGGTATTCAAAATGACTACAGTTTCAATGCGCGACATGCTCCAGGCCGGTGTTCACTTCGGTCACCAGACCCGTTACTGGAACCCTAAGATGAAGCCATTCATCTTCGGTGCCCGCAACGGTGTACACATCATCAACCTTGAGCACACTGTACCAATGTTCAACGAAGCTCTGGCTTTCATCAGCAACGTAGCTTCCAAGAAAGGTAAAATCCTGTTTGTTGGTACCAAGCGCGCTGCCAGCGAAGCTATCAAAGAAGCCGCTGTTTCTTGTGACCAGTACTACGTTGACCACCGCTGGCTCGGCGGTATGCTGACCAACTGGAAAACCGTTCGTCAGTCAATCAAGCGTCTGAAAGAGCTGGAAACCCAGTCTGTTGACGGTACTTTCGACAAGCTGACCAAGAAAGAAGCTCTGATGCGCACTCGCGAGCTGGAAAAGCTTGAGAAGTCTCTGGGCGGTATCAAGAACATGGGCGGTCTGCCTGATGCTCTGTTCGTGATCGGTGCCGACCACGAGCACATTGCTATCAAAGAAGCCAACAACCTGGGCATCCCAGTGGTTGCCGTTGTTGATACCAACGCTTCTCCTGATGGCGTGAACTACATCGTTCCTGGTAACGACGACGCTATGCGTGCTATCCGCCTGTACACCGAAGCTGCTGCTACTGCTGCCAAGTCTGGCCGTGGTCAGGATCTGGCTGTACAAGCTGAGCAAGACGGTTTCGTAGAAGCCGAATAATAAGGCGTGATGAGTTTCATCTCCCTTATTAACCAAGATCTATGATTGGTTAACAGGGGCCCATGGGCCCCTGTTTCATACCTGCTGACTCGGCAAGTGATTGCCGACTATCTATAGAGGAATTTAACAATGGCAATTTCTGCTGCCCTGGTTAAAGAACTGCGCGAGCGCACTGGCGCCGGCATGATGGATTGTAAAAAAGCTCTGGAAGAGACCAACGGTGATATCGAGCTGGCTATCGATAACATGCGTAAGAGTGGTGCTGCCAAAGCTGCTAAGAAAGCCGGTAACATCGCTGCTGAAGGTACCATCCTGATCAAGCAGGGTGCTGGTTTCACCGCGCTGCTGGAAGTGAACTGTCAGACTGACTTCGTTGCCAAGGACTCTAACTTCCTGGCTTTCGCTAACGAAGTTCTGGACGTAGCTGCCGCCGGTAAAGTAACCGTTGAAGATCTGAAAGCTCAGTTCGAAGAAGCTCGTGTTGCTCTGGTTGCCAAAATCGGTGAAAACATCAACGTTCGTCGCGTTGAGTACATCGACGGTGCCAACGCTGCTTCTTACCGTCACGGCGACCGTATCGGTGTAGTTGTGACCGGTGAAGCTGACGAAGAAACTCTGAAGCACCTGGCCATGCACGTTGCGGCTTCCAAGCCTGAATACGTAAACCCTTCAGACGTTCCTGCTGAAGTGGTTGCCAAAGAGCGTGAAGTTCAGGTGGAAATCGCCATGAACGAAGGCAAGCCAAAAGACATCGCTGAGAAGATGGTTGAAGGCCGTATGAAGAAGTTTACCGGTGAAGTATCTCTGACCGGTCAGCCATTCATCATGGAGCCTAAGAAGACTGTTGGCGAATTCCTGAAAGAGAAAGGCGCTTCTGTTTCTAGCTTCATCCGCCTGGAAGTGGGTGAAGGTATCGAGAAGAAAGAAGAAGATTTCGCGGCCGAAGTGGCCAAGCAAATCGCTGCTTCTCAGAAGGCTTAATCGCCACTTAGGTAAGTACCCCAAGACCGCAGCAGCCGCTGCGGTCTTGTTATAACCAGGACAAAAATCATGAGCACCAATCCAAAACCTGCATTTCGTCGCATTCTTCTCAAGTTAAGTGGTGAGGCCCTGATGGGCTCAGAGGGCTTCGGTATCGATCCCAGCGTACTGGATCGTATGGCTCAGGAAATCAAGGAACTGGTAGAACTGGGTATCCAGGTTGGCGTAGTGATTGGCGGTGGTAACCTGTTCCGCGGTGAAGGTCTTGCCAAGGCGGGTATGAACCGCGTGGTGGGTGACCACATGGGTATGCTGGCGACTGTGATGAACGGCCTGGCGATGCGTGATGCTTTGCACCGTGCCTATGTGAATGCCCGTCTGATGTCTGCAATTCCCCTGAACGGTGTGTGTGACCGTTACAACTGGGCCGAAGCTATCAGCCTGCTCAAGTCCGGACGCGTGGTGATTTTTGCCGCCGGTACCGGTAATCCTTTCTGCACCACCGACTCGGCTGCCTGCCTGCGAGGCATTGAAATTGAAGCCGATGTCGTGTTAAAAGGCACCAAGGTTGACGGCGTCTATTCTGCCGACCCAATGAAAGATCCTGAGGCGAAGAAGTACGATGAACTGACCTACGCCGAGGTTCTGGACAAAGAATTGAAAGTGATGGATCTGTCGGCCTTTACCATGGCCCGTGACCACGACATGCCTATTCTGGTCTTCAACATGAACAAGCCCGGTGCCCTGCGCCGTGTTATCATGGGTGAAGAAGGTGAAGGCACCATCATCAAAAAATAAGTGACAAGTTTGAGTACAATCGGGGAGCTGCGGCATGCCTCAGCTTCCTTAATGACCGAAAAGGACATTTATCGTGATTGAAGATATCAAAAAAGACGCTCAGGAGCGCATGGGCAAGTGTGTTGAATCCACCAAGGCGCAAATGGCCAAAGTACGTACCGGCCGTGCTCACCCAAGCCTGCTGGATACCATCCATGTTAACTACTACGGTACTATGACCCCACTCAAGCAAGTGGCCAACGTCAGCATTGAAGATGCACGTACCCTTGCGGTAAACGTGTTTGACCGTAGTGCCATCCAGGCGGTTGAAAAGGCCATCATGAGCTCAGATCTGGGTCTGAACCCTATGTCTGCCGGTGCCACCATCCGCATCCCGCTGCCACCGCTGACCGAAGAGCGTCGTCGCGATCTGGTTAAGGTAGTTCGCGCCGAGGCTGAGCAGGGCCGCGTAGCCGTACGTAACGTACGTCGCGATGCCAACTCTCACTTCAAGCAGCTGGAAAAAGACAAAGAGTGCACCGAGGATGATGTACGTCGCAGCGAAGACGAAGTACAGAAAATCACCGATCAGCACATCAAAAAGATCGACGAAATCCTGGCTGCCAAAGAAGCGGAGTTGATGGAGGTCTAAGCCTCCGGACTCCACGCTAGAGTTAAGACGCCGTGTAGAGGTATACTACACGGCGTTTGTTTATTTATAGGGTTGTATATCGATGTCTTCCAACAGGGAAATTACCGCTGAACCGACCACAGAGTCTATGCCTCAAGA
Source organism: Shewanella zhuhaiensis (assembly GCF_022484835.1). NCBI lineage: Bacteria > Pseudomonadati > Pseudomonadota > Gammaproteobacteria > Alteromonadales > Shewanellaceae > Shewanella > Shewanella zhuhaiensis. Next base: position 1,043,053 of record NZ_JAKUDL010000001.1, read on the forward strand.
GGTCTCTGAACTGGTCAATCAGTCCCTGCCACGACATGTCGCAATCATCATGGACGGTAACGGCCGTTGGGCGCAGGCTCAGGGCAAACCCAGGGTGATGGGGCATAAGGCAGGGGTGAAGGCGGTGCGCCGCGCTGTAAGTACTGCGCGCCAGCTCGGCATCAAGTCTTTGACTCTATTTGCATTTTCAAGTGAGAACTGGCGCAGGCCAGATACCGAAGTCAGCCTGCTGATGGAGCTTTTTTTCACAGTGCTGCGCCGTGAACTCAAGTTGCTCGACCAAAATGGGGTACGCCTGAACATTATTGGCGATACCAGCCGTTTCTCCGAGCGTCTGCAAAAGCAAATTCGCGATGCCGAGGCCAAAACGGCCAACAATACCGAGCTGGTGTTGAACGTGGCAGCCAACTACGGCGGCCGCTGGGATATACTTCAGGCAGCGAATCAATTGGCACAAAAGCTCGCATCTGGTGAAATCGACAGCAGTCAGTTTACCGAAGAGGCATTAAGTCAGCATTTGTGCATGCAAAATCAAGGGGAAGTTGATTTAATGATCCGCACTGGTGGCGACTTCCGCATCAGCAACTTTGTGCTCTGGCAGGCGGCTTACGCTGAGTTGGTGTTTACTGACACCCTGTGGCCTGATTTCGACGAGCAGTGTTTTAAAGACGCCATCGCCCTGTTTGCGAGTCGTCAGCGCCGTTTCGGATTGACTGGAAGTCAAATCGAAGAAATGCGCGCCTGAGTTTTCTTTTACGAGGGACGTTTTTTGCTAAAACAACGAATAATAACAGCAATCTGGCTTATCCCGCTGGTTTTCGGTGCCATCTTTTATTTGCCGTCTGACTACTTTGCCTGGGCCTTGGTTGGGGTGTTTTTGATTGCCGCCAAAGAGTGGGGGCGGATTATCGACGCCGACTGTCAGATGACCCAGTGGAGCTTTACCATTACGCTCGCCATCCTGTTGGTGGCACTGAATATTCTGGTGCCCAGCGCGGAAGTGTGGAACACAGGACATCTGCACCCGATATTTTTGGCTGTGACCCTGCTTGGTGGCCTTTGGTGGCTGGTGGCCATGGGGCTGGTGGTGACCTATCCCAAGAGCGCCCGTCTGTGGCAACGCAGCCATATGCTGAAATCCATGTTTGGTCAGCTCACCTTGTTGCCTTGCTTTGTGTCTCTGGTGGCGCTTAAGTCACTGAGCACCGCCAGCGAGCCCTATTTTGGCGGCGCCCTGGTGTTTTTGGTGATGTTGGTGGTGTGGGCGGCCGATAGCGGAGCCTACTTTGCCGGTAAGGCGCTGGGACGCACCAAGCTTGCACCCAACGTCAGCCCTGCCAAAACCATCGAAGGTCTGGTGGGCGGGCTTATCACCACCATGATAGTGGTGGCCATTGTGATGACCCTGTCACCGCAACAGGAAATGGGACTGGTGATTGCTGTCACCCTGTTTACTGCGTTGGCGTCGGCCCTCGGCGATTTGTCCGAGAGCATGTTCAAGCGGGTTGCCAATATCAAAGATTCCGGCACCATTTTGCCGGGTCACGGTGGCGTGCTTGACCGTATCGACAGTCTGACTGCGGCGCTGCCTGTGTTCACCCTTATCTACATCGCCTTTTGGATGTAAGCATGCAAAATCTGGTGATCCTGGGGGCCACGGGCTCCATTGGAAAAAGTACCCTCGATGTGATTAAGCGAAACCCCGGTGCGTACCGGGCTTTTGCCTTGGTGGCCGCCAGCAGCGTGGCTCGTATGCACGAGCTTTGCCTTGAGCATCGCCCTCGCTATGCCCACATGGTTGACCCGCAGGCAGCAGCCGAGCTGAAAGCGGGTTTACCGGCCGAGCTCAACATTGAAGTCAGCACCGGTGAAGCGGCGCTGCTTGGGCTGGTGTCGGCCGCCGAGGTCGACACTGTGATGGCCGCTATTGTGGGTGCCGCCGGTTTGGTGCCAACCCTGGCGGCGGTACGTGCCGGTAAGCGGGTACTCTTGGCCAACAAAGAAGCCCTGGTGATGTCCGGTGAGCTTTTTATCGAAGAAACCCGCAAGAGCGGCGCCACCTTGCTGCCCGTGGACAGCGAGCACAACGCCATCTTCCAATGCCTGCCTGAACAGGCGCAGCGCGAAATAGGCCGCTGTGATTTATCGGCCGCCGGGATTTCCCATATTTTGCTGACAGGCTCAGGTGGCCCGTTTTTAACATCGCCGCTGGACTCCCTGGCCGCGATGACACCGGCTCAGGCCTGCAAACACCCCAATTGGTCCATGGGCCCGAAAATCTCGGTGGACTCCGCCACCATGATGAACAAGGGGCTGGAATTTATTGAAGCCCGCTGGCTGTTCAATACCGCCAAAGATGAGCTTAAAGTGGTCATCCACCCGCAAAGCGTTATTCACTCCATGGTGCAGTACCGCGATGGCAGCGTGCTGGCGCAGATGGGTAACCCTGACATGCGCACGCCCATTGCTCATGCAATGGCCTATCCAGAGCGAATTTCTGCCGGGGTGGAACCTTTGGACTTTTTCAAAGTCGGACACTTAAGTTTTTGCGAGCCAGATTTTGCCCGTTTCCCTTGCCTGAAACTGGCGATGGATGCCTGCCAGCAAGGGCAGGAAGCCACCACAGTGCTCAATGCCGCCAACGAGGTGGCTGTGGCGGCCTTTTTGAACGGTCAGATAGGTTTTACCGATATCGCTGTGATTAATGGCGAATGTCTGGGTAAGATAGCCAAAACCCATCTGGATTCACTGGATGCCATTCTGGCTCTCGACAGTGAAGCCAGGCGACTGGCAATGCAACTGGTGGCACGCCACTGATTTTAAGGACTTAATCGAAGGAGAACTATGTTCGACATCCTCTGGAATGCCGCATCCTTCATTGTGGCGCTGGGATTACTGATCACCGCCCACGAATATGGACATTTCTATATTGCCCGTCGCTGTGGCGTGAAAGTGGAGCGATTCTCTATCGGTTTTGGCAAGCCGCTTTGGCGACGCCAGGGGGCAGATGGCACCGAGTATGTCATCGCCATGATCCCCCTCGGTGGCTATGTGAAGATGCTCGACGAGCGGGTTGACGACGTCCCCGCTGCGCTGGCAAATCAAGCCTTTAACCGCAAATCCGTGTGGCAGCGCATTGCCATTGTGGCCGCAGGCCCTATCGCCAACTTCATTTTTGCGGTATTCGCGCTCTACATCATGTACCTGATTGGTGTGCCTTCGGTGAAGCCGGTTATCAACAGCACTCAGGCAGATTCTCCCGCCGCTGTTATCAATGTTAAGGAACCGATGCAAATCCTTGCTGTCTCAGGACAGAAGGTACGCAATTGGGAAGAAGTTAATCTGGCTCTGGTCGGTCACATTGGTGACGACAGCCTGAGCCTGACACTGGCCCCCTTAAATCGCCTTGAAGGCCAAACCGCTGACGAGCGCACCTTTACCCTGGATACCCGAAACTGGCGCTTCGACCCTGAAAAAGAGTCCGCCATCGGCACATTGGGACTGGGCATGCTGCGACCGCAAATTTTGCCTGTGGTGGCTCAGGTCTCCAAAGACAGCGCCGCTGAAGCTGCTGGTGTGCAGGCGGGTGATGAAATCGTCGGTATCGACGGGGTGAGTTACGCCGGCTGGGAGTGGTTTGTTACCACTATCCAAAGCTCGGCCGACAAATCGATTCAGCTCACCATTAAACGCAATGGCGAGCAGAAGGTTCTGACCGCCACCCCAAGGCCCGGCAAAGGCGCCGACGGCAAAACTGTTGGTTTGATAGGCATAGTGCCCCAGGCCAGCGAGCTGCCTGAGTCAATGCGTATTCAGCTGCAGTATGGCGTGATAGACTCCTTGGCGGTTGCGGCCGACAAGACCTGGCAGCTGGTGGTGGTCAGCGTCAAGATGATCGGAAAACTCTTTACCGGCGATGTGTCGGTGAAGAATCTGAGCGGACCCATTTCCATCGCTCAGGGCGCCGGCAACAGCGCCAACTTCGGCTTGGTGTACTTTTTGGGATTTTTGGCTCTTATCAGTGTGAACCTGGGCATCATTAACCTGCTGCCTTTACCCGTACTCGATGGGGGCCATTTGCTGTATTACTTTGTGGAAGTGATCACCGGGAAGCCTGTACCTGAAAAGGTGCAGGAAATAGGATTCAGATTTGGGGCAGCGCTGCTGCTAATGTTGATGAGTATCGCCCTTTTCAATGATTTTGCCCGACTCTGAGCAAGGACAGACAAATAATCAGAAGTGCTCTATGAGATTGAATAAACTTTTTGCCTCTATGATGCTCCTCGGCGCATCGTATTCAGGGACCGGCCTGGCAGACACCTTTACGCCATTTACAGTCACCGACATTCAAGTAGAAGGTTTGCAGCGTGTAGCACTGGGTGCCGCCTTGCTCAGCCTTCCCATCAAGGTGGGTGACCGGGTTGACCAACTCAAGCTGCAACAGGCTATCAAGAGCCTGTATGCCACCACCAACTTCGACACCGTCTCGGTCAGTAATGACAACGGGGTGTTGGTTGTCTCGGTAAAAGAGCGTCCCACCATCAGTGAGGTGACCTTCGAAGGCAACAAGGACATTAAAGACGAACAGCTGCAGGAAAGCCTTGATGGCAGTGGCGTGAAGGTGGGCGAAGCCCTCGATCGCACCATGTTGTCCGGTATCGAAAAAGGCCTGCAGGACTTTTACTACGGCGTGGGTAAATACGGCGCCAAGGTTGAAGCCCAGGTAATTAACCTGCCCCGTAACCGGGTTGAGCTGAAGTTCAAATTTACCGAAGGTCTGGCGGCTGAAATCCGTCAGATCAATATCGTGGGTAACAGCCAGTATTCCGATGCCGAACTGATTGGCATGTTGGAGCTGAAAGATTACGTGGCCTGGTGGGATCTGTTCGGTGAGCGTCGCTACCAGAAGCAAAAGCTGCAGGCTGACCTTGAAACCATCAAGACCCACTATCACAACAACGGTTTTATCCGCTTTGAAGTGACCTCTACCCAGGTGGCGATGACTCCGGACCGCAAGGGCCTGTACATCACCATCAACGTGGATGAGGGCGAGCAGTACAAGGTGAAGGACGTTAACCTCACCGGCGACCTGATGGGTCGCGAAGAGCTGATGCGCGCAATTCTGCCTATCAAGGCCGGCGATCAGTACAACGGTGCCGACGTTACCTTTACCGAAGAAATGTACTCCAAGTACCTGGGCCGCTTCGGTTACGCCTATCCTGAGGTGAAAACCTATCCGGAAATCGATGACGAGAACAAAGAGGTTACCCTCAATGTGAACGTTAAGCCCGGTAAGCGTGTGTATGTACGTTCCATTAACTTCACCGGTAACACAGTGACCAAGGATGAAGTGTTGCGCCGCGAGCTGCGTCAGATGGAAGGTGCCTGGCTTAACTCCGCCAACGTGGAGCTGTCGAAAAACCGTCTCAACCGTCTGGGCTTCTTTGAAACCGTTGACACCGAAACCGTGCAGGTGCCCGGCACCGACGATTTGGTGGATGTGGCCTTCAAGGTGAAAGAGCAGCCATCTGGCTCCTTCAACGCCGGTATCGGCTACGGTACCGAGTCGGGCATCAGCCTGCAGTTTGGTGTGCAGCAGAGTAACTTCCTGGGGACTGGTAATCAGGCGGGTATTAACGTCAATACCAACAAGTACTCCAAGAACGTGAGTCTGTCGTATTCCGACCCTTACTTTACCAAAGACGGTGTAAGCCTGGGTGGTAACATCTACTGGAACGAGTTCGACGCCAACGAGGCGAACCTCGAGCGCTATAAGAACAGTTCCTACGGTGTGGCACTGAGCAGCGGCTTCCCCATCAACGAATACAACCGTATCAATGGTGGTATCGGGTTCCGTCACAACACTATTTCGGAAATTTCGGCTTACGAACAGGCGCTGCGTTTCTACAACATCTACCGTGATGCTGACGACCCGAACGCTGACTTGAGCTTTAACAACTTCGAGCTGAATGCCGGTTGGTACAGAAGTACCTTGAACCGCGGCACCTTCCCAACCGACGGCTCCAGCCAGCGTCTGTCGGGTAAGATGTCGACGCCGGGTTCGGATTTGCAGTACTTCAAGACCGACTTTGATACCAGCTTCTACTTCCCAATTACCCGCAGCCACAATTTTGTGGTGCTGACCCGCGCCCGTCTGGGTTACGGTAACGGCTACGGTGATTTCAACGGCAACGACCAGATCCTGCCGTTCTGGGAAAACTACTACTCGGGCGGCTCCAGCAGCCTGCGTGGCTTCAAGTCCAACTCCGTCGGCCCACGTTCTTTCTACGTGGTACGTGGCAGCGAGCCTTGCTCGCCTGACCCAAGCGGCGACGGCTGTGGTTTGCCGGGCGATCCTAACCAAATTCAGGTGAGCCAGGGCCGCTCCATCGGTGGTAACGCCGTGGCCACTGCCAGCCTCGAGCTGATTGTGCCAACGCCGTTCCTGGATGAAGCCTACAGCAACTCAGTTCGTACCAGCTTCTTCGTCGATGCCGGTAACGTTTGGGATACCGAGTTCGATTACGACAAGTATCGCACCCTGCCAGCAGAGGAATTTGCCAAGCTGGAAGACTATAGCGATCCAAGCCGTATCCGTGCCTCCTGGGGTATGAGCGTACAGTGGTTGTCACCCATGGGCCCCATGGTATTCAGCCTCGCCTGGCCAATTAAGGAATACGAAGACGACGAAACTGAGATCTTCTCCTTCAATATTGGCAAAACATTCTAAAACACATACACTCGGCGACGATTGTGAAAAAACACCACAACAAGGAGTTTATTTTGAACAAGATGCTTAACCGTGCCCTGATGACACTGATGTTGATTGGCGCCCCGCTGGCCGCCAACGCTGAAAAACTGGCGGTAGTGGACATGGGTGCCGTGTTTGAACAACTGCCTCAGCGCGAAGCCATTGGCAAGGCGCTGGAGAAAGAGTTCGGCGATCGTGAAGCCGAAGTGAAAAAGCTGCAGGGCGAGCTGCGCAGTCTGATGGAAAAGAACCAACGTGATGCAGCCCTGATGAGCGAAGCTCAAAAGACTGAAGCTGTGCGCAAGATGGAATCCCTGCAGGCCGATCTGCAACTGAAAGGTAAGGCCCTGCAAGAAGACGTACGTCGTCGTTAGGCCGAAGAGCAAAACAAGATTTTGGTTAAAGTTCAGCAGGTTATCAAAGATATCGCTGAAAAAGAGAAAATCGACATGGTACTGCAAAGCGGCGCCGTGGTATTTGCCAAGCCTCAGACTGATATCAGCAGCAAGGTTGTAGAAGCGCTGAGCAAGGCCAAGTAATAGATGAAGATTGTGACCCTTGGCCAATTGGCAGAACTTCTTGGAGCAGAAATCAAAGGCGACGCCGCGCTGGAAATCAACGCAGTGGCCACCCTTGAAGATGCCCGCGAAGGCCAAATCAGTTTTCTGGCCAACTCCAAATACCGCGCTCAGCTGGAAGGAACCAAAGCGAGCGCTGTATTGCTGTCAGCCAAAGATGCCGACAGCTTTGATGGCAATGCCCTGATCCTTAAAGACCCCTACGTGGGTTTTGCCAGGGTTGCACAACTTCTCGATACAACGCCCAAAGCCGCCGAAGGCATTCATCCTTCGGCGCAAATTGACCCTTCCGCCCAATTGGGTGAAGGGGTTGCCATTGGCGCCAATGCCGTGATTGGTGCCAATGTCATTTTGGGTGACAAGGTGCAGATTGGTGCCGGCTGTGTGGTGGGGCAGGACTCCATCATTGGCTCGGGAACCCGTTTGTGGGCCAATGTTACCCTGTATCACGATGTACATCTGGGAATGGACTGCATAGTACATTCCGGCGCCGTAATTGGCTCAGATGGATTTGGCTACGCCAACGAGCGTGGCACCTGGGTTAAAATCCCTCAGACAGGCGGCGTACGCATTGGCAACAATGTGGAGATTGGCGCCAGCACCACCATAGACCGCGGTGCCCTGTCCCATACCGAAATTCATGATGGTGTGATCCTGGACAATCAGGTGCAGATCGCCCACAACGATATTATTGGTGCCCATACCGCCATTGCGGGCAGCACCACCATTGCCGGCAGTGTGACTATCGGCAAATACTGTATCATAGGCGGTAACAGTGCCGTCGCTGGCCACCTGACCATTGCCGATGGCACCCATGTCAGTGGTGGCACCAATGTGACCAGCGTGATCCGTGAGCCAGGCGTGTATTCGTCCGCCACAGTCGCCATGGAAAACAAGCTGTGGCGCCGCAACACCGTGCGCTTCCGGCAATTGGATGAGCTGTTCCAGCGCGTGAAGGTGCTGGAAGGCAAACTCAAAGAAGAAGAGTAAACGCAGTAGCAAATGCAGTAGCAAATGCGCTTAGGCGCATCCTGAGGAACCAACCTGTGTCGAATCAATTGAACACCATGGATATCAAGGAGATCCTTAAGTATCTTCCCCACAGATATCCGTTTCTGCTCATTGACCGTGTGCTGGATTACACCCCCGGTGAAACCCTGCACGCCATTAAAAATGTGACCATTAATGAGCCATTCTTTGTGGGTCACTTCCCGGTCGCTCCGGTCATGCCCGGCGTGCTTATTCTGGAAGCCATGGCGCAGGCCACGGGTCTGCTGGCATTCAAAACCATGAGCAGCGAGCCATCTCCGGATGTGCTTTACTACTTTGCAGGCATAGATAATGCCCGCTTCAAACGCGTGGTAGAGCCAGGTGACCAGTTGCATTTTGAAGTAAAAATGATCAAAGAGCGCCGCGGGATTGGCGTGTTCTACGGTGAGGCCAAAGTGGATGGTGAGTTGGTTTGCAGCGCAGAAATCATGTGTGCCCGCAGAGAGATTAGCAAGTGATCAGTGAATTAGCCTTCGTCCATCCCGATGCCAAAATCGGGAACAATGTCAGCATCGGCCCCTGGACCTACATTGGTGCAGGCGTAGAAATCGGTGATGACAACATCATTCACTCCCACGTGGTCGTGAAGGGCCCCACCGTGATAGGTAAGGGCAACCGAATTTTCCAATTTGCCTCAGTGGGCGAAGACTGTCAGGACAAGAAGTACGCCGGTGAGCCAACCAGGCTGATTATTGGCGACAACAACATCATCCGCGAAAACGTGACCATTCACCGTGGCACCATTCAGGACAACAGCGAAACCCGCATCGGCTCAAACAACCTGTTTATGGCCTATGTGCACATCGCCCATGACTGTGTGGTTGGCAACAATGTGATTATGGCCAACAACGCCTCCATCGCCGGCCACGTACACGTGGGCGACTGGGCGATTCTGGGGGGTATGACCGGCGTGCATCAGTTTGTGCATATCGGTGCCCATGCCTTTACTGCCGGTGCTTCGCTTATTCTGCAGGACGTGCCACCGTTCGTCATGGCCGCCGGCCAGCCTGCTATTCCCCGTGGTTTGAACAGCGAAGGCATGAAACGTCGCGGTTTCTCCAAAGAAGCCCAGCTCGCTGTGCGCCGCGCCTACAAGACCCTTTATCGTAATAACCTCACTGTGGAAGAGGCCACCGCGGCGCTGGCAGAGGAATCCGCTGCCATCCCCGAGGTGAAGATGATGATGGACTTTGTGGCGAACTCTGGCCGGGGTATTATCCGCGGCTAAGAGTAGCTAATTTTATCCCGTTGACAGGAACGCCATGAGCCAGTCCAAGCAACGTATATTTGCCATTGTCGCCGGAGAACTCTCCGGCGATATTTTAGGTGCCGGTTTAATCAAGGCCCTTAAGACCCGTCACCCCGACGCCCGCTTTATCGGGATCGGCGGCCCGCGTATGGAAGCCCTCGGCTTCGAGTCCCTGTTTGCCATGGAAGAGCTGGCGGTGATGGGCATAGTCGAAGTGCTGTCACGCCTGCCGAGGCTGTTAAAGGTACGCTCGACGCTGGTGAAAGAGATAACAGCCCTCAAGCCAGACTGTTTTATCGGTATCGATGCCCCGGATTTCAACATAGGGCTTGAGCTGAAGCTGAAGCAAAAGGGCATTAAAACCGTACACTATGTCAGCCCCTCTGTGTGGGCCTGGCGACCAAAGCGCATCTTCAAAATCGCCAAAGCCACCAATATGGTGCTGTCCTTGCTGCCGTTTGAAAAAGCCTTTTACGACAAGCATCAGGTGCCCTGTACTTTCGTGGGTCATACCCTGGCTGATGATATTCCGCTGGAGCTCAGTAAAACGGAAGCCCGTGAAACCCTGGGGCTCGACAAGGACGCCGAGTATCTGGCAATACTGCCAGGCAGCCGCGGTGGAGAGCTCAAGATGCTCAGCGAGCCCTTTATCAAGGCGGCTGTTGCCATCAAAGAAGCGCTGCCCGATGTCCGCTTTATCACTCCGCTGGTCAATGAAAAGCGCCGTGAGCAGTTTCTTGCCGCCATTGAGGCTTATGCCCCAGAGCTTGAAATTCAGCTCTTTGACGGCCATAGCCGTGAACTGATGGCAGCCAGCGACGGCATTTTGCTGGCCTCAGGCACTGCAACCCTCGAAGCTATGTTGGTGAAGCGCCCCATGGTGGTTGCGTACCGGGTGGCGCCGCTGACCTACAGCATTGCCAGCCGGATGATGCTGATTAAGCGCTATTCGCTGCCCAACTTGCTTTCCGGCAAGGATTTGGTGCCTGAGCTTATTCAGCAAGATTGCACCCCAGAGAAGATTGCTGATGTGGTTATCAAGATGATGAACAGCGATAACAGGGCGCTTATCGGCGAATTCACCGCCTTGCACCACAGCCTGCGTCAAAACGCCAGCGAACGCGCCGCCGAAGCGGTGGATGCGCTGATTGGCTGTTCGGTTTGATTAGCGATTCGGTTTAAGGAGCGGCAATGGCGGTATATAAAAACCTGACAGCCGAGGCTGCGGCGGCGCTGGAAGCCGAGACCCAGTTTGGTCTGGTGGCCGGGGTCGATGAAGTGGGCCGTGGGCCGTTGGTTGGCGATGTGGTGACGGCTGCGGTTATTCTGGATCCTGCCAACCCCATTGCCGGGCTGAATGACTCCAAAAAGCTGAGCGAGAAAAAACGCGAAGCCCTTTACCCTGAGATCATGGCAAAGGCGCTTGCGGTGTCCATCGGCCGCGCCAGTCCGTGGGAAATCGATGAACTCAATATCCTCCATGCGACCATGCTGGCGATGCAGCGCGCCGTGGCCGGTCTTGCCATCAAGCCAGGCAGGGTATTGGTAGACGGTAACCGCACCCCGGACTTTGGCGTTCAGGCTGATGCGGTAGTGAAGGGCGATGGTCTCATCGCAGCCATCAGTGCCGCCTCCGTGGTTGCCAAGATAACCCGTGACCGCGAGATGGCTGAGCTTGATGCCAAACATCCACAGTTCGGTTTTGCCGCCCACAAGGGCTACCCAACCAAGGCACACTTCGAGGCGCTTGATACCCACGGTGTATTGCCCGAACACAGACGCAGCTTTCGCCCTGTGCGCGAGTGGCTTGAAGCCAACTGCGGCGAATAAATCCTGAAAAAGCAGCGTTGGCAGCTTTTTTCTCTGTTACTTTTTCTCAGCGGGCTGGCAGTAAAGGCTGATGAAGACAGAGCCGTTGCCTCCGGAACGGGTATGCCCCCCACAGTCGCTATGTGTACCACTGGCGAGAGTGCCGGTAGCGATAGACCAAATAGCCTTGAGATTAAAACCGGCACCATCCCCCTCTGCATCATACTGAAACGTACACTTATACTGTCGACAATATATTTCGCTTGCATTAAAACCGGCTGTTGAGTTTTCTAATTCGTGCAGGGCAGCGAGCACTTGTGTTTCTTTGGCACCATCCGGCGCCCCCCATTGGTAGCCCTTTTCGATAAGTTCGGTTTTCTCTTGTTGATATAGTTGGGCGACTGCCCAATAAGCTTCTGGAGTAAAGCTGTTGATGTCCACATAGCGCATGTTCGGCTGACCATTGGCGTAACGTTCGGCGGCATATAGATATATTTGCCCCGCAAAAAGCAGGGGTTCGCCGGTTTGCTGAAATTGTGCAATGGCGTTTTGCCAATCAGCTTTGGTAATCCCCCACGTCAGTAAATCTGTATCCGTCGGTTCAGGTTGCGTCGATACGGCATCAGTATCTAACGTGGTTTCATTGGGCGCTGGTGCGGAAAGTGATGTTTCAGGACTATCTTGAGTTAAGGTTTCCGGCGCCAGCACTGACTGCATCGACGTGTCTGAGTTCATGGCCCTTGGCAGCCGTTCATTTGTTTCGAGATGAATCGATAATAATACCGCCGCTATCATCAAACAGGCTATCACAAGGGAATAAGATTGCCGGATTTCCATTTCGTTTCAATCCGTTGAGTTTGTGTCATTTATTACCAACATAGATGATTTGCTATAAAGCGTAAACGGTTAATGCGATGCATTAAGTTATCTGAGCTCCTGGTCGTCATGGCTGCGAAAGCAGAATACGCGCTATTGAAACTGGCCTCTGACAGCAGCCGCGGGCGTTTCTGGCGCGAATAATGCCTTTGCTTGTGGCTCATCTCAGGGCGACCTGAGCGCCGGCGCAGCCCTTGTGTAAACTGTGCAAAAACGCCGCTTCTCAGGCGGCGTTTCTCAGTAAAGTCTTTCGCCCTGTCCTGCGGGCATGTTATCTTTCTCCTTTGATTTTTCGTGCCATAAAAGCCTTCATTGCCCATGTCTCAGCCCAAGTTTGTTCACCTGCGAGTGCACTCCGACTTCTCCATGACCGATGGTCTGGCCAAGGTCAAACCCATCCTCGGCAAAGCCGAAGCCCTGGGAATGGCGGCGATTGCGCTCACCGATCAGAACAACCTTTGTGGTCTGGTAAAGTTCTATGGCACTTGCCATGAAAAGGGCATCAAACCCATTATCGGTGCCGACTTCTGGATGTTGGTGCCGGGGTTTGAAGAGGAGTTTTGTGCCATCACAGTGATTGCGATGGACAACGAGGGCTACCAGAACCTGACTCAGCTCATCAGCCACGCCTATCTGCGTGGTCAGGTGCAGGGCAGGGTGGCTATCGATCAGGAATGGTTGCTGGAGTTTAACCAAGGCATTTTGCTGCTCTCGGGCGCCAAAGAAGGCGACCTTGGCAAGGCGCTGCTTAAGGGCAATGCCCCTCAGGCCGCCAGCCTGACTGAGTTCTATCAGACGCATTTCCCCGACCGTTATTTTATCGAGCTTATCCGTACCGGCCGTGCAGACGAAGAAACCTACCTGCATATGGCAGTGAAGCACGCTGGTGAATTCGACCTGCCGGTGGTGGCCACCAACCAGGTGGTTTTTTTGAACCCGGAAGAGTTTGAGGCCCACGAAATTCGGGTGGCCATTCACGACGGCTTTACCCTGGCCGATAACCGCCGGCCCAAGAAATACAGCGACCAGCAATATCTTCGCAGCGAAGATGAGATGTGTGAGCTGTTTTCCGACATCCCCGAAGCTATTGCCAACACGGTGGAAATTGCCAAGCGCTGTAACGTGACTGTGCGCCTGGGTGAGTACTTCCTGCCCAACTTCCCCACCGGCGATTTAAGTACCGAAGACTTCTTGGTAGTGCGCTCCAAAGAGGGGCTGGAAGAGCGTCTCGAGTTCCTGTTCCCCGATCCCGAGGTCAGAGCCGAGCGGCGCAAAGAGTACGATGAGCGCCTCGATATCGAGCTTAAAGTAATCAACCAGATGGGCTTCCCCGGTTACTTCCTTATCGTAATGGAGTTTATCCAGTGGGGTAAGGATAACGGTATCCCCGTAGGGCCGGGGCGGGGCTCGGGCGCGGGCTCTTTGGTGGCCTACGCGCTGAAAATTACCGACCTAGATCCACTGGAGTTTGACCTGCTGTTCGAGCGCTTTTTGAACCCTGAACGGGTATCCATGCCCGACTTCGACGTCGACTTCTGTATGGACAGGCGCGATGAAGTGATTGATCACGTGGCCGAGCTTTACGGCCGCGAGGCGGTGTCGCAAATCATCACCTTCGGTACCATGGCCGCCAAGGCGGTGGTACGTGACGTGGGCCGGGTGCTGGGCCACTCCTACGGCTTTGTGGACCGCATCTCCAAGATGATCCCGCCCGAGCCTGGCATGACCCTGGCAAAAGCCTTCGAGGTCGAACCTGGACTACAGGAAGCCTATGATGCCGATGAGGAAGTGAAAGACCTTATCGACATGGCGCGCAAGCTTGAGGGCGTGACCCGTAACGCCGGTAAGCACGCCGGGGGCGTGGTAATCGCACCCACCAAAATTACCGACTTCTCGCCGCTTTATTGCGACGCCGAGGGTAAAAACCCGGTTACCCAGTTCGATAAGAACGATGTGGAATACGCAGGTCTGGTGAAGTTCGACTTCCTCGGCCTTAGAACCCTGACCATCATCGACTGGGCCCTTGGGATGATAAACCCGCGCCTTGCCAAAATGGGCAAGGACCCGGTGGACATTGCCGCAATTCCGCTGGTGGACTCAAAATCCTTCGCCATGCTCAAGCGCTATGAAACCACCGCGGTGTTCCAGCTTGAATCCCGCGGTATGAAGGACCTTATCAAGCGACTGCAACCTGACTGTTTTGAAGACATGATTGCACTGGTGGCTCTGTTCCGTCCCGGGCCGCTGCAGTCGGGCATGGTAGATAACTTTATTGACCGTAAGCACGGCCGCGAGGAGATTTCCTACCCCGATGCCACCTGGCAGCACGAGTGCCTGAAACCCATTCTGGAACCCACCTACGGCATCATCCTGTATCAGGAGCAGGTGATGCAGATTGCCCAGACGCTCTCGGGCTATACCCTTGGCGGCGCCGACATGCTGCGCCGCGCCATGGGTAAGAAAAAGCCCGAAGAGATGGCCAAGCAGCGGGCTGTGTTCCAGAAAGGGGCCGAAGACAATAACGTCGATGGCGAGCTCGCCATGAAAATCTTCGACCTGGTGGAAAAGTTCGCCGGTTACGGTTTTAACAAGTCGCACTCGGCCGCCTACGCACTGGTGTCGTACCAGACGCTGTGGCTCAAGGCTCACTATCCGTCTGAGTTTATGGCGGCGGTAATGTCGGCGGATATGGACAACACCGACAAGATTGTAACCCTTGTCGATGAGTGCGAGCGCATGGGGCTTAAGATCATCCCGCCGGATGTGAACAAGGGCCTGTTTAAATTCACCGTGGATGAAGAGCTCAACATCGTTTACGGCATCGGCGCCATCAAGGGTGTGGGTGAGGGGCCGGTGGAGGCCATTCTCGAAGCCCGCAAAGACGGCCCCTTCAAAGACTTGTTCGACTTCTGCGCCCGCATCGATTTGAAAAAGCTAAACCGGCGGGTGATTGAAAAACTGATTTGTTCCGGTGCGCTGGATAGCCTGGGGCCGCACCGTGCCTCCATGATGGCAACTTTGCCCGAGGCGATGCAGGCGGCGGATCAGCACGCCAAGGCCCAGGCCACCGGCCAGCACGATATGTTTGGTCTCTTGAACGATCATCAGGAAGACGCCAAGCAGCAGTTTGTGGAGTGCATGCCCTGGCCGGATAAAGTCTGGCTCGAGGGCGAGCGTGAGACCCTGGGCCTGTATCTTACCGGTCACCCCATCAATCAGTACCTGAAAGAGCTGAAAAATTACACCTCCGGGCGCCTGAAAGACATTCACCCCACCGACAGGGGCAAGACGGTCAAGGCCGCGGGGCTGGTGGTGGCCAGCCGGGTGATGCTCACCAAGCGTGGCTCCAAGATGGGGCTGCTGACCTTGGATGATAAGAGCGCCCGCCTCGAGGTAATGCTCTTTACCGAAGCGTTCGAGAAGTTTGGCCATCTCTTGGAAAAAGACCGCATTCTTATCTGCGAAGGGGAAGTGAGTTTCGACGATTTCTCCGGCGGCAACCGCATGACTGCCCGCAACATTATCGATATCAGCGAGGCCCGCAGCCATTTTGCCAAGGCGCTGCAGGTGGATATCCTCTCGAGCCAGTGTCCGGAAACCGTGATGGATGCTTTCTTCGATGCCCTCAGTCCCTGGAAAGGTGGTGCCGTGCCGCTGGTGGTGAATCTTCAGCGTGATGATGCCAGTGGTCGCCTGCAGCTTGGTGATGAGTGGCGGGTGAACCCCACCGATGAGCTGGTACTGGCGCTGCAAACCCTGCTTGGGCCGGATAAGGTCAGGATTGATTTCTGATGACGCCGGGAGCCCTTGCCGCCCTGATTGACTCGGCGCTGTCGCAGTTACCAACCGCTGCGTTGCCAAAGCGGATAGTGCTTGGTTACAGCGGCGGGCTTGATTCTGAAGTGCTTGCCTGTGCGCTGGGGCAATTCAAGCAGGCGCCAAACAGCGCCGCCATCGAGTGTCTGCTGGTGCATGTGCACCACGGTTTGAGTACCAACGCCGATGCCTGGGCGGCCCATTGCCGCGAGCGCGCGGCCATCTACGGTTTACCGCTGGTGGTCGAGCAGGTCAGTGTCAAACAGGGGGCGCGGCTGAGTCTTGAGGCTGAAGCCCGCAATGCACGCTACCGGGCGCTTTGCGGTCATCTGCAAGCGGGCGATGTGCTGCTTACTGCCCATCATCAGGACGACCAACTGGAAACCGTGCTGCTGGCGCTGACCCGAGGTTTGGGCCCCAAAGGCCTTGCCGCCATGGGTGTGTGCCAGCCACTGAGGCTGGACAGTGCGAATGAAGCCGAAGCTGCAACAAACGAACAAGTTGCAGATGATACAAAAGGCTGGGCGCGGTGTGCGTTTCAGCTAAGACCCTTTCTGCATCTTTCCCGTGATGAGCTCAAGCAGGCGTCAGACAGCCTGGGTCTGGTTCATATCAATGATGAGAGCAACGCCGACACCCGCTTTGACCGTAATTACCTGCGCCTCGAAGTTATCCCAAAGCTTACCGCCCGCTGGGGCGCCATTGCCGCCACCGCCAGCCGCTCAGCAAGGCTCTGCGCCGAAAGCCAAAGCCTGCTCGATGATGAAGCGAGGCAGCGTTTGGCGCCACTGCTGGATACCTGTCCTTACAGTGTGCAGCCAAGGCTGAAGCTTAGCCCGCTCGAGGCCATGTCAAAGGCCTGGCAGGCGCAGCTGGTAAGGCACTTTTTGCTCGGGAATCGTCTGGCCCCGCCATCCGAAGTGCAGCTCGATGAAGCCTTGTCGCAGCTGTTGGCTGCGCGGGCAGATGCGTCGGTGGAGATGCAATTTGGCGCCACGCGCCTGCGGCGTTTTCAGGACTGGCTCTATGCCGATACTGTATCGCCGGAGCGTTCTGGCAATGCCAAACCCAAGGCTAGTCCTGGCACAAATAGCGCAATCACCCTGGCTGAACTGAAGGCCGGAATCGAGACGCCGCAGGGGATGCTCAGGCTTTTGCCTGCTGAGGGGGCTCAGTTTGCCATTGCGGCAACCGCACTTGAAGGCCAGTTATCGCTTGCTTACGGCCTGCCTGGCAGCCTTAAAGCCAGGCCCGCAGCCAGGGCACATTCCCGCGAACTTAAAAAACTCTGGCAGGAGCAAGGGGTGCCGAGCTGGCTTCGAGCGACAATTCCTATGCTGATGTGTGATGGCAAGCTGGTGGCCGCTCTCGGTGTCTGGATTGAGGCGGATGCCTGTGCCAGAGCAGGAGAGCCTGGCTTCAGTGTGCAACTGTCCCGCTGTCCCTAAAAATAAAAAACGCCTGCGGTTGCAGGCGTTTTCCATTCTCTGACTGTTTTACCATGCTCAGGGCAATCGCTTAGGTATTTTGGGTATCCAAGCTTAAGCGGTAGCAATTACGGCCAGCCGCCTTGGCCTGATACAGCGCCTTGTCAGCGCGCTCGTATAGGTTGTCCTGATTTTCACCGGCCAGGATCTGCGCAGCACCGAGGCTGGTATGGATCCGGTTACGACTGAAGAATCCGCCTTTATTGAGCTTGGCCAGCACCCGTTCGCACAGTATTGCCGCCGAATCCAGTTCGCCGCGGACAATAATCACAAACTCATCGCCACCAATGCGAAACGCCTGATCGGTGTTGCGGATGGCACTTTTTATCAGGGCACCGAACTGCCGTAACACGGCATCGCCAAACTGGTGGCCGAAGTTGTCGTTCAGGTGCTTGAAGTTGTCCAAATCCAGCACAATCAGCGCCAGCTTATCGTGGTGGCGGTTGGCTCTGGCAACGGCATTTTTAATCGCCTGGCCATAAAAATGACGGTTACCGAGTCCGGTGAGCGAGTCAAACATCGCCTGCTCAGACATCTTTTGATAGCTGATGGCATTGAGCAGCGGCTGAATGAGCATGGACTCCAGCGTTTGCAGGGTGCGAATTTGCGCAGGTGTCAGCGGCTCTATCAGGCGGTAATCCAGGGTTGAGCCCGGAAACGCCTCAGTATTCAGGTGCCTGCGCAGGCTTACGCCGCTGCGACGCCCCCAACTGAAGGAGAGGTCTGCAAACTGTGCCTGAATACCGGCAAGCGGCAGATATTGGCCAAGGGTATTGCCGAAACAGGCAAAGACCGTCCGTGGATCTAAACTTGAATGCAGCTGTTGGATGATGGCGACCAGCGCGCCCTGATCCGGAGTCGGCAAAGCCGTATTCGCACTACCTTCGGGGGTGTAGCGATACTCTTCAGGGTATAACTGCGGTGCGTAACCAAAGTCCATAGTGTTTACTCCAGCGGTTTTGGACTCAAGACAGATAAAAATAAGCAAAATGTGTGCCGATAAAAGTGTTAAATAAATTTGTCTTTATTAGTCATTCAGTTAATCTTTGAAGTGACCATTCTTGTTTTTTATTACGCCGGAAAATTGACAGGGATTTTTCATGGAACACGGCATTCTCCTCAAGATCCTGCTGATGCTGCTTATCGCCATTGGGGCGATAGCACTGCTGCGTCGCTTGGGGTTGCCGGCCATTTTGGCGTACCTGCTGACCGGCGTAGTGGCCGGTCCCGGCGGCTTTGACTGGTTCAGTCAGCAGCAGATGCATTCGGTGGCCGAGCTTGGCGTGGTGCTTTTGATGTTTACCCTGGGGCTGGAGTTCTCTGTCCCCAAACTCTGGGCCATGCGCCGCACTGTATTTGGCCTCGGCAGTGCTCAGGTGCTGGTGACAACCCTGATAGTTATGCTGATTGCCATGGCCCTGGGGCAGCAGCCCGCACAAGCACTGGTGATTGGCTCCGCCATCGCACTTTCATCCACCGCAATCGTACTTAAGCTGCTCAACGAACAGGGCGCGCTGCGTCGCCGCCACGGCGAGTTGTCGGTGAGTGTGCTCTTGTTTCAGGATCTGGCCGTAGTACCGCTGCTTATTCTGCTGCCGCTGCTTGGCGGGGACGACGGCGCCGTGGCGCTTAACAGCATTCTGTTTGCACTGCTTAAAGGTATTGTCGCTTTTATGGCGCTGATGGCCTTTGGTAAGTGGGCACTTCCCAAGGTATTCGATGAAGTGGCGCGCTCACGCTCCAACGAACTTTTCGTACTCTCTGCGTTGGTGGTCGCCTTACTGACCGGTGCCTTTACCCAGTGGCTGGGGCTGTCGATGGCCCTGGGGGCTTTTATGGCGGGCATGCTGCTTGGTGAGAGCCAATATCGGCGCCAGCTTGAAGCCGATATCCGCCCATTTCGTGATTTGTTGATGGGACTTTTCTTTATTTCCATCGGCATGCTGCTGGATTTCCAGTTAGTGATGGCTTACTGGTGGCAAATCCTGCTGGGTTTGCTGGCCGTGGTGGTAGGCAAGGCGCTGGTGGTGCATGGGCTGCTGAAACTGGCCGGTGAGCCATTTAGGGTGTCATCGGTTACGGCGCTGACTCTGGCGCAGGTCGGGGAGTTCTCCTTTGTGGTGCTCGCCCTGGCGGTAAATTACCGTCTGCTGGAGCGTGAGGTCAGCACAGCCCTGGTGATGGTGGCCGTGCTGTCGATGGCACTTGCTCCTGCCCTGGTGCGCCATGCGGTGAACATCAGCAAGCTGTTTCAGGGGCTTAAACCCAATTCCCAGCGTGATGCCGGTTTGCCCAAGGTCGAAGATGGCTCTGAGCTGGTGCTTATTCTTGGTTATGGCCGGGTGGGTCAAACCATCGCCCGCTTCCTTCGCGCCGAGGCCGTGCCTTATCTGGCGCTGGATCTTGACCCCACCCGGGTGCAGGAGGCCAAGCGGGCAGGGGAGCCTGTGTATTTCGGCGATGCCTGTAAGCGCAGTATTTTAAAGCAGGCGGGGATAAGCCAGGCCAAGATGATAGTGCTTACTTTCTGTGAAAGCCGCGCCGTTGACGAAGTGTTGCACCTGTGCCGCGCCATGGCGCCTGAGTCAAAAATTCTGGTGCGCACCCGGGATGACAGTGAGCTTAAGCTGCTTGAGCAAGCAGGCGCCAGCCAGGTTATTCCCGAAACCCTGGAAGGCAGTTTGATGTTGGTGAGTCAGGTGCTGTACCAGTGCGGTGTGCCGCTTACCCGCATTTTAAAGCGCCTCGAGCTTGAGCGGCGGAACCATTATCAGTATCTGCATGGTTTTTTCTCGGGCACGGAAATGGACTTTACCCTGGAGCTGTTGCACGCCGTGGCCTTGCCCCGGGGCGCCAGCGCCGTCGGTCAGCGTCTTGGTGATATTCCCTGGAGCAAACTCAGGGTGGAACTGAGGGGCATTCGCCGCGCCGGGGAGGAATTCGACAGCCCCGATGAAGACTGGCAGCTTAAGGCCGGTGATGTGCTGATTTTACTGGGCAAGCCCCGGCGGGTGGAAAAAGCCGAGGCGCTGCTGCTGCAAGGCTGACGATTTGTTTGTATCCACTGAATGGCGTTATACTGGCACGTCATTTTTCTCTGTGAATACAAGGAAGTTTTGTGTCACACCCCATTCAGGACAGTTTCTCCATCCCCGTAGATGAACTCTTCAAACTGCTGACGTCCAAGGTTCAGGTTGTGTTCTCATCTCAGGAACAGGCGCCGCTGTGGCTCACTGTGCCGGTCGATGATGCCGACAATGAGTGCCAGTGCGTCGGTTATCTCGAATGCGCTGAAACTGAAGCCCGCAGATACATCCGTGAGCATCTTAAGCCCGCGACGGCATATTTCCCCAAGCCGATGCATTGGCAGGAATTTATGCTGATGAGTTATGCCAATCAGGCGATGCCGCTGGAGCTTGGCGACATGCAGGCGATGTCTGCCGAAGAACATCACTCATTCCTTAATCATATGGTGGCAAGTTTTCAGGGCCAGCAAGGCATTTTGCGTCATTGCGGCAATGATGTGGAAGTGATCCGTCAGTGGATTTCTGCTGCTGCCCCCGGCTGGCAGACCGCCAGTGATTTAATGGCGCGTTATGCCAATCTTGAGCATATCTGGCTGTTGGACTGCTTATGGCTTGCTGAGGTGCACCGAGAAGGCGATGGACAGACAGCCCATGCCGGTCAAAGCAAGAGCCGCACCTCTGCTGACCAATCCTCATCCGCATATCGGGGCGCTGCTGAGGTTTTACCCCGGCAGCTGATGGTGCTTGGCGGCGAGCTGGCACGCTTTGAGCTGTCGAGCGAACTGCTTGCAGTTGCCCAAAGCAAGGGCATTGAAGTGGTGCTGCTAAATGAGCTCAGCTTTGATTACTGCGCCGATGCGCTGACCATGCTGCCGTCACTGGTGAGCCGGGACGATAACGGCGCGCCCCAGCTGTATGTCTCAGGCAAAGAGCAGTCTCATCTGCCGCTGAAAGCCTATCTGGTCTTGGATGAGATGCCCCATGGCGCCGTGGAGGTGCAAATGGATGACAAGGACGCAGTGGCAGGACTGTCAGTTAATCAGGTGGCCGCTGATTCCTTTTCGAAGGCGTCGGTATCCAAAGCTGCGGCTCAGTCTGAGCAAGGCAAGAGCCAGCTTGGCACTGTGGTGGTGGCGCTCTGTTTAATCCTCATTACTGCCGGGATCATCTATAGCCTTTGAGGCTGGCATTTGCACTTGTGTGGCTGTGTCAGTCGAGATTGAAAAAGGCTTTGATTTCATCGATACGGCACATGGCGTCCTGATAACCCAGCTCAATCAGGGCGCTGGTGTAGGCCTTTTCGAACAGCAGGTAGGACACAATACTCGAGTCCGACTCTTCACTGATCCCAATCAGCCCCAGCAAACTGCGGATGGCAAAGGGCATTTCCCGGTAGTAGCGGGCTGCAAGCTCGGTTAAATCCTCTGAAGGCTTAATAACCAGGGTGGTGATGGGCTTGAGGTTCAAGCGGTCACGGCTCTCCTGTGGGATAAGCTTGAGGGTATTGTTTATCCGCTCAAGACGTTCAAGGTCGCTGTTGAGGGTATCGGAAAAGATGGTATCCAGCAGGTGACCCGCCACAGTGGCCGTTTTCGGATGGTGCTCCATCTCACGGGTTTCCTGCTTGTGGGGACTGTCGAGGTTAATCACCAGAATACGTTCGGCCCCCAGGTGAATGGGGCTTGCCAGCGGCGCCAGCTGGTGCACTGAGCCATCGCCATAATAATGCTGCTTAAGCTTGATGGACGGGAACACCAGCGGAATGGCCGAGCTTGCCAGCAAATGCTCGGTGTTGAGCCGGGTGCGCTCGCCGCTTCGGCGCGCGCGCTGCCAGTTGTCTATGTCCCGTGAGGCCTGAAAAAAGGTCACCGAGCGGGAGTTGTTATAGCAGGAAGTGTCCACCGACAGCGCGGTGAGGGCGCCGGATTTGATATTGCGATCGATACGGCCAAAGTCGATAAGCTCATTCAGCAGCTTTCGCAGCGGCTCGTTATCCAGCAGGCTGCCGGCGTCGGTGCTGACCTTATCGTGCTGCATGCCTTTGAGCGCCATGCGGCTTAAGTGTTTCATCACTCCACCCAGGGAGCTGGTATACACCTTGGAGGTTTCAAAGTGGCGCCACACCCACTCGAGTTTACGCACGCCGAGGTGAAAACAGGAGGCGTGGGTGGCGATGGAGGTGCCATTAATCGCCCCAGCCGAGGTGCCGCACACAATCCGAAACGGAATGCCGTGGTTTCGTGGATAGAACTGAACTATGGCTTTGAGTACCCCGACCTGATAGGCCGCCCGGGCCCCACCGCCACCCAGCACCAGTGCAGTGGATGATGGCAAGACTTGCTCCAATTTCTTGATAGTTAATTCAATTAAAGCTGCTTGATGCCGGGCTTGGCAATGGTGCGGCATAAAAAAAAGCACCCCGGAGGGTGCTTTCTGTGGTTCAGTGGCGCGCTGTAGATCAGGCGCGGGTGAACTGGCTCTTGAGGAAGTCGACGATTTGGTCGAAAGGCACTTCGCTCTTTTCACCGGTGCGGCGGTTCTTGTACTCGAACACGCCGGCATCGATGTTGCGATCGCCAATCACCACGGCATGGGGCACGCCCATGAGTTCCATATCGGCGAACATCACGCCTGGACGCTCTTTACGGTCATCAAACAGCACTTCGAAACCGGCCTCGGTCAGCTCGTTGTAGAGCTTTTCGGCAATTTCGGTCACCCGGTGTGACTTGTGCATGTTCATTGGCAGAATACCCACGGTGAAGGGGGCAATGGCTTCCGGCCAAACGATGCCGCGATCGTCATGGTTTTGCTCGATGGCGGCAGCCACGATACGGCTTACGCCCACACCGTAACAGCCCATCAGCATGATTTGCGATTTGCCGTTTTCATCCAGTACGGTGGCATTCATGGCTTCTGAGTACTTGTTACCCAGCTGGAAGATGTGACCCACTTCGATGCCGCGGGCGAAGGCATAGGTGCCTTTGCCATCTGGGGTGGCTTCGCCTTCCACTACGTTACGGATGTCGGCGCCCTGAACCAGCGGCAGATCGCGCTCCCAGTTGATGCCGAACAGGTGCTTGCCATCTTCGTTGGCACCGGCGGCAAAGTCGCTCATTACCAGCACGCTGTGGTCGGCAATGACAGGCATCTTGAGGTTTACCGGACCGATAGAGCCGGTACCGGCACCCACAGCGGCGCGGATTTCCGCTTCACCGGCAAACTCCAGCGGCGAGGCAACCAGCTCCAGCTTGTCGGCCTTGATTTCGTTCAGTTCGTGGTCGCCACGTACCAGCAGGGCAACCAGAGGCGCTTCTTCGGTCGCGCCTTTAACAATCAAAGTCTTGATGGTCTTTTCGATGGCCACGCCAAACTGCTCAACCAACTCGGCGATGGTCTTGGCATCGGGAGTGTCCACGGTGCGCAGCGCTTCGGTGGCTTGGCCGCGAGGCTCGGTTGGCAGTGGGGCTTCGGCCTTCTCGATGTTGGCGGCGTAGTCGCTGCCGGTGGAGTAGGCAATCAGGTCTTCACCGCTTTGGGCCAGTACGTGGAACTCGTGGGACACGCTGCCGCCGATGGAGCCTGTGTCGGCCAGCACAGGGCGGAATGCCAGACCCATGCGGCTGAAAATGTTGCTGTAGGCGGTGTACATGGCCTGATAGGTTTCATCCAGCGTCTCTTGATCCAAATGGAAAGAGTAGGCGTCCTTCATCAGGAACTCACGTGAACGCATCACGCCGAAACGGGGGCGCACTTCGTCACGGAACTTGGTCTGGATCTGGTACAGGTTCAGCGGCAACTGCTTGTAAGAGCTCACTTCCTTACGGATAAGGTCGGTGATCACTTCTTCGTGGGTCGGGCCGAGCACAAAGTCACGCTCGTGACGGTCGGTAAAGCGCAGCAGCTCAGGACCAAACTGATCCCAACGACCTGTTTCAACCCACAAATCACCCGGCTGCACCATGGGCATCAGGATCTCAATGGCACCGGCTTTGTTCATTTCTTCACGAACAATGGCTTCCACTTTGCGCAGTACCCGCAGACCTGTGGGCAGGTAGCTGTAAAGGCCTGACGCGTTGCGGCGGATCATACCCGCACGCAGCATGAGTTGATGACTGATTACCTCGGCATTGGCTGGGGTTTCTTTCTGTGTCGATAGCAGGTATTTGCTGACTCGCATTCCCGGTGTCCATAGTTAAAAACAGTGGGCGCCATTGTATCACCTGCATCCATGATGTCACGCGCGGTATGCAGCAAAAAGCCTGCGCTGATGCGTGTTTGGGGCCAGGGGCTGTTGACGTTGCGAGATTAATTTTTGTTCGCTCTGGCAAGCCCGTGCTCGCGAAGCGAGGAATGATGTGTAGTTATGCTACTCAAATGACGAGCGACAAAGAGAAAGGGCTTGCCAGACGAACCCGTCGGGCAGCATTTGGCTTATGTTTCTGCTGCGTTAGCGTCCGTTTATGTAGAGTCACTACACTGCACGGACTTCGCCTTGCATAAACACCAGTCAAATTGCTGCAAAAATAACCGTGAAACGTCAACAGCCCCTAGCTATTACCGGCGGCCTGAAGCCAGGTTGCATCGGGCAACATACAGGGCGCCACCGTGGCCTGATTACCACCCTGGGCACGGGCCTGCAGCAGGGCTTCTTCAGCCTCCAGCGGCAGGCAATCCCAACTGTGGGGGCGTCTTGGCACCTGATTGGCGACGCCCACCGACACAGTGAGCCAGGGCTGACTTGCCAGCAGCGGCGTGGCGATACGGGCCTGATTCACCCGGTGGCAAAGCTGATGGGCCAGCTTAATGGCCTGCTCAAGATCGGTGCAGGAAAGCACTATCGCCAGCTTATTGCCTTCGAAACGGGCCAGGAAATCCTGCACCCGCGAGGTGTGCTGGGTAGCAATAGCCACCAATTGTTGCAGGCTGGCTTCGGGCACTTCGGCCAGCTCATGGCCATTTTGCAGACAGATGGGATCGGGGCTCAGCAGCAGCATGGATACCGGCTCTTCCCGGCGCAGACCACGGAGCCACTCTTGCTGCAGGTGCTGATTCAGGGCGCTGCGGGAGGCAAGCCCTGTGGTAGGGTCAACGTCGGGGTTGCGTTTTTGGCCACTTAATTGGCGCTGGATATGGCGCAGGTTATCCGACATATCCCTGAGTTCCTGATTAACCTGAGGAATGGGCGGTGCAGGCTCGTTGCCGTGGGAGGAAATCACCTGCAACTGGCGGCTGACATCCAGCAGAGGGCGGATAAAATGGCGGCCAAGCAGTGACCAGGCAAGATATTGTGTCAGCAGGATAAAAAACAGCGACAGGAACATCACAGTCATATTGAGCTGCCAGCGGCGCTTTTCGACTTCGGCGAGAATTTTCTGACTCTGGGCCACATGCAGTGAGCTTATCCTGATGGCCAAATCCCGACTCAGCTCAGCCAGGCCACGCAACACAGGTACCCGGTCCTTATCGGGTTGCAGGCTGTCCAGTCCTTGCTTGACCCGGATGGCCATATCCCGCTCAACGATTTGCTGTTCCAATAAGTTGCCAAGCAGCGTCGTTTGGCGCTTTTGCATTTCATCAATCAGCTTTACCCGGCTGTTTGGTGGCAGGGTGTTCCAGTCGCGGGCGAGATTTTCAAACCCCAGCTGCTGCAACAGGCTGTCGCGGGAAAGTTGCTGAAATTCCAACTGACTCTGCTGGTTGGTGCTGAACTCCTGTGCCTGCTGATTGATGGCGCCAAGGGCCATCAATCCGGTGGCAATGCCGAGCAGGGCAATGCACAGAAAGCTTTGCCACAGCCGCCGTTTCATCGCTGGCAGCGGCCTGAGTTTTGATAAGGTGGATACCTGAGCGTCCTTGTTCACTGCATCGTCCCTGTGTTTAACCTTTTGTGCGCCTGTCGCCTATGATGCGGGCGGGGTTGCCGGCAACAATGGCGAAGGGGGGCACATCCTTGGTGACGACAGCTCCCATGCCGACAACGGCCTGGGAGCCTATGGTCACCCCATCCACTATGCCCGCCTGAGCACCAATCCACACATCCTCGCCTATCACTATGCCGTTGGAGCTGACTTTCTGCCGGTAAATGGCTTCATCCGGGCTCATGCCATGGTTAAAGGCGTAAATGGTAACGTTATTGGCGATGCGGGTTCTGCTGCCAATTTTGATGCCTGAGCGGCCGCCGTCAAGGGAAGCGCCATGATTTATCGCCACTTCATCGCCCATATCAATCGGACCGTGGAGAAAAACCCCTGCCGCTATCATACATTGGTCTCCCATGCGGATATCGCGGCCGGGTTCGGCAAAAAGCTGCGCTTCGGGGGCAATAAAGCAATGCTGGCCCAAGGTGACGGTTTCGAGCTGCACCAGCCGTGACTGCACTTCCTGCTGCCAGGGCTGTGCCCAGGCTTTATGCTTGTCTTTCAATGAGAAATACAGCCAGGGCATCCAGGACAGGCGCTTTTTATGCTGCTCGCGGTAGTCGTCAGGCGTCATTGCTTTGTCCTGAGCTGTTTTGTCCAGAGGCGTTTGGTTCAGATGCAACCTGGCCAACCTTGGTGGGCTTGAGTTCCAGCACATGGGCCTTGTCGTCCTGAATGCACCAGAAAATATCCAGATCGTACAGGGCAACCTGATACAGCTTGGGATCTTCTTTGGCTTTCTTGTAGGCCGGGCGTGGGTCCTGGGCCAGCACGCCGTCTATCAGCGCCGCCAAATCCGGGCGGGCATCGCTCTGGCCTAGGGTGGCGATTTGCGCCGATGCCGTCTCGCTGTAGCTCACCTCAATCAATACCGGGGCTTCCTGCGCCATGCCGCCCTTAGCATCCACAATGGCATCGGAGAAGGGAATATAGGGTTTGATATCTATGATGGGCGTGCCATCAAGTAAATCCATGCCACTGATTTCGAGGCACAATTTCCCTTTTCGTTTCACTATGCCGTGCAGGCGCACCACCGACTGGCCTATGCCATTGGGGCGAAAGGTGGAGCGGGTGGCAAACACCCCCAGCTTTTCATTGCCGCCGAGGCGTGGTGGTCGCACTGTGTTTTTCCAGCCCTGAGACAGGTTTTCGTGGAAGCAAAACAGCAGCCACAGGTGGGAATACTGCTCAAGCCCGCGCACTGTGTCGGGATCGTTAAAGGGTGGCAGCAGCTCCACAAAACCGTGGGCGTTTACCAGCCCCGGTTGCCGTGGAATACCGAATTTTTGCCGATAGGGCGTGTGGCAGGTTGCCACCGCCTGAATAAGATTTTCGAACGCCTTCATAACTTAGTCGGCGCTGGCCTGACGGATGGCCTGACCCACACACAGGCTGCGGCTGTGGCAACCGCCGCCGGGCTCGGTGATCAGGGTACAGTTTTTGATGATAAGGCCGTTTGCGCCTTTATCGGCGGCTTTGCGGCGGGCATCGGTGCGGGCATCGGCAAGGCTTACCGGCACATCATGAGGGCTTGCCTGACAGGCTTCGCCTTCAACCAGACCCAGAATTTCGTAGCGGCCTGAGGGTTGTTGATTGGCTTCGAACAGCACCACATCTCCGGCCTTAAAGTAATCGTTGATGGCCTCACGGTCGAGGTTGCTGGAAAAGCGATAGTCCGATGAGCAGCCTGCGAGGGCCAGCAATGCAGCAACCCCGGCTGCGGCGGTCAGATTACGTAGGGTCATGATGGGTCCTGTCGGCGTTTGGCGGTCGCTCCTGCGCCGCGGCACATGCCCCGGCAAGTTGCATCCGGGGCATTGGTTATAAAATTCTGCGTGTCCGGCGAGGCTTCAATCAGATCTTACTGAGGGAAACCGGCGCCGGGCTAATCTGCAAAATTCTATCGCTTCAAGTACTTTTGATAAAGCTGATCGGCACGGGTTTTCAAATCAATCTCACGGCCGTCAATAAATACCTGCTGGATGCGGGCATTCATGGGGTCGAGAATATCGCCCTCGGCCAGGACCAGATTGGCGCGAAAACCTTCCTTGATGGCACCCATATCATCGACACCGGCAATTTTGGCGGCATCCAGGGTAATGGCCTTGAGTGCGGCGTCTTTATCCAGTCCATTGGCGGCGGCATAACCGGCCGCAAAGGGCAGGTTGCGGGCATCCCAATCGCCGTTGTAGGCAATGGCAAAGTCGATGCCGGCCTTGGCAAGCCTGCTTGGCACTACAAAGGCCTCGTCGATGTTGTCATCCCTGTGCCGTGGCAGGCTCAGTACTGAAGGATAAACCACAGCCACACCGGCCTCTTTGATGGCATCGGCATGACGCCAGGCATCATAACCACCAACAATCACGGCCTTGAGCTGGTACTGGCGCACCAATGGCAGGGCTTCGCTGATGGCGCGGCTGTCGTTGAGGTGTAAAAACAGCCTGGCCTTGCCGGCAAACAGCGGCTGCATGGCTTCAAAGCGGCGATGGCTCAGACCAGGCTCGGCAGCCTTACGGTCGGCAAAGGCATGGGCGCTGGCAAAGAGATTGGTAATGTCATTCAGCGCTTTTTGGTGCTTTTCCAGCGCTTTGGCTTTCTCATCCGGCTTGCTTGGCAAACCGCCAAGTTCTGGCCAGTAAAGATGCAGGCTCATGGGTGTTGGCACCAGCGCATCTTCCACTGTCCAGCTGTCGAGGTTCACCAGCGCACTTTGCCCGGCCAGCAGCTCGCCCTGGGGGACGATTTGTGCGTGGGTAATGCCATTGCGCCTTAAGGTGGGGATGATTTCCGAGTCGGGGTTAAACACCGATTGCGCCCTGAGCTCGGCGTTGTTCAGCCCCACATCAAAGGTGTCTACGGTTGGGCGCACCATGGAAATCTCCACCATGCCGACCTGGGTGTCCAAGGCGACAAGGCCGGGGTAGAGGTGCTTGCCTTTGGCATCGATAATGCGGGCGTTTTCCACCTCAAGCTGAGCGCCAATGGCCTTGATGCGGCCGTTTTCAACCAGTACCTGGGTATTTTCTTTTACGCCATCGGACACTGTATGCACTGTGGCATGGGTGAACAGAATGGCGTTAGATTGCGAGTTTGTCGGCACCATATCGTGGGCGCTGGCAGTGGCTCCCAGCAGCGCCAGTGGCAGAAGTAAATGTCTCATTGGTGGGCTCCGTGTTGATGCTGGTTGCTGCGATTCTGGCCTGCAAAAATAAAGTGGGTGTCGCAGTGCCATTCGGGTTCAAGCACATCAGACGGTGTCTCGCCTGCTTTTTCGCTTTCATCCAGCGTCAGGATTTTTTGCACCAGAGCGCGTTTCTCCTCGGCCTGTGCCTGTCTCATGGCCGCATCTTCTTCTTTGGAATAGAAGCGCTTGCCATCGACCCAAACCATCTCAGTTCGGGCGTAAACCGACAGCGGGTTGGCATCCCACAGCACCAGATCGGCAACCTTGCCTTCTTTGATGGAGCCGGTGTCTTTGTCAATGCCCAGCTGTTTGGCTGGGTTGATGGTAATCATCTTCCAGGCTTCTTCCGGGCTCATGTCGCAATACATCATCGATTTGGCGGCTTCCTGATTGAGGCGACGCTGCATCTCGAAGCTGTCTGAGTTGAGGCTGGTCAGCACTCCGGCCTGTTGCATCAAACAGGCGTTTTGCACTATGGCGTCGTAGACCTCAAATTTATAGGCCCACCAGTCGGAGAAGGTAGATGCTCCGGCGCCGTGGGCCGCCAGCTCTTTGGCAACCTTGTAGCCTTCAAGCACGTGGGTAAAGGCTTTAACCTTAAAACCGTATGCTTCGGCGAGGCGGATAAACATCAGGATTTCTGATTGCACGTAGGAGTGAATGTGCACATCGCGGCTGCTTTCCAGCACTTCGGCAATGGCTTCCAGGCGCAGGTTAGGGCGTGGACTCAACTGCTGGTTTTGCTCTTTGGCTGCAAGCTTGCTGTAACTGGCAAAGGCCTTGCGGTAATCGCGGGCGGCATCGAAGGCATCGGCCATAACCGACTCAACCCCCATGCGGCTTTGGGGGAAGCGAATGGTAAAATCATCGCCCCAGTTGGCCTGCTTGACGTTTTCGCCCAGGGCGAACTTGATGCTGCCCGGTGCGCCTTGATATTTAAGGCCTTCAGCACTTTCGCCCCAGCGCAGCTTAATCAGTTGGCTCTGGCCACCTATGGGGTTGGCGCTGCCGTGGAGCAGCTGCGCCGTGGTCACGCCACCGGCGAGGGAGCGATAGATGGAAACATCTTCGGGGTTCAGCACATCACCAATGCGGACTTCGGATGTTACTGCGTCTGTGTCTTCATTGGTGCCGCCGTTAAGCGCAATATGGGAGTGCTCATCCACAATACCGGCTGTGAGATGTTTGCCCGTGCCATCAATCTTGCTGTAACCCGGCGGGGTCATCAGCTGTTGACCGATTTGCAAAATGCGGCCCTTGCTGATGATAACGTCGGTGTTTTCCAGCACGCCTTCGGCTTCCGAGGTCCAGACAGTGGCGCCCTGAATATGCACCTTGTCGTTGCCGGGCAGGGCGGCGCGGCCAAAGGCCACATTGGGAGAAGTCAGAGCGCCCACGAAAGCCGCAGTTGTTGCAGATGCTTTGCCGGTAGCTGCGTTGTCAGCCGCTTTGGGCGTAGCTCGGGTAAGTGTCAGTGGCTGCGTTTTGCCATCGCTGCTGATTGCCTGGCCGCTTAGGCGGGTCATATCCAGCTTTAATCTGAATTTGCCGTTGCTGCCGGGCAGCTCAGCGCGTCCAAGCAGGGCATTGACTGTGCCTTGTGCTTCCAGCGGCTTGCCATCGAGCGTGACTTTTATGCCGCTATCATAACCTAGGCTCAGTGGCAGGGATTTATCACCCAGCTGTAACTGGTACTCACCAATGAGCGGGCGTACATCTTTGGGGACAATAGCCTTTTCTTGCCCTTGCAGGAACACGCTCACCAGCTTGCCATCCTTAAAAGGATTACCCTGATACACGGCCAAATCGGCCATAAAACCAGGTTCGATTTTGCCGGCTATATTGGCAACCCCGGCGATGGTGGCGGCACTGGTGGTTAGTGCGGCCAAGGCGTCTTGTTCGCTGAGGCCTGATTGCACAGCTTTTTGCAGCCGCGGCCAGAAGTCTTTCTTATCTTCAATGCCGTGCAGGGTAAGGGCAAAATTCACGCCTGCCTGACTCAGGGCGGCGGGATTGGCGCTGGCACGCTCCCAGTGGCGCAGTTCGGCCAGTTTGAGATGATGGCTTAAATCCGGATCGCTGACATCGGGCGCCGCTGGGAAATTCAGCGGCAGAATAAGCTCAAACGAGGTGTTTTTAATTTCATCTATACGCGCATATTCGCGGCCATTGCCCAGCAATGCACCCTTCAAATTAAATTCGCCCATCAGCTTTGCGGCCCTGAGCTGACTATTTAAATCCTGTGTATCAAATACATAATAATGCGGCTGCTCGCTTGAGAGTGCTTCAAGGGCGGCATTGAATTCAAGCGCACCCGTGCCAGCCAAGGCGGCGTTTTTACCATACCAGCCCGCATCCAGCAGTGTTTGGCGAATTAATGCCATGGCACCCATCAGTGAGTTGGGGTAGTCCTGCACAGAGCTGCCTTTATCAAAAGACAGGAAATGATTCGCTTCGGCGCGGTAAACCAGCTCATTGGCAATTTTATCGGCAAGGGAAACATGGACGCCCTGACCACGGAAAATGCCATCAAACTTTGCCGATTGCACACTGGTAAAGCCGTTATTAATCCAGCTTTGTGCCTCTTCGTGGTTGCCGGCAAATTCATGTGCCCAGACTTTTTCTGCATGAATGGCACCGTTGGCAGCATTACCGCCAATACGGGCAATTTCATACACGGGCGCGGTTTTCTCCGTGCTGGGATAGCTAAAGCCAATACCATATTGGCTGAATGGGTCGATAAAGCCCGGGTAAATATCCAGGCCCTGCATATTAATTACCGTCGCACCGGCTGGCGCGGCTTGGCCTTTTAATATGGATTTGATTTTATTGCCTTCAATGACCAGGGTTCCCCGCTCCACGACTTGCCCGGGAGCCAGATGTAATCGGGCGCCTTCGATGGCTAACAGTGACTGCGGATCGGATGTCAGTAAGGTTTTGGCATCTGTACTCAACGGGATGCTGGAGAGTCCCAGTAAGAGTAAGATGAAGTTATTGTTATTTTTCATCGTACTGGTGTTGTCTTTTCTGTAGGCAAAAGTAGATAAAAGAGTAACGGAAGATGCAATTGAATGGCAGTACTGAATTGTAAAAAGGTTTTCACACAAATAAAAAAGGCCGATATGAAATCGGCCTTAATATTTGAGTATTCACTTAGATGAGGAAGTCATCCATAGAAGCGCCTTTCTCGGTGGCGTTCTTGAATACGGTAGGCATACGGCCCTGGCCAGTCCAGGTAATTTCTTCGCCGTCTACAACGATTTTGTATTTGGCAGGACGTGGAGCGCGCTTTTTGCCAGCAGGCTTGTTGGCAGCCACGTTACCCAGATCTTCAACAGACAGACCGATTTCAGCCATCTGCTTACGGATTTCTTCAATCTTGGCGATACGCTCGGCGTTGGCTTTCAGCTCTTCTTCGGCTTCGGCTTCACGCTCGTTAATGATTTTTTCGAGTTTGGCGGCCAGATCACGCAGCTCATCAACAGACAGATCTTTAACAGCAGCTTTCAGACGACGACCGTGGGTCAGGATTTCAAGAAAATCGCTCATGGTTTATTTGGTCCCGTGTTTAATAAACTAAAATGAACATCGAAAAGAATAATAGAAATAAATAAATCAGTCTGCAATTAAAAAACCGTAATTATTAAGTGATATTCATCAAAATAGGCGAGTTCGACCGCTTTTTGCTCCAGCCAATGGGTCAAATTGAGCATGTTGGCGATAAAAGCAGGCCACTTTTTTCCAATAGATACTTTGCTCAGGTTTAGCTTTTCATCCTGTCAGAGTCGCTTGCCCCAATCCTGGATGTCGTCATTGGCCTGCTTGAATACGAATTTTTAATGGAACGAGTGGGGCAGGCATGCCCTTTGGCAAGACACAATTAATCACATAATCACAGATAAATTGATTGGATATTGTATTTGTTGATATTTCAGCTTGGGCGTTATTTGTTTGATACCTGACCAAAACAGTCTGCTTAGCCTTTAGTCGAATTGGTATTGTGACATCGATTTCATTTTCGTCTGTTTTAGCCTGCTTCTATTCTGCGTTGTCTGTCAGTCTTCACTTCTATGATGGCTATTGGTTCACGGCGGGTTACTGCTAGCTTTACTGGCTGTTATTGGCCCAGCTTCTATATTTGTGGTCGGCGGCTTTTGGGGCGGCTGTAGCGAAAGCCATGGAAACGTCGGCTTTTACTCAAGGTTGATATTTGCGGGCTTATCGTCCGCCGGGGGTCATCATCCCATGTGTCATTGCGGCGGCTGCCGGGCGTAGCAGGCGCCATGTATCAGGTGCTATGTATCTGTTGCCATGTAATAGGCGTAATGGTGGTGTTCAAAAAACTGGCCAGTGAGCCTATGCACAAACTCACAAACGCTCGTTTGACTCAGGTTGACGTTTACGTTAACAGCACGTAAAGTTGCGCTATTGCGTAACCACTTGGGTGCCATGGTGCCCGCGGTTACATCCCCAACAAAAGAAGGTGCAGGAAGGAAACCCTATGAAAATACTGGTGCCTGTAAAGCGCGTTGTCGATGCCAACGTGAAGGTGAGGGTGAAGGCCGATAATACCGATGTAGACACGGCAAACCTCAAGATGGCGATTAACCCCTTTTGTGAAATTGCCGTAGAAGAAGCGGTAAGACTCAAAGAAACGGGTCACGCCAGCGAAATCGTGGTTGTGAGTGTCGGCAGCAAGGCCGTACAGGAGCAGATGCGTACCGCTATGGCACTGGGCGCCGATCGGGGAATTCATGTGGAAGCCGGCGACGATTTGGCTCCGGTTTCCATCGCCAAGATTTTGAAAGCCGTGCAGGACAAAGAGCAGGCCGAGCTGGTATTGCTGGGTAAGCAGTCCATCGATGGTGACAACAACCAGACCGGCCAGATGCTGGCCGCGCTGATGGACGCGCCTCAGGCGACCTTTGCTTCCAAAGTGGTGGTGGAAGGCGGTGAGCTGCTGGTAACCCGCGAAGTGGACGGCGGCCTGCAAACTGTGCGCCTGCCAATGCCCGCCATTGTGACCTCAGATCTGCGCCTGAATGAGCCTCGCTACGCCAAACTGCCCGATATCATGAAAGCCAAGCGCAAGCCGCTGGATACCGTAACTCCGGAAGCCCTGGGCGTGACGTTAAAGGCACACCAGAAGCTTATCAGTGTGACAGCGCCTGCTGCCCGTCAGGCCGGTATCAAGGTGGCCTCTGTTGAAGAGCTGGTGGAAAAACTGAAAAACGAAGCAAAGGTGATCTGATATGAGCATTCTCGTCCTTGCAGAACATGATAACGCCAGCCTGAAACTGGATACCGCCAAGGTTGTGAGTGCCGCCAAGGCTATAGGTGGTGACATCCACCTGCTGGTTGCCGGTCATAACTGTGGCGCTGTGGCCGACGCTGCCGCTGCCATCGATGGCGTTGCCAAAGTGCTGGTGGCTGATAACGCCGCCTATGCCGCTCACCTGGGTGAAAACCTGGCCGCGCTGATGCTGGATTTGGCCGGTAATTACAGCCACATTCTGGCCGCCGCCAGCTCCATGGGTAAAGATGCGTTGCCTCGGGTTGCCGTGCTGCTCGATGTGGCCCAGCTCTCTGAAGTGGTTGCCGTGGTTGATGCCAACACCTTTGTGCGCCCCATCTACGCTGGTAACGCGCTGGCAACGGTTGAGAGCCTGGATGACAAGAAGGTGATGACGGTACGTCCCAGCGCCTTCGACGCCGCCGGCAATGGTGGCAGCGCCGCCATTGAAGCCCTGGATAAGGTGTTTACCGCCAAGAGTGCCTTTGTGTCGCAGGAGCTGACGGTATCCGAGCGCCCTGAGCTTGGCAGTGCCGGCATTATCGTCTCCGGTGGCCGCGGCATGGGCAGCGGTGAAAACTTTGCCCTGCTGGAAAAACTGGCCGATAAACTCGGCGCCGCCGTGGGAGCTTCCCGCGCTGCCGTTGATGCAGGCTTTGTGCCCAACGATCTGCAGGTAGGTCAAACCGGTAAGATTGTGGCGCCGCAGCTGTACATTGCCGTGGGTATCTCCGGAGCCATCCAGCATCTGGCGGGCATGAAAGACTCCAAGGTGATTGTTGCCATCAACAAAGATCCTGAAGCCCCCATCTTCCAGGTGGCGGATTATGCCCTGGAAGCGGATCTGTTTGAGGCCGTGCCCAAGCTGATAGACTTGCTTTAATTTGTGATCTTGGTCACGATATGCGGCCTGGGGGTAGCTTCCCCCGGGCCGCTTGTGT
This sequence comes from Shewanella zhuhaiensis, assembly GCF_022484835.1. Taxonomy (NCBI): domain Bacteria; kingdom Pseudomonadati; phylum Pseudomonadota; class Gammaproteobacteria; order Alteromonadales; family Shewanellaceae; genus Shewanella; species Shewanella zhuhaiensis. The sequence goes on from NZ_JAKUDL010000001.1 coordinate 1,079,031, forward strand.
TTTTATGTGCCGCACGCCTGCACACGGGCGTCCTGAGTAGAGGTGCGCCAAGCATCAGTAACAGTCAACAGGGTGATGCCGTTGACGGGCTGTGAAAGGGCATTGGCGCCGAAGTGGATGTGTGTATCACCGCCTTCCGCTGGGGTCGTTATCGAAAGAAACGGCACTGCCATAGTATTTTCTGTCGGGATGACAGAGGTTGTATTTACTATGGAGCGCTACTGATAGGACAGGTGTTCTTGGGTATTTTTGCCGTTTCCCCACCAGTTCAGTCGCCCTCCATTCGTTTTTTACGAAGATATTTCAATGACATTGATAAGTTACGCCGACTCGGCATTGTCCCTATTGCCGCCGATTGTGGCTATCGTACTGGCGGTATTGACCCGCAAGGTGCTCTTGTCCCTTGGCCTGGGTATTCTGGTTGGCGCGCTGCTGCTGAATAATTTTGCCCCTCTTGCCAGCGCCGAATTTTTGGCTCACCGGGTTACCAATCTGGTGTGGAGCGATGGCGCGCTCAATAGCTGGAATCTGTATATCCTCGGCTTTTTGGTGCTGCTGGGGATGATCACCGCCCTGATTACCGTCTCCGGCGCTGCCCGCGCCTTTGCCGATTGGGCCAGACAGCGCATCCGCTGCAAGCGTGACGCCAAGCTGTTGACCATGTTTTTGGGCTGTGTGGTCTTTATCGACGACTACTTCAACAGCCTGGTGGTGGGCTCCATTTCCCGCCCCTTAACCGACCGTTACTATATTTCCCGCGCTAAGCTTGCCTATCTGCTGGACTCCACCGCCGCACCTGTATGCGTAATTTCGCCGGTTTCCAGCTGGGGCGCCTATATCATTGCGCTGATTGGCGGCATCCTTGCCACCCACGGCATGAGTGAGGCGGGCCATTTGTCGGTGTTTATCCAGATGATCCCGATGAACTTCTACGCCATCTTCGCGCTCTTACTGCTGCTATGTGTGGCCTTTATGGGGCTGGATGTTGGCCCGATGAAGGCCCATGAGCAAAACGCTATGCGCGGCAATTTGTACGATGAAGCCAAGGGCACACCGCCGGGGGCCAGTGCCGACTTGCCGGAGGCCGATAGCGGCCGTATTGCGGGGTTGTTCGTGCCCATTGGCACCCTGGTATTCGCCACCCTGTTTTTTATGATCCAAAGCGGCGCCTCGGCGCTTGCCCAAGCCAATCAAGAGTTTTCTCTCATTGGCGCTTTTGAGAAAACCGATGTGGGTGGTTCGCTGTTCTTCGGTGCGCTGGTGGGCCTGGGGGTAACTCTGGTGCAGGCCATAATGCAAAAGGTTGAAAGCAAGCTGATTATCACGGCGCTTACCCAGGGCGCCCGCTCCATGGTGCCTGCCATCTATATCCTGCTGTTCGCCTGGACCATTGCCGGTATTATCGGCGAGCTGGAAACCGGCAAGTTTATGGCGAGTCTTGCCAGCGGCAATATTCCCTTTGCGCTGCTGCCAGCGGTGATGTTTATCCTCGCCGGGCTTACCGCCTTTGCTACGGGCACCAGCTGGGGCACCTTCGGCATTATGCTGCCGATTGCCGCCGACATGGCCATGGGCAGCCACACGGCAATGATGTTGCCGATGCTCGCCGCCGTGCTGGCTGGTGCCGTATTCGGTGACCACTGCTCGCCCATTTCTGATACCACGATTTTGTCGTCCACCGGCGCCAGCTGCCACCATATCGATCATGTGGTGACTCAGCTGCCCTATGCGCTGATTGTGGCAGCCATCAGCTTGGTGGGCTATACGGTGATGGGCTTTACCGAGTCGGTGTGGGCCGGATTTGGCACCACTTCAGCCCTTTTTGTGCTGGCGGTGATAGGTCTTAAAATCAAGGCCGGGAAGGGCTGAGCCTCGCTGAGTTTACAAGACGTTTAACAATAGAAAAGCCGCTCAATTGAGCGGCTTTTTTGTGGCTGAGCTTTCACTTACCAAAGTGCGGCCTGTATCAGGCCGCTGATTGGTTCAGGTGGCGGCTTACTTCAGGCCGCGGCGCTCCAGCAGACCGTCGGTGGTCGGTTCCTGACCACGGAAGTTGATGTAGGCTTCCATCGGCGGCACGCTGTTGCCCACTTCACGGATGGCCTTGCGGTACTTCATACCAATTTCACGGTTCAGGCCGCCCTGGGTTTGCACGTAGGCATAGGCGTCGGCTGCCAGAATTTCAGACCACATGTAGGCGTAGTAGCTGGCGCTGTAGCCGCCCGGGAAGGCGTGGGCGAAGTAGGCTGAGCGGTAACGTGGCGGTACGGCTTCAATGTCCACGCCGTGCTTTTTCAGCGCAGCGGCTTCGAAGCTGGCAACGTCTTTGAGGCTGTCACTGGCTTTCAGTGAGTGCCATTCCAAATCCACCAGGGCTGCGGCCATGTACTCCAGGGTGTCAAAGCCCTGGTTGAAGCTGCGTGACTTCAGCAGCTTGTCCAGCAATGGCTTGGGCAGCGGCTCGCCGCTCTGATAGTGACGGGCATAGTTGGCCAGTACCTTGGGATGGGCGGCCCAGTCTTCTTCGAAGGTGGATGGGAACTCAACGAAGTCGCGGGATACCTTGGTGCCCGCCAGCGTTGGGTATTTCACCTTTGACAGCATGCCGTGGGTGCCGTGACCCATTTCGTGGAACATGGTGGTCACTTCATCGTAGCTGACAAAGGTCGGCTCGCCGTCCGGTGCCTTCTTGATGTTCATCACGTTCACAACCACTGGCTTGTTACCCAGCAGACCGGACTGGTCCACGAAGGAGCTCTTCCAGGCGCCGCCCCGCTTGCCGTCACGGGCAAAATAGTCGGCGTAGAAGATGGCCACGCTGGTGCCGTCTTCATCAAACATTTCATAGGCCTTCACGTCCGGGTGGTATACCGGCAGATCCGGGCGCGGCTTCATGGTCAGGCCGTAGAGTTCCTTGATGGTGTAGAACACGCCATCTTCCAGCACCCGGTTGAATTCGAAGTAAGGCTTGAGGCTCTCTTCATCCAGGGCGTACTTTTCCTGACGCACTTTTTCGGCGTAGAAGGCCCAGTCCCAAGGCTTGAGCTCGAAATTGCCACCGGTTTTATCAATCATCGCCTGAATATCGGTGGCCTCTTTGCGGGTGTTGGCCACGACTTTTGGCACCATGGTGCCAAAGAGCTCGTACACGGCTTCAGGGCTGCCGGCCATTTGTGGCGCCAGGCGATAGCTGGCCCAGTTGTCAAAGCCCAGCAGGGCAGCGCGTTCGGCGCGAAGCTGTGCCAGACGGGCAACCAGAGAGGCAGTTTCGTTCTCGCCTTCAAGGCCACGGTTGGCAGAGGCTTCGAATACCCGCTTACGCAGTTCACGGTTTTCAAGCTGTGCCAGCACTGGCTGACGGGTGGTGTTGGTGATAGACAGCAGGAACTTGCCGTCATGGCCTGCGGCCTTGGCATCGGCGGCAGCCATGCGAATAGCGCTGTCAGACAGACCCGCCAGCTCGGCTTCGCTGTCAACCACCACGGCGATTTCTTTGGTCAGGCGACGCAGGCGCTGCTGGAATTCATCGGTCAGCTTGGAGTGCTCTTCGTTCAGGGCACGGATTTGGGTCTTCTGCGCTTCGGTGAGCTTGGCGCCAGCCATCACAAAGCGCTGATGGTACACCTCAATCAGGCGCACTTCTTCTTTGGTCAGTCCAAGGTCGTTGCGCTGGTTGTACAGGCTTTCGATGCGGGCAAACAGAGTCGGGTTCAGGTTGATGTCGTCAGAGTGAGCCGACATCAAAGGTGCCATCTTGGCTTGCAGTGCGCGTAGGGTAGGGTTGGAGTCGGTGCCCGCCAGGTTATAGAACACCTTGGAGGTGCGGGTCAGCAGGGCGCCGCTTTTTTCCATGGCCACCAGGGTGTTTTCAAAGGTGGCTGGCTCAGGATTGTTGGCAATGGCCAGGATCTCAGCCTTGTGCTCGGCAATACCCTGCAACAGCGCTGGTTCAAAATGGCTGTCGTTGATGGCGGCAAAGTTGGGCGCCTGATATTGCAGTGCGCTTGGCGCGAAGAAGGGGTTGTCAGCACCAATGACGGCGACAGCGGTGGCTACATCGCCATTGTTTACGCCACTTTCGGACGGGCCAAGGGCGCAGCCGCCCAACAAGAGCGCGCCGCCTACGGCAAGGGCGATAAGGCTTTTATGCATGGTTTCTTCCTGCTTGTTGTTGTGATTGTGGTTTTTTGATGACTGGCTAGGCTAACGAGGCGGCCTTAAATAAGTCTGAATTGTTGTGGGAACTGGCACTGGGGCTGGGGCTGCGCTAAGATAGCCCGGCATTTTTTTCAGGGGATCTTCGCGTTGGCTCAGCTCTATTTTTATTACTCGGCAATGAATGCCGGCAAATCCACCTCGCTGCTACAGTCTTCCTATAACTACCGCGAACGGGGCATGAATACCCTGGTGCTGACCGCCGCCATCGACGACAGATATGGCGTGGGTAAGGTGGCTTCACGTATCGGCATTCAGGCCGACGCCACCGTGTTTGGCAGTGAAGATAACCTGATGGATTTGATTGCCACTCACCACAGTCAGCAGCAACTGCACTGCGTGTTGGTGGACGAGAGCCAGTTTTTGTCCAAAACCCAGGTGCGTCAGCTTACCGATGTGGTGGATAAGCTCGATATCCCGGTGCTTTGTTACGGCCTTCGCAGCGATTTTCGCGGCGAGCTATTTATCGGCAGCCAGTATTTGCTGGCCTGGGCCGATAAGCTGGTGGAGCTGAAAACCATTTGTTTTTGTGGCCGCAAGGCCAACATGGTGGTGCGCCGTGATGGTGCCGGGAATCCGGTGCGTGATGGTGCTCAGGTGGCCATTGGCGGCAACGAGAGCTACGAGTCCATGTGCCGCAAACACTTCAGTGAGCTGGTGTGGGACTGAGCCTTTAGCAGTGCTGAAACTAAAAAGCGCCCTCGGGCGCTTTTTGCTTTTTAGGTAGCCACTATCAGGCGTGGGTTAAGTACCAGTGCCAGTCCTGCTGGCCCACTTCTGCCATAAACTGCTGATATTCTGCGCGTTTAATTCTGCCGTAAATCCGGTGGAAATCCTCACCCAATACGGACTTCATCCACTCGGAGCGCTCAAAATTGCAGAGTGCCGACAGCCAATCGGTTGGAAGGGTTTGATGTTTTCCTTCATAGCCGTTGCCGACAATGGCCTCGCCAGGGGATAACTGCTGGCGAATACCATGATGGCAGGCCGCTAAAATGGCGGCAGCGGCGAGATAAGGATTGGCGTCTGCGCCACAGATGCGATGTTCCACATGGCGACTGGGCGCCGGGCCACCGGGTACCCTGAATGAAACGGTTCGGTTGTTCACGCCCCAGGTCTTGGCGATTGGGGCGTAGCTTGCGCTCTGAAAGCGGCGGAAGGAGTTGGCATTGGGGCAAAACAGCAACTGGGCATCTTCCAGGGTCGCCATCATGCCGGCGATGGACTGAGTTAACAGCGGCGTACCCTCGGACGATTCGCTGGCGAACAAATTTTTGCCATCGGCATCGGCGAGGCTGACGTGCATATGCATGCCATTGCCAGCCAACTCACTAAAGGGTTTGGCCATAAAGCAGGCCTGTAATCCATGTTTTGCGGCCACGCCCTTCACCAGACGCTTGTAGCGCACCGCTTCGTCCATTGCTTTAAGCACATCAAATCTGTGCTCGAGGGTAATTTCTACCTGACCCGGTGCATATTCAGAAATTGCGGTGCGGGCGGGAATGCCTTGCACCTCACAGGCGTGGTACAGGTCATCGAGGAAGGGCTGTAACTGCTCCAGCTCCAAAATGCCATACACCTGGGTTTGGCTCGGGCGATGACCGTCGCGTTGCATCGCGGGCTGCGGCCGGCCGTTGGCATCGAATCTTTGATCCAGCAGGAAAAACTCCATCTCGGCTGCCATAACCGGGTAAAGGCCATCGGCATTCAGCGCCTCAGTCACCCGAGAGAGCACCAGGCGCGGATCGGCTACTGCCGCCGGCATACCTGCTTGAGGGTGCATGGCCAGTTGAATTTGCGCCGTGGGCTGGGTGCGCCAGGGCTGCAACAACAGGCTGCCTTCGATGGGAAAAGCTGCACAGTCGGCATCGCCCACTTCCCACACCAGCCCGGTATCTTCCACATCATCCCCCTGGACGGTCAGGCCCAGAATGGTGCTTGGCAAGGGGCGGCCATGTTGATACATGGATAAGACTTCCTCCCGGTGCAGCAGTTTGCCGCGGGGGATGCCGTTAGGGTCAATGATAAAGACTTCAACATGCTGAATCTGGGGATGTTTGTCCAGAAAGTCTATCGCTTCCTGTGGTTTGGCAAAGGGCATAGCGGCCTCGGATTGACTGGAACCCAGCCGGGGATACCACAGAACTCCCACAAACTTGGATTGATATTGAACGTATTGTTTTATTTATTTGACAGTATTTCTTGCCTCTGTATCGAAAGTCAATGGGCAGCAATGGCGATAATTGCACCATGTCGACCTGCCGGGCTTGGGGCGTCTGAGCTCTCATCAACAAGGCGGAATTGCTTTAAAAATCGGGTGTTTCCCGCAATTTAAGGTGTATTTGTGTTATGCTGTATCGCCTCTGTAGCCATCTGTGCAGGGTCTGGCCATTATTTGCAGCTGTTTCTATCGGCAGCGTGTGAGGCAGAGCCCTGCCATGGGAAGGCGCGACGTCCTGAGCTGTCGCCGCTGATACGCCAGAGCCGTGCGAGGACTTATTCGCACCTTCCTTAGCCAAGGGACTGAATATGACATTCAAACGCAGTATTAATCCGCCGGTTTTCTTCGGCTCTCTCTTTCTTATCACCCTGTTGGTGGCGCTCGGTGCCATCTGGCCAGAGCAGGCCCAGCAATGGTTTGGTGCCGTGCAGCACTGGCTGGAACTCAAAGCGGGTTGGCTCTATGTAATGGGCGTGGCCATCTTCCTGGTTTTTATCGTTTTTGTGATGGTGAGTCGCTTCGGGGATATCAAGCTTGGCCCCGATCATGCCGAGCCCGACTACAGCTACAAGAGCTGGATTGCCATGCTGTTTTCGGCGGGTATGGGCATAGGCCTGATGTTTTTTGGAGTTGCGGAGCCCGTGATGCATCTGATAGCACCGCCGGATGCCACGCCCGAGTCTATTGAAGCGGCCAAAGAGGCGATGAAAATCACCTTCTTCCACTGGGGAATTCATGCCTGGGCCATCTATGCGGTGGTGGCCCTGAGCCTTGCCTACTTTGCCTATAGGCACAAGTTGCCGCTGCTGCCCCGAAGTGCGCTTTACCCCTTGATTGGTGAGCGAATTTACGGCCCCATCGGCCATGCGGTGGATGCCTTTGCGGTGCTTGGCACCATGTTCGGGGTGGCCACCTCGCTGGGGTTTGGGGTGCTGCAGGTAAATGCCGGGCTTAACTTCCTGTTCGGTGATAGTGTGCCCATCGACACCCGCTTGCAGGTGGGGCTGATTGTGGTCATCACCCTGATTGCCACCGTCTCGGTGTTTTCCGGACTCGATAAAGGGGTTAAGCGGCTTAGCGAACTCAATCTGCTGCTGGCTGTGGTGCTGATGCTGGTGGTGCTGCTGGTGGGGCCGACCGTGTCGCTGCTGCAGGCCTTTGTACAAAACACCGGCGCTTACTTCTCTGATATTGTTGGTAAAACATTTAACCTTTACGCCTATCAGCAGAAAAACGACTGGCTCGGTGGCTGGACCTTGCTGTACTGGGGCTGGTGGATTTCCTGGTCGCCTTTTGTGGGCACCTTTATTGCCCGGGTATCCCGTGGTCGCACCATTCGCGAGTTTCTGCTGGGGGTGCTGTTCGTGCCGAGCGGCTTCACTTTTTTGTGGATGACGGTGTTTGGCAACTCGGCCATTGATCAGATACTGCATCAGGGCAACACAGTGCTGGCCGAGGCCGTTTCAAGTGATGTGTCGGTGGCGCTGTTTGTGTTTTTCCAGCAATTGCCGCTGACCTCTTTGCTGTCGGCGGTGGCCCTGTGTCTGGTGGTGACCTTCTTTGTCACTTCGTCCGATTCGGGCAGTTTGGTGATTGATAATCTCACTTCCGGCGGCGATATGTCGGCGCCTGTGTGGCAGCGGATTTTTTGGGCGCTGATGCAGGGGGTGGTTGCTTCCGTGCTGCTGCTTGCCGGTGGTTTGCAGGCGCTGCAAACGGCTGCAATTGCCAGTGCCATGCCGTTTTTGTTGGTGATGCTGCTGATTTGCCTTGGGCTGTTTAAAGCACTGCAGGATGATTGGCTTAAGCTCTCCAGCGTGCAGCTGCACCACACCAGCGTGCAATACGCCAAAGCCAACGTAGACTGGCGCGAGCGCTTAAAGGTGCTGGTGGCACAGCCGTCAGCCCATGATGCCAATGCCTTTTTGCGCGGACCGGCCAAAGAGGCGCTGGGGCAGGTGGCCGAAGCTCTGGTGGCTGAGGGCGTCAATGCCAGAGTGGTGGAGCTTGAAGACAGGGTTCGGCTGGTGATTGCCAGCGATGAGCATCCGGACTTCGTGTATGGCTTAAGGCTGCGGCAATACAGCAAGGTCGCCATGCCCGGCGCCGAAGAAGGCGAGGCTGGCGACGATGGCGACGATGGCGAAGAGGTGTTCCACCGGGTGGAAGTGTTCCTGGAGCATGGCGGCCAGCACTATGATGTGCTTGGCTACACTGTTGAGCAATTGCAGGCCGACGCCGTGACCCAGTACGAAAAATACCTGCACTACCTGCACTTGTCGGTCAGTGAATCTGTGAGCGAAGACAGCTGATTGCGCCCCGGGCCGCTGCGCGTTATGCTGCGGCCCTTATCTCTAGTGTGTGCGTGATTGGCCGTGAAGCGGCCGTTTTGGACCTGATATGACCCAGAGTAAACTCGATAAGGTATTGGCCGCAGAGCGCGAGTACCGTGAAAAACGTGAAGGTGGTTACCGGGAGCGGGCGCTTAAGCTCTACCCCTGGGTATGTGGCCGCTGTGCCAGGGAATTTACCCATAAGAATCTGTCTGAACTGACGGTGCACCACCGCGACCACAACCACGACAATAACCCCTCAGATGGTTCTAACTGGGAACTCTTATGCCTGTACTGCCACGACAATGAGCACTCACGCTTTGAAGAGCTTATTCGTTACGGCAGCACTCAGGAGGCCAAACAGGAGTCGGCGACCTACAATCCGTTTGCCGATCTCAAAGCCCTGATGGGTAACAAAAAATAACCAGTTTGGCGGGTTGGAAAAGGTGCCTGAAGGCGCCTTTTTTATTGTATGGCATCTGTATAAATTGTCTGCAAAATCTGATTGGTTTGTGTGCAGCATCACCCTATACTCGGGCTGGATCATAACAATAATCAAGATGGGATATTTGCAATGACAACAGGGAATATGCCGGTCTCCAAGACCCGTTCATTTATGACAGTGTCGCTGATAGAGCTGTGGGAGCGTTTTGGCTTCTACGGTATGCAGGCACTGATTGTGTACTTTATGGTGCAGCGCCTTGGTTTTGAGGACAGCCGGGCCAACTTGGTTTGGAGTGCCTGCGCCGCGCTGATTTATGTTTCACCCGCAATAGGTGGTTGGGTAGGTGACAAGGTGCTGGGCACCAAACGCACCATGCTCCTGGGCGCCGGAGTACTGACCCTGGGCTATGCCCTGATGGCGGTGCCCACTGACAACACCTGGTTTTTGTTTTCGGCCCTCGGGGTTATCGTGGTCGGTAACGGCCTGTTCAAACCCAACGCCGGTAATCTGGTGCGCAAGATTTATGAAGGCGATGACTCCAAAATCGACAGCGCCTTCACCATCTACTACATGGCCGTGAACGTGGGCTCCACCTTCTCGATGCTGCTCACCCCCTGGATTAAGGACTACGTTAACGCCAACTATGGCGATGGCTTCGGTTGGCATGCCGCCTTTGCCGTGTGTTTTGTCGGCCTGATTGTGGGTATTGCCAACTATATGGTGATGCGCCACACCTTGGATGAATACGGCTCAGAACCGGATCTGCTGCCGGTGGATAAGCGCAAGCTGATGGCGGTGCTCGGCTGTTCGCTGCTGGCAGTGGTGGCATCGGCCATTATCCTCGAATTTGAAGACGTGGCGCGGGTGTTTGTGTATGGCGCCGGTGTGGTAGTGCTGGGGATTTTTGTCCACCTTATCCGCACCAGTGAAGAGAGTGAGCGGGCGGGGCTGATTGCGGCGCTGGTGCTTACCCTGCAAACGGTGTTTTTCTTCATCTTTTATCAGCAGATGTCGACCTCGCTGGCGCTCTTTGCTCTGCGTAACGTCGATTGGGATTTTGTCGTGGCAGGTACCCATCTGTGGACCTGGTCGCCTGCACAGTTTCAGGCACTCAATCCCATCTGGATCATGGTGTTAAGCCCGGTTCTCGCCTGGGTTTATGCTTGGGGTGGCAAGAATAACAAGGACATTTCCATTGCCGCCAAATTTGCCCTTGGCTTTGCGGTGGTGGCGGCAGGCTTCTTTATTTATGGTATTGCCGGTGAGTATGCGGTGAATGGTAAAACGTCAAGCTGGGTGATGATTTGGGGCTATGGCTCCTACTCTCTGGGCGAGCTTTTGGTGAGCGGTTTGGGACTGGCGATGATTGCCCGTTATGTGCCCGAGCGTATGGGCGGCTTTATGATGGGGGCGTACTTTGTGGCCTCGGGCATTTCCCAGTATCTGGGCGGTGTGGTGGCCAACTTTGCCAGTGTGCCTCAGGGAATTACCGATCCGCTGGAGACCCTGCCGATTTACACCAACCTGTTTAATAAACTGGGATTTGCCGCTCTGGGCTGCACGGTGATAGCCTTGGCTGTATTGCCGCTGATGCGTCGCCTGACTGAAACCCACCACAGTCACAATACCGCGGCGCAGGATAGTTGACCTGCTTAAGCTGCTGATCCAGTGTCATTAACGGGCGCCGGCACCATGCCGGCGCTTTTGTTTTTTTCTTGTGTCTAAAGGAGCCATTTATGTTTTTTCGCTCGGCTGTTGGCGCTATTGCTGTGCTTGTTTCTCCCCAGGCCTTTTTTGCGGCCAGCGCTACAGCGCTTGAAATCACCCCATTATCTGAAAACCTCTACCTGCACCAGAGTGAGAAAACGATTGAGGGTTGGGGCAAGGTGTCGGCCAATGGCCTTATTTTGGTCGATGGCAAAGAGGCCTTCGTTGTGGATACGCCATGGAGCGATGCCGACGCCGAGACCATGCTGGAGTGGGCAAACGCGCAGGGCTTAATCATTAAAGGCGTGCTCGCCACCCACTGGCACGAAGACAGAGCCGGCAGTTTTGGCGTGTATGAGAAAGCGGGTATTCCAACCCTGAGCTCAGAGGCGACCCAGGCGATGTTGCAGCAACATCAAAAGACCCTGGCGACCCAGACTTTCAGTGGCGACGAGATACAGTACTTCGGCAACAAGGTTGAGGTATTTTATCCGGGCTCGGGTCATGCGAACGATAATCTGGTGGTGTACCTGCCCGATGAAAAACTGCTGTTTGGCGGCTGTCTGGTGCGGGAAGCCTCAACTCAGTCGATGGGATTTTACGGCGATGGTTCGCTGCAGGCCTGGCCTGAGTCCATGTCGCGGGTAATAGCAAAATTCCCCGAAGTGAATACCGTGGTGCCAGGCCACGGCGCGCTGGGGGACAAGCGTCTGCTTGAGCACACCAAAGTGCTGGCCGAAGCGGCGCTGAAGGCGCAATAAACCGGGTTGTCGGTTTCAGACGACTAATCGAGCCCCAAGCGGGCTTCAGATTCCAGCCATTTGGCTCTGCTCAGTGGCTGATTATTTTCACCCTCGAGGGCTTTTTTGCGGGCAGGCAGACTGGCCAGGATCTCCAGCTTTCGCTCATCACTCGCCTGGGACCATCCGACAATTTCATCGATATGGCGCAGACAACCCATGCAGTAATCCTCATCGTTCAGGCCGCAGCGGGCGACGCAGGGGGATTGGATCACAGGCATTCTCCTAACGGGTTAAAAACTGGACGCCGAGTCTAGCATCTCAGTGGGCATTTCCCCAACTTATGATCTCTATCACTTTGGCGGATAGGTCACGCTGGTTCGCCGCTGGTACAATTGCGCTCAACAGAGTAAAAGGAGCGACACTGCATGAAACACAGACTCACAGCCTTGTTGGCCACGACCTTATTGGTGCTGCTTGGCGGCTGTTCGCTGCTGGAAGTCAAACTGGAAAGCGGCGTGGTGCCACTGCCCAAGGAGCAACTGAATATGCGGGTGTTTACCCGTGATTTTGCCAGCAGCTTTTATCAGCAGGTGGAAAGTAGCGCCGATGCCATCATGCTGGAGCAGGATGATGACCGCATCAAGGCCAATGCGCTGATGTGGAAGATTTATGCCGAGCAGGGGCTGCAGACCACCCTGTATCAGGCATCGCCGGTGGCATCCATGATAGACACCTGGGTCTATACCGCCCAAATGCGTGCCTTCTTTGAGACCGGTGCCGGGCAGGCACTGTTTGGTGAGCGTCAGGGCTTGGCACTGGAGGCCACCCGCGCGCTGGAAGCTGAATTTACCGAGCGGGTAAAACGTTTCGCCAAAAGCGGCGATTTCAGCAAAGACAGCGCCTTTGTCAGCCAGTATGTTGCCGCCAATCCCTTCACCGATATCGGCTTTGGTCGCAAAAGCGCCTTTGCTGACTGGCTGGCCTTTCGCGGCATAGATGAAAGCGATGCTGTGACCACCTTTGGCTCGGCGCCTGAAGTTGCCAGTGATATTTCCGATCGCCTCGCTGCCATCAGCAGTCAAACGCCGAAGATTTTAGGCTGGAAGGCCGAACTCTTTGCCATGCACTCCAGTGTCGACCCAAAAGAAATTGAGCGCACCCTGCGTGAAATGGCCGACACCGCCGCCCGTTTTCAGGCGCTGATGGCCCAAAGCCCGGAAATGATGTCGCAGCTGGCGGTGGATATGCGCAAGGAGCTGGAGCCACTGTTGGAAAAGCTGGGCGCAGGCACAGATGAGAAACTTGCCAGACTCTCCGAGGAGCGGATAGCCCTCGAGGCCATGGTCGCCCGCGAGCGGGAGGCGCTGGAGACCATGGTAGCCCGCGAGCGTGCCAATGCCGCCAAAGATTTGGAAGTCATTACCCAAAAGGCGGTGGAAGTGGTGTTTGAGCAGCTGACGCAAACCCTGAAAAGCCTCATTTTGTACATAGTGCTGTTTTTGCTGGTGGTGTTTTTCGCTCCCCTGGGGCTGGGTGTGTGGCTGGGTAAGCGGATGGCGCTTAAAAAGGCGCAAACCCTCTAAAAAACCAGGCTGCCCCTTGTATGTGGGAACAGCGGCTAAAGCCACGTATAATGAAGCGGCCTTCACTCTGTGGAGGCCGTTTTTTTAGTCTTCTGTCAGGAATTTTTCGTGTCGTCATTGTCTTCGCAGCAAACATCTCAGCCGACCTCAGATATCAGCCCAGCGCTTGAATTGGCGGATGTTTTGCGTAGGCTTGAGTCGCTGGCGAGCACCCTTGAGCAGGGGAGATGCCTGTGGGACCTGCGTACCTTTGAGTGTGTAGACCTGCCCTGGGAGAGCGACTTCCCCGCGCTTGCCCAGGCACTTTGGGCCATCGACGATGACCACATAGAGCCACTGGATAGAGATCAGCGCGGCTTGTGTGCGCTGCTGTGGCCGGCTCTGGAAGCCGACTTGGCCAGACGCGGCGAGCTGGCCTGGTCTAAATCACTGTTTGATTGGACACTGCCTGCCAATCCGCTGGACAGCCGAGCTGAGAATGCCCGTTATCATCCGGACACCTTGCTGCCAGCGCAGACATTAAGCCGGTTTGCCGCTGGCATAAAGGGGCGCAAATGGGAGCAAATATCCCGTTTTGTGGCCATTACTGCCGCGAGCAGCCCCGCTTTGCCTGTGCTTGAGTGGTGCGCCGGTAAGGGCCATCTTGGCCGCCTGATGGGCGCTGTGACCCAAATGCCGGTATTGAGCCTTGAGCTGCAGCAGTCCCTTTGTGAGGCAGGCGCGCTGGAGGCCGACAAGCGCGCGGTAAAGCAGCGCTTCGTGTGCGCCGATGCTTTTGGCGATACTGCCCAAGTGTTTGACACCAACCAACATGCGCTGGCGCTCCATGCCTGCGGCGAGCTGCATCTGACGCTGATGCGAAAGGCGGTGGCCGCTGGCACTGAAGCCATCAGTCTTTCCCCCTGCTGTTATCATCTTTTTGCCAGCGGCGATTATTGCTGCATCAGTGCAGCAGGCCGGAAATCCGGCCTTTGCTTGTCGCGCCAGGCCCTGCAATTGCCTCTGAATCACTCACTGGTGGCGGGGGATAAGGCCAACGCTGACCGCCTCAAGGAAGTAAGCTGGCGCCTGGGGTTTGACAGCCTGCAGCGCACCCTTCGCAATCAAGATGAGTACCTGCCGCTGCCATCGATGCGCCAAAGCCAGCTGTCCGGCAGCTTTGCCGACTTTTGCCACTGGGCCGCCGATTACCGCGGCCTGACACTGCCTGCTGACTTTAACGCCGAGCCCTGGCTTGTTCTGGGGCTTAAACGCCAGCAGCTCACCCGCAGGCTGGATTTGGCCGCACATTTGTTCCGGCCTTTGATAGAGCAGTTTTTGTTGCTGGACCGGGCGGCCTTTTTGCTGGAGGCTGGTTACCGCGTCAGTCTCAGTGCTTTTTGTGCGCCGCAAGTGACTCCCCGCAATGCGCTGATTGAAGCACGCCGCTAACGCTCTTTGCTGGTTCATGGCCTGTGCTTGGGCTTATCAAAGGTGACGCAGGTTTTCTGCACACTTGATTTGAAATTCCTGTCAATCGGGCAAATTCTCAGGCCCAGTTCAGGCAGCACTGTTTGAATAGCCGCTTTCACGTCGGGTCCTTTTTCAACTAAGGGGTCGGATGAGCGCCTGTCCGGGGCTATTAGTTGAGTATTTTGGTTGGCTTGACCTGCATTTCTCTGGATAATGGCTGATTATTGTCAGGCCGAAGTGGCGAGCGGCCGTGAGCTTTGCATCCCAGATAATTAGAACTGAATGAAATATTCCCGAGTATTTATCAACAGCATGGCCTACGAACTGGCCCCTGTTGTCGTATCGAGCTCTGAACTAGAGCAGCGTCTCGCTCCCCTGTATCAAAAGTTTCGTATTCCTATGGGACAGCTGGCTGCCCTGACCGGTATTCGCGAGCGTCGCTGGTGGCCGCTGGGTCACAGGTTGTCTGACGGCGCTATCAGCGCAGCCCAAAAGGCCCTCACAGAAACCGGCCTCAGTGCCAGTGATTTGGGCGCCGTGGTCTATACAGGTGTGTGCCGCGATCAGCACGAACCCGCCACGGCCTGCCGTATTGCAGCCGCGCTTGGCGTGGGTCGCGATAGCGCAATTTACGATATTTCCAATGCCTGTCTTGGGGTGCTGTCGGGCATTCTCGACATTGCCAACCGCATCGAGCTTGGCCAAATCCGCGCCGGGTTGGTGGTGTCCTGTGAATCGGCCCGTGACATCGTCGATGTGACCATCGACCGTATGCTGGCCGAGCCAACCATGCAGAATTTTGCCCAGTCGCTGGCCACGCTCACCGGCGGTTCAGGCGCCGTGGCAGTGCTGCTAACCGATGGCAGTTTCAAGCTGGCCACCGAGCGCAACCATCAACTGCTGGGCGCCAGTCAACTGGCAGCCCCTGAGCATCATCAGCTGTGCCAGTGGGGCTTGCAGGAAGCCGGACATCGCATCTACCGCGAGTTTATGCGCACCGACGCCGTAACCCTGCTCAAAGAAGGGGTGGAGCTTGCCAAGCAAACCTGGCAGCACTTCCTCGGACAGCGCGAATGGCTGGCAAGCCAGGTCGATAAAGTCATCTGTCACCAGGTGGGCGCCGCCAACCGCAAACAGGTGCTTTCTGCGTTGCAAATTCCTGAAGAAAAAGAATTTCCTACCTTTGCCGAACTTGGCAATATGGGCACGGTTTCGCTACCGGTATCGGCGGCCATGGCCCACGATCAGGGCTTTTTGCGCCCCGGGGATCAGGTGAGTTTTCTTGGCATAGGCTCAGGCCTTAACTGCATGATGTTGGGGCTGCGCTGGTAATGAGTAACGAATTAATGCTGGACACCCTGCTGCCTTTCAAGCGGCAGTATTTCCGCCACAAGGGCCAGAATATTCACTATGTGGATGAAGCCCCTGCCTCGCCAAAGGGCACTGTGGTCATGGTTCATGGCAACCCCAGTTGGACCTTGTACTACCGCAATCTGATAAGCGCGCTCAAGGGCGAGTACCGCTGTATTGCCATGGATAACGTGGGCTGCGGACTATCGGATAAGCCCGATGACAGCCAATACGATTACACCCTCACCAGCCGTATTGCCGATTTGGAGGCGCTGCTGGCTCACCTTGGGGTGAACGAGAAAGTGACCCTGGTGGTACACGACTGGGGCGGGATGATTGGCATGGGCTGGGCATCCAAATATCCGCAGGCCATTGAAAGATTGGTGATATTAAATACCGCTGCGTTTCATCTGCCAACCAGCAAGCCTCTGCCACTGCGGCTTAAAATTTGCCGTAATACCTGGTTGGGCACTGTGCTGGTGCGGGGCTTTAACGCCTTTGCAGGGCTCGCCTCTGTGATTGGCTGCAAGCGAAACCCCATGTCAGCGCCGCTGAGAAAAGCCTACGTATCGCCTTTCAACAGTTGGGCCAACCGTATTTCCACCCTGCGTTTTGTGCAGGACATTCCGCTGCAGCCAGGCGATAAAGCCTACGCCGAGGTCAGCAGGATTGAAGCCAGTCTCATTGGTTTCACCGAGGTTCCGACCCTGATTTGCTGGGGTCTTGAGGATTTTGTGTTTGATAAACACTTCCTTGAGGTATGGCAGCAAAAGCTGCCCAAGGCCCAGGTGCACGCCTTTGCCGACTGTGGCCATTACATTCTCGAAGATGCGGCCGATGAAGTCATTGGCCATATTCAGCAGTTTATTCACCGCTCATCCGCCCGCGAGGCGCTGGCATCATGAGTGCCAATCTGTGCCGTCACTTGCTGAACGCCGCGACCGAGCGCCCCGAAGGGCTGGCGGTTGCGGTGCAAAGGCACAGATTTGGTAAGCCACCCCGAGGCATAGGCGAGCTTTGCTACGATGAGCTCAGTCTCGGTGAGCTGAACCGTCGCAGCGATGCCATTGCCCACGGACTGCTGAGCGCCGGACTCAAGGCCGGTGACAAAGCCGTGCTGATGGTGACGCCGGGGCTCGATTTCTTTGCGCTTACCTTTGCACTGTTCAAGGCCGGGATCATCCCTGTGATGGTCGACCCGGGCATGGGCATTAAAAACCTCGGTCAGTGCTTCGATGAGGCCGAGCCCGATGCCTTTATCGGCATCCCTAAGGCCCATGTGGCGCGGATGCTGTTTGGCTGGGGAAAGCGCACGCTAAAGACCCTGATAACCGTGGGCCGCGGCCTGAAAATCTGGGGCGGCCCGACTCTGGCTCAGCTTGAACAGCAGGGCAAGGATAAAGGGGCATTCCCGATGGTGATGCTGGACGAAGATGCGCTGTGCGCCATCCTCTTTACCAGCGGCAGCACCGGCGTGCCCAAGGGCGTGGAATACAGTCACCGGATGTTTGAGGCGCAGATAACCGCGCTTAAGCAGGACTATGGCATCAGTCCAGGCGAGCGTGACCTGTCGACTTTTCCGCTGTTTGCTCTGTTTGGTCCCGCGCTAGGTATGGCCTCCATAGTGCCCTGTATGGATGCGAGCCGTCCTATCAAGGCCAATCCCGAATATTTGTTTAAAGCCATTGCCGATTATGGCTGTACCAACCTGTTCCTCAATCCGGCGCTGCTGGATAAGCTTGGCCGTTTCTGTGTGGACAATCAAAGGCAGCTGACCGGCGTCAAGCGGGTGATTTCTGCCGGGGCGCCAGCCTCTATCGATGCCATCAGCCGCTTTAGCCGTTTATTGCCAGAAGGCGCGCCCGTACTCAATTCTTACGGTGCAACCGAGGGGTTGCCGCTGTGTTTTGTCGCCAGCGATGAGCTGCTCTTAAGTGGCGAGGTGACAGCCAAAGGTGGCGGTATTCTTGTTGGCAAGCCGGTGAGCGGCGTGGCAATCGATATTATTGCCATTGATGAAGCTCCCATCGCCGATTGGTCACAGGCTCCACTTTTACAAGCCTACGAAATCGGTGAGATAGTGGCCAAAGGGCCCATGGTGAGCCAGGCCTATTACCACAGGGATGAAGCCACGCTTCAGGCCAAAATAGGCGATGGCGATGTGAAACGTCACCGCATGGGCGATCTTGGGTATCTCGATGACGAAGGTCGGCTGTGGATGTGCGGCCGCAAGGCCCACCGGGTGGATGCTACCGAGGGCGGCGCCTTCAGCAAACGCTATTTCTCTATCCCCTGTGAGCGGATTTTCAATAACCATCCGCTGGTGGCGCGCTCGGCGCTGGTGGGGGTGCATCGCCTCGGTGACAAGCTGCCGCTGGTGTGCATCGAGCTCGATAAGAGCCTTGCCTGCAACAACGCCAGTACCCTGTATCGCGAGCTCAGGGAAATGGCCGAGGCCAATGACATCACCCGCGGTATCGACTTCTTCCTTATCCATGAATCTTTCCCCATGGATGTGCGCCATAACGCCAAGATTTTCCGTGAAAAACTGGCTGTCTGGGCTGAAAAACAACTCTCCGGTGGCCTTAAATGACCCAGGCTTTTCCACTGCATCCTGAACAAATCAGTGCCGCCAGAACGCTGGCTGGCCAGGTGTCCAAAGTGCTGGTAACCGGCGCCGGTGGTTTTTTGGGTAAGGCGCTTTGCCGCCAGTTGCTCTCGGCGGGTATAGAGGTGGTGGGGATTGCCCGCTCGGATTACCCGGCGCTTAAGCAGCTGGGCGTGACCATGCACAGGGGCGATATAACCGATATCGCCTCGCTTGAAGCGGCCATGCAGGGCTGCGAGCTGGTGTTCCATGTAGCCTCCAAGGCGGGCGTTTGGGGCAGCCGCGAAAGCTACTATGGCCCCAATGTCACAGGTGCCGCCAACGTGATTGAGGCCGCAAGGCAGCAGGGCGTAAAGGGCATTATCTATACCAGCACCCCCAGCGTGACCTTTGCCGGCGAAGATGAGTCAGGTATCGATGAGTCTGCGCCTTATGCTGACCACTTCTTGAATCATTACGGCGCCTCCAAGGCCGAGGCCGAGGCCATGATGCTGTCGGCACACTGCCAGGATTTACGCACAGTGGCGCTGCGGCCGCATTTGATTTGGGGGCCGGAAGACCCTCATCTGGTGCCACGGGTCATTGCCCGTGGCCGGGCAGGGCGCCTTAAGCTGGTGGGCCGTGAAAACAAGCTGGTGGATACCATTTATGTGGACAATGCCGCCCACGCCCATGTGTTGGCGGCCATTTCGCTGCTGAAGGACGATAGTCCCTGTGGCGGCAAAGCCTTGTTTTTGAGTAACGATGAGCCGGTGACCATGGCCGACATGCTGGGTCGCATTCTCGCCTGTGACAATCAGCATCAACGTCTGCCCCGTGTTCCTGTGGGGCTCGCCTACGCCGTGGGCGCGCTGCTTGAAGGTATTTATGGCCTGCTGGGCAAAGAGGAAGAGCCGGTTATCACCCGCTTTGTGGCGCGTCAGCTCTCCTGCAGCCATTACTACCGCATCGATGCCGCCAAAACCTTGCTTGGCTACCAGCCGCTGATTTCCCTCGATGAAGGGATGAAACGATTGGCTCCCTGGGTTAAATCAGCGCTCTGATCTGTTAGACGATCCCGTCTTTTTGTAAGCCCCGGTCAATGCCGGGGCTTATCTTTTTGGCCGTATCTGCCGCTTCATCCTCATTAGCTTTTGTTATTCCCATCCATGCAAATTAAGTCGCCCAGACACCCGAACTGCTAAAAATATTTTATAAAACAGTCGCATAACATTTTATATGATGCCTGGATTGTCTTCCTGTCTGTAAAGCAATTTTTACCATTTAATAATATATATTGTATGCAAAATGCTTGAGTAACAATGAGGTAACAAGGTAAAGTCGCCGCGACTTGCGCAGCATGGTTGCCGCCTTATAGCCAACTTAATGGCGAAATCCTGTTGTGTTCTTGCCTCAGACCAGTCATTCGGGAAGTTGTCATGCCTGTTTCCAGAAATATTGTCCGCGCCCTGGCGCTCCTGTGTATCGCCAGCTTGAGTGCTGCAGACGATACGTCACTGTTTAAGGTCAGCACAGGTAACAGCAGGCCGCAGGTACTGATAATTCTGGATACCTCAAGCAGTATGGGGGCGACGGTTCAGATGTCCCCCGTCTATGTGCCTCAAACCAGCCGCAGTGGCGAGCCGCTGCCACCTGCTGCAGGCAGCAAGCTCTACTTTACCCGCGGCGATGAGCAGCTGAATGTCAATAACCTGCAGGCGGCCAGCTATATTTTGCATGCCAACAACGCCTGTGCCGATTCATGGGAGCAACTGCAAAAGTACGGGGTCTATACCGGCTTTATCGGCAGTTTTGACCCGCAGCTGCGTCAGTGGTCCGATACGCCAGCCAGTGGCGGGAGTGTATTGGTGGATTGCCTTGCCGACATCGAAAGCGGCAACTATCAAAATGGCGCAGGACGCGCAGAGGGCTTACCGGTAGCAGGTGATTCTGAAGCCTATATCCGCGTCAATGCCAATAGTTCCCAGGCCCATCGTGACGCCGCCAAGGCCAGTGCCAGAGCATCCGGACTTCGCCGCGGCGTGACAGTCACCCTTTACAGCGAGCACTACATTAACTGGAAGTTAGACAACACCATTCCGGTTTATGGCACCAGAATGGAATTGGCCAAGGAGGCGCTGCGGCAGGTAGCGCTTTCCATGGTGGATATCGATTTGGGGCTGGCGATATTCAACGTCAATCTGGGCGACCGTGAGGAACCCGGTGGACCCTACGGCCATGGAGGCAAGATTGTCTCCGCCATTAACAGGTTTGACAGTGCGCGGCGGATGACCTTCCTTGGGGAGGTTGAACGCATGGGCTACGCCTTCCAAACTCCGACCTGCGAAACCTTATATGAGGCCTACCGTTATTTCGCTGGTGAACCTGTGCTTTACGGCAATCAGGACAGGGACTACTACTGGGATTACGGTGCCGCTTACAAAGGTATGTCCGGCGATCCCGCCGCCGAAGTTCAAGGCGTATATCAGTCGCCTTTTAAGCGCTGTGATCGCCGTGGTTACATCATCTACATCACTGACGGCGAGCCCACCGAAGACTTTGACGCCAACGATGCCATCCGTTCTCTCACCGGCGTGGGATACAGCAACAGTGATGATAATGACTGGGGCAAGATGCAAAATGCCAGGGAGGCCTTGGTTTCGCTGGCTGGGTGGATGAACACCCATGATGTAACCCCCGGTGTTGATGGCGAGCAGATGGTGTCTACTCATACCATCGGCTACTCCGAGGGGGCTTTGGGTGCCAAGACCCTGTTGGAGTCGGTAGCCACTGTAGGTGGCGGCAGCTTCTTCGATGCCACCGACCTCAGTTCCCAAAGCAATTTTCAGGATAAGCTGCAGCAGGCGCTGAAGGCGGCGCTGAACCAGATAGTCGAGCGGGAATCCAGCTTTTCATCTCCGGCGGTCGTTAACAGTGAAACCCGACTTGAAACCGGTGAGCACGTTTATTTACCCATGTTCCGTTCAGCCCAGCGTCCCCGTTGGAGCGGTGATATCAAGAAGTATCGCCTCAGTGGCGATGGCAGGGTGCTGGATAAAAATGGTATGTCTGTCACCGCGGCGGATGGCGGTGTGGCGGCCGAGGCTTGCTCTGTGTGGGCTGGCTCCTGCAATGGGGGCGACGGTCAGAATTTCGGCCGTGGCGGTGTTGCTGCGGCCGTTGCCGCCATGGCGGACAAAGACAGGGTGCTTTACACCCAGGACGGAGCCAAGCTGGCGCCTTTGACTCTGGATAGTCTCACGGCCATCGCCAATGGCGGCGGTGAGCTGGCGTTGCAGCTCGGATTGCCTGAAGCCTTGCTTGGAAACCATGTGTCCTGGATCCGCGGCGTCGATGTTGATGATGCCGACAGGGATGGCGACCGCACCGAGAGCCGCAGCGATAGCTTCGGCGATATGCTCCATGCCAGGCCGGTTGCGCTGGAATACGGTAGTGGGAGTAACAAAGCCGTTTATCTGCTGGCGGCCACCAATCAGGGCTTTTTGCACATGTTCAAAGACTCTGGCACTTCAGTGTCAGAACTGTGGGCCTTTATGCCCTGGAGTTTGCTGTCAAATCAGTATCCTCTGAGAACGGCGGTCAGCGGCGGTCACAATATTTACGGTCTGGACTCGACCCCGGTTGTGCACCGCGAGAACGGACCTGACGGGCAAAAGACCTGGGTGTTCTTTGGGATGCGCCGTGGCGGAAAGCAATATTTCGCTCTGGATATTTCCAATCCTGCAAATCCCACCATGCTGTGGCAGGCAGGCCCGGACAGCGAGGGGCTGGAAGGACTTGGCCAGACCTGGGCCAGGCCAGTGGTAACCCAGATCCCGGGCCATAAGGGGCCCGTGCTGATAGTGGGAGGTGGTTATCAGCCTGGCGCCAAAGACTCAGCACAGGTTGGCAGCGGTGACAGCATGGGGCTGGGGGTGTATATCCTCGATGCGACCGATGGCAACCTGATCCACAGCTTCAGTGCCGACGTTGTCCGTGAGAACCAGACTCTAATGCCGGGGCTGAAAGACAGCATTCCCAACGAAGTGGCGGTGCTGGATGCCAATGGTGATGGTCTGACCGACAGAATTTATGCCACCGACACGGGGGGGAATGTCTGGCGTTTGGACTTGCCCGGTCCTAAGCCGGATAAGACTGGCGCTGCATGGTCTGCTTTCAAGTTTGCCAGCCTGGGGGGCAGTTCGGCAGCCAGTGACAGACGCTTTTTTTCTGCACCTGTTATCGCCCAGACGGCAACAGATCTCAGTTTTACCCTGGAGCTGGACACGCCAACAGGCACCGAAACCCGGGTTAGCCGCCGCCAGCTGCCTTACGATGCGGTTGCCATAGGCTCGGGGATCCGGCCTTTACCTATGGACACCAGCCGCGAGGATGCCTTCTTCCTGTTGCAGGACCGCATTACCGCCAGTCACTCGTTTAACAAAATGCTGGGCGGAGATGAGCCGCCGGAGCCCCTTACCACCGAGGATCTGTTTGATGTCAGTGAAAGGCCTATAACGGAACAGGACGAAATAGCTTTTGCCCAGACACGTGGCTGGGTTTACGGCCTGGGCTTGCCCGGTGAGAAGAGCCTGTCCAGCGCCACTATAGTCCGGGGCAGGGTGTTCTTCACCACCTTCGCGCCCGAGGCTGGGGACGAGAACCTGTGCCAGGCAAAGGGCCGCAGTTTTCTCTATGGCATGGATTTGCACAGGGGCTTCAGTTTCTTCACCCGTCAGCGGCTGGAAATGGGCTCCCAACTGGCAGATACCCCCCAACTGGTGATCCCAGATGGTGAGCGCATGTATTTCATCGGTATCGGCAATGCCGACTACGACATGAAAAAGGCTCCCTGTCCGGCGAATGACCTTAATTGCGACCCCTGTAAAGACGGCGGTCCTCGCTGCATTGGTGGCGGGCTTGAAACCCACAAAATCTACTACTACAGCAAGTAAGGAGACCGTATGCGTAAGCTTGTACTCGGCTGCTTGACGCTGATCACCATTGCCGCGGCGGCCGACGAATATAAGTGTGAGCTCGACACTCAAGATGGGGTATTTGTGGCGCGTTATGCTTTGCCACTTGAACAAATCCGTGCCTTGCCCACCAGATTGCCCGGAAGCTGGTTTGTTCCACCCAGAGCCAACAGTCGCCGCCTTTACATTCACCGTGTGGGTGAGTGCATCCCAAAAAGTGCCCATTTCCAAAGCCCCGCAATCAATGCCGCCGAAGCGGCTTTCTGGGGCAAAGAGTGACATCCCATTAAATCGTTTACAGGAAGACTATGGTTAATTTCAGTCTTCGGCAGGTGCGCTATTTCGTGACCATTGCCGAGCAACGCTCCCTGAGCAAGGCCGCCCGTTGTCTGGGGCTGTCCCAGTCGGCGCTGACCAACTCCCTTGCAGAGTTGGAAACCGGGCTTGCACACCAGTTGGTGGTGCGCTCGCCCAAGGGGGTAAGCCTGACCGCGGAAGGACACAAGTTTCTGGTGTCTTGCCACAGGATAATCGAGGCTGTTGAAGATGCCGGCCGTACCCTGAGCCGTGATGAACCTCGCCGCGGTGAGTTGGTGATTGGCGTGACGCCGCTGCTGGCAACCTACCTGTTGCCGTCATTGCTGAGCCGTTTTGCCAGGGTGCAGCCCGGTGTCAGTATCCGGTTGCGTGAAGGACGTGGACCTTTGCTTCAGCAGGCTTTATCTGAGGGTGAGTTGGATTTGCTGCTGAGCCTTCAGAGCGCCGGTGGACAAATGCCTCGAGACGCCGAGCCACTGCTTAACTCCGGTTGGAGTTTGTGGCTGGCGCCATCTCATCTACTGGCGAGTCGCAGTGAGGTTTCACTGGATGAACTGGCGCGCGAAACTCTTATCAGGGTAGAGGATGAAGAACTCGAACGGGCACAGCACAAGCTGTGGGCGGGCATGCCTGCCTCTGTGACTGAGATCCGGGTGACCAACATAGAAACTGCCCGTAGCCTGGTGGCGGCGGGCAGTGGTATCGCCTTGTTGCCGGACTTTGCCTTCCGGCCCTGGAGCGTCGATATGCAGCGCCTGGTGGCGGTACCTTTGCGTGAGAATGCGCCCGCGCTGGACGTTAGTCTGCTCAAGGCCAGTGCCCGGGATCCATTCTGGGCCACCGAGGCATTTATGGCCATGAGTAGACCACTGAACATGGGGTCACAAGCTGGCAACGGCGCCCTGGTGCAGCGTTAAGCGGTTCAGGCCCCGGGAATAGCCAGTTTCTGTCCTGGGCGAATAATACTTTTGTTATTCAGTCCATTAACCTGCATCAGGCTTGAGAGTTTCACCCCCTGACGCTTGGCTATGCCACTTAAAGTATCGCCGGACTTGACCACATAGCTGCCACCATTGCCGACGGCATTGGGTTCCCGCTTCAACTGAGCCCTGGCCAGCTCAAAGGCCCCGGTTTGCTCGAGTGGCAGGTTTATCATGTACTTACCGCTTGATGGCACTACCTGGGTTTTAAAGGCCGGGTTCAGGGCGAGCAGCTCTGCTTTGGGCAGGGCAATCGCCTTGGCCACACTGCTGAGGCTAACGCCATTGGGTACACCTTCGCGGCCCAGTACCTGAGTGTTGGCGATGACAGGGAAGTTCATTTCAAGGGCGGCCGGGTCCCGGGCAATTTCAATTACTGCCAGCCACTTGTAAAGGCTTGGTGCCTGGTTGCGGCTCATGCCGAGGGAGAGGAAATCCTCAGGCTTGCCCTGGCGCCGGTTGCGGGCAATGGCGCTTTTGAGCTTGCCTTCCCCCATGTTGTAGGCCGCCACCGCCGATAACCAGTCGTTGTCGAACATCTCGTACAAGTACAGCAGGTAATCCAGCGCCGCGCGGGTGGCGGGAATAGGGTCGAGGCGTCCGTCGTATTCTTTGTTGACCCTGAGCTTAAGGCCCCGGGCTGTCTGGGCCGAGAGCTGCCACAGCCCGGCACCGCCAATGCCTTTTACGCCGGGCTGAAAGCCACTTTCCACCAGGGGCAGCAGCGCCAGTTCCAGCGGCATGTCGCGTGCTTCGAGCTCATTGACTACATGGAACATCCAGGGGCTGGCCGCACGGGTGGCGTTGGCCGGAAACAGGGCGCGGGAGGCAAATTGGCCGCGGTAGTAGTCCACTTCTTTATGGGGAGGAATGTCGATACTGCGGGCGTCGGCAATCTTGTGCCACAGGTCGCTGTAGTCCACCGCTTTGGTATCCGTCTGCTGGGCCTTTGTGGTTTTTACCCGGTGAGCTGACGATGCCTTGGGTGTTGTCTCGGTGCCAGTCGCAGCGCCGGTGTCTTCGTCATTGCTCATTTCAGTCGCGGCCGAGTTTGGCTCATCAGATGGCTCACTGAGAACGGTTTCATCGGTCGGATTGGTGGCAGGTACAGTGGACAGCTGACAGCCTGAGAGTATCAATGTAGAAAACAGTGCTGCAAACAGCGCCAGCGAAGGGGCGCCCCAAAAGCCTTCGGCATAACGCCTTTGTTCGGATGGTTTTAACTTCAATACCATGGCGTCTCCGCAGTAAATGGTCAGCAAACCGCTCATCATACTCTGCTTCGCAGCCCGCCACATCCACCCAAAGACGCAAAAGCTTTTCACCGGTTGGGTAAAAGGCTTTGCCCACTGCTTTAGTGCACCCATGCTAGTTTTTACTCTAAACGCTGTACTGTAAAATATTGATTTTTTATTACAATTATTAAGGTGACGTTAAAGCTGGGTTTGATATGTTTCACTCGCGGATTTAGTAAATTGAAGCGGAAAGGACCCATGCTTAGCATAAAAAACCTTAATAAAACCTACGATAACGGGGTTAAAGCCCTGAACAACGTCAACCTGGAAATCCCCAAGGGGATGTTCGGTTTGCTTGGCCCCAACGGTGCCGGCAAATCCAGTTTGATGCGCACCATTGCCACCTTGCAGTCGGCCGATTCCGGCAGTATCCACTTCGATGGTATCGATGTGATGGCCGACCCTATGCGTCTTCGCACCATGCTCGGTTATCTGCCCCAGGACTTTAACGTTTACCCACGGGTGACGGCGGTAGATTTGCTGGATCATCTGGCGGTACTCAAGGGCCTCAATAACGCCAAAGAGCGTAAAGAAATCGTTGATGGTCTGCTTGCCCACACCAACCTGTACCAGCACAGATTCAAGTCGGTAAGCGGCTACTCTGGCGGTATGCGTCAGCGTTTTGGTATTGCCCAGGCGCTGCTTGGCGACCCCAAACTCTTGATTGTGGATGAGCCGACGGCGGGTCTGGACCCGGAAGAGCGCAACCGTTTCCACAATTTGCTGGTGAGCCTGGGTGAGGAGCGGGTGGTTATTCTCTCGACCCACATCGTAGAAGACGTGGCTGAGCTGTGCCCCAATATGGCGGTGCTGGCCTCCGGCAGTATTTTGCTGGAGGGCAACCCACAGGATCTGGTCAGTGGTCTGCAGGGCAAGATTTGGCAGCGCACCGTGACTCAGCAGGAAGCGGCGGATCTGGAAGCCAGGTTGCCGGTGATCTCCAAGCGTCTGTTTGCCGGTCGCACCGTGCTGAACGTGCTGTCGGATACCTGCCCTGAGGGCTTTGAGGCCACAGATGCCGGCCTTGAAGATCTGTATTTCTCTACCCTCCACAGCCACCGCAGTCAGGCGGCCTAAGGAGCGGCAGTATGTTTCTACAGACACTCTCATTCGAGTGGCGCTATTACCTGCGCCAGCCGTCCTTTTATGTGGTCGGCCTTCTGCTGTTTATGGTGTGCTTTTTCGCGACCGGCTCTGACTCAGTGCAGATTGGCAGTGGCGGTGAAGTCCTGAAAAACAGCCCCTTCGCCATTGGTCAGACACTGCTTATTACCGGCATTATTGCCATGTTTGCGGTGGTGAACTTTGTCGGCAGTACTGCGGTGCGCAATCAGCAGTCCATGATGGAAGAGCTGATTTACGTGAAACCCCTGTCGCCGCTGCAATACCAGCTGGGCCGCTTTGCGGGCAGCTATCTGGTGGTGCTGACTTTGTTTACCCTGGCGCCGCTGGGCCATCTGCTGGGCTCACTGATGCCCTGGGTGGATGCCAGTCGCTTCGGTGATATCTCGCTGTGGTTTTATATCAAGCCATTGATTTTGCTGGTAGCTCCGACGCTGCTGTTGTTATCGGCGCTATTTTACGCCATGGCGCAGAAGTTCCGCTCCATGATGGCCTTGTACCTCACGGCCGTGGCGCTGTTTGTGCTGTATGGCTTGGCCGGTCAGCTTGCCAGCCAGCCACAGTACCGTGAAATTGCCGCCCTGCTGGATCCCTTTGGTCTGCGTACCTACGCCCAGGTGGCGCGTTACTGGACCATCGAAGAGAAGAACACCATCAGCATGGGTCTTGAAGGCCTGATGCTGCAAAACCGCCTGCTGTGGCTGGGTATTTCCATGGCTATTCTGGCCTTGAGTGGCCTGCATCGTCAGCCCAGTCTGACCCGCAAAACCGAAGCCAAGAAAACCGGCAGCTACAAGGTGCCTGTGATGCCGCCTTTGGCAGAACTGGTGCGCCGCCCTGAAGTGAATGGCAGCAAGCAGTTCTGGACCCGGGTAGGCTTTGAAGTAAAACAGGTGCTCTTTACCGCGCCTTTTTACATCCTTGGTGCGCTCAGTATCTTCAATCTGCTCGGCCCCATGATTGCCGGCGACTTGCAGTGGTACGGCACCAGTAACTGGCCGCTGACCCAAGACATGGTAACCCTGATTGTGGGCTCCACAGGTTTGCTGATGGTCATAGTGCAGGTTTACTACTGCGGCGAAATCGTCTGGCGTGAGCGCAGCACAGGTATGGGCGACATCATCGATGCCATGCCGGTATCCAACAAGGTGTTCCTCGGTTCCAAATTTGTGGCCTTAAGTCTGGTGATGGTGCTTTTGTACCTGTTCGCCATGCTGACCACCATTTGCTTCCAGCTGATTAAGGGGCAAATGAACCTGGAGCTTGGCCACTACGCCATCAGCCTGGGTTTTGTGATCTTGTTGCCGTTAATGATGTCGGCGGTGCTGGCCTTCTTCCTGCAGGTGTTGGCTCCGAACAAGTACGCCGGTATGGGCCTGTTCGTGGGCTATTACATTGTCAGCCTGGTGCTGGCGACCTGGGGTTTTGGCCACAGTCTGAATAACTTCGCCGCCTCGCCAACCATTCCATATTCGGATATGAACGGCTTTGGTTGGGGGCTTTTGAGCCACAGCCTGTACATGATTTACTGGGGCGCCTTTACCGTGCTGCTGTTTTTGGCGGCCTTTGGTCTGTATCGCCGTGGTCCGGAAGTGGGCCTCAAGGCACGCTTTAAGCTGCTTGGGTATCAGCTGGGCTTTGGTGGCAGTGCCCTGGCCGGCTTTGCGCTGTCGCTGTTTGTGGGCATGGGAGGTTACCTCTTCTACCAAACCACAGTGGTGAATCAGTACATGACGCCGGAAGATACGCAAGATCAGCTGGCAGACTACGAGAAGCGGTATAAGCAGTACGAAGTCTTGCCTCAGCTGTCGCCTGTGTCGGTAAAAGGTGAGTTCAACATCTTCCCTGAAGACAGACGCATCGAAGCCAGGGTTGCCATGCGCTGGCAAAACCGTTCGGCTGAGCCTGTCTCCCGTATGCTGGTGAGCCTGCCTAATCACACCGACCCTGCGACTATCAAGTTTGATATCCCGGGCGCGAGTTTTGGCGATATCGACCCTGATATGCCGGTGGGCTGGCTTAACTTCGCCACCCCGGTAGCGCCAGGTGCTGAGGTGAGTGGTGAGATTTCGCTTATCCGCGACACCAATGGCATAGCCGAAACCAATCACGACTGGGCTGTGGTGGAAAACGGCACCTTTATCGACAACCTCTCGCTGTTGCCGGTATTTGGATATCAGAGCGAAGCCGAGCTGCTTGACCGCCATGAGCGGGAAAAGCGTGGCTTGGCCCCTAAAGACAGGGCCAATAAGCTTGAGGATGAGCAGTTCCATCAGCAGAACTTCTTTGGCCCCCAGGGCACTTTTATCGACTTTGAGGCCACATTGTCGACCGCAGGTGACCAAACTGCGATTGTGCCCGGTTACCTTACCAAGTCGTGGCAGGAGAATGGCCGCAATTACTTCCACTACAAGATGGACAGCCCCATGGTGAACTTCTTCTCCATAGTGTCTGGCCGTTATGCGGTGAAAAAGGAAGAGTATCAAGGCATTAACATCGAGGTTTACTACCACGCGGATCACCCCTGGAACATTGACCGTATGATGGAATCGGTACGTGACTCCATCGATTACTTCGGTGAAGCCTTCGGTCCTTATCAGCATCGTCAGATGCGAATTATGGAATACCCGGGCTATCGCACCTTTGCCCAGAGCTTTGCCAATACTGTGCCTTACTCGGAGCGCATCGGCTTTATCACTGACCTTCGCGATCCAGAGAAGATTGACCCCGTGTACTACGTGACCGCCCACGAAGTGGCGCATCAGTGGTGGGGTCATCAGGTAGGCGCGGCCGATGTGCAGGGCAGTGCGGTTATTTCCGAGTCGCTGTCTCAGTATGCAGCTCTGATGCTGATGGAGAAGAAGTACGGTGCCCATATGCTGCGTAAGTTCCTGCGTTACGAGCTGGACCGCTACCTGCGTGGTCGCGGCGCCGAGCGTATTGGCGAGATGCCGCTGCTTCGCAGTGAGAATCAGCAGTACATTCACTATCAGAAGGGCTCTGTGGTGATGATGGCCATCAAGGATGTGGTGGGTGAAGAGGCGCTTAACGCCAATCTGGCGGCCTTTGCTGAGCGTTTCCGCTATCGCACCGACCCATTCCCGACCACCCTGGATCTGGTGAGTTACATCAAGCAGGGGCTGAGCGACGAACAGCAGGCCTTTGTGGACAGCTCCTTCAATGAGATCACCCTCTACGACCTGCGTCTTGAGGATGTGAAGCTGACTGAACTCGACAGCGGCAAGGTACGGGTGGATTTGACCATTCATGCCGGAAAACTGACCGCCAACAACGAGGGTAAAGAGCAGCAGGTGGAGATCAGCGAGCGGGTCGATATTGGCCTCTTTGCGGCCGATCCCGACACCCTGACCGATGAAAACGATGTACTGCTGCTGGAGAAGCATCCGCTCAAGAGCGGTGAAAACAAGCTGTCGTTTGAACTGGACAAGAAGCCGGCCTTCGTTGGGGTTGACCCCTTCGTGAAGCTGGTTGACCGTGACAGCAAGGACAACATCTTCAAGCTGTAACGCCTGATAGTTATTCAACCCAAGCGGCCCGTTTTAGCGGGCCGCTTTTTTATTGCCTGAGCCATGAGAGGAAATGCAAATTTGCTTGAGTGGCCGGATGTGCTCGCCTATGGTGGGGGAAAGGAGTGGCAGCGGATGACTGCCGAATTGGAGAGTATATGGATACCCAGCTTGCATTAAGAGTAAACCACTGGATTAGCCGCGACCCTGATCCTGTCTGTCGCAGCGAACTTGAGCGCCTGCTCGATGCCGGTGATGAAGCCGCGCTGAGTCAGGCATTTTCAGGCAGGCTCGCCTTTGGTACCGCCGGTATTCGCGGCATCGTGGGCCCCGGCCCCATGGGCATGAACCGGCTGCTGGTGCGCGAAACCAGCGCGGGCCTGGGTGAGTATCTCAGCGCTCAGGTCAAAGACGCCAAACGTCGCGGCGTGGTGATAGGCTTCGATGGCCGTCACGACTCCAAAACCTTTGCCCACGATGCCGCCAGCGTGCTCTGTGGCCTGGGATTCAAGGTGCGCCTCACAAGCCATGTGGCACCTACGCCGCTGGTGGCTTTTGGGGTAAAGCACTTTGAAGCTGCCGCCGGCATTGTGGTGACAGCCAGTCACAATCCGCCCAAATACAATGGCTATAAGGTGTACTGGGAAAACGGCGCACAAATTATTCCGCCCCATGACAGCGGCATTGCTGAGCGCATCGAGATGGCGTCGAGCAGCGACTTGCCCTGGCTCGGTGAATCAGATGCGGTGAAAAAGGGCCTGCTGTCGTTCCTGCAGGATGATTTTTTCGAGCACTATCGCCGCGCCGTGCTGCACTCGCCGCTGCTGACGGCTGCCTCCACTGCTGCAACGTCCGCCAGCAGCCAACTTTCGCTGGCCTATACCGCCATGCATGGCGTGGGGGCGCCCATGGCAGAGCGGGTGCTTAAAGATGCGGGCTTTGGCAAGGTGTTCAGCGTGGCGGCCCAGCGTGAGCCCGATGGCGACTTCCCCACAGTGAACTTCCCCAATCCGGAAGAACCCGGTGCCATGGACATGGTGATGGCCGAAGCGGCCGTCCACGATGCCGAACTTGCCTGTGCCAACGACCCGGATGCCGACCGCTTTGCGGTGGCGGCCCGCAAAGCCGATGGCAGTTATCGGATGTTGACCGGCGATCAGGTGGGCGCTCTGTTTGTGGACTATCTGCTTGGCCGCTGGCAGGCCGCAACTGTGCCGCTGGTGGGGAACACCATAGTCTCATCGGCGCTGCTGCACGCCATTGCCCGCCACCACAAGGCCGAAAGCTACACCACGCTCACCGGCTTCAAGTGGCTGATGAATACCGCCCAGCAGCTGGCCAGTCCGCAAAAGCCGTTTCTGTTCGCTTATGAAGAGGCCCTGGGCTACACAGTGGGCGACCTTGTCTGGGATAAAGACGGCATCACAGCCCAGCTGTGTTTTGCCCGGCTTGCCGCCGAGCTTAAGGCCCAGGGTAAAAGTGTGTGGGATGCGCTGGAGGCGTTGTATCGCCGCCACGGGCTGTATGTGAACCGTCAGGTGAGCATTGCCCTTGGAGCCGATACCCCGGATATAGGCGCTGCGCTGCGTCAAACGCCGCCTGCAAGCATCGATGGGCGGCAGGTGCTGTCGGTGGAGGATTTTAAAACCCTCAGCCACCGCTTTGCCGATGGCCGCAGCGAGTCCATCTCGCTGCCATCCAGCGACGTGCTGATTTATCATCTGGGCGAGTCTTCTACAGCGCCCGGCACCACAGCCCGGGTGATTGTGCGCCCATCTGGCACCGAGCCCAAAATCAAGTGTTATTACGAGCTGGTGATGCCGATGACGGCTCAAATGGCCATGGCAGACGCCCAGGCTGCCGGCGATGGGTTGATGAGTGCGTTGGTGGATGGCCATCAGGCCAGCCTGCCACGCTGAGTGCATTATTTTTACTCCTGACAAACCCTGCTGACACCATGTTGTCAGCAGGGGGGGATTAAGCTGAATACATCGATGAAGCAAGAAGTAATACCTACTTCAACACATTGATAGAAAAGCTTAATTCAATAAGGAGATAAGGATATGCAAGCAACTCAACCTCTGGTGTGGGGCGAAATCGCTGTCAGTGACATGGCCCGCGCCATCGCCTTTTATCAAGCTCAGTTTGGCGTGAGTTTCCGCCGCGAAGACATGGATGAAGTGGAATACGCCATCCTCGAATGCAGCGATGAAAAGGCCGCCACCATCGGCCTGATGAAGCACCCTGAGTTCAAACCCGGCAACGGCGGCGCCTGCCTGTACCTGCATCTGGCCGATAACCTCGGGCCTTTGGTGGGCAAACTGGAGCAAAACCAGGTGAAAATTGCTATGCC
The DNA here is from genome assembly GCF_022484835.1 of Shewanella zhuhaiensis. Taxonomy (NCBI): domain Bacteria; kingdom Pseudomonadati; phylum Pseudomonadota; class Gammaproteobacteria; order Alteromonadales; family Shewanellaceae; genus Shewanella; species Shewanella zhuhaiensis. The sequence continues at coordinate 1,112,238 of NZ_JAKUDL010000001.1, forward strand.
ACCCATGGGGATCAAGGGCGGTGAGTGCGGCTACATAGCGCTGTTTGTCGACAGTGAAGGCAACACTGTCGGGCTGTGGAGCCCGGCGCTGTGATGCTGACAAACTGAGTTATAACCAGATAACAAAGGCCGGGCGCATAGACGCACCGGCCTTTGCATGGAAACCCTATGCGCCGCGCAGACAGACTGTTTCAAATCGTTCAAATCCTTCGCCACCGACGCCTGACCACGGCGGCGCAGCTGGCCGAAAGGCTACAGGTGTCATCCCGCACCATCTACCGCGATATTCAGGACCTGTGCCTGTCGGGGATCCCCATCGAAGGGGAGGCCGGTGTTGGCTACCTTTTGCGTCAGGAAGTGAGCGTGCCGCCGCTGATGTTTACCGAGGCCGAGCTGGAAGCCATTCAGGTGGGCATTCGCATGGTGCAAACCTGGGGCGGCAAAGCCCTTGGGCAGGCCGCGGCCCAGGCGCTTATCAAGGTGGAAGCCGTGCTGCCGGAGCGGCTAAGAGAGATGCAGTCGCTGATGTTCTCGCCGGACTTTTATCTGGATGAGGCCGAATTTCAGTTTCTGGATCCGCTGCGGGTTGCCGCCAGAGAGCGGCGCTATTGCCGGATTAATTACAAGGATGCCAAGGATGCGGTGACCGAGCGACGCCTGCGGCCACTGGCGATTTACTTCTGGCGTGGTACCTGGACCTTACTGGGCTGGTGTGAACTCAGGGATGATTTTCGCAGTTTTCGCGCCGACCGCATTCTGGCCCTCATTGAAGAAGACCAGCGTTTTGCCCGCAGCCCCGGCAAGGAGCTGGAGGACTTTATCGCCCGCATGGATGAAGCGAGCCGTGAATATGAAAAAGCCCGCGCCGCAGCGCCTTGTGAGCCTGACGGGCGGGTCACTGAGACTTGACCTTACCATTTCAGTGAAAGGGCGGCCGAAGCCGCCTATGGATGCGCATCTTAGAAACTGCCGCGAATACCCAGGGCAATCTGGGTGCCGAAGCGCTCCAGATAGTTCACCTGATCTTCCCGCTTCACATAACCTGAGTAGCGGTTGTTGGTGAGGTTGGACGCCTCGGCAAATACCGTCAGATTTTCCAGCAGATCGTAACTCAGGCTCGCGTCCAGCTGGCCATAAGCATCAATCCAGGATGGGCCGCCCCAATCTTCGGGATTGGCGAGGAACTTGCTGCGCCAGTTATACGCAAGACGTCCCTGAATACCATACTGCTCGTAGTACACCACCGCGTTGTAGGAGTTTTCAGACATGCCGGCGAAGGGCAGGTTTTTTGCCTTGCGCTCAGGATCGTCGTATTCACTGTCCACATAGGTGTAGTTCAGCTGCAGACCCAAACCATTGAAAGGCTCCGGCAGCAGGCTGTCGAACGAGTGCTGCCAGGCCAGCTCATAACCGGTTATCTTGGCGCCGTATTCACCCGAACCTGGCTGGCTGACCAGATAATCGATGCCATCGACCTTGGCTGCTGTCTTGGTGTTTTCGATAAATGACTGAATGTCTTTAATAAATACACCACCGTTCAGGGAGCTGCTGTCGCCGTAGTACCACTCGAGAGTGATATCACCCTGATAGGCTTCCTCTGGGCTGACCGACGGGTTGCCGCGGCTCAGGGTTGGCAGACCCTGTTCACGTACGGTGAAGTTCGGCGCGGCCCAGGTACGCAGGGCATACAGAGAAGGGCGGCTTAAGGTCTTGGCGGCGGAGATACGCAGCAGCAAGTCATCCTGCAGATTCAAACGGAAGTTGAGGCTCGGCAGAATATTGTTGTAGCTGCCTTCATACTCGGTGGGTACCACCGCCTGCCAATCGTTATTCACCGGCTGGCCTTCACTGTCCAGCACCACCTTGGATAAGTCATAACCAAAGCCCTCGGAGGTGACTTCGGTGTGGCTGGCACGTACGCCGAGGTTCAGCATGTAGGGCAGCTCCCACAGCTCATCTTCCAGGGTCAACTGCACAAAGCCGGAGGTGACGGCCTCGGATACTTCATAGCTGTCCTGCTGGCGCTGACTGGCCACGATACTGGCATTGGCTGCGTCGGCATTGATGGAGCGGAAGTATTCCAGCAGCGCATCATAGTCAAAGCTTGGCCAGGGATCCGGCGAGACACTGTCTTCCCCTTCAAGGAAGTTATCGAAGTTGGGAGCAACAAACACAGACTCGGGAATGCGGAACAGCTCAAATTCGCCCTGATTGAACACTTGCCCCGGGGAAAAGGTGTAGCCATCACGGGTCAGATAGTAGCCGCCGCGGCTGAACTGGCTGGGGTTTTTCGAGCGGTACGCTTCCTGGCTCTTGGTCTGTTTTACATAGTTCATACCGAAATGCACCTTGCTGATGATGCCGTCATCGGGCAGGTATACGCTTTCCAGCTTGAAGTCGGCTATTTTGTCTTTGACCCCGGTACCACTGTTGAGGCTGTAGTGGGCACCATAGGTCTGGTCGGCGGTCAGCGCCGGGCTAATCTCCACATCCGGCAGAATATTGCCTTTGCTGTAGTCGATGCCGATGCTGTCAACGAAGCCGCGGGCCACAATAAAGCGGTTGTCACCGGCATTTTTATTGTTGGCCTCAGACAGCGCCAAATCCGCAATCACTTCCCAGTTTTCGCTGGGGTTCCAGTCGGCATTAAAGCCAAGCTGCCAGGTGTCGGTCTGGCGCGGCTCGGAGATATTCAGCAGCTCCACCATGGTGTTTTCGCCGCTTTGCTTCATCTTGATAACCCGGCCAGAGTCGTCAAATTCCGCATCGGTAAAGAGTGGCGTGCCCGGCGTCCAGGACTCGTCATAGTTTACAAACCCTATCTGATAGCGGTGACCATCAGTGTTGTAGCGTGAGTACAGGCCATCAATCCCCAGGGTGAGGTTATCGGCTGGCTGCCACTGCACAGCCAGGGTAGAGCCGATACGCTCGCGCACATCCTGGGCGTTGGCAAAGTACATGTAGCTGGGGATTTTTGAGGCGTAGATTTCGCCTTCATCAATCATGCCGTTGCTGTTGGTATCCACAGGGACACCGGCGCTGTCGGCGCCCCAGCCTTCGTCTTCATCAAAGAAGCCCGCGGCAGAATAGGTATCTGCCCGCAGGGTCTTTTTCGAGTACACCGCAGAGAGCAGGGCGCCGAAGGTGCCGTCATCATTCTGATCGCCAATGATAAAAGAGGCGTGCGGATGTATATCTCCGGTGCGGGATTCATGAATGCCTTTGGCCGATGCCTGCAGGGTAAAGCCGTTCAAATCCAGTGGCTTGCGGGTTTGAATATCGACGATGGCGCCAATGCCGCCTTCGGTCAGGCGTGCTTCGGGCGACTTGTACACCGCCAGTACATTCACCAGCTCAGAGGCGATGGTGTCGAAGTTGAAGTCACGACCGGCGTATTCCGATGCCAGCTTGCGGCCATTGAGGGTGGTCACGTTGTAACCCGAACCCAGGCCACGAACCAGAATGTTCTGACCTTCACCGCCGTTGCGGGTGATGGTGATGCCGGGAATACGCTGCAGTGCTTCGGCCAGGTTTTCATCGGGGAACTTACCGATGTCGTCTGCCACCACCAGATCGACCACACTGGTGGCATTCTGTTTAAGGAACATCGACTCCTTGATGCTCGAGCGAATGCCATACACCTGAATACGCTCAACGTCTTCGGATGCCTGTTCAGTTTGTTGACTGCTCGCCTGTTGTTTTTCGTCCACCTTGTCTGTGTCGGCAGTCATCCCCGGTGTAGCCCAGAGTGCCGTACTGATTGCCAGTGCCAGGCTGGCAACCTGAGTGTGTAACTTAGCCATCTTCTCCCCTCCGTGTACATGCATTTGTGGTTATTGCTCGCCAACTTCGAAAGCTTGTGATTGGCTTAATGGCTTTCGAATGGTTACATATAATGTTAAAAATCTGTTCAGATCAACAAAAATTTGTAAAATAGCTTTTATTTTCTTTCGAAGTTGGGCATATTGGTTTGTAACGAAAGTCGTGGTTTGAAAGGTGTTGCTGCCTAAATGGCTGAAAAGTATTGGAAGTGAGTATTTTTTGTTGTCGATTTATGAAATCGAAACCTATTGAAAGTCATTTGCCTGTGCTACATTGAAGCCTTTCAACCGGGGGATGAATAACGCAATGAATGTGCTCAACACCATAGAAAGACAGCAGGAAATTGTTCGCCTCACCCAGCAGCTGGGCAAGGTCACGGTCAGTGAACTGGCGCTGAAGTTTGGCGTCTCGGAAGTCACCATTCGCTCCGATCTGGCGACCCTGGATCAAAAGCAGCTGCTGGTGCGCTCACGGGGTGGCGCCATTGTGAACTCAGAGCTGAGCCGCGAGTTGTCGCTGAAGGAAAAAGGCAGTTGCTTCTCGACCCTGAAACGGGCGCTGGGGGCTGCCGCCGCTGAATATGTGCAAAACGGTGACCGGCTTTTGTTGGACTCAGGTACCACCACCGAGCAGGTGGCCCACCACCTGATGCAGCACGACGATCTGATAGTGATGACCAATGGCCTTAACATTGCCACTGTGCTGTCCAAGTCTGAGTCGGTGGAGGTGATGCTCACCGGTGGTCTGCTTCGGAAGAAATCGCTGTCGTTTTATGGCAGTGCGGCTGAGAAAAGCCTTACAGATTACAACTTTAACAAGCTTATTTTGGGTGTAGACGGATTCGACCTCAAGGCCGGTTTGACCACCCATTTTGAAAAAGAAGCCTGCCTTAACCGGATGATGGTGGAGATAGCCAGCGAAGTTATCGTGGTGACCGACTCATCCAAGTTTGACCGGCAGGCTTTCCATGTGATTTGCCCACTGATGCGAATCGACCGGCTTATCACAGACACAGGGATCCCGGAGCGTTACGCCCAGGCCCTGGAACAACAGGGGGTGCAGTTGCACCTGATTGAACGCAATCAATAGCGAGTAAGGGGAGAAGCAATGGCGGGTTTGGACAGGCGTGGATTTTTAAAGGCCTCGATGGCGTCGGTGGCGGCAGCGGCACTGGCAGGATGTGCAGCCAAAGAAGGCGCAGTGGCAACGCCCAAGGCCGCCGGTAAGTCGGTGATGGGCCTGGTGGTGCCAAAGATGGACGAAGTGCGCGTGGGCCTGATTGGTGTGGGCGAGCGCGGTGTGGGTTTTATCCATCACTTTAACAATATCGACGGCGCGCGCATTACCGCTATTTGCGATATCGATCCTTTGGTGATTGCCAGGGCTGAGAAAATCATGGCCGATTACGGTCAGGGCCAGCCTGCGTTCTATCAGCAGGGCAAACATGCCTACCGCGAGCTTTTGTCCCGGGAAGATGTGGACATAGTGGTGATTTGCACGCCCTGGGAGTGGCACCACCCCATGGCCAAAGAAGCCATGCTGGCCGGTAAGCACGCTTTTGTGGAAGTGCCCATGGGCCTGACCATCGAAGAGCTGTGGGATCTGGTGGATACCTCTGAGCTGACCCAGCGCAACTGTATGATGATGGAAAACGTCTGCTACGGCCGTGACGAGCTGATGGTGCTGAACATGGTGCGTCAGGGCCTGTTTGGTGACTTGCTCCATGGCGAAGCCGCCTATATCCACGAGCTGCGTTGGCAAATGAAGGAAATGGACCGCAAAACCGGCTCCTGGCGTACGGCGTACCATGCCAAAATCAACGGTAACCTGTACCCGACCCACGGCCTTGGTCCTGTGTCCCAGTATATGAATATCAATCGCGGCGATCGTTTCGATTACCTCAGTTCCATGAGTTCACCCGCCCTTGGCCGCGCCGCCTATGCCAAGCGCGAGTTTCCAGCCGATCATCCGCGCAATCAGCTCAATTATATCAGCGGCGACATGAACACCAGCCTTATCAAAACCGTCAAAGGCCGAACCATCATGGTGCAGCACGACACCACCACACCGCGCCCGTACAGTCGTCACAATCTCATTCAGGGCACCAATGGGGTGTTTGCCGGTTTCCCCAATCGCATCGCGCTGGAAAATGGCGGCCGAGGCAGCTTCCATGAGTGGGATGAAGATATGGCCTATTGGTATGGCAAGTATGACCACCCACTGTGGCTGCGTATGGGGCGGGAGGCCGAGCAGAACGGCGGCCACGGCGGCATGGACTTTTTGATGTGCTGGCGAATGATTTACTGCCTGCGAAACGGCGAGCCGTTGGATCAGGACGTGTATGACGGCGCCGCCTGGTCTGCGGTGCAGCCCTTATCGGCACAATCGGTGGCCGACCGTGGCAACTCGAAAGACTTCCCCGACTTTACCCGTGGTGTGTGGCAAACCGCCAAGCCACTTGGCATTGTGGGGTAAGCCCATGTCGGTGCTCAAATCCATTATTGACGCCAACAAACGCGGCGAGCAGAAGGGCATTTTTGCCGTCTGCTCTGCCCAGGTGTTGGTGCTGCGAGCTGCGCTGCGCCATGCCGCCCAAAGCGGCTCGCCGCTGCTGATAGAAGCCACCGCCAATCAGGTAAACCAGCACGGCGGCTACACCGGCATGACGGCAAAGGATTTTATCGCCTTTGTCTACGGCCTTGCCGATACCGAAGGGCTGGCGAGAGAGCAGCTGGTGTTCGGCGGCGATCATCTGGGCCCGGTGGCCTGGAAACACTTGCCCCCCGAGGCTGCCATGGCCGAGGCAGAAGCTTTGGTGCGCTCCTTCGTTGAGGCGGGTTTTGAGAAAATTCATCTCGATACCAGCATGGCCTGCCATGGGGAGCAGGAGCCACTTGGCGATGCTCTTATTGCCAAGCGGGCGGCCAGGCTTTGTAAAGTGGCTGAAGACGCCGCCAACGGCCGTGCGATTTCCTATGTGGTCGGCACCGAAGTGCCGCCGCCCGGCGGTGTTGCCAGCCTGCATGCGCTGGAAGTGACCCCGGTACCTGCCATCGAAACCACGGTCAGTGCCCATCAGCAGGCGTTTTTGGCGGCGGGACTGGATGAATCAGTTTGGCAGCGGGTGATTGCGCTGGTGGTGCAGCCCGGCGTTGAATTTGGCCACAGCGATGTGCATCAGTACGATTCAAGTTTGCTTGAGCGCCAGCGCCGCTTTATCCGCAGCCAGCCCAATCTGGTGTATGAGGCTCATTCCACCGATTATCAGCTGCCTGAGCATTATCCGGCGCTGGTGGCCGACCACTTTGCCATTCTCAAGGTGGGACCGGCACTGACCTTCGCCCTGCGCGAGGCACTGTTTGCCCTGGACCATATCGAGGCGCTGCTGGTGCCTGTGTGCGAGCGGGCCGGGCTGCGGGCGCTGTGCGAAGACAAAATGCTGTCAGACCCCGGTTTTTGGCGCTCGTTTTACACCGACCCCCATGAACGGGAATGGCAACTGGGCTTCAGCTACAGCGACCGTATCCGCTATTACTGGCCAGAGCTGAGTCTTGCTATAGACAAGCTGCTGCAAAACCTCAGTAAGCCGATACCTCTGCCCCTCATCAGCCAATACCTGTCACTGCAATACCCCAAGGTACTGCGCGGACAACTGCCCGCCATCGCCCTCGAGCTGGTGCTCGACCATATCACCCAGGTGCTTGAGCCTTACGCCAGCGCCTGCTGTCTGAGCACAAAAAAAGGATAGATTTTCATGCAAGTTAACGACTTATCAAAGACCAGGATCTGTCCGGAGTTTGCCCAGAGTGCACTTTTCAGCCCGCCCAGGGGCGCAGAGCACACCGCCAAAGAGATCTGCCAGCAGCCCGCGCTTTGGCGTACCCTGCAACAGCAATTTCTGAGTGAAAAGCCGCGGCTGGATGGGTTTCTTTCGTCGCTGCTGGCAAAAGAAAATTTGCGGATTTTACTGGTGGGCGCCGGAACATCGGCCTACATCGGCGAAGCGCTGGCGGCCACCCTTTCAAAGCAGCTTCCCCTTGCCAGTCAGCGTGTGGAGGCAGTGGCGACCACGGATCTGGTGTCCCATCCGCATCTGTATCTTCGCAGTGGCAACCCTACCTTGCTGGTGTCCTACGGCCGCTCCGGCAACAGCCCCGAGTCCATGGGCGCCATCGCTGTGTGTGATGCGCTCTTGCCTGAGTGTTTTCACCTGCTGCTGACCTGTAACCCCAACGGCCAAATGGCCGACTATGGCCGCGCTCAGGCTGAACATGCCTGCCTGTGGATGATGCCTGCGGGCAGTCACGATAAAAGCTTCGCCATGACCAGCAGTTTCAGCTGCATGTATCTGGCGACCTTATTGTTATTTACCGATAGCGGCAGCGAAGAAAACGGTTCTTTCACCCGCGCTGCTGCCATGGCAGAGGGCATTGTCGATGGACATCTCGATAAGCTGTATCAGCTTGCGTCACTGGATTTGTCGCGCTGGGTGTACCTTGGAGCAGGCCCGCTACAAGGTGTGGCCCAGGAAGCGGCGCTTAAGTTGCTGGAACTTAGCGCCGGTAAGGTGATGGGGGTGTTTGAAAGCCCCCTTGGCTTTCGCCATGGCCCCAAATCGCTGGTGGATGTGGATACGGCCGTGGTGCTGCTGGCTTCCTCAGAGCCCTACGCCCGTGCTTTTGATGAGGACATGGCCGATGAGCTTATCCGTGACGGTGCCTGTGCCCGGGTACAACTGTTAAAAGAGGAAGACTTTTGCAATGACGGTGAGGCGCGGCTCGATGAAGTCTGGCTTACTTTGCCCTTTATCCTGTATTGTCAACTTTTGGCCTACTTCAAGGCTCTGCAACTTGGCATCAGCCCGGATAATCCCTGTCCCGGTGGACAGGTAAACCGGGTCGTTCAGGGGGTGACTTTGCATCCGCTGTCCCTCTATCAAAAGCCGCTTGCAGGGGACTGACTATGCATTACGGATTGGACATCGGCGGCACCAAAATTGCCCCGGCAGTTTTTGATGCCAGCCTTGGCTGCATTGAACAGTGGCAAACGGCAACGCCGGTAAATGACTATGATGCTTTTCTGGCAATCGTGTGTGAGCAGGTTGCCAGAGCCGATATGCTGGCGGCAAAGCGACCCGGCAATGAGCATGACGCTGCAAAGGGCAACACCATGCTGTGCCTTGGCAGTGTGGGCATTGCGCTGCCGGGGGTTATTCAGGCCGACGGCCGGGTGCTCTCAAGCAATGTGCCCTGCCTGAATGGACGCTTCGTGGCTGACGATTTGGCGCGCCGCCTTGGCAGACCCGTGGCCATTGGCAATGATTGTCGCTGCTTTACCCTGTCCGAAGCCATGCTTGGAGCTGGGAGAGGGCATCAGCGAATTCTTGGGGTTATCCTCGGCACCGGCCTTGGCGGCGGGATCTGTATCGACGGCAAGCTTATCCTGGGCGCCCAGTGCCTGGCCGGAGAGTTTGGTCATCTGGGGCTCGCCGCATCTGTGGTGATGCGCCATCAGCTGCCACTGTTTGATTGTGGCTGCGGCCTTAAGGGCTGCGCCGAGACCTATGTGTCCGGCACCGGCCTTGGCAGGCTTTATCGGCACTTTGGCGGCGCCGCCGACACTTATCAGTGGCTCGATGCCTACCGCTTGGGGCAGATGCCCGCGGTGCAAGCCTTTGATGCCTACGTGGATGCCCTCGGCAGTGTGCTCGCCGGGCAAATTCTCAGCATGGATCCCGATTGCATCGTCTTTGGCGGCGGCCTATCGGAAGTGCCTGAAATCATGGCGGCTATTCCCGACGCAACTGCAAGGCACCTTTTTAATGGGGTTTCTTTACCTGAGTTTAAGGTGGCTGAGTTTGGTGCTGTCAGTGGGGTGAGAGGCGCAGCGCTCCTGGGCCGAGAGCTGATGTTTGGCCGCGAGCTGAAAATGGGCCAGGATCTGTCGGCGTACAGCCCTGAGCTAATTGCCAACAGCCCTGAGCCAATTGCCAACAGCCCTGAGCCTGGCGTTAACAGCCCTGAGCCGGAGGCTAACTGCGCACAGCCAACTTTGCTCAGAGGTAAGGCTTCATGAGTGCAAATGCGACTGAAAACGCCCTCCACAATCTGGCCGACAATACACGCAGCGATGCCCTTGCAAAGGGCACAGTCGAATTCTGGCTAAACCCCGCCATTGCCTTTATCGGCAAGGAGATGACGCCAGTCATCAGCCCCTGGATAGGCATAGGCGCGGGTATTATTCAGGCCATAGAGCAGACGGCACCTGCCTCAGACTCAGGGTCAGGCTCTGGATCAGGCCCTGCTTCAGACCCGGCGACGCCCTGTTATTCCTTTGCAGGAACCCTGACACCTGCGCTGATTGATACCCAGGTCAATGGTGGCGGCGGGGTGCTGTTTAATCAACAGCCGACCGTGGCGGCACTTGAAACCATGACCTGCACCCATGGCCGTTTTGGCAGCGGCGCGCTGCTGCCAACGGTTATCAGTGATGATATTGGCCCGATGGCCGATGCGCTGCAGGCGGTAGTTGATGCCAGACATCAGGGCAACGGCATGCTGGTGGGCATTCATTTCGAAGGACCGCACCTTGGCAGCGATAAACGGGGCTGCCACAGCGAAGCTAAGCTAAGAGCCCTGGGTGAGGATGAGTTCAATCTGTACCTGAAGGCCAAGGACGAGCTTGGCTGTTGCCTGGTGACGCTGGCCCCTGAGCGGGTGGATGCTGTGGATATTCGCCGCCTGACTGAGGCCGGTATTCTGGTCAGCCTTGGGCACTCCAACGCGAGCTTCGCCAAGGCCTCAGCGGCAATTGCTGCCGGGGCCAGTGGTTTTACTCATCTTTTCAATGGTATGTCTGGTATTGCAGGGCGTGAACCCGGCATGGTGGGTGCCGCATTGCTGCATGATACCGTTTATGCAGGCATTATCTTTGATGGTGAGCATCTGCATCCGGCAAGTGCGCAGCTGGCATTTCGTCAGCTGGGGCGGCAACTGATGCTGGTGACCGATGCCATGGGCCCGGCTGGCACTGAGGAGACCGATTTCGATTTCTTTGGCGGCAAGGTGCGCCGTGATGGTATGGCGCTCAAGGACGAAGCGGGCTCACTGGCCGGCTCGGTGCTGACCATGACAGGGGCGCTGCGTTATGCCGTGCAAACGCTGGGAATTGATTTTACCGATGCCCTTGCCATGGCAAGCAGCTCGCCCGCGGCGTTTCTTGGCCTTGGTGACCGGGGCCATATCAGCGTTGGCGCGAGGGCGGACTTGCTGGCGCTGGATAACGGTTTACATCAGTTGCATCGCTGGCAGGGTGGCCGTCTGGTAGCGGGCGCTGAGCCGGGTGCCGATGTCGCCCAGGGGATCTAGCTTTACCCTGCCGGCACAAATGAAACTCAACGGAGAATAATAATGAAAACAAGCGTTTCAGAAACAAGCGTTGCTGAAAATAGTGCAGCGGAAGCAGGCGTGAACTCAGCTGAGCCAACATCGACCTTTTTGCCTATGGTGCTGATTGGTATTTTGTTTTTTGTGTTCGGCTTTGTCACCTGGCTCAATGGTGCCCTGATCCCCTTTCTAAAAATTGCCTGTGAACTCAACGAATTGCAGGCATATATGGTGACCTTTGTATTTTACATCGCCTATTTTGTAATGGCGCTGCCCATGTCGGGGCTCCTTGAGCGTTACGGCTATCGCGCCGGGCTGCAAATCGGTCTTGGGGTGATGGCGCTCGGCGCACTGTTGTTTATTCCGGCTGCCTTCAGTCACACCTTTGGTATGTTTTTGCTGGCGCTGTTTGTGCTTGGCACCGGCCTGACCATACTGCAAACCGCCGCCAACCCTTACATTGTGGTGATAGGCCCACGGGAAAGTGCCGCCATGCGCATCAGCTGCATGGGGATTGTTAACAAGGGCGCGGGAATTTTGGTGCCCCTGCTGTTTACCGCCTGGGTGTTGACTGGCATGGACGCCTACAGCGCTGATGCGCTGGCGGCACTGGATGAAGGCGCCAGACAGGAGGCTCTGCAGGCACTGTCTGCCCGACTGGTTACCCCTTATCTGGCCATGGCGGGCGTGCTGATAGCGCTGATTTTCTATGTGCGTTTGTCGCCGCTGCCTGAGCCAGACTTGGGGCAGGGGGCTTCGAGTGACAGTGAGAGCCGTGCGGCTCAGAAGGTGCACTGGCGAGAGCTGGGTGCCCATCCCAAGGTGATTCTCGGCGCGTTGACGCTGTTTTTGTATGTAGGCGTCGAAGTGATTGCTGGTGACAGCATTGGTCTTTATGGCCGCCATCTGGGACTGGATAACTTCGGTGTGCTGACCTCCTACACCATGGCCTTTATGGTGCTTGGCTACCTGCTCGGCATTGCCACCATTCCTAGGCTGATGAGCCAAAAGACCGCGCTGGCGTTTTCGGCGCTGTGCGGTATTGGGCTCAGTTTTGGGATTATCTTCGCCGATGAATCCAGCATGATGCTCTCGGGCTTGCTGTTGGTTCCCCTCGGGATCCCGGCTATTCCCGACCCTGTGCTTTACCTTGCGCTGCTTGGCTTTGCCAATGCGCTGGTGTGGCCTGCGGTGTGGCCGCTGGCCCTCGATGGCCTTGGCAGGCTCACCGCCAGCGCCTCGGCGCTGCTGATTATGGGAATTGCCGGCGGCGCCTTGTTGCCGCTGCTTTACGGCGCCTTGGTCGAGAGCGGCATAGGTCATCAGGGGGCTTATGGCATCCTCTTGCCCTGCTATTCGGTCATTCTGTTCTATGCCCTGATAGGTCATAGACTGAAAAGCTGGTTTGGCTGAGGCTATTTATCAGCCAGCTCGCTCTTAAGACGAAAAGGCCGGTTATCCCTTGGGGAAACCGGCCTTATTTTGTTCCTATCCGAGCGCATGCAAAGCGCCGCTTTCGTCAATACACGGCTTGGGCTTAGCCGCAAACGGCTTTGAGGGCGCTGAGGATATCGGTTTCGCTCTGGGCGATGGCGCGCTGCTCGGCCAGTACCTCTTTGAGGATCTGCTCTGTGGTCAGCGGGTTTGCCAGCACTACCCTGAACACGGTGCGCTTATCCAAGCCGTAGATTTTCGGGGCGATACGGGTGCGGGAGACAAAGGAGCGGCCCTGCTCGCGCTGGCTTTTTTGAATGGCGCGGGTGAGGGCATCAAGTTCGCCGTTAATCTTTTCAAGCTTGGTGCTGTCGCCTTTGGCTAAGGCTTTATTGAGCGCTTCACGGGCAAATTCGGGCACATGGCGGTAGGTGAGCAGGCAAAGCTCAGGCTCGCTGATAAGCTCAAAATCCGCCTCGGCCTCTATCAGACGGGCAAAGGCGCGCGCCTTTTCGAGTGAACCATTAATCAAAATCTCGTAGCCTTCGCGGCCGATGATTTGCAAACAGGCATGCACCAGCATGGCCATGCCGGGGCGTGAGCCTTCGAGGGTCTGGCTGCCCAAATCCTTGGAGCCCTGACGCAAAATATATTCGGCGTGATGCTCAATGGCCGACGCAAGAGTTGGGTCTTTAAACAGCACCATGCCGGCGCCCATGGGCACGTACATTTGCTTGTGCGCATCTATGGTCACTGAGTCGGCAAGTTCAATCCCTTTGAGCAGATGGCGGTACTTTTCACTGAGCAGGGTGGCACCGCCCCAGGCTGCATCCACATGGAAGTGACAATTCAGCTCGGCGGCGAGCGTTGCAAGCTCGGTCAGTGGGTCAACGTTGCCGGTTTCTGTGGTGCCCGCCACGCCAACAATTGCCATTACCCGTATGTTACGGGCCTTAAGCGCCTCGGCGGCTGCACGCATGGCGCCCACATCCACCTTATTGTGCTCATCCACAGCCACGCTGATGATGTTGTCACGGCCAATGCCGAGCAGGTCGGCGGCCTTGCCGAGGGAGTAATGGCCGCGCTCTGACACCAGAATTGCCAAATCGTCCCAGCCATAGTGTTTAAGCGCCTTGTTAAGCCCCTCGCGTGTTACGCCGCGAAATGCGCCATCGGCTTTGAGCAGTTGGTTTCTTGCTATCCACAGCGCTGTGATATTGGCAACTGTGCCGCCGGAGCAAAAGGCGCCCAGGGAGTGGCTGGCACTGTGCAAATGTTGGCTGTAGAAGTCATGACTTTCGCCGAAGGTGAGGTGATGCATCATCCCCAGCACCTGGCGCTCCATCGGCGTAAAGGCCTTGGAAGTCTCGATTTTTACCAGGTTCTGATTCAGCCCCACCATCAGCTTTGACAGCGGCAGCAAAAAGTACGGCAGTGCCGAGGTCATGTGACCAATAAAGGAGGGCGCCGCCGTGTGAACCGACTGGGCCACCAGATGCGCCATGATGTCGTCCACATAGTCGGACACAAAGCGAGGCTGACGAGGGATTTCCACCGCATCGAAATGCTGCTCAATCTGAGCCAGTGGCTGCTCGAGGGCGGCAATGCTGCCCTGCAGAAAGCCCGCCAAATCCACCGACAGCTGCTGCTCGATGCGACCCAGGGTCGAATCTGCCGCTTCAGGCACGGTAAAAATCCGCATCAGGTTGTCTTCTGAGGCCGTGGCACGGCGACTGTGTTTGTCTGTCATGGCGATAATCTTGGGTGTTACACCAGCGGGCTGGCTGACTCGCCTGCAACCCAGGCTGCAGACGGCAAAAGGGAGGTCACTTTACTGCAAGGTTCACGCTTCATCAAGGGTGAGGGGCTTTCTGCGCTGCTGCGGATAATAAAGCTCAGCCAATCAAGGGTTAATGAATTGCATACTGTAAAATTTTGTTCAAAGGCTAATTGGCCAAAAGGCGAATAAAATCGTTGATTTGTAGCATTATGTAACTATATTGTTACAGTGTATCTCGAATGAGTTTACAAAAGCTTTACAAATACCCTTGAGCTAACACTTCGGTTGTGACAGTTTGTGCCAACCGAGGCGCGAGTTTCGGACAAAACAACTATAAAAGGAACAGCACATGAAAGCATATACCTTAATTCCAGCAACTTTGGCCCTGTGTGTATCCGGCGCACTGCATGCTGGTGAGGCTTCTCTTGCAGACTCTATGGGGCTGGCCAAAGGGCACAGCTTCGCCGCCGGTAAGTCGTTCGCGACTGCCGCTGGTCATCAGAAAGTAAAACAGCAGCAAATGTTCAAAGGTGTGAAGGTTTACGGCCACCACCTGGTTGTTTCTTCAAGCGGTGATATCTTCGGCAAGGCTGCTGCCATTGACGAAGGTTTCAACGTTGAGCCAGCCCTGACCCGCGGTCAGGCCATTGCTGCGCTGAACAAGGTATATGCCGGTTCTGCCGCGTCTGGCCATAAGGATGTTGAGCTGGTTGTTCTGGCCGAAGGCGATGCCCCACGTCTGGCTTATCGCGTGTCTTACCTGAGCGAAGGCAACAACAGCATCTCCCGTCCAGCCGGTCTGGTTGATGCCATGAGCGGTGACGTTATCCGCCACTGGAACGAGCTGATGACCGCCAAAAACGGCGCCGGCAAGCCAGGTAACGGCGGTGGCACTACGCCAGGTACTGCGTTCGATGCCACCGGCCCTGGCGGTAACGCCAAGATTGGCCAGTACTACTTCGGCAGTGACTTCGGTCCGCTGAAGGTAGAAGAAGCCAATGGCGTGTGCACCATGAACAATGCCAACGTGAAAACCGTTGACATGGCCAACAGCACCCGTCGCGGCACTGTTTACTCGTTCACTTGCCCTGAAAACACCTACCGTGCCATCAACGGTGCTTACTCACCGCTGAACGATGCCCACTACTTCGGTGGCGTGATCTTCAACATGTACAAAGACTGGTACAACACTGCGCCGCTGACCTTCCAGCTGGAAATGCGTGTTCACTACGGTCGCAACTACGAAAACGCTTTCTGGGACGGCCGCGCCATGTCGTTTGGTGACGGTGCCAGCTACTTCTATCCGCTGGTGAGCCTGGACGTATCTGCCCACGAAGTGAGCCACGGATTCACCGAGCAGAACTCAGGTCTGGAATATTCAGCCCAGTCTGGTGGCATGAACGAAGCCTTCTCTGATATGGCCGGTGAAGCAGCCGAATACTACATGCGCGGCAGCAACGACTGGATGGTGGGTTATGACATCTTCAAGGGCAATGGCGCCCTGCGTTACATGGATGACCCAACCAAGGATGGCCGCTCTATCGGTCACGCTTCCGACTACACCAACGGCATGGACGTGCACTACTCTTCAGGCGTGTACAACAAGGCCTTCTACCTGCTGGCCAAGAAGAATGGCTGGAACACCCAGAAAGCCTTCGACGTGTTCGTACTGGCTAACCAGGCCTACTGGTCTGCTACCAGCACTTACAACCAGGGTGCCTGTGGCGTTGAAGCCGCTGCCTCTGACTATGGCTACTCAGTTGCTGACGTGACTGCTGCCTTCTCGTCTGTAGGTGTAAGCTGCCAGTAATCATGGCGGTTGCGTAACATCAAAAAGCCCGGCTTAGCCGGGCTTTTTTGTGCAGATAATTCAGGATTTTGAGCGTTTGTGATGATACATGCGCGCATCCACATTTGGCAGGTGGCGTTCCAGACTCTGCTCCTGACCGCTGTCGATTTTAAGAATACCTACCGAGTATTCGATGCAGGGCAAATTCTTGGCGTCTTTCAGGGCGGTATCGAGCCGCAGTAACAGTGAGTCTTCCAACTGATCGGTTTCCGAGTGGGCCAGTACCAGAAACTCATCGCCGCCCCAGCGGGCTACCAGATCGCAGCTGCGACAGCTGTGTTTCAAACACTGGGCGAAGTATTGCAGTACCTTGTCGCCGGTGTCGTGACCCAGGCTGTCGTTTATGGGTTTGAACTTATCCAAATCGAAACTCAGCAGCACCATTTGCCGCCCCAGCCGTTTGGCCAATTGCTGATTTTGGGTGAACATTTCTTCAAAGCCGCGGCGATTGTAAATGCGGGTGAGGGGGTCGACGTAGGTTTCGGTCAGCAGCTGGCTCTCGCGGTAAATATGGGCCAGATCGGCATTGATGACGTCGCGGATCACTTCCAGCACCTTAAGATAGGTGCCCGGGTAATCGGTGGTGATGTCCGACAGTACGCACAGGGTGCCGAAGGTGTTGCCATCGGGCCAGTTGATGGGCATGCCAAGGTAGGATACATAGTTGTCCTCGAGGTACTCGGGGTTGTCCAGCCAGCGCGGGTCACGGCTGGCGTCGGGTACATACAGGTGCTCGTTGTGCTGCACCACATAATGACAGTAGACGTTGGAGTTGATAGGCGAAGCCTCACCCGGCGCGTACAGGGTGGTGGGCAGCTCAGAGGCTATCAGTACCTCAATGCCCTTGGTGTTGGCTTGATTGATAAAGGCGGCAGGTGCCTTGAACATATCTGCCACAGTGTTGACCAGCCGCTGCCAACGTTGCCAGTCGATTTCATCCACTTCGATTTCACGAAATGAATGGTAGCCGTAGGACTGCATCGCAACCCTCCGATGTAAATCTCCCCGAACTTTCAGTGTAGACGACTCAGCGCTGCAACTCAGCCCAGTATTGTGCTGATGCGCTGTTTAAGCAGTGGCAACTGTGTGGCCTCAAAGTGCGGATTTTTCTTAAGCCACAAGGCATTACGGGGGCTTGGGTGGGGCAATACCATCAGCTTGGGCCAGTGACGCTGCCACTGAGCCACTTCTTCGGTCAGCCCATTATGTTCGGGCAGATGCCAATCCAGCGCATAACGGCCAAGCACCAGCGTCAGTTCGATATTGGGCAGGGCTGCCAGCAGTTTGTCCCGCCAGGCGGGCGCGCATTCAGGGCGCGGAGGTAAATCGCCCTGACGGCGCCCCTGTTTTATGACTGTGCCCGGGAAGCAAAATCCCATAGGGATAATGGCAAACTGATTGGCATCGTAAAAACGCGCTTTATCGACGCCGAGCCACTGACGAAGCCTGTCTCCACTTACATCATCGAAGGGACGGCCTTTTTCGTGGGTTTTGGCGCCGGGTGCTTGTCCGGCAATCAGGATCCTGGCCTTGCTGCCGGCCTGCAAAATGGGCTTGGGCCCCAGGGGTAAACCACTGCACAGGGTGCAGCGGCGGATGTCTTCAAGCAGCGGCGTAAGCTCGCTCATGCCAGTTTGCCCAGCAGCTGATACAGATAATAACCAAGCAGCGGATAGCCCAGGCACAGAACCAACACGCACAGATACTTGCCGAGGGTTTCCTGTTTAAACCAGGCCACATGGGCAACCAGGATGGCAAAGGCGGTAACCGGGCCCAGAAAGCAGCCCAGTGCCAAAAACAGCAGTGCTGTGACGGCGCTTATCCAGGGGCGGCTGGTCACTGCTTTTTCGGCAAAGAGGTGTGGCAGCAGGGCAAAGGCCATGGCAACCAGTAACAGGCCCACATTCATCAGCACATCGGCGGCGCCTTTGTGGTCCATTACCACTGCCAGGGCGCCGAGCAGCACGGGCAACAACGACAGCAGCACATGATGGCGGGCAAAGCGGGCGGAGCGGTAAAAACCCGAGGCAAAGAAACTCAATTGGCTGATGAGGTTCAGCACAGTAAAGCCGCCAAGTCCAAGCAGTAATGCCAGGGTGGCCATGGAGCCGGAGGGGTCAAAGGCCATTGCAGGCAGGGGAGTCAGCAGCAGGAGAAAACCGGGTAACAGCTTGGAGTTCATAAGCTTGGACGTCATTAGAGAATACGCAGAAGAGGGTTTGGATTACCTTCTCCTAAAGTGATAGCCGTTGCAATGGGAAAAGTCGGATTTATAACAGCTTTTCGGCGCTTCTCACGCTTTGGCGCCAAAAGGGCAAAAAAAGGGGCAGATCCTCTGCCCAAAATTCACAAGGTAAGTGTGAAACCAGATGAAAGGACGCCGGCTCAGGGCCGGCGTTCGGGTTAGTTCTGGAAAGGCGTGTTCTCCGCAAAGTATTCGTGGCTGTCAGCGTTCTGAATCGCCTGGTCCGGATTGGTCTGAGCCAGGTTCTTGGCGCCGCTCTGGCCGTACACCACGTCATCGGTACCGGCCACCACATCGAAGTGGCTCATCTCGTGGACGATAGTGCCACCCTTGGAATCGGTACCTGAAACAGGGGCGCTCCAGAAGGCGCTGCACAGGTAAATCTTGTATGGCTGGTTTGGATACACGTAGGCGTAGTAACTCTTCTTACAGGAGCAATCGAAGGTCAGTGGCTGAGTATTCAGCGCTGAGTCGATGGCATTGAAGTGGTTGCTTACCGTGTTCCAGCGGCTGCTGCTGTAGGCGCCAAACCAGGTGTTGTAACGGACTGAACTGGCAGGGTTTGATGCGGAGTTCATATAGCCTTTGGCATCGCCCGCCATCGACTTGGCAGCGGCCAAACCTGCCAGGGTGTCGCTCATCTGGCTGTTGGAGCAGCGACCGGAGAAGCTGACGCCATCCACAGAGCCGCCGCCATCACCGCCGCCTGGCTTGCCTTTGTTGGCGCCGCCCTTGGCTTCGATACCTTCGTGGAAGAAGCTCACGGCATCGGAATGGATGCCGTCGATACCAAGACGGGCCAGCTTGTTCTGCTGACCTGGGTTGGGAGCAAACAGTTGCAGCGAGCTGACGTCATAGGCGATTTCATAGTTGCCCTGTTCGGTCAGATCGTACAGTGAAGACAACTCAACTTCGTAGCTGACGCTTTCACCTGACTTAAGCTTGATGTAGTCCTTGCTCTGTGGTGCCGGACGCTTGTAGTGGGCGCCAAGGTATTGTTTGGCTTCGCCATTTACCGATACCTTAAACAGGGCTTCTTCCACGCCGTCGGCAGCTGTGTACCACTTGAGGATTTTGACCGGTACTTTTTCATCGTTGGTCAGAGTAACGCGAACGGTCACGTCTTCGTTGGCGTTGTAATTTTGCTTGCTCATTTCCAGGCTGGCGCGAATGCCATCGGCCAGTGCTGAGGTTGAGAACAGCACGCTGCCCAGCAGGGCAGAAGTCAGCAGTGTTGAGTGTTTCATGCTTGCTTGTCCTTAATGTGGTTGTTATCAGGTATTGTTATTTTATTTGTTGTAGTTGTTATAAAAATGTAACGATTGGCAGTGTAAGTCTTTTGTCTGTCTGCTGGCAATAGCTATTTTGGTGTTTTTGCCTATCACGGGATAAATCGACTTTGGAGGGGCTATTTTTATAGGCCTTCATGCTGTAAAGCTACTGCTTGCCGGGGGTGTAAATACGGCAATTCAGGCCATAAAAAAGCCCGCACGAGGCGGGCTTTTGGCAAGGCAAAGGACTAGAGACGATAGCTCATGCTGAGCATGATCAGGTGGGCGTTATAGTCATGGTTCATGGAGCCGAAGCTGACCAGGTTCCAAATGCCGTCCACCGCGATGTCGTTGGCAACATCGTTGTCTTTGTAGTTCTCCATCCGATAATCGAGGCGTACCGCCATACGCTCGGTGGCCTGATACTGCGCATACAGATTCAGGTTGTGCACCTTCGCATAGTAGTCGCCATAGTCACCGGTAATGCCCTGACGCACCTGGGTGCTGCTGGAAGAGTCTGAGTAGCTGTAGTCCAGGCCCAGTTTCAGGCGGCTGTCCATCAGTTCATTCCAGGCAAGCCCAATGCCGTATACATCCACCTTGTCTTCGATATCGGAGAACCAGTTGGTATTGCCAAAGTTGCTGCTGCCAGCCTGGGCCGAATCTATGGTCTGGTGGTTGTAGAAGCTGGAGAGCAGCAGCTTGTCAGTCAGCTGCCAGCTGAGACTCGCATCGTATCCCAGATCTTTGGACTCGGTCAGACCCACTTCGGTGGCATCGTAATCGTCCAGTGCGTAGCGCACGCCAAAGTCGAGGCTCAGGCTATCGAGCGGCATGTGTGTGACACGCATTTCAGCCTGGGTGCGGTTACGGTCGGCCAGATAGTACTTGCGCAGCAAGGGGTTATTCTCAGAAGAGGTCCACTCGCTGGCTTGATACTCGCTGCCGCCACGTTTGCCGTAGCTGCCTTTCACGGCGATATCCCAGTGCTCGAAGCTATTGAGACGCAGACGGGCCCAACCTGTGGTTTCATCGGTGGACTCGCGGTCCTGATAGCTGCGCTCATCGACACGGTAGTCCAGACCACCATCGAGCTTGATGCCGCGGCTGATGCGGTAATCGGCACCGGCCTTGAACCTGTGGCTGGTGTGGTCATACGGGGTGTTGTACGCCACTTTACCGGACACATTACTGATGCTGATTTGAGTCCACTCTTCAACCTGGGTCTTGTTGTCGCGGTCGTTATAGTCGTAACTGCCGGACAGACGCAGATCTTTGCTGACGCGGCTGGATGCCTTGAGGCTCATGCCGATGATGTCCACCTTGGCATCCACCGCTTCCACCGGCAGCGTATAGCCGTAACCCGTGGTAACCAGTGGCTCATCCTGGCTCATCTGGCCTGCCATCAGGCGACCGGTCAGTTGGCTGGTGCCGTCATTGAACAGCCCCTGCAGTGAGACGGTATGGGCCTGGTTGTCAGGATCCAGCGCCATAGCGCCGCTTCTTGCCGCCCCAAAGGTGGGGTGGAAGGGGTTATCAAAGCTCAGTTCGCTGTAACCATTGGAGAAACGGCTGCCGTTGTACACCAGCGCCAGGAAACCATGATCGCCCTTTACCTTCACGCCAGCTTCCAGGGTGTCTGTGGTGTAATCCACAGGCTCTGGCAGCATGATGGACTGGTTGAAGAAGCTGCCGGAGGCGGTTTTGATGCCGGTTTTTTCTTCCCGCTGATAGTTCACATAGGTGGCAAAGGGCGATTCGCTTTGATATTCAAACCCAAGGCCTGCGCGCTCGCGCTTGAGTGACAGCTCGAACGGACTGGCGCCGCTAAGGCCGCTCATGCCATCGCTGGAGCCGGAATACACCCAATCACCTGGCAGCGTGAGATTGCCCGAGCCTATGCCCTGGAAGGGGCTTACCACGGTGTCTGACTCGTAGGTCTTGATGCTGCGATAGTCCAGGCTGATATTGTAGCTGCCGGGGCGACCTGTTTTCAGACTGGCGCGGCCATTGTCCATGCCGAGGTTTTCGGCGCTGAACTCGGTGCGATAGCCAGACTCAGTCACGTTGCGTACATCGGCATCGAGCTTGTAAGGCACTTCTTCATCGCTGCCAAAGCTGTTGGCCGAGCGGATATCGTCGCTGTCCTGATAGCCAACGCCTACACCAACTGTGCCATTGGTGCCGGTTTCCAGGGCGCAGCCCTTACACACCCAGGCGTCGTATTTCACCTTGTCGGTATTGGCATTTTGCAGGCTGTAGCCGCCCGCCAGTGCGGGGGCTGAGGCTGCCAGCAGCGCCAGGGTGATCATATTGAGTTGAAATCTCATGATGGCGCCTCCTTAACGTTGCAGCAACTTGCCGGATGGATGGTTGGAGCCATGCACCTGACTGTGACAGTTCAGACAGCTTCTGCCGCCGGTGAAGGCGTTGTCGCCCATTTCGCTGCCCATGCCAGTGTTGCCCAGATAGGCGCGGCTGGCATGGCCGTCGGCGGCGTGACATTGCTGACACAGCGCAGGAGCGCGGGTCTTGAGCATGCCGTCGTTCGCTGAGCCGTGAGGATTGTGGCAAGAGGCGCAATTCTCAGTTACGGGCGCATGCTCCCACAGTTTTGGGCCGCGTTTTTCCGCGTGGCAGGCGTAACAGGTTTCGTTGACACTGGGTTTTACCAGAGCGGCATCACCCATGCTGCCATGGGGGTTGTGGCAGTCGCTGCACACCATCTGGGCCCACTTCAGCGGATGGCTTGAGCGCTTGTTCAGCTCAGTCTTCTGCTTGGTGTGGCAGCTGGTGCACACTTCCATTTCGGTGTTTTTCGACAGCACTGGATCCTTGGCGGTGTGCACGCTGTGGCAACTGGCGCATGACACATCGGCGTTGTCGTGGTGGCCACCATTCCAGGCCATGCGCTTGTCGTCCTGGTGGCACGACAGACACACGCTGTTTTGCTTCTCAGCGCTCAGGGTGGAGTCCTTGCCGAAGGTGATCATCGGCTCGTTACCGCCCTTGTTGTGGCTGCCCATGGGGCCGTGGCAGGATTCGCACTGCAGCCCGGCCATGGGGCTCTTGCTGGAGTCGATGGCGCCATGAACACCCTTGAAGAGATCCATGACTTTTTCAGACTTTTTGTGACACATCAGGCAGGAATCGGCACCTTTGGGCGAGTAGTTGCCTTCGGCAAACTTCTTGTCCAGGGTGGCCTCAACCTCCTCGGGTGTCATCTTGGCGTCCCATTTCGATGCGTGTGCCGGGGCGTGCATGCCAAGGGCAAGCAGACCGCCGATAAGCAGCGAGCCGAGGACGACTGACAGGGGTCTTGTTTTCATTATCTGGCTTCCTTATTTGTCCTTTCCGAAAGAAGGGGAGAGCGCTCTCTCCCCGGGACAAGGCAAATTACATCTTCACCACAGTGTGGTCGGCAACGGTAGGCTGGTGGCAGAAGAAACAGGTTTCCTGCTGCGCCGCCTGGTTGGCTTCCACATAGTCGCCATCAACAATGGCACCCATGTTGGTCAGGCCGTGGCCTATGCTCTCTGGCGCGTGGCAAGAGGTACAGGTGGCTGTGATGGGCGTGGTGTACTTGCCAGCAGAAGTGGCCAGGGCACCTTTGGCTTTGAAGGCATTGAGATTGAAGTCGTTGTGGCACTGAGAGCAGTTGTTGAATACAGACTCTTGACCATGAACCACGTGCAGCTTCATCTCGAAGGCACCTTTCTTGGCTCCACCGGAGTAAGTGCCATCAGGGGTGTGACAGGTCACACAGGCATCCACACCCACAGTCAGCTTGCCATTCACCTCACGGCCCAGTTGCTCGCTCATGATAAAGCCGGCGTGGTAACCCTTGTGGATATCGAAGGTTTCACCGTGACAGCCCTGACAAGTGGCAAAGTTCACTGAGTCGATATGACGGAAGTTGGCTGTTTCACCCGCTTTGGTACCGTGGGCCAGCTGCGCTTTCATCGACTGGCTGGCAACGCCATCGCCACAATCGACAAAGTCAGTGCCGCTGACACACATATCCAGACCGATAAAGGTAAAGGCGGTGTTGGTGTCACCTGCGCCGAAAGGCAGCGCTGGGGTGGTGTACACCAGTTTGCCGTCAACCACGGTCACATCGGCTTGCAGGGCACCGGCTTTCACCAGATCCTTGGTCACTTTCTTCTCACCGCTGCCTGGGCTTGGGTTGTAGCCCATGATGGGGAAGTTGGGACCCACGTTGGTGATGGTTTCGATGCGCTGGATTTTGGCTATCAGACTGCTCGCATCCACCGCGTTGCCGGCGGCATCAGTGATGGTCAGCGTCAGGGTGGCGGTGTTGTCGTCATTGCCCTGCAGCATGGCATCCATACCCAGTTTGGCTACAACTTCTTTGGCAACCTGGCCCTGGGCTGAGTGCAGCTCGGCGGTCCAGTCACTGTTGTGGCAGGCAACGCAGTTGCTGTTATCCACCTGCTGAGAGTGACCCTTACCGGCGGCAAAGTCGATATTGGTGTGGCAGCTGCCACAGCTTTGCGCGGTAGGGATACGGCTCCAGTTGGCCCAGTCAGGCGCCACTTCTTTTTCAACGTGACAGCTTTGGCAGTTTTCAAGAGCGGCTACGCCGAAGGCAGGTTTGATCTTGTTGTCGGCTTCATCCAGGTTGAAGTGGATGTCGTGGATAAAGACGTTGAATTCTTTACCATCGCTGACGCGACCTGGGGTGTGACAGCTGGCGCAGAAGTTCACATCGCCGGTCATGTGACCCGCTTCCTGTACGTCGCCGTGACAGGCGTTACAGCTTTCGGTGGCAACGATTTTGCGGCTGTAGAAGGCATCAGCACCTGAGTCGCCCATAAAGTCGGTCAGGGCGGTGGTGCCGGGCACTGTGGTGCCATCTGGCAGGGGCACGTTGTAGTTACGGATCACCAGACGCTGGGCCAGCTGAGCCTTGTATTCAGAGCGGGTTGAGTCAGCCAGGTTAGCGGCGAAGGTGTAGCTGTAGCGGCCGTTTTTGTGGTCAACGAAGGTGCCTGGACACTTGCCGGCTGGCTGGTCGCAGGTTTCGTCCAGCAGGTATTCCCACTGGGAGCTGTTACCGGCGCCGGTTGCACCTTCAGGCAGCAGCTGC
This sequence comes from Shewanella zhuhaiensis, assembly GCF_022484835.1. Classification (NCBI taxonomy): domain Bacteria; kingdom Pseudomonadati; phylum Pseudomonadota; class Gammaproteobacteria; order Alteromonadales; family Shewanellaceae; genus Shewanella; species Shewanella zhuhaiensis. Next base: position 1,137,134 of record NZ_JAKUDL010000001.1, read on the forward strand.
TCGGCGTAGAAGCGCATTTTCTGCAGACCGATTACGGGTTTGTCTTCTTCGTTGGTAACGGTGAATTCAACGTTGGTGATGCCGTCGTTGATACGGGTATCGTCGAAGGTGAAGTGGAGTTCGCTAATGGCACCGGCGGGCTCGCCACCGGGGTTACCGGGGTTACCGTCGCTGCCATCGCTGCCACCACAGGCGGTTAAGCCAATGGCACTGGCTGCCAGGAGCAGTGCTAACTTTGAGTTATGTGCGTTCATCATGGTGTTCCCTGCATAGGTTGTCATCGCTTGTGGCCGGGCGGCTTGCCATCTGGGGTGCCGTCTAGTGGCTTGGCCATCTAAGTCAATGTTGGAAATAGAATTCCCCAAGGAAAAGTTACCTCATAGGGGGTAGAAAATCTGTTCTCTTGTATCCAATGTGTGAACTGGATCCGGCTATTTAAAAAGGGGTAGAGTCCCCGGGCGGGGAAAGCTGTTTCAGATCAAAAAAACCAGGTTTTTTCAGCAGCATTTTGCAACAAAAAACGGGGAGCATCTGCTCCCCGTTTTGACGTTGGTAACTTATCCGTTACTTGCTGTGCAGGCCACGGATCTGCTCTGGGCTGTGACAGGTAGAGCAGCTTTCCTTGGCACGGGTGCGTACGTCGTCGGCACTGGTACCATCGACGATACCGCCGTTGGTTTCAATGTGAGACTTGGCCGCTTCACCCATGTACTTCTGGTGACAGCTCAGGCAGGCACCGGCATCGGAAGATACCCAGATATCTGCGCCGCCGTTGTCCTTGTCGCCATAGCGCCATACGCGGTCAGGCGCGCGGCCCAGGGTGATACCCTTGTCGGTGTGACAGGTGCTGCAATCGGTCTTCAGCACTGTGCCTGTCTGAGCACCGGCATACTTGAGGTAGTGACCTGAAGCGCCGTGGGCTTTGTAGGCGAAGCTGGTTGGCTTCTTGCCGCCTGGGTAGGTGTCGTCCGTCTTGGTGGTCTTGTCAGAAGTGTGGCAGGTCTGACAATTCACGCCGTTGTCGTAGTGGAATACCTGCTGATTGTGACAACCCTGACAGGTAGTGGCATCGACGATTTCGCGGCGCATGGCAGGTGTGGCAGCATCGTCCACGCCACCGTCTTTCCAGACGAAGTGCAGCGCATCATCTTTGACTTCAAGCTTGCGTACACCTTCGGTGGCGCAGTCGGTCATCACCACTTCCGGACGGCCGTAACCACCGTTGTTGAAGCACACCTTGAGTGCTGACCACAGCTCGAAGGTCTTGCCGTTGGCATCGGCTGGCAGGTCAATCTTGCTGGCGGTCAGGGTGTAGCTCTTATCGGTGGCGTCATAAGTGCCTTCTTTGAGCGCAATACGACGGTTGCTGTAAGAGGCATCGTAGTAACCGGGGAAGTCTTTATCGCTGTCCCAGGCCATTACCACGCGGCTGCCGGTGTCGAGGAACTCGGTGCCAACGGCGTTGCCGTCTTTATCCAGTACCTGCACTTTAAAGGTGAACTTGCCGTTGGCATCAACGCCAATGTTGCTGAACTTCACTGACATTTCTTTCGTCATGTCAAAGGCTTTCAGCACATCGCCATGGGCCTCGGCAGCGCTGCGGGCATAACCACCATCAGCGTGACAGCTCATGCAGTTGGTGCCTGAGTTGTACTTGTAGTGGGTATCGGATGGCAGCTCGCTGTGACAGGCGATACAGGCATTGTTGGACAGGTCGGCCTTGAACAGGTCGGCATTGGCCGGTGCCTTGGCGCCTTCTACGTGACAGGCCGCACAATCGGCCGCTGGGCCTTGTGGGTACATCACTTTGCTGTAGTCGTGTACACCACCGCCGTAACCAATCACCTTATAAGGCGCCTGCACCATTTTCTCCTCGGTGGGAGAGTAGGTCATGCGCTCTTCGCCTTTGTGAATGGCGTGGATCATGTAAGTGAAATCAACGCTGTTGCCTGACTCAGGATCGCCCGAGGTATTGGTGTGGCAAGAGGCGCAGTTTTCAATATCGATACGACGACCGCCGTGCAGCTTCAGGCTTTCTGGCTGGTGGCAGGTGTAACAGGTCTCGATGCTGACCACATCACGGGTTTGAATGCCATCGGTTTTGCCGGAAGAAGGCTGCCAGTCATAGTGGGCGTTGGCGGTCACCTGAGGCAGTTCAAGCTCGAGGGTGGCTCTGTGGGTGTTGTCCGCATCGAACGTCACAGGCACAGGCTCGGTTACCCCGGCAATATTGGTCTGGAAGGTATAGGTGTAAGTACCGTCACCGTGGTCAACCAGGCAGGCATCACACTTGCTGGCGGCTTCTACGTTGGCCTGGAACTGGGCAGAAGGATTGATGTCGGTATCGCCTTCAGGTACCCAACTTGGGTTAGGGTCTTTCTTGGCGTTGATATAGGCTTGCCACTGGAAACCGCGATCGGCTTCAACAGCTTCTTCCCCTTCACCAATGGTCTCGGTGACGTGGGCCAGCTGGGCAATGCCAAAACGCAGGTCGTGATCCTTGGTCAGACCCAGCACTGCAACGCCATTGGCGTTTTCCAGTGAGAAGTCGACACTGAGCTTTCCTGCATCAATGGTGGCGTTGGTAAAGGTGGCTTTCAGGGTGGAAGTGGTGTCGATTTGGACGCCGATGACACCATCTTTGCCGTCTTCACCGTCTTTGCCGTCGCTGCCGCATCCGACGAGCGTTAAAGACAGTAGTCCGGCACCCAATATCGCTTTTGTCGCGGCATTGAAGTTGAACCCTTTCATCATGGTATTCCCTGCAATAGTTTTAGTTATCACCGAACTTGTTGGCAAATAAGAATAATTCTTATTAACCTCATGCGGTGTGTGGAATTAAGCTTCCACCCCCAAGGCTATCCAAGGTGTGACCATTTCGCAGTCAATTTAGGTCGGATCTGTGACTGAGTTCTGACTATTTCTTTAGAGGTATTCGATTGGCTAACTCATTCGTCTTCAAATGCTTGTGACTTTTGATTCTGGTCAAAAAAGAGGTACCGGCCCGAGCCGATACCTCATCGTGGTTTAGAACTGCACCGGGTGAACCTTATCGATGCCGAAGGTCTTGCCTTCGCTGTGACAGGCGGCGCAGGACTCACCGCCGCTGTAGCTGCCCTCGGTGCCCTGGTACACACCACCATTTTGCAGGAAGTGATTCACAGCCGCTTCATTACCGGCCAGGGTTGGCGCGTGACAGGAGGCACAGGCGGCAACTGTTGGCGAGTATTCACCGTCGGCGGCAAGGAACGCCTGCTTGATTGCCAGACTGTCGAGCTTAATTTGCCCCTTGTCGTGACAGACTGCGCAGTCAGCCACATTGCCCGGGAAGCTAATCTCGGTGGTGTAGTTACCGTAGCGACCGTCGCGGGTGTTGGCGTGGATTTGATGCGCCATCACTTTAAAATCAAAGCCGCGATTAAAGGCCTTGGCATTGTGCGCCTGGGTTGGTGTGCCGTTGTGGCAACTGGCGCAGCTGCCATCTTCCAGATGTACCGCCGTGTTGGGCTCGGATGTGTGGCAGCTTGAGCAGCCGGTGTCAGGGCTGCCGGTGGCACGGGTGCGGGAGTGGGCCTTGGAGAAATCGGCCTGCGCATCGTGGCAGTCGGCGCATTTGCCGGCAGACACCACAGGCTCAGGGCCGTCGATGGCATCGCCGCTTGGGGAGAAGCTGGCGCGTTTGGGGGCAACCACGACTTCGGTCATGGCGGCGCTGTCATCGTCACAGGCAACTGCGATGCCGCTGGCCTTGTCGGCACACACATACAACTTGGCAGACAGGGTGCCTTGCTGGATGGCGTTGATATCGGCATGGGTCAGGCCGTCAATCTGATACTCAATTTGCCCGCCGTTTTCGTGTTTCTCAATGGTGCCATTGCTGTACTTGCTGTAATCGGCCAAATCCACGCTGAAGCGCCCGGCATGCTGGCCAAAGTTGGCTGACAGTCGGCGGATGCTGTAGTCGCCGTCAAAAGCTGCGGCAACCAGCCAGAGACTTTTTACCGCAGGGTCCAAATCCGGTGCCTGCGCCGCTGGCCAGTTCAGGGTGACAGTCAGGCTGCCCTTGCCTTCATTCAGGACAAAACGGCCGGTCTCAAGGCTGAATGCATAGGTTTCGCGCACCGAGGCTTTGGCGTTGTCCTTTGCTGTGTGGAAGATGGCGGAGCCCAAGGGATTGGAGTCGTCGGCATGACAACCGGCGCAGTTGCCAGCCTCAAATACTGCGCGCACATTGGCGCCCTTGATGCCATCTATGTCCGGGCTGGCGTAGTAGTGGAAGTAGTTACCGACAAAGCCTCGGTCTTTCTGGCCATCAGGTGGAGTTAACCATTCGGCCTGATCGACAATATTGAACTCGCCCAAATGACAGGAGGCACAGGCTTCCTGACGATGGAAACCAAAGTATTCTGCCTGCGCCGGGGCATCTTCGCCCTGAATATGGCAGGTCTGGCAGCTCTCGCCGCCGGGGAAGGTGACCTTGCTGTAGTCATGGATGCTGCCGCCATGACCCACCATGGTGTAGCTGCCCTGGTGAATGCGGTGCAGCATGGCGCCAAAGTCGAGGGTGGCGAAGGTTTCCGGATCGCCTGCGTAGCTGGTATGACAGACCACACAGTTTTCGATATCGGTGCGTTTGCCGCCATGCATCAGCAGCTTGGGCGCAGCGGCGTTTTGGTAATCCTCGTTGTGACAGCGGATACAGGATTCTTGCAGCGCCACCAGTTCGCGGCTTTCATCCGCCTTGGCTGCCATGCCGGTGGCGGGAACAAAGTCGTAATGGTTGTTAATCAAAGTGGCATTGCTGACAGTGGCGGTGGGTTTCAGCTCCAGGGTGACTCTGTGGGTCAGTTCCGGGTTGAACTCGGTATTCAGGCCATCAATTTGAGGATACTCGGCAAGGCTTTTGGGAAAGGTAAAGCGGTATACCCCTGAGTCCAGCACGTCAATACAGTCTGTCTTACAGCTGCTTTCGATGTCAGCCTGAATTTGTGGGCGGGCCAGTGGCTCGAAGCCTGAGGGCACATGGGCTGGATTAGGGGCTTTGAGCGTATTGATGTAACTGGTCCACTGACTCGGTTTGGTGCCTTTGCGGCTACTCTTGGACTCTTCGCCCTTCAGGTCCCGTTTCTGAAGGCTGTCGAGCTTGGCTATGCCCAGCCCGAGCGTATTGATTTCTTTGAATGAATCAAGTCCGTATACGGGAACGCCGTTGGCATTTTCCAGGCTGAAATCGACACTGACGCGGCCATCTTCGATGCGGGCATCGAGGATTTTTGCGCTGAGCGAGGTGGCTGCTTTGATATGCACGCCAGTGGTGCCATCGTTGCCGTCGCTGCCATCTTTGCCATCACTGCCGCAGCCGCCGACCATGGCTGCCAGCAATGCCGTGCCAAAGGCAGCACGGAGCCGATTGCTTTTATTATGGTTTTTCATCATTTTCCCCTGCAAAGGTCACCGGGTTCCCGGTAGGTTTGGTGTTCGGCGTGATTTACCCATAAAGGCGTAGTGCCAGCCACGGTCGATAGGAGGGGATGTGAACTGCTTCAAACTGGCGGTTGATGAATTGTTAACTTTGTAATTTGCTTTTCAATACAAACAGATAGCCAGAGGTTTTTGGTGCTTAGAGTGCGGCGTACTGATTTTGGCTGGCCATTCTGAATCCGGGCTGACTGGATGGTGAAATTCTGTGCCGATTTATTGCGCTAAATCATGCCGCTAGGCGTTGCTGGTGAGGTGGCAACAAGGGCAACCCAGTGAATCGTTACTGAACTGAAAACGCCAAAGCCTGGTCGATAACAGTTGCAGCAAAAGGTATCGGCGCCGCATTTGTTCCAGGGCAAGCCAGAGCACAGAACGCATAACGCAAAGCTAAGCCGGTTGTCGGGCGGGGGGGCCTGCGGGCAATTCAAGTGCCACTGATAAAGCGATGCTTCAGCGCCAATGGCTATAAGCAACTGAGCCAAAAACAAAAGGCAGCCTGAGCTGCCTTTTTCGGTTAAAGCGGATGAATTATTTATAACGAACCGGATGCACGCTATCGACACCGGCGGCCTTGCCTTCACCGTGGCATACAGCGCAGGTTTCGCTGCCCGGGGTAAAGCTGCCGCGAACATCAGAGGCTACGCCACCATTGGCACGTACGTGGGCCAGCAGCGAGTCTTTCGGGCCGTGGCAACTGATACAGGCAGAGGCAATCGGCGAGAACTCCACTTCATTGCCATTGGCATCGATTGCCGGGGTGGCAGGCACCTTGGCAAGACCAGTCAGAGTCAGACTGCCCTTGTTATGACAGCTGGCACAGTTGCCGTAATGCTCGGGGAAGGTGATGGGATCCTCACCGGTGCGTTTCCCTGCATGATGGGCGTGGATACGCACCTTGAAGTCGATGTGATCCTGGATCTCCTTATTTGCACTGCTGGCACTGTAGAGTGGGTTGTGACAGGTCTGGCACTCGCCTTCGAAGTTGCTGCGACGGCCGCTGTGGGTCATCTTGCTTTCGAACTTGGCCAGATACTTATTGTCGTGACAGTTGTCGCAGGTGCTGTTCTTCACCAGACTGCGACGTGCCTGAAGACCTGTGTCGCCCTGAAGATTGAACACCACCGCAGCACCCGGGATCACCGACGGGTTAAGCGCTTCATCGCTTCCGCTGCCACATGCCACGCCAGCCAGGGTGTCGCGGTCGACACACATTTGCGAGGTGATGAAGGCCGACGAAGGCAGCGCCGGGTCAACCGTCAGGCTAAAGGCATTTTCGTATTGGTAAATGCCATCGGCACCGGAAACCGGCGTCAGGTTCAGCAGATTCACGTTGGTGTGACCAGCGGTAAAGTCTTCTTCATTGCCAAAGCCTAAATACAGGGTGCTGTATTTGATCCTGGGGTCGGCATTTGGGCTTGGCTGCGCTGCGCCCTTGCTGTCTTTCACGCTGACGGCAAACTTCAGCATACCAGCTTCGAGACGCACTGAATCAGCAACCAGAGCCGCCTGATAATCCAGGCGCACATTGTCCTTGGCGATAGCGTCGGTGAAATGATGCCCTGCGCCTTCTGTATCTTTGTCTGCATGGCATGCGGCGCAGGCATGGTCAGGTTGATACTTGGCGTGCATCTCGGCCTTGATGGTGGCCGGATCTGTGCTGTCTACGTGGCACGAGCCGCAGGCGAGCGCTCTGTGATGGCGGAAGTTAGCGGCATCCACCGGGCGGTTTTCACCTTCCTGGTGACAGACGCGGCAATCATAGGCATCGGCGGGGAAGGTGACTTCAGAAAAGTCATGCACGCTGCCGCCATAGCCCACCATCAGATACTTGCCGCGGTGGATTTGGTGCAGCATATAGCCAAAGTCCAGTGGCGAGCCGGTTTCAGGATCGGCCGCATAGCTGGTGTGACAAACCTGGCAGTTGGGGGTATCGAAGCGGCGGCTGCCATGGAAAATTAGCTTGGGTGCCCAGGCGTGGCCGTAATCACTGCTGTGGCAGCGAAGGCACGAGTCCTGCAAATTCTCTACCAGTCGGGTTTCTTCGCCGCTCGCGGCCTGACCTGTGGCCGGGATAAAGTCGTAGTGGCTGTTGACCAGTTTGTCGGTGCTGCCATCGACTCTTAGCTCAAAGCTCACCCTGTGGGTCAGGTTGGCGTCATAGCTTAAGTCCAGCCCCTCGATGGGTTCCACTGAGGCAATATTTTGCTTGAAGGTGTAGCTGTAACTGCCGTTGCCGGTTTTTTCAATACATTCCTGACGGCAGCTGCTTTCGATATTGGCCTGGATTTGGGTGCCGGCTTTGTCTTCATAGCCTGCGGGAATTTGCGCCGCAACCGGCTCGACAACCCGGTTGATGTAACTGACCCATTGGGGTGTTTTGTAGCCTTTGCCGCTTTGGGGCACCAGCTTGGCAATGCCAACCCCCAGGGTATCGACCCCGGCGTAGGTGTCCAGGTCGGTAATGGCGACGCCATTTTTATTGGTCAGACTGAAGTTCACCACCACGGTGCCCGCATCAATGCTGACATCGTCAATTTGCACCGCGATATCCCTGGCACTGGCTAGGGTCAGTCCCACTTCGCCGGGGGCGCCATCTTCACCATCTTTTCCGTCACTTCCACAGCCAACAAGCAGCAAGGCCCCAAGAAGCGGTGTCATCCATAAACTGTGATTGTATTGCTTCATCGTCGTATCCCGAACCTGTAAAAGTCAGGGGCCGCCAAGTGGCAGGCCCCGGGCGGATTATTGAATGGGGTGCACTTTCAGCACATCGACTATGCCGCCCTGGCCATGACAGGTGGCGCAGCTTTCGGTGCCTGCAGTGGCATCGGCCTGAGAGCCGCCAAACACGGCACCTTGCTGGCTCATGTGGTTTTTGGCGCTGTCTGACTCGTGGCAGTTGCTGCACACGGCGGCGGTGGGGCTGGTAAAGCTGCCATCATTCAATGCCATGGGTTGCACCGCGGTGGACAGTGGCAGAGCAACACTGAGTACACCGCTGGCGTTGTTGGCGTGACACTGGGCGCAGTTGCCAATCTTGCCTGGGTAGTTGAGGGTCTCGAAGCCTTCAAACTTACCCTGGTGTAATGCGTGGATAAGCTGCTTGAAATCCGCCGTGGTATGGGCTGGATTGGCGGCAGTGGCATCGGCCTGCATATTGTGGTTGTGGCAAAGCTGACACTGAGCCTCAAGGTCGTTGCGGGCGCCGTGGAAGTTAAGCTGCTGATCGCCGTGGCAATTACCACAGGTTTCATTGGTGACCACGCTGCGGCGGCCGCTGGCGCTGAGTGCAGCAGCGCTGAAGAAAGCGTGGCTCGATTTGGTCACGATAACATCGACACCATCGCCACATTCGGCCAGCGCGCCATTGGCACCACATACCCGGCCCTGCATCGCCAGAGTGCCGGTATCGGCTTCGGTGCCGGCAGGAACAGTAAGGCCGGCAATGGCGTAGTAGTTCACGCCATCGGCCGAGGAGACTGGCGCTGTGCTTTGCAGCCGCACTGAGCGGGCGCTGCGGGTGGCATAATCCATGCTGCCGCCCCAGTTGGCGTAGACGCGAAGGTCAGAGACAAAGGGCAGGCTATCGGCGGCGCCATACACTTCACCGGTTTGCGGATTGGACAGCTTCACCCCCACGGTGACTGTGTCGCCACTGAGGCTTGCGGAGACGATTTCAGCTTGGAAAGCGGCCAGGGTGGTGTCTTTGTCGCTGTGGACTTCCGCGGTCCAGTCGGCATTGTGGCAAGCTACGCAGTTGGCATTGGTGGGCTGGGCCGGATGACCTTCGCCTGCCGGGAAGTTAATGTTGGTGTGGCAGCTGCCACAGGCTTCCATGGTGGGCACTGTGTGCCAGTTCTGGTTGTCGGCGAGCTGTTCATCGGCCTTGTGACAGGTTTGGCAGTCTGCCAGCGGTTTTGGGAAACCCGCCAAGTGCTTGCCATGCACCATGGGAGCGAACACGTTGGCGGGATTGGAGACCTTGGTGGCGTTGTGGCAGGTGACGCAGGTTTCGACCTGATTGTATTTGCTGCCGTGGAAGGCAAGATTACTGTGGCAGCTGTTACAGGTTTCCATGCTGACAATATTGCGGGTGTAGGCAGGCTCGCCCCCGGTTTGCCAGTCTTTGTGGACGTTGGTGACCGGCAGCTTGGTGCCGTCGGGCAGGGCATCGCCGCCAAGTTTGATCACCAGCCTCTGGGTGGCGCCATCCTGCAAAGTCTGGCCATTCATGCCATCAAAAGGCGCGCTGAAACTGTAGGTGTAGATGCCGGTTTTAAGGTCGGTATAGCTGCCCGGACAGGCCGAGGCGGAGCAGTTTTCTGCGCCGAAGTGCTGCCAGGTGCTGGCATTGCCGGCACCGGTAAAGCCTTCAGGTACCAATTGGGCGGCAATAAAGGTGGCAGAGGGAATACCTATAACCACTTCATCGGCCTGATTGGTAACCCGGTATTTGACCTCGGCGATACCGTCTTTCAGACCGACTTCCATAAATTCGACATTCAGGCTTTGAATATCCATGGCGGGTTCACCGCCCGGATCGCCGGGGTTGCCCGGCTCGCCATCGCTGCCGCCACAGGCCGCCAGAGCCAACAGACCTGCGGCTACCAGCGGCATGCGATACATCTGAATGATTCTGTTTTTATTGATTATTGTGTTCATTGTGCGTTCCTTCCTTGCAAGCCTGTTACCACTGATAGCTGAAGCTGAGACCAACATAGTGGGCCTGATAATCGTGGCTTAGAGAGCCAAGCAAAATCAGGTTGGGGATCGAATCCGGCATCAGGCCATCGTTGCCCCAATCCATATCCTGATAGTCTTCGTACAACCAATCGAGGCGCATCGACATATTGTCGGCCAGTTGATAATCCGCCCAGGCGCTGAGATTGTGACGGGTAGCGCTGTAAGGGCCATATACCACTGACAAGCCCTGGCTGACCTCGGTGTCACTGGCGCCATCGCTGTAGCCGTAATCGATGCCGAGGGTGAGCTTGTTGTCCATGAGCTGCTGCCATTTCAGGCCCAGGCTGGCACTGGTTTGGTCGTCTCGGTTTTCCGCCTGCCAGAAACTGACACCATTGGCGCTGCCGGTTTGCCGGTTATCTCGCCAATCCTGGCCAAAAAAGCCGCTTAGGCTCAGGTTGTCGCCCAGTGGATAAGCCGCGTTCAATCCATAGCCGGTGTAGCGTACTTCGGTGAGGCCAAGCTCGGTTTCCAGATAGTCTTCAAGGCCGGTGTGCAGGTTGAACTGGATAGAGACTTCGTTGAAGTTGTGGTCTGTCATCAATCTCAGCTCACGCTTGTCGCGATCGGCAAGGAAATACTGCCGCATGGCGCCCTGGTTGGCCGCCTGGGTCAGTTCGCTGGTTTGATAACTGTCGCCGCGACGGGCCCGCACTTCACCCATCAGGCTCACGCGCCATCCGGGCATCAGCTGTGCCCGCAGCGCCGCTTCGACGCTGTTTTCAAACACAGAATCGCGGCTCAGGCCGGAATACTGGTTATGGTCGTAGCTGTAGTTGGCATCCAGATTCCAGTTACTGCCAAAACGGTATTTGGCGCCGAGCTTCAGTAACTGGCGGGTGCGGTCGTAAGGGGTATTCTGGACTTCACCGCGATAGATGCTGTCGGTGGTTACCAGCGGATACCAGGCCTGCTCGGTTTTGTTATCACGGTCGCGATAATCGTAGGAGCCATAGACAGATAGCTCGCGACTGAGCCGATTACGGTAGCTCAGACCAAGCTCCATCATATCGACCTGGGTATCGGCACTGGCGTGGGGCAGCGCTGGCGACGGGCCGGTCACAGTGGCAGGCTGCAGCGGGTCGTCCTGGGTCATGCGGGCAAAGCGGCTGTGCAGCAGTGCCTGCTGTGCCCCTTCAAAAAACTGCAAGTCGCCGCCAAGGCTGAAGGCCTGATTATCCGGGTCGACTGCCATCTGGCCGTTATAGGCAGCGCCAAACGTAGGGTAAAAGGCATTGTCAAAGGCAAGGCGCTGATGATCGTTGCGGTATTTGCTGATTTGGCCATTAAGGCCACCCAAAAAGCCGTCGCCGCGCCAGTACAGCCGCGCATCCAGGGTGTCGGTACTGTCGTCGATGGGCTTGGCAATCATGGCGGCATTGGTCAGCAGATTTACCGTGCTTCGACTGGCGCCGCTGCGGGTTTCATGGCGGAAGTTAAGCTCGGTATCAAAACCCTCGCCTTTTACTGTGCCGCCGAGGGTGAAGCGCTGGCGCTTTTTCTCAAGGGTGACTGTTGCAGCCTTATCGAGTTCGGCCATTCCGGCGGTGGTGCCGGCCGCTTGCCAGTTGTCCGGCAGGCGCAGGTTATCGCCGTCTTCACGGTAAGGGCTGCGCGCGGCATTACTGTCGAAGCGGGCCAGGGCGCGGTAATCGAGATAGAAGCGATAGTTGCCGGGCTTGGCAATGCTCAGATTGGCGCTGGCAGCATCGAAGCCCAGTTTGTCGGCGCGAAAGTCGAGGCGGTAGTCGTTTTCGCCCCGGTCGTGGATATCGGCACTGAGGAAGGCGGTTGCACCGTCGGTGTCTGTCCCTGTGGTGTTGCCGATATGGCTGTCTTCGCCATCCTGCAGCGCAACCCCTGCGGTGACGGACGATGTTAACTCAGTTTTCGACTGGCAACCTTTGCACACCCAGGCCTCTTGCTTGATGGTGCTGCGGTTGGCGTCTTTCAAACCGTAGCCAGCCGATGCCTGCGCGGACAGCGCCGTGGCCACGGACAGTGCCAGCAGGCTGAGGGTGGTATTGGGAAATGGCTTCATAATGACCTCCTCAGCGTTGCAGCAATTTGCCGGATGGATGATTGGAACCATGCACCTGGCTGTGGCAGTTCATACAGCTTTGGCCTGCGGTAAAGGCGCTGGGGGAAGTGCCGAACTGGGCATTGGCGGTGTGCCCCACGCTGGCGTGGCATTGCTGACACAGCTGCGGCGCCTTAATGGTGAGCATGGCTTCGTTGACGCTGCCGTGGGGATTGTGGCAACTGACGCAGTTGTCGGTGACAGGCGCATGTTCCCACAATTTGGGGCCGCGCTTTTCAGCGTGGCAGGCATAGCAGTTCTCATTGATGCTCATTTGCTTTAAGCCCGCTTCGCCCTGGCTGCCGTGGGGATTGTGGCAGTCGCTGCACACCATCTGGTTACTTTCAAGCGGGTGGCTTGAGCGCTTATGCATGTCGGCTTTTTGGGCAAGGTGGCAACTGGTACATACCTCAACCTCGGTTTGCTTGTCGGTGATGGGGTCTTTGGCGGTATGAATGAGGTGGCAACTGGCGCAGGGGATATCGGCGCTGTTGTGATGGCTGCCTTCCCATGTCATGCGTTTGTCGTCCTGATGGCAGGACATACATACCGAATTTTGCTTGTCGGCCGGAATTGGCGCGTCTTTGCCGAAGGTGATCATCGGCTCCTTGCCACCTTTATTGTGACTGCCCATAGGGCCGTGGCAGGCTTCGCACTGGAGGTCGGCCATTGGTGAGGCGCTCGAATGGGTGCTGCCATGCACATTGTCGAACAGTGCCATGACGGTGGCGCTCTTTTTATGGCACATCAAACAGGAGTCGGCTCCCTTGGGGGAGTATTTACCTTCGGCAAATTTTTTGTCGAGGGTAGCTTCGACTTCACTGGGGGGCATGTCTTTCCAGGGCGTGGCTGCCAACTGGAACGAAAACAGCAGGCAAAGCAGACCCAGGGTCAGCTTGCTGCCAAGCAGGGGGATGTCCATCTTCATTCTCACACTTCCTGACGCGCGTTCGGGTTTATAGTTATTCTGTGATTGCTAATTCAGTAAATTGGCAAAGCACTAAAGCAAGAGTGTAGAGCAAAATTGCGACAAGTCATTAACAGGCACCTGTCTGGTATGTGGTAATTTGGTTGATTTTCCAAGGAATATCAGCGGAGTGTGATGTTAATCACATTTTAATTGTGGTTTCTTGTGAAAGGCACTTTCAAGAACTTTGCAGCCCCCGTTTATTCCTTTGGATTTTTGCCTCATAATTGGCATTAATTGAAAACTATTATCGTTACCAGTCAAAAAATTGATCCAGGTACGATTATCGAATGACAGACTTGGATAAAATGCCGGTCAGTCAGAGATCAAGATGGAACAGGGTGGACCTTGTTAATGAAATTGAGTGACCTTCGCCCGGGTGATAAAGCTGTTATCGCCGAAGTCGGGCAGCTCGAACTGCCACAAACCGTCAAGCGCAAGCTGTTGTCGATGGGGATCACCCCCAATACCCGACTGACCTTTATTCGCAAGGCGCCACTTGGCAGTGGGATTGAGCTGGATATCCGCGGCAGCAAGCTGTGCATGCGTCAGGAACTGGCGGAAATCATCGACGTCAATCCTATCGAGAGCGGAGCTGCCCATGGCTAAACAATTTCATTGCGTTACCGTCGGTAATCCCAACGCCGGTAAATCGACCCTGTTCAATGCCCTCACAGGTGCCAACCAGCAGGTCGGCAACTGGTCCGGAGTCACCGTTGAGAAGAAAACCGGCCACTTCAGCCTCAGTGGTGCCGATGTCTATCTCACCGACTTACCCGGCATTTACGACATTCTGCCCGCCGGTCGCAGCTGCGATTGCTCCCTCGATGAGCAAATTGCCCAGCAATATCTGGCCGAGCAGCACATGGATGGCATTATCAACCTGGTGGATGCGACCAATATTGAGCGTCACCTGTACCTGACCGTGCAGCTGCGCGAGCTTGGCATTCCCATGGTGGTGGTGGTCAATAAAATCGACATCGCCTTAAAGCGCGGTGTGCATATTGAGACCCAGAAAATGAGCCAGGAACTTGGCTGCCCTGTGGTAGCCGTGTGTGCCAGAGATGCCAAAGATGTGGTCAAGGTTCAGGAGCAAGTGGTTTCGCTGCTCGAAGGAAAGGTTTCTGAAGCGCCGTTGGTGCTCAATTACGAGCGCGCCATTGAAACTGCTGTGGCGGAGCTGCAAACCAAAGACACCAGTCTGCCACGGGGCAGGGCGCTTGCCATGCTTGGTAACGGCCTTGGTTGTGGTTCCTGTAAAAACAGTGAGTTTGAATCGGAAGTGAGCCGCTGCGCCGATGGTCTTAAGGCACAGGGGCTGGACATTGAGCTGATGGTTGCCACCACCCGCTTCAACTTTGTTGAACAGGTTTACCGCAGCGCAGTGGCCAACGATGAAGCGCCAACCCTGAGTGACCGTTTGGATCAACTGGTGCTGCACCCTCTGCTGGGCGTGCCTGTGTTCCTGCTGGTCATGTATCTGATGTTCATGTTTGCCATTAACGTGGGCAGCGCCTTTATCGATTTCTTTGATATCAGCGCCGGCGCCCTGTTTGTGGATCACTTTGGTGCGCTTCTTGGAAGCTGGGGCGCGCCTGAGTGGCTGGTGACCCTTCTGGCTGGCGGCATTGGTCAGGGCATTCAAACCGTGGCGACCTTTATTCCAGTGATCATGGCGCTGTTTTTGGCGCTGTCGGTACTGGAAAGCTCGGGCTATATGTCACGCGCCGCTTTTGTGGTCGATGGCCTGATGCGCCGCATCGGTCTGCCCGGGAAGGCATTCGTGCCTATGATTGTGGGCTTTGGCTGCTCAGTACCGGCGATTATGGCCACCCGTACCCTTGGCAGTGAGCGTGAGCGCATTGTGACCGGTATGATGGCGCCCTTTATGTCCTGTGGTGCCCGCTTGCCGGTATATGCCCTTTTTGCCGCGGCCTTCTTCCCTGAGTCGGGTCAGAATCTGGTGTTCCTGCTGTATATCATCGGTATTGTCGCCGCCATTGGCACAGGCCTTTTGCTTCGCAGCACCCTGCTGCCGGGGGTGAGCAGCGCCGTGGTGATGGAATTGCCGAACTACGAGATGCCCAAATTCAAGGCAGTATTGTCCCGTACCGGCAAGCGTACCAAGAGCTTCATTCTCGGCGCGGGTAAAACTATCGTGCTGGTGGTGACCTTGCTGAACTTTATCAACGCCGTGGGCGTGGATGGCACCTTTGGCCATGAAGACAGCAGCGAGTCTGTGCTCAGTGTTGTCAGCCAAAAAGTGACCCCAATTTTCAGCCCCATGGGGATAGAAGCTGATAACTGGCCGGCGACGGTTGGCATTATCACCGGGATTTTCGCCAAAGAAGCGGTTGTGGGCACCCTGAACAGCCTCTACAGCACGCCGGGCAGCGACGATGAAGGTCTGACGCCGCTGTCTGAATCCTTCAGTGAGGCGCTGGCCACCATTCCGGCAAATCTGCTTGGCATTGCCCCTGAAGATCCCATGTCGATGTCAGTAGGTGATGTGTCCAGTGTGGATACCGCCGCCGAAGAGCAAGGCGTGGACAGAAGTACCTTCAGTGCGCTGCAAATCGGCTTTGCCGGACAACTGGCTGCCTTCTCTTACCTGGTGTTTGTGCTGCTGTACACGCCGTGCGTTGCGGCCATGGGCGCTTTGGTGAACGAGTTTGGCAAGGGCTGGGCGGTGTTTGCCGCGACCTGGACCTTTGGTCTTGCCTATGGGGTGGCAACCCTGGTGTATCAATGGGGCAATGTGGCGGCGCATCCGCTGCAAACCCTGGCCTGGACCACAGTGATTTTGGGTGCGCTGGTGGCCTTCTATTTCTACCTGAAGCAAAAGGCTAAGAAGACCCAGCAGATTATTCCGGGGATCAGGGTGATCACGGGCTGATTGTCGGCTTGAATTTTTGATGAGAAGCAGCCGCAAGGCTGCTTTTTTATGGGCATTATCCCCCTTGGCAGAGTTTTTGATACAGGGGCATTGTCAGCGGGGGATTTCTGTAGGATCATGCAGGTTTTGACAAATTTGCCACTGTTTGCAAAAGAGGAGCTCCATGAGTCACGTGGACAACGAAGTACGTCCCAGTAACTTCATTCGCAATATCATAGATGAGGATTTGGCCAGCGGTAAGCACACCAGTGTGCACACGCGTTTTCCGCCTGAGCCAAACGGCTATCTGCACATTGGTCACGCCAAGTCTATCTGTCTGAACTTCGGTATCGCAGAGGACTACAAGGGCCAGTGCAACCTGCGTTTTGATGATACCAACCCTGAAAAAGAAGACATCGACTATGTCAATTCGATTCAGGAAGACGTTAAGTGGCTCGGATTCCAGTGGGATGGCGAGGTTCGCTATTCATCCAACTATTTCGATCAGCTCTACGGCTATGCCGTTGAATTGATCAACAAGGGCCTGGCCTATGTGTGTTTCCTCAATGCCGAGGAAACCCGCGAATACCGCGGTACCCTGAAAGAGCCGGGCCGCAACAGCCCTTACCGCGATACCTCCCCCGAAGAAAACCTGGCGCTGTTTGAAAAGATGCGCGACGGTGGCTTCAAAGAAGGTGAGTGTGTGCTGCGTGCCAAAATCGATATGGCGTCGCCCTTTATGTGTATGCGCGACCCTGTGATTTATCGCGTGAAGTTTGCCCATCACCACCAGACCGGTGACAAGTGGTGCATCTATCCGATGTACGACTTTACCCACTGTATCTCCGATGCGTTGGAAAACATCACCCATTCACTGTGTACGCTGGAGTTCCAGGACAACCGTCGTTTGTACGACTGGGTGCTTGATAACCTCAATGATTTCCAGGCGCCTAACCGTACCCGTCAGTACGAGTTCTCCCGTCTGAATCTTGAATACACTTTGATGTCCAAGCGCAAGCTGAACGATCTGGTGGTGCGTGGTTTGGTGTCCGGTTGGGACGACCCACGTATGCCAACTATCGCCGGTCTGCGTCGCCGTGGTTACACCCCGGCCTCTATCCGCGAGTTTTGTCAGCGCATTGGTGTGACCAAGCAGGACAACCTGGTGGAAGTGGGCATGCTGGAAGCCTGTATTCGTGAAGACCTTAACGAAAACGCCCCACGCGCCATGGCGGTTATTCGTCCTATTAAGGTGATCATCGAGAACTTCACTGCACCTGAGCTTGAGTACGTGAAGGCGCCTGTGCACCCCAACCTCGAACAGATGGGTGAGCGTGAGCTGGCGTTCGGCCGTGAGATCTATATCGATGCTGCCGACTTCCGTGAAGAAGCCAATAAGCAATACAAGCGCCTGGTGCTGGGCAAGGAAGTGCGTCTGCGTAATGCCTATGTAATCAAGGCTGAGCGCTGCGAAAAAGATGCCGAAGGCAATGTCACCACTGTGTACTGCACTTACGATCCTGAGACCCTGGGCCAAAACCCAAGCGATGGTCGCAAGGTGAAAGGTGTGATCCACTGGGTTGAAGCCACCACTGCGTTGCCTGCCGAGTTCCGCCTGTACGATCGTCTGTTCATCGATGCCAACCCGGCTGCCGCTGAAACCGTGGATGAAGTGTTGAACCCGGGTTCTCTGGAAGTGGTGCACGGCTTTGCCGAAGCGCCGCTGGCCAACGCCAAGGCTTCGCAGGCGTATCAGTTCGAGCGGGAAGGCTATTTCTGTGCCGACAGCAAAGACTCCGCCCCAGGCAAGCTGGTGTTTAACCTGACTGTGCCACTGCGCGAATCATTCTAATCGGATGAGCCACTGAAAAAGGCGCCATTTGGCGCCTTTTTCTTTTTGCGGGTGTTGCTGCAGCCTGTTATTGCAGCACCGGCTATTGGAGCATAGGGCCGAAGCCGAGGCTCCAGAGGATCACGCTGCCTGCCATCAGGGCAACCAGCAGTACCAGGCCTGCGGTGACCACAGAACTTGCGTAGATAAAGCCCTTTTCTTCAGGGATGTTCATGATGATGGGCACCCCGGTATAGAGCAGATACACAGAGTAAGCCAGACCAACCAAACCAACGACCATCATAAACCAGAGCACCGGATAGAGCGCCGACAAGCCGACCATGAACAGTGGGGTAGCTGTGTAGGTGGCAAGTTCAAGTGCCTGGGTGAAATCGGGTTTTGCGTCGAAGGTAATGGCCATCCAGTGAGCCAGATAGGCCAGGGCAAAGACCCCGGCAATCAAACCGAAGTACATGCCGACAGACATATAGAGTGCGCTTTGGCTGGTCAGGAACAAAGGCTCTCCTGCGCCCGGGTTCCAACCGATATGGGCCATTGCAAAATAGCTGCAGATAGGTGGGATGAGCGCAATCAACAGCAGGTGGCTCATACTGCTTTTGAGTGCCTCGTGGTTCTTTTCGATAGTGTGCCACTCTTCTTTTGGATGAGTGTATAACCCCAATAAGTGATTCAATATCATTATAATTATCCTTGTTTAGCAGTGGTTCCCATGCTCGCCAAACTTCAGACGAACCTTTTACAGCTCTGAGGTTATTTATTGAACAAAAATTGATGTCCGTCAAGGTGCACCCGAAACTGTGCTGTTAACAGGCTTTGCAAGTCAGTAAAATGGCGCCCTTTCAGCCCCAAGGAGAAACCTAAGGTGATGCAGGAGTTGTTGGCGCCGGTGAAGGCATTTTTGGCCTGTGAAACCCCGGATGCCTGGATAGAAAAAGCCAAAAGTCCCGAGATGTTGCAGGCCATTTTGGTGGATCACTGTAACTGTGAGCTCAAGGCTGCCCAGACCGCGCTGTTTCTTATCCGCAAGTATGCTGTCGACCCTGGCTGCAATGAAGCCTTGCTCGCCTGGGCCAAGCCTTACGAAACCTTTGTTTACCATAAAGACCGTGATATGGCGGCGTTTCTGGCCCGCAGCGGCAAGAAGAACGATCTCGATGTGGCGCTCACGCCCAAGGCGGGATTTGCCCACGGTGATGAGCTGATTGCCAAAATGGTGCGGCTGATTAAGGAAGAATTTCATCACTTCGAGCAGGTGCTGGAGATCATGCATGAGCGCGGCATTCCCTATACCAGCATCAATGCCGGCCGCTATGCCAAGGGGATGATGAGCCATGTGCGCACCAACGAGCCGGCCACCCTGGTGGATAAGCTGATTGTCGGCGCCTTTATTGAGGCTCGGTCCTGTGAGCGCTTTGCCAAGCTGGCGCCCTTTATGGATGAGGAGCTGTCACGCTTTTATGTGTCTTTGCTGCGCTCTGAAGCGAGGCATTATCAGGATTATCTGAAACTGGCGGAAATGGTGGCAGGCAGCAAAATCGATGAGCGGGTTGCCTATTTTGCGGCGGTGGAAGCCGAGCTGATTCAATCAGCCGATGATGAGTTTCGGTTTCACAGTGGCACGCCACTGAATTAATCTGGGCGGTGATCCAGAAGGTGTATTAAGCCTGGGCTATAGCCCGGGCTTTTTTGTTGCTGGCTATTACTTTTGGTGGCTATTACTTCAGATAGGTATTAGTTGTCGAATGGCAGTTCGAGCAGATTGGCTCCCGCGGCGCTCACTTCAAGTACGCTGCCTTGCTCGTACCAGTCTCCTACCACTATGCGTCTGCCCGCGCTTTCTTCATGAATGGCGGGTCTGTGGGTGTGACCATGGATCATCTGAGTGCAGTGACGCTGTTGCAGCAGCTCGGCAACGGCGCTGGGCTCGGCATCCATGATGTACTGACTCTTCATTTGATTACCGGCCTTGCTTTTGGCCCTTAAATTAGCGGCAATCCGCAGGCGGCGACTTTCAGAAAGCTTGCCGTAGACCCATTTAGCCCAAGGCTGATTTCTGAACCAACGAAAGCGCTGATAGCCCTTATCCAGGGTGCAGAGGCTGTCGCCGTGTAGCAGCAGGGTAGGAATACCATAAAGGTCTATTTGGTGCACTTCATCGAGCAATTGCATTCGGCTTAATGCGGCAAATTGCTTACCAATCAAAAAGTCGCGATTGCCATGAATAAAGTAAACCGGCAGTTTTTGGCTGAGTTTGGCGATGTCGGCGGCGATATCGAGCGCGAAAGGCTCGGCAATATCGTCACCCACCCAAACCTCGAACAGATCGCCCAGAATATACAGGGCATCGACATCATCGAAGGGTTGAGACAGGAAGCGGCGAAAAGCCGCTGTGATATCGGGGCGATCTGCACTTAAATGCAGATCGCCGATAAAGAGGGTGCGCATCTGCCTTGGATTAGCCTTCGATGCTGACCTTCTCAATCACTACGGCTTCCAGAGGCACATCCTGGTGCATGCCACGGTTGCCGGTGTTCACGCCCTTGATGGCGTTGACTACGTCCAGACCTTCAACCACTTCGCCAAATACGCAGTAACCCCAGCCCTGCATAGACTCAGATTTGAAGTCCAGGAAGGTGTTGTCGTTGACGTTGATGAAGAACTGCGCTGTGGCAGAGTGAGGATCAGAAGTACGGGCCATGGCGAGGGTGCCAACCTTGTTGGACAGGCCGTTGTTGGCTTCGTTCTTGATAGGATCATGGGTACGCTTTTGCACCATATCCTCGGTGAAACCACCGCCCTGGATCATAAAACCATCGATTACACGGTGGAAAATGGTGCCGTCGAAGAAACCTTCGCTGGCGTAACGCTGGAAGTTTTCAGCAGTTACTGGGGCTTGTTCGTGGTTCAGAGCGATTTTGATATCGCCAAAATTGGTGTGCAATGTGATCATTTTTGCAGTACTCATTTGAAAATGTCGCCGGATTCTAACTTATCTGGCACGGCCCTGAAAGTGCAGTATTCAAGGCGTTTTGACCATGATAGACTCACAGGCTTGATTTTACACCCATTGGTAAGTGGAAAGAGAACAATAATGTTGAAGATATACAACAGTATCAGTCGTCAAAAAGAGGAGTTTAAACCTATACAGCCCGGCAAAGTCGGTATGTATGTTTGTGGTGTGACGATCTATGACCTGTGCCACATCGGCCATGGTCGTACTTTTGTGTGTTTTGACATGATTGTGCGTTATCTGCGTTACCGTGGTTATGAGGTAAATTACCAGCGTAATATCACCGACGTGGATGACAAAATCATCAAACGTGCCAATGAAAACGGTGAGAGCTGCGATAGCCTGACCGAGCGTTTGATTGGTGATATGCACGCGGATTTCGATGCGCTGAATATGGTGCGCCCAAGCTTTGAGCCCCGCGCGACCCTGCACATTGATGAAATCATCGACATGGTGAATCGCCTGCTTGACCGTGGTCACGCTTATGTGGCCGCCGATGGCGACGTGCTGTTTGATGTGTCTTCCTACGCCGCATACGGCCGTTTGTCAGGCCAGGACCTCGAGCAGCTGCAAGCCGGTGCCCGGGTGGAAGTGGATGAAAACAAGCGTAACCCGATGGACTTTGTGCTGTGGAAGATGTCCAAGCCCGGCGAGCCTACCTGGGATTCGCCATGGGGTCCGGGTCGCCCTGGCTGGCACATCGAGTGCTCGGCCATGAACAGCAAGCACCTGGGGCTGCACTTCGATATCCATGGCGGCGGCAGTGACTTACAGTTCCCACACCATGAAAACGAAATTGCCCAGTCTTGCTGCGCCCACGACACACCTTATGTGAACACCTGGATGCATACTGGGATGGTGATGGTAGATAAAGAAAAGATGTCCAAGTCCCTTGGCAACTTCTTTACCATCCGCGACGTACTGGCCCACTACGATGCCCAGACCGTGCGTTACTTCCTGCTCTCTGGCCACTATCGCAGCCAGCTGAACTACAGTGAAGACAACTTAAAGCAGGCCCGCGCCGCCCTTGAGCGTATGTACACAGCGCTTAAAGGTCTGGATCTGACAGTCGAAGCCGCCGGCGGCGAGGAGTTTGTCAGCCGCTTTGTGGCAGCGATGGACGATGATTTCAACACCCCAGAGGCCTATTCAGTGCTGTTTGATATGGTGCGTGAAATCAACCGTCTCAAGGCGACCGATATGGCAGCCGCGTCTGCGCTGGCAGTAGTGCTTAAAGATCTGGGCGCTGTGCTCGGTATTCTGTCTTCCACCCCAGAGGCATTTTTACAGGGTGAAGGCAGCGCTGATGAAGTGGCTGAAATCGAAGCGCTGATTGTTGAGCGTAACCGAGCCCGTGCCGAGAAAGATTGGCCAGCCGCCGACGTGGCCCGTGACCGTCTGAATGCGCTGGGCGTAGTGCTTGAAGATGGCCCTGAAGGCACTACCTGGCGCAAGAAGTAAGCCGAGCCTCAATCCGGTTTAACTACAAACAAAAACGCCTGCAATCGCAGGCGTTTTTTATGGGACTGGCTAACAGAACTGTGATGGTCGAACTCTGTCAGCGCTGCCAGCGTGTTATCAGTCGTGATAGTTTTCGGCGGCGTAAAGGGTGTTTTCCAGCAGGCTCGCAATGGTCATTGGGCCCACACCACCGGGTACCGGAGTAATAAAGGATGCGCGCTCGGCAGCCACGTCAAACTCTACGTCACCTACCAGACGGCCATCGTCCAGGCGGTTGATACCCACATCAATCACAATGGCGCCGGGCTTAATCCAGTCACCCGGGATAAAGTGGGGCTTACCCACGGCCACCACCAACAAGTCTGCCTGACGCACCTTTTGTTCCAGATTGCGGGTGAAGCGGTGACAGGTGGTGGTAGTGCAACCGGCGAGCAGCAGCTCCAGGGTCATAGGGCGGCCAACAATGTTGGAGGCGCCTACCACTACGGCATCCAGACCATAGGTATCCACGCCTGTGGAGCGGATAAGGGTCATGATGCCCATCGGGGTGCAGGAGCGCAGCACAGGAATACGCTGGGCCAGGCGACCTACGTTATAAGGGTGGAAGCCGTCCACGTCTTTGTCGGGGCGAATGCGCTCAATTACCTTGGACGATTCGATATGTGCTGGCAGCGGCAATTGCACCAGAATGCCGTCTATAGCAGGGTCTTCGTTGCAGCGGTCAATCAGCGCCAGCAGATCTTCTTCGCTGGTGGTGTCCGGCAAATCGAAAGACTGGGACAGGAATCCCACTTCTTCACAGGCTTTGCGCTTGGAACCAACATAGACCTGAGAGGCGGGATCCAGACCAACGAGGATCACGGCCAAACCCGGAATGCGCTGGC
The DNA here is from genome assembly GCF_022484835.1 of Shewanella zhuhaiensis. Classification (NCBI taxonomy): domain Bacteria; kingdom Pseudomonadati; phylum Pseudomonadota; class Gammaproteobacteria; order Alteromonadales; family Shewanellaceae; genus Shewanella; species Shewanella zhuhaiensis. Next base: position 1,160,487 of record NZ_JAKUDL010000001.1, read on the forward strand.
CTGCCTCTTTACGGGCTTTGACCTTGTCGCTGAGGGTGGTACGGATGGCACTGGCAATGGCCTTGCCATCAATATTTTGGGCTGTCATGGGTGTAGGGCTTCCTTTATTTGGCGGGCTCTGGACCGCCGGAGGTTTTTAGCGCGCATATTCTAACAGCCAAGGCGCAGAGTGTCATTGCTCCCATTAGGGAGAAATCCCGATAACTCTGTATTGTTCTATAATTCGCCATGCAGATTTTTGCCTTAAAAAAAATCGTTGACGGGTGTCAGGTGAGGGGATAAGATGCGCTCCGTTCTGACGCGAGGCGTCAAAAACAAAGACTTCTCGGTGATTAGCGCAGTCTGGTAGCGCATCTGCTTTGGGAGCAGAGGGTCAGAGGTTCGAATCCTCTATCACCGACCAAATTTTAAGGCGATGCAGGTATGCGTCGACCGCCCCGGATAGGCTTCAACGTTGGTTGATACCTTGCGCCCGTAGCTCAGTTGGATAGAGCATCCGCCTTCTAAGCGGATGGTCGCAGGTTCGAATCCTGCCGGGCGTGCCAAAAATTCAGTGGTGATTGTAGCTCAGTTGGTAGAGTCCCGGATTGTGATTCCGGTTGTCGTGGGTTCGAGCCCCATCAGTCACCCCACTTCTTCTAGAAGGTTAAAAAGCGGCCAATGGCCGCTTTTTTTCTACCTTTATACCCGCCTTTCAGGCTCGACTCGGGCAATAACGGTGGCTATAATGTCGCGTCTTGATAACTGTCAACCATCTGCGACCCGTGCTGGCGCGTCAGTCGCGACAGGCATTAAAGTCAAATTAAGAAGATCAAGAACTGAACACCTGAATAGTTGATGACTCGGCTATTTACAAAGGACGTTAGACATATTTCGAGGTAAAACAATGCAAGTTTCTGTTGAAACAACTCAAGGCTTAGAGCGTCGCCTGACCATCTCTGTACCTGCCGAGCAGATCGAGAAACTGGTTAACGAGAGCCTGAAGCGCGAAGCCAAGCGTGCCCGTATTCCTGGTTTCCGTCCTGGCAAAGTTCCTATGAGCGTTATCAGCAAGCGCTATGGCGCCGCTATCCGTCAGGACGTGACTGGCGAAATCATGCAGCGCAACTTTGTTGAAGCCATCATCGCTGAAAAACTGAATCCAGCCGGAGCGCCTATTTTTGCTCCTGGCAGCAGCGACGCTGACAAGTTTGAGTTCGTAGCAACTTTCGAAGTGTATCCAGAAGTTGAACTCAAAGGTCTGGACGCCATCGAAGTTGAGCAGCCAAAAGCTGAAGTTACTGCCGCTGACGTAGACAACATGATTGAAACTCTGCGCAAGCAGCACGCCACTTTCGAAGCCGTTGAACGCGCTGCCGAAGATGGCGACAAAGTGACTATCAACTTTGTTGGCAGCATCGACGGTGAAGAATTCGAAGGCGGCAAGGCTGAAGGTTTCGACCTGCAGCTGGGCAGCGGTCGCATGATCCCTGGCTTCGAAGAAGGCATCAAAGGCCACAAAGCCGGTGAAGAATTCGATATCGACGTGACTTTCCCTGAGGAATACCACGCCGAAAACCTGAAAGGCAAAGCGGCCAAGTTCGCTATCACTCTGACTGAAGTGAAAGCTGCCAACCTGCCAGAAGTGAACGACGAATTCGCCAAGCTGTTCGGTATCACCGACGGCGGCGTAGACGCTCTGAAAGCTGAAATCAGCAAGAACATGGGCCGTGAGCTGGAACAAGCTCTGAAAGCCAACGTGAAAGAGCAGGTAATCAACGGTCTGCTGGCTGCTAACGAAATCACGCTGCCAAAAGCTCTGATCGATGGCGAAATCAACGTACTGCGTCGTCAAGCCGTTCAGCGTTTCGGCGGTCAGACTGCCAACATGCCTGAGCTGCCAGCCGAGCTGTTTGCCGAGCAAGCCGAGCGCCGCGTTAAAGTGGGCCTGCTGCTGGGCGAAGTGATCAAGTCTAACGAACTGCAAGTGGAAGATGAGCGCGTTCAGGCGCTGATCGCTTCTATGGCTTCTGCCTACGAAGATCCATCTGAAGTAGTTGAGTACTACAACGGCAACAAAGAGCTGATGCAGAACATGCGCAACGTGGCTCTGGAAGAGCAAGCCGTTGAAGCGCTGCTGAAATCTGCAAAAGTGACCGAGAAGGAAGTTGCTTTTGAAGAATTTATGAACAAGGCTACCGGCCGCGCGTAACCGCAGCTTGACTTGATTGGCGTTAAGCCATTTATAATGGCTCGTATGAGGCTCCTCATGCGAGCCATTTTTATTTAGGGAAGGGATAAATGCATAACGCACCGGAATCAGTATTCAATGCGCTCGTGCCTATGGTGGTGGAACAGACCGCCAAAGGTGAGCGTTCCTACGATATCTATTCACGTCTGCTGAAAGAGCGTGTCATCTTCCTGGTGGGCCAGGTTGAAGAGCACATGGCCAACCTTATCGTAGCGCAGCTGCTGTTTCTGGAATCGGAAAACCCTGATAAAGAGATCTATCTCTATATCAATTCCCCCGGCGGCTCGGTAACCGCTGGCATGGCGATTTACGATACCATGCAGTTTATCAAGCCAAAGGTCAGCACCGTGTGTATCGGTCAGGCCTGCAGCATGGGCGCATTTTTGTTGGCAGGTGGCGAGAAAGGCATGCGTCACTGTTTGCCTAATTCAAGGGTGATGATCCACCAACCATTGGGTGGTTTCCAGGGACAGGCATCGGATATCGCTATCCATGCTCAGGAAATTTTAGGCATTAAGCACAAACTCAACCAGATGCTGGCGCATCACACCGGGCAACCGATGGAAGTAATTGAGCGCGATACCGATCGTGACAACTTCATGAGCGCAGAGCAGGCGGCCGAGTACGGTCTTATCGATTCGGTACTGACCAGCCGCTGATTTTTACCGGCGACTGGGCTAAGCTCAGATTGACGGGGTTGAGAGAGACAGGCGATGGCCACATCGCAAACGGGGTAAAGTAATGGGCGAGAACAAGAGTGGTGATGGCGGCAAGCTGCTGTATTGCTCTTTCTGCGGAAAGAGCCAGCACGAAGTGCGAAAGCTGATCGCCGGACCATCTGTGTATGTATGCGACGAATGTGTTGAGCTTTGCAACGACATCATTCGCGAAGAGATTAAAGAGATCTCGCCTAAGCGGGATCACGACAAACTGCCGACGCCTCATGAACTGAGAGCGCATTTGGACGACTACGTGATTGGCCAGGAAAAAGCCAAGAAGGTGTTGTCGGTGGCAGTGTATAACCACTATAAGCGTCTGCGTAACGGCAACCCCAAAGAAGGGGTTGAGCTTGGCAAGAGTAACATCCTGCTGATTGGTCCTACCGGTAGCGGTAAGACCTTGCTGGCCGAGACCCTGGCGCGTTTCCTCAATGTGCCATTTACCATGGCCGATGCCACCACCCTGACCGAAGCCGGTTACGTGGGTGAGGACGTTGAGAACATCATTCAAAAACTGTTGCAAAAGTGCGACTACGATGTGGAAAAGGCCCAGCGTGGCATTGTCTATATCGATGAAATCGACAAAATCAGCCGTAAGTCCGACAACCCCTCCATCACCCGTGATGTGAGTGGTGAAGGCGTGCAGCAAGCGCTGCTGAAGCTGATTGAAGGCACAGTGGCTGCGGTGCCGCCCCAGGGCGGCCGTAAGCATCCGCAGCAGGAGTTCCTGCAGGTTGACACCTCCAAGATCCTGTTCGTGTGCGGCGGCGCCTTTGCCGGCCTCGAGAAGGTGATTGAGCAGCGTACCCACACCGGCAGCGGCATTGGCTTTGGCGCCCAGGTGAAGGGCAAAGAAGACAAAGAAAGCATGTCTGACATTCTGTCGCAGGTTGAGCCGGAAGATCTGGTCAAATACGGCCTTATCCCTGAGTTCATCGGTCGTCTGCCTGTGGTAGCTACCCTGGCTGAGCTGGATGAAGACGCGCTTATCCAAATTCTGTCTGAGCCCAAGAACGCCCTGACCAAGCAATATGCGGCGCTGTTTGAGATGGAAGGCGTAGAGCTTGAATTCCGTGAAGATGCGCTGAAGGCGATTGCCCAGAAGGCCATGTCACGTAAGACAGGTGCCCGTGGTCTGCGCTCAATTGTAGAAGGCATTCTGCTGGATACCATGTATGACCTGCCTTCTCAGGACGGTGTGAGCAAAGCCGTGGTAGATGAGTCTGTGGTGAAGGGCGAATCGGCCCCCATCCTGATTTACGAGCAAGCCGAATCACAGGCCGCCAGCGGCGACCAATAATTGGTCATTTGCTTTCAAGAAGATACGAAAGGAGTCCGATTGGGCTCCTTTTTTACATTTGAGCCATTGAAAGGGCGGAAACTGCCCCAATATACTCGGATATAGTCCATCTGATACGGAATCGAGTTATGTCCCAAGAGCGTGAAGCGCATTTCGAATTGCCGGTCCTGCCACTGAGAGACGTGGTGGTGTACCCCCATATGGTCATTCCGTTATTCGTGGGTCGTGAGAAGTCCATTCGTTGCCTGGAAACTGCCATGGCACAGGACAAGCAGATCATGCTGGTCGCCCAGCGCGATGCGGATCTTGACGAACCTGCGGCCGATGATATCTTTGAAGTCGGTACCATCGCCTCTATTTTGCAATTGCTCAAGCTGCCCGACGGTACAGTAAAAGTGCTGGTTGAAGGTGGCCGCCGCGCCCGCGTGGCCCGTTTTACCCAGGAAGAGCCCTTCTTTGTTGCGCGAATTGAAGAGCTGCCATCGGACCCTCTGGCCGAGAAAGAAGAAGAGGTGCTGGTACGCAGCGCCATCGCCCAGTTTGAAGGCTACATCAAGCTTAACAAGAAGATCCCGCCCGAAGTGCTGACTTCCATGTCTGGCATCGATGAAGCGGCGCGTCTGGCCGACACCATGGCGGCCCATATGCCACTCAAACTCGAAGACAAGCAGTCCGTGCTTGAGATGGTCAATGTTGGCGAACGCCTCGAGTACCTGATGGCGATGATGGAAGCCGAAATCGATTTGCTGCAGGTGGAGAAGCGCATTCGCTCCCGCGTGAAGAAGCAAATGGAGAAGAGCCAGCGCGAGTACTACCTGAATGAGCAAATGAAAGCCATTCAGAAAGAGCTTGGCGATCTGGACGAAGGCCACGACGAATTCGAAACCCTCAATCGCAAGATTGAAGAGGCCAAGATGCCCGCCGATGCCAAAGACAAGGCCCAGGCAGAGCTGAACAAGCTGCGGATGATGTCACCCATGTCGGCCGAAGCCACTGTGGTGCGCTCCTATGTCGACTGGATGACCTCAGTGCCCTGGTTTGAGCGCTCCAAAATCAAGCGCGACCTGTCTAAGGCCGAGCAGGTGCTCAATGCTGACCACTACGGTCTAGAGAAGGTGAAAGAGCGCATCCTTGAGTATTTGGCGGTGCAGACTCGGGTTAAACAGCTCAAAGGCCCAATTCTGTGTCTGGTAGGCCCACCGGGTGTGGGTAAGACCTCGCTGGGGCAGTCGATTGCCAAGGCGACCGGCCGTAAGTATGTGCGTGTGGCCCTTGGCGGCGTGCGTGACGAAGCGGAAATCCGCGGTCACCGCCGTACCTACATCGGCTCTATGCCAGGCAAAATCATCCAGAAGATGGCCAAAGTGGGCGTGAAAAACCCGCTGTTCCTGCTGGATGAAATCGACAAGATGAGCTCCGACATGCGCGGTGACCCTGCGTCAGCCCTCCTGGAAGTGTTGGATCCCGAGCAGAACGCCACCTTTAACGATCACTATCTGGAGGTCGATTACGATCTGTCCGATGTGATGTTTGTGGCCACCAGTAACTCCATGGATATTCCAGGCCCGCTGCTGGACCGTATGGAAGTCATTCGTCTATCCGGTTACACCGAGGACGAAAAGCTCAATATCGCCAAGCAGCATCTACTGCCAAAGCAGGTTGAGCGTAACGGCCTGAAGCCACATGAAATCAGCGTCGATGATGGCGCGATTCTGGGCATCATTCGTTACTACACCCGCGAGGCGGGCGTGCGTGCCCTTGAACGTGAGCTGTCGAAGATTTGCCGTAAAGTTGTTAAGCAAATCCTGCTGGATAAGAGTGTGAAACACGTGGATGTGACCGGTGACAACCTCAAGTCCTTCCTCGGTGTGCAGCGCCACGATTACGGCAAGGCTGAATCGAACAATCAGGTAGGCCAGGTAACAGGTCTTGCCTGGACTCAGGTGGGCGGTGACCTGCTGACCATCGAAGCCACTTCCGTGGCCGGTAAAGGTAAGCTTACCTACACAGGTTCGCTCGGTGATGTGATGCAGGAGTCGATTCAGGCCGCCATGACAGTGGTGCGTGCCCGCGCCGAACAGCTTGGCATCAACCCTGATTTCTACGAGAAGCGTGATATCCACGTGCACGTGCCTGAAGGTGCGACGCCAAAAGATGGTCCATCTGCAGGCTGTGCTATGTGCACCGCACTGGTCTCCAGCCTCACCGGTAACCCGGTGCGTGCCGATGTGGCCATGACAGGCGAAATCACCCTGCGCGGCGAAGTGCTGCCCATTGGTGGCCTGAAGGAAAAACTGCTTGCGGCTCACCGCGGTGGTATCAAGCATGTGCTTATCCCCAAAGAAAACGAGCGTGACCTTGAGGAAATCCCGGCTAACGTCGTGGCTGACCTGCAAATTCACCCCGTTCGCTGGGTGGATGAAGTGCTGAAACTGGCGCTTGAGCGCCCGGTGGAAGGCTTCGAAGTGGTAAAAAACGCCGGATAAGGCAAAAAAGTGCGCTACAGGCTTAAAAAAAGTGAAAAAAGGGGCTTAACAAACCCCTTAGCTGTGGTAGCCTAGGTTCGTGGAGAGCCAGCACCTCCCAAACCCTTGGCAGGGCTGGCTTTGAGCTGTATCCAACTTTAATTCTTTGGTTTTTCGTTGACGCTTGAACTTTGGTTTCAAGCTTGTTATAAAAGCCTCCGCAGACCGCTCTAGAGAAGGATTTGGTTGCGGCGCAAAAACTACATTCAAGGGGATGACATGAATAAATCTGAACTGATCGAGAAAATTGCTTCTGGTGCTGACATTTCCAAGGCCGCTGCCGGCCGTGCACTGGATTCTTTCATCGCTGCTGTGACTGACGGTCTGAAGGACGGCGGAAAGATTTCCCTGGTTGGTTTTGGTACTTTTGAAGTTCGTGAGCGTGCTGAGCGTACCGGCCGTAACCCACAATCTGGCAAAGAGATCAAAATCCCTGCTGCTAAGATCCCAGCATTCAAAGCTGGTAAAGCTCTGAAAGACGCTGTCAACTAAGACTCGCCTTTGTAGGCTTTCGTTCTTCAAGCACTGCGTTTGCAGTGCTTTTTACGAATTGAAGGACTTGGGTGTCAGCACCGAGGTCCGGAGTGACGAAGCATTAAAGGTCATTCCTGAAAAGTTACATAAAGGCGCATCCTCACAGAGATGCGCTTTTTTATTTCAATCACAAGAGTAACAAGCGGGACATCTGATGTTAGAAAAGATCCGTGAAGGTGCCCAAGGTACCATTGCCAAGAGCATCCTGGTGCTGGTGATCCTTTCCTTTGCCTTTACCGGCGTGAGCAGCTACCTGGGCTCGTCAACCGAGACTCCGGCTGCCACCGTCAATGGCGAGGAAATTCCCCAGTCAGCTTTGGAGCAGGCCTATCAAAATGAAAAGGCCCGTATGGAGCAGCAACTGGGCGAAATGTTCGAAACCCTGGCAGCAGATGACAACTACCTGCGCTCCATCAAGCAGGGCGTACTTGAGCGTCTTATCGCTGACAAGCTGCTGGACCAGACTGCCACTTCGCTGGGCTTGCGCGTTTCTGATGAGCAAATCAAGCAAGCTATTGTTGATGAACCTGCCTTCCAAACCGATGGCAAGTTCGACAACGAGCGCTATCTGGCTATCCTGCGTCAGCTGGGTTATCAAACCAACAGTTTCCGCGACATGATGCGTGTTGATATGACCCGTCGTCAGCTGCTCAATGCCCTGGTTGGCAGCGAGTTTGTGCTGCCAACCGAAAGCAAGGCGGTCGCCGAGCTGCAGGGCCAGACCCGCGATCTGCGTTATCTGGTGGTAGAAGCCGCACCTTTCGAAGCGGGCGTGACCGTCACTGATGAAGAAGCCAAAAACTTCTACGATGCCAACCCGGATCAGTTCATCAACCCTGAGCAGGTGAGCCTCGAGTACCTGATGTTGTCCGCCAAGTCACTGGCCGATGCCATTACCGTGACCGATGAGCAAGCCAAGGCTTACTACGATGAGCACATGAGCCAGTACAAGACCCCTGAAAAGCGTCTGGCGGCTCACATCCTGGTGAATCTGGGAGATGATGAAGCGGCGGCGCAAGCCAAAGCAGACACCATCTACGCCAAGTTGCAGGGCGGCGCCGATTTCGCCGAGCTGGCGAAAACCGACTCTGAAGACACCTTCAGTGGTGAGCAGGGCGGTCAGCTGGACTGGTTTGAGCAGGGCGTAATGGACCCAGCCTTCGATGCCGCATTGTTCGGTTTGGTAAAGGGTCAGTACTCAGGCGTGGTGAAAACCGATTATGGTTTCCACATCATCAAGCTTTTGGATGTTCAGGGTGGTGAGCAGGCGGCCTTTGCCGAGGTTAAAGACCGCATTCTGGCGCAGCTGAAAGAAAAAGAAGCGCTGGATAAGTTCTACGGTCTGCAGCAAAAACTGGCTGATACCAGCTACGAAGTGCCAGATACCCTGAGCGAAGCTGCCAAGGCCACTGGTCTTGAAGTGAAGAGCACAGGTCTCTTTACCCGCGAACTGCCACCGGTTGAAATCAACAACCCGGCGCTCATCAAGGCCGCCTTCTCTGAGCAGGTACTGCAAAGCGGTATGAACAGTGACCTGATTGACCTTGGTGACAACAACGTGGCCGTGGTGCGCATGAAAGAGCACAAAATGGCCGGTACACTGCCATTTGATGAAGTGAAAGCCGGTATCTTGGCCCGTCTTACCCAGGACAAAGCCAACGAAGCGGCCAAGCTGCAGGCTCAGGAACTGCTGGCCAAGTTCAAGGCAGGTGAAGCGCTTGAGCTGACTGCCAAAGCCAAAGTGGCCCGTTTTGACCGCGAACTGGATCCATCCATCGTGAACAAGGGCTTCCAGCTGGCCGTAGGCGGTGCTGATACCGTGAATATGGCTGCTGGCTATGCACTGGTCGTGCTGGACAAGGTAAATCCGGCTGAAGGCGTTCAGGACGAACTGGTGCAGGCGCTGGCTCAGCGTCTGTCCGGTCAGTTTACTGAAACCACCTACCGTGGTGTGATTGAGTCACTGAAAGCTAAAGCTGAAATCAGCTACGCCGCCGAATAAGCGCAATTTGCCAAATGAAAAGCCAGCCACAGTGCTGGCTTTTTTGTTTCTGGTTTGGCGTTTGGTTGGCGAGCCGCCTGACTCTTTTATCAATGGGCCGGAATGGCGCGCTTAGATTGCCTACAGGCGCCAGTCGATGGGGGTGAGGTTCTGGCGGATCAGCGCCTCATTGGCTTTGACAAAGTGGTGACAGCCGAAAAAGCCCCGATTTGCCGACAAGGGCGATGGATGCGGTGAGCGCAGCACCAGATGTTTGTTGGCATCAATCAAACTCGCCTTCTTGCCCGCATGACTGCCCCAAAGCAGAAACACAAGCCCGGCTCTGTGCTCACTCAGGCCGCGGATCACCGCATCGGTGAAGCGCTCCCAGCCAAGGTGTGCGTGGGAGTGAGCCTGGCCCCGCTCTACGGTCAGCACGGTATTGAGCAGCATCACCCCCTGATGGGCCCATGCGCTTAAGTCGCCATGGGTTGGCACCACAAAGCCCGGAATTGAGTTTGCCAGCTCGATAAACATATTCTGCAACGACGGTGGCGGCGGGCAGGGAGCCTTGACCGAGAAGCACAGCCCGTGGGCCTGATTGGGGCCGTGGTAGGGGTCTTGCCCCAAAATCACCACCTTCACCTGCTCAAAGGCGGTGTAGCGAAAGGCATTGAAGATGTCGGCTTTAGGGGGATAGACGGTCACCCCGTCGCGGAGTCGCTGGTCGACATACTTCAAGGTGTCCTGAAAATAGAGGGCGCGTCTTTCAGCGCCAAGAAGCTGCTGCCAATCCACCTTTTGTCCTTATCTTTGTCAGAATGTCTCTATTATGCTGATATTTGGCCATAAAAAAACGCCGCAGTGCGGCGTTTTTCAAAGCGTTTGTGCTTAGAGCTCAATCACATCGAAGCTAACTTCAGGATTGACGTCGGCGTCATAGTCTATGCCTTCGATACCGAAACCAAACAGCTTGATGAACTCGGCCTTGTACTCGACGTAGTCGGTCAGTTCAGACAGGTTTTCGGTGGTGATCTGTGGCCACAGGTCACGGCAATGCTGCTGAATGTCATCACGCAATTCCCAGTCGTCCAGACGCAGGCGATTGTCTTCATCCACTTCAGGCGCGCTGCCATCGGCTTTGTAAAGGCGCTCAGAGAACATACGCAGGATCTGCTCCATACAGCCTTCATGCAGGCCTTCGGCGCGCATCTTCTTGAATACCATGGCAATGTACAGAGGCATTACCGGGATGGCAGAAGAGGCCTGGGTCACAACGCTCTTGAGTACGGCCACGTTGGCACTGCCACCTTTGGCAGCCAGCTTGTCGTTCAGGGCGTGTGCGGCGCGGTCGAGGTCCATCTTGGCCTTACCGAGGGCACCGTGCCAGTAGATAGGCCAGGTCAGCTCGGTACCTATGTAGGAGTAAGCCACAGTCTTGCAGCCATCGGCCAGCACACCGGCTTCATCCAGCGCGTTCAGCCACAGTTCCCAATCCTGACCACCCATCACGGTAACTGTGTCGGCAATTTCCTGCTCGGTTGCAGGCTCAACACTGGCTTCGATGATGGTATCTTTGTTGGTGTCTACCGCAGTAGAGCTGTATGGCTGACCGATAGGCTTCAGTGAAGAGCGTACCAGTTCGCCGCTGTCAGGCAGCTTACGCACAGGCGAGGCCAGTGAGTAGACCACCATGTCGATTTGACCTAGGTCAGCTTTAATCAGCTCAATCACCTTGGCTTTGGCTTCATGGCTGAAGGCATCGCAGTTCAGGCTCTTGCTGTACAGGCCTTCGGCCTTGGCAAATTTGTCAAAAGCGGCCGAGTTGTACCAGCCGGCGGTGCCAGGCTTGGTTTCGGTGCCAGGCTTTTCAAAGAACACGCCGATAGTGGCAGCGCCGCTACCAAAGGCGGCTGCGATACGGGAAGACAGACCATAGCCGCTGGAAGAGCCAACCACGAGTACGCGCTTGGGGCCATTGACGATTGGGCCACGGGCCTTGGTCAGATTGATTTGCTCAAGCACGTTGGCTTCACAGCCAACCGGATGAGTGGTGGTACAAATAAAGCCACGAATTTTTGGTTTGATAATCATGTTTATGCTTCTTCAGTCAACACTGGCAATAGAATAATGACTTGAGGCGCCAATGGCAGCCTCTTTTTTACGTTTTACCCCGGTGGTTGGATGAGTTCAGCGCTTGCGCACCTGACGGGTTTGCTCGGCAATCAGCCTGGCGGTGTACTCATGCTCGGGGCTTTCGAAAACCTTTTGCACCGGGCCTTTTTCTACCAATTGGCCCTTGTGCAGCACCATGATTTTGTCGCTCACATGACGCACCAGATTGAGGTTATGGGATACGAAAATATACGACAGCCCCATTTCCTTTTGCAGTTGCAGCAACAGGTTGAGGATTTGAGAGCGTACCGAAAGGTCGAGTGCGGTCAGTGCTTCGTCGGCGATGATCACCTTGGGGCTCAGCATCAGTGCCCGGGCCACGGCGACCCGCTGTTTCTGACCTTCAGAAATCATGTGCGGATAAAAGTCGGCATGTTCCGGCAGCAATCCCACCTTGCGCAGAGTCTCGGTGACCAGCGCGCTGCGCTCAGCGGCGCTCATATCAGTGTTGAACCTCAGCGGCTCTTCCAATAACTCGCCAATGGACAGCCGGGGATTGAGCGAGGTGTTGGGATCCTGGAAAATCATCCGAATAAGACGACAGCGCTGCTTGACGTTGCGGGTTTCAAGGGCGGTGCCTTCAAACAGAATTTCGCCGCTGGAGCGCTGCTCGGCGCCCACCAGAATGCGCGCCAGAGTACTTTTACCTGAGCCGGCTTCACCCACTACGGCCAGGGTTTCACCGCGGCCAAGCTCAAACGAGATAGGCGCCAGCGCCTCGTTGTATTGGGCCCGGAAACGGCGATAGCCGGTGAAATAGCGCTTGGAGAGGCTGGTGACTTTAAGCAGAGGTGTCGTCATTGCTGCTCTCCGTTTGATAGGGGAAGTGGCAGGCGTAATACCTGTCTTTTTGATGCTGAAGCTGCGGCTGATGCACACACTGCTTACGGGCCTCGGGGCAGCGTGGCCCCAGACGACAGCCAATTGGCAAATGCTGCAGCGCAGGCGCCGAGCCCGGCAGGGTCGGCATCAGGCTCTTGTGGGGCATTTCGCCGCGATAATCCGGCATATGGTCCATCAGGGTCTTGGTGTATGGATGCAGCGGCTCGCGGATAAGCTCATCAATGGGGCCAGATTCCATCACCTGGCCGCAGTAAAGCACAGTGAGGTTATTGCACCACTCGGCCAGAGTCTCCAGCTCGTGGCTGATAAGCATGATGGTCACACCCTGCAGCTGGTTAAGCTGAGCCAGCAGGCGGAAAATTTGCGCCTGGGTGCTGGGCTCCATCGAGTTGGTGGGTTCGTCAGCAATCAGCAGCCGTGGCTGCTTGGCCAGTGCCATGGCAATCATTACCTTCTGACATTCGCCTTCGGAGGTTTCCCATGGGTAGCTGTCCATCACCCGCTTGGGATCTTTAATCCCCACCTTGTGCAGCCACTTTTCGGCCGTGTTGAGCTTGCCGCGACCACGGCGCCAGAATGGCAGACTGGTGTCGGTTGGCATGGCTTCAATCAGCTGGGTGCCAATGGTGATGACAGGGTCGAGGCTACCGGATGGGTCCTGGAAAATCATCGCCATATCTTTGCCCATCAGGTTACGTCGCTCGGCCGAGGACATTTCCATCAGGTTGTGGCCATCCCACATCATGCGGTCGGCGGTGACTGTCCAGTTGGGGCCGGGAATGCCCAGCACTGCACGGGCCAGCAGGCTTCGTCCGGAACCCGACTCGCCCACCAGACCGTGAATTTCACCGGCGTGCAGCATCAGGCTGACTTTTTCCAGTGCCTTTACCCGCCCGTGGGGGGTATCCAGCTCAATGGTGAGGTTGCGTATATCCAGTAGCGGCATAATCAGTTCTTTATCGGCGCCAGCGCCGAACGCAGCCCGTCGCCCACCAGATTAACGGCGAGCACGGTAAAGAGAATGGCCACCCCGGGGATGGTCACGGTCCAGGGGGCGGTCAGCAGGTTATCGAGTCCCTGAAACACCATAGCACCCCATTCGGGGCTGGGCGCCTGAGCCCCCAGGTTCAAAAAGCCCAGTGCGGCAATATCCAGAATGGCTGTGGAAATTGCCAGTGTGGTTTGAATAATTACCACTTCCCAGACATTGGGCATAATCACAAACCAAAAGATTTGAATGCTGCTGGCGCCATCGAGGCGCGCGGCGGTCACATATTCTTTTTGCAGTTCTTCGTGGATAGCCTGATGGATAGCCCGCACAAACTGCGGCGTTAAGGCAATGCCCACCGCCCAAAATACGTTATCGAGTCCGGGGCCCAGCACGGCCACCACCAAAATGGCCATAAGCAGCGATGGAATGGACAAGAGAGCATCGAGTAAGTGCCCGAGAATACTGGATTTAAGCCCCTTCATCATGCCCGAGATGGAGCCAATCAGGAAGCCGAGCAGCAGTGCGGTCACCACCACCGCCAGCGACATGCCGAAGGTCAGGTGAACGCCGTGCAGCAGGCGGCTGAAAATATCGCGGCCAAGGTCGTCCGTGCCCAAAAAGTGCTCCACTGTGCCGGCTGGATCCCAAGAGGGCGGCAGCAGCAGCGCCTTGGGGTTTTGCGCCTCGGGGCTGAAGGGGGCAAACCAGGGCCCAAGCACTGTCAGCAGCAATAAAAAGGCAATGGCCCATAGCCCGGCAAGGGCAAAAGGATTGGCCGAAAAGGACTGCCACAGCCGCCTCATGGGAGACGGGATATCGTCTTCCTGATAAATCTTAACTTGAGGCATAGAGTTCCTTCCTGCTGAGCGGATTGGAGGCAGTGTGTATCACTTCAATCAGGATGCTCAGGAAAATAATCAGCAGCGCCACCGCCAGAATACCGCCCTGGATCACGGTATAGTCACGCTGATAAATACCTGAAACCAGCCAGGAGCCAACTCCGGGCCAGGAGAAAATAACCTCCACCACAATGGCATAACTGGCAAAGGCGCCCAGCATCAAGCCCAGGTGTTTAAGCAGTGGAATAAGGGCGTTGGGCAGGGCGTGCTTTAAAATGATTTTCCCCGTGTGCAGCCCGCGAGCCTCGGCGGCGCGAATATAAGTCTGGTTCATCACATTGAGCATGGCCGCGCGGGTAATGCGCACCACCACGGTGAAGGGCAGCACCGCCAGGGTAACCGCCGGCAGCACTATGTGCGCCAGCGCGTCTTTAAAGGCTGACAGTCGGTAGCTTGAATCCGACAGCAGGGTATCAATCAGCATAAAGCCGGTAACCGGCTTAATTTCATACAAGAGGTTGATTTGTCCGGAAATTGGCAACCATCCCAGCCGCACCCCAAACCAGAGTGACAGCGACAGACCCAGCCAGAATACCGGAATTGAGTAGCCGGTCAGGGTAATCGCCATAATGGCATTCTGGGTCAGCTTGTGCTGATTGAGTGACGCCAGTACCCCAAGCGGGATCCCAAGAAGCAGTGCCAGCAATCCGGAAAATGACGCCAGCTCAAAGGAAGCCGGCAGCACACTGGCAAGCTCTTTGGCCACGCTCTGCTGGGAGGTGATGGAAATGCCAAGGTCGCCTGAGAGCCGCTGCTCCAGATACGCCAGGTACTGACGAAACTCGGATTTATCCAGCTTGTACGCATCAATGATTTGCTGCGCCTGCTCGGCAGTAGGGTTAATTACCCCGGTCAGCGCGTAGGCTCTGTCTGTTGGGAAATGACTGGTGGCAATAAACAGAATGCTCACCATCAGCAACGAGGTGGCAATAAAGAGGTTAAGACGCCTAAGCAGGTACACGCCCATCAGTCTTGCTCCTCAATTTTGGGTTTGATGTCGGCAAAGGAGATGCCGCCAAAGGGGCTGATGGGCATATGGCTGATGTTATTGCGGTGCACCAGGGTGCGCTTGGCGTGGGCGAAGGCAAACATCGGCAGTTCGCGGGCCACTTCGGCCTGGGCTTCCTGATACAGCGCGGTGCGTTCAAGCCGGTCGGTGCTGGCGCGGGCGCGGGTCAGCAGGGCATCAAACTCGGGCGAGCACCAGCGGGAGCGGTTGTTGCCTGAGCCCACCGAGGCGCAGCTCAGCAGTGGGGTGAAGAAGTTGTCTGGATCTGAGTTATCGGCGTTCCAGCCAATCAATACCGAGTCGTAGTCGCTGCGGTTGAGCTTTTGGGTAAACACCGACCAGTCGTAGCTGACGATATTGGCCTTAACGCCAATATTGGCTAAATCCGCCTGAATAAGCTCGGCAGTTTTCAGTGCATTGGGGTTATAGGCCCGGGCGACCGGCATCGCCCAGATGTCGATACTGAGGTTGGTCACTCCCGCCTCGGCCAGTAAGGTCATGGCCTTACTGGGGGAGTAGTCGATATCCAGTTCATAGTCGCGGGCATAGGCCCAGGAAGAGGGTGGCAGCAGGCTTTGGGCCTCAACGGCGGTGTCCTGATACACGGCGGCAAGGATATTGCGCTTATCGATGGCAAGCGACAGCGCCTGACGTACGCGCACATCATCCAGTGGCGGTTTTTGGGTGTTGAAGGCCCAGAATGCCACGTTCAGGCCGGGACGCGACTGCAACTGTAAATCCGGATGTTCATCAATCAAATCAAGCTCACCGGCCTTGGGCAGTGCCGAGACACTGCAGTCGCCGGTAATGAGCTTCGACAGCCTGACGGTGCTTTTGGAGGTGATGTCATACACCAACATATCGATTTCAGGCGCCTTGCCCCAATAGCCTTCATGGCGACGGTAGCGGATGTATTCGTTTTTCACGTATTCCACCAGGCGGAAAGGGCCTGTGCCTATGGCCTGGGTGTCGAGCCGCTCCGGCGTGCCTGCGTTCAGTTGCTGCTCGGCATACTCGGCCGAGAGGATCACCGCAAAGTCGGTGGCGAGGTTCGACAGAAACGATGCATCACGGCGATTCAGGCGGAACACCACCTGATGGTCGCCTTCTTTGGTAACCGAACTGACCTGATTGACAAAGTCGATACTCTGGAAAAACGGATAACCACTGCGGCTGACCCAGTGGAACGGATGGTCGTCATCCAGAATGCGCTGGAAGGAGAAGAGCACGTCGTCGGCATTGAAAGGACGGCTGGGGGTAAAGAGGGCGCTGCGGTGGAATTTCACCCCTTCGCGCAGGGTGAAGCGGTACTCAAGGCCGTCGTCGCTGATTTCCCAGTGGGTTGCCAGCGCCGGTACGATTTTGCCTTCCTCGGCATCGTAGTCCACCAGGCGGCTGTAGATCTGCTGGGAAGTGGCATCAATGGTGGTGCCTGAGGTCACGGTCTGCGGATTAAATGACTCAGGGTTACCCTCGGAGCAGTAAACCACCCCGGGCGGCAGTTGCTGATGGCCGCAGGCTGTAAGCCATCCCCCAACCAGGGGCAGCAGGGCGAGCCGATAAAGCCGGTTTTTCAGCGCATTCATTAATGAATCGTTATTGGTGTAAGCAGTAATGATTGATTCTAACAGTCGCCCGCCGCCGCGGGCAATCCACTTATGCCTTATCCAGTAAATTGTATTTCTTGAGGATCCCGCGCAGCTGGTGATAACTGAGCCCCAGCAGATCGGCGGTTTTTTTCTGATTGAACTGGCTTGCCGCCAATGCCTGCTGGATAAGATCTTTCTCAACCGCTTCCAGGTGTTCTTTGAGATCCAGCGGAAAATTCACCTCAAGGGATGCAACTTGCATTGGGCTGCCTGCCGTGGCGGCCGGGGTGTCCTGGACAGCGGCCTCAACCACAGGCACTGTTTTGGCCTGACGCTCCACTGTTTTAATCCTTCCCTTGGGACGCCAGGGCGACTCGAACGGGTCCAGCACTATGTCTTCAATAGGCTCACAGCTGCCACCGGCGCGGTACACAGAACGCTCAATCACGTTTTTAAGCTCGCGGATATTGCCCGGCCATTGATGGTCCATCAGCTGCTCAATCGCATGCTCGGCAAAACCCGGGAACAAATCCAGTTTGAGCTGGCGTGCCATGCCGATGCCGAAGTATTCCGCCAGCGGCATAATGTCTTCTTTGCGGTGGCGCAGGGGCGGCAGGGTGATCACATCGAAGGCGAGGCGGTCGAGCAGGTCGGCCCGGAATTCACCGGCTTCTGCCAGTGACGGCAAGTCTTCGTTGGCGGCACAAATCAGGCGCACATCCGCCTGCAGGGTCTTGCTGCCACCGACCCGCTCGTATTCACCGTATTCGATGACCCGGAGCAGTTTTTCCTGAATAAGTCCGGAGGTGTTAGCCAGTTCATCCAAAAACAGGGTGCCGCCATCGGCGCGCTCGAAGCGACCTTCATGACGACCTTTTGCGCCGGTAAAGGCACCTGACTCATGGCCAAACAGTTCAGTTTCGAGTAGATTTTCACTCAGCGATGAACAGTTTAGCTTTAAAAAGCTCTGATCCCAGCGCTGGGACAGGTAATGTAAGCGCTCGGCGATGAGCTCCTTACCTGTGCCCCGTTCACCGATAATCAATACCGGCTTTGACAGCGGGGCGATGCGGGATACATGTTCCAACACTTCCAGAAGTGCGTTGGATTGGCCTATCAGGTTGTCCTGTTTGAATGCGTTGGGCACTTTTTGTTGGTCTTATTCGCTAACAAGTGGTGAAAATCATAATAGGTGTCTGGGCTGGCAAAATAAAGTGAATCTTAAATTTTGGCGCTTTTTATTGAATTTAAAGGAAAAACAAAAGTTGGCACGCTCTGTGTATTACTCATTGCGAAAACCAACTACATGTGAGGACTGAATTATGGGTATTTTCTCTCGTTTCGCGGACATCATTAATTCCAACATCAGCGCCCTGCTGGACAAGGCGGAAGATCCGGAAAAAATGGTTCGCCTGATCATCCAGGAAATGGAAGACACCCTGGTGGAAGTGCGCTCTACCTCAGCCAAGGTTCTGGCCGAGAAGAAAGACATCCTTCGCCGGATTGCCCGGGTTGACGCCCAGGTACAGGATTGGGAAGAGAAAGCCGAACTGGCCATCTCCAAAGAGCGTGAAGATCTGGCCCGTGCCGCTCTGGTAGAAAAGCAAAAAGCCTCTACCCTGGCCGAAACCCTGCAGCGCGAGCTGGAAGTGGTTGAAGACCATATCCTGCGCCTGAAAGAAGAAGTGACTCAGCTGCAGGAAAAACTGGCCGATGCCAAGGCTCGCCAGAAGACCATCATCATGCGCAAGCAAACTGCTTCCAGCCGTCTTGAGGTAAAAAAGCAGTTGGATTCCAGCAAAATCGACAACGCCATGCTGAAGTTCGAGCAGTATGAAGCCCGTGTTGAGAGCTTGGAAGCCCAGGTGGAATCTTACGATTTGGGTAACAAATCCAGTCTGAATGACGAATTTGCCGCCCTGCAAGCCGAAGATTCAGTGAATGCCGAGCTGGAAGCCCTGAAGGCTAAAATGAAGGGCAAGACCAAAGAAAAAGCTGGCAAGTAACGAATTATTCGGGGGAGGTGAGTTATGGATATGGATGTATTGATGGCGCCCATTATTATTTTCATGGTGATAGTGGCACCCATATGGCTGGTTCTGCATTACCGCAGCAAGCGGCAGGTGAGCCAGGGACTTTCCGACGAAGAGTTTAAACAGCTTAACGAACTCATCGCCCTGGCTGACAAGATGGATCAGCGTATCGAGACTCTGGAAGCCATTCTGGACGCCGAGTCTCCTGAGTGGAGGAACAAGCATGAGCACGCGTGATGGCAGGACCCTCTATCGCATACCCCAGCAAGGCAAAATCGCCGGGGTCTGCGCCGGAGTCGCCGAGTACTTCGGCTTCGAGACCTGGTTGGTGCGAGTGGTGGCAGTGTCCATCTTCCTCCTTGGCGGCTCAGGTATCATCTTCATTCTTTACGTGGCCCTGTGGATGATTTTGGATGTGAAGCCGGCATCCGCAAAAGTCCACGACGACATCAGTGACATCGAGGTCAAGCGCAAGGTCTGGCAGGCCGGAGAACCCGCCAAACAGGCACTGGCCGATGTGAACAGTCGCTTCCGTTCCCTGGAGTCAAGGCTTAGGTCACTCGAGCGCCATGTGACATCAGACAACTACGACTTAAAGCGGCAAATCAATAACCTTTAAGTTAACTACGGGCGACTCGGTCGCCCTTTGTCTTTGTTGGCTGTTTAAAAAACAAAGACGCCGTTAAGGGAATGACACAGGAGATTCTATGGCGAGCAGCCCGGTGGATAAACTCACACAAAAGGCACGCGATCTGCTGGCAAGGAGCACAGACCGGCATTTAAGACTGGCGGTAACCGGTCTCTCGGGGGCAGGGAAAACTGCCTTTATCACCGGCCTTGTCCATCAGCTTCTGAGTGCCACCGCTGCAAACGATAAAAACCTGCCACTATGGCAGGTGAGCCGCGATGAAAGGCTGGTTGGGGTTCGCCGCGCCAGTCAGCCAGACTTAAACATTGCCAGTTTTGACCTCCAGGGGGCGCTCTCGGCCTTATCACAGACGCCGCCAAGCTGGCCTGCATCTACCCGCAATTTGTCTGAGCTCAGGCTCGAAATCCGCTATCGCCCCAAAGGCGGCTTGTTATCAAAACTCTCTGATGTGTCCACCCTGTATCTCGATTTGGTGGATTACCCCGGTGAATGGCTTTTGGACTTGCCCATGCTGCGTCAGGACTATGCCAGCTGGAGTCAGAGCGTGTTTGCCGCCATCAACAAGCGCGCACCATCCGAGTCTTTGAAGGCTTTTATTGAAGCGGCGAGCCGGGTTCGCCTCGATGAGCCCTTAAGCGATGAAGAATTTGAGCGCATCGCAGGTCTGTATCGTGCCTATCTTGAAGAGTCGGTGCATAGCCAGGGTTATTATTTTGCCCAGCCAGGGCGCATGTTGCTGCCTGGTGAGCTTGAAGGCGCGCCGCTGCTGGCGTTTTTCCCACTGCCGCTGGATGAGGCGGCACATAAACGTGCCGCAGAAGCCGGTAAGGACAGCGCCTACGGCCAGCTTTGTCGCCGTTACCGTGAATATGTGGATGCGGTGGTCGAGCCCTTCTTTAAACGTCACTTTGCCCGTTTTGACCGGCAATTGGTGCTGGTGGACTGCTTCAGTGCCCTCAATCGTGGCCGAGCCCAGTTTGAAGACATGAGCCTGGCGTTGGATGGTATTCTTGAAAGTTTCAGGTTCGGTCAGTCCAGCCTGATCCGTAGGTTGTTTTCACCCCGCATAGACAAACTGCTGTTTGCTGCCAGTAAAATTGACCACGTGACCCGGGATCAGCAGGGCAGGGTGCTGGGGCTGCTCAAACAAATGCTGGGGCGAAGTGAGCACTTCGCTCGCTTCGAAGGCTGTCAGGTGGAGGCTATGGCCATCAGCGCCATTCGTGCCACCCGGCCGGGGATGGTCAATACCGAAAAAGGCGAGGTGGAAGTCGTCACAGGCACCGAGCTAGCCACCGGCAAACCCATTACCCTGTTTCCCGGTGAAGTGCCGCAAAGCTTGCCCAAGCCGGACTTCTGGCAAAATCAGGGCTTTGAATTTGTGCAGTTTGCGCCCATGGCCAGAAATGGCGAAAGCCCCATGGCCCATATCCGCCTCGATCATCTGCTGGAATACCTGCTCGGCGATAAGCTTGCCTGAGTGGGAACCAGTTTGTAGCAGGAGATGACTGAAATCATGAAAGACGAGACGCCGCTGGCGCCCGCACGCCGCTTTGAATCCGAGCAGCCAACCGATGATGCCCTTGCCGGTACTCAACGCTTCGCTGTCGAGACCGAGGTGCGCACCCTCGATGAAAGCGAACTTGAACAGGCGCTGTCACCCATAGATGCCCATATCACTCTACAGGGGCTGAAGGGCCGCCGCTGGTCGCCGCTGGCGAAGTGGGCACTCACAGGCCTGGGTGTACTTGTGGTCACGGAAACCACGCTGGGCTTAATGGATGCCTATCGGCAAAGCCCCTGGATCTTCGGCCTTTATGGCGTGGTGCTTGGGCTGGTGCTTACCTGGGGGCTTGGCGCCGCCTGGCGCGAGTACCGGCTGCTGAAGCGCCTTAAAGCCACCGACGACGCCAGAGAGCAGGGCGCCCGGATCCGTGAAAGTGTACAAATCGGCGAGGCCGATGCCTTTATCGAGAGCTTAAGTACCAAGGCGCCCGCTGAAGCGCTCAGTAAATTCAAGGGCTTGGTGAGTGATGAGCACAACGATGCAGAAAAGCTGACCCTGTACGAGGAGTGTGTACTCACAGCTCAGGATGAGGCCGCCAAACGCAAAGTGAGCCGTTACGCCATGGAGTCGGCAGCGCTGCTGGCGGCAAGCCCACTGGCGGTGCTGGATATGGGTATCATCCTGTGGCGTAACCAAAAGATGATCCGCGACGTGGCCGACTGCTACGGGGTGGAGCTGGGCTACTGGAGTCGCATCCGACTTATCCGCGCCATTCTGGTTAATATCTTTTATGCCGGCACCACCGAGCTTGTGACCGACCTCGGCAGTCAACTGCTGTCGGTGGAGATGACAGGTAAGCTGTCAGCACGCCTGGCTCAGGGCCTCGGCGGCGGGCTGCTGACTGCGCGCCTGGGGTACCAGGCGATGGCACTTTGTCGGCCGTTGACCTTTAAAGCGGAGCAGAAACCCAAGCTTTCCCGTATCCATCAGCAACTGCTTGTTGAACTTAAGTCTTTGTTTAGTAGCGCTCTAAATGGCCAGGTGGATAGCCGTCTGCGTCGTAACAAAGATTTTACAAACAGCTGACGCTTAATTCTGCCACGGCTCTTGGCGTTTGCGTCCGGGGCCGTCATGTTAGTGCCCACACCACCGCCACAACCTATAATTTCCTAAGGTGGTGCTTTTGGGAGAGCAGTTTTATGCAGGATAAAAGCAAGTTGGCCACCCAGGTTATCCACGGCGGCCACGAGCGTGACGCCATGGGAGCCCTGGTTAGCCCGCTCTATCAGAGCGCGACCTTTGTGTTCGACAACGCCCGTCAGGGTGGCGCCCGTTTTGCCGGTGACGAGACCGGTTATATCTATACCCGCCTGGGAAACCCCACCACCACTGAGCTTGAGCGTAAGCTCGCCATTCTCGAGGGGGCTGAGGAAGCTGCGGCAACAGCATCCGGAATGGGCGCCGTGTCTGCGGCGCTGCTGGCCAACCTCAGTCAGGGCGAGCACTTGATTGCCAGCCGCGCCGTATATGGCTGCACCTTTGCGCTGATGACTGAGCTGATGGCCCGTTTTGGTATTGAAGTGACCTTGGTGGATTTCAAAGAAGCCGGGGCAATCGAAGCCGCCATCCGCGACAATACCCGGGTGATTTTCTGTGAAACCCCGGTGAACCCTCATTTGGAAGTGTTTGATTTGGATGCGATTGCCGACATCGGTAAGCGCCGCGGCATTTTAACCATAGTAGACAACACTTTCATGACTCCGTTGCTGCAGCGTCCGCTGGAGCACGGCATCGATATGGTTATTCACAGCGCCACCAAGTACCTCAATGGTCATGGCGACGTGATTGCTGGCATGGTAGCCGGTAGCAAAGAGCAGATTGATAAGGTTAAGTACCAGATAATCAAAGATATTGGTGCTGTGATGTCGCCCCACGATGCCTGGCTTATTTTGCGTGGCATGAAGACGCTGGATGTGCGGGTTCAGCGCCACTGCGATAATGCGGAAAAACTGGCCGAGTATCTTGAATCCCACCCCAAAGTGGGCCGGGTGTATTATCCGGGGCTTAAAAGCCATCAGGGCCACAGATTTTTGGGCAAACAGATGCGCCGCGCCGGTGGGGTAATTGCCTTTGAGCTTAAATCCGATTTGGATGGTTCAATCAACTTTGTTGACAGTCTCAGGCTGTTTACCATTGCTGTAAGTCTGGGAGATGCCGAGTCGCTTATTCAGCATCCGGCTTCCATGACTCATTCGCCCTATACACCGGAAGCCAGATTAGAGGCCGGCATTACCGATACGCTGTTGCGGATTTCAGTCGGCCTTGAAGATGTGGACGATCTGATTGCCGATTTAGCCCAGGCGCTCGATAAGCTCTAAGAAAGGTGCGAATAAGTCCCGCGCTTGCTCTGCGTGAACTAACACGGGGTCGATGCCAGGCACAGTTCTTGCGAATGGCCTTATTCCTTCGCAAGAGCTTTCCCAGAGACAGGTTTTACGGCTGGCCGTAAACAATGGAGCGCTTCTTTCGAGGCGCTTTTTTTATTGCGGATAATTTGCAGATTTATGACAACTGACTAGAGTTATTTTGTGGCAAGGAAAGGGAGCCCCGGCCACGTTAAACGACTCAAAGGAGTGAATCATGAACAAACTGCTTGTTTGTCTTCTGCTCGGCGCTGCTTGCCATTTACCGCTGTATGCCGCCGACGCCCCCAAAACTGAGCCTGCGGCTAAGTCCCCGACGCCTAATGCCTCAGTGCAAAAGCACCAAACCAGTAAAATCAGCATTAACAGCGCCACCGAAGCAGAATTACAGCTGCTCAAAGGCATTGGTGAAGCCAAGGCCAAAGCGATTGTCGAGTACCGTAAGCAGTACGGCCGCTTTGCCTCGGTGGAGGATTTGACCAAGGTATCCGGGGTAGGGCAGAAGGTACTGGACGACAACCGGGATTTATTGAGTCTGTGAAGTCCAAAAGGCCTGCAAATGCAGGCCTTTTGTTTATCTATTGGGCGGTTGATACAGGCTTGTCTGCTAATTTCCCGGATTTACTTGATTTGCGCTTGGGGCTTGGGGGATAATCTGCGCCGTTCCACAATCGTGGAAATCAATGGTGACCCCAGGGTCCCCCCGCAATGATAACCTGTGAACTCGGCCAGGTCCGGAAGGAAGCAACCGCAGCAGGCGACTCGTGTGCCGGGGTGAGGCTCTGGGGGAACCACCAATATCCTTATCTTACAGACACTTATCGAGTTTTACCCCTTGGTGGTACACAAGGTGGTCCACTTGAAAGGTCAATCTCTCTCGGTTACTCCTCCCTATTTATTCCAGTCAAGGCACGGTATTTGGTATGCCCGTATAGTCGTTCCTGAGGAAAAGCGTCCGGTAATCGGCAAGCGTGAGCTTAGAAGGTCTTTGTCTACCAAGGACAGGCTTGAAGCCGTTAGACGTTCCTGGGAAGTACTTCAGGCGCTCAGGTCATTGACGCAAAACGAAGCGGCGGCTTGCCCTCAGTTAAACAGTGAAGCCGTACCCTTAAGGCCAATCGTTGATGTTGTCCCCTCCGTAAAACCCCATACAGCAGCCAAGCTGCCAGCCCTCAGTGAAGTCGTTGCTGCATTCTGCCAGGAGAAATTGGCCCAGGGTGCTTGGTCCTCTATGTCACAGAAGCAGAACGCAACCACCTTCGCAGACCTGATAAAGATAGTCGGTGACGTTTCCGTTCAAGACTTCACCCGAGACTTGGCATTGAAGTACAAGACACACTTTACATCGGATCCCAATCTCAGCGTGGGGACTGTCAATAAGCGGATTACTCGCGTTGCCGCCTTAATGCAGTGGGCCAATGTGCATTACGGCTGTCTCAATCCTATGGCGGGACTGAGCATTAAGGTAGCGGCCAGGGTGAAGGCATCAAAGGAGAGAGCGGCGCTAACAGCTAGCCAGATTCGGCAGTTGCTCGGTGCAATCCCTCCGGTCACTGAGTCTCGAAGCCCGTTCAAGGCGTGGCTCCCCCGTCTGGCTGTCTATACGGGAGCGAGAGCAGGGGAGCTGGCACAGCTTTATCTGGATGATTTCAAAGTCATTGATGGACATCCGTGCATCCTTATCAGAGCCAGTCATCCAGACCAGTCCATCAAAACCCCAACCTGTGAGCGGGTCATCCCCATCCATCCGACTCTAATAGCCATGGGGTTCCTTCACTTCATCGAGAGACAGCGAAGTCAAGGCCACAAACGATTGTTCCCCGAGCTGCCAAGGCAAGCCGAAAGGGGCTATGCCCATCGAGTGTCCAAGTGGTTCACCACCTTTAAGGTATCGAAGCTGGGCTGGACTGAGCGTGAGACCCTACACGGAATACGTCATTCGGTTGCTACCCTGCTTAAGCGCAAAGAGTTTAGCTCAGACTTGGTGGCGGGTTTGCTTGGGCACTCTCACGGCTCAATAACCTTTGACCGTTACGGCAAGGAATATCAGGTGGGGAATATGCTAAAGCTGGTGGAGGCTATTGACTGGAATAGAGATTAGCTGGTGGTCAGGCTGCTTTGGCTCTTGGGCTTGGAGTGCATACCTGATCCCGATTCAGGACTCTGGCATGAAAACGGCTGAGCGAGTCCTTTAGTTTCTGCTGATATTTATTGTCCTGATATAGCTCAAGGACGACCTTGGCAACTTGCAGGTACTTTTGTCCTGTACGCTGAGTGACTCCTAACTGAGTCGTAAATGTTTCGGTAGATATGCGCTCATGTGACAGGAGGACTTTTGCTAGCTTACCAGGGTCAACAAAGTCTCTTGTGTCCTTGTTTGACTTTTTCTCCCAGAAGCAACGTGTGACGCCTAACACTATGTTCTCAACCCATCGAGGTAGTTCATCAATGTGATGGTAGTCCATCTCGGCATACATTGGGTTTTCTAGCAGGGTTGGCCGTCTTCCTCGATTGCTTTTCGGCCTCTCATCATGGGTAGTTTGTGGGGATGATGTATTCGAGTGGGCTTCGAAGGCGTACATATTTTTTACGTCCACCCAGTTGGTTTGATAGTCGATGATTCTTCTCCTTCGGTTGGTTTGAATTAGCGTCTCTATATAAAAGGGAGACCATGAAGGAAGGTTAGCGGTACCGTTGACCGCAACTGACGAAGTTGGAATTAGCGTCTCTATATAAGAGGGATACCTAAAAGACGGACCTAAAGGTCATTCCTGGTTAGGGTGATTGTCCTTGTCATGATCATTCTCTCTCTTGGGTCATACCCCCTTTCGGTGGTCTTCAGGTGTCCCTTTAAGGTAACTCCTTCCGTGCCGCCTCTCGTCCGGTCTTCAAGGCTATCCTGAAGGTGATGGGCTAGATGGTGTGATGATATTGATGGTGGTCTTCCTCCTCTTTCCAGGGTCCTTAGGTCATGCCTTAAAGGTGGCGAGTGGTTGATGGTCAGCGCCAAAATGGCTTTGTCCTTCCTAAACTGTGTCTTTTCAGACTAACAGTGAGGAGGCCCAATAGATTCCCTGTTGGGATACCCTCAAGGCGTAAAGCCACCACAGGACACCTCGGGGGCGTTCAGGACTTATTGGTCTGGTAAAGGATTGGCCTTACAGGGTAGGAGAGCCTTAAGGGGATTTTCAGTGAAGCCAATCAGACCCGTCATAATCCCTCCTCGCCTACCACATAGGCCCCTGTCTTACGGAGACTCGGGAGGACTACATTGCAGACCCAATCACGGAAGGTCAGGGCTGAAGGCAGATTCGAGCGCATCACCAATTGGTATACGTCCCCTTCGGGTATCACACTTAGGCCACGGTTAGGGATGCCCAAAGTGGGGCTTTCCCCTACTTTCACATGGGATGCCTTCAGGATTAGGCGGTTTGGGCATAGCCGCACAACTGCGTCTTTAGGGTTCCTGAACTCCAGGGCCTCCGCTACGTCCTTAGCCACAAAGTAGGGCTGGCCGTCCTTGAAGTCGGGGACCACACGGTCAATAAGCTCAATGATTGCCGCCACGTCACCATTTAGCTCCTCAATGGCTTGACGCATGGCATAGCCGCCACGCTGGCCCTTGGCGTACAGCTCAGAGGCTCGGACCTCATGGACGGATAGGACGGTGATAGCCAATTGCTGGGCCTTCACGGTATCCCCATCGGTCAGGGCATCGAAGGCGTCCAGGACCACATCATAGAAACCGTAGTCGCACCAATTGGCATAGGCGATAAGCCCTTTCTTGGTCGCTAGGGTTTTCGGGACGCCATCAGAATTAACCGCGCGCAAATTTGCGCTCGCCTCCAGTCGGTAGCGGTCACGGTGACGCCATTGATGTGGAAGGTTCTTCCTGGGCAGCTTAAACGCTCGGTGTATATCGTTCAGGTCATACATCCCGTCTTCATTGGGGTGGACCGTGGCGGTGATATTGTTGACCAGGCACCGTCATAATCCCCCTACCTCATAGGCCACTCAGGCGGCGCTCCATCCACTTATAGAGACCCTGACGGCTGACACTGACACCCATGTCCTTCAGTAAGCTGATAAGCGCTGTCTTGGCTGTCCCCTTCTCCAGCTCCCTCAGGATAAAGGCTGCGTGGTCATCGAGCTTGGAGCGGACCTCAGCGCCGTGCTTACGGCCATTGTGAAGCCCTGCGGCCTTGCGCCTCTCACAGGCTACCTTGGCCTTCTGGCTGCGCTCCTCGGCAAACCTGACGGCTGCGAAAGCCTCCCCTATGGCTATGAATACCTTGGGCAAGTCATTCACGTCCTCGGGCGCTATGGTGGTCTTTGAGTAGCACAGATGGAGGGTGGCCCCCTTGGTGGTGATAGAGGTGATGGTGTGAAGTAGCTGGTGGATGGAATCACGCCCTAGACGGGCTATATCAGACACTAGAACCACATCCCCAGCCTTGACCTCAGATAGCAGCTCGTCAATGCCTCGCGCCTCTGCGGTGGTCTTAGAGCCGGACAGGTTGAACTCCCTCCAGTTGTGAACGGTCAGGCCAAGCTCCCTGGCGTAGCCCTCAATGGTGAAGCGCTGATTGGAGCTGTCCTGCTTGGTGGAATCAGAGACACGGATGTAGGCGAATGTGGTCATTTGTCACTTACTGCTTGAGATGTAACGTCTAGAGATATTATTTGGTGCTAGAGTTGACATAAAAGTCAACCAGAAAGTGTCATCTGTAGAGTAATCTTTAGAGTTGACGCACAGAATAAGGAACACTGATCAATCCGTGATCAATCGGTTAACTGTCTAAGATGCTAGAGTTTTTCCTGGGAGCGCCATCACAGAGGCTTACAGTCGTGTCCGTATGATAACCGTCCTCAGGGCCACAAGGCCCCTCAATCGAACGGAGTGACCATGAACGAATTAAGCCATGCCATTGACCTTGCTAACCTGGAGCTGGTCATAGAGACGCTGCCAGTGATCCCCAAGGGCTACATGCGACTGATAAAGGAGGAGGACGACAGTTATATGATGGTGATAGTCCAGGAGTGCTTCAACGTGGACCCTCAGGCCGTGATGCTTAAGGACTGGAGGGCTGTCATCAGGGCAGAGGCCGAACAGGCGAGAGCTGAAGGGCAACCAGCGATAGTCTCTGACATGGCAAAGGTCTACTCGGTGGCCGCATAGGGTCAACCTGAAGGCTCACTCTCGGGACACCCCCCAGGGGGGGGGAACAGCGGAAAGCTCTATTCCCGAGTGTGGCCTCAGATTTTTGCTACATTTTCAAACAGGTAACGCGCTCCTACAGCAGATACGGGAAGAGGGGGCGAATGGGGGCAAATAGAACTGATTTTTCGATTTGTTATGAAAGCCTTCTTGTGCCAATCGGTCGTGTTTTCCAGCCTTTAGGCTATCGCATTTGTTAGTAACGTATGATGTTAAACTGCGCTTAGCAGTGTTTAGTCCACCAAATGGCAAGAGTAACTGCTGAGTCCGTATAGCTCACGGTTTCGAGTTGGCTCCGAGAGATAGGTCACTCATCAATGCTGATATTGGGATGTAAAACACCAGAGTAAGAATAAAGAGTGGAATTTGAGCGTAGTACCAGCAAGCATCAATGTTAGTTACTGTTTGAAATGTGATGTAGATTGTGATGGAAAGGATAGCCCCCACAAAAATATATACTTGATAAGTACTAAATCTGCCCCGCTTTTTCATTTTGTCAGGAACATCAAGGCTTTTGGCTAATAATTGTCCATACATAATGGACATTGCCAGTGAGAAGTCTGACAATTTCAGGTACGACTCAAAATTACCACTAAGCACTTTTACTACTAGCAGTACTAGCAATGGCAATAGGATGAAAATAGCCTCCTTAAGGGCTACATCATAACTAATCTTGTGCATCGCGTAAGTCCATTGACAATTGCATTTGTTCGACTTCTTTTCTGGGGATAACTCTGATTACTGTCTGTATAGTTTCATCTGCACCAGATTTCCTTCCCCGTTTACCCTTAATACCTTTTGTGGTTATGCGTCTGCGAACCTTTGCTTCAATAGCATCCCCAGGCCAAATCTCATGCTCATGTTCAAGCCACTCTTTAAACCACTTTTGGTCTGTAAATTTGGCGGTGACCTTACGGCCATTCAGTAGTTCGCAGTCCCATTGTAAGCCAGGAACATAAGATGGACGCCTAACAACGAGAACATCAATAGTAACGAAGCCTTGGGTTTCCTCTGCTGCACGCAATAGTTCCTCATATTTGTACGGACATGATAAGGATTTGCTAACTTCGGAAAAAACATCACCTTGCCCGAAATCAACAAGGTCATGTTCGGTAAGGCGTCTGTGGCCCTCATGTATGTTATGCAGGCCGTTTACAAGCTTTTCTATATCGCAGGAAGGGGTGCTGGTGAACTGAGCATAATGGTCCTCGTTGGCAGCCACCTGTGTCAAAATCCGATCAGCTAATCTATGAGCGTCTTCTAATGACTTAATCTCAGTATTGTCTGCTGTAATTTCCTGCTGGACGGCCAAGTAAATGGAGTTAAAGATTTTCGTAAAGGATAATCCCCTTATGTTTTCCGCAATCTTTAACGAAATATCGGCTATGCACGAGCCTACTCTTGTTGAGGCTAAAACGGATGTACATTTGACCTCGTTACCATAGCCTAGGATGAATGCGGATTGAATGTCATCAAAACCCTTGACGTATAGAGCCATTGCTTCAAACACTCGTTCAGGTCGAGGTGAGTCGGGATCGAAATCAATACGAATGGAGTAACTCAGAGGCATTTTTTATTCCATTTTAATGTTGTCCTTATTCTGAGCAGCATCTTACATCATTTAACTTAATTTGCTAACTATCAGTTAGTTAAGTTGTTGGTAATGTGCTTTTCCCCACAGTCTGGTGGCAAAATATCATCCAGCTGGCTAGTGAATGGCGTTTTGCGTAAAAGTGCGGTTAGCTCTCTAACCAAGCTCCGACACTTCAACTGCGCTGGTAGAGGTAATTTTGTGCACAAAGCAAACCATCTAAGTTTGGGGGCATTGCTGTCTATTGAAGGGACAACCCTGAAGGTGGTACAAAAGGTGGTTCATTAACAGCAGTTACCGTCACGGGCAAAACTCGGTCATGTAAGTAGGCGCTAACCCCAGGGTCCCCCCGCAATGATAACCTGTGAACTCGGCCAGGTCCGGAAGGAAGCAACCGCAGCAGGCGACTCGTGTGCCGGGGTGAGGCTCTGGGGGAACCACCCAACTGTTCCCCCGCGATATACCAGTCCACACTCTCCTGTGACAACCTGTAAGCTGATCCCTATGACTGTCGGGTCGGCAAACTGAGTTAATCCTGTTCCCGCATTCTTTCAATATTGCGCTTTTTCAGAAATGCTCTGGATTTTTCCAGCGCCGCCTGAATTTCATTTTTCATTTGCGCCAGCTCGTTGTAATCCTCAAAAAAGTAGGTATCCACCAGGTGGCGGATATAACGTACCGGCAATTGATTCAGGGTGATACAGGAGAGATCGGCCAGATAGTCTTCAGGAAGTTCATCCATTAACCCCTCATCGGAGAGGATCTCCATCAGCAGCACTTCATAGTAATTCCGGATTTCGAGTTGCATAGGGCGCTCCGCGTTTTAATTATCCTGTTTCCACAACCGGTTGGCGGCGATAAACAGCTGACTGTGTCTCTCGCTCAAGTGTAGCGGATTTGCACTGTATCCGCCGCCAATGACCGCAGCTATGGGGATCCCGGCTTCCTTTGCCATCCCCAGCACCATCAGATCGCGTTCAAATAGCCCCTGGGTGCTGACATCCAGATGACCGAGGTTATCATCCCGGTGAATGTCTACTCCCGCATCATAGAGAATGGCGTCTGGTTTTTCCAGACGGATCAGATAGCTGAGGGTTTGGCTCAGGCTGTCCAGGTAGCCCTGATCACCAAGCCCCCGTGGCAAAGGCACATCGTAATCTGAAGGGGGCTTACGGCTGGGGAAATTGGCGTCGCAGTGCAGCGACACGCTAATCACATCGTCCATGACAGCGCACAGGGTGGCGGTGCCATCCCCCTGATGAACATCACAATCGACAATCATGACCTTGTCCGCCCGGCCTTCATCTATCATCAGCCGCGCTGCCAGCGCCAAGTCGTTGAACACGCAATAGCCACTGCCAAAGTCATGATGTGCATGGTGATAGCCGCCGGCAAGGTGCAGGGCTATGCCATGGGTGAAGGCGAGCCGGGCGCTGGTAACTGAGCCCCCAAGGGAGTGCAGGGTTCGAATAACCAGGTCTTCACTCCAGGGAAAGCCCAGCCGCCTTATTGCAGCGGGGGCAAGGTTGCCCTCCAAGAAGGCTTCCACGTAAGTTTTGTCGTGGATACGGCAGATATCGGCGCTGGAAACTGGCTCTGGAGAGATAAACTGAGACTCACAAACAAGCCCATGCTCCAGCAGATGTTGTCGGAGATGGGCGTATTTGGTGATGGGAAATTGATGCTTGGGCGGCAACACCAGCCGGGAATAGCTGGTGTGATAGACCAGTGGGATCATCTTAGAGCTGTTTAATGGCCCAGCTCATGAATTCCTTACGGGTTTTCTCATCGGCTTGCAGCCACCAGTATTGCAGCATCTGCTGGGCATGGTCGCCAGCCTGGGCCGGTGGCACTGGGCTGGTGGCCTGAGGCGCCTGGGCTGCAGTGGCAGCAACCGGTGCGCTTTGGCTGACAGGTGCAACAGGGGCAGATGCAGCGGCAACCGCGCCTACACCGGCTGCAGCGGTAGCGGCTGCGGCGGCTTCATCGATGTCCACGCCTTTGCTGCCACCAAACAGGCGGTCAACAAAGCTGTCTTCTTTATAGTCGGTCTGGAAAACCTTGTAGCTCACTTCGCCCTTGTCGGCGCGGGTCACAACAACCTGAGGCGCTTTGGCAAACTGCTTGGGCTGCTTGACGACTTCGCCGCTGGCAGGTTTCAGGAAGTAATCATGGTCGCCATCTACCCTCAGGGTCACGATAAAGGGGGCAGACTTGATAAAGCTTTGGCTGTCACTGAAGTCGTCCTCCACCATGTCGTGGTAGCGGATAGCAATTTTGTGGGTACCTGGGGCCAGATCAAGCTCGGCCTTGTGGGTGAAGCTATTGGTGGAAATTTGCTGGCCATCCAGTGCCAGGTACTCAAATGACATGGGAATGGTGAGACTGCCGGCAAACACCGAAGATGAGGCGGCCAGCGCAAGCAAAGCGCCGACAGGCAAAACTGATTTCATTGTTGCTCCTTAACGATTGTAACTTTGATGTGGCCGCTCGAAAGCCTGAATGCGGTCTTCGATATAGCTGATTGCCTGACGGCATTTTCCCAGCCGGCGGTGCATCAAAAGGATCTCATTTTGCGCTTTGATTTTGTCAGCACCGTGACAATTTTCAAGCATTGTTTCCAGCTCTTCGATTTTTGACTCTATTTTTCTGGCCCAGTTCAAATGTTTATTCAATTCTTCGTAAAGTAAGTGGCTGTTTTGCATCACGCCGGCGGCTATCCAGGCAAAACCGCTGTTGTCGTGTTGCCGCTGGCGGCTGCTGAGCATCCGCTCCCGCGCACTTGCCTTTGCCTGTGCCTGGGCTTTGACATTGATGCCGGTGGTCACCAGTGCCCGCTTAACGGCACTGAATCTGTCATTAATCCGTTCACAGGCGGCGATAATGGTGCCGGCGTTGAGATTGAGCTTAAGCCGCTGCTCAAGCTGCTTAATGTCTTTTTCAATCTGAGCGATGCACGGGTGGAGCTGGGCGCCATGTTGAACAAACAGCTCATTGTTAAAGCGCTCGGTGTCCTGCATCAGCTTACGACTGTGGGGCGCCAGGGCGGCATCGTGCTGCAGTACTTCCTGCTCCAGCGTTTTAAGCTGGCTCTTTAACCTTGCAAGCAGTGCGTCGTATTTCAAAACCAGGCTCTCCAGGCGAGTTGGACCGATGCGGCTATGACTATCAGAATAAAGAGTGGCCGGATAAAAGGAAGCCCAAATTGGATGGCGCTGCGCGCGCCAAGGTAGGAGCCCGCCATCATGCAGGCACCAAGAAACAGGCCAACAGCCAGATTAACCTGTCCCAGCAGTAAAAACATCAACAGCGCCGTGCTGTTGCTGATAAAGGTCATTGCCCGCGCCAGGGCGCAGTTTTGCAGCACCGGTAAACGATATAGATGGCTGGAGCTCAGGGTCCAGAAGGCGCCGATGCCAGGACCCGCGTAACCATCGTAAAACCCAAGTGGCAGCCCCTGCAACCATTGCCGCCTGGGCCCCGGTGCGTGCTCGCGGCTTTTCGCTTCGGCATGCTCAATGGCACCTGGGCTTAACAAGGTGTAAAAGGCAATGGCCATGATGATAAGTGGCAAAAGCTTAGCCAGCACGGTTTCAGAGGTGAGATACACCGCCAGGGTGCCAAAGAGGGCGCCAATGAAAGTGGCGATTGCTGCGTTGTACCAAAAGCCGGGCACAAACAGCTGCTTGCGGTAGTAGGTTAACGCCGACATCGCCGAGCCAAAGCAGGCCGACAGTTTGTTGGTACCCAGCGCAAGATGTGGCGGCAGGCCCAGCGTCAGCAGTGCCGGGATTGACAGCAGTCCACCGCCACCGACCACGGCGTCGATAAATCCAGCCAGGAGCCCGACCGCCGCCAAAATGGCCAGACTGGTCGGGTCAAGCAGTAAGTCCAAATTCAATCCTATTCAATGACCCGGCGGTACGGTGGCAGGGCATCGAGCAGCGATTTGCCATAACGTTTACTCACCAGACGCCGATCCAAAATGGTGATCCTGCCATAGTCCTGCTCTTTACGCAGCAAACGGCCGCAACTTTGAATGAGTTTACGTGAAGCATCGGGAATGGTCAGCTGCAAAAACGGATTACCACCTTTGGCCTTGATGTACTCGGCATGGGCCTGCTCCACCGGTGAGGTGGGCACAGCAAAGGGCAGTTTGGTCACGATAAGGTTGGTGAGATAATCACCGGGCAAATCGAGACCTTCCGAGAAGCTGCCTGTGCCGAACATCAGTGATGGTTTGCCTTCATCACAGCGCTTCTTGTGGCTTTCCAGCAGCAGCTGGCGCGGCGCATTGCCTTGAATAAGCAGCGGAATTTTAAGTTTGGGGCCAAGGATCTCTGCCACTTTCTCCATTTGCCAGTAAGAAGCAAACAGCACCAGGCTGGCCATCTCATTTTCGGTCAGCTTTAAAATGTGCTCCGCCAGCTCTTCGGTGTAGCTGTCGTCGGTGGGCTCGGTGCGCATTTTCGGCAAATACAGGGTCGCGTTATTCTCAAAATCGAAGGGCGATTGCAGCGCCAGATAACGGCTGCCGTCGTGGAGCGACAATCCCACCTGATGGGCAAAATAATCAAACTGATTCAAGGCCCTTAAGGTGGCACTGCACAGCACCACACCGGCGGCTTTCTCCCACAGCATGGATTCGAGCATAAAGCCCACTTCAATGGGGGAGGCGCAAAACAGATAGTCCGGCAGCTTTCCGGCGGATAACAGTTCAATCCAGCGCGCTGTGGGGGCGCCTTTTTTGCTGTCTTCCTTGGCCATCATCTTCCACAGTTTGTGAAGGTTTTCGAGCCGTTGCAGCATAAAACCGGTTTCGGTTTGCAAACTGTCGGCCTGATGGCGGGGGATGTCGCCATCTTTGATGGCCTCGGCGAGCAGCAACTGCATCTTGTTGAATTGCTTGAGCGCACCGCTGCTGGCTGTGGTGAGGTTTTCGGCGTGACGTTTCAGCACCTCAGGCAACTCGCCGTTGTTGAAGCGCAGGCGGTTTTCCGGGTTATCGAATTTGGCGCGCTCGCCATCGCAGTAGTGGGCCACCTGATTGAGCATGCCCACCAGATCGCCCACATGGTCCTGCATCGCCTGCGCAGGGGCGATGATGTTGTTGCTTTTAATCTGGTTTTGCAGTTTGGCGGCAGTTTTACCGATTTTCTCCAGCCAATCAGCGGCCCCCCTCAGGGTTGCCTGAGCGCTTGAGAAATCGCGGGCCACCACCGGCAGGTGATGGGCTTCGTCGATAACGTAAAACATCTCTTCGGGATCCGGCAGGATCACCCCTCCGCCCAGTTCCAGATCGGCAAACAGCAGGCTGTGGTTGGCAATCAGCACATCCCAGGTGTCTACGTCTTCCCGCGCTTTGTGGAACGGGCAGTTGCGGTGGCTGGCATTTTGCCGATGGCATGAATGCTTGTCGCAGGCTATTTGTTGCCACAGATGGTCCGGCAGCGGCGTTTCCAGGGTGTCGATTTCACCGTTCCACAGCCCTTTATGGTAGTCCTGATGCAGTTTTTGCAACATTTCAACCTGCGCGGTATCGGGTTTGGTCTGCCACATGGCCATTTGGGTGCCATTGTTATCGCCAATCAGCATCTCGAGCTTGGCCAGGCACACGTAGCGCTGGCGGCCTTTTACCAAACCAAAGCGGAAATTGAGCCCGGACTGAGCGAGGAAGAAGGGCAGATCCTGATGCAGCAGCTGCTCTTGCAGCGCTACGGTGGCAGTGGCAATGCACACCTTTTTCTTGGCGCTCAGCGCCAGCGGAATGGTGCCGAGAATGTAGGAGAGCGACTTACCGATACCCGTTCCCGCCTCAACCACGATAATGCGTCTGTGCTTGTCGTATTCCCCTGCCAGAGTCTTGGAGATCTCGGCCACCATATAGTTTTGCTCGCGCCGGGAGCGGAAATTCGGCAGCGCGGCAGCGATGTCCTTATAGATGGCACGAACTTGGGTTTTAACTTTGTCTGGCAGCATGGGGCTCTCTACAGGCGCGATAATGCTGTACATAATAACAGTGATTGCTTAGGCTAAGAACCCTGCATCACTCGAATATGGCTGTTTTTTGCCCCATCACCATGAATTCAACCCACGCTGCCCCAGGTTCTGAGCCTGAGCTTGAGCTTGAACCAAGTTCAGACGCTGCCAATCGCAAAGCACAGCCTGCACAGCTTGTGAAAGGACGGGTGCTGACCCGAAGTGTGATGCAGCGCGGCGGCGAAACAGTACTTGAGTACTTTGTGAAAACGCCCACCGGGCCGCTGCGGGTGGAAGTGCCAGAGCAAAAGGTGCTGGCGTTTTGCCCGCAGGAAGACGCTCCGGCGCTCACAGCGCAGTTCAGCGCAGAAGATGTCAGCGCCAAACCGCTTGAGCTTAAAAGCTTTGATATGCGCAGTGTCAGTGGCCTTTATTGCCGTAATCCCCAGGTGATGCGCCGACTGAATGCCCGTGCCGCCGAGCTGGATATCCCCCTTTATGAGGCCGATATCAGGGCCGAGCAGCGGTTTCTTATCGAGCGCTTTGTCGCTCTCGATGGTGAGTTCTATGGGCAGTTTTCCAAAGATAACAAAAGCTTTGTTGCATCCAGAGTCAGAAATGCACCGGCGGAAATTGCGCTAACGGCGGTGTCGCTCGATATCGAATGTAGCTTCAGTGGCGAGCTGTATTCCATCGGGCTATATGGCGACTGCGAGCCATTGGTGCTGATGGTGGGCGCAGGCGCCTTTGGTCCGGCCACATTGACGCATACCCACAATGGCGAGCCTCAAAACGTACCTGTTTTGTGGGTGGCCGATGAACTGGCGCTGCTGCTGGCACTGCAGGATTGGTTTTATCGGGTGGATCCGGACGTGCTGCTTGGCTGGTCGGTGGTGACCTTTGATTTATCCCTGTTATGGCGACGCGCCAGACACCATGGCATACGTCTTAATATCGGTCGTTTCGGCCGGCCCCTTGGCTGGAAGGTGGAAGACAAACACAGGCCCGAAACTCTGGATTTACCCGGCAGGGTGGTGCTGGATGGCATAGATTGGCTTAAAGCGGCTTTTTATCAGTTCGACAGCTTTGCCCTGGACGCGGTTGCCAATGAAATGCTCGGCGAAGGCAAAGCCATCCATAACCCGCAAGACCGAGGTGAGGAAATTACCCGGCTGTTCAATGAAGATAAGCCGGCGCTGGCCTATTACAACCTCACCGATTGCCGTTTGGTGTGGGATATTTTTGCCCATACCGATTTGATTAATTTTGCGCTGGAGCGGGCGCGGCTTACCGGGCTTGAGTTTGGCCGGGTAGGGGCGAGTGTAGCGGCTTTCAACCATCTGTATTTGCCCCACCTGCACAGGGCCGGGTTTGTGGCGCCTGTGATGGCCAAAGAGCCGGGGCCGGACAGCCCCGGCGGCTACGTAATGGACTCGCTGCCAGGGCTTTACCGCAATGTATTGGTGCTGGATTTTAAAAGCCTGTACCCATCGATTATCCGGACCTTTTTGATTGACCCCAAGGGGCTGGTGCTGGGGCTTGCCGAAGACGTGCAGGACACAGTGCCCGGGTTTCGCGGCGCCCGCTTCAGTCGCCGCGCCCCTATTTTGCCTGAGCTGATTAAAACCCTGGCGCAGCGGCGCGAACAGGCCAAAGCCATGGGTAATGCCCCCATGTCGCAGGCAGTAAAAATCATTATGAACTCGCTGTATGGGGTGCTTGGCTCCCGCGGCTGCGTGTTTCACGATTATCGTCTGGCAAGCTCCATTACCCTGCGGGGCCATGAAATCATGCAAACCACCCGCAAGTGGATTGAGGCCGAAGGCTATACCGTGATTTATGGCGATACCGACTCGACCTTTGTGTGGCTGGGTGATGAAGCGCCTGATGCCGATGCCACCGGCAAGCGTCTGGTTGAGATGGTTAATCAGCGCTGGCGCGACACCCTGGCCGATACCCTGAACATAGACAGCCACCTCGAACTTGAGTTTGAACGTCACTATCACAGGTTTTTTATGCCCACACTGCGCCATTCCACTGAGGGCAGCAAGAAGCGCTATGTTGGCCAGTATCTGCACGCCGCTGAGCGGCCGCTGGTGTTTAAAGGTATGGAGCAGGTGCGAAGCGATTGGACGCCGCTGGCAAGGCGAGTACAACACGAGCTGTATCGACGCCTGTTTGAAGATGAAGATGTGCTTGGCTTTATGCGTGACACCGAAAAGGCGCTGTTTGGCGGGCTACTCGATAGCGAATTGGTGTTTAAGAAGCGGCTCAAGCGGGATATCAGTCAGTACACCGCCAAGTCGGCCCCCCATGTAAAAGCCGCAACCGCTTGGGTAAAGGCTAGTGGCGATGAGTCAAAGGGCAAAAGGGGCACCCGAATCGAGTATGTGTTTACCAAGGCAGGGGCCGAGCCGTTGGGCTTTAGGTCGTTACCCATTGACTATGACTATTATTTCGACAAACAGCTGATGCCCATTTTGGAGCCTATTTTGGCTATTTTGAAAGTTAATTACCAAAAAGAGGGCGCTGAGCAACTCTTGTTAATTTAGTGTTTTTTCGATGGTGCTTGACCAGTTTGGTGGTTAACTACGGGTTAAAATTCTGCGCAAATCCTGTTTTTTGGTGTTCTTTGTGTGATTTTTAACACGTTTGTCAGAGTTTTTTCTTTGGTGGTTAGTTCGGTGTTTGCTAATCTGCGCAGGACCAGGATGGAAATAAAATTACGGATATGTCCTGCGGCTCAAATAGAAAGGTTAGGCACCCATGAACAAGACCATGTTAGCCAGCAGCATCATCGCACTGCTGACCATTCCAACGGCTTCGGCCATTGAAATCTACAAAGATGACAAAAATGCCGTATCTATCGGCGGCTTTATCGACGCTCGCGTCATCAACACGCAAGACACCACGGAAGTGGTGAACGGTGCCTCGCGAATTAATTTTGGCTTCGAACGTCAGCTCAGCAACGATTGGAAAGCCTTTGCACTGGTGGAGTGGGGCATTAACCCCTTTGGCAGCAGCGAAATCGTTTACAACAACAAATTTGAGTCAGTACAGGACGAGTTCTTCTATAACCGTCTTGGCTACGCCGGTTTGAGCCACGATACCTGGGGTACGCTGACCATTGGTAAGCAATGGGGTGCCTGGTACGACGTGGTGTATGGCACCAACTATGGCTTTGTTTGGGACGGTAACGCCGCCGGCGTGTACACCTATAACAAAGACGACGGCGCCGTAAACGGTGTTGGTCGTGGTGACAAAGTGGTGCAGTATCGCAACACGTTTGGCGATTTCAGCTTTGCTGTGCAGGCGCAGCTGAAAAACAGCACCTTCTTTACCTGTGATTTCGATGATATCACCCAGGAAGCCTGTGAAGACAAGTGGAACGCCGGCGAGCGTGCTGCCCAGCAGGTGGAATACAACTACACCTATGGCGGCGCAGTTACCTGGCAGGCCATGGATAAACTGGCCATTGCCGTGGGTGCCAATCGCGGCGAGTTCGACGTGACCTATGGTAACGGCGAGCGTATCACTGCCGTTGACCTCATCTACGGTATGGGCGTGACCTGGGGCAACTTTGATGCCGATGGTTTCTACGCCTCTGCCAACGTGAACTACAACGAAAACCACGATACAGACAACATAGGTCGTCTTATCAAGGAAGCCTACGGTGTTGAAACCCTGTTTTCGTACAAGTTTGAAAACGGCTTCCGCACCTTCGTATCTTACAACCTGCTGGATGCCGGCAGCGACTACGTGATCCAGCCAAACTACAATGCTGATCCAAACGACGTGTTCAAGCGTCAGTTCGTGGTAGCTGGTTTGCACTACATCTGGGACAAAGACACAGTGCTTTACGTGGAAGGTCGCAAAGACTTCAGTGACTTCTCCAGTGCAGATCAAGAGCAGGAAGCCAGAATGGCCCTGTCGGAAGACGACGGCATCGCCATCGGTATCCGTTACTCGCTCTAAGCAGAAAGCCAATCGAGTAATTTGTTATCAGTTTATTAAGCCGGGCATATGCCCGGCTTTTTTATTGGTCTAAATTACTTTCGATGAACCATATAGGTGCAACTAAATCATGGTTCTCTATTGGAGCTAAGTATCGACTGACATACCTTTGGTAAGTTTTTTGGCTAAATAACTCGCTCGATATAATGATATTGGCAAAGGTGTTACACAGGGATGAGGTAAAATTGTTTACACTTGATTATATGGGATGTCGTTCTTATTGCATGTGGCTGATTTGCATCGGTTAGTGTATTTTTTTGGCACTTTCATTTGTATCTTTAATGTTTATTTATTGTTATTGGTTTTACATGTGTAAATAAGTGTTTTGAGTCTGTTGTTCATATGTTTCCCGTGTGATTTATTTTTGATGCGGAATAACGCCGCATAAGAATTAAAGTCAAGGGAGATTGACAATGCTTACGAAAAGCAAATTGACACATGCCATTATTCTGGGGCTGGCTGGAACGAGTTATTCAACGCTTTCAGTTGCTGCAGAAGAAAACGCAACAGAAGGGCAGATTGACAGCAGCAAGGTTGAGAAAATTGAAGTTACCGGCTCTCGCCTTCGCGGCACCGATCTTCAGGGGTTCTCGCCTGTGCAAACCATTGATGCCGCCGACATTGATTCCAGCAGCGTAGCGAATATTCAGGAACTGCTGCTGAAAAACCCCGCCTTTGGTACACCGGCAATCAGCCGTACCAACTCCAACTTTTCCACATCCAGTGGTGGTGTTGCCACCGTTGATCTGAGAAACCTGGGTACCTCCCGTACGCTGGTGTTGGTGAATGGCCGACGCTTTGTATCGGGTGTTCCCGGCTCCACCGCAGTAGACCTGAACTCCATCCCGACTCAATTTATTGAGCGTGTGGAAGTGATGACCGGCGGTGCATCGGCTGTTTACGGTTCCGATGCGGTAGCCGGTGTGGTGAACATCATCTATAAGAAAGAATTTGAAGGCATTGAGTTTGAGGCTCAAACAGGGCAGAGCGCTGAGGGTGACTCGGAAGAGACGCAGGTACAGTTCACCATGGGTACTTCCTCAGCGAATGGCAAAGGCAATATCATGATCCACGGTGCCTATACCGATCAAGGTGCTGTGTTCTCAAGAGACCGGGAGCGCTCCGCCGTTGACCAGGCCTCTTTGGGTGCTTACGTGACCGGTGCTGCAGAA
Source organism: Shewanella zhuhaiensis (assembly GCF_022484835.1). NCBI lineage: Bacteria > Pseudomonadati > Pseudomonadota > Gammaproteobacteria > Alteromonadales > Shewanellaceae > Shewanella > Shewanella zhuhaiensis. The sequence continues at coordinate 1,201,868 of NZ_JAKUDL010000001.1, forward strand.
GACATGTTCACTCCTGTCCGTCCTTTCTATTCCAGTTACGCACCGCAAGGCCATTTCTGGGCTGGTGACAAGGAGTTTACCTACGATAAAAACGGTAAACTGTTTGAGGGTTGGTCTACCAACGGTTCCGATACCGCTGAAGCCAATGGTTACAATCGTAGCCAGTACCGAACCATTGCGATCCCAACCGAGCGCTATCTGCTGGCAACCAGTGGTAAGTACGAGTTTGCCGATGGTTGGAGTGCTTACATGGAGGGGACTTACGCCGGCACCCAGACCAAGACCGAACTCGAGCCATTTGCCTTGTCTTCAGAAGATATTTTGAAGTCCAGTGGCGGCCAGATACCCATTGAATTTGAAGCCATGATGAATGGTCAGATGACCACTGTTCGCAATCCATTCGTGCCCGATGCGATATTCAATGCTGCCACTGATACCGACGGAGATGGCTTCAGGGATATCTACTTTACTCGCCGTATGGCGGATATTGGTAACCGTGGTGCAACCGCTGATCGTGATACTTTCCGTATTCTTGCAGGTATTGAGGGCGAGATTGGCGCGGGCTGGTATCTGGATGCCTTCTATGGCTATGGTGCCACTAAGGAGTCACAGGTCTCCGGCGGTCAGGTTAACGTGCTCAACTTCCGAAACGCGCTCGAAGCTTACCGCGATCAGGATGGCAATCTGGTGTGTAAAGATGCCAACGCGCGTACTCAGGGTTGTGTACCTGTTAACATCTTCGGCAACGGTGCCATTAGTCCGGAAGCTGCCAAATACATTAATGCGCCGGGGTTACTTTCTACTTTCACCTCGCAAAAGTTGGCTGGCGTAAACGTCAGTGGCGATCTGTTCGAATTGCCAGCAGGCTTTGTTGGTTTGGCCGGTGGTATTGAGTATCGGGAAGAGTATTCCCGCAGCGAATTTGATGCGCTGCAGCAAGCGGGTCTGAACGCAGGTAACGCCATCCCTCGTACTGAAGGCAAGTTCGATGTAATTGAATACTTTACCGAAGTGAATGTGCCTATTTTGGCCGACGTGTTCCTGGCTAATCAGCTGAATTTACGTGGTGCAATCCGTTATTCTGATTACTCTACCGTGGGCGATACTCAAAGTTGGAACCTTGCGCTGGATTGGGCGCCAATCGAATCGGTGCGTTTCCGTGCCATTCGCGCCCAGTCAACCCGTGCGCCTAATATCAATGAGCTCTATTCACCACCAAGCCAAACCTATCCCAACGGCCTGACTGACCCCTGTTTGGATGTGACCATGACTACGCCCGGTGCTCAGGCCGAGGCCTGCCGAGCGGATGCGTCGGTTCTTGCTAACATTCAGGCCAATGGCAAATTTACCCTGACTCAGGGCGATTTGCAGGGGATCAGTGGCTACGATCGTGGCAATCCGGATCTGCAGGAAGAGAAGGGCAAATCCTGGACATTCGGCGTGACCGTTTCGCCGGAAGGTTTGGCAGTACTGGAAGACTTTGATTTCAGTGTCGATTACTTCGATATCGAAATTGAAGACGCCATTGTGGATACCCCACGTCAATTCATTCTGGACCAGTGCTATGGCGGCGACACCAGCGTGTGTTCATTTATCACCCGCCGTAGCAAAGGCACAGGCGCGAACAGCGTCGGTTCCCTTGAGTATATTGACTCAGGCTCAACCAACAGCGGTGGCTACGCTACCGAAGGTGTGGACCTGGTGGTTACATACGCAAAAGATTTTGGCGATTACGGTCTTGCTGGTCAGGTGAACGCCCGTTTGGCATACACCCATCTGCTCGATGGTTATAGTATCCCGCTGCCAGGTTCAGAAAAAGATCCGTTTGTTGGCGAAATCGGTGCACCCGAAGACAAGTTCTACCTGTCCCTAGGCTACACTTGGGAAGACCTTACCGTGGCGTGGAATACCACCTTTATCGGCAAGTCTTATCTCGACGATGGTTTCCTCTCTGGATACGACCTGGCACCCGAGTCTGTGGGCGTTGGCTCTGAAACCTATCACGACTTTAACATTGCTTACCGCCCATTTAACTCAACTGAGTTTTATGTTGGTGTGAACAATGTGTTTGATAACGAGCCTCCAGCTATCATCACGGGCCTGCCTGGCAACGTTACCGGCGCCGAAACCGATGCCGGTACCTATGATGCGATCGGCCGCAGATATTACGCAGGTGTAAGGCTGACTTTCTAAGTTAAAGTATTTTAAAGGAAAAAGCCCGGCACATGCCGGGCTTTTTGTTAACAGTGCTCATGGTACTCGAATGCCTTTACAAAGGTTTTTGCATCCATTGACTAAAGCACTTTTGCATAACTCCAGTCCTGTAATGATCTTCCTGATAATAGCCAGTGTTCAATTATTAGTCTGAACCCCGCTATTCCAGTGTATACGCAGGTGTTGCATCTGTATCTAAGTGTTGAATACTTGTTGCATATGTGGTTACATTGCGAGTGAAAATGTATCGCAGTTGTGTGATGCGGTGGTGGCAAACTGGTTTCAGGGCGTCATCATTCATGTAAAACAAAAAAGATAAATTTAGATCCAGGGAGATTGACGATGCTTAAGAACAGCATGCTGGCAAAATCTGTACGTTTTGCTCTGGTCGCTGGTGCGGCCACATCTGCTTTTGCTCTGCCTGCAGCCTTTGCTGCTGATGAAGGGGAAAAGGTTGAGCGCATTGAAGTGACGGGGTCGCGCATTAAGCGTACCGATATGGAAGGCGCAAACCCCGTAACTTCGATTGACGCTGCAGCTATTGAAAAGATGAGCGTTAATAACGTTGGTGATTTGTTGCAAAACCTCACTTCCTCTGCAGGCGCGGCGGTTAATACCCAAACTAACAATGGTGGTGATTCCAGTACCCGCTTTTCGCTGCGTGGTATTGGTTCTGATCGTACACTGGTGCTGATTAACGGACGTCGTGTCGTCGCCGGTGGTGGTGGTGCTAACTCTTCTGTTGACTTGAACACTATTCCAACTGCAATTGTTAAACGCGTGGAAGTGTTAAAAGATGGTGCATCCGCCACTTATGGTTCTGATGCCATTGCTGGTGTTGTGAACATCATCACTAAAGACGACTTTGAAGGCTTTGAATTTAAAGTTAACTACGGTGGCAGCGACAAAGGTGATGCGACTCAAAAGGGCGTAGATGTGACCTTCGGCACTGCAAGTGATCGTGGTAACGTAGTTGTTGCTTTGGGCTATAATACCCAGGGCGACGCCTTCATGGGTGACCGTGAATTCTCAGAATTCGAATTGCGTGCCTACCCCGATGGTCATACCGAGCCAGGTGGTTCTTCTGCGCCACCGTGGGGTAACTATAACACTGCCGATGGACGTGTGAGCCGTGGTCCTGACTATGGTGATTGGCGAGCCTATGACGGCGGTACAGATTCATACAACTATAACCCTGTAAACTACCTGCAGACGCCAAGTACTCGTCGTTATGCATCTCTTTTCGCCAATTACACATTGGGTGAATTTGGGTTTCTCGGCGAAGTGAATGCGTTTGCTGAAGGAAATTACGTTCAGACTGTAGGTAATCGTCTTCTCGCTCCAGAGCCTCTGGCACCGTTGGTGTTCTTTGGTCAGGAAGCTCCATACTCTCCGAATAACTATTACAACCAGAAGTACGGTCCTAAAGATGCGAATGGCAATGCCTATGAAATCGCTGATTGGCGACGTCGTATGCTTGAAACCGGTGGCCGTGCTGACATGCGCGACTATAAGACCTTCCGCACTGCTGTAGGTTTTAACGGTGTACTCTCAAATGGTTGGGATTGGGAAGTTGCTTACACTTGGGGGCAAAGTGATGCAACTACCCGAGGTCAAGGCTACTTTAATTTGGATCGCGTAGCTGAAGCGGTTGGTCCTACTGGTTGGCTTGATGGTAACGGCAATCTCATTGTTGATGGTGCTGGTAACCCGGTAGTAGATGGCAGCGGTTCTCAATTGGTTTGTTTGGATTCAGACAATAACGTAATTGATGGTTGCGTGCCCTTGAACGTATTCGGTGTTCCAGGTACTGATACCGAAATTACTGCTGATATGCTGCAGTACATTTCTGGCGACTACAACACCACCGAATTGGGTCGTAACAGTCAGGAAGTTGTACAGGCAGTAGTGTCTGGGGATTTGTTCGATTTACCAGCGGGTTCAGTAGGCTTTGCTGCAGGTTGGGAATATCGTAAAGAGTCAGGTTCTTATACTCCTGATTCTTTGATTCTTCAGGGTATCACTACCGCAGGTTCTGCTGTTGGCACTAACGGTGGATATGATGTTCAGGAGTTCTTCGGTGAAGTAATCATTCCAATCCTTGCTGATAAGCCTTTGGCTCACATGCTGGATGTTGAAGCTGCTTTACGTTATTCCGACTACAGCACTTTTGGTACCAACACCAGTGGTAAGTTAGGTATCAAGTGGATGCCGGTTGAAACTCTGATGGTTCGAGCCACCATTTCTGATGCTTTCCGTGCACCTACCACTTCAGATTTGTTTGGTGGCGCAAGCTTAGGTTACCCAGAGGCTGTAGATCCATGTGATGCCAACTTCTACACCGACGCGGAGTATGCTGCACTGAAGGCCTCTCCTAACTGGGCAAATTGTGTTGCTACCGGTGTTCCTGCGAATGGATATGACTCTGGTGGTGTTGAGCAGATCCCGACTTATGGCGGCGGCGCAGAAAACTGGAATGGTTTAGTCGATCTCGGCCCCGAGACAGCAGATGTACTGACAGTTGGTTTTGTTTACAACCCTGACTTCATTGAAAATCTGTCCATGACAGTGGATTACTGGGAAATTGATCTGAAGAATGCGATTTCTACAGTAGGTACTGCTACTCGCTTGAATGGATGTTTCGAGCAAGGCGAATACTGTAACACTATCAAACGTTTTGGCGCGGATAGCGCTGCAGCAGGTTCAATCATCTCTGTAGATGACTATACAGTAAACGTGGGTGGTATTCAGACTTCTGGTATCGACTTTGACTTCCGCTACAGCTTTGAAACAGGCTTCGGTGATTGGAGTCTGGGCTTGGACGGTACCTATCTGCTTGAGTATGATAAGGAACTGGCACTTGGTCAGGTAGTTGAGCATGCTGGAAGATTTGAATCTGACCACGATGGTAACTTTGCTGATCTGAAAACTAACTTCACAATCGGTTGGAGCGTTGGCGATTTCGATACCACTCTGGTTACCCGCTATATCAGTAGTGTTGTTGAGACCGAGAAAGGTTGGTGGACTGACCCATTTGAGCGTGATACTGGCTCGAATGTTGTGGTTGACCTCCAAACTAACTGGGCAGCAACAGATCACTTGAGCTTTACTGTGGGTGTTGACAACCTGTTTGATGAAGAGCCGCCATTTGTGTACTCAGCTTTCGGTGCTAATACCGATGTTGCAACCTATGATCTGATTGGTCGCTTCATCTACCTGCGTGCAGGTGTTAAGTTCTAATTTGTGTTAAACCAAAAAGGGTGCTGATACAGCACCCTTTTTTTTCATGTGGAGGTATGTAATGAAGACGCTCTTAGTCGTAGTAATGCTGGTGTTGGTCGGTGGGTGTGAATCATCACAGGATATGTTCAAAAATCGAGATGCAGGCGAGTCAGCGGAAACAGGTGTTCGTTGTGAGATGATGTATCGGACGGGAAGCAACCGTAAAACGAAAGTCTGCCGGACAGCTGAACAGGCAGAGGCGGATAGAAAAGAAGCAGAACGGATGATGGATAAAAAACTACGAAAGACTGGCACACTTTCAGGGAACTGAGTATTAGGTCTGAGCTATTACAATTTAGCCATTTTGCACCGGTTCTTTCCGAGCAAATGAGAGTTTTTTGGGGGGGCAAAAAGCAAATGACTCCATTTAATGGAGGCCAGCCACTCTTATTGACACAGGTCAACATTTTGTGAAATGATGCGAGCGGGTCTATGCCCTGCGGGGCATAGGAAAGGGAAGAAAACTCTAACAATCACAAGAGAAAGACCAACTTATGTGTGATAAACGGGCGTTTGACCCGTCAAACCGTCTGAGTTACTCGTAAGTTAAACCTTTATTCACTTCAAATTGGTTGGGAACTATGTCCAAGGTAAGCAATAGAACCAAAATCGCTACTGCACTCGTTGGCGCGTTGGCTCTGGCCGGCAGCAACCTGGTAGTTGCAGATCCTCTGAAAGAGGTTCAGAAAGCCGATGCCCAGATCCACGCCGATGCGGCTGCATCTCAGAAAAAAGTAGATGGCTACTTTGATCAGGCTCAGGACATGCTGTTTGAATACGGCTCTGTCGCTGATGAGCGCGAAGCGCTGAAAGCCTACAACGACTACCTGGCTTCGCTGGTTGCTGACCAGCAAAAGACCATGACGTCTATCCAGGACGACATCAACGGTGTTGATAAGCTGCGTCAGGGTGTTGTGCCCCTGATGTTTAAAATGGTTGAGTCACTGGAGCAGTTTGTTGCTCTGGACCTGCCATTCAACACCGAAGTACGCAAAGAGCGTATTGATAACCTGAAAAACCTCCTCAGCACTGCTGAAGTTACCTTGGCCGAAAAATATCGTCTTATCCTGGATGCTTACAGCATCGAGCGTGAGTACGGCACTTTCGTTGCAGTTAACACTGGTAAGTTGAACCTCGACGGTAAAGAAGTGCTGGTTGACTTCTTCAACCTGGGCCGTGTTGCTCTGTATGCTCAGAGCTTGGACCAGAAGACCGGTTGGATGTACAACACTGAAACCAAAGGTTGGGACAAGCTGGAAGACAGCCACCTGCGTGAGCTGACCAAAGGCATCCGCATTGCCCGTAAGCAGGGCGCTCTTGACCTCTTTGCGTTACCAATTCCAGCTGCGGAGACTGCAAAATAATGAAGAAGCTAATTTCTACCGCCGTTGTTGCGGCCAGTCTGTCACTCACTGCCGGTATGGTTAGTGCTGCCGACGCGCCAAAGACTATCGATCAGCTGCTGCAGCAGGTGAAAACCGAGCGTGTAGCTGAAGGCAAAGTCAACGCTAAGCGCGAAGCCGAGTTCAAAGCTGAGCGTGGTGATAAAGCGGCTCTGCTGCAGCGTGAAAAATCTGCCCTGGCTGCCGAAAAGCAGCGTGGCAAAGACTTGAACCAAGCCTTCATCGACAACGAGCGTAAAATCGCTCAGCTCGAAGAAGATCTGAAAACTGCTCAGGGTGACCTGGGTGAGATGTTCGGTGTTGTTAAAGGTGAAGCCGGTGATTTCGCTGGTAAGCTGGTAGGTTCTAACGTTTCTGCTCAGTACCCTAAGCGTGATGTGTTCATCGCTGACCTGGGTTCTCGCAAGCAGCTGCCAAAAATCGAAGAACTGGAAAAGTTCTGGCAAGAGCAGCTGTTCGAAATGGCTGAGTCTGGCAAAGTGGTTAAGTTCGAAGCTGCCGTAACCGACATCGACGGTAACGTAGTGAACACCACTGTACACCGTATCGGTGCATTCAACCTGACTGCCGATGGCAAGTATGTTGTTTACAACACAGAACTGGGTCTGATCCAGCAGCTGTCTGCTCAGCCAGAAGGCTACCAGGTTGCACCAATCGCCAAGTGGGAAGCCGCTACCAGTGGTGCTGAGAAGATGTATATCGACCCAGCTCGCGGTACTCTGCTGAACATCTTCACTCAGAAAGCCTCTTTCGAAGACCGTATCGAAGCCGGTGGTCCTATCGGTTACATCATCATCGGTATTCTGGCTCTGGGTCTGCTGATTGGTCTTGAGCGTCTGCTGACTCTGTTCGTGATCGGTTCTAAAGTTAAGGCTCAGTCCAAGAACGTGGCCAACCCAGGCAACAACGCTCTGGGCCGTATCCTGAAAGTGTATCAGGACAACAAAGACGCCGACGTTGAAACTCTGGAGCTGAAACTGGATGAAGCCATCCTGAAAGAAACTCCTGCGATTGAGACTCGTATCTCTATCATCAAAGTACTGGCCGCTATCGCTCCTATGATGGGTCTGCTGGGTACCGTAACCGGTATGATTGCAACCTTCCAGAGCATCCAGCTGTTCGGTACTGGCGATCCAAAACTGATGGCCGGCGGTATCTCTATGGCGCTGGTTACCACAGTACAGGGTCTGGTTGCCGCACTGCCACTGATGCTGGTTCACGCTATCGTGGTAGCTCGCAGCAAGACTATCGTACAAACTCTCGAAGAGCAGAGTGCGGGTATCATTGCTGAACACGCTGAGAAGAGGGCTAACTAATGATGCTATTCCTGATGGATGTTTGGGATTCCGTCAGGGGCTTCATGGCCACCGGGGGCGACGTCCTCTGGCTTGTAGCGGTTGTGCTGTTTGTCATGTGGGTGTTGATGTTAGAGCGCTTTTGGTACCTGAACTGGGTAGCACCAAAAGAGCATCTGGCCATCATCTCTGCATGGGAAGCCAGGGAAGAAACAACTTCCTGGTATGCTCACCGTATCCGTGAAGCTTGGGTATCCCAAGCGAAGCAAGATATGAACGCGCGTATGCTGATGATCAAGACCTTAGTGGCGCTTTGCCCCATGATTGGTCTGCTCGGTACCGTTACCGGTATGATCACAGTGTTCGATGTGATGGCAGTACAGGGCACCAGTAATGCTCGTATGATGGCGGCTGGTATCTCTCAAGCAACTATGCCAACTATGGCTGGGATGGTTGCGGCACTCTCAGGGGTATTCTTCAGTACCCGTCTGGATGCCAAAATGAGAATTAGCCTTGAGCGGCTGAAAGACAGCCTGCCACACCACTAAAGAGAGATTTAACATGGCTCGTAAAAAGCATTCCAGCGTAGACGAGGAAGCTCAAATCGACATGACCCCGATGCTCGACATCGTGTTCATCATGCTGATCTTCTTCATCGTAACTACTTCGTTCGTGAAGCCATCTGGTTTGGACTACAACAAGCCTCCGGCAGCACAGGCGACCAAGAAGCCATCTGCTAACATCTTTATCGGTGTAAGCAAGACTGGTGTGATCATGATGGAAAACCGTCAGGTTGACATCGAGCGCGTCACTGCAAACGTTGAACGTATGCTGGCGGAAGCGCCGGAAGCCTCTGTTCTGATCCAGGCCGACAAAGAAGCCCAACACGGCATCGTTGTTAAGGTTCTGGACCAGGTGAAGGCTGCCGGTATCGACAAGATCGCGGTATCTGCGGGGAACGACTAATTATGTTGAGAGCACTAGTATCTATCATTATTGGTGCTTTGGTGACATTTGGTTTGTTCTGGTTCATGGCTGCCTTGGTCGGAGGTGGCGCCACGCGCCACGATAACTCCACCGAGTCCCCAGTGATTGAAATCACTATGGACAGGCAGGATGCGAAGGCGCAGAACAAGCCGAGGGTGGTGCCTAAGCCACCCCCACCACCAGAGCAGCCGCCAAAGCCGGATACCACTCCGCCAGACACGTCGACTAACATCGACGGTGGCCTTACCTTTAACATGGGTGGCCTTGAGGCCGGTGGTGCCAGCACTGGGTTTAAACTGGGTAACATGATGACCCGCGATGGCGACGCAACGCCAATCGTGCGTATCGAACCTCAGTATCCTATTGCTGCGGCACGTGACGGTAAGGAAGGTTGGGTACAGCTGCGCTTCACCATTAACGAGATTGGTGGTGTTGATGACGTTGAAGTTATCGCCGCAGAACCCAAGCGTGTATTCGATAAAGAAGCGATTCGCGCGCTCAAAAAGTGGAAGTACAAGCCAAAGGTTGTTGATGGCCAAGCCCAGAAGCAAACCGGTATGACTGTACAGTTGGACTTTAAACTGGATAAGGGAGGCAAATAAGGATGCGTCAAGTCAATAAACTTGCCAGCGCTCTGTTGCTGTCCCTGACTGCCGGCGCCTTGGTTGTTCCCATGGCGCAGGCTGTTGAAAAGTGTCCAATGGAAAAGCGCCAGTCCCGAGCAGTTGGTGAAAGTGTAGGTAAGAAGGTACAAAAGTCCTTCGAAGCCTACACCAACGGCCAGGTTGACGAAGCGATTGCTATTCTGCTTGAAGCCAATGCCAAAGGTGACTTCGACAAGGCCTATGTTGCCCGTATGCTGGGTAACTTTTATGCCGAGAAGGGCCAGATGGGCACTGCTATCAAGTACATGAAGCAAGCCGTTGACGCCGATGTACTGGGCGGAACCGACCATGCAGCCTCGATGAAGCTGTATGCGGATCTGCTCATCCAGGAGAAGAAGTGGAAAGAGGCTATTGCCGTTTACTATAAGTGGATGGACTTTGCCTGTAAGACTGACGATCCTGTGGTATATCGTCGCATCGGTATCGCGTACAGCGAACTGAAGCAGTGGGATAAGGTAGTTGAGGTTGCAGACAAAGGTCTGTCTCACGCCAAAGAGCCCGATAAGAACCTGTATCAGATGAAATTGACTGCTTACTTTGAGAAGAAGCAGTACAAGAACGCTGTGAAGGTACTTGAGACCATGGTTCCGCTGTTCCAGGACGACAAACGTCTTTGGATCCAGTTGGCACAGTTTTATCTGCTGACCGAGGATTTTCCTCGTTCGCTGCAGACCTATGATCTGTGCTACCGCAACGGCTTCCTGAAGGAAGACGGCAGTAACCTGACTCGCTTCACTCAGCTGCTTGCCAGCCAGGGCGCTCCTTATCGTGCCAGTACCATCATGGAAAAATACATGAAGGCTGGTGTGATTGAGACCAACGCCAAGAACTACGAGCAATTGGCTAACTTTTACTCCAACGCCAAAGAGACGGTAAAAGCTGCCGAATTCTATGGCAAGGCAGCAGAAGAGAAGAACGATGGCAAGCTGTATCTGAAGCAGGGCCGCATGCTGGCACTGGCTCAGAAATACTCTGCTGCTATCCCGGTTCTCGAAAAGGCGCTCAATGCCGGTGTTGAACACCCAGGTGAAGTTCACTTCGAACTGGCTCTGGCTCATCTTCAACTCAAGCAGTACAAGTCCGCACATCGCCGTGCGAAACTGGCTGCCCAGGACAAGAAGACCGAGCGCAGTGCCAAGAGCTATGTCTCTTATATCGAAGAGAAAGCACGTATCAACAACGTGACTCTGTAACGGCGCTTGTTACCAAGCTCAAAAAAGCCACCCTCGGGTGGCTTTTTTATTGGCTGCGAAACAGGGTAACGCAAGTTGGCAACGGGTGTTTGACTGACTGTTGGTGCCCAGTCTCACAGGTGTTTTATTGTTTAGCGATTGCTTCTGTGAATGCTCAGGGCTGTGCGTCTTGCCGATATCAGTCTCAAATGTCTAACCAGCTATTGCAGCAGTTCCATCACCGAATGTTTGCCTTTGTCCTGCTCGAGTAATTTGGCGATGGTTTCGGTATTGGTAAACAGCTTCTCAATGCGCTGCTCACGGTTTGGACTGCAGACACAGGCGGCCAGCTTGTACTCCATTTGCACGCTGTGGTCCTTATCGTATTTGTGTACAAACTCCCGTATAGCGCTTTCGATGCGCTCGGTCACCACAGATGTACCTTCGGTATCTATGTTAAACAGCCCCAGCGCGAAGCAGTCATCACTCATCCGTGCCAGCAGATCGGTTGCCCGCAGAAGTGCGCCTTCAATTTCTTTGGTAAACAGCTCTAAAATACCGGGGTGTTTAATGGTTTCGCGCAGGTGAGGGTACAGATACAATAACGCCAGACTTTGTTGTTCCCGGATGTGCCTGTGCCATTCGCGATTGAACACTTCCAAAAAATAGGTTTGATTGTAGACGCCCGTCTCCGGATCCCTGAATCCGGAATTACGAAATGAATAAATCATAAGGCGAACTCCTGCAAAGGTTCTGTTTCCAGTATAGGAAACTTTGCGGGTTTATAGCGAAAGGGAGATAAGGATAATGCAAAAAGGTATATTGGCACTGGCAGTATCGTCCGTGCTGTGGTTGAGTGGTTGTGGTGAAGCCCAGAGGCAGGCCCCTGCTCAGGCACCGGCCAAAGCCGAGGCGGTAAGCAGCCCAGAGGTGTCGGCCGAGGCCCGCTATCTGGAGATGGTCGACAATTACTTTAAGGACTACCTCAAGCTTGAGCCTATCTACGCCACCTTCTTTGGCGTGAATGACTACAACGACCAGTTTGGCGGCGATCTGTCCGATGAATACCTGAAGGCGCGTCACGACTTCAATACCCGCTATCTGGCCGAGGTGAAGAAGATAAACCGTGACGCCTTACCTGCCGATTTGCAGCTGTCCTACGACCTGTTTGTTTACGACCGTAACATCGCCCTGGTGGACGAGACCTTCCCGGCGCGTTTTTTGCCGATGAACCAGTTCTACAGCACAGTGATCACCATGATCCAGCTCGGCAGTGGCGAAGCAGCGCAGCCTTTTGCGACCAAACAGGACTACCTCAATTGGGAGTCGCGGGTCGATGGCTTTATCGCCTGGCTCGATAGGGCCGAAGCGCGCATGAAAGAAGGCATGGCCAGCAAAGTGGTGTTGCCAAGGGTGTTGGTGGAGCGGATGATCCCCCAGTTTACTGCCCAGCAAGTGGCCGATGCCAAAGACAGCATCTTCTACGCACCCATTAGCAAACTGCCTGAGTCCTTCAGCGCCGAAGATAAGCTTGAGCTTGAGAACCGCTATCAGGCGCTGATTAGCGAGCGCCTGCTTCCAGCTCTGGCCCGCATGGAAGGTTTCCTCAAAGAAAGTTATCTGCCTGCTGCCCGCGCGTCTGACGGCTGGTGGGGGCTGCCCAACGGTAAGCTGTGGTATCAGCATTTGGCCAACCTGCACACGACGACCAACAAGTCTGTGGATGACATCCATGACATCGGCCTTAGCGAAGTGTCCCGCATCCTGTCTGAAATGGATAAGGTGCGTCAGCAGGTCGGCTTCGAAGGTGACCTCAAGGCCTTCTTCGCCTCGCTTTCCAGTGAGCCGCAGTATTTTTTCAGTGAGCGCCAGGATCTGGTCGATGGTTACATGGCCATCAAGGATGACATTAACAAGGTGCTGCCCAAGTACTTCAACGTAATGCCAAAAGCCGAATATGTGGTTAAGCCGGTGGAAGCCTTCCGTGAGCAATCCGCCGCTGGAGCCTCCTACGAGGCGCCCGCAGTGGATGGCAGTCGCCCCGGGGTGTTCTACATCAACACCTATAACCTCAAAGCCCAGCCAAAGTGGGGCATGACCACCTTGTCGCTGCATGAGGCCGCGCCTGGGCACCACTTCCAGATTGCCATCAAGCAGGAGCTGACCGGTGTACCTGAGTTCCAGCGCTTCAGCGGTTATACCGCTTTTGAAGAGGGTTGGGCGCTCTATGCCGAGTATCTGGGCATCGAAATGGGGCTCTTCAGTGACCCATACCAGTACTTTGGTAAGCTGTCTGATGAGATGCTGCGCGCTATGCGTCTGGTCGTCGATACCGGCCTGCACGCCAAGGGCTGGAGCCGCGAGCAGGCCATTCAGTATATGAAGGACAACTCACCGATGGCCGAAAGCGACATTATCGCCGAGGTGGAACGCTATATGGCCATTCCTGGCCAGGCGCTGTCCTATAAAGTGGGCCAGCTTAAAATCCTGGAATTACGCGCTGATGCCGAGAAGCGGCTGGGTGATAAGTTCGACCTGCGCGCCTTCCACGATCAGGTGCTGACATCGGGTTCGCTGCCGATGGCGGTGATGGAGCAAAAAATCAATCGCTGGGTCGAAAGCCAGCTTTGATGATTTTTTCGCCCCCGGCTTTTTAATTGGTACGGGAATCCCTATACTGGATTTCCTGCTGCGGTGTGCAGGCCATGAGCTGTAAATAGCCGGGGTGATTGCCCCGATACTGATAAGGAGAAAGCTATGGTTCGGGCAACAGCGCGACATCTTTTGGTCAGCTCGCAGGAACACTGCGAGATCCTGAAACAACTCATCGAAAGCGGCGCGGATTTTGGCGATATCGCCAGACAGCACTCCGCTTGTCCATCGGGTACCCAGGGTGGGGAACTCGGTGCGTTTGGCCCCGGCATGATGGTGCGGGAATTCGATGAAGTGGTATTCAGTGCCCCCATCAATGTGGTTCAGGGACCGGTCAAAACGCAATTTGGCTACCATCTGGTGGAAGTGACCAGTCGGGGATGATAGATTAAAAAACGGCTGCACTGGCAGCCGTTTTCTTTTGCCCAAAATGTTCATCGCTTACCACGTTTGACCGTCATTCTTGCCAGTCCAGAAAGGATACCCCTGTGCATATCGAGCTCTTTACCGACCGCCTCAAACTCAGAACCCTCGGCCCCGACGACAAGGCTAATTTTGTGGCCATGCAAACCGATGCCGGCGTAAACCGATATGTGCGGGTATGCGAGAGCCTGCCTCAGGTGGAAGCCAAGTTTGCAGCCCGGTTGCGGCCCTGGGAGTATGACAGTGGCGACTGGCTTACCCTGGTGATTGAAACCCTTGAGGGCGACTTTGTTGGCTACACAGGTTTTCATCAGGACTGCCCGCTGTCGCGGCGCGCCGAAGTGGGCTATATGCTGAGCCCGGCGATGTCCGGCAAGGGCTTTGCCACCGAGGCTACCCGCGCCGTTATCGATTGGGGCGCTCACCTTTTTAATATTCATAAATTTGTTGCCTGGTGCAGTGAGCAAAACCTCGGCTCACGCGCCGTGCTTGAGCGACTTGGTTTTCAGCTCGAGGGTGTGCTGAAAAGCCACAGCCTTATCGGCGATGAATGGCACAACGACTGCGTTTATGGTCTGCTGGCCGATGATCGCGGTGATGTAAATTAACCGCAACTTCACGCGACAGGCGGCGGTTATGTGTATAATGCAGCGGTTTATAATCAGTGGAGAGCGGCATTGAGCGGTTCAGCATCCAGCCTCACCCTGCATGCGGGTGAAGACTATATCGAGCTTTATAAAGTACTTAAAGTAGAAGGCATGACCGGAGACGGCGCCGAAGCCAAGCGTGTCATTGCCGAAGGCATGGTGTTAGTGAACGGTGAAGTGGAAACCCGCAAGCGTAAGAAACTGGTTGCCGGTGACACTGTTGCCTTCAATGGTGAAACCGTCGAGATCCTCGCCCCCTAAGGAGTAGAAAATGCATTTCCCAGAAGACGATAACGGCCAGATGCTCAAAGCCATGCACGAATCGGGTATCGATTTGTCCAAGCCGCTGGACGTGGATTTTTTCCTGGTGTTTGACGACAGACGCGATGCCGAATCAGCACTGGAAGACTTGGTCGCCCAAGAGGCCGACGGCGAGATTGAGCTGAACTTCAACGAAGAAATCGAGAAGTGGGAGCTGATTGTCTGCATCAACATGCTGCCTGAATACGACGCGCTGGTCGCCAAAGAGCTTGAACTGAACACCTTTGCCGGTCAGTTTGACGGTCAGAGCGACGGCTGGGGCGTGATGCAGCATCAGGAAGGTGATGACGAGTTCATGGACGACGATGACCATGACCACGATCACGACCATCACGGCTGTGGCCCCGGCTGCAACCACTGATAGACTTGAGTAAAATCTCATGAAAACCACCGCTTGCGGTGGTTTTTTATTGCCGTAAACTCAGGTGCTTATAAACAGAATGTGGCATATGCGGCCGGGGCAGGCTTCAGGGCGAAGCAACCGGTCAGCGTGAAAGGAGGCAGGATTGGCAAAACACATCAGCTTTGGAACCCCGGTAAACGATGCCGAGCGCTGGGCCTTCGGTCTGCTGGCCGATGAGCTTCCCACAGATTACTTCTTGCTGACCAATGTGGAGATCCCCACCAAAACTGGCCAGGCGATGGAAGTCGATGCGCTGGTGGTAGGGCAGTGGGGCGTGTATGTGGTGGATGTCAAAGGCTACATCGGCAGGCTCGATGCCGGGCTGCACGCCTGGTTGCTGGATGGCCGCGATGTCGATAACAGCCTCTCCAAAGCCAACTATGTGGCGCGGGTGCTGGCGGGCAAGCTTAAACACAAGGTGCCGGTCGGGGTGTATGCGCCCTGGTGTCAGGGCATGGTGTTTGTAACCGGCCGCAAGGGCGAGGAGATTGAGCTGGACAAGTCCGGTGAAAGCCTCAGCATCTATACCCCGGATGAAATCATTGCCGCGCTGACCAAAGAGTGGGGCCTGACCGCGCCACACAAGCATCCGGTGACCCGGGCGCAGAAGGAGCTGGTGCTCGACACCATAGGTCAGGTTGCTCTGGTTGAGAGCCGCAACAACAAAATCCAGGACTTTATTAAGCTTAAGTGTCTGTTTTTACAAAAGGGGCTTGAGGTCTGGCAGGCGGAGTATAACCCCGGTGGTTGGAGTGCCCCCTGGCTGCTGAAAATTCTGCTGCCCATTGAGTTTGAAGACGCCTCTGAAGCTGCCCGCCACGAAGAGCGGCTGCGACAGGAGTTTCAGCGGCTGCAGGCGTTGTCGGGCCTGGGCGCTGTGCCATACAGCGCCCCGCTTATCCAGGATGGTGAGCAACTGGTGCTGCCTATTCGTATGCCCCGTGGTCTGCCGCTGCATCTGCTGCCGCTCACGCCCTTGTCGACCTATCAAAAGCTGGAGATATTGCGCCGCTCGGTGACCGGGCTGCAGCAAATCCATCGCCGTGGCCACACAGTGGGGGGCTGGGCTGAAAACTGTGTGTTCGTCAGCGACAGCGGCGATGTGGAATTTATTGATATTCGCAGTGATGTCAGTGAGTTTGACGATCTGAAAGCCTATGCGGCGGTTTTCCTGAATATTGCCGAAGCCACCCGCCAGCCGCGGATTTACCAGTGGTACCGCGCGGCCGCCAAGGGCGCGACTGTGGACTTGGATGCTATTCGGGCTGACCTCTCCGCGCTGATTGAACTTGGGGTTTGCGATTACGACGAAGCGCCCTTTGAAACCAAACCCGGCGCTGTGATTGAGCACCATTATGCTTTGCTGGAGCAAACCGCGCAGGGCGAGCACAGCGAGCTTTGGCGAGCCAAACACGTGCTAGGTAACTTCCCGGTGGCTGTGAGCCTGTATCACAGCACAGAGGCTTCCTGGCCCATGCTGTCCAGCCTTTATCGCAGCCTGAGTCGTATCAGCCATCCCAACATTGAGCGGGTACTGGCCTTTGGACAGCTGCCCCAAAGCGACAGCCTGTTTATCGTTCGTGAGTGGGAGCAGGGCACGGCTTTGGATGCCTGCGGCCCCATTGAGCCCGGACAGCCAATGTTGTGGTTTGCCAAACTGCTTACCGCGCTCAACTATTTGCATCAGCTGGATATCTACCACGGGGCCATTTGTCCGCAGAACATTATTATTGATGCCGATAATGCCAGTTTGGTGAACTTTGGTGTTGGACTCGATATCGCCGCCAGCTGCTACGCCAGCCAGTATGCCGACCCGGCTTTGTGGGAGCATGAAGGCGAGGCCGAGCGGGATATTTATGGCCTGGTGGCGAGCTTTATCGATGTGCTGACCCCCATAGAACTCAAAGGCGACATGGGGCCTGAGGGCATGCTCAGTGCCCTGCATGCTTTCGATAGAGACTATCTCGGCAAGAGACTGTTTGATTACTGTGAGGCAGTGCTGACCTTCAAGGCGCAAGTCGATCCCAACACCTGTTATCTCAAGCAGTTCGGCCTTGAAGACTACAGTGACGTGAACTTTCGCTGATTGAAAACTGCCGCAATTGTCCCTTTGCTCCGGGGGGCAATTGCGCGCTTGCCTGCCTTTGCCTTTTACGGCAAAAAAGCGTTAAATGCTGGTTTCGAATTTCCCAATACCGACACCCGACGCCCGCCGGTTTGTGTCGATTTCGCCTGACTGACCTTTGGATGTAAACATGGATTTTTCGCTGACCCTTGAGCTTGCTGCGGTGCTGTTTGTGGTGGCTATGGTGGCCGGTTTTATCGACGCCATTGCCGGTGGCGGAGGCTTGCTGACCATTCCTGCGCTGATGTGGGTGGGCCTGTCTCCGGCGGCGGCGCTTGCGACCAACAAGTTGCAGGCCTGCGGTGGCAGTTTCTCGGCCAGTTTGTATTTCGTTCGCAAAAAGATGGTAGATTTGCGCACTCTCAAGTTATCGATATTCTGTGCTTTTTTAGGCTCGGCGCTGGGAACTATTGCTATTCAACTGATTGATGCCGGGGTACTGGAGAAATTGTTACCCTTTCTGATCCTGGCCATTGGTGCGTACTTTTTGTTTTCCAAAAAAGTGAGTGAAGACGACAGACACAGGGTCTTGGCGCCAACGGCTTTTGCCTTTACAGCGGCATTGGGCATAGGTTTTTACGATGGCTTCTTTGGCCCCGGCACCGGCAGCTTCTTCGCGCTGGCCTTTGTGAGTCTGGCAGGTTTTGGCCTTGCCAAGGCCACTGCCCATGCCAAGGTGCTTAACTTTGCCACCAATATCTCGTCGCTTATCTTTTTTGCCCTCGGCGGTAAGGTGGTCTGGCTATTGGGTGGCCTGATGCTGGTGGGGCAGGCGCTGGGTGCCACCTTGGGGTCCAGGCTCGTTATCAGCAAGGGCACGGCCATTATCAAGCCGCTGGTGGTGACCATGTCGGTGGCGATGAGTGTTAAGCTGCTGGGCAACGAATTCCAGTGGTGGTGAAGCCACAGGCAGATAGCGGCAAAACGCCGTTTTCTGCCTTCACAGCGCTGTGCTAATCCCCTAGTATGAGTCTCAATTTCAAAGCAAAAAGGCGTTTTCATGAGATTCATCCATACCTCGGATTGGCACCTTGGCCGCACGCTGTACAATCAATCGCTGCTGGACGAGCAGGCCGGGATGTTGCAAAGCCTACTGGAGCTTATCCGCATCCATGAGGTGGACGCCTTACTGATAGTCGGCGATATCTTTGACCGCTCAGTGCCGCCTGCGGCCGCGGTAACCCTACTGGATGATTTTCTGGACCAGGTCACCACAACCCTGGGGGTGGCCGTGGTTGCCATTGGCGGCAACCATGACGGTCAGGAGCGCATTGCATTCGGTGCGCGGCAAATGGCCGGGGCCGGGCTCTATATTCAGGGGCCTGTGAGCGCCGAGGTAAAGCCGGTTCGCATCGATGGCAAAGACGGCAGCGCCTTTTTCTATCCTATTCCCTACGCTGAGCCAGCGCTGGTCAGGCATCTCCTCGATGAAGATGTGCACACCCACGAAGAGGCCATGGCGGCGCTGCTTGGGCAGGTACAGGCTCACGACAGCCAAGGCTTACCCAAAGTCGTGCTCAGCCACTGCTTTTTGGACGGCGGCAGTGAGTCGGATTCAGAGCGGCCGCTGTCCATCGGCGGCGCCGATCGTATCTCGCCATCGTTATTTGCACCCTTCGATTATGTTGCCCTCGGGCACCTGCATGGCCCTCAATACAAGGGAGCCGAGCATGTGCGTTACTCGGGCTCGCCACTCAAATATTCCTTCAGCGAGCAACACCAGAAGAAATCGGTGACCCTGGTGGAGCTTAAGCCCAATCAGCCACCTGTTATCGAGCTGCTGCCGATTACGCCAAAACGTGATGTTCGGGTGATTGAAGGCCTACTGGCTGAGCTGCTTGAACGAGGCAAAACCGATGCCGCCCGGGAGGACTACCTGATGGTGCGGCTACTGGACACCCAGGCGATTCTGGAGCCCATGGCCAAGCTCAGGGCCGTGTATCCCAATGTGCTGCATCTGGAGCGCACGGGGCTGATGCAGGCCCGCCAGGTGGATGGGCCGGGCAGGGAGCGCATTCAAAAGAGTGAACTGGCCATGTTTGAAGACTTCTTCAGCCAGGTACAGGGCGAGCAGATGACAGAGCCCCAGCGGCAACTGATGACAGAACTTATCTCGTCGCTGCACAAGGGGGATGCCCAATGAAGCCGCTGACCCTTGAGATGACCGCCTTTGGCCCCTTTGCTGACACCCAAAGGCTGGATTTTACCGCCCTTGGCGACTGGCCGCTGTTTCTGATTAACGGCCCCACCGGTGCCGGCAAGACTACTATTCTCGATGCCATTTGTTTTGCACTGTATGGCAAGACCACAGGCAACGAGCGCGAAGGCACCCAGATGCGCTGCGACAGTGCCCCCGACAGCCTGCTCACCGAAGTGGTGTTTGAGTTTGGTCTGGCGGATAAGCGCTATCGGGTCAGGCGAACTCCCGAGCAGCAGCGGGCCAAAAAAAGTGGTGATGGTTATACGGTGCAAAAGAGTGAAGCTTTCCTCGAGCGGCTTGAAGGGGACAGCGCCGTGCCCATGGCCTCGGCCAAGGTCACCGAGGTGACCGCCGAGATAGAAGATTTGCTCGGGCTTGAGGTTGAGCAGTTTCGTCAGGTGATGGTGCTGCCCCAGGGGCAGTTTCGAAAGCTGCTGCTGGCCGACTCCAAAGAGCGCGAGGCCATCTTCGGCCAGCTGTTTCAAACAGGCATTTATAAACGTATCGAAGACAGCCTTAAGCAGCGGGCGCTGGAGCTCAAAGCCAAAGCCCGTGAACTCGAGGCGCGAAGAGCTGGGATTCTGGAAACCGCAGGCGCCGAAAGCCTGGATGCGCTCAATGCCGCCATATCAGCCCTTGCGCCTGAGCTTGCCAGCGCTGCAGACGCCAAACTCGCCGCCGAGACCAAACTCGCCGCCGCCAAAGCCGGGCGTCAGGCGGCAGAAGCCAGGCTGCGGGAGTTTGCGGCGCTTGCCGATACCAAGGCGCGGCTAGAGGCCGAAAACGCCAGGGCCGAGTCTATGGCCGCTCTGGGCATTCAGCTTGAGCGCGCGACACTCGCAGAGTCCCTTGCTGGTGCATGGCATGCCTGGGAAGAGCGTGAAAAAGAGCGTGTAAGCGCTGAAACCGCGGCTATGCAAGCCGTTGAAGAGGCAAAACAGGCCGAGACTGCGCTGGCGCATGCCAGAGAGGCGGCATTCGCTCTGCCCGAGTTGGATACAAAACGCCAGCAGCTCAGGGCGGATACCGAGCGACTGGCTGAGTGGCGCCCAAGAATGAGCAGACTGTCGGCGCTGAGTGAGGCAATTGCCACGCTTGGACAGGGGCTTAGTGCACTTGATGCCAATCTTGCCCATGTTCGCAGCCAGCTTGGCAATACCCAGGGCCGCATGGCGCAGCTTACCCAGCAGCGGCGTGACCTGTCGGCGCTGGCAAGCAGCGCCGGGAGCCTTGAGGCCGCGCTGGTGCAGCAAACTCAGGCGTTTGAGCGTCAGCAGCAATTTATTGAAAAAGAGCGGCAGGCGCATAAGCTTGGTGCCGAGCTTTCACGACTTGAGGCGGACGGCCGTCAGGCCAAGGTCAATCAGGAACAGCTCACCCATGCCCGCGAACTGCTTGAGCTTGCCTGGCATCAGGGGCAGGCCGCGATTCTGGCGGCAAGGCTTTTACCCGGCGAGCCGTGTTCTGTGTGTGGCAGTAAGGATCACCCAAATCCTGCTCACCATGAAGGGATGCTGCCGGGTGATGATGAACTTGCCGCAGCCAGAGACGCCGAGCAGCAGGCGAGGGAACTGCTTAGCCGCGCCCGCTCGGATTACAAGGCGCAAAAGCAGCGTCTCGATGCCATGGCGCAGGAACTTACTCAGGATGCCGCGGCGCTGGGGGATGCGCTTGCCACCAGTCTTGAGCAAAAGCAGCATCTCCTTGGCCAAAGCCGGGAAGCGTGCCAAAACGCCAGGGCGGCCCAGCAATCCTTACAGGCGCTGGATGCTGAACTTGAGCAGCTGGACAGCGCTCAAAAGCAGTTGATGGCCAACATAGATGAGCTGCAGCGCCAGCGCGAGCAGCAATCCGGTGAACTGCAAAAGGCCAGCGGCGAGAAAGACAGCCTCAGCAGTGCCATTCCCGAGCTGTGTCAGCGCCTCGGAAGCGAGCAGGCGTTCGATGCCCATCTTGCGACGCTGTCGCAGCAAATCGATGCTCTGAGCGCGCAAATAGAGGCGCTGCAAACCCGGCAAAAAGAGGCCGAAACCCGTCAAACCCAGTGTAACGAGCGCCGGGATGCGTTGAGCCGGGCGCTCAGTGAGGCTGACAGCCGCCAGGCAGCCGCCAAGGCGCGTTTTGATACCGAGCTTGCGGCTAAGGGCTTTGATGATGTGCAAAGCTTTACTCAGGCGCGGATGAGCGCAGATGAGATGACTGCTGCCAAAAACAGTATCGCCAGCTGGCAGCAGCAGCTCGCAGGGCTCAAAGAGCGGCTCGCGGCTCAGCGGGAGGCCCTGGGCGATGCTCTGCCACCGGATTTGACTGATCTTGCCGCTGCTGAAGCCTGTGCCCAGGAGGAGTTTGGCCAATCCAATCAGTGCTGGCAGTCACTCAACGACACCCAGGTAATGTACAGCCGGGCTCGGGCGCAGCTTGGCAGCGAAGCCGAGGCTGCCGCCAGGCTTGATGCCGACTATGCGCTGATTGGTACTCTGTCTGATGCCGCCAGCGGCCAGACAGGTGGTCGCATCAGTTTACAGCGTTTTGTACTTGGTGTGCTGCTCGATGATGTGCTGATTGAAGCCAGCAATCGTTTGCATCTGATGAGCAAGGGCCGCTACCGGCTTATCCGCAAAGAAGACAAGGCCAAAGGCAACCGGGCGTCCGGGCTGGATCTGGATGTGGAAGATGCTTACACAGGAAAACTCAGACCTGTGGCAACCCTCAGTGGCGGCGAGAGCTTTATGGCGGCATTGTCGCTGGCGCTGGGACTCTCGGATGTGGTGCAGGCCTATGCCGGAGGCATTAAGCTCGACACCCTGTTTATTGACGAAGGCTTTGGCAGCCTGGATCAGGACTCACTGGAGCTTGCCATCAGAACCTTGGTGGACTTGCAGTCAGCCGGGCGCATGATCGGGGTGATTTCCCATGTCACCGAGATGAAAGAGCAGATCCAGACCCGAGTGGATATCAGCAAGGGCAACGACGGCAGTAAAATCAGCCTCACGCTTCCCTGACCCCAGGTTGCGGCTCAGGCGCTGAAAATACCTCCAAAGCGGCAGAAATCTTCTGCCGCTTCACATTTTTCCCGGTTCAGTTTTGTTAATGTTCGCCGAAGTGGAGGGCAGGCCAGCCGCACCTTTGCCTGAAAAGGCTTGTGTCAGGCTGAGTTTTTGGTATAAAAAGAAGCAATCCCCGCAAAATAGCAGGGTTATATACCAATAAGAACGACTGGCAGTACAGGAAATTTCAGGGTTGAGTAATCAAATCTCTAATAAAAACAATTTGTTTTTGACACATATTGCCAGTTTGCCCAGCTTTCATAAGCGCGTACTGCTGCTGGGTGGTTTACTGGTTGGTGCTTCCATCATGTGGCCATCGGTTCAACAACCGGTGACGGGTCGCATTCCCATTGCATTGGATATTGAGTCTTTGCTGCCTCAGGTATCTGATGCGCCGCTGCCGCTTGCGGCCAGCGAATCAGTGGCAGATTTTGATCACCTGATTGTCTCCGGCGATACCCTGAGCGGACTCTTTTCCCGCGCCGGTGTGGATCAACAGACCATGTATAAAGTGCTGGAAGCTGATATGAGCATTCTGGCGCTCGATACCCTGATGCCCAATAACCGCATCAAATTCTGGCTCGACAGCAACAATGAGCTGCAGAAACTCGAACTTTACTTCAGCCCGGCCCGTCAGGTGGTGTTCAGCCGCTTCGAAGATGGCAGCTTTAACGTGGATGAAATTGTTGTCGATGGTCTGTGGCAGAACCGCATTGCCAGCGGCGAAATCCGTGGCTCTTTTTATGTCTCGGCCCAGCGTATGGGGTTGTCTGCCGCTGAAATTGCCAAAATCGAGTCTCTGCTGAAAGAAAAAATGAATTTTTCCCGCGATTTACGCGCTGGTGACACCTTCTCGGTATTGGTAAACGATCAGTACGTGGAAGGCGTGGCTACCGGTGCCAGTCAAATCCTCGGGATTCAGATTAAAAGTGGAAAGCGCGAAATCACTGCGTTCCAGCACAGCGACGGTAACTTTTATGATGCCAAAGGCCACAATCTGGCCCGCGCCTTCCAGCGAGTGCCGCTGGAGAAGTCGTTCCGCATGAGCAGTCGCTTCAATCCGGTACGTAAGCATCCGGTTACCGGTCGTGTGTCTCCCCACAATGGCGCCGACTTTGCCACGCCCATTGGTACCCGAGTTGTTGCCCCCGGTGATGGCGTGGTAACCATGGTGACCGACCACAAGTTTGCCGGTAAGTACGTGGTGATTGAGCACGGCAACAAGTTCCGCACCCGTTATCTGCACCTCTCTAAAGCCTTGGTGCGTAAGGGCGACAGAGTCAGCCGCGGTCAGGTAATTGCACTCTCAGGCAATACGGGGCGCTCCACCGGGCCACATCTGCACTATGAATTCCATGTTAATGGCCGTCCGGTAGACCCCATGAAGGTGCCGCTGCCAACATCGACCCAGCTCAATTCGTCTGAACTGTCTGAGTTTATCTCTGTTGTTCGAAGCCGGCAGATGCTGATGGACCTGGGCTAATCCCAAGGCTGTAGAAAATAAAAAAGCGACCCTGGGGTCGCTTTTTTATTGGTGTAATTTACTTAAATCATTACTTAACTATTACTTGAGTTGGGTCGCTGCTTTTCTGCCGCATAACCTGTGCCGCTTTTGGCTGTTAGCCTTGCGTCAGCCCGCTTTACGCTTGGCGAGTTTCAGTGCGCACTGGCACAGGCCGCCACGTTTGGCCGCGCAGCCGCCGCAGGGTTTGCGTTTCAGTGGTGTCAGTGCAAAGGCCATACTGCCTATGGCCGGGCGCAGAGTTCTTACGGCGGGCAGGCTGTCGTCATTGGCACTGTTTGGGAGTGATTCAAGCTGCTGTGCCGCCAGTTGTTTCAGTGTGCGGCGGGTGGCCTTTTTTTCGGCCTTGTTTTGCGGGGAGGGCTGTTTTGGCAGCGCGCTGTGTAGCCTGCCGGCAAGCTCACTGACTTTGGCTTTCTGCGCCTTGTCCTTAATATCACGCTTTTTCAGCCCTAATGATTTACGGGCTGCCTTGCGGCACATTTTTTCCAGGCGTTTGTCGGCTTTGGCCATGGGACTCCTGCTGTGGCTTTGACTGCCATAACACGGTGACTATGCTGGGCATTCTAAATGAAAATCGTTATCAGTCAACTGTCTTGATCACAATTTGCGATGCAGTAGCGGAAGTGGAGTAAGCCTGCCGTCACTGCGCCTAAAGGCATCAGCGCAAAGACATCAGAACGGAAAGGCATAAGGCTGAATGTACAACAGAGTGCGAAGGCAACAGGGCCTGAAGAGCTGAATGGGTGAATCCGTGAAGAGAGTGCTGCGGGATCAGCCCGGGAAGGGCGACTGACCGGCGTCGATGGCTGTCAGCAGCAAACGCAAATCAAACTCCAGCTGGTGATAGTCACCATCCATATGGCAGCACAGCTGATAAAAGGCTTTGTTGTGGTCGCGCTCTTTCAGGTGCGCCAGTTCGTGGATGACCACCATCCGCAGCAAGGGCTCGGGGACTGTTTTGAGTCTGGAGCTGATGCGGATTTCCCGTTTGGCTTTAAGCTTGCTGCCCTGAACCCGGGAGATGCTGGTGTGCAAGCCAAGAGCCTGCTGTTTTAAGCTGATTTTATCGTCGAAACAGACTTTGGCGAGAGGGTCGGCGCGCTTGAGGAAGCGATTTTTCAGCGCCTGGGTGTACTCGAACAGGGCTTTGTCGGTGCGAATACTGTGGTCGGCACGGTAGCGCCGTGCCAACAGTTCGCCAAGCTTACCCGCGTCGAGCAAGGCGGCCACCTGGGCACGCACCTGCTCGGGGTAGTGGGCCAGATATTGGCTCACAGCTTGCCGTAGATCTTACCGTTGAGTAAGGCATAGGCCGCTTCGAAAGCGGGTTGCTGGAAACGCTTGAGCCCCAGCACTTCGAAGTCCACCTGAGGCGGGTTGCGCTTGCACTGTTCACGGATGGCTGTTGGCTTCATCAGTTTCACCGGCAGGCCGCACAGCTGAATGGCAGTCTCCAGTTTAAAGCTGATGGCGCTGCCTGCCGCCTTGCCTTTGTGCTCACGCTCAATCAGGGCAACCGCCTCGATTTTGTAGTCTTCCATCAGCTTGCTGAACGCGAAATGGAACTCGGTCATGGCTTCCTGTTCGCTGGCATTGGAAATAGTGAAGGTGTGCTTACGGCACTCAGGCACGTTGAAGGCTTCCCGGTCGTAACTTACCAGGCTGATGATGGCTTCTGCGCCTTTAAGCTCTACGCCACATACTCTCATTTTTGAACCCTTATTCTCTAAAATCTTTACTGGTTAATCGCGCTGATTTGGCGCTTATTCCGCATCGTCTTCCGGCGCCTCGCTGACGGGCGCTTCGGGTTTGGGCTTTTTGCGGATCATAGGCGCATCGCCTACATCCACGCCCGTGATAAAGCGACGATCCCGTGCCTTGGCGGGGCCTTTGGGCTTGGCACTGTCGCTGTGTTTTTTCACCGGTTTGTCGCCGGTATCGGCCTTTTTGGGGCGAACACGCTTGGGTTTAAGGCCGGTGAAGCTGGCTTCAAGGCCGGGCAGGGTGCTGAATTCAAAGGTTTTGCGAAGCAGCAGCTGCACCTTGAGGAAATTGTCCCAGTCTTTCGGGCCAACCAGAGACACTGCACTGCCTTTGTTACCGGCGCGGCCTGTGCGGCCAATGCGGTGCACGTATTCTTCGGCAAATTTGGGCATGTCGAAGTTAACCACCAAAGATACAGTGCCAATGTCCAGTCCGCGGGAGGCCACATCTGTGGTCACCAGAATACGGCAGTGGCCACGGCTGAAGCCGTCCATGATCTGGTTGCGCTGGCTTTGGCGCAGCTCACCGGACAGGGCCGCTGTGTTGTGGCCTTTTTCCGCCAGCAAGCTGGCCAGACGCTCAGTGTCCTGACGGGTGGCGGTAAAAATCATGACCTGACGGAAATCGTCCTGCTCAAGCAGCTTTTCAAGCAGCGCCTGCTTGTGGTCCAGGTGATCGGCCAGCAGAATTTTCTGATCGATATCAGCATGGCCCTGATGCACCGCATCAATGGCAACGTGCTCTGGGTTTTCCAAAAGCTCGCCCGCCAGTTCCTGTACTTCGCCGTGATCCAGCGTGGCCGAGAACATCAGGGTCTGGCGGCGACGGTGGTCGGCGGCTGCATTGATGGCTTTAAGCTGAGGCGCGAAACCCAGGTCAAGCATGCGGTCGGCTTCATCCAGAACCAACAGCTCAAGACCATTCAGGTACAGATGCTTTTGCGACAGGTGATCGGCAATACGCCCTGGAGTGGCCACAATAAAGTGAGGATCCCGGGCCAGCGCATTGGCCTGGTCGTTGAAGTTCTCACCGCCGAGCACACTGATGGCACGGTATTGGGTGTTGGCAACCAGAAGACGCAGCTGGGCGTAAACCTGCTGGGCCAGTTCTCGGGTTGGCAGCAAAATCAGTACCCTGGGGTCACGCTTCGACAGGGACTTGGTGGAAATCACCCGTTGCAGCGCCGGCAGCAAAAATGCCAGCGTCTTTCCCGACCCCGTCTTGGATGAGGCCATCAAATCACGGCCGCTCATGGCAACCGGAATGGCCTGACTCTGGATGGGAGTAGGCGTCTCAATGCCCATGTGTTTCAGGCTTTGTAAGAGGCGCTTATCGAGGGAAAAATCAGAAAATTGCAATGGATGGTCTCCGGAAAAATTCAAGCGGGGAATTATAGCGCCAACGGGGCTTTGGCGCCATGGCAACCTGATGACACTCTCTAAAGCAAGGCAATAGGCGGCAAGTTGGGTTGTTTGTGGGTTGTTTGGTGCGGTCTGCCTAGCGTGACGGGGTGTCAATATCCGTGATATTCGTCAAAAAAGTGACGCGAGTGCTTTATCCTGTGATGCTTTTGACTTATGTTTGAGCAACATTAATAAAAAACGACCCGAGACACTCGCTGCGGATGTCTTTGGAGCAGTAAATGGATTTTTGGATTGCGCTTGCGATAGTCATTTTCGGCTGGATGATCCCGGTGTTACACATTGGACTGTCCGATGTGATGCCTGCCCGTAAAAAGGGCTGGTGGATTTTGGCCGTTACCTTCTCGTCCTGGTTTGGCTGGCTCGGTTACCTGGTCAAAGCCCGGAGTTCTTAAGTTCAAGCGCTGGCACCCGCCGGCGCTTGTCGTTTATAGTCGTTGCCCACCGTTACTTTTCTTATGGATGGAGAAATATCCATGACCCAAACCCGCATTGGAATCGCCCTTGGCAGTGGCGCCGCCAAAGGCTGGGCCCATATTGGCGTGCTCAAAGCGCTGAATGAACTCGGCGTTAAACCCGACCGGGTGGCGGGCTGTTCTATCGGGGCGCTGGTTGGCGCTGCGTATGTCAACGGTCATCTGGAAGCGCTTGAGACCTGGGTGCGCAGTTTTTCCAGCTGGGATGTGCTGGGGCTGATGGATTTAAGTTGGCGCCGCGGCGGGCTTATTCGCGGCGAGAAGGTATTCGATGTCATGCAAAGCCACATGGGGGTGATGGACATTGAAACCATGGCCATGCCCTTTATTGCGGTGGCGACTGATCTCTACAGCGGCCAGGAGATCTGGTTTCGAGAGGGCGATTTGCGCCATGCGGTGCGCGCGTCCTGCTCTATGCCGGGGATTTTACCGCCGGTGCGTCAGGGGCATCGCTGGTTGGTGGATGGCGCTGTGGTCAATCCGGTGCCGGTATCTGCCTGTCGTGCGTTGGATGTAGATGTAGTGATTGCGGTGGATTTGGATGGCCAGCGTCGCAGCCGCATTCAGGCGTTGCCGGTTGACCTTCGCAGCGAGGCTATTTCGCCCCAGGAGGAAACCCAGGCGCTGGCCGAGCAAGAGGGCGGTTTTATGGACTTGCTGGCGCGGGGGCGGGACTATGTGGCCAGTCTGTCGGATAAGTTTTCCCTCGGCAGTCGCGACGACCCCGGGATGCTGGCAGTGATGAGTCAGTCGATGGAAATTGTCCAGCAGCGCCACAAGCGGGCACGACTGATGGGCGATCCGCCCGATGTCTGTTTGGTGCCCAAAGTGGCAGACATTGGCACTATGGAGTTTCACCGCGCCGCCGAGGCCATCGATGCCGGATATGCCGCCGTGATGGCCCAGGCTCATTTGATTGAGGCAAGCCTTGGGCAATAGCACCTGGCCCCTTACTGCCAAAGCCGGTTTTTGAACCGGCTTTTTGCTTTTTTGAGGGTGGCTCGCGGGTATTTTTTGCTGCTGCGTGCCTGCTGTTTTGCCGTGGGTCAAGGGGCAGATTTTTAAAAGGCTACCTGCCACAGATTTTCAAAAAGGGGAGATTTATCTTTTTCCCAAACATGATCCATATCAAGGTATCGCTCTGGTATTTGTCGCCTAATACACTACATTTTGTATCTGGATAAAAAATAAGCTCAACATGTAGTGTTGGCTTCGACAAAGAGGATCTAGCGATGCCAGTGGTGATCAAGCGGGATGGGTGCCGTGCTGCGTTCGATGAAACCAGACTCAGGGATGCGGTAATTGCGGCGCAGGGTGCTGCCGGGGTTATCGATAACGACTATGCCGCCACCGTTGCTGCCATTGTGGCGGCGCAGGTTGCCGGTAAAGACGAAGTCGCCATCCACGAACTGCAGGATGCGGTGGAAAACTGCCTGATGGAAGGCCCCAACAAGGAAGTGGCCCGTCACTATATTGAGTATCGTCATGACCGCGATGTGTGCCGCGAAGCAAGCAGCCGTCTGAATCTGGAAATTCGTTCGCTGGTGGAGCAAACCAACGCCGCGCTGCTCCATGAAAATGCCAACAAAGACTCCAAGGTGATCCCAACCCAGCGGGATCTGCTGGCGGGCATTGTGGCGCGCCATTACGCCAAGCGCCATATTCTGCCCAAAGAAGTGGTGGCCGCCCACGAGGCCGGTGAAATCCATTACCACGACCTCGACTACTCGCCTTTCTTCCCCATGTTCAACTGCATGCTGATTGATTTGGGCGGCATGTTGACCAAGGGCTTTAAGATGGGCAACGCCGAGATTGAAACGCCCAAGTCTATCTCCACGGCCACCGCAGTAACGGCGCAAATCATCGCCCAGGTGGCGAGCCACATCTATGGCGGCACCACCATTAATCGCATCGATGAGGTGCTGTCGCCCTATGTGGCCAAGAGCTATGACAAGCATTATCAAACCGCGCTGCATTGGGGCATTACCGATGCGGTGGCGTACGCCCGCGCCCTGACCGAGAAAGAGTGTCACGATGCGTTCCAGTCACTGGAATATGAGGTGAACACCCTGCATACCGCCAACGGTCAGACGCCTTTTGTGACCTTTGGTTTTGGGCTTGGCACCAGCTGGGAGTCGCGGCTTATTCAGCAGTCCATCCTTAAGGTGCGGATGGCCGGTCTTGGCAAGAACCGCAAAACGGCGGTGTTCCCCAAGCTGGTGTTTGCTATCCGTGACGGCATTAACCACAAACAGGGCGATTGCAACTACGATATCAAGCGGATGGCGATTAAATGCGCCTCCGAGCGCATGTATCCGGATATCCTCAATTATGAGCAGGTGGTCAGAGTAACCGGCTCCTTCAAGACGCCCATGGGCTGTAGAAGCTTTTTGGGTGTGCATGAAAAGGACGGCGAACTGGAGCACGAAGGGCGCAACAACCTTGGTGTGGTCAGCCTTAACCTGCCGCGTATTGCCATTGAAGCCCAGGGGGATGAGCAGCGTTTTTACGCCTTGCTGGAGCAACGCTTGCAGATTGCCCGCCAGGCACTGGACAGCCGTATCGAACGCCTCAGAGGCGTGAAAGCACGGGTCGCGCCCATCCTTTATATGGAAGGTGCCTGTGGTGTGCGCCTGCGCCCTGACGATGATATCGAGCCCATCTTTAAAAATGGCCGCGCGTCCATTTCGCTGGGTTACATCGGTTTGCATGAAACCGTCAATGCCCTCTATGGCACTGAGGAGCATGTGTACGACTCGCAGCAGCTCAGACAAAAAGCCCTCGCCATTGTGGCGCGCCTTAAGCAAGCCACCGAGCAGTGGAAGCTGGAAACCGGTTATGGCTTCAGCCTTTACAGCACTCCGAGCGAGAGTCTGTGCAGCCGCTTTGCCAAGCTCGACACCAAGGCCTTTGGGGTGATTGCCGGGGTGACCGATAAGGGCTATTACACCAACAGCTTCCACCTGGATGTGGAAAAGAAGGTGTCGCCTTTTGACAAAATTGACTTCGAGGCGCCGTACCCTGAACTCGCCAGCGGCGGTTTTATCTGTTACGGCGAATATCCCAACATGCAGCATAACCTCGAGGCGCTGGAGGATGTGTGGGACTACAGTTACAGTCGCGTGCCTTACTATGGCACCAACACCCCTATCGATGAGTGCTACGACTGCGGCTTTACCGGTGAATTTGACTGCACCAGCAAAGGCTTTGTCTGCCCTTCCTGTGGCAACCACGAACCCAGCCGGGTGTCGGTGACCCGCCGGGTATGTGGCTACCTTGGCAGCCCTGATGCGCGTCCGTTCAACCACGGCAAGCAGGAAGAAGTAAAGCGCCGGGTCAAGCATCTCTGAAGGCGGAAATCAGGTGAACTATCATCAGTACTTTCCGCTGGATGTGGTCAATGGGCCGGGCACCAGGGCGACCCTGTTTGTGTCCGGCTGCGAGCATCAATGCCGTGGCTGCTATAACCAGTCCACCTGGGATGAAAAAAGTGGCCACCCCTTTGATGAGGCCATGAAGGCGCGGATTATCTGCGATCTCAATGACAGCCGCATTCGTCGCCGAGGGCTTAGTCTCTCCGGTGGCGATCCGCTGCTGCCCGCCAATATTGAGGCGCTGCGCAGCTTGATCATTGAGGTGCGCGAGCTGTGCCCAGGTAAAGACATCTGGCTGTGGACCGGTTATCGCCTCGAAGATTTTACCCCTGCCCAGGCCAGTCTGGCGGCGCTGGTGGACGTGATAGTGGATGGCCCCTTTGAGAAGGCGCTGTTTGACCCCAAGCTGCGGTTTCGCGGCAGCAGCAATCAGCGGATTTTGGCCCGAACGCCAGGTGGATTTGTCCCCTGGCAGGGCTGAACGGCAGCGGATTTATCTCAATATTGGCTTAGTTCTGTTGGTTGACGCGTCCCGCTGGTATACTCCAGCCAATTGAGCAGCCATTTCTCCAATGGATAGCCGGGTAAAGTCCCAGTTGTTCACTTGGGTATTCCTGCGAGCGGTAAAAGCGCTTAGAATAGGCCCCCCGGTGAGGCTTCTCGCCAAAGATGTTGAGTTGTCAGGGAAAGTTCTGGTCTCACGGATTGAGCGTTGTCGTTAGGATAAATTCATGTCGATAAAGTATGTCGCCACCTCCAAGTTGCCTACGCCCTGGGGCGTTTTTGCCATGCACGGTTTTGAAGATACCCAAACCGGTAAAGAGCATGTGGCGCTGACCTTTGGCGAACTCAGTGGTGACGAGCCTGTGCTGGGCCGGATCCATTCCGAGTGTTTAACCGGTGACGCCCTGTTCAGCCTGCGTTGTGACTGTGGTTTCCAGCTGCAAACGGCACTGCAGCGCATTGCCGAAACCGGCCGTGGTTTTATTCTGTATCTGCGCCAGGAAGGCCGCGGCATTGGTCTGCTGAATAAGATCCGTGCCTATGAGCTGCAGGACAAGGGTGCCAACACAGTCGAAGCCAATGAAAAGCTGGGCTTTGCAGCCGATATGCGCAAATACGATATGATTGCCCCCATGCTGGAGCATCTTGGCGTGTCGCGGGTACGGCTGATGACCAACAACCCCCGCAAGGTGAAAGCCATGCAGGATGTGGGTATGGACGTGGTGGAGCGGGTGCCGCTGCAGGTGGGTAAAAACCGCTACAACGAAGCCTATCTGAAAACCAAATCCGACCAGCTGGGGCATATGATGTCCGAAGTGCATTTCAGCACTGACCACCAGGACTGACCCGGACGGCGTTCTCTGGTTTTCGTCAGAAAAACCTTTTATAGTCGGTGCATTCAACCGTGGATGTACCGACTGTCTTGAAGCCTTTTTGCGCCTTTCTTTGTTTACTTTTCAGTGCCTTGGCCGTAGCCGACGATGCGGCTGAAATTCAGCATTTCGCCTTTGCCAATTACCTTGGCAGCGGTATCTACAGCAGCACAGGCGACAGTGCCGCCGTCGCCAATATTCCCCTGTCTTTTACTATCGAAGAAACCGCCGACAGCGAACTGTTGCTTCGTATGCCGCTCTCGCTTGGCTTTTTCAATTATCAGTGGGATGACTTGCCGGAAGGGGATTTGCCTGACAATGTTGGCACCCTGACTTTAACTCCCGGCATCGAATACCACTGGCAAGCCAGCGAAAAGCTGGCCATGGAAGCCTATCTCGACATCGGCTTTGGCCATAACTTTGCTGACAGCACCAATGTGGGCATTCTGTCGGCGGGCGTGTCTGCCCTGTATCAGTTTGGCAGCGAAGCCTATCGCCCCCTTTGGGTAAGCCGCTTTTACAGCGCCGGTTATCGCAGCATGGCGGGGGATGCTTCTGAGCGCTACTCGGCACTGACCACAGGCGTGGATAGCGGCCTGGGGCTTGGTTTTTCGGCTTTGGATGTGTGGATGGAGCCACGACTTTTTGGCGCCCTGCACTGGGTGTTTGGCCGCGGTGAGCTGGCCGATGAGCTGGTGGGCGCGCTGATGGACGACAGCACCTTCGAACTTGGACTGAGCCTGGCGTTTGATAAGCCCGTTGGTATAGCGCCAGTGACCGTTGAGCGGGTAGGGCTCAGTTACAGCCTACTGGGCAGTGAAGGTGTGTGGCGCTTGTTCTTCAGCCAGCCGCTTTAGCCACTTGCCTTTCCCTGTGACGTTAAAAAACTGAAAAAGCGCCTTAATGGCGCTTTTTTTGAAGGGGTTAAATGCCCTGCGCTCAGTTCTCAGTCCTCAGTCCTCAGTCCTTTGACGACTTGCCCCACACATTGGCATTGACGGGAGCCGTGGCCCCGGCGTCATTCTTAGCTTTCTTTTTTAAACTCAAGGTATTCTGCGAGGGCTTCTTCGGCTTTGGCGCGGTCTTAGCGCCTGGGGCGGGCGGCCTTTTGGGGTTGTCTATTCTGACTGCTGCCTTGGTCGGTTTTGCTGCTGCTTTAGTTGCGCTTTTGGCATTTGCAGCATTTTGGGCATTTGCAGCGCCAGGAACCTTTGCTGCTTTGTCGGCCGCTTTGCGGGCTTCTCTGGCCTTGGCTTTACTGACTTCACGGCAAAGGTACAGTGATTCGACTTTAGCGCGGGCCCAGGGGGTGCGGCGCAAAAAGGTCAGGCTGGATTTGACCGAGGGGTCATTGGCAAAGCAGCGAATGCGAATTTCATCGGCAAGGCGTGGCCATCCAAGCTCTTTCACCAGGGTTTCCAGCATCACCTGAAGGGTGACACCGTGGAGGGGATTATTGGGCTGTGAAGACGTGGGTGAAGACATGGATTGAAGCGAGCCTTGGGCTTAGGTTGATTCGAGCTGCTATTGTACCTTGGCCGCATCAATAAACACAAAGGCCGGCGCGGGGCCGACCTTTGTTTTTCAGTGCCTGAGCACTCAGGGGGTTAAGCTTCTTCAGCCAGCTCCACCGCCTTGCCTTTGGTTTTGATGATAAGCAGAGTCGCCACCACGAAGGCTGTTACCACGCCGACAACAGTAGAGAGGGTCATTGGCAGGCCAGCACCCAGGGTAGAAGAGTTCAGCAGGAAGCTCACTACCACTGTGGTCATAAACATGGCGGGAATGGTGCAAATCCAGTGCAGTTTATTGTGGCGCAGCAGGTAGGCTGATGCGGTCCACAGCATAAGCACCGCAGTTGCCTGGTTGGCGACACCGAAGTAGCGCCAAATCACGCCGAAGTCGACCTGAGTCAGGATGCCACCGATGATAAACAGCGGAATGGCCAGCATCAGGCGCTTGGGCAGCGCGGTTTGCGGCAGATTGAAGAACTCAGCCAGGATAAGACGCGCAGAGCGGAATGCAGTATCGCCTGAGGTGATAGGCAGAATAATCACGCCCAGTACGGCCATAAAGCCACCTACAGCACCAAGCAGGCCGGTTGAGGCTTCATACACCACGTTGGCAGGGTTACCAGCCATGCCGGTTGCCAGACCTTCAACTCCGCCGAAGAACGACAGGGCGATGGCACACCAGATAAGGGCGATAATACCTTCACCAATCATGGCGCCGTAGAACACAAAGCGGCCGTTTGACTCGTTTTCCATGCAACGGGCCATCAGCGGTGACTGAGTGGCGTGGAAGCCGGATATGGCACCACAGGCGATGGTGATGAACAGCGCAGGCCACAGCGGCATGTCGTTGGGGTTCAGGTTGGTCAGGAAGTCACTTGCGGTTACACCGGGCAGCAGGCTGTGCTCGGAAGATACAATCAGTGCGATGGTCAGGCCCACAGACATAAACAGCAGCAGGGCGCCGAAGAAGGGGTAGAGACGACCGATAATTTTGTCGACCGGAACGATAGTGGCAATCAGGTAGTAAACGAAGATGATACCCACAAACAGGGTGACACTGAGACCTGTGAGTTTACCCAGCAGTCCGGCAGGGGCCGAGATAAACACCACACCCACAAGCAGCAGCAATATGGTGGCGAACACATTCATAAAGTGCTTGGCGCTTTTGCCCAGGTACTTACCGGCGAGGTTGGGAACCGACTGACCGCCGTTGCGTACCGACAACATGCCCGAGAAGTAATCGTGCACCGCACCGGCAAAAATACAGCCCACCACAATCCACAGCATGGCGGCAGGGCCATACAGGGCGCCGAGGATGGGGCCGAAAATCGGGCCGACACCAGCAATGTTCAGCAGTTGAATAAGATACACCTTGCCCTTTGACATGGGCACATAGTCCACGCCATCGGTTTGAGTGAAGGCCGGCGTTTGCCGGGTGGCATTGATCCCAAACACCTTCTCAACGAAGGTGCCGTAGATGAAGTAGCCGGCCAGCAGCAGACCGACACAAAGCAGGAACCAGGTCATTTTGTTTGTCTCCCCTTTTTTGAGTACTTACATTCTAAGGGGCGAAAAATCAGCTGGGTGACCCATTTGGGTGAGTGGTCGAATGGCAGGGTTAAGCGGTTGTTATCAGCCGCGAGCGGTTTCGCCCGGCGGCTGTCTGTGCGCAGTGCTGATGAATTGGCTGATTATTGGAAGCCAAAATGCTGTTTAAGCTCTTTCAGATAGCGGCGGGACACGGGTACCCTGGCGCCGCTGCGGGTGATGACTTCGCCGCCGCCATCCTGAAGCTCAATCTCGGCAATGGCCGAGGGAGCTATCAGATACTGGCGGTGGCAGAAAATCAGCGGTGTTTTTTCTTCGAGTGTTTTGAGCGTCATATGGGTGTGCACCATGCCGCTTGCTGTGGCCACATGAATGCCGCCCACATCGCTGAAAATGTACTCAACCTCCGCCACCGGTACCACCCGTAACCTATTGCCACTGTAGCAGGGCAGGTGCGGCAACGTGGTCGGGGAGATAACCCCTAAATCTTTTGGCGTCAGGTCTTTACGTACCCGCTCGAGGGTTTTATTGAGCCTGGCCTCATCGATGGGTTTGAGCAGATAGTCGAAGGCGTGGTGCTCAAACGCCTTGATGGCGTATTCATCGAAGGCGGTAACAAACACCACCCTTGGCATCTCATCCTTATCGAGCATGGCAATCAGTTCCATGCCGCTGATTTTAGGCATTTGAATATCCAGGAAAATCAGCTCTGGCTTGTGGCTGTTGATGGCCTGCATAGCTTCGATGGCGTTGCTGGCAAAGCCGCGGATATCGATATCACCCTGGGCGCTGAGCAGCTCGGCAAGCTCGTCTCTGGCAAAGGGCTCATCATCAATAATAATGCAGGAAATCAATCTGTTGCTCCTGTGTGTGTTGCTGGGCTTAGCTCATCCTGAGTAATTGGCAGCCGAATGCTGACCCGGGTGAACACATCGGCTTCGCAGTTGACCTCGATGCCATATTGGACGCCAAACTGGTTCTGGATCCGCTTGTGAACCAGGTTCATGCCAAGGCCTTCGCTGTTCTCGCTGGGGCAATAGAGCCCGGCGTTGTCTGTGACATCCAATATTAATAAATCGCCACGTTCGCTGCCATGGACCTCGATTCGTCCAGGCGACAGCAGCTGAGAGGTGCCGTGCTTGACCGCATTTTCGATAATCGGCTGCAGGGTAAAGGCGGGCAGTCGGTGGTGCATCAGGCTGTCGGGGATCTTGATATCGACCGTCAGGCGGTCGATAAAGCGTGCCTTTTCAATGCCAAGGTACGCATCAATATGTTCAAGCTCATCGGCCA
Organism: Shewanella zhuhaiensis; assembly: GCF_022484835.1. Taxonomy (NCBI): domain Bacteria; kingdom Pseudomonadati; phylum Pseudomonadota; class Gammaproteobacteria; order Alteromonadales; family Shewanellaceae; genus Shewanella; species Shewanella zhuhaiensis. Next base: position 1,238,995 of record NZ_JAKUDL010000001.1, read on the forward strand.
GGGTGACCATTTCGGGGCTGCGCTTGAGATTTATCCGTAAAAACTGCGATAGCTTTTGCAAAAGCCCACGGGCCATATCCGGATCGCGGCGAATAATAGCGCCAATGGTGTTGAGCGCATTAAACAGGAAATGCGGATTCACCTGGGCCTGCAGCAGTTTAAGCTCGGTTTGGGTCAGCAGGTTTTTTTGTGCTTCCACCCGGCCATAAAGAATCTGATTCGACAGCAACCGGGCAATGCCTTCGCCCAGGGTGCGGTTGATGTTCAAAAACAGTTTATTCTTGGGTTCATACAGCTTAATGGTGCCTATGACTTCGGTATCGCTTCGAAGTGGGATCACCAGGCTCGAGCCCAATCGGCACTGGGGAGAAATAGAGCAGGCATAAGGCGTTTCGACGCCATCGGCAAACATGACTTTGTTTTCCCGAATCGCTTCCAGGGTGATTTGGGAGGCGATGGGGGTGCCGGGCAGGTGGTGGTCGGCACCAATGCCGATAAAGGCCAGCAGTTTGTCTCTGTCGGTGATGGCCACGGCGCCAACGTGGGTTTCCTCTATCACAATGCGGGCTACTTCGGCGCTGGTACGCTCGTTAAAGCCCTGGGACAGGAGCCCCACACTGCGCTCGGCAATTTTGAGCGCCTTGGTGGAAAAGGCGGATGACAACTTATCGAACATCGCCTTTTGGTCTTTCAGCATGCTCATAAACAGCGCCGCACCCATGGAGTTCACCAGCAGCATCGGCGGTGCAATTTGCTGCACCAGCGCCCAGGCATCGTCAAAGGGTTTGGCAACCAGCAGGATAATAAGCATCTGCATGATTTCGGCATAAAAGGTTACAAAGCCCGCCACCAGAGGATGATAAATCAGCTCGGATTTACCTGCCCGGCGCAGCGTCAGACTGATAAGCCCCGCCGACAGGCCTTCAAGGGTTGTAGACAGGGCGCAGGCCACATCGGTAAAGCCGCCCATGCTGTATCTGTGCAGCCCTCCGGTAAGCCCCACCAGAAAGCCGGTAACCGGGCCGCCAAGCAGGCCACCCAGCACAGCGCCCATGGCTCGGGTATTGGCAATGGCGCCATGGGTTTGCTCGCCAAAGTATGTGGCCATAACGCAAAAGGCGGAAAAAATCACATAGATGATGATTTTATGGGGTAGCCGCGGCGCGTTTTCGGTCAGCACCTTGAACAGTGGGGTCTTACTGACGAGATACACTATCACCAGATACAGACACATCTGTTGGGTCAACAGCAGGATGAGCGGCATGGAATGCACTCCGGTAGCGGCCAATATTACGGATATTTGCGCTGGCGCAGGGAAAGGCCACGCCGCTGACGATAAGATGCCTGCAAATTGCCTATTTGGCGTTGTGCAGCCAGCGGAGAAACCTATGACCCAGTCCGTCCACGGCCATGAAGTTATGGCCCTGATGTTAGCCCACGGTAAACCTTTGACTCAAGAAGCACTTATCACACTGATTATGGATACCTTCGGTGGCGATGCCCGTTTTCATACCTGTAGCGCAGAAGGTATGACCGCGGCCGAACTGGTGTTTTTCTTAAAACAGAAGGGTAAATTTATTGAATCTTCTGAAGGATTTGCTACCGAGTCGAGCCGTATTTGTAATCACTGACAACAGACAAAGAAGCGGGTTACGACCGATAAGCAGGGTGAGTATTAAATGTTACCGGCCAACACCACAGGCGTGGCCTGTGCTGGTTAAGTGGCTAGCCTGATTTAACGTGAGCTTGATTGAACGCGAGCTTGGTTGAATACGAGCTTGATTGACTGAGTGTAAGCAGGAGATAAAAGCACTGCACGTGCCGCACAGATTGGTGCGCAGCCCCCGCGGTAACTGGCGAGGGCTGATGAGGCGTTCGAATGGTTAGTTGTCGTCTTCGCCGCGCAGCAAGATATGATGCTGCTCGCCTGAACTTTTATCGTGGAACTCTTTGATGAGAATGCGCAGCAGCTTGGATTTGGCGATGCCGGTTTGCTTGGCCAGATCGTCAAGCTGTTCAATGGACTTGGTAGTCAGGCTGAAGGTCGCGTGGCGGTAGACCTTGGTGGTGGACTTATCGAGGCCAAGCTTTATTCGCAGGTTACGCCCTTCTTCATCAATGATGGTGGGGCGACCCAAGGCATAATTGTTGGCATCTTCGATAAAGTCTTCCACTGAGATCTTGTCGCGATCCAGCTTCGGCTTTTTACGTTTAAGATCAGTTAAGCTCATAAGAATTTTCTGGCGGTATGGCGAGGAGTTCATCCGCAATCGCGCGGATTTCTTCGGCGGCCTTGCCATCGGGTTCAATTTCGATGACCGAGGAGCCTTTTTCTTCGCTGTCATCGTAAATGTTACGGCTGAAGGTAACAGAGTCGAGCACCCTCAAGCCGAACGAGGCGACCACTTCTTTGGCTTCCAGAATACGTTTCCCCTGAGTAGGCAGCGACGGACACTGGGTCAGCACGACAGTGGAAACCATCTTGGGATTAACCATTTTACAGGTGCTGAGCATGTCTTCCATGTGCGGCAGCGTCTTGAGATCCCGCCGTTTGGGACGAAGCGGTACCACCACATAGGTGGCTACCGACATGGCGGCACGCATGGCGAGATTATCCTGACCACCGCAGTCCACAATCACGTAGTCGAAGCGTTCATTGAGGCTCAGCAGGTCGTTACGGATTTTGCCGTATAACTGAATACAGTTGATTTGCGGCAGGCTGGGATCGTTATTACGGGCCTGGATCCAGTCAGAGGTGGTTCGCTGAGGGTCACAGTCGACCATCAGCACATTGGCATCAAACTTTTGGGTAATGTGAACTGCGATATTCTGGGCAAGGCAACTCTTGCCACTGCCACCTTTTTCCCCACCGACCAGCAAAATCATAATTTGTGCTCCGTTTTAGCCAATCTTTACCCACCAGTATAGAACAGCATGCCAGAAGCGATAGAAAAGCGTCGCTTAAATCAACTGCATAGCTATGTGGTAGCTTTGCGCCTTACACTCAGTGCAACGGCAAACCTGCCCCTGAATCGTGTTCTCTTTTTCGGTGCCGGGATTAAAGGTCACTTCAACCAGTTCCCCCAGGGCAAAGGGTTGTCGGTATTCGAGCAAAATGCCCCGGCGGGACAAATCGACACAAATGCCATCATCTGTGCGTTCCAAACCGTCTTTTTCAGTCCAACGGAGCACAATGCGCTCGGCTTCCATGTCTACCCTGAGCGATCTGCGTTTTTCTTCGTAGTCTTTTGGATTGTCATCCATTGCGGCCTTCTCCTCTGGCGCGTAACAAGCGCTTAAAAATCAGCATAATTGCTTTTTCTTGAGAATACCAATGCTGGTGAAAAACGGAATAAAAAAAAGCCGGCATAAGCCGGCTAAAGGGAAGGATTGGGTTCAGTTATCGTATTCCTGATTCTTGGGGTAGGGCATTTTCAGCTGGCCCCAGCGAATAACGATAACGGTGCCGGCAAGCACCACAGTAGAAAGGGAAATGGCAAGGATGCGCCAGTCATCCATGCTCTTCATGTCCAAAATCAGATAGCGGGCCAGCGCCACAATGGCGATATACAGCGGCATACGGACAGGCAACTTGCCCGATTCGGCGTAGTTGGCGACCATTGCCAGCACTTCGAGGTAGATAAACAGCAGCAGCAAATCGGCCAGCTGCACCTTACCCATATTGACGATGTGGGCGATTTCCTGGCCAATGGCAGCCACAGTGGCGACGGCGATAATCACCAACACCAGATTTTCAGTCAGTTTGAGCAGCTTCGAGCCATATTGGCGATACAGGTTCATCCCGGTCTCCCTATAACACTTATAAGGAAGATGGTACCAATGTTTGGCTAAAACACCTGATAAACCTGCGTGATAGCCGTCACAAAGGTTGAAATTGCCTGAAACTGACCTGTTTTGCAGGATGAGATTGTTCGTTAGCCGGGACGACCGTCAGCTCTTGGGGTCAGCAGCATAGGGCCATAAAACAGGATAAAGATCCCGAAGGCCATAACCCAGGCCAGCGCCGACAGGGCAATAAAACTCAGATAATAGGCACTGAAAAGCCCTGCCAGCACCCGCGTCACCACCGCAAACAGCATAATTCCGAAGCCAAATACCATTGGCTTGGGCGGCGTCAGAGTGCGGCCGGTATGACCAAGAGATACCCGCGCCATCATCGCCAGGATCATGCCGCCCATACCGCCAGCGGTCATGGCGTGAAAGCCTGCTGAAAATGGCTGTCCCAGGGCAATCAGCGCCAGGCCAATGGGGATAAACACGTAGCTTAAATGCAGTGACCACAGCAGTGGCACCTGAAAACTTTGCAACCATCCCCAGCGGTGCCAGCGCAGGAAGATAATCGCCGATGCGATCCCAGCCATGGGACGGACCATCTCTTCAACGGAAAATACGATGGCAATCAGCAGTGCCAGCAGGGACGCGAAGGTGCCAGCGTCGAGATACCATAAATTGGGTTTGCGCTGATAATCACTGGCACGCTCGGTAAAAAAGGGAATAACCCGGCCACCCAGCAGCGCCACAATCAGGATAATCGCCAGTGCGCCGCCGTGCAGTGCCTTTTGGGCAAGCACCGCATTGCCATCGAGCAGGGCAAAATAGGAAAGGGCGTTACAGCTGGCAAGGAGCAGCAATATCGGCACAAAAATCAGGTTTCGCCACTGCTTAACCTTCACCACACTGCTGCCGAGTGCCAGGGCGGTGGCAGGCAGGAACGCCAGGTCGAGGCTGATTACCAGCATGAAGGGCACATCAGAGAAGGGCAGCAGCAACCTTGGTGCGAGCCACAGCAATACCAGCGCCAGCAGCGGATAACCACTGAGGCCGGGCACGCCGGTCCAGTTTTGAACTGCCGTCAGCAAAAAACCGGCGATGATGGCCACGACAAAGCCAAATAGCATCTCGTGGCCATGCCACCATAGCGCGCCGCCATGGGGCGTGAAGTGAAATGCGCCGGACAGCGCCAGCACCCAGAGAGAAATCCCGGCCAGACTGACCAGTGAGCCGAGCAAAAAGAAGGGGCGAAAGCCCAGGCGCAGCGGCGCCGGGGTAGCCTGGGTTCTACGTGGATCATCGATATTCAGCATGTGGCGCACCTAAACCTGAGTAAATTTGTTGGTTATTATAAGGTGCTAAAAATATGCATGTAAATTGATGTGGCGCACAAAAACAAAAACCGCCGTGAGGCGGTTCTTATTTTAATAACGCTTTCTGTAACTTAGCGCTTGAGGGCTTCGTTCAGCAGTGGGCGCATGGTTTTCACCAGGGCGATGGTCGCCTTGGGAGCACCGGCAACGATGTTGCCTGAAATAAGGTAGTTGTGACCACCGGTGAAGTCGGTCACGGTACCGCCGGCTTCACGGCAGATAAGGTCACCGGCAGCGATGTCCCATGGCTTGAGACCCAGCTCGAAGTAACCGTCCATACGACCGGCGGCAACGTAGGCCAGATCCAGAGACGCAGCACCGGCACGGCGCAGGTCGCCACACTGACCGAATACTTCGTTCAGAACGGCCATGTAAGTCTGGGTGTGCTGACGGGCTTTGAATGGGAAACCGGTGGCAATGATGGCGCCGCCCAGTTCCTGAGCATTGCTGACGCGAATACGGAAGTCGTTTACCTTGGCACCCTGACCACGTACAGCGCTGAACAGCTCGTCACGTACAGGATCGTAAACCACGGCAACTTCAGTCTTGCCTTTGTATTGCAGAGCGATGGAAACGGCGAAATGGGGGATACCACGCATAAAGTTGGTGGTGCCATCCAGTGGATCAACAATCCAGATGTAATCTTTGTTGGTGCCGCGGTTTTCGCCCTGTTCCTCACCAACGATGGTGTGGTCGGGGTATGACTTGCGGATCTGGTAAACGATAGCTGCTTCTGCTTCTTTGTCTACGCTGGTGACAAAGTCATTGATACCTTTGGTACTTACCTCAACGCGGTCGAGATCAGTATAGGCACGCATAATAGTTTGGCCTGCAGCGCGGGCAGCGCGCACGGCAATGGTCAGCATCGGATGCATTGCAATCCCCTGGATGTTAAAGAACGAAAAATGAGCGGCGCACATTATACCGCATCTGGCAGTTATATCAATTACAGATTTTCATATAAGGATTTACCCGCCCCTGTGGTAGACTGCATCGCTTGAGATTTTTTGAATTAAATTAAGTCGTTTCATGCTCAGTAATATCCGCGTTGTCCTGGTGGGCACTTCTCACCCCGGTAACATTGGCTCTGTCGCAAGAGCCATGAAAACCATGGGTTTATCAAACCTTTATCTGGCTGAACCCCGCTGTGAAGTGGATGGTCAATCGGTGGCTTTGGCCGCTGGCGCCTGTGACATTTTAAAAGACGTCACCATAGTGGACTCGCTGGCCGAGGCCATCAAAGACTGCTCGCTGGTAATTGGCACGTCTGCCCGCAGCCGTACCCTCGACTGGCCTATGCTTGACCCACGTCAGGCCGGCACCAAGCTTGCCGCCGAAGCGGTGGGCAGCTCGGTTGCCATTGTGTTCGGCCGCGAAAACCATGGTCTGAACAACGAAGAGTTGCAGGCCTGCAATTACCACGTGTTCATTCCGGCTAACCCCGAGTATATGTCGCTGAATCTGGCGCAGGCGGTGCAAATCATCTGCTACGAAACCCGTATCGCCCATTTGGCGCAGGAACAGGCGCCGACTGAGGTCAGTGAGTATCCTTTCGCCGAAGAAAACGAGCGTTTCTTTGAGCACCTCGAAAGAACCTTGCTCAGTACCGGGTTTATTATCAAAAACCATCCGGGGCAGGTGATGACCAAACTTCGCCGCCTGTTTACCCGTGCGCGCATCGAAAGTCATGAAATGAACATTCTGCGCGGCATCTTAAGCTCTATCGAAAAAGCGGTGGGCGGCAAAAAATAACAGCGTCTTGGCAGCAACATTAGGGAAACGACATGGGTGTGATATCCAGGCTCAAAGAAGACATCAACTCCATCTATCACCGGGATCCGGCGGCGCGCAGCGCCATTGAAATCCTGCTGAACTATCCGGGCATGCACGCCATTTGGTTGCACCGGATTAGCCACAAACTGTGGAAGCGGGATTGGCGTTTTCTGGCCCGATGTTTGTCTACCTTCTCTCGCTGGCTGACCGGGGTGGAAATCCACCCGGGTGCTACCATTGGCCGCCGATTCTTTATCGACCACGGCATGGGCATTGTGATTGGTGAAACCGCTGAAATTGGCGATGACTGCACCCTGTACCACGGTGTGACGCTGGGTGGGACCACCTGGAACGCCGGTAAGCGTCACCCTACGCTTGAAAACAACGTGGTAGTGGGTGCAGGTGCCAAAATCCTCGGCCCCATCACCATGAAAGAGGGCAGCCGGGTTGGCTCCAACTCTGTGGTGGTAAAAGATGTGCCGGAACATACCACAGTGGTGGGGATCCCCGGCCGCGCGGTGGCGCAGCCATCCAGTCAGTCGAAGGAAACCAGCGAGCGGCGCTCGGCCATGGCCAAAAAGTATGGCTTCGATGCTTACGCGGTATCGCCGGACAACCCGGACCCTGTGGCCAACGCCATTGGTCAGATGCTCGATCATATGCACCTGATGGACTCCAAGGTGCAGGACCTTTGTCAGGAGCTGCAACGCCTCGGTGGCAATGTCTGCACCGACAAGCTGCCGGAGCTTGATGTGGGTGAATTCAGCGAGGCCGAAGCGGCTGCCGCCGAGAAGCGTCAGAAAGCGCTGGATGAGTTTGATCCCATAATCTGAAAACAAAGGCCGTGAAATCGGCCTTTTTACATTGAAACTCACCTTAAAAAAGGGTTAAATACCCCAGCTGAGCGCGGGGGTATTTTCCCGCTTCCATCAAGTCAATACTTGAGTAAATTAGTAGGACTAATAGTTGACTATTTTACTCAGATATGTTCAAATTGCTCCCAGATTCAGACGGGAGCTATGGTAGTTATGAAACTGACATCGAAAGGCCGCTATGCAGTCACAGCCATGCTGGATGTGGCAATCCATTCAGCCCAAGGGCCTGTGCCGCTGGCCGATATTTCCGAGCGCCAGGGCATTTCGCTTTCCTACCTCGAACAGCTTTTCGCCAAATTACGCAAACACGGCCTGGTGGCCAGTGTCCGTGGTCCCGGCGGCGGTTATCGCCTTGGCCTCGAAGCCGAAGATATTTCCGTTGGCATGGTCGTGCATGCCGTAGATGAGTCGGTAGACGCCACCCGCTGCCAGGGTGCCGGTAACTGCCAGGGCGGCCATCGCTGCCTGACCCACTCTCTGTGGGGCGACCTCAGCAAACAGATTTCAGACTTTTTGAACGGTATCAGCCTCGCTGCTTTGATGAAAAAGCGGGATGTCCAGTACATCTCGGTGCAGCAGGACGAGATACACAAAGGGCACAGGGCCTCAGCATAAGCCCTGCGCATCGATAAAAATAAAGCGTGTACGTTGTAAGTAGCCTCGGTTGAGACTGCGAAGTACGGAGTGTGTGATGAAGCTTCCTATCTATTTTGACTATGCCGCGACGACCCCGGTAGATCCGCGCGTTGCGCAGAAGATGATGCAGTTCATGACCATGGACGGCGTCTTTGGTAACCCGGCTTCCCGTTCCCATCGTTACGGCTGGCAAGCCGAAGAAGCGGTGGACATTGCCCGTGCCCAGGTGGCCGAGCTGATCAACGCCGACCATCGCGAGATTGTGTTTACCTCGGGTGCAACCGAGTCAGACAACCTGGCTATCAAGGGTGTTGCCCACTTCTACCACAAGAAAGGCAAGCACATCATCACCAGCAAGACCGAACACAAAGCCGTGCTCGATACTTGCCGTCAGCTTGAGCGTGAAGGCTTTGAGGTCACTTACCTTGAGCCGGCCGAAAACGGCATCATCCCGATGGAGCGCCTCGAAGCGGCCATGCGCGATGACACCATTTTGCTGACCCTGATGCACGTGAACAACGAAATTGGCGTAGTGCATGACATCGACGCCATTGGCGAGCTGTGTCGCAGCAAGGGCATCATCTTTCACGTCGATGCCGCTCAAAGCGCTGGCAAGCTGCCAATCGATGTACAGAAAACCAAGGTGGACCTGATGTCCATCTCCGGCCACAAGATGTATGGCCCCAAGGGTATTGGTGCCCTGTATGTCCGCCGTAAGCCACGTATCCGTCTGGAGTCCCAGATGCACGGTGGTGGCCATGAGCGCGGTATGCGCAGTGGCACCCTGGCAACCCATCAAATCGTAGGTCTGGGTGAGGCTGCTGCCATTGCCAAGGCTGATATGGAAGCCGATAACGCCCGTATCCACGCACTGCGTGATCGCCTGTGGAACGGCATTAAAGACATCGAAGAAACATACGTAAACGGCGATGTCGAGCAGCGTTACTGCGGCAACCTGAACGTGAGCTTTAACTTCGTTGAAGGCGAATCTTTGATGATGGCCCTGAAAGACCTGGCGGTTTCGTCCGGTTCGGCCTGTACCTCAGCCAGCCTTGAGCCCAGCTATGTGCTGCGTGCCCTGGGTCTGAGCGACGAGATGGCACACAGCTCCATTCGTTTCTCTATCGGTCGTTTCACCACCGAAGAAGAAGTGGACTATGCCATCGACATTATCCGTAACTCTATCGGCAAGCTGCGGGAAATGTCTCCTCTGTGGGAGATGTTTAAAGACGGCGTAGACCTGACCAAGGTTGATTGGGTTCACCACTGATAGTGGTTTGAGAGATTTGGAGCAGTAATCATGGCTTACAGTGAAAAAGTAATTGATCATTATGAGAATCCACGCAACGTGGGCTCTTTCGACAAAAACGATCCCAGCGTAGTCACCGGCATGGTAGGCGCGCCTGCCTGCGGTGACGTGATGAAGCTGCAGCTGAAGATCAACGACTCAGGCATTATCGAAGACGCCAAGTTCAAAACTTACGGCTGTGGTAGCGCCATTGCTTCCAGCTCACTGGTTACCGAGTGGGTAAAAGGCAAGAGCATCGAAGAAGCCGCTGCCATCAAGAATACGGACATCGCCGAAGAGCTGGCTTTGCCACCGGTGAAAATCCACTGCTCCATTCTGGCAGAGGACGCCATCAAGGCCGCCCTGGAAGAGTATAAGCACAAGCAAGCCAAGTAATTCGGAGTCCGTATGGCGATTTCTATGACACCAGCAGCCAATGAGCGGGTTAAAGCCTTCCTGGCCAACAGGGGAAAAGGCGTTGGTCTGCGTCTCGGACTTAAAACCTCCGGCTGCTCGGGTATGGCCTACGTGCTGGAGTTTGTGGACGATGTGAACGACGATGATGAAGTTTACGAGATTGATGGCGTAAACATCATCATCGACGCCAAGAGCTTTATCTACCTTGCGGGTATCGAGCTCGATTTCGTCAAGGAAGGCCTCAACGAGGGCTTCAAGTTCAACAACCCCAACGCCAAAGGGGAGTGCGGTTGCGGCGAGAGCTTCACCGTCTGATCCGGTTTTATGAATTACTTCGAGCTGTTTGATCTTCCCGTCACCTTCGAATTGAATAGCGCCGAGCTTGCGGAAAAATACCGCGAGCTCCAGCGCGCTGTGCATCCCGACAAATTTGCCGCCGCCAGTGAGCAGGAAAAGCTGCTTGCCGTGAGCCGGACCGCCATGGTCAACGACGGCTTCCAAACCCTCAAAGACCCGATACTGCGCGCCGAGCACATGTTGACCTTAAAGGGTGTGGACATTCGCCACGAAACCCAGACTGTGCGTGACACCGGCTTTTTGATGCAGCAGATGGAGTGGCGCGAGGCACTGGAAGACATTGCCCACGCCAGCGATCCCCACAGCGAGATTGAAGCCCTGTACCAGTCCTTCGGCGAGTTTCAGCAGCAGGTGACCGCCATGCTCAAGCCCTTGCTTATCAGTGACAATCAAGATGACTGGCAAGCTGCGGCAGATCAGGTACGCAAGCTCAAGTTTATGGCAAAATTGCATCAGGAACTCGAGCGGGCCGAAGACGCCCTGCTGGACTGACAATTCTCATTACCCCGTGGCGGCCCTGGCCGCCATTGCAAGTTAAGTTGGAAACCTATGGCCTTATTGCAAATTGCCGAGCCCGGCCAGAGCGCCGCGCCTCACCAGCATAAACTCGCCGTCGGCATCGACCTTGGCACCACCAATTCCTTGGTGGCCGCCGTTCGCAGTGGTGAAGCCAAGACCCTGGCAGATACCGAAGGCCGTCACTCGCTGCCGTCCATCGTGCGTTTCGGCCAACATGGCATCGAGGTGGGGCAGGCTGCCGAGGCGTTCAGCGCCATCGATCCTGTCAATACCATAGTGTCTGTAAAGCGCTTTATGGGCCGAAGCCTTGCCGATATCCAATCCGGCAGCCAGCGCTTTCCTTACCAGTTTTCTGCCAGTGATAACGGCCTGCCACTGTTCAATACCGCCCAGGGCGTATTCAACCCGGTGCAGGTTTCTGCTGAAATTTTACGGCCGCTTATCAGCCGCGCCGAGGAGACCCTTGGTGGTACCCTCGAAGGCGTGGTGATCACTGTGCCTGCTTACTTTGATGACGCCCAGCGTCAGGGCACCAAGGACGCGGCTTCGCTGCTGGGTGTGAAAGTATTGCGCCTGCTGAACGAGCCTACCGCTGCCGCCATTGCCTACGGCCTGGATTCGGGTCAGGAAGGGGTGATTGCGGTATACGACCTCGGCGGCGGCACCTTCGATATCTCTGTTTTGCGCTTAAGCCGCGGCGTATTTGAAGTGCTGGCCACCGGTGGTGATTCAGCCCTTGGCGGCGATGACTTTGACCATTTGCTGGCAAACCATCTGGCAGCCCAGTGGGGCCTCGATGGCGATAGCGGCGAGCTTGGCCGCAAGCTGATGATTGAAGCGCGCCGGGTGAAAGAAGCCCTGACAGACGCCGATGCCACCGAAGCCCGTTTGAGCTTCAATGGCCAGGAGTATGCCTGTGAGGTATCCCGCGAGACCTTTGATGGCTTGATTTCCGCGCTGGTTAAAAAGACCATTGCCGCCTGCCGCCGCTCGCTGCGTGACGCCGGCATTGATGCCAGCGAGGTGCTCGAAACTGTAATGGTAGGCGGCTCGACCCGTGTGCCTTTGGTGCGCAGCGAAGTGGAAAAATTCTTCGGCAAGCTCCCGCTGACCAGCATAGACCCCGATCGCGTGGTGGCCATTGGCGCTGCGATTCAGGCCGATATTCTGGTGGGTAATAAGCCAGAATCTGATCTGCTGCTGTTGGATGTGATCCCGCTGTCGCTGGGTATCGAAACCATGGGCGGTCTGGTTGAAAAAATCGTGTCCCGCAACACCACCATCCCGGTGGCCCGTGCCCAGGAGTTTACCACCTTCAAGGATGGTCAAACTGCCATGGCCTTCCACGTGGTGCAGGGCGAGCGTGAACTGGTTCAGGATTGCCGTTCACTGGCACGCTTTACTCTGAAAGGCATTCCGCCGCTTGCGGCCGGTGCAGCCCATATTCGGGTGACCTTCCAGGTAGATGCGGACGGCCTGCTCAGCGTCACTGCGATGGAGAAATCCACCGGGGTGAAATCCAGCATTCAGGTGAAACCGTCATTTGGTCTTTCAGATACTGAAATTGCCACCATGCTCAAAGACTCTATGAAGCATGCCAAGGAAGATATTAGCCGCCGTATGCTGGCCGAGCAGCAGGTAGAGGCCGCTCGGGTGCTGGAATCGCTGCACTCGGCGCTGGCCAAAGATAAAGCACTCTTGTCTGAGGACGAGCTCAAGACCATCACCGACGCCATGGCTGAGCTTGCCAGTCTGGCTGGCGGCGAAGATACTGATGCCATTCAGGCAGCCATTGAACGTCTCGACGGCCACACTCAGGAGTTTGCCGCCAGACGTATGGACAACTCCATCCGCGCCGCCCTCAAGGGGCAGTCGGTAGACACTATTTAGCCAAACATCAAATAGGTAACATCATGCCGCAAATCGTATTTTTGCCCCACGAAGAACTGTGTCCGGATGGTGCAGTGGTTCAGGCCGAAGTGGGTGAGTCCATTCTGGATGTGGCCTTAAGAAACGGAATTCATATCGAACACGCCTGTGAGAAGTCCTGTGCCTGCACCACTTGCCACGTGGTGGTACGCGAAGGGTTTGACGAGCTGGAGCCGTCTGACGAGCTGGAAGACGACATGCTGGACAAGGCCTGGGGCCTGGAGCCAGAGAGCCGTTTGTCCTGCCAGGCCAAAGTTGTGGATGCCGATCTGGTGGTCGATATTCCCAAGTACACCATCAACATGGTGAGCGAAGGCTAACGCCTGATTTCGGTCAGTGTTACAAGAAAGCCGGTCATTTGACTGGCTTTTTTTTATGCCTGCTCGCTATAGTTATTTGCATTGGCCACATTGCGCTGCAGGCATGATTGCTTTTATGCCAAAGGCGCGTATGATGCGCTCGTTTTTTTCCATTTCGGAGTTATGAATGCGGATCGCCGTTTTGTCTCAGGGCCCTGAACTTTATTCCACCCGTCGTCTTGTAGAAGCTGCCAGCGCCCGGGGCCATGAGGTGAGGGTTATCAACCCCTTAGAGTGCTATATGAATATCAACATGCGGGCTTCCAGCATTCATATTGCCGGGGAAGAACTGCCGTTGTTTGATGCGGTGATCCCCCGTATCGGCTCTGCCATCACCTTTTATGGCTGCGCGGTGCTGCGTCAGTTTGAGATGATGGGGGTCTATACCCTCAACGAATCGGTGGCGGTCACTCGCTCCCGCGACAAGCTGCGCTCGATGCAGCTGATGTCCCGCCGTGGCATCGGGTTGCCTATCACAGGTTTTGCCAACAAGCCGTCGGATATTCCAGATTTGATTGAGATGGTCGGCGGCGCGCCGCTGGTGATTAAGCTGCTCGAAGGCACCCAGGGTATTGGCGTGGTACTGGCCGAGACCCGCAAGGCCGCTGAGAGCGTTATTGAGGCCTTTATGGGCCTTAAAGCCAACATCATGGTGCAGGAATATATCCGCGAAGCCAATGGTGCGGATATTCGCTGCTTTGTGCTTGGCGATAAAGTGGTGGCTGCCATGAAACGTCAGGCGGCCCCCGGCGAGTTTCGCTCAAACTTGCACCGAGGTGGCAGTGCGACCCTGGTCAAACTCTCCCCCGAAGAGCGCTCCATTGCCATTCGCGCCGCCAAGACCATGGGGCTCAGTGTGGCCGGTGTGGATTTGCTGCGCTCCAACCACGGGCCTTTGGTGATGGAAGTCAACTCATCCCCGGGGCTCGAAGGCATCGAAGGCGCCACCGGCAAGGATGTGGCGTCATCCATCATTGCCTATATCGAAAAAGCGGCGCTGAAAAGACCCAAACTGGTGGGCGCACGCGGCTGACCGGCATTTTGTGATCTCGGCGAGATTTTAGGGTTAACTCCTTGTTGGCGAATGTGAACTTTGATCGTTATCAAATCAATCACAGAGCGTCGGCGTAAGCTGGCTTCATAGCTGCCAGAAGGCGGCCAGAACGCTTATAAGGACAATGCCATGAAATCTGTACTGCCTCTGCTGCTCCTGTTTCCTGCCGCTGCCATGGCCCACGAAGGCCACGGTGGGGTGGGGCTGTTCCATCACCTGATGGATTTACTGCCTGCGATTGCACTGATTGCCATTGCTGGCACCTGGTGGTGGGCCAGGGGCCGCAAATAATCGACTCGCCTTTTTGACTTCCGGGCACTGTCCTGGTCACCTTGTTTTGCACACGCAATAGTGACCGGATGACGGCGCCTGGGGTTTGCCTGTGTGATAAAGATAGGATTTACGAAAGAAATCCCTTATAATCCGCGCGAATTTTTCCAACTTGCTTATCAAAGGAAGCTAGTTATGGCGATCGAACGCACTTTTTCTATCATCAAGCCTGATGCAGTTGCCAAAAACCACATCGGTGCTATCTACAACCGTTTTGAATCTGCTGGTCTGAAGATCATCGCTTCTAAAATGCTGCACCTGACCAAAGAGCAGGCTGAAGGCTTCTACGCCGAGCACAAAGAGCGTCCTTTCTTCGGCGCCCTGGTATCTTTCATGACTTCTGGTCCTATCATGGTTCAGGTTTTGGAAGGTGAGAACGCTGTTCTGGCTAACCGTGAAATCATGGGTGCCACCAACCCAGCTGAAGCTGCCCGCGGTACTCTGCGCGCTGACTACGCTGTAAGCATCGATGAAAACGCCGTTCACGGCTCTGACGCTCTGGCTTCTGCCGAGCGCGAAATCGCTTACTTCTTCGCTGCCGACGAGCTGTGCCCACGCACTCGCTAATCGGTTAAGAAGGTTAAAAAAGGAGCCATTTGGCTCCTTTTTTTATGGCCGATTTTTGCCGCAGCCAAATGCAGATGTGAGCCCCTTCGCAGTTTTGATATCCCACATTTTCCCCTCGGGAACTTTTGGTACGCCATGATGTAACCGAGCTGTTGATGTCCGTCAGGCGTTTTTTCCGTACAAGCGCTTGATAAGCGTAAACTTTCGTATGATCGCATGAAATTTATTAGCGGCGACCGGATTACAATTGCAACCTTGCCGCATCCTGCTGATAACAATTAACCTGTTGATATTGTTGCTGTTATTGATAAGTTTCGCTTGGGGAGTGACTCAGTTATCAATAATAAGTGCAGCGTCCAAGGTGGGTGCAACAGGTCCTGTGCCGTTGCCGCGAGCCAAGTGTCCGTGGTGAAAGGCGACAGTGTGCGCCCTCCATAACCTCTCCCTCGCGCTGCCATAACACAGTAAAGGAAAGTCACAATGTCAACGCAAACTGCAGTTGCCAAGGCCGTACGCTTTGGTTTGTTTGCCATGGGCGCCATGGCCATGTCGGCCCAGGCTCAGGATGAGATAGCCCAGGCCGGTGCTCAGGTGGAACGTATCGAGATCACCGGGTCACGCATCAAGCGTACCGATCTGGAGAACGCGTCTCCTGTGGTGGTGGTGAGTGCCGATGATATCGAGAAAGGTGGCTTTAACTCGGTTCAGGATGTGCTCGGCAACCTGTCACAAAACTCCGGCGGCTCCATGACTCAGCAGGAAGTCCACGGTTTTACTCCGGCCGCGTCGGCGGTTAACCTGCGCGGTGTGGGTGCAGGCCGTGTGCTGACGCTGATCAACGGCAAACGGGTGCCCAAGTATCCATTCGGCGCCGGTGGTACCGATAGCTTTGTGGATACCGCCAACATTCCCCTGGGCGCCATCGAGCGTATCGAAATCCTGACCACGGGAGCCTCGGCGATTTACGGCTCCGACGCCATGGGCGGGGTGATTAACATCATCCTCAAAAAGGATGTGGAGCAGACCAATCTTAAATACCGTTTCTCCGACACCGTGGACGGTGGCCTGAGAAACAACCAGTTCTCCTTTATGACCGGGGTATCCAGCGATGATGCCAATCTGACCTTCTTCGCCGAATACGAAGACAGAACGGCCCTCAAAGGCAGTGACCGTCCAGAGTGGGGCACAGATGTTATCCCGGGTCAGCCCTATGCCGGTTACAGCTCCTACGGCGCCAACCTGGTAACCGCCGATAACAAGCTGGTTTCCACCCTGACCCCAGAGCAGTGTGAAGCCCGTGGCTATGAAGTGCTTGCCAATGGCCGCTGCGGCTTTGACCGTTCTGCCCAGCGCGATTTTATGCCTGAGCAGAAGCGCTACTCCACCATGGTGAACCTCACCAAGGAGCTGGGCGACGACCATCAGCTGTATGCCCGTATGGATTACACCCACGCCTCCACGTTTACTGAAATCGAGTCTGCTACCATGGGTAACGATTTGATGTTCAATGTGGCGGGCGATCAGGTCACCATCTTCAACAAGAACAAAGGATTGTCACAGAGCTTTGACAAAGATGTCGCCTTTGGCGGTGACTTTGCCGCAGCGGCCGATGGCGATTACTACTATACCCGTCGTTTGTCCGAGCTTGGCCCGCGCACCTCAGATTTCGAGACCAATAACTTCTCCTTCCTGGTGGGTGGCAAGGGTTATCTGACCGACAACATCGAATACGACACCTCCTGGTCGATTGCGCGCCAGACAGTGGAGTCCAGAAGTACAGGCTCGCCTACCTTCCAGGGTATGTTTGATTACCTGACGTCCGGCGACAACGGCAAGTCACTGTTTGATGTGATCAGCGCCGAAGATGCTGCCATGCTCAACTATGAAGGCAGCAAAAAAGGCCAGAGTACCCTGTCCAACTTCACCGCCGGCATCACAGGTGAAGGCTTCGAACTGCCCGCCGGCGCACTGGCGTACGCCGTGGGTGTGGAGTACGGCAAAGAATGGTTCTATGACAAGTCCGACAGCCTCACCAGCAATGGCGGCGTGATTGGCAAGGGCGGCAGCTCTGCCGAAGGTGAGCGTGAGCAATACGCCGCCTACGCCGAAGTGGCGGTGCCGGTACTGGAAAACCTGACCATGACCCTGGCGGGCCGTTACGACTACTACGACGACGCCTCCGATGTGGGTGGCCAGTTCAGCCCTCAAGTCGCTATCGAGTACCGTCCGGTGGATAACCTGCTTATTCGTGGTCTGTATGCCGAAACCTTCCGCGCCCCTGACATGCAGCGCCTGTTTGGCGAGCCGACCTCGGCTTACAGTACTGTGATTGATACGCCGCGCTGTGAAGCTTACGGCGAGTGCGACAAAATTGAGTCTCTGCCAATCACCGTGGGTGCCAACGCCGAGCTGGAAGCCGAAACCGGTAAGAACTACAACCTGGGCATGGTATGGGATTACAACGATTTCAACCTGACCCTGGATTACTGGATGGTGGATATCGACAATCTGGTGAACGACCCATCGGCTCAGTACATTCTGGATCACGCCGATGCCTTCGGTGACAAGATTGTTCGTGATGAAAACGGCAAGCTCATTCAGGTCAATACCCAGGCCATCAACATGTCTTCCCAGAAGACCTCAGGTATCGACTTCTCCATGGGCTATCGCTACGACAGCGGTGACTTTGGTGAGTGGAGCGCCCGTTTTGAAGGCACTTACCTGCTGGAGTGGGAAGAGCAGCTGACGCCGGATTCTGCGCCGCTGGATTTGATTGACGGCGAAGGCTCAGCGCCACAGCTGCGCGCCAACCTGAATCTGGGCTGGGGCCTGGATGATTTCAGCACCAATGTGCTTATCAAGTACATTGACGGCATGAACGGCCAGAACATGGACTACTTCGTCGATAACGGCTTCGATGCAGATTATGCGGTGACAGTGGACAGCCACGTTGAGGTTAACTGGGCGGCCAGCTATATGGTGAATGATGCCATCAAGCTGTCTACCGGTATCAACAACCTGTTTGATGCGGGCCCGGAAATCGATTACACCCAGACCACTTGGCCACACTACCCACGTTCTTATTATTCGGTAGTGGGTCGCGAGTATTATTTTATTGTTGAAATGACCTTTTAATGTGAAATAAATACCACTTTAAAGCCTCTGCCTATGGCAGGGGCTTTTTTATGTTTGTACGTTTACAAATCACAATTGTTTAATAAAGTTTAACCCGCGGGGCGGTAATAAACATTTGTGTTTCACATGTATTAATCTGTATCTTTGCTTCCGGCTGTGTTAATTATGAAATATGAATAAAAACATATTGTTATATTTTTAAATCTACACCTGTATCAATTGTTTTCTGCGCCTTTGTTTTTACGTTAATCAGATTGACGATATTGCGCTTTAATTGGGATATTAATATCCGAATCGCAACAAGCGATTAATAAAAACAAAAAGCAGACGCAACTTTTTCAAGTTGAAATTGAATTCAGGGAGATAAATATGACAACTATGTCGTTAGCCGCTCGTGCTATTCGAAGCGCCTTATTAGTGTCTACTGCCACTACAGTGGCATTGGGTTCCTCAGCCTTCGCCGAAGAAGAAAAAGCCAAAGTAGAACGTATTGAAGTAACAGGTTCACGCATCAAGCAAGTGGATATGGAAACCGTATCCCCGGTCACCGTTATCGACGCTGCCGCCATTAAAATGAGCGGTGAGAAGACAGTTGCTGACGTGCTGAACAACTCTGCCATCAACAGCTTTGGTTCCTGGCGTGGTATTTCAGGTTATGGCTCCGGCGCCAGCTCTACCAGCAGTGTAAACCTGCGTGGTCTGGGCTCTTCTGCCACTCTGGTGCTGCTGGATGGTCGTCGCATGCCGGGCACCAGCTCAAGTTCGGGCGCTGTGGCTGACACCTCGCAGATCCCGATGGCCATTGTTGAGCGCATTGAAATTCTGCGTGACGGCGCCTCGGCTGTGTATGGCTCCGATGCGGTAGCCGGTGTAATCAACATCATTACCAAAAAAGAATTTGAAGGGGTAGAGCTGGACTACAACCTGGAAATGCCTCAGGTTGAGGGCGGCGATGCCAACCGTCTGGCTATTGCTACCGGCTTTAACTCCGATCGCGGCAACATCACCCTGACCTACGAGTACTACGATACCAAGGCGGTGTTCGACAGAGACGTTTGGAACCTGGATGACCCATCCTACGGCGCTTACTCCAGCTTCAGCTCAGTGCCCAACGGTTACTACAACACTGGCAAGCAGAATGCCGATGGCAAAGATATTTACGGCTTCTACAGTAATTCAGCCCTCTGTGAAGGCACCGAGAACGTGGTGGATGCCACCGATGGCAGCAACAACGGCCGCTGTTTCTACAGCTATGGTGAAGTGACCAAGCTGTTTGGCGACCAGACCCGCAACTCGCTGCTGTCGAACTTCAACTATGAAATCAGCGACAACCTGAGCTTCCGTGGCCGTGCCAGTGCCTCTTTGGCCGAAACCCAAACCCGTTATGCCGCCACACCTGTGTCGACCAACTATCCGGTAATGGGCGCCGATAACCCGTACAACCCAACCGGTGCCGACATGACGCTGTACATGCGTTCGGTACAGATTGGTGAGCGTGACACCCTGACCGAAACCGACAGCTTCGACGTACTCGGCGGCCTGGTGGGCTTTGCCGATGTGGGTAATGGTATCGATTGGGAAGTGAATGTGCAGCACTCCACCTCGAAGACCAATTCGTTCAACTACAACCTCATCAATGATTCCATCATTCAGCGTGAAATCGACTCAGGTGAGTACGACATCTTCAACACCTCAGGCATGAGCTATGCCGACTGGGAAAGTCAGATGACCGCGCTCTACATGGCGGCGGCGCATACCGGTGTGTACCAGGGTAAGTTTGAAAGCACCCAGATTGATGGCCTGTTCTCTACCACTCTGGTAGACAACGATACCCTGACTCTGGCGATGGTGACCGGTGCTGAATACGAGATGATTAAGTTCAAGCAGACCTCAGATCCTGAATCTGCGGCCGGTATCATCTCTGGCGGCTCGGGCGGTGACGATGTGGATGCTACCCGTGATCGTACTGCCGGTTATGTGGAATTCCAGATGGGCCTGCCCGCCGATGTGGAAATCTCTGCTGCCCTGCGTTACGAGCGTTACGAGCAGGAAGGCAGCCTGACCGGTGCTACCGGTGCCGTGGTTAACAGCTCTACCTTCGATGCTGTGGTGCCCAAGTTTGGGATCAGTTGGCGCCCGGTTGACACCCTGCTGCTGCGTGCCAGCTACGGTGATTCTTTCCGTGCCCCCAACATGAGCGAGATGTTCTCGTCTCAGTCGCTGAGTTTCGAGTCGGCGCTGGATACCCTCTGGTGTAACGCGCCGGGGAACACTGACGAGAACTACTGCCGCACTGCCAACCAGCACAAGACCTGGTACGGTGGTAACCCAGACCTCGAAGCCGAAGAAGGTAACTCGTTGACCCTGGGCGCGGTGTGGAACGTCACCGACGACTGGAACGTGGAACTGTCTTACTACGCCATCACTTACGACAACAAGATTGAGTCAGTCAGTGTGGATGACCTGCTGCGTGAAGAAATCCGTAACGGCAGCTCGCCATACATCCACCGTGGTGCCGATGGCAAGATTGAATACATGGAAGCCGGCGTGCGTAACCTGGCCACCGTTGAGACCTCAGGTCTGGACTTCGTGACCGCCTACAACCTGCCAACCAATGTCGGTGATTTTAACTTCAAGCTGGAAATGTCCCACGTGCTGGACTTCAAGAAGCAGGATAACGCTGAGTCAGAAATGATTGACTACGCTGGCCTGACTGATACTCCTGACTGGCGTGGTAACTTTACCGCCAGCTGGAAGCATGAAGATTTCAGCGCCGCCTGGACCACGGTTTACATCGGCGCCCAGGATGCCCAGTACTGGCGTGACCTGAGCGGTGAGGACTACTACAAGGATTACTCCGCTTACTTCCGTCACAACGTGCAGGTGGGTTACCAGCACGCCTGGAATGGCTCCATCACCCTGGGTGTGAATAACCTGTTTGATGAGCAGGCGCCAAACTACTACACCTACGCAGATTACCGCGATGCCAACGTGGGTCTGTACGATGTACTGGGCCGCACCTTCTACCTGCGTCTGAACCAGAAGTTCTAAGGACGGTGTGAACAAGCTCCGTCCCTGCTTCGCGGGCTTGCTCACCACCGTTAGCTGACAAAAAAGCCTCCCCGTGGAGGCTTTTTTTATGGCCGTGAACCTCGATAAATAACATCAGTGATTAAGCCGCAACTCCAGCCGGTGTTCATGGCGAAAGTGGTCGTCGCAGGCCAGGCAGCGCTGCTCGGTGGGGTCGGCTATCAAGCGCTCGGACTCGATTTCAGACTCGCAATCGGCGCACAGGCCATAGAGCCCCAAATCCAACTGGCACTGGGCGGCATCGAGGCGGGTCAGCCGCTCGTAGATGGGCTCGTCCGCCAGATGCAGCGCGGTCAGGGTGTCGATAAGCTCACCCAGTGATTGCCCACTTGCGGCCTTTTGTATCTCTGGGAAGGGGAGTGCCGCAATCTCTTCCCTGAGTTTGGCTTCAAGCTGTAATAACGCTTGTCTTGTGCTCTGTGTGGTCACTGTGGTCCCCTGTCGTGGTGGTTCTGATACAACTCTCATCGGATTTCAGTCTAGTTGGCCTGTGGCCACCGACTATGACAAAGATCAAAACAGCGTTCGATTTTAGCCGTCACTCAGGCTGAAACCCTTGTGGGATCAAAGAATGACGGCTTAAACAGGGGAGGCGGCTGTTTACTTCAGCCGGGTTGGCGCAGGTTGGCGGCAGCGTCCTTGAGGGCCTGTAGAATGGCATCTGTGGTTTTGTGAATGCGGATTTCACGGAACAGGGTATCGGCCTCGGGGTACTGACGGCTTAAATAGCTGAACCACTGTTTGATGCGGGCTGGATAGTAGGTCGCCTTCTGGTTATCCAGCTCCAGCTCGGAGTAATGGATCATCAAATCCAGGGTCCGTTGCCAATCAAAAGGTGCATCGCCTTTGATGCTGGCGGCAAGGTTCGGCAGCGACAAGGCGCCGCGACCTATCATGATGCTGTCGCAGCCGGTCACTTGCATACAGCGCTCGGCATCTTCGCGGCTCCAGATCTCGCCATTGGCAATCACCGGGATCGGCAGACGCTCGCGCACCTCGGTAATGTATTCCCAATAGGCGGGTGGCTTGTAGCCATCGACCTTGCTGCGGGCGTGAATGGCAAGCTCGGTGGCTCCGGCTTCATAGACCGCCAGCGCATTTTCCATAAACAGGCTTTTGTCTTCGTAGCCAAGACGGATTTTGGCGGTAACCGGTTGCTCGCCTGGCACGGCCTCGCGCATAGCTTTAACAATATCGTGAATCAATTCAGGATATTGCAGCAATACAGCGCCGCCTTTGCTGCGGTTTACCATTTTAGCGGGGCAGCCGAAATTGGCATCGACACCGCGGGAGCCCAGGGTCACCGCACGCAGGGCGTTTTCTGCCATCCAGCCGGGCTCCTGACCAAGAATTTGCACCCGCACGGGGGTACCGTTTTTGGTCAGGCCGCCGTTTTTAAGCTCGGGGCACAGGCGGTAGTACACCTTCTCCGGCAGCAGTTGATCCACCACGCGCACAAATTCGGTGACCAGCAGGTCATAGGGATTGATGGACGAGAGCAGTTCTCTCATCAGATGGTCAAGTACGCCCTCCATGGGGGCAAGAACGATGCGCAAGCGGGTGGTTCCAATTATCAAGTGTATCCGGGGGCGGCATTTTACCCTGTGCACTCGCGGGAACCAAGCTGTGAGAGAAAGAACAAGACCACAGAAAGCAGCATGTCGGCTGCGCCCGTGAGCGCTCTGAACCGCTGAAATAACTGCAGCGGTTTGTAGTTCAAGAACTTGATGATACAGATAAAAATGACTAGCTTAGTTTCATTGCCTTGCACGCATTGAAAAAATTTTCTGCGGGCGTGAGCAAATTTGTGAAATAAAAATAAGTCGCCATAGGTCTAGTTAGCCAGACCGGCAGCAACAGGCGGCCGTGAATACTCACTGAAACCAAGAAGGAACATGCATATGAATACATTCAAGAAAACTGCCGCAGCCGTTGCACTGGGAAGCGTAGTTGTAGGTGCTGCGTTCGCAGCGGAAGCGCAGGCCAACCCTTTTGGCTTCGATGAAATGCACGCCGGTTACCAGCTGGTTGGCGACGAAGGCAAGTGCGGTGAAGGCAAGTGTGGCGAAGGTAAAAAGGCCAAAGAAGGCAAGTGCGGCGAAGGTAAATGCGGCGAAGGAATGAAGGCCAAAGAAGGTAAGTGTGGCGAAGGCAAGTGCGGTGAGGGCATGAAGAAAGGCCACGAAACTGCCGAGAAAGCCAAAGAAGGTAAGTGTGGTGAAGGCAAGTGCGGTGAAGGCATGGCCAAAGGTCACGAGAAAGCCAAAGAAGGTAAGTGCGGCGAAGGCAAATGTGGCGAAGGCATGAAAAAAGGCGAAGCCAAAGCCAAGAAAGAAGGTAAGTGTGGTGAAGGTAAGTGTGGCGGCAGCCACTAATCACCCGTATCCGAAGGGCAGGGCCGTTGGCCCTGCCGATTTCACAGTCTGAGAAGGAGTAATCAAAATGGCAGTCCCTTCCCTGGCGGGTTTAGGCCTTCGCCGTGAAATGTTGGATGAGTTTTGTCAAAAGGTGCCGACCGAAATCGACTTTTTCGAGGTGGCGCCGGAAAACTGGATGGCGCTTGGGGGGAAGTTTGGGAAGCAATTTCGAACCCTGACCGAGCGTCATGCATTTTTCTGCCATGGCCTGTCATTATCCATTGGCAGCAGTGCGCCACTGGACGTGGAGTTTGTGAAAGGCGTTAAGGCGTTTATGGACTTGCACGGCATCGAGATTTACTCAGAGCACTTAAGCTATTGCTCCGGCGTAGGCCATCTGTACGACCTGATGCCCATGCCCTTTACCCAGGAGGCTGTGCGCCATGTGGCCAGCCGGGTAAAACAGGTTGAAGACATCATCGAGCGGCCGCTCATCCTTGAAAACATTTCCTTTTACGCTGCCCCCGGCGCCGAAATGAGCGAGCAGGAATTTGTGCTGGCGGTGCTGGAAGAGGCAGATTGTCAGCTGCTTTTGGATGTGAACAACATCTATGTGAATGCGGTGAACCACAACTACGATGCCAGCGAGTATCTTGCTGCCATGCCCAAAGAGCGTATTCGCTATCTGCATGTGGCCGGGCATTATGTGGAGGCGGAGGATTTGATTGTCGACACCCACGGCGCCGATATCGTTGACCCTGTGTGGAAGCTGCTCGCAGATTGTTATGCCATCCATGGCCCGCTGCCGACCCTGCTGGAGCGCGACTTTAATATTCCGCCCACCGAAGTGTTGCTGCAGGAAATCCGCCGTATCCGTGATTATCAGGCGCTGGCCGCAGGCGTAGTCGCATCCCGGAGGGCAGTATGAGTTTCAAAGCCATTCAGGACGATTTTATTGCAGCCATTCGCGAACCGGCGCTGCCATGCCCCCACGGCGTGCCCGAGGTTCGCATGGCGGTTTATCGCGAGCTTTTTTTCAATAATGTCAGTGGTTTTGTTGCCAATGCCTTTCCGGTATTGAAAAGCCTGTATCAGGCGGACGACTGGCAGGCGTTAGTACGGGAGTTTTTTATCCACCATAACTGCCAGGACCCTCTGTTTGTTGGCATTGCCGGTGAATTTTTGCAGTTCCTGCAAGGGCGGGAGCCCACTGAGCACGACCCGGTGTTTATGTTGGAGCTGGCCCATTACGAGTGGCTTGAGCTTGCGGTGGCAACGGCGATGGACAAGGACGATCGCAGCGCGTTTTCCGGCCAGGAAACGGAGGCGGGGGCCTGGAAGCACGCTTCGTTGGCACTGGCTGCCCATGCGCGGGTGGCCCAGTATCACTTTGAAGTGGAAAAAATTTCTGAAGATTATCGCCCGGAGGAACCCGCAGCAGCGGCGCAGTTTTTCTGCCTGTTTCGCGATTGGGACGACGAGGTAAGTTTCCTGAAGCTCAATCCCCTCAGCGCTCAGGTACTGGCGATTCTGGATGCCGAACCGGGACTGAATTTCGAGCAGCTGGCACAGCGTCTTCAGGCGCTCTACAGCGGCTTTGAAGTGGCGGTTATCCGCGACGGCCTTGCCAGTTTGCTTGGGCAAATGGCGGCGCGTGGCGTTGTCGTGAAAAAGTTGCAATAACCTTACTTTTAGTTGGTTTTATTGCCCGGACCAAACCGCTAGAATGGCGGCCATTTTGTGACCCCTGTCACACCCAATGGTTGTACATTTTAGAGGAGTCCACATGGACGCTAATTTCAAAGAGCCCTTTAACGCTTTGTATCTGATTGGTTTCTTGTTGGTTCTTCTGGTTCCAACCCTGCCTGCCAGCCTGTCTTGGCTGAAGCTTGCCGGTTTAATTTAAGCCCGCGGCAAGGGTATACTCAGCCACTCTTTGGAGTGGCTTTTGTTTTTTATGGGCCTTGGGTTTTGAAGCCGGTTATAGCGCTGTTTTGAAACGGGGAGCGGGAATTGATAAAACGCAGTTTACTGCTTGTCACCGGACTGGTGAGTTTGCTGCTGGGTATCGCCGGGGTCTTTTTGCCATTGCTGCCCACTGTGCCTTTTGTACTGCTGTCGGCGTTTTGTTTTGCCCGTTCCAGTGAACGGTTGCACCGCTGGTTACTGGCACACCCTTGGTTTTCTGATGCGCTCAACAATTGGGAGCAGAAAAAGGCCATTCGTAAAGGTTTGAAGCGAAAGGCAATGCTGCTGTCCAGCCTAAGTTTTTTGGCGAGTATTGCCGTAGTACCTTTGGTATGGGTCAAAATAATGCTGGGATGTATGTTGCTGGCGCTGCTTTTGTACCTTCGCAGTATTCCCGAGCTTGAAGATGAGCATCAATAGCGCTTTTTGTGACCAGTAACACTGATGTAACCGGGGTGACACGGTTGCATCCACTGGCAAAGGGGCTTAAGCTTTAGCCGGATTAAATATGAAGTCCACGTCCTGTGGACTTTTTTGTTGTTTAAACCCGGCTAACCCCGGCGAATTGAATGTGAACATACTATGAACACAGACAGCTTAGCGCTTATTAAGCAAAGCATTAAAACCATTCCTGATTATCCCAAGGCCGGCATCATGTTCCGCGATGTGACCAGCCTGCTTGAGGATCACACCGCCTACCAAACGGCCATGAAGCTGTTTGTTGACCGCTACAAGGACGCCGGCTTTACCAAGGTTGTGGGCACTGAGTCCCGTGGCTTCCTGTTTGGCGCGCCGCTGGCGCTGGAGCTGGGCGTAGGTTTTGTGCCTGTGCGCAAGCCAGGTAAGCTGCCCCGTGAAACCATCAGCGAAAGCTATGAGCTGGAGTATGGTCACGACACCCTGGAGATCCATGTGGATGCCATTGAAGCCGGTGACAAGGTTCTGGTAGTGGACGATCTGCTGGCCACCGGTGGCACCATCGAAGCCACTGTGAAACTCATCCGCCGTCTCGGTGGTGAAGTAACGCATTCTGCCTTTGTGATCTCATTGCCGGATCTTGGCGGTGAAGCGCGTCTTGAAAACCTTGGGCTTGAAATCTTCAAGCTGTGTGAGTTCGAAGGCGATTAATCCGCCGCTCGCTTCGTCACACTGACTGTCCCGTTATGGTTTGATGGCATCAGCCACTTTCGCGTGGTATGTTTGCCCCATGACGGGACACAAGCTCCCGACGGATTTTTCGATTGGGGAGTGACATGTCTTATCAGGTGTTGGCCAGAAAATGGCGCCCTGCCAATTTTGCCCAGGTTGTGGGGCAGTCCCATGTTCTGCATGCCCTGACCAACGCCCTCGGTCAGCAACGATTACATCACGCTTATCTGTTTACCGGCACCCGCGGTGTGGGCAAGACCAGTTTGGCGCGCCTGTTTGCCAAAGGGCTGAACTGTGAAACCGGCATTACTGCTAACCCCTGTGGTCAGTGCAGCGCCTGCCGTGAGATTGCCGAAGGCCGCTTTGTCGATTTGATTGAAGTGGATGCGGCATCACGCACCAAGGTGGATGATACCCGGGAAATCCTTGATAACGTTCAATATCGCCCCAGCCGAGGCCGCTTCAAGGTGTACCTTATCGACGAGGTGCACATGCTGTCCAAGAGCAGCTTCAATGCGCTGCTAAAGACCCTCGAAGAGCCCCCTGAACACGTTAAATTCCTGCTGGCTACCACAGATCCGCAAAAGCTGCCGGTAACTGTGTTGTCCCGCTGTTTGCAATTCAATTTAAAGGCGCTGACCCAGGAGCAAATCCAGCAGCAACTGGCTGCCGTGCTTGGCGGCGAGGACGTTGGCTTTGATGAGCCTGCGCTGCAACTGCTGGCTAAAGCTGCCGCAGGCAGTATGCGCGATGCCTTGAGTCTCACGGATCAGGCCATCGCCTTTGGCGCCGGTGAAGTGCGGCTCGAGCAGGTGCAAACCATGCTGGGCGCCATCGACAAAGGGCAAATAGCCGCGCTGTTCGATGCTCTGTGTCAGGGCGAGATTGAGCCGCTGCTCAGCAGCGCCCGCTCGGCGCTTGGGTTTGGTGCCGACGCCGACGAAGTGCTGCGGGCGCTTCTGGAGCTGTTACATCAAATCAGTCTGGCGCAGTTTGCGCCGGCGACGGCGCAGGTGAGTGATAACACCGAAGTGGTGCTTGCTTGGGCGCAGGCGCTTAAGCCCGAGCAGGTGCAGCTCTTCTATCAGATTTTACTCGCCGGTCGAAAAGATTTGGCCTTTGCCCCCACTCCGGCCATCGGCCTTGAGATGACGCTGCTTCGCGCCGTTGGTTTTGTGCCTGAAAAACCAGTAAAAACCTGGCAGGCAGGCGCAGGGCTACCCCAGGTCGCCAGTTTACCCGCTGCGGTGCCTGCTGCAGCAATAGCAGCTACATCAGCAACAGTATCTGAAGCTGTTGTTACTCCCGCAGCGGTTGAACCTGTAATACCTGCCCTTGATGCTGAGCCCCCCAAAAAGCCAGTAGTGGCCGTGGTGAGTGATGACAATCCGCCACCGCAGGTGAATCAGCAGTCACTGCAGGCGAATAAGCCATCACCGCAGGTGGACAACTCTGCCGGGGAAGAGGCAAAAGCAGCGGACAAGCCTGACGCTGACATTACTCCGCCCAGCACGGAT
This sequence comes from Shewanella zhuhaiensis, assembly GCF_022484835.1. Lineage (NCBI taxonomy): Bacteria > Pseudomonadati > Pseudomonadota > Gammaproteobacteria > Alteromonadales > Shewanellaceae > Shewanella > Shewanella zhuhaiensis. The sequence goes on from NZ_JAKUDL010000001.1 coordinate 1,267,480, forward strand.
GCAGATACTCATGACGAGGCTGCGCTGGTGGCCGAGCAGACACTGCTGATGTCCCAAGCCGAAAGTCAGGGCTTTGTAGGCTATGGTGAAGCGGTTGATTATGCCGAATATGATAACGGTTCGCTGTTTGCGTCTGGCTCCCATGATTATGAAGCCTTTGCCTCTGGTGAGGATTTGTTTGCCGAGCCTGGCCAAAGCAGTCAAGTATTGACTGAGCCTGAGCCTGAGCCTGAGCCTGAGCAGACAGAGCCTGCAGTGCAACCTCAAAACAGCGCTGCGGGCACAAGTACTGCTCCAGGCCCTGCAACTGACCCAAGCCCTGCTATTGCTCCAACTCCTGAAGCTGGCCCTGCAGCTTCAGGCCAGGCGGGGGCGGCGGCCTTTGGTGACGACATCCTCGACGCCGTGCTGGCTGCACGGGACGACCTCTTGGCTGGACTCAGTGAGGAGGCGAAAGAGGATGAATCAAAAAAGTCCCCGGGCAGTTTCGCCCGTCGTCAATTGGCGACGGCAAAGGCCAGCGCTGACTCTGCCACGGCGGCTGAATCGACCCAAGCCCCTGAGCCTGCCGCGACCGAGCCGACTGCGACTGCCCAAAATGTTGATGCTGCTGATGCCAGCCAAGCTCATGCCAGACAAGCCGTGAGTGCGATTGACGACCGGCCACCTTGGGAAGAACCTATCAAAGTTACTGAGGCGCCGGCTCAGCAAGCTGCTGTGGCTGAAAGTGACGCAGAGGTTAAAGACGCTTCCAGCGCTGAGGGTAAGGCCGCGGCAGCTTATATAGCGCCAAGCGTACAAACTTCGCCGGAGCAGGCATATACACAGCTGCCAGAGCCTACAGCTGAGCCGGAACCTGTGCCTCAGCCAGGATCAGCAGCTCAGCCAGAACCTGCGCCTTTGCAAGCGGCTGCGGCAGAGCCTCAAATAGCTGCCGTTGTACAAGCTCCGCCACAGCTACAACCAAGGCCACAGCCACAGCCACAGCCACAGCAGCTGTCCGCGGTATCTGACGATGCTATCAGCGGCGATGAGACCGATTTGCGCTGGTACAAGCTAATGGGCGCGTTGGAGATTGGTGGTCGGGTGCGCCAGCTGGCGGTGAATTCAGTGTGTCTTGAGTGGGCCAATCCCATTCCATTGGTACTGAAGCAAGATCAGAAGCACCTGGCAGCGCCGGTGGCGATTGAGCAGCTCAATGAGGCGCTCTCTAACGCCCTTGGTCATCCGGCCTGGATTGCCCTTGAAGTGGGCGAAGTGCCGGGACGCGAAACCCCCCTCGATATTCGCGGCCGTTTCCATCAGGAACTGCTTAGAAACGCCAAGAATGCCCTTGGCACCGATGCGGTGGCTCAGCGGCTGATGCAACAAGCTGGCGCCTGGATTGATGAAGACAGTATCAGCTATCCCCAGGACAGGTTGGCAGCCCGTGGCAGAGCGCTGCCACAACCACCGGCGCTGGCAGAGACTCAGGATGAAATTGCGTCGTCCTGATCCCAGCGGACAAGTGTGGCAATTGCCAAGGGCGCAGATTTCAGTAAGATTAGCCAACTTTAATTCCTTTTTGCCTGCAAGGCTGCGGGCCACAACCGAAAGAGATTGAGCGTATGTTTGGAAAAGGCGGTATGGGCAACCTGATGAAGCAAGCCCAGATGATGCAGGAAAGAATGGCCAAGGTGCAGGAAGAAATCGCCCGCATGGAAGTGACCGGTGAGTCCGGCGCTGGCTTGGTTAAAGTGACCATGACCGGCACCCACAATGTACGTAAAGTGGAAATCGACCCAAGCCTGCTGGAAGACGACAAAGAGCTGCTGGAAGATTTGATTGCTGCGGCCTGTAACGATGCCGCGCGCCGCGTGGAAGAAAACCAGAAAGCCAAAATGGCCGAAGTGACTGGCGGTATGCAGTTGCCACCCGGCATGAAGATGCCTTTCTAAGGAACTGCGTCGAATGAAATTCAGTCCGCTGGTGGATGAGCTTATCCAGAGCCTGCGTTGTTTGCCGGGCGTTGGGCCCAAGTCGGCCCAGCGCATGGCGTTTGCGCTGCTTGAGAGCGATCGCAAGGCGGGCATTCGGCTGGCCGACACCCTGTCGCGGGCCATGAGTGATGTGGGCCACTGTCAGAAGTGTCGCACCTTCACCGAACAGCCTCTGTGCCCGATTTGCGCCAGCAGTCGTCGCGGCGATGCCGACACCCTGTGTGTGGTGGAAACGCCTGCGGACGTGTTGGCCATCGAGTCCGGTGGCCACTTTCAGGGCCGCTACTTTGTGCTGCAGGGGCATTTATCGCCTCTGGACGGCATAGGTCCGGAGCAGTTGGGGCTGTCGTTGCTGGCGTCTCAGCTGGAGCAGGGCGGCATCAATGAGCTTATTCTCGCCACCAATCCCACGGTGGAAGGGGATGCCACGGCGCATTTTATTGCCGATATTGCCCGCAAGGCTGGTGTGTCGGTGAGCCGTATCGCCCATGGTGTACCGGTGGGCGGTGAACTTGAATACGTGGACAGCACCACCCTGGCGCTCAGTTTCAACGGCCGTCTGCCGCTGTAAACTATTTGAATATTCATGCTAAAGCCCCAGTTACTGGGGCTTTTTTGTTGGAATTTTGGCCATTTAAGCGCGGCTTGCATTACAGCCCTTGAAATCCAAACCACAGACCCCATCTCTTTTCTATCCGGGCAAATGCCCACGTATTTTGCAACACTGAAAGAAAAGGGAACTAAGATGTCGCATCAAGAAACCCATGGTTTTCAAACAGAAGTCAAACAGCTTTTGCATTTGATGATCCACTCTTTGTACTCCAACAAAGAGATCTTTTTGCGTGAACTGGTGTCCAATGCCGCCGACGCCGCCGACAAGCTGCGTTATCTGGCGCTGACCAACGACGCCCTGTATGAGGGCGACGGCGAGCTGAAAGTGCGCGTCAGTGCCGATAAAGACAAGGGCACAGTGACCATTGAAGACAATGGTATTGGTATGACCCGCGATGGCGTTATTGAACATCTGGGTACCATTGCCAAGTCCGGCACCGCCGAGTTCTTCAAAAACCTCTCCGGTGACAGCGCCAAAGACTCGCAGCTGATTGGTCAGTTTGGTGTCGGTTTCTACTCGGCCTTTATTGTGGCCAAACGGGTAGAAGTGTTCACCCGCGCCGCCGGTCACAGCGCCGATGAAGGTGTGAAGTGGGAGTCAGAAGGCGAAGGCAACTTCAGCGTTGAAACCATCACCAAAGCCACCCGCGGTACCAAAATTGTGCTGCACCTGCGCGATGAAGAGAAAGAGTTTGCCGATGACTGGCGCCTGCGCTCCATCATCACCAAGTACTCAGACCATATCTCCATTCCGGTAGAGATGTATCAGGAGGGTACTCCTGAGCGTGAAGGTCCTGACGGCGAAAAAATCCCTGCCACCGAAGGTGAGTGGAAGGCGATGAACAAGGCCACCGCGCTGTGGACCCGCAGCAAGTCAGAGGTGACTGACGAAGAGTACAAAGAGTTTTACAAGCACATTTCCCACGATTACGGCGATCCGCTGGAGTGGAGCCACAACAAAGTTGAAGGTAATCAGGAATATACCAGTCTGCTGTATATCCCGGCCAAGGCGCCTTGGGATCTGTGGAACCGCGACCGCAAGCACGGGCTGAAGCTGTTTGTGCAGCGGGTATTCATCATGGATGACGCCGAGCAGTTTATGCCGTCTTACCTGCGCTTCGTGCAGGGCTTGATTGATTCCAACGATTTGCCGCTGAACGTCAGCCGTGAAATTCTGCAGGACAACAAGGTGACCCGTAACCTGCGTCAGGCACTGACCAAGCGTGTGCTGTCGATGCTGGAAAAGCTGGCTAAGGATGATGCAGACAAGTATCAGCAGTTCTGGGCCGAGTTCGGTACTGTGCTTAAAGAAGGTCCGGCGGAAGATTTTGCCAACCGTGAGCGCATCGCAGGTCTGCTGCGTTTTGCCTCGACCCACAGTGGCGATGCCACGCCTTCAGTGTCGCTGGATGACTACATCGGCCGCATGAAGGAAGGGCAGGAAAAGATTTACTACATAGTGGCCGACAGTTATGAAGCCGCAGCCAACAGCCCGCACCTGGAGCTTTTGAAGAAAAAAGGCATCGAAGTGCTGCTGTTGTCTGAGCGCATCGATGAGTGGCTGATTAACCACCTGCATGATTTCAAAGAGAAATCACTGCACTCTGTGACCCGTGGCGATTTGGATCTGGGCGCATTGGAAGATGAAGCCGAAAAGGCCGAGCAGGAGAAGCTTGCCAAAGAGGCCGAAGCCCTGGTGGACAGATTCAAGTCAGCCTTGGGTGACAAGGTCAAAGAGGTGAAAGTGACCACCCGTCTCACCGACACCCCCGCCTGTGTGGTGGCCGGCGAAGGCGAAATGTCGAGTCAGATGATTAAGCTGATGCAGGCGGCCGGTCAGCCGGTGCCGGAAAGTAAGCCGACGCTTGAGCTCAACCCCACCCATCCGCTGGTGGCAAGACTCGATGCCGAGCAGGATGAAGAAGCCTTTACCCAATGGGCAGAGCTTTTGTTGTCCCAGGCTACCCTGTCTGAGCGTGGCAGCCTGGCAGATCCATCCGCCTTTATTAAGCTCGTCAATGCGATGCTGCTTAAATCGGTGAACTAAACTCATAGCGGGGGCCAAGCGCCCCCGTTTGTCTATTTGCGACAGGAACAGGAGAGCCCACAGCAATGCAAGGGACGAATCCGGGCGAGGCATTGGCGGTCGTAGAGCTTAGCCGCGACAACATTCAGCAGGTGCTGGAACAATCATTGACGGGCCCCGTTATCATCAGCTTTTATGCGCCATCCCACCCCCAAAGTGTGGCCATGAACGATACTCTGGCGCGCCTTATTCAGGGCCGCTGTCCGTTGGCGCTGGTGAACTGCGAAGCCGAGATGGAGATTGCCTCTTATTTTCGCATTCAGGCACTGCCAACTGTGCTGGTAATGAGCCAGGGGCAGCCGGTGGATGGGTTTGCCGGTGAAAAGGCCGATGCCGACATTGGTGCCATTCTGGAGCAACATCTGCCGCCTGCGTGGAAGCAAACGCTGCAGGATGCCAAAGGACTGCTGGCAAGTGGCGATGCTGAGGCGGCGTATACCATGCTTAAAGGTATCGAAACCGAGGCGCAAGCTGCGGGCGCCGAGTTTCAGCTGGCGATGGCCGATGCCGAACTGGCTAACGGGGAAATTGGCGGTGCCGAAGTTCGACTTGGCACCATTGGGCTTGCGGATCAGGATGGCTACTATCAGAGTCTTAAAGCCAAATTGGCCCTCGCCAAAGAAGCGGCCGATACTCCTGAGATTCGTGAGCTACAGCAAAAATTTAATGCTGATCCGGATAACGCCTTGCTGCGTATTGAGCTGGCAAGAGCCTTCGCTCAGGCCAAGCGCGAAGAAGAAGCGCTTGGTTTGTTGTTTGACGTACTTGCCCAAGACCTGAATTGTCAGGGTGGCGATGTAAAACAAGCGTTTATGGATATTTTAACCGCCATGGGGCAGGGCAGTGCCCTGGCCAATCAGTTCAGACGCAAGCTGTACGGCCTGCTGTACTGAGCGGTGGAATGGATGTGGGTCGGCCTGAGTTGGCGTTTTTTTGCGCCAACTGAGGCTAAAGTCGAAAGCGCAGCCCTTCTAAAGCGCGGGGTAATGTGCGAAGATCGCGGCCCTAAGAAGAATATCGATGCGAAATTAAGAGGACTCCCCCGATGCGCATTATCCTATTGGGCGCCCCAGGTGCCGGTAAAGGTACCCAGGCTCAGTTCATCATGGAACACTACGGAATTCCCCAGATCTCCACCGGCGACATGCTGCGCGCCGCTGTTAAGGCGGGCACTCCACTGGGTCTGGAAGCCAAGAAAGTGATGGACGCCGGTCAGCTGGTATCTGACGAGCTGATCATCGGTCTGGTGAAAGAGCGCATTGCCCAGGACGACTGTGCCAAGGGTTTCCTGCTGGATGGTTTCCCACGTACCATCCCTCAGGCCGATGCCATGGCTGCCAACGGCATCAGCATCGACCACGTGATTGAAATCGATGTGCCTGACGAAGAAATCGTTAAGCGCATGAGTGGTCGCCGTGTACACCCAGGCTCCGGCCGTGTGTACCACGTGGTATTCAATCCATCTAAGGTGGAAGGTAAGGATGACGTGACCGGTGAAGATCTGGTTATCCGTCCTGACGACGAAGAGAGCACAGTGCGTAAGCGTCTTGGTATTTACCACGAGCAAACCAAGCCATTGGTCGACTACTATGGCAAAGTGGCTGCTGAAGGTAACACCAGGTACAGCAAGTTCGACGGTACCCAGTCTGTGGCCGAGGTGAGTAAGCTCATCCAAGCAGCCTTGAGCTGAGAATAGAGCCCTGGGCTGAGCTGATAACGTTCAGCCCAATGTGAACCTCAGCCTTGTGCTGGCCTGAAACCAGCGCTGGAAGCCAGTTCGCACTTTGCGAAAAAGCCTGTGAAAACAGGCTTTTTTGTTTTCTGCCCTGTGTTAGGCTAATCCATATTTTTGCAACGCTGAGGTGATGAGTGAGCCAGGTAAATCCTATGTTTGGTGTCCTTCTGGTCAATTTGGGCACGCCCGATGCCCCCGATGCCGCTTCTGTGCGCCGCTTTCTGAAACAGTTTTTAAGTGATCCCCGTGTGGTGGATCTGTCTCCCTGGATTTGGAAGCCCATTCTCAATGGCATCATCCTCAATACCCGTCCGGCTAAGGTCGCCAAGCTGTATCAGAGCATTTGGTGGGATGAAGGCTCGCCGTTGATGGTGATCAGCCAGCGCCAGAGGGACAGGCTTGCCGAGGAGCTGAAAAGTGTCTGCGGTTTTGAGGTTCCCGTTGAACTGGGGATGAGTTACGGCAATCCATCACTGCAATCCGGGCTGGAAGCCTTAAGTGCCCAGGGCGTTGATAAGGTGGTGGTGCTGCCGCTGTATCCTCAGTATTCCTGCTCCACTGTCGCCAGCGTGTTTGATGGTGTTGCCGGTGTGCTCAAAGACTGGCGCCGTTTGCCGGACTGGCGAATGGTGCGTGAGTACTATCGTCATCCACTCTATATCCGCGCCCTGGCCGAGTCGGTGACCCGTCTTTGGGATAAAGACGGCAAGCCTGACCGCTTGCTGATGTCGTTCCACGGTGTGCCGCTTCGTTATGTTACCGAAGGCGACCCGTATCAGGCGCAGTGCCTCGAAACAGCGCGCCTTGTGGCCAAGGAGCTTGGACTTGGTAATGATGAGTGGCAGGTGTGTTTCCAGTCGCGTTTTGGCAAAGAGGAGTGGCTGACACCCTATACCGATGAGACCCTGGAAAGCCTGCCTGATCAGGGAGTGAAACGGGTGGATATCATGTGCCCGGCTTTTGCGGCAGATTGCCTCGAAACCCTGGAAGAAATTGCCGAAGGTGGCCAGGAGTCCTTTATTCACGCCGGTGGCGAGCAGTATCGGGTGATACCCTGCCTGAATGATGACGATGCCCATATTCGCTTACTTGCAGAACTTGTGCGTGAACAAAGCCTGGGCTGGCAGTTAAGTTAATGCTCTGCAGCCGCTGTCACTGGTCAGCGGCTGAAAATATGATAGAATCTGCCGCCTTTGCGCCGGGCGGCGGTATTCGGCTCTCTCGCCAGATAAACTCCCCGCCTTTTTGACGATGAAAATCGGTCCGGCCTACAATCAAGTTACCTATTTTCTTCTTTCGCCGGGCGAGGGCGCCGGGCGTCGATGGCATGGATGCGAAATGCCGATAGGCAAGTTGCGTTTCGCAAGTTGCAAAGTGCAGAGATTGCAGAGAATCCGATATGAAGTTTCCTGGTCAGCGCAAGTCCAAACATTATTTTCCGGTCAAAACCCGCGACCCCCTGCTTGAGCAATTGACTCAGCTACCCCAGCCGCAGCCAACCTATATCAGTGGGATTGATCAGACCCTGGTGGACATTGAGGCCAAGGTGGCCGAGGCGCTGCTGGAACGCTACGGACTGCCCAAGGGGAACTCGACCCTGATTGACGATGCTACCGCCCATGCGCTGTATGAAGAGCTCAAAAAAGAAGAGCTGATCAGCGATGAGTTTGCCGGTGGCACCATCGGCAATACGGTACACAACTACTCTATTCTGGCCGATGACCGCTCGGTACTGTTTGGGGTGATGAGCAAGTCCATCGAAGTGGGCAGTTATGCTTATCGGTATTTGTGCCACACCTCATCAAAAGTGGATTTGAACCACCTGCAACCGGTGGACGGCCCCATAGGCCGCTGCTTTACTCTGGTTACCGACTGTGGCGAGCGCACCTTTGCCATCAGTAAAGGCTCGATGGACAAATTGACACCGGACTTTATCGATAAAGAGGTGGTTCAGGGCAGCGCCGCGCTGGTGCTGACCGCTTATCTGATGCGCGCTGCGGCGGGCGATGGGATGAGTCAGGCCGCACTGACCGCCATCGAATACGCCAAAGAAGCCGATGTGCCAGTGGTGCTCACCCTGGGTACCCGCTTCCTAATTCAGGAAGACCCCGCGTGGTGGCAGGCGTTTATCCGCGACAATGTAACTATTCTGGCGATGAATGAAGATGAAGGTGAGGCGCTGACCGGCTTTGCCGACCCGCTGCTGGCCAGTGAAGCGGCTTTGGAGTGGTGCGATATGGTGCTGACCACCGCAGGCCCCATTGGGCTTTATACCGCAGGCTACACCGAAGAAGCTGACAAGCGCGAAACCAGCCATACTCTGCTGCCAGGCGCCATTCCTGAATTTAACCGCTTCGAATTTTCCCGTCCGATGCGTAAGCGCGATTGCAGCGAGCCAATTAAGGTGTATGCGCACATTTCACCTTATATGGGTGGCCCTGAGCAGATCCGCAATACCAACGGTGCCGGTGATGGCGCGCTGTCGGCGCTGCTGCACGACCTCGCCGCCAATAACTTCCACCGGGTGAATGTGCCAGGTTCGAGCAAACACCGAAATGACGGCCTTTGCTATTCATCATTTTCACAGATCTGTAAGTACGCCAACCGGGTGGCTTACGAGGTGCTGGCCCAGCACAGTCCACGTTTGTCCCGTGGCCTGCCTGAGCGTGAAGATAGCCTCGAAGAGTCATATTGGGAACGCTGATACGGCCATGCCCCGGCAGATATCGGAGCTGGGGCAAATTGATAAGCATTAAAAAGGCGCCCATTGGGCGCCTTTTTTCATCAGAGTGTTGTCACTGGGCTTATTCGCCGCGGTGTACCTCGGCATCGAAACTGCCCGTGGTCTTTCCGGCTTTGGGGTCGTTGAACACGGCTTCGTTGAGGGCGCCTTCTGACTTGGCAATAACAACAGTTGCCACTGTATCGCCGGTTACGTTAACGGCGGTACGCACCATGTCCAGCAGACGGTCTACACCGAGAATAAGCGCGATACCTTCTACCGGCAGGCCTACCTGATTGAGCACCATGGCCAGCATCACCAGGCCTACCCCAGGCACGCCCGCGGTACCAATGGATGCCAGGGTGGCAGTCATCACCACCATGGCGTAATCGGTGATGGTCAGCTCAATGCCAAATACCTGAGCGATAAAGACGGTGGCCACGCCCTGCATAATCGCGGTGCCGTCCATATTGATGGTGGCGCCGAGTGGCAGTGTAAAAGAGGCGACCTTGTTATCGGCCCCGAGACGGTGCTCAGCGGCTTCCATGGTCACCGGCAGGGTGGCGTTGGAGCTGGCGGTACTGAAGGCAAACAGCTGCACGTCACGCATCTTGCGAATAAACATCAGTGGGCTTAAGCCTGAAAAGAGTTTCAGCAGTGTTGGATACACCAAAAAGCCATGGAACAACAGCACCACGAGTACCAGCAGGAAGTACTTGATAACGCTTTCCAGAGTTTCCAGACCCAGGGTAAGTGCCAGTTTCCCCATCAGCGCGAACACGCCATAGGGGGCCAACTGCATGATAAGGGTTACGACTCGCATGATGACTTCGTTGAGATCATCAAAAAAGGCTGCCACGCGGCGGCCGCGCTCACCGATATGGGAAATGGCAAAGCCGAAGATCACCGCAAAAATAATGATTTGCAGCATGTTGCCTTCGCTGAGTGCCTTCATCGGATTAGAGGGCACAATGTTGATAAGCACATCGGCAAGGCTGGGCGCTTCCTTGGCTGAATACTGCATGCTTTCAGTGGCGAGAGACGCATTACCCGGTTGTACCAATACGGCAGCAGAAATGGCCACAACCAGCGCAACCGCAGTAGTAAATAAGTAAAACGCTAGGGTTTTGCCACCAAGGCGGCCGAGTTTAGAGGGCTCGCTCAATGAACAGGTCCCGCAGACCAGGGAAATAAACACCAGAGGAACCACCAACATTTTTAAGCTGTTGATGAAAATAGTGCCGATAACGTGGAATAGGCCGTCGGTAATGTAGTCCTGAACCCACTGGCTCTCGCCGAGCAGATTACGAAGGATAAGACCAATAAGAATACCGGCTCCCATGCCGATAAGGATTTTGCCGGTGAGGCCAATTTTGCTGGGTTGTGCTGCAACCATAATCCTTCCTGTATATTTTTTATGCATTGTTTTTTGGCGCACTAAAGCCTAACAAGAAAGCGATGCGGAGGAAACGGGCAATCAGCTAAAGTTTTCTGGTAAAACCACGAAATAAAAGAACAGGGTAATAGAAAAGTTACATGAAAATTGTGTATTGTTAGCCTATAAGTAATAAGCGGATAGCTTAAGTATTTTAACTAGAGTAACAGGGAGTCTGACAATGAAGTCAGCGTTAAAGTTATGGTTAGCCACCTTCCTCTCTTTTTTATTGGTTGCCTGTGGAGGGGGCGGTTCGATCACAGACACGGGCGGCGGTGATGGTGGTACTGCACCGACGGATACAATTACGGTTACAGCATCAATAGACCGACAAGAAATCGATGCTGAGAACCCAGCCACAATTACGGCAAACGTGAAGGGCTCTATTTCTGGTGCCAAATCTGGCAAGCTGGTGACCTTCAAGTTAAACGACGAAAGTATGGGCACCTTCACCCCTGCAACTGGCACGGCTCTGACAGATAGTAACGGTAATGCCTCTATCCAGTTAAGCACTGCTGATAAAGCTGGCGCAGGTACAGTTACCGCTAGCGTTGACAGTGGCGAAGAAAGCGAGCCGGTTGGCTTTGTGATGAAAGGTGACGGCGGAACTTCAACCGGTGGTGCTCAGGTTAGTGTCACAATGGTAGACAGCGACGGCAATGCTATCGACTCGATAAAGTCAACTTCGCCTGGTTTCCTTGTGGCCACAGTCAGTGGTATTTCAAAAGCCACCATAGTGACCTTTACCAGCACACTTGGTGAAATTCCGGTTGCTACCGCGGTTACAGAAAACGGTAAAGCCAGTGTTCAGATACTCGCAGGCTCTCAACCTGGCGCTGGGGTTGCTACCGCAACTTTGTTGAGTGGTGAAAAAGGAGATTTCATTTTCAAAGTCGGTGCGACAAATGTGTTAATGGGCAGTGGTGATCCATTCCAGTCGGGGGTAGCTTCAGTATCACCCGCACAGGTGTCTGCTGGCGGTACGGCTTCTATTGGCATAATGCTGAAGGATGACTCTGGTAATCTGTTCACTGAGCCAGTTGAAGTTAAATTTTCTTCTGTATGTGGCTCACAAGGCACCGCAGAGCTCAGTTCGCCTGTAGTGACAGTCAATGGGGCTGCAACCACAACCTATCTTGCAAAGGGCTGTGTCGGTGACGATACAGTCAACGTGAGCGCCAACGTGGGGGGGAAATCTCTGTCAGCGAAAGCGACTCTCAATGTGTTGCCCGCAAGCATAGGCAGTATTTTCTTCTTGGATGCCACGCCAGAAAACATCAGATTGAAAGGAACGGGTGGAACAGAATCTTCAACCGTACGATTTAAAGTGTTGGATAAGAATGGAAATCCAGTCAGCAACCAGATGGTTTCTTTCCAATTGAACACCGAAAGCGGTGGTATTGAATTAGACCCTGTGAGTGCTACTACCAACAGCGAAGGTATTACTCAGACAGTTGTCAATGCCGGTACTGTATCGACGCCGGTTAGGGTGACAGCTTCTGTCACTGGCAGCTCGCCGCTTATTTCCAGCCAATCGAACCAACTGGTTATTTCTACAGGTTTGCCTGATCAAGACAGTATTTCCTTATCAGCGGACATATTAAATCCAGAGGCTTGGGATCATGACGGTGTCGTTGTACAGGTGACTGCTCGTCTGGCGGATGCGTTTAATAACCCCGTGCCGGATGGTACTGCGGTTCGTTTCACTACCGAAGGTGGGGTAATCGAGCCCTCATGTTTGACCGAAGACGGCTCATGTACAGTGAAGTGGACAAGTCAAAGCCCTCGCCCTACGGGTGATGCCTTGGGTATTGATCCTCCGGAGTTGAGTAACAATCTCGGGCAACCCTATGCGGGCCGCGTGACAGTGTTGGCCACGGCGATTGGTGAGGAGTCTTTCCCGGACGCGAATGGTAATGGCCGATTTGATTTTGCTGAATGGGAAAATTTCAAAACCAAAAATGATATTCAGGGGTATCCCTATGATTTGAAAGAAGCCTTTGTTGATTACAATGAAGATGGGTTCTTCAACCCAGGCGAAAAAGATGCTAACGGGGATCCCGTTGTTGGAGAAAACGGTGGTGATCTGGAAGTGTTTGTAGACTTTAACAATGATAAGTCATTTACGACAAATGACGGGCTCTATAACGGCAGTTTGTGTGCCAGGGATGAGTCAAATGCCGTTCATGAGGGGTGCTCGGAGACTGTTCAGTCGGTTAACGTGAGAGATTCCTTGGTCTTGGTCATGTCTGGCAGCGAGGCTTATTCAACAACACCTGTGATTGTTGATAGCTGTACCGATGATCTCACGAAGGTTGATGTATGTGATGGCCTGAATAGTAATGACACCTTGGACATTATTGGCAAAAGTGCTGGTGGAATAAGTATTATTATCAGTGATTTGCACAACCAACCTTTGCCAGCCGGCACTGTCGTCAAGTTTTCGCCATCGGTGGGCAGTCTTGCCAGTAAGGGAGAGTTTATTGTCGAGTCCAGCTCTTATAATGGTGCCACTGGCTACTCAGTGATCTTTAAAGGGGCTGACCAAGCTGATTCCGGTACCATAGTCATTGAGACTACTACGCCCTTGGGTAAGACGACCTTGGTCGCGACTATACCCATGGTTATCCATTGATACAGCTGCTCAAAAAAAGGCCACCCATAGGGTGGCTTTTTTACTAGAGCAAAGTAATTATAATTAACTTGTTATCAATTAATTGTGTTGTCTCTAGGCTGAAGTAGGTGGTGAAGTCAGATGGCAATTGTTTTTTGGTCATGTATGTTCATTTTTTCACTCCAATAAAAAGAGGCCATCAATGACGGCCTCTTTTTATTGGAGATTAAGTGTTACTGCTGGAACTGATACACGCTGCCGAGCTGCATGATTTGTGTGAGTTCATCCAGTGCAGTACGTGATTCAATGATGAGCTGAGGGTCGGCCAGATCGGCGGCGCTCAGGCGGTCACGGTAGTGCTTGTCCACCCATTGGTTCAGGCGGGCAAACAGCGCATCGTTCATCATCACATTTGGGTTCACAGCATTAAGTTCAGCATCATTCATGGCTACGCGCAGTCGCAGACAAGCGGGGCCACCGCCATTTTGCATGCTCTGCTTCACATCAAAGTAGTGTACTGCCTTGATGGGCGTATTCAGGGTCACCAGTTCATTCAGGTATGCATAAACGGCTGGATTTTCCTGGCAGTCAGTCGGCGCAATAATGGCCATGTTGCCATCACTCAGGGTGATAATTTGGGTGTTGAACAGGTAGCTTTTAACGGCATCGAGAACACTCACCTTGGCCGTAGGCACTTCAATGAAGTGCATGTTGCCATTCATTTTACGTTCAATTTCAGCAAGCTTGGCCTGAGTGTCCAAAAACGCCTGCTCATGGTAGAAGAGCACGTTTTGATTCCCAACAGCGATTACATCGTTATGGAACACGCCCTGGTCAATCACATCAGGATTCTGCTGCAAGTATACAGTGTGGCTGTCACGCAGGTGATGCAGTCTTGCCACCGCCTGTGAGGCTTCCAGAGTTTGCCTGGCGGGGTATTTCTTGGGGGCTGGGCGCGTGGCATCGGCGACGCTGCGGCCGTACACGAATACTTCTACACCGGCGTCGCCATAGTTATGGCACAGGCGGGTGTGGTTGGCCGCGCCTTCATCACCAAAAGTGGGGTGCTCAGGCAGGTGCTCATGGTGGGCAAAATGTTTGGTATCAGCAAAAATCGCTTTAAGGATATTGCCGGTGGTAACAGGTTCAATGCTGCGGTGCAGCTTGTCCACCAGATTGGCCGGTGTGAAGTGCAACTTGTCGTCGGCGCTGTCGGCGCTGGGGGAGACAGTAGCGGCATTGGCTGTCCACATGCTGGAGGCACTGGCGCAGGCCTGCAGTAGAACCGGCGCCTGTTTGGCGGCCTGATTTAACACATCGGCATCTGAGCCGCTGAAACCGATGCGGCGCAAGGTATGCAGATCTGGACGCTCCTGCGGCGCCAACATGCCCTGAACCAGACCCATATCGGCGAGCGCCTTGGCTTTCTTCAGCCCCTGCTTGGCGGCATCACGAGGATTGGATACCTGAGCGGCATTGCTTTGGGAGGCCACGTTGCCGAATGACAGTCCGGCATAGTTGTGCGTAGGGCCAACCAGACCATCAAAGTTTGCTTCGAAATGCTTCATTGCTTGTCCTTACTGGGGTCTCGGTTCTTAATTATTGTTCAGAATTTATGTGATCGAGGCCTCAGTATACCGGGGCAAATCAGCTTCACAAGCCAGGCTCCGGGGCGTAAAGTCGTGACTTTCGCCGGATTTGCATAACTATTGCTTGCTTGCTGGCGGATAATGAAATATTAGTTTTTAATTACGCAAAGTTATTTTTAAACATTTTTTTCATTATTGACTAAAAAGTGACTCGCTGGGCCACATATCTGAGGGAATTCCTTGAAACTGAGGATTCAACCCTCTATATATGGTGCCAATTTCTACCTTCTCGAGACTGTTTGGCGCAAATTAAGCTATGGGTAAATCGCTCGTTATTGTCGAATCGCCGGCGAAAGCCAAGACCATCAACAAGTATCTTGGTAAAGAATTTATTGTGAAATCGAGCGTGGGCCACATCCGTGATCTGCCCACGTCCTCCGCGGCCGAAGGCAAAACCAGCAGCAAATCTGCCACTGAAGTTCGCAAAATGAGTGCCGAAGAAAAGGCACAATATAAGAAGCAAAAGGATAAACAG
Organism: Shewanella zhuhaiensis; assembly: GCF_022484835.1. Taxonomy (NCBI): domain Bacteria; kingdom Pseudomonadati; phylum Pseudomonadota; class Gammaproteobacteria; order Alteromonadales; family Shewanellaceae; genus Shewanella; species Shewanella zhuhaiensis. The sequence goes on from NZ_JAKUDL010000001.1 coordinate 1,282,787, forward strand.
GCGTTGGTCGCTCGCATGGGGGTTGACCCCGAGCACGGCTGGCGCGCCAACTATCAGGTGTTGCCTGGTAAAGAGAAGGTGGTTAAAGAGCTTCAGACCCTGGCCAGCAGCGCCGACCAAATCTACCTCGCAACGGATTTGGATAGGGAAGGGGAAGCGATTGCCTGGCATCTGCAGGAAATCATTGGTGGCGACAAAGACCGCTACAAGCGGGTGGTGTTTAACGAAATCACCAAAACCGCTATCCAGGATGCTTTCAGCCAGCCCACCGATTTGAACACCAACATGGTGAACGCTCAGCAGGCCCGTCGTTTCCTCGACCGGGTGGTGGGCTTTATGGTGTCGCCATTGCTGTGGAAAAAGGTCGCCCGCGGGCTCTCGGCCGGTCGGGTGCAGTCGGTTGCTGTGCGTCTGGTGGTTGAGCGCGAAGCCGAGATCAAAGCCTTTGTGCCGGAAGAGTTCTGGGACATTCATGCCGATCTGAAAACGCCAAATGCTGATAAGCTGCTGATGGAAGTCAGCCGCTACCGTGATGCCGCCTTCGAGCCTATCAATCAGGCGCAGGCAATGGCTGCCGTCGCTGAGCTCGAGAAAGCCAGTTTCACCGTGCTTGATCGCGAAGACAAAGCCACCTCCAGCAAGCCATCTGCACCATTTATCACCTCAACGCTGCAGCAGGCGGCAAGCACCCGTCTTGGCTTCGGGGTGAAGAAAACCATGATGTTGGCACAGCGCCTCTACGAAGCGGGCCACATCACCTACATGCGTACCGACTCCACCAACCTCAGCCAGGAGGCGCTGGACAACGTCAGAGCGCATATCGAGTCTGAATATGGTGCCAAGTACCTGCCAGCCGCTCCGGTGCGTTATGGTAGCAAAGAGGGCGCTCAGGAAGCGCATGAAGCCATACGTCCATCCAATGTGCAGGTCGAGGCGGTTAGCCTGACAGACATGGAGCGTGATGCTCAGCGTCTATACGAGCTGATTTGGCGCCAGTTTGTCGCCTGTCAGATGACACCGGCGCAGTACGATGCTACCCGCTTGACCGTTAAGGCAGGTGATTACGAGCTTAAGGCCACGGGCCGCATTCTGAAGTTTGACGGTTGGACCCGGGTTCAGCCTGCTCTGAAGAAGAAAAACGAAGAAGACAGCACCCTGCCTGACGTGAACGTAGGCGATGTGCTGAAACTTGAATCGCTCGATCCCAAGCAGCACTTTACCAAGCCGCCCGCCCGTTACAGCGAGGCATCTTTGGTGAAAGAGCTGGAGAAGCGTGGTATCGGCCGTCCTTCTACCTATGCCGCCATTATCTCCACCATTCAGGATCGCGGTTACGTTAAAGTCGAAAACCGTCGCTTCTATGCCGAGAAAATGGGCGAAATCGTCACTGAGCGTTTGGTTGAAAGCTTCAGCGAGCTGATGAACTACGACTTTACCGCGGGCATGGAACAGACCCTCGACGACGTGGCCAAGGGCGACAAAAACTGGAAGAAGGTGCTCGACGGCTTCTACAGCGGCTTTACTGCCAAGCTGGAGCAGGCTGAGGCCGAGCCAGATTCTGGTGGTATGCGTCCCAATCAGATGGTGCTGACCGATATCCCTTGTCCTACCTGTGGTCGTCAGATGGGTATTCGTACCGGCACCACCGGGGTGTTCCTCGGTTGCTCCGGTTACGCGTTGCCGCCCAAAGAGCGCTGCAAAACCACCCTTAACCTGACGCCCGGTGAAGAAGCCATCGCTGACAACAGTGAAGACGCCGAGACCGATGCGCTCAGAGCCATGCATCGCTGCAACAAGTGTGGCACCGCAATGGATTCCTACCTCCTGGATGAAACCCGCAAACTGCATGTGTGCGGCAATAATCCGGAGTGTGACGGTTACGAAGTCGAGAAGGGTCAGTTCAAGCTCAAGGGCTACGAAGGCCCCATCATCGAGTGTGACCGCTGTGGCAATGATATGGAGTTGAAAAACGGCCGCTTCGGTAAGTACTTTGGCTGTACCAACAGCGAGTGCAAAAACACCCGTAAGCTGCTTAAAAATGGTGAGGCAGCGCCGCCGAAGGAAGACCCCATTCATCTGCCTGAGCTTAAATGCAGCAAGTCAGATGCGTACTTCGTGCTGCGTGACGGCGCCGCCGGTATCTTCCTTGCCGCCAGTACTTTCCCACGTTCGCGCGAAACCCGTGCGCCGCTGGTGGAAGAGCTGAGAAAGTACCGCGAGCAGTTGTGGCCCAAGTATCAGTATCTTGCCGATGCGCCGGTTGCCGATGCCGATGGCAACAAGGCTCTGGTGAAGTTCAGCCGTAAGACCAAGGAGCAATATGTTGCCACTGAGGTTAACGGTAAAGCCACCGGCTGGAGTGCCCATTTCAGTGGCGGTAAGTGGGTTGAGTCAAAAGGTAAGTAACAGGCTTAACTGACAGCTTTAAAACGGCGCTTTGAGCGCCGTTTTTTATTGCTGGCTCTTTGCTGGGGGAGTCTTCAGCAGAGCAGAGCAGAGCAGAGCAGAGCAGAGCAGAGCAGAGCAGAGCAGAGCAGAGCAGAGCAGAGCAGAGCAGAGCAGAGCGCAGAAATTACTTTCAATACCTTCAAAGCTACTCTTGATGATGCCCTTTGGGCACCGTTGTGGATTGGTTTACCTAAACGACATCCATAAAAAAGCCCCGCAGATGCGGGGCTTTTCGATAACAGGCAGGCTTACCACTTTTTCTTGGGCTGGAACAGCATGTCCAAATCGTCGCCTTCTTTCTTCTGCTTGGGGGCATTAGGCTCTGACTGCTTCTGCGCCCCCATGATTTCGTCAAGCAGCTGCTTGGCTTCATCTACTTTGCGGCCAATGAAAGGGTCGTTGGGGGTTTGCGCCTTTATGGCGTGCAGAGTAGAGAGTGCCTTGGTCACCATCTGCTTGGCAGAGCCGTATTGCTTCATATAACAGGCTGCACGGGCACGGGAAATCATCGATTCCACGTTAATACGCAGTTGCAGGCTATCGATACGGTTCTCTTCCTGAGCAAACACGGTAGGGTCAACTTTGCCCTTGTTGTGTTCGGCACGCAAAATGGCTTTGAGCTTTTTCAGGGTTTGCACTATCGCCAGGATTTGCTTGTCGTTATCGGGCAGGCGAAAGCTTTCGACCGGCGGCACGTTGGTCACCTCCTTCTGGCCTTCTATTTGCGCCTGAACATCCAGCAACCGACGTTGATAGTCGTTTTTAGGCTGACCGACGCTCATGTCCACGGCGACCGCCAGGGCTTCCTGGATGCGGCGATACAACACCATCACCAGATGTGATGAGCAGGGAAACATACCCGTATTGGACAGTACCCCTTCGGTCTCATCGATAATTGCCCGTTGCCGCGCGACTTCGGTGCGCCTTTCGGCTTCTTCGCGCTCTTTTTGCTGCTGAACGACATTCACACCAATAATGAGCAGCAATAAGGCCCCACAGGCGAGCAGGATCATTAATAACATAGGTCGTCCGTTCTTGTTACAAGTCAGCCAATGCTACAATAAATCAATAAACTAGCATAGTTATCTTAGCTCAGCTTGCTGTAAGTGTCGCCCAAATTCCAAGGAAGGGCTTTGTTATTCCTGTTTGATTTAATTAATTCATTGTACTATAACCCATCATTATAGATGTCAGGGTCAACATTGGCCTCTCGGCCCCGGGAATTGGCGAAGGAAAAGAGATGAAACTGCAACAACTCAGATATATTGCCGAAGTGGTGAATCACAATCTGAACGTCTCTGCCACGGCTGAAAACCTCTATACCTCTCAGCCGGGGATCAGTAAACAGGTGCGCATGCTGGAAGATGAATTGGGGATCCAAATCTTCGGTCGCAGCGGTAAGCATTTGACCCACGTAACCCCCGCCGGTGAACAGGTGATTGCCATCGCCAACGATATTCTTGGCAAGGTGGAAAGCATTAAAAAAGTGGCCGAGGAATACACCAAGCCGGATCAGGGTGAGCTGAACATTGCCACCACCGACACCCAGGCAAGGTATGCGTTGCCGCACATTATCAAGGGTTTTATCAAGCGTTATCCCAAGGTGAATCTGCACATGCATCAGGGTACGCCAACCCAGATAAGCGAGCTGGCTGCCCGCGGCGATGCCGACTTTGCCATTGCCACCGAGGCGATGCATCTTTATTCCGATCTGATTATGTTGCCCTGTTACCACTGGAACCGCTCCATCGTGGTTACCCGTGACCATCCGCTTGCCAGTCGAAGCCAGGTAAGCATTGAAGAGTTGGCCCGCTTCCCGCTGGTAACCTATGTGTTTGGTTTTGACCGGGCATCGGAAATTGAGCGCGCCTTCAATCGCGCAGGCCTCGAGCCACGTCTGGTGTTTTCCGCCACCAGTGCCGATGTGCTGAAAACCTATGTGCGCCTTGGTCTTGGGGTGGGGGTTATTGCATCGATGGCAATCGATCCGAACATTGACCGCGATCTGGTAGCCATTGACGCCAGCCATCTGTTTGCCCACTCGACCACCAAAATCGGTTTCAGAAAGGGCAGCTTCCTTCGAAGCTACATGTATGACTTTATTGAGCTGTTCGCACCGCACCTGACCCGCGATGTGGTTGAAAAGGCGGTGGCGCTGCGTGACCCTGTGCTGATTGAAGAGATGTTTGCTGACAGGGAATTGCCGGTTCGCTGAGCCGATTATGGGGTAATTGTAGCAAACCGCGGCAGTTAGCTCGCAGCGATATAAAAAGTACAGATAATAAAAAAATCCCGCCTAGGCGGGATTTTTTTATGTTCGCAATCAGCAGATTGGCGGCATTAACACTCAACGATGTTAACAGCCAGACCACCTTTGGCGGTTTCTTTGTACTTGCTGCGCATATCGCGGCCGGTGTCCATCATGGTTTTGATAACCTTATCGAGTGATACCTTGTGGTTACCATCGCCACGCAGTGCCAGACGTGAGGCGTTGATGGCCTTCACCGCGCCCATGGCGTTCCGCTCGATACAGGGCACCTGCACCAGGCCGCCAACCGGATCACAGGTCAGGCCGAGGTTGTGTTCCATGCCGATTTCAGCCGCGTTTTCAACGTGCTCCACAGTGCCGCCCATGATTTCGGTCAGAGCCGCTGCTGCCATGGAGCAGGCAACACCCACTTCACCCTGACAACCCACTTCCGCGCCGGAAATGGAGGCATTCTTCTTGTACAGAATACCGATGGCGGCGGCAGTCAGCAGATAGCGGGCGCAAATGTCCACATCCACTTGCTGTACAAAGGTATCAAAGTAGCACAGCACTGCCGGGATAATACCTGCCGCACCGTTGGTGGGGGCCGTCACCACGCGATCGCCGGCAGCATTTTGCTCATTCACCGACAGGGCGAACAGGTCAACCCAGTCCATGGCGGTCAGCGGATCGACGTTGTTACGGCCTTCGGCTTTCAGACGACGATAAAGGGCAGGTGCGCGGCGACGCAGCTTAAGGCCGCCGGGCAACATGCCTTCTTTTTTGTAGCCCTTCTCAATGCAGGTCTTCATGGTCTGCCAGATGTGCCACAGCTTCTCTTTGACTTCGTCCTCGCTGGCGAGGATAAGCTCGTTTTGCATCATCAGCGATGAAATGGACAAACCATTGGTGGTGCACATTTCCAGCAGCTGTTGGGCGCTGTTGAAATCATAGGGTGCCGCCTTGATGGGGGTGGCCGGCGACGGATTCTTTTGGTCGATTTCATCTTCATCGAGCACAAAGCCGCCGCCAACAGAATAGTAGGTGCGCTGATACAGGCACTCACCTTCGCTGAACGCGTAGAGGGTCATGGCGTTGGCGTGGGCTGGCAGGGTCTTGCGTCTGTGGTAGATGATGCCGTCTTCGCGGGTAAACTTCACCGCTTTGCCGCAGGCCAGTTTCAGTACTTCCTGGTTGCTGACATCAATAAGAATGCCGTCGATGGCGTCGGTATCTACGGTTTCAGGATCTTCACCCATCAGCCCCAGGATCACCGCCTTTCCGGTGCCGTGGCCTTTGCCGGTTTGTCCCAGTGAACCAAACAGCTCGGCACGCAGCTCGTCCACGCGCTCAAGCAGCCCCATGTTGTCGACACGGGCAATAAATTCTTTGCCGGCCTTCATGGGGCCAACGGTATGGGAACTGGAAGGACCTATTCCAATTTTAAAGATGTCAAATACACTGATCATAAGCTCGGGCCCTGTTTGCGTTTCGTTGTTATTTTAGTCGTAAGTCCGGTGCTTGCTCGCCCACCGGTGCGCTTTACGGTAATCTCTGATCCCGGATGTCGACCAGTGTCGAAGAAAAGGGATCAATGCCTTAAGTCGCAACGTTCAAGTATCCCACAAACTTTTTCGATAGTTTCATTAGTAATTCTTATGTCACCTTGTTCGGATTAGTCTGGCTAAGGTTGAAACGGCATCAAATGGAATAAGGGGCACGGAGCCGCTATCTGGCTTGGTACCGGCATTGCCCGGAGTGTGTCCCGTTCCATCCACCAAACTTGAGATGAATTTTTGTAGGGAGAATTTATGGGCTTTCTGATGCTGGATCTTGAAGGCACGCGGCTGGACGCCGCCGAAGAGGCGCTGCTGCAGGCACCGCAAACCGGTGGCCTTATCCTGTTCAGCCGTAATTTTACCAGCCGTGAGCAGCTCGTCTCCCTGGTGGCAGACATTCGTCGGGTCCGACCGGATCTGCTGATTGCCGTCGACCATGAAGGGGGCAGGGTGCAGCGTTTTCGTGAAGGCTTCACCCAAATTCCGGCCATGGGCGATATCCTGCCTGCGGCAGGCAACGACCTTACTCTTGCCAAACGCTGGGCAACAGAGCTGGGTTTTCTGATGGCGATTGAACTGCTCGGTTGCGACATTGACTTAAGCTTCGCCCCGGTGCTGGATGTGAATGGCATCAGCGAAGTGATTGGCAAAAGGGCCTTTTCGGGTAATCCCGATGAAGTGGCCGAGCTTGCTGGCGCCTTCATCCGCGGCATGAACGATGCCGGTATGCGCGCCGTGGGTAAGCATTTCCCGGGTCATGGCAGTGTTCAGGCCGATTCCCACATCGCAATGCCGGTGGATAGCCGCAGCGCTGAGGAAATCCTCAATTTCGATATGAAGCCCTTTGTCAGCCTGATTGGCGGCAAGCTGCTAGATGGCGTGATGCCAGCCCACGTGGTGTATAACCAGCTGGATCCCAACCCGGCCGGGTTCTCGCGCTTTTGGCTTCAGCAAAAGTTGCGGGGTGAGCTTGGCTTTGATGGCCGCATTTTCTCGGACGATCTGGGCATGGAAGGCGCAGCCTTTGCCGGCGGTTATGCCGCCAGAGCCAAAGCGGCCCTCGACGCTGGCTGCGACATGATTTTGGTGTGCAATAACCGCCAGGGCGTGCTGGAGGTCCTTGACGCTGAACTGCCGGTGCCGGCAACTGCCAACAGCGCCGCCAGCCTGAGGCCCGACAGTGGCAAAACCATCAGGGCACTTGAGAATTCAACCCGCTGGGAAAAGGCGCGGGGACTCGCGCTTAGCATAGGTTATCAAGCCTGAGTCGAAAGTGGGATTGGATCACGAAGTTTGTGATTTTCTTGATGCGGCGCAACTTTTCCGGCCGCATCCCCTGTTAGGGTTGTGTCATCAATGAGTGTAGGGATGACCTTATGATCCTTTATTTCCATGGTTTTGACTCAACCAGCCCCGGCAATCACGAGAAGATGCGCCAGCTCAAATTTGTCGATCCCGACGTCCGGCTGGTGAGCTATTCCACCGCGCATCCGCGTTACGATATGCAGCAGATGCTGCACGATGTCGCCCGTGAACTGGACGGTGCCAACAAAGATGAGGTTATTGCCGTTGGCGTTGGTCTGGGGGGATTTTGGGCCGAGCGAATCGGTTTTTTGAGTGGTATTCGCAGCGTGCTGATTAACCCCAATCTGCATCCGGAAGAAAATATGGCGGGGCGCATCGACCGGCCTGAAGAGTACGCCGATATTGCCGCCAAGTGTGTCAGTCAATTCCGGCAAAAGAACAGCGGAAAGAGTTTGTGTATCTTATCCCGCTTCGACGAGGTGCAGGATAACAACCGGACCGAATCCATCCTGGCGCCTTTCTATCCGGTACTGTGGGATGAGGAGCAGTCACATAAGTTTCCGTCACTTGGCACCTACCTGCCGGTCATACGCGCATTTTTGCAGGGGCAACTACCGCCTAACTGAAACTCGAAACCCGGCCACTGCGCCGGGTTTTTTAATTAGAACAGTCGTACCATATAAATCACGCAAAATACAGTACGCAATCTCGATAAAAGGTAAATAAATTGAGATCGCGTTCACAAAAATTAAAATATTTGGCCTGGCCAGCGGCCATGCGATTGAATTATTTGGTTCAGCGTGTACAGTTGCGGCCTTTCCGGAACACGTTTGTAACAAAACGTATCCAGAATGCCGTATTGGTCCCAAGGGACCTACCGATTGCGTATGTCGCCCGATGCAGCTAACAGCAGTTTTGTTAGCTGTTTTTTTTGCCCGAAATTTACCTCTCCAGCCCATGTATGCGGTTTCCCTGACACCGCAGGATGACGTATGCTCAATAAATCATCAGCTTGAGCGGAGGCTCACTATGAGACGAGTATTGGTTCGGGTGAAAGGCAAGGTGCAGGGCGTGTGTTATCGCCGCTTCGCGCTGGAAAAGGCCCGTGAGCTTGGGGTCACAGGTTATGTCACCAACATGGATGACGGCTCGGTGCAGCTGTTGGTACAGGGGAGTATCCCTATGGTGGAAAAACTGATTGATTGGTGCTGGGAGGGATCGCCGGCAGCCGGTGTGACCGCCGTTGAAGTGAATGAAGACGAGGCAGACGAAATCTACCTCGACTTTTCCATTACTCAGTCCTGAGATGTCGGCCGAGTGCCTTGCTGGTCCGTGTTTTGTGTCGTAGTGCCTGGTTGGTCTGTGCCTTGCTGATTAATCACGTCATTTTCCGGCGTATCATCGCCTTCCGGCTCAGTGGCAGGCTCTTCTGCATCCACAGCGCCAGCGGGCTGGGCCATTTTACGAATTTGAATGATGAGCCCAAGCTTGGGGTGATCGAAGTAGTGGATTTGACCGCTGCGAACCCGGCGGTTTTGCGTCAGTGGAATGGAGTAGAGAAACGGCTGCTCTTCCATCACGACTTCGGTATTCATCGCCTCAATCGTCCGTTCATTGGTGGCTGGTAGCGCTGATGTACTGCCAGGCAAGGCTCCGATATCGCTGCTGGCAAGATCACCGGCAGCTGAGTCTTGAAGCGCCGCAGTCTCTTCCAACACTTCCACTTTACGGCTGCCGGGGCTTCTGAGCATCAAATCGGTTTCGATATACAGATAGTGACTCAGATAGATGTTCAGCAGACCATCGAGCTGCCATACAGGATCGGGCCGTTCACGGCGAAGCGCAACAGGCGCCTGTTCGCCGCCAAGCAGTGCCGCAAGGTTGCTGCCCTGGGGTTGTTCGGCATTAACTGCTGCACTGCCTGCAGTGGCGCTGGCTTCACCAAGGGGCGTGCTTTCAAGCGCTTCAGGATAGGGCTGGGATGGCTGCACCCGGGTGCCCGCGGCCACAAAGCGGTCTGAAAAATCTTCACCGGCAAACAAACGTACCGGCACTGAGGCATGGCGCGGCTGCATTGCCTGTTGCCAGCTCATGTGCAGCAGCGGCTTTACCCCGGCTTCACGGCTGAGCTGACGCACGGCATCGGTAAATTGCGCCTGGTTTTTGCCAAGTAATACCGCAGATGCACCCGGTGTGGCGCTGGCTGGATTGGCGGCGGAAACTGTGACTGGGAATGGCTTTGGATACTCTGGCACGTAGGCGGCGATTTGCAAATCCAGCGCGTCGCAGCGCAGTTGGTCCACTGCGCGCTCATCGGCGCTGCAAGGCGTCATGCTGCTGTCCGGCGCACTTATCAATGCAGGGGTAATCAAATCCCGGCCTTTGGCCAGATTTGGCTGTTTCGGCGTTTCAGGCCACACTTCGGCGCTGGGCTGATTTCGTTCAAACAGAAAAACTTCCACCTCAAACCAGGACTCAGCCGAGGCCTGACTCAGTGGCAACAGACAGAAAGCTGCCAATAGTGCGGTTTTGCGGAACATTATTATTCTTCTCCGACGCTGTGTTGTTCGAGCTGCGACAGCAGCAGGTCCACCAGTTCCAATCGCTCTTTGGCGGATTCACATGGCATGGTGAACTTAAGTTTGTTCGGGCCGTCCATACGATAGACTTGTGGCTGCGACGAAAGCAAGCCGATGATAAAGCCCGGGTCGATTTTATGGTCCTCACCAAACTCGATGCTGCCGCCCCTGGCATGCATCTCGATTTTGATGGCGCCAAGGCGGGTGGCCCTGTGTTTGTGAACCGTCATGGTCATCAGGTTGCGGGTGGCATCCGGCAGCAAACCAAAGCGGTCGATAAGCTCAACCTTCATTTCATCCACAGCCTGCTCGGTGTCGCAGCCGGCGATGCGCTTATACAGCGACAGACGCATGTTTACATCACCTACGTAATCCTCCGGCAGCAGCGCTGGAATACGCAGGTCGATTTCACATTGACTGCCGAGCATCTGCTTCAGTGATGGCTCTTTGCCCTGTTTAAGCGCCTTTACCGCGCCTTCCAGCATCTCCATGTAGAGGCTGAAGCCGATTTTGCTGATATGACCGCTTTGCTCATCGCCAAGCAGCTCACCGGCACCGCGGATTTCCAGATCCTGGGTCGCGAGCATAAAACCGGCACCTAAATCTTCCAGTGCATCAATGGCCTCGAGGCGTTTTCTGGCATCCACCGTCATCAGTTTGGGGTGGGGTGTCATCAAATAGGCATAGGCCTGGTGATGGGAGCGGCCCACCCGGCCCCGGAGCTGATGCAACTGAGCCAGGCCGAAATGGTCGGCGCGGTCAATCAGTATGGTATTGGCACTGGGCACATCGATGCCGGTTTCTATGATGGTGGTGCACACCAGCACATTAAAGCGCTGATGGTAGAAGTCCGACATCACCCGCTCGAGATCCCGCTCGCGCATCTGCCCATGGGCGGTGACCACCCGAGCCTCAGGCAGCAGTTCGCGAATATCCTGAGCGGTCTTCTCGATGGTTTCCACCTGATTGTGCAGGTAGTACACCTGACCGCCACGAAGGATTTCACGCAAAATCGCTTCGCGCACCGTGGCTTTATCGTACTCACGCACAAAGGTTTTTACCGCCAGACGCTTGGCGGGCGGGGTGGCGATAATCGATAAGTCGCGCATGCCCGACATGGCCATGTTCAAGGTGCGGGGGATAGGCGTTGCGGTCAGGGTCAGAATATCCACATTGGCCCGTATCGCCTTGATGCGCTCTTTCTGGCGCACGCCAAATCTGTGCTCTTCATCTATGATAAGCAGCCCAAGCGCATCGAAATTAAGCTCGGTATTCAATAGTTTGTGGGTACCGATAACGATATCCACCTTGCCTTCGCCCATGGCGGAAAGCACGGCTTGCTGCTCTTTGGCGGTGCGAAAGCGGGACATGACCTCGATACGCACCGGCCAGTCGGCAAACCTGTCTTTGAAGTTCTCAAAATGCTGCTGTGCCAACAGTGTGGTAGGCACCAGCACCACCACCTGCTTGCCGCTGGACACCGCCAGAAACGCGGCGCGCATGGCCACTTCGGTTTTACCAAAGCCCACATCGCCGCACACCAATCTGTCCATGGCCTTTGGCTGACACATGTCGCTGATAACGGCTTCAATGGCCACTTCCTGATCCACGGTTTCCTCAAACGGGAACCCCTGCACAAAGAGGGCGTATTCCTCTTCATCCAGCTTGCAGGGCTCGCCGGGGCGTGCTTCGCGGCGGGCGTACACATCCAAAAGCTCTGCGGCCACGTCGCGGATTTTATCAATCGCTTTGCGCTTGGCTTTGCTCCAGCTTTCATTGCCGAGGCGGTTCAGCGCAGCATCATCATCGCTGCCCACCGCATAGCGGCTGATAAGGTGCAACGACGAGACCGGCACATATAGCTTATCGCCACCGGCGTATTCAAGCTTCAGGTATTCGGCCACCAAGCCGCCGGTATCCAGGGTTTCGAGGCCCTGATACAGGCCGACGCCGTGCTCAAGGTGTACCACAGGCTGGCCCACTTTGAGCTCTGCCAGGTTTTTAATCAGTACATCCTGGCTGAGCTGGCGCTGTTTGTCGCGGCGGCGCTGTTGGGATACCCGCTCACCGAAGAGTTCAGTTTCACAGACAATCGCCAGCTGCTTTTTACCAATCCGGATATCTATGCCCTGCGCCAGCGGGGCCACAATGAGTCCATGGGGGCTGCCGGATTCGATAAACTCCTGCAAATGACCGTAGAGTTTGGGCTTGATGCCGGCCTTGAACAACAGCTCCAGCAGCGCCTCGCGGCGGCCTTCGGATTCGGCCACAAACAGAATGCGCTGAGTATCCGCCGCCCACAGACTTAAGGCCTCCAGCGGCTGCTTCAGTTTGTGGTTGGCACGAATGTCCGGCAGTGGCGTGCAGTCCAGCTCCTTGTCACCCTCGGCGGCGCTGAGCTGAATGCGGGGATACTGCTTGAACGTGCCAAACAGCTCTTCGGTGGTTTGATAAAGCACCTTGGGCGGCAGCAATGGCCGCATGGGGTCAACCCGGCGGTCTTCATAACGGGCGTGAATTTCGCCCAGATGATGCTCTGCCGCCTGATGCAGTTCACCTGTGGTGATGATTTGCAGCTCTTGGGGCAAATAATCAAACAGAGTGGCGGTATCGTCGAAAAACAGTGGCAAATAGTTTTCTATGCCCGCCGGCATCAGGTTGCGGCTCACCAACTGATACACAGACTCGGGCGCGTTGGTGATGGTTTCAAAGGAGCGGCGATAGCGTTGGCGAAAGCCTTCGATGGCCTGGCTGTCGGTGGGAAATTCCCGTGCCGGCAGCATGCGGATGCTGTCTACCTCAGCGCTGGAGCGCTGGGTTTCAGGGTCAAAGTGACGGATAGACTCCACTTCATCATCAAATAGCTCGATGCGCAGTGGCTCAGTGGCACCGCTGGGGAAGATGTCCAGAATCGAGCCGCGGATGGCAAATTCGCCATGCTCATATACCTGCTCCACCAGATGATAACCGGTGTCGGTAAGCAGTTGACGCATCTGCTGTAACTGGTAACGGTCGCCTTTCTTGAGGATCAGCACATTGGCTGCAAGGAATGCCTTGGGCGGCAGGCGCACCATCAAGGTGGTCAGCGGTACTATCACCAGCCGGCCTTTGCCGCGCTCCAGATTGGAGAGCGTTTCAAGGCGGCTGGAAATCAGATCCTGGTGAGGCGAAAAACTGTCGTAGGGCAGGGTTTCCCGGTCGGGAAACAGGCAAATATCAATGCCTTCCTGGCCAAGCAAATAGCTAAGCTCGGTCTCAAGGGTCAGCGCCGTTGGGGTATCGCTGGTGACTATCAGGGTGGTGCCCGCATAGTCGCGGGTCATTTGGGCCAGCGTCATTGCCCGGGCGACACCGCCGGGCAGCTTGACCGATGACACCCGGCCCTTGGCGGGTGTCTTGGGGAGACGGTCTACCGTAAAAGAGGTCATTCGGTTGGATTGCCGGTTTTTCACGAAAAATCAGTCGCCCATTGTAGTGGCAACTGCGCGGCAGTGGCAACTAAGCCCTTCCCCGGCAATGGACCCTTCCCTGGCGCTCGACAGGGGCTGTAGTAAGAAAATACATTATCCGCGCTGGGTGTTTTGCTGCTTGCGTGCCTTGAGCTGCTTTTGCTGCACACTGAGACTGGCTTTGACCAGTTGCTCCACATCCGGCTCGAGAATGCACTCAAAGCCGAGTTCGGCAAGATGGACGCCGTCCTGCTGCAATACTTCTTCCACCTTGGCGATACACACAAGCGCAATCAGTTCATCACGGATATAGAGGGTGGCTTTAAACAGGCTCCCCACGCTGAGAGGCGTTTGGCTGACCACCACAAAACCGCTGCCACCAAAGCGTTTACCTGAATAGCGGCTGCCGTCACGGCTTTCGTTTTCAAGCACATAGTGCAGCACCATATCGACCTTGCGCGACTGCAACTTCAAAAAGTCCACCACCGCCTTGGCTTCGTTGTCCAGTTGCCGCAGTTGCAGCAGGCAACCGGCCTCCAGTGCTTTGACATCACTGAGCAGCTGCAAACCCACGCTGCGCATCATCGCCAGCTGTTCATCGTCAGGCAGTGGGCCGTCAAAGGGCTGCAGATAGGCATTGAAATCATGCACCACACTGAAATAGGCGTTGGGATCGGCTAACAAGGACGTGCCTCTTTATTTATAGGTGAGATACCCCTATTATCGTGCCCACTCAAACAAATACGCAAGGGAAGGTTCGACCGGGCCAGGTGCTTGTTCTGTCAGGACAGCAGCGCCCCTTCCCAACACAGCCAGGGCCGACAGCGCGCACATGTTTTCATCCTCCGCTTTTCTTATTGGATTTCGCTACTGGCGGGCACGCAAGGCAAACGCCTTCGCCTCCTTTATTACCCTGTTCGCCGTCAGCGGCATTTTCCTGGGCGTTGCCGCGCTGATTGTGGTCAGCTCGGTGATGAATGGCCTCGAAGGCCAGCTGAAAAGCCGTATTCTCGGCGCTGTGCCGCAACTTGTGATTGAAAATCCCACCGGATTTGACGACTGGCAGGCAAGCGCTGCCAGCATAGAGTCGGCTATCCCGTCGGTGCTTGGGATAAGCCCTTCCGCCGGAACCCAGGCGATGCTGCAATCAAGCTCCAATATCGCTGCGGTGCAGCTGCAGGGCATTTACCCACAAGAAGAAGCGCGGCTGTCCAAACTCACCACCACCGTCTGGTCACCGGCCTTCGAGACACTTAAAGCGGGTGAATACCATATTATTTTGGGCACCCAGGTGGCATCTGAGCTGGATGTGGCCGTTGGCGATACGATTCGCGTGCTTAGCGGCGAAGGCGTGGTGTATTCGCCCCTAGGGCCTGTGCCGAGTCAGCGCAAATTCGTGGTATCGGGCCTGTTTCAAATGGGCTCCCAGGTGGATGGGCAGCTTGCTTTTATTCATTACGACGATGCCCGCAGACTGATGCGTAAAGTGCCTGATAAGGTCGATATGCTGCGGCTCTACCTGGACGATCCCTTCAAAGCCGAGCAGATTGGCCCGAAACTGCCCGCGCTGTTGGCGACTGACGCGCCCGAATCGCTGCTGGTACACGACTGGCGCGATACCTTTGGCCATCTCTTTGGCGCGGTCAAAATGGAAAAAAACATGATGTCGCTGATGCTGAGCCTGATTGTGGCGGTGGCGGCGTTTAACATAGTGTCGGCGCTGGTGATGATGGTGGTGGATAAAACCACGGATGTGGCGGTGCTGATGACTCAGGGCTTGAAACGCACTGAAGTGATGGGAATTTTTGTGGTGCAGGGCTCGATGAATGCCTTGCTGGGGTTGGTGCTGGGCTTAAGTGTCGGCACGCTGCTGACACTGAATCTGAACCCGGTACTCAATGGCCTTGGGGTGTCGGTGCTTGGCGCCGGTCAACAGCTGCCGGTGATCATATCTGCCGAGCAGCTTGGTCTGATTGTCGCAGGCACCATAGTCATTACCCTGCTGGCTACCCTGTATCCGGCGCTCAAGGCGTCTCGGGTAGAGCCTGCCACCGCGCTGAGATACGAATAAGCCGATACGAATAAGCCGATACGCATAAGACGAGTGTTCCACTCACGCAGATGATTGCCCTCAGGGCAAAGAGAGAAGAACCCATGCAAGAAATCCTGCTCAGGGCAGAAAATGTCAGCAAGACTTACCGTGAAGCCAAGCTTGAGACTCAGGTACTCAGCGGCGTGGATCTTACGGTCAGCCGCGGTGAGCAGCTGGCGATTGTTGGCAGTTCCGGTTCGGGAAAAAGCACCTTGCTGCATATCCTTGGCACCCTGGATAAACCCAGTGAAGGCAAGGTGTTTTTGGACGGCGAAGACCTGTATGCCATGTCGGCCTCCCGTCAGGCCGAAGTGCGTAATGCTAATCTGGGTTTTATCTATCAGTTCCACCATTTGTTGCCGGAATTCAGTGCGATAGAAAACGTCGCCATGCCCGCCCGTATTGCCGGTGTTGACAGGCAAACGGCTTTTGGCCGCGCCGAGGCGCTGCTGGACAGGGTAGGGCTGAGTCATCGTCTTGGCCATTCCCCTGCAGAGCTGTCCGGCGGTGAGCGCCAGCGTGTCGCCATTGCCCGGGCGCTGATTAACGAGCCCAAGCTGGTGCTGGCAGACGAACCTACGGGTAACCTTGATGCCAAGAGCGGCGATGCGGTTTACGGCCTTATCCGTGAGCTCGCGGCCTCGCTGGGCACCGCCTTTGTAGTGGTCACCCATGACAGCGGCCTTGCGGCGCGGATGGACAGACAGCTGTCGATGAAAAGCGGCAAATTGTCTGCGGGAGCCGATTACTGATGAGCAAGGCGCGCCTGCTGCCGCTGTGGCTGGGGTTTCGTTTTTACCGAGCCCGTCAGTCCAACAGCTTTATCAGCTTTATCTCCTTCGCTTCTACCGCGGGCATCGCGCTTGGGGTGGCCGTGCTTATCATAGTGCTGTCGGCGATGAACGGTTTCGAGCGTGAGCTAAGACAAAGGTTTTTGGATGTGGTGCCCCACGCCGAGCTGGTGGGGGTGAACAACCCTGTGATGGATTGGCAAAGCATGGTTGCCGATGCCCAAAAAATTCCGGGCATTCACGCCGCCGCGCCCTTTATCCGATTGCAGGGGCTGGTGCAGCGTCAGGGCGGCTTTCAGGGCGTAAGCCTGGTGGGCATTAACCCCAAGCTGGAAGATAGCGTTTCGGGTATTCGTCAGTACATGCCCCCAAGCGCCTGGCAGCAGCTGGGCGGTGATGACAATGCCATTGTGCTCGGTCAGGCCCTGCTTGATAAACTCGGGCTGAAAGAGGGCGATGCGCTCTTGCTCTATGTGCCTGATTTATCGGGCCGCGCCGCAGGCAAACTTGGGGCTACCCGCAGCCACCGTTTTGTGGTGCGCGGTGCTTATCGCCTTGGTGGCGAGCTTGAGCTGAGCACCGCCTATGCTTCCATGAGCCACCTTGCTCAGCTGTTGCAGATGGGCGAAGAGGTCAGCGGCGTGCGGATTGCCGTGGATGATGTGTTTGCGGCGCCGCGGCTCATTCGTGAGCTGGGTTACACCCAGACCCAATACCTCTATATGAGCGACTGGACCCGCACTCAGGGCCACCTGTATCAGGACATTCAGCTGGTGCGTACTTTGATGTATCTGGTGCTGGCGCTGGTGATTGCCGTAGCCTGCTTCAACATTGTGTCGACCCTGGTGATGGCGGTGCGGGATAAAAGCTCGGAAATCGCCATCCTGATGACCATGGGACTTAAGCGCAGTGCCATAGTGCAGGTGTTTACGGTACACGGCGCCATCAGTGGTTTTCTTGGCACCCTTATTGGCACCCTGACCGGCGTGCTGGTGGCGCTGAATCTTTCTGCCATGGCGGCTGCCATTGAGCAGGCGCTGGGCATCCGCTTCCTGTCAGCCGATGTGTACTTTATTGATTTTCTGCCATCAGAGTTGCATCTGCAGGATGTGGTGCTGGTGAGCATCATGGCCTTTGTGATGAGCCTGATAGCAACGCTTTATCCGGCGTATAAAGCGAGCCTCACTGAGCCGGCACCGGCATTGGCCGGACGCTGAGTAAGCCAATAAAAAAGCCGGGGGGCACTGCCCCGGCCGCATCGCTTAAACCAAGCCTCTTCAGCCTGAGATTTCTTTCGCAGCATTCATCTGCATCCTGCATAAAAAAACGCGCCTTAAGCGCGTTTTTTTTATCTGCTTGCCCGGTTCTTCCATTTAAACAGCACCGAGTATTTCCACAGATTGCTAATCACAAAGTAACCCACACCGGCGCTAATCAGCCCAAGCACCAGACAACCCAGCAGGAATGGCGGGCCTATGGTGGCGAGTGACGATTCGAGCCACTGCCAGCTGGCTTCAAAGGCAAAGGGTTGGGGCGCATGGCCAAGAATTTTGGCGCCCACCATGTAGGCCATGTAAAACAATATGGGCATGGTGACCGGGTTGGTTATCCAAACCAGGGCAACCGACACCGGCAGATTCACATTGAAAAATATCGCCAGCGCAGCTGCCGCCACCATCTGAAACGGCATCGGCATCCAGGCCATAAACAGCCCAACGGCAAACGCACCCGGCGCCGAGCGGCGATTCAGGTGCCAGAGGTTTGGCTTGTGCAGCAGGGTACCGAACATCTTCAGATGCTTATGATCTTTAAGGCTGTCCGGGTGCGGCATAAACCTTTTGATGAGCTTTTTTGGCATAGGCGGATAATGCTGTCTTAACTTACTGCTGTGAAGAACCCATTTCTGCTGGGCTTTTGCGCCCTGAACATCTCGTCGCTGCTGTGGCCGGTACTCTTACCCTGGCCCGTGAGCCTGTTGTTGCTGCTCGGGGCGCTGGCAATTTTCAAACGCTTGCCACTGCTTGCCGGGGGGCTCGCGGGCATTGCCTGGGTTTGTCTTTATGCCACACTGATATTTGATTATCGGGCGCTTGATGACAGCGAGCAAACCTGGATACGCGCCGAGATAATAGCATCAGTCTCAAGTGGCAGCGACTGGCAGAGTATAGATATACGCCTTGTTAAACCAAAATTAATCTCACCTTTTGCCGCGCAAATGCGGCTCAACTGGCGAACGAATGAACAAATACGCCCAGGACAAGTGTGGGATTTTCGTATCGAGCGGCGCGCCATTAACAGCAATCTCAATCAGGGCGGCTTCAATGGCCAGCGTTATCTGCTGTCAAAACACATTGGTTTGAAGGGCAGGGTGATAGCAGCAAGAGCGGTATCGACGGCGTCGACTATGCGTACTGCACTGATCGAAAGACTCAAAAATGCGCTTGAAGCCAGTGGCGACAAGGCCGCTGAGCCCGCTCTGCTGCTGGCGCTGCTTGGCGGTGAGCAAGGCCAAATTACGCCGACGCAGTGGCAGCAACTGCGCCAAACCGGCACCGGCCATTTGATGGCAATTTCAGGTCTGCATATGTCGGTACTGGCGCTGTGGCTTTATGGCGCAGTCAGGTTTCTGCTGCTGCGCGTCCGGCCAAGGCCCGACCGGCAAAACCTGCTGATTGCCATGGCAGCCGCTGCCCTGGGTTGCCTGCTTTACGGGCTGCTGGCGGGGATGGGCATACCTACCCGGCGCGCTTTTATTATGCTGGCGATGGTGATGCTGCTGAGCCTGTCTCGCCGCTTTGCCTCCCCCTGGGAGCGGCTTTTGTATGCCCTCAGTGCAGTATTGCTGCTTGACCCCTTATCACCGTTGTCGGCGGGGTTTTGGCTCTCCTTTGGTGCCATTGGCATCATTCTGATGGTGGTCACGGCGGGTGAACGCCAAAGGCTTGTGATGGCCGATACAAACCAAGCCGGTACTTCCGGCCACATTAAGATGACGGCAGCGCACTATCTTGCTTCGCTTATCAAAATACAGCTGGCACTGTCGCTCGGGCTTGGGTTTGTGCAATTGGTGCTGTTTGGCGGCGTGAGTTTGCACAGCCTTTGGATAAATCTGTTGATGGTGCCCTGGTTTTCGCTGCTGGTGATCCCGCTCGCGCTAATGGGGTTATTGCTGTTTTTGCTGTTGCTGCCGCTGGGGCTTGCCAGCGGCGCCCTGTTCAGTCCGGCAATTTGGGCACTTGCGCCTTTTGGCGCACTGCTTGAGCATAGTGACCGCTTACCCCTTGCCTGGGTCAGTGTGGCCGATAACCTGATAGCACCTGTGTTGTTTGCCATCGCTGCCATCTGTTTGTTTTGGTTACCAATATCAAAGGGTTTTCGGGCGGTGAGTGCATGCTTACTGTTGCCGCTGCTGTTGCAGCTGAGCCTTAAATCAAATGGTCAAACCGAGCTGCATCTGGTGGATGTCGGCCAGGGGCTTGCGGCGGTGGTCTTTGCCGGAGATAAAACCCTGGTGTACGACACCGGCAGCGCCTATGGCAGCTTCTCCCACGGTGAGCGAACCCTTACCCCGTTTTTGCGCTCCAGGGGCCGAAGCCGTATTGATGTGCTGATTATCAGCCACGAGGACAAAGATCATGCCGGCGGCGCAGAGGGGCTTGCCAGGCACTTTGCCATTGACCTGATTATCAGCGACACCCAAGCGGCCAGGGCGATTGAGGCGGGGCGGCATCAGGACTGTCGCCCGGCATCTTTTACTCTTGCGGCACTTGATGTCAGCTTGTTGTCCCCCGAGGTGTTGCCCGGCGGGCGCATTGGCAACGATGGCTCCTGTGTGGTGCGCCTCAGCAATGGCGGCATGTCAGTGCTGCTGCCCGGCGATATTGAGGTGGTGCGCGAGTCGCGTATGCTGACCAAGCCTGTGCTGCTGCAGGCCGATGTGCTGGTAGCGCCGCACCACGGGAGTTTGACGTCGTCCAGCGGCGCCTTTATTGATGCGGTCTCGCCGTCCTGGGCGCTGTTTGCTGCCGGTGCCGGAAATCGCTATGGATTTCCCAAACAAGAGGTTGTGGAGCGCTATCAAAGCCGTGGGGTAAAGGTGCTAAGTTCGGCCTCAGAGGGACAGATAAGCTTCTACTTTGATGGGCCGCCTGTGGTGAAAACCTATCGCCGGGATCTGGCGCCTTTTTGGTACAACAGGGTGTTTGGAGTTGGTGACTGGCCGATTACAGAGTAGAATGGCGCCTTTGTCATACTGTCAGATTAATCAATGACTACAGTTCACAATCAGGAAGTCTCGGCGGTTTTTAAACGCCTGCTGGGCTATTTTAAGCCGATGAAAGGCATCGCTATCCTTTCTGTGCTGGCACTGCTTCTTTATGGTGCAGTGGATGCCGCTTTTATTGCCTTTATCCAACCCTTTATCGACAAAGGCTTTTCGTCCGGCAGCCTTTCTGGCTCTGTGGATATGGGCACCTCTTCCGGGTTTGATTCAAACAATCAGGTACTGTTCTGGGCCCCCTTTGTGGTGGTAGGGCTTTTCACCCTGCGAGGCCTGGCGAACTTTGTGTCCACTTACGGTATTTCCTACATGAGCGCCAAACTCATTATGGACATGCGTCAGCAGGTTTTTGAGCATTATCTTACCCTGCCGGTGAGTTATATCGACCGTGAAAACTCCGGCAATCTTATTTCCCGGGTAACCTTCGATACCGAGCAGGTTGCGCGCGCATCCGGCAGTGCGCTGATTTCCATTGTGCGCGACGGTGTGACAGTGGTTTTCATGCTGGGGTTGATGTTCTACAACTCCTGGAAGCTGTCGCTGTGTATCTTGGTTGTCGGCCCCATTATCGGGGTGGTGATTGCTTTGGTCAGTCGCCGATTCCGTAAGATTTCCCGCCAAATTCAAAGCGCCATGGGCGGCGTGACGGCCGTTACCGAGCAGATGATCAAGGGCCATAAAAACGTGCTGGCCTTTGGCGGTCAGGAAACTGAGGCCGAGCGCTTTGCTCAGGTAAACGACCAAAACCGTCATCAGAACATGAAACTGGCGGTGGCCCAGGCTATCAGCCAGCCCACCATCATGATTATTGGCTCATTCGCACTGGCCTTTGTGCTCTATGCCGCGAGCTTCGATTCGCTCAAGAGCGAGCTTACCGCAGGTACCTTTGCCACTGTGCTCGCCGCTATGCTGGCCATGTTGCAGCCTATCAAGAGCCTGACCCGGGTAAACGCCGAGTTCCAGCGCGGTATTGCTGCCTGCACCACGGTATTTGAGCTTCTGGACACCAAGCCTGAAGCTGATAACGGCACCTTTGAAACCGACCGCGCCGAGGGCCATGTACGCTTCGATAATGTCTGTTTCCGCTATGAAGGTCAGGAAGGTCGGGCGCTGGATGGCATCAATTTTGATGTTCCGCCTGGCAAAACCCTGGCGCTGGTGGGCCGCTCCGGTTCCGGTAAATCCACCATTGCCAGCCTGATAAACCGTTTCTATAACGGGCTCGAGCAGGGCGCCATTGAACTGGATGGCGTGAATGTTGAGGATTACCGCCTGAAGAACCTGCGCAGTCAGGTGGCGCTGGTGAGCCAGCAGGTGACCCTGTTCAACGACACCATTGCCAACAATATCGCCTATGCCTGCCCCTGGGAAGTGACCCGCGAGCAGATTGTTGAGGCTGCGACTCTGGCCCATGCCATGGAGTTTATCAATAAGCTTCCTGACGGCCTGGATACTCAGGTTGGTGAAAACGGGGTGCTGCTTTCCGGCGGTCAGCGTCAGCGTATCGCCATTGCCCGTGCCATGCTGCGTAATGCGCCCGTGCTTATTCTCGATGAGGCCACTTCTGCGCTCGATACCGAGTCTGAAAAAGCCATTCAGGAAGGCCTTGAAAATCTGCGTCAGAACCGCACTTCCATCGTGATTGCCCACAGGCTGTCGACCATTGAAAGTGCCGATGAAATTCTGGTGATAGAGCAGGGCCAGATTGTTGAGCGGGGCAACCATAAGTCGCTGCTGGCGCAGGATGGTATGTACGCCAAGCTCTATCAGATGCAGTTTTCCGCCTGATGCAGCAGCTGGTTCACAAGATTTGGTATCAGGGCCATCCGGCAAAGTGGTTACTGTTGCCGCTATCCGCGCTGTTCTGGCTGATAAGCAGCATAAGAAGGCTTGGCTTCAGGCTCGGCCTTAAGCGCCAAACCCAGTTACCGGTACCCGTAATAGTGGTGGGTAACATCACAGCCGGTGGCAGCGGTAAAACCCCGACAGTGTTGTACCTGATTGAGCTTTTGCGCCAGCAGGGTTGGCGCCCGGGCGTGGTCAGCCGCGGCTACGGCGCCAGTATTGACGGCGAACTCGAGGTCCGCACCGGTATGACACCTGCCGAGGTGGGTGATGAACCCGCCATGATAGCCTTGCGCACCGGTATCCCTATGGTGGTGGGCGCAAGCCGGGTAAAGGCTGCTCATCAGCTGCTGGCAAACCACGATGTGAATGTCATTCTCTGTGACGATGGCCTGCAGCACTATCAGCTGGGGCGTGATATCGAGATTCTGGTCATCGACGGCGAGCGCCGTTTCGGCAATGGCTTGCTTATACCGGCAGGGCCATTGCGTGAAGGCCTGTGGCGCAAAAACACTGTGGACTTTAGCCTCTGCAACGGCCAAAACGCCGAAGCAGGGGAGTTTGCCATGACATTGCAGCCCAGCGCGCTGCTGCCGGTCTTGCCAGGCGCTGACGCAATACCGCCTTCAGTCGGTGATGAAGTCAATGCCATGGCGGGCATAGGCAATCCACAGCGCTTCTTCTCAGCGCTGAGCGCTCAGGGCTATAAGATAGCTGCCGCCCACGAATTTGCCGACCACATGGCGTATCAGGCCAGTGACATTGCCATCATCGACAATGGCTTGCCGCTGCTGATGACCGAAAAAGATGCGGTTAAATGTCGCGAATTTGCCAAACAACACTGGTGGTATGTTGCAGTTGATGCGAACCTACCGCCACAATTTTCAACACAGCTGCTGGAGAAGCTCTCCCGGGCAGCCAATGCCAAGCAAGGAACATCCCATGGCCTTTGATAAAAAACTTCTGGATATCGTTGCCTGCCCGGTATGCAAGGGCAAACTGGAATACGACAAAGCGGCGCAGCTGCTGATCTGTAAGGCCGATCGTCTGGCATACCCCATCACCGAAGGGATCCCGGTACTGCTGGAAAACCGCGCCACACCCTGGCAGGAGCACAGTGCAGAGTAAGCACTAAGTGGTACCAAACGCTTGATAAGCGAGTCTTGATGGATCTAAAGGCCTCCCTGCGGGAGGCCTTTTATTTTGCTTTTCGGCAACCATGCTTACGCTAAACTGAACAGTGGCACTATCACATTCAGGTTTCATTGAAATTACAGCGGCGGATGGGGATAATGCCCGCGCACACCCACATGGAATGATGATGAAACAGCCAAGCCCATCCCCTAATCTGGATATGACAGCGTTCGAGGCAAAGGTAGCCCAATTGCGTCAGGCGCATCCAGACAGCCGTATCCAGTCGTTTGACTTTGCCGGCCACAAGTACTGGCTTAAGCAGCCTGAGCGCCTTGAAGGCGCGATGAAGCTGCTGAAAGACGACCCCAAACGGGCGCTGCAAACTGAAATTGATGCTCTGACCCGGCTTGCAGGCAAAGATGCGCCAGTACCCAGGGTGGTGCTCAGTGGCGATGACTTCTTTGTGGTGGAGGATGCAGGTAAGACAGTCAGTGATTGGCTGCACGCTGCCAGACAGGATGAGATGGTGCCCTTTGGCGAGATTCTTAACGACAGCGCCTCGGCCTTGGCCGAGCTGCACCGCATGGAGTTGGCCCATGGTCGCCCGGCGCTGCGTGACATAGGTTGGCAGCAGGGCGAAGTAAAGTTTATCGACTTTGAAGCCAGCCAGCAGGGGCGCTCGCAAAGCTATCAGCAGCAGCGGGATCTGCTGGTGTATCTGCATAGTCTTTACCGCTATATGGGCGCTGACCATGGGCAGATAGATGCGGCCATCAGCAACTATCGCGCGGCAGGCGGTGAACAAACCTGGCTCGATACCCAAAAACGCATACGACGCTGGCAGTGGCTGCGGCCGCTGTTACGGCCGTTTCGCAATATAGGCGGCAAGGACCTAAAGCCGCTCTACTGGGTGCTGTGGCACTTTCACAGCCACCGCTAAACCAATGAAAACACCGCCTTGTGCGGTGTTTTTTCTGTTTTGCAGCGCAGAATTTTCAGGCTTATTGAATCAAGCCTATTGAATCATAGCTGTCCGTACAGGCAGTCTCGGCTCAACAATAAAAAGAAATCGCCGCATTGGCAGGCGTTGCCCCTGACCTCACCCCATGAGCCGCGAGAGCGGCAGTTACACAGGTAAACGGCGTATTCGCGGCGGCCGAGCCAGAGTGCGAACTGTGATGTTTATGGCCATGATGTCAGCCATCCAGTGCAACCCTATTTTCAAA
Organism: Shewanella zhuhaiensis; assembly: GCF_022484835.1. Classification (NCBI taxonomy): domain Bacteria; kingdom Pseudomonadati; phylum Pseudomonadota; class Gammaproteobacteria; order Alteromonadales; family Shewanellaceae; genus Shewanella; species Shewanella zhuhaiensis. The sequence continues at coordinate 1,307,742 of NZ_JAKUDL010000001.1, forward strand.
CGCTACTACGAACACTTAAAGGCGCAGGGAAAGCTGCCCAAACTTGCGTTGATTGCCTGCATGCGAAAGCTTGGTCACACATCCCTTTCATATCCCTTCATAAAGAGTCATGATGAAAACGGAACTCGTTGGGGCGAAAAATCACCTGAATTGGCGTAATAAACATTGACGGAATGCCACAGTCACTTGTTATGCGCTTGGCGCTTCATTGATGTAATAAATCTATTTAGTAAAAAAACCAAGTTTATTTAAAATTATTCCAAGGAGATTTCTTTTCAAAAGTTGAGATATAAAGCTTTTCTACTTCGTTTCTCGCCCACTGAGTTTTACGCAGGAATTTGAGTGAAGATTTTACGGATGGATCGTTGATAAAACATTTGATTTTGACTCTCTCAGCCAAACCATCCCAACCATAGTATTCCTGCAACCGAGTTACGACAGTCTCAAGAGTGACTCCGTGAAGTGGATTGTTAGGTTGTTCTGTACTCATTCGCCAATCAAAACTCTCAATATTATCCCGCATAACGCCCCACTAAGGGGTTAAAAATTGTTGGCTAAAATGAGCGACGCAGGAGCAAAAGCCAACTGTTTTTAATCCCGCTTGAGTGGCTTGTTATAAGTACATAACAAGAAAGTTGATTAGTCTGATTGTACATATTTAATATTCCTAACACCTTTAAATGTCAGAGTAGATGCTTCACTTTCATGAATTAAGTTAAAGAGATTTTCATTTAACTCATTAACTTCTAATACCAAGGAATTACTTGATATTGCAGTACCTTCTTCTGCCCACTTGTTACTTGAGCGTACTCGAACATTCAAAGATTGTAGTTGCGGACTTTCTAGCACCAGAACAGTTAAATCATTAAGATTCGCTATTTTAATGGAGTCAGAAAAACAATCTTCCCAACCTTCAGGAATAAAATAAAAGTCGTCTTCATCCCAATCTACAGCTGCAATATTTGAGTATTGCTGTTGAGATTTGTAACTAGAGAAAACTAACTGTGTACGCTCACAGGAGTCTTTTAAGTTTTCAAGTAATCCTGATAATTTCACGTTACCTCTTTGTACTTAAAAACTGTCCAGCGCACGAAGTGCGCGGTGCTTGAGCGATTTGTTAGCTGTAGTGGATCACTCCTCTTCTTCCAGTTGTGCTAGAGCTACGGAAGCCCAGGATTGAGAGCGACCAGAAAAAGAACCCATTGTTTCTTGTGTTAAAGGGTTTTGACTTTGCAATTCCTCTAACGCCTGTTTGTTTGTACTGTTTTCATTTCTAATAATAACGGTAGTTATATGCTCACCTTGCTGAACCATTAGACCATCGGTTGCAAGTGTAGCGGTATTAGTCTTTTCATCTCGGTGAAAATGTGCGCCGGATTTGAATGTGGCTTTTTCAATACCCATTGAATCTAGGATGCCGGTCATTACCTGTGCTTGCTTAATTGCAAGATCAAGATTTATTCCAGAATTTTGAATCTCGTTAAATGGTACAACATCTTTATTTTCTTCAGACATGGTTTATCCTTCATTTGTGTGTAATAGCTAACATTTTAATAATGAGAATGCTCGTTTAGCACCTCTGGCCAGTGCAAAACGAGTATGTTAATTGATTTAATAATTATCAAGTTACATCATTTTTTCCAGATAAATTTACGATGAAAGTTAGCATTCTCGTTATCTCCTTGGATCCCGCCTATTATTGTTACATATCAAATGTTAACCTGCTGATATTAAAATGAAATAATATTTTCACGGGTCGGATAACCGGAGAACTCTCAGCATCAACTCTGACTTGAAATCGTCAAAATCTCGATAATACTGTTCATACATACAGCATTTGGAGGTTGGTATGAGTCA